>NZ_JAIZRQ010000024.1:0-552 GCF_020419685.1 Burkholderia sp. AU33545 | reverse complement strand
TCAACTCGTTGTCCACGGGCCTCAGCTCGACCAACAGCTCGGTCACGTCGCTGTCGTCGTCCACGTCGACGGGTCTCTCGTCGGCTAATAGCTCGATCAGCTCGCTCTCCACGTCGACCTCGACGGGTATCAACTCGTTGTCCACGGGCCTCAGCACTGTCACGACCAAGACCGACAATCTGGGCAGCAGCACCGCCGCAGCCCTCGGCGGCGGCGCGAGCTACAACCCGGCAACCGGCACGGTTTCCGCTCCGTCGTACACGACGTACAACGCGAACGGCACAACGTCGACCGCCAACAGCGTCGGCTCGGCGATCGACAGCATCAACAACCAGGGCATCAAGTACTTCCACGCAAATTCGACAGCAGCCGACAGCCAGGCGCTCGGCACCGATTCGGTCGCGATCGGCCCGAATGCCATCGCAAACAACGCCGGCGACGTCGCACTCGGCAGCGGCTCCGTCACTGGAGCGCCCAACGCGACGCCGACGGGTACCGTCGGCGGCGTGACCACCACGTTCGCGGGCGGCAATCCGAGCAGCGTGGTGAGCG
>NZ_JAIZRQ010000023.1:0-608 GCF_020419685.1 Burkholderia sp. AU33545 | reverse complement strand
CAGGCTACCGCGTCCTTCATCGCCTGTGATCGCCAAGGCATCCACCACATGCACTTGTTCGCTTGACCCTATAACGAGTCTGTCTCGTTACAGGTTGAGTTCTCGCGTTGTGCCGTATTCCAATTGATGTCGGCTAGAGTTAGCGCTTTAGCGCTTACTCTGGCCCCACTCCCGAAGGGAGTAGTTTACGAATCATCTTGAGATACATCGATACAATCACAACCCGGATAGTTTTCACGTCCATCTCAAGACGCTTCCGCTATCCAAATTACTTACTTCTTCCAGATTGTTAAAGAACGACAGCCGATACTTTCGTACCGCTCTGACTGGCTCAATCGCCAATGAGAAAAACTCGAACCAAACTTCATTCGAATGTTTGTCATTGAGGATTATCGAAAGCGGCCGGTATTATAACCGATTAATACCGCTAACAGACAGTCTTTCTGTCTTTATCAACAGCCGATAAGCGTGAGCGCTCAATTTTGCGAGAAGCTCTGGAAAGGAGGTGATCCAGCCGCACCTTCCGATACGGCTACCTTGTTACGACTTCACCCCAGTCATGAATCCTACCGTGGTGACCGTCCTCCTTGCGGTTAGACTAGCCACTT
>NZ_JAIZRQ010000022.1:0-635 GCF_020419685.1 Burkholderia sp. AU33545 | reverse complement strand
GCCGCCTTCTGCGCCGACATCACCAGCACCGCCGCCGCGCCGTCGTTCAGCCCCGACGCGTTCGCCGCCGTCACCGAGCCGTCCTTCGAGAACGCCGGCTTCAGCCCCGCCAGCGATTCCGCCGTCACGCCGTGACGCACGAACTCGTCGGTCGCGAACTGCAGCGGCTCGCCCTTGCGCTGCGGAATCGACACCGGCACGATCTCCGCATCGAAGCGCCCGGCCTTCTGCGCGGCTTCCGCCTTGTTCTGCGACAGCGCCGCGAACGCGTCCTGCTCCTCGCGCGTGATCCCGTATTCCTTCGCGACGTTCTCCGCCGTGATGCCCATGTGGTACTGGTTGTACACGTCCCACAGGCCGTCCACGATCATCGTGTCGACCAGCTTCGCGTCGCCCATCCGGAACCCGTCGCGCGAGCCCGGCAGCACGTGCGGCGCCGCGCTCATGTTTTCCTGGCCGCCCGCGATCACGATGTCCGCGTCGCCCGCCACGATCGCGTTCGCCGCCAGCATCACGGCCTTCAGGCCCGAGCCGCACACCTTGTTGATCGTCATGCCCGGCACCGCGGTCGGCAGGCCGGCCTTGATCAGCGATTGGCGCGCCGGGTTCTGCCCCGAGCCCGCCGCCAGCACCTG
>NZ_JAIZRQ010000021.1:0-690 GCF_020419685.1 Burkholderia sp. AU33545 | reverse complement strand
AGAGTCTCACACTAAAGTAAGTCAGGTTTATGAAGCAATTCATATTCCTGTCAGCTTTGAGTGAGCGACCGGTTCGAAAGAACCGAAAACAGTAACAGGTTTAAACTGAAGAGTTTGATCCTGGCTCAGATTGAACGCTGGCGGCATGCCTTACACATGCAAGTCGAACGGCAGCACGGGTGCTTGCACCTGGTGGCGAGTGGCGAACGGGTGAGTAATACATCGGAACATGTCCTGTAGTGGGGGATAGCCCGGCGAAAGCCGGATTAATACCGCATACGATCTACGGATGAAAGCGGGGGACCTTCGGGCCTCGCGCTATAGGGTTGGCCGATGGCTGATTAGCTAGTTGGTGGGGTAAAGGCCTACCAAGGCGACGATCAGTAGCTGGTCTGAGAGGACGACCAGCCACACTGGGACTGAGACACGGCCCAGACTCCTACGGGAGGCAGCAGTGGGGAATTTTGGACAATGGGCGAAAGCCTGATCCAGCAATGCCGCGTGTGTGAAGAAGGCCTTCGGGTTGTAAAGCACTTTTGTCCGGAAAGAAATCCTTGGTTCTAATATAGCCGGGGGATGACGGTACCGGAAGAATAAGCACCGGCTAACTACGTGCCAGCAGCCGCGGTAATACGTAGGGTGCAAGCGTTAATCGGAATTACTGGGCGTAAAGCGTGCGCAGGCGGTTTG
>NZ_JAIZRQ010000001.1:0-1286775 GCF_020419685.1 Burkholderia sp. AU33545 | reverse complement strand
TGACGGCGGAATCGCTGGCGGGGCTGAAGCCGGCGTTCTCGAAGGACGGCTCGGTGACGGCGGCGAACGCGTCGGGGCTGAACGACGGCGCGGCGGCGGTGCTGGTGATGTCGGCGCAGAAGGCGGCAGCACTGGGCCTGACGCCGCTTGCGCGGATCAAGGCATACGCGAACGCGGGCGTGGATCCGAGCGTGATGGGCATGGGTCCGGTGCCGGCATCGCGCCGCTGCCTGGAGCGTGCGGGCTGGACGCCGGGCGACCTGGACCTGATGGAAATCAACGAGGCATTCGCGGCGCAGGCGCTGGCGGTGCACAAGCAGATGGGCTGGGACACGTCGAAGGTGAACGTGAACGGCGGGGCGATCGCGATCGGTCACCCGATCGGCGCGTCGGGCTGCCGGATCCTGGTGACGCTGCTGCACGAGATGGTCAAGCGCGATGCGAAGCGCGGGCTGGCGTCGCTGTGCATCGGCGGCGGGATGGGCGTCGCGCTCGCGGTCGAACGTCCGTAACGGCTCGTCGGTCACTGCCAAACCAATCCGTGCGCCGGCCGATTGCGGCTTCGGCCGGCGCACGTGAAGTCAGAGGGGGCCTCCGGCGGCTCTCGAAACCAAAAAATGGAGTGAGATTTATGTCTCAGCGAATTGCGTACGTAACGGGCGGGATGGGCGGCATCGGCACCAGCATCTGCCAGCGTCTGTCGAAAGACGGCTTCAAGGTGGTCGCGGGTTGCGGCCCGAACTCGCCGCGCCGGGTGAAATGGCTCGAGGAACAGAAGGCGCTCGGCTACGATTTCATCGCGTCGGAAGGCAACGTGGGCGACTGGGACTCGACCAAGGCAGCGTTCGACAAGGTCAAGGCCGAAGTCGGCGAGATCGACGTGCTGGTCAACAACGCGGGCATCACGCGCGACGTCGTGTTCCGCAAGATGACGCATGAAGACTGGACGGCCGTTATCGACACCAACCTGACGAGCCTGTTCAACGTGACGAAGCAGGTGATCGACGGGATGGTCGAGCGTGGCTGGGGCCGGATCATCAACATTTCGTCGGTGAACGGCCAGAAGGGGCAATTCGGCCAGACGAACTACTCGACCGCGAAGGCCGGCATCCACGGTTTCACGATGTCGCTCGCGCAGGAAGTCGCAACGAAAGGCGTGACGGTCAACACCGTGTCGCCCGGCTACATCGGCACCGACATGGTGAAGGCGATCCGGCCGGACGTGCTCGAGAAGATCGTCGCGACGATCCCGGTGCGTCGTCTCGGCGGGCCGGAGGAAATCGGTTCGATCGTCGCGTGGCTCGCGTCGAATGACTCCGGCTTCGCGACGGGCGCCGACTTCTCGCTGAACGGCGGCCTGCATATGGGCTGAACGTCCGGCTGCGCGCGCCGCTGCGGCCGCGCGGCCTGGCGTTTCCGAAGGCCCCCGCCTCCCGGATCCGGGAGGCGGGGATTTGTCACTTGCGCTACGCTGCACCGAAAGGCGTTACATGACTACTACAAAGAAAACGGCCGAGCGGCTCATCAAGAAGTACCCGAACCGCCGGCTCTACGATACCGAGACGAGCACGTACATCACGCTGACCGACGTCAAGCAGCTCGTGCTGGAACAGGAGGACTTCAAGGTCGTCGACGCGAAATCCAACGAGGACCTGACGCGCAGCATCCTGCTGCAGATCATCCTCGAGGAAGAGAGCGGTGGCGTGCCGATGTTCTCGTCGTCGATGCTGTCGCAGATCATCCGTTTCTACGGTCATGCGATGCAGGGCATGATGGGAACGTATCTGGAAAAGAACATCCAGGCGTTCATCGACATCCAGAACAAGCTCGCGGATCAATCGAAGAACCTGTACGAAGGCAACGCGATGAATCCGGAAGTCTGGTCGCAGTTCATGAACATGCAGGCGCCGATGATGCAAGGGATGATGACGAGCTACATCGAGCAGTCGAAGAACATGTTCGTGCAGATGCAGGAGCAGATGCAGAGCCAGGCGAAGTCGATGTTCAGCACGTTCCCGTTCAAGCAACCGGGCGCGCCGGAGCCGGAGAAGAAGTAACGCGTGCGCGGCAGGCCGGTCGCGGCGGCACCCGCCGCCCGGCGCCAGGTTTGGCGCCGCGACGCGCGGCGGTGCGATGCGGCCGATCGTGTGCCCAGGCACGACGATGGCCGCTGCCGCAAGATGTTGCCGACGGTCGCTCCTGATCGTCGGCACCGAATGCCCGTACCCTCGCGTGGGGGCGGGCATGATCGTGATCTGGTCGCCCCGACCTCATCCAGACAGTCATCAGCGAATCGATACCCGGGCGTGTCGCGCCTCATGGCGTGCGTTTGTGCCATTGCGGCCGATCGCCGTTGCGCCGGACCTTGTGATGACGGGCAGCGGCAAAGCGCCCGCGGTTCGCCGGCTTACCTCAAAGTGCCGGATCGAAATCCTGGTGATCGTCTGCGGGAGGAAGGTCGAGCACGAGCTTCACTGCGCAGTAGTTCGCCTTCAGCGAAAACACCCGGCCGATCACGAGAAACGTCTGCCGCGAATTCTCGAGTTCGACGAAGTCGCCCGGCTGCGGCACGTGGGCGCCCTGGTCATAGGAAAAACTGGTGCTGGTCTGCTCGCCGATGGTCTCGGCGGCGTGCTCGGTGAATTCGATCGTGATGTGGGTGGTCATGCGAACCCCATTGGGTAAGTGAAGGGAGCGGATGCAGCGATTTTCGCATAGGGGCGGAGTGAGGCCGGGGCGATTGTCGTGCATGACGTGCGGTGATCGTGCCCATCGTTTCAGCATCTCGGTCTGAAAGGGCTGGATCAGCCGCCGGTGGCGGTCCGATGCGCCTGCGCGCGCTGCGTATTGAGGGCGCCATTCACGGCGTCTTGATCGCCGGTTTTGCCTCGCTGACCCATAAATAGCTGTAAACTCACGCTTTTGCCGCCACGCCCCCCACATTCCAGATGTCCCAGTCCCCCAAAGTAGGCTTCGTGTCGCTCGGGTGCCCCAAGGCGCTCGTCGACTCCGAACAAATCATCACCCAACTGCGCGCCGAAGGTTATGAAATCTCCGGCACCTACGACGGTGCCGACCTCGTCGTCGTCAACACTTGCGGCTTCATCGACGAGGCCGTGCAGGAAAGCCTCGACGCGATCGGCGAAGCGCTGACCGAGAACGGCAAGGTGATTGTCACCGGCTGCCTCGGCGCGAAGTCGAGTGCCAGCGGCTCGAACCTCATCGAGGAAGTCCACCCGAAGGTGCTCGCCGTCACCGGCCCGCACGCGGTGGGTGAAGTGATGCAGGCCGTGCACTCGCATCTGCCGAAGCCGCACGACCCGTTCGTCGACCTCGTGCCGGCCGCCGGCATCAAGCTCACGCCGCGCCACTATGCGTACCTGAAGATTTCCGAAGGCTGCAACCACCGCTGCACGTTCTGCATCATTCCGTCGATGCGCGGCGACCTCGTGTCGCGCCCGGTCGCGGAAGTGATGCTCGAAGCGGAGAACCTGTTCAAGTCGGGCGTGAAGGAACTGCTCGTGATCTCGCAGGACACGAGCGCGTACGGCGTCGACGTGAAGTACCGCACGGGCTTCTGGAACGGCAAGCCGATCAAGACGCGCATGACCGACCTGGTCGCCGCGCTCGGCGAACTCGCCGCGCAGTACGGTGCATGGGTGCGCCTGCACTACGTGTATCCGTATCCGAGCGTCGACGAAGTCATTCCGCTGATGGCCGAAGGCCCGTTCAAGGGCCACGTGCTGCCGTATCTCGACGTGCCGTTCCAGCACGCGCATCCGGAAGTGCTGAAGCGCATGAAGCGCCCGGCGAACGCCGAGAAGGTGCTCGAGCGCGTGCAGAAGTGGCGCGAGATCTGCCCGGACCTGACGATCCGCAGCACGTTCATCGCCGGCTTCCCCGGCGAGACGGAAGAGCAGTTCGAAACGCTGCTCGACTTCATCCGCGAGGCGGAACTCGATCGCGTCGGCTGCTTTGCCTATTCGCCGGTCGAAGGCGCAACGGCGAACGACCTGGACGGCGCACTGCCGGACGACGTTCGCGAAGAGCGCCGCGCGCGCTTCATGGAAGTCGCCGAGGAAGTGTCGGCGCAGCGCATCCAGCGCAAGGTCGGCAAGACCCTCAAGGTGCTGATCGACGAAGTCAGCGAGGAAGGCGGCATCGGCCGCACGGCGGCGGATGCGCCGGAGATCGACGGGGTCGTCTACGTCGAACCGGCGATGAAGGCGTCGAAGCGCTACAAGGTCGGCGATTTCGTGTCGGTGAAGATCACCGGCGCGGACGGCCACGACCTGTGGGGCGAGGTTTAAGCGATGACCGCTGCGTTTCCGCAGATCCTCGCGCTCGGCGAGGCGATGATCGAATTCAACCAGTCGCAGCCGGGGCGTCCGGAGTTCCTGCAGGGCTTCGGCGGCGACACGTCGAACTTCTGCATCGCCGCGGCGCGCCAGGGTGCGTCGACGGGCTTCGTGTCCGCGATCGGCGACGATCCGTTCGGCCGCTTGCTGGCCGACATGTGGACGGCGGAGCGCGTCGACACGACGTACGTGCGGATCGACTGCGCGGCGCCGACCGGCGTGTATTTCGTCACGCACGGCGCTGAGGGTCACCAGTTCGACTATCTGCGCGCGGGCTCGGCGGCGAGCCGCTATGCGGTGGCCGACCTGCCGCTCGATGCGCTGGCGGCGGCGAAGGCCGTGCACCTGTCGGGCATCAGCCTCGCGATCAGCACGGCCGCATGCGACGCCGCGTTCGCGGCGATCGATCACGCGCGCAGCAACGGTGCGCAGGTCAGCTTCGATACGAACCTGCGCCTGAAGCTGTGGCCGCTGCCGCGCGCCCGCGCGGTGATGCGCGAAGCGCTGCGCCAGACGGACATCTGCCTGCCGAGCTGGGACGACGTCACGGCGCTCACGGGCGCGAACGATCGCGACGCGATCGTCGATGCGATGCTCGAACACGGGCCTCGGGTCGTCGCGCTGAAGCTCGGCAAGGAAGGCGCGTACGTGGCGACCCCGAACGAACGGCGGGTGGTGCCGGGCTTCGCGGTCGAGGCCGTCGACGCGACGGGCGCGGGCGACTGCTTCGGCGGCGCGTTCGTTGCACGGATCGTCGCGGGCGACGATCCGTTCGCGGCCGCGCGTTATGCGAACGCGGCGGCGGCGCTGTCGACGACGGGTTACGGCGCGGTCGCGCCGATTCCGTTGCGCGAGGCGGTGGAACGCCTGATGCAGGGCTGACGCGGCTCACGCGTGCCGGTCGTGGCCTCGCGTACGTGACGATGACCATCGGCGGCAGGCAGCATGCCGCCGCGTTTTTTGAGCGAATCTGAAGCAAGGAGCAACACAAGGTGGGTCGATATTCCGAATGGCAACGGGCGCTGGTGATCGCCAGTGTGCTGGCGGCGGGCCTCGCGATGCCGGGCATGGCCGCGGCGCAGGCCGTCGCACCGGGCGCGCAGCAGGATGAAGCGGCGCCCGCGCGGCCGCTGCGGCCGAATCCGGAATTCGCCCGCCTGCCGCGCTACGAGGGCACCCTCGGCGACCGGCCGATCGTCGTGCATCTCGGGCCGAAGACGGACGAGGAAGGCGTGCACGGCGAATACCAGTTCGCGGACACGGGCGAGGTGGTGCTGCTCGCCGGCGATCGCGACGGAGACACGCTCGAAATCGAGGAATCGAACGACGGCACGAACATCACGGGCGTGTGGATCGGCCGCTTCGACGCGACGGGCGACCTGAAGGCTGACCGGATGAACTCGGACGAATCGGATCCGCAACCCGTCGTGCTGCGCCCGGCGCCGGGCAAGCGCGCGGCGCTGCAGGTGCGCGACGGCCGCGTACGGGAAATCGAGACGGTCGGCGGCATCGTCGACCTGCGCACCACCAACTGAGCGCGCGCTGGCTCGGTGCGCGCGGCGCGCATTGTACCGGGCCAAGCGCGCCGATTTTGGCTACTCTAGCGACATATTCCGCAACCGAACGGCCTTTCCCCCGGTCTCCAGCCATGACTGCATCCACTTCGAAGCGCGCACTCCAGACCCGCATCGTTCAACCCGACGACATCATTCCGGAAGGCTTCCGTTCGTTCGTCCCACCGGTCGAGCGTGCATCGACGGTCGTGTTCCCCGATCTCGCGACCATGCGCGCGCTGGTCTGGCACAACGACAACCAGTGGCGCTACGGACTGCACGCAACGCCGACGTCGCTCGCGCTCGCGCAGCGGCTCGCCGAGATCGAGGGCGGCACGCACGCGCTGCTGCAGCCGTCGGGCCTCGCGGCGATCATGAACGTCTATTTCGGGATCGTGAAGGCGGGCGACGACGTGCTGATCCCGCACAACGTCTACGGGCCGAACGCCGATTTCGGCAACTGGCTCGCGAAGGATTTCGGCATCGTCGCGCGCTTCTACGATCCGCTCGTCGGTGCCGGCATCGCCGACCTGATCCAGCCGAACACGCGGTTGATCTGGATCGAGGCGCCGGGCTCGGTGACGATGGAAGTGCCCGACGTGCGCGCGATCACGACGGTCGCGCAGGCGCGCGGCATCGTCACCGCGATCGACAACACGTATTCGGCCGGCCTCGCGTTCAAGCCGTTCGAGCATGGGGTCGACATCTCGGTGCAGGCGCTGACCAAGTATCAATCGGGTGGCAGCGACGTACTGATGGGCGCGACCATCACCGCGAACGCGGACCTGCACGCGCAACTGAAGCTCGCACGGATGCGCTGCGGGATCGGCGTCTCGGTCGATGATTGCTCGCTCGTGCTGCGCAGCCTGCCGAGCATGCAGGTGCGTTTCGACGCGCACGGCAAGAGCGCGCTCGCGCTCGCGCAATGGCTGAAGGCGCGCCCGGAGATTGCGGCCGTGCTGCATCCGCAGTTGCCCGACTGTCCGGGGCACGCATCGTTCGTGCGCGACTTCACTGGCGCGGGCGGGCTGTTCTCGGTGGTGTTCGATGAGCGCTACAGCAGCGAGCAGATCGATCGTTTCGTCGAGGCGCTCGAGCTGTTCGCGATCGGCTGGAGCTGGGGTGGCGCATGCAGCCTCGCGATGCCTTACGACGTGGCGTCGATGCGTGCGGAGTGGCCGCATCGCGGCACGCTGGTGCGCTTCTATGTCGGTCTTGAAGACGAAGCCGACCTGCGTGCGGACATCGAGCGCGCGCTGCAGGCTACGCTCGGCCGATAACGGAACCGAAGCGGAAAACGAAACGCCCGCGCGATGCAACATCGCGCGGGCGTTTTTTCATGGGCGGTGTGCGCAGACCGGAAATCAGAACAGCCGCAGCAACCCGTCGAGACCCACGTGGTCGAATGCGACGGTGGCCGCGTCGCGCACGACGGGCTTTGCGTGGAACGCGACCGACAAACCGGCTTCGGCCATCATCTTCAGATCGTTCGACCCGTCGCCCATCGCGATCGCGCGGCGCGGCTCGAGGCCGAGCGATGCACAGGTATCGCGCAGCATGCGCGCCTTCACGTCCGCGTTGACGATTTCGCCGAGCACCTTGCCGGTCAGCTTGCCGTCGACGATCTCGAGCGTGTTGGCGTGTGCGTAGTCGAGGCCGAGGCGCGCCTTCAAGCGCTCGGTGAAGAACGTGAAGCCGCCCGACACGAGCAGCGTTTTCAGTCCCGCGGCCTTCACGCCGGCGAGCATCGTCTCCGCGCCCGGCGACAATTGCAGCCGTTCCTCGTACACGCGCTCGAGCGCCTGCGCATCGAGCCCCGCGAGCAGCGCGACGCGACGCGTGAGGCTTTCGTTGAAGTCGCGGATCTCGCCGCGCATCGATGCCTCGGTGATCTCTGCGACCTGCGTCTTCAGCCCGCAGAAATCGGCGATCTCGTCGATGCATTCGATCGTGATCAGCGTCGAATCCATGTCCATCACGACGAGCCCGAACTCGCCGAGCGTACGGCCGGCTTCGACGAAGCCGAAGTCGAGCGCGTGCGTGCCGCAGTACGCGTCGATGTCGAGCCGCTGCGCGGGGTTTGCGTTTTCGATACGCAGCGCGTGATCGTCGGTCTGCACGATGCGGGTGCCGCGCGACAGCGCGAGCAGCGGTTTGTGATGCGCGTCCGACAACGGCGCGAGACTCTGGATGACGAGGTTGTGGGTCATGACGGAATGATTGGAAGCGAATGAAACGCGTGCGCGGCCGGCATGCGGCCGCCTGCGAACGCGGGCCCCGTCCGGCGTCGGGCCATCGCGTCGCGAACGCGCCATTGTAGCCGGTTGGTGTCCGGGCGCGACCGGATCGCCGCGGATGCCCGTCCGGCGCCGCCGCGAGCTCCGCTCACGGGATGGCGCCTATCGTTCATCCGCGCGATCCCAGTAAGGCGGATCGCCGAAGTGTTCGGCCAGGAACGCGATGAACGCGAGCGTCTTGAGCGGCACGTGCGCGCGGCTCGGATAGACGGCCCAGATCGCGACGTCGTTCGCGAACGGGTAATCGTCGAGCACCGTGACGAGCGCGCCGCTCGCGAGCAGCGGGCCGACGTCCCAGGTCGACTTGATCGCGATGCCGAAGCCGTCGACGAGCGCTTCGCGGATCGCCTCGCCGTTGCTCGCGACGAGCCGGCCGCCGACCCGCACGGTGAGCGGGCCTTGCGGCGTGACGAACGACCAGTCGCGCTGGTCGCCGAGGATCACGCATTCGTGCTGCGCGAGATCGGCCGGATGGCGCGGCGTCCCGTGTTCGGCGAGATACGCGGGCGAGCAGCACAGCACGCGCCGGTTGGTGGCGAGCTTGCGTGCGACCAGCGTCGAGTCCTTCAGCGCGCCGAGGCGGATCGCGACGTCGTAGCCGTCGTCGACGAGGTCGACGACCTCGTCGGATAGCCGCAGGTCGAGCGACACGGACGGGTAGCGGCGCAGGAATGCGGGAATCACGGGCGCGACGTGCTGGCGGCCGAACGACGACGACATCGACACCTTCAGCCGTCCGTACGGCTCGCTGCGGCCGTGGCCGACCGACGCGCGCGCGGCGTCGGCCGCCGACAGCAGCGCCTCGGCGCGGGCCATGAAGACTTCGCCGTCCTGCGTGAGGCTGATGCGGCGCGTGGTGCGATGCAGCAACCGCGCGCCGAGCTGGCGCTCCAGCTGCGCGATGCGCGCGCTTGCGACCGCGGCCGACACGCCGAACTCGCGTCCGGCCGCGCTCACGTTCGCGAGCAGCGCCGCACGCACGAACAGGCCGACGTCGAGCAGGTCGAGCGGCTTGTCGGGGGCTGGAATCGGATCGGACGTCATTATTCTGAAATTCCTGAAAATGTTTCAGGAAATATAGCGGTTTTCTCGAATGATCGGGCCGCCTACGATGACATGCATGGGGCTGCGCCGCAGCCCGCCCGATTTCCCTGAAGGAGTTTCGTGATGAAAGCTGTTGGACTGACCCGCTATCTGCCGATCGACGACCCGCAGGCGCTCGTCGACGTGGAACTGCCGCAACCCGTGCCGGGCCCGCGCGACCTGCTGGTGAAGGTCGAGGCGATCTCCGTGAACCCGGTCGACACCAAGGTGCGCGCGCCGAAGCCGCAGGTCGAGGAGGCCCCGCGCGTGCTCGGCTGGGACGCGGCCGGCACGGTCGTGGCGGTCGGTGCCGAGGTGACGATGTTCCGGCCCGGCGACGAGGTGTTCTACGCGGGCAGCATCACGCGCCCCGGCGCGAACAGCGCATTCCACACGGTCGACGAGCGGATCGCGGCGATCAAGCCGCGCTCGCTCGATTTCGCGGCGTCGGCTGCGTTGCCGCTCACCGCGCTGACCGCGTGGGAGGCGCTGTTCGACCGGCTGCGCGTGTCGCCGCAGGGCGCGGACGCAGGCAAGTCGGTGCTGATCATCGGCGGTGCGGGCGGGGTGGGTTCGATCGCGATCCAGCTTGCGAAGACGCTCGGCAAGCTGCACGTGATCGCGACCGCGTCGCGGCCGGCGTCGGCCGAATGGGTGCGCTCGCTCGGCGCGGACGACGTGGTCGACCATTTCGGCGACTTGCCTGCGCAACTGCGCGAGATCGGTCATGCGAACGTCGACTACGTGCTGATCTTCAACGACACGGATCGTCATTTCTCTGCCGCGGCGGAAGTAATCCGGCCGCAGGGCGGCATTTGCACGATCGTCGAGAACGAGAAGCCGATTCCCGTCGAGCTGCTGAAGGCGAAGAGCGCCGCGTTTCACTGGGAGTTCATGTTCACGCGCGCGATGTTCGAGACGCCGGACATGATCGAGCAGCACAAGATCCTGAGCGAGGTGGCGAGGCTCGTCGACGGCGGCACGCTGCGTACGACGCTCGGCGAGCAGCTCGGCACGATCAACGCCGCGAACCTGCGGCGCGCGCACCAACTGCTCGAGGCCGGGCGCGCGATCGGCAAGCTGGTGCTGAGCGGCTTCTGAGTGCCCCCGAACCTGTCGCTTTGCGCCGGGCGCCCGAAGGGACTTCCTTCGGGGCGGAAGACGCGAGGCGGCCCGGCGTTTTCTTGAGCGCCGGCATCGCACGTACGGGATACGGCTTCGCGAACGCAAGCGGGGTAACACCCGATGCGTTTGCGGCGCATTGCATGCCGCTTGGCGGTAGACTGGCAACGCATCATGCATCGAAAACCGCGCGGCACGCGCGTGCCGCCGCATTACAAGGAGGTCAGCATGAGCCAACGCAGCTTGTCAGTCGCCGCATCGTGGTCTGCCGTGTTCGCGGCGGCGTGCGTCAGCGCGAGCGTATTCGCGGCGCCGCCTGTCAAGGGCAGCCTGAAGGGCGGCGGGACGGGGCAGCTCGAATACACCGTCAAGGTCGACTCGAAGACCTTCGGCAATACGCAGGAGACCCGCAAGATCCGCTCGGGCGAAACGGATGACTTCAACTGGAAGTCGGTGCCGCCGGGCGGCGCGGTCGCGATGCCCGACGGTTGCCCGAACGCCGACAATCTGCCGCGCGACGCGAACGGCGCGATGGTGCGCCAGACCCAGGTGCGGCTCGCGCCGTCGGTTGACGCGAAGGGGGTCGCGAACGTGCAGATGAGCTTCCAGGCCGCCGCGCCGAAAGGCACGCGCAACGTGAGTGCGGGCGGCAAGTCGCTGCAGTGCCCGGACGTCGTGTCGGTGAGCCAGGTCAAGTGGGTGTCGATTTCGACCAATGGCGGTTCGAAGTCCGTCACGATGAGCGACGGCACGAAGGTGACGGTGTCGATCAAGCACTGAGCGGGGCGCGCGGCCGGTGAGGCGTCCGGTGCGCGCGCAACCATCGCGATGCGCATCCGGGCGATCCGGGGAGGGTCGCGCGTGACGGTTTGTGGCGCGTGGCTTCGGGCCTTCCCATTGAGCGATGTTCGACTTCGTCGCGCCCGGCACGCGCCGGTGGCGCGGCCATTCGCGCGGCGGCGTGCGTGACGTCATGCGGATGTCACGCTATCCTTCCGGCATCCTCCATCTTCCCCCGAACGACATTTCGATGAAACATTGCATGCGCCTGCTGCTGTCGGCGGCTGCGTTCGTCGCTGTCCATGCGCAGGCAGCCGACGATTGCAGCTTCGTGAAGAAAGTCGAGCTGCCGTCGCGACAGCAGTCCGCCGTCGTGTCGAGCGGCGCGCTCGAACCGTGCTCGACCGGCAGTTATGCGGTGCGCGTGTATTCGACCGCGCATGCCGCACCCGGCTTCGATACGGACGACTACGTGACCGGCGTGCTGCATGCGCGTGACGGCACCGTCGCCGATGCATTCACGGCGGACCTCGGCGCGCGTGCGCCGCAGGCGCTCGTCGTTACGACGCGCTCGGCCGGCAGCGGCGGTTACGTCGGTGCGCAGGCCTATGTGACGACGCCGCGCGCGGTTCGGCTCGTCGCATCGGTCGACGGGCTGGCACCCGACGCCGACGTCACGGCCGCGTTGCGCCGGGCCATCGGCAAACGCCGCGCTGCCCGCTGACCGCATGCCACGCGGATGCCGCGTATGTCGCGGCGCCGCGGGTCAATGCACGCGTTCCTCGAGCCGCGATGCAAGAAACCGGTGATCGGCCGAGAACAACCGGCGATACGTCATCAGCACTGCGCCAACGGTGCCGAGCGCGGACGCCGCGGCGATCAGGAACATGATGACGATCTGATAGCGCACGGCCTGCAGCGGCGACTGGCCGGCCAGCACCTGGCCCGTCATCATCCCCGGCAGGCTCACGACGCCGACGACGGCCATCTGGTTGAGCGTCGGCAGCATGCCAGCGCGCACGGCCTGGCGCGCGGCGTTCTGCGCGGCTTCCCAGCGTGTCGCACCGAGCGCCAGTGCCGTCTCGACGCGGTCGCGTCGCGCGGTCAGTTCCTCCATCATCCGTTCGACGCCGAGCGACACGCCCGTGAGCGTATTTCCGAGGATCATCCCGAGGATCGGGATCGCATATTGCGGCGTGTACCACGGATGAATGCGGATCACGACGAACAGGCCGACGGCCGCGACGAACCAGCTGCTGAACCAGATCGACGCGATGCTGTCGACACGCTGTCCGCGATACGTGTGCTTGCCGCGGCCGGCGCCCGCGAAGCCTGCGATCAGCGTCATCAACGCGGTGAGCGGCAGCACGACGGTCCAGTGCGGATGACCGAACACCCAGCCGAGCACGTAGCCGATCGCCAGCAGCTGCACGACGGTGCGCACGGCGGCGAGCGCGAGCTTGCGCCCGAGGCCGAGCGACAGCGCGGCCGAGATCGCGCCGTTGACCGCGACGAGCGCGGCGGCGATCCCGACGTCGACGAGGCTCAGGTCCTGCAGTGCGGGGCTCATCGCTGCGCCTCCATCGCGTTCGCGGCGTGCAGCACGCCGGCCTGCATCACGAGCCGCATCGTGCCGATCCGGGCGGCTTGCGCCGGATCGTGCGAGATCCACATGTAGGCACGTGCATCCGGTGCCGCGTCGAACCAGGCGCCGACAAGCGCTTCGATCGCGCGCATCGAGTCGGGGTCGAGCGCGGACGTCGGCTCGTCGAGCAACAGCACGTCGGGGTCGAGCTGCAGCACGCGCAGAAGCGCGGCGATCTGCGCTTCGCCGCCCGACAGTTCGCTCGCTCGCTTGTCGAGAAAATCGGCGCCGCGACCGGCGCGTGCCGCGAGCGCTTCGGCGCGTGCGCGGTCGAACGTCACGTCGCGGTAGATCGCGAGTGAATACGGGTAGCGCAATTGCGCTTCGACGGTCCCGTCCATCTGCGCGGGCCGCTGGCGCACGTAGGCAATGCTGCGCCGGTAGCGCGGAATCGCGCCGCGCCTGATCCGCTTGCCGCGCCACAGGATATGACCGCCGTCGAGCGGGTCGAGCAACGCGAGCGCGCGCAGCAACACGCTCTTGCCGGAGCCCGACGGTCCCGTAATAGCAATTCGCGATCCCGCGGCGAGGCTGAAGTCGGTCGGCGCGAGCAGTGTCTTGCCGCTGCTGGCGTCGCGGCGCGTGATGTGCTGCGCATCGATGAGGCCGTTTGGGGCTGTCATGTCACAAATGAAAAAAAGCGTTAATGGCGCCGAAGCGTTGCTGCGGCGTGCGCCATAATACCGATTGAAAAGCCGCCGGTGTCGTGCTCCGTTCACTCACGCAAGTTGGCCCGACATTGTGCGCAAACTCTGCAGAACAACAACGGAACCGCCATGACGCTAGCACGAGCCATCGGCAAATCGGCTGCATGGATCGTCGGTATCGTCGCATTGGTCATTGCGGCGGCCGGCATCTTCATCTTCACGTTCGACTGGAACCACGCGAAACCGTGGGTCAACGAACATGTGAGTACCGCACTTGGCCGCCCGTTCGCGATCAATGGCGATCTCAAGGTCGGCTGGCGCCGCCCCGACGGCGAGACCGGCTGGCGCGCATGGGTGCCCTGGCCGAGTTTCTCCGCCACGCAACTCGAGATCGGCAACCCGGACTGGGCGAAGGGGCCCAAGTTCGTCACGCTCGATGCCGCGCATTTCGATCTCGCGATTCTTCCGCTCCTCGCGCACGAAATCGTCATTCCGTCGATCGATGTCGTCAATCCCGCGGTCGACCTCGAGCGGCTCGCCGACGGCCGCAATACGTGGACCTTCCAGTTCAAGGAATCGTCGCAGCCGTCGCCGTGGAAGGTGCGGCTCGACAGCTTCGGTTTCGCGAAGGGCGTCGTCACGTATCGCGATGCGATCACGAAGGCCGATCTCACGGTCGCGATCGATACGCTCGGCCAGCCGATTCCGCTCGGCGACGTGCTGAAGGAGCAGGAGCAAACGTCGCGCGCGGCGTCGGCGCAACGCGTCGGCAAGAGCGGTGCCGCGCGACTGAGCGCGACGGCGAGTGCCGAGGCCGCGTCGGGTGCGTCAGGTGCGTCGGCGGCGCAAGGCGCGAGCGGGGCGTCCGCCGTCGCGTCGTCGGGTGCATCCGCTGCCGCTCCGGCTACTTCGGTTTCCTCCGCATCCACGGCCGTGCCGGCATCCGGCGCGAGCGGGGCGTCCGCTGCGTCGGGTGCCGCTGCCGCCGCGAAGCCGGCCGGCCCGACGTATGCGTTCGGGCTCAAGGTCGACGGCCGGTACAAGAACGTGCCGATCAGCGGCACCGGCAAGGTCGGCGGCGTGCTGGCGATCGAGAAGACGACGCAGCCGTTCCCGCTGCAGGCTGACGTGAAGGCTGGCGACACGCGGCTGGCGATCGTCGGCACGCTGACCGACCCGATGCATCTCGCGGCACTTGACCTGCGTCTGTGGCTGCAGGGCACGTCGATGTCGCACCTCTACCAGATCACGGGCATCACGCTGCCGGACACGCCGCCGTATGCGACCGAGGGTCGCCTGATCGGCAACATCAAGCAGCACGCGAGCACGTTCCGCTATGAAAATTTCAACGGCCGCGTCGGCGGCAGCGATCTCCGCGGCACGCTCACCTGGGCGCAGCGCGAACCGCGGCCGAAGCTGTCGGGCGAACTCGTGTCGAACCTGCTGCAGTTCTCCGACCTCGCACCGGTGATCGGTGCCGACTCGGCTGCAAGCAAGGCCAAGCGCGGCGACACGACGCGCCAGCCGCCGGATCGCGTGCTGCCGGTCGCGACGTTCCGCACCGAGCGCTGGAGCGCGATCGACGCGGACGTGAAGTTCACCGGGCGCAAGCTGATCAAGAGCCCGCAACTGCCGATCACCGACCTGTACACGCACATCCTGCTGCAGGACGGCGTGCTGTCGCTCGAACCGCTGCAGTTCGGCGTCGCGGGCGGCACGCTCGCGACGAACGCGCAACTCGACGGCAGCCGCACGCCGCTCAAGGGCCGCTTTACGCTGGCCGCGCGTCACCTGCGGCTGAAGCAGTTGTTCCCGACGCAGAAGGTGATGCAGACCGCGTTCGGCGAAATCAACGGCGACGCGTCGCTGTCGGCGACCGGCAACTCACCGGCCGCGCTCGCGGCGACGTCGACCGGCGAAGTGAAGGCGCTCATCACGGATGGCCGCATCAGCCTGCTGCTGATGGAGGCGGCGGGGCTGAACGTCGCGAACGTCGTCTACGAGAAGCTGTTCGGCACCCGCGACGTGAACATCAATTGCGCGGCGATCGACTTCGTCGCGAACGACGGCATGCTCGACCCGAAGGTGTTCGCGCTCGATACGGACGACGCGCTGATCAACGTCGACGGCCCGGTCAACCTGCGCGACGAATCGATCGACCTGAAGATCCATCCGCATACGAAGGGTTTCCGGGTCTTCTCGTTGCGTTCGCCGTTGTACGCGAAGGGCACGTTCAAGAATCCGAAGGTCGGCGTCGACGCCGGCGCGCTTGCGCTGCGCGCCGGCGCGATGGTCGGACTGGGCCTGATCAATCCGTTCGCGGCGCTGATTCCGCTGATCGCGCCGAGCAATAACCGCGACGTGCCGTGCTCGGAGCTGTTCGGCCAGATGAAGGCCAAGGCGGCGCAGAAGGCGGCGGTGAAGGCCGGCAAGTGACGGTGTCCGAGGCAGGGCCGGTGCCGCGCGTGGCGGTCCGGCTGGCGGGGCCGGAACAGGGCGGTCGGCAGTTTCTCCGACACCTGCTAAAATACACGGTTTTCCGTCGATTTCTCTCTTACGGGACCTGCCGTGCTTTCTACTGCCAACATCACGATGCAATTCGGGCCGAAGCCCTTGTTCGAGAACATCTCGGTCAAATTCGGCGAGGGCAACCGCTATGGTCTGATCGGCGCGAACGGCTGCGGCAAGTCGACCTTCATGAAGATCCTGGGCGGCGACCTCGAGCCGAGCGCCGGCAACGTCGCGCTGGAGCCGAACGTGCGCCTGGGCAAGCTGCGCCAGGACCAGTTCGCGTATGAAAACGTGCGCGTGCTCGACGTCGTGATGATGGGCCACACCGAGATGTGGGCTGCGATGACCGAGCGCGACGCGATCTACGCGAACCCGGAAGCCACCGACGACGACTACATGCACGCGGCCGAGCTCGAAGGCAAGTTCGCCGAATACGGCGGCTACGACGCCGAGGCGCGCGCGGGTGCGCTGCTGCTCGGCATCGGCATCGAGGAGAAGTTCCACAACGGCACGATGGCCGACGTCGCGCCGGGCTGGAAGCTGCGCGTGCTGCTCGCGCAGGCGCTGTTCTCGAAGCCGGACGTGCTGCTGCTCGACGAACCGACCAACAACCTGGACATCAACTCGATCCGTTGGCTCGAGCACACGCTCAACGAGTACAACTCGACGATGATCATCATCTCGCACGATCGTCACTTCCTGAACTCGGTGTGCACGCACATGGCCGACATGGACTACGGCACGCTGAAGGTCTGGCCGGGCAACTACGACGACTACATGCTCGCATCGGCACAGGCGCGCGAGCGCCAGGCCGCGGCGAACGCGCGTGCGAAGGAGCGCGTGGCCGAACTGCAGGACTTCGTGCGCCGCTTCTCGGCGAACAAGTCGAAGGCCCGCCAGGCGACGAGCCGCGCGAAGCAGATCGACAAGATCAAGATCGAGGAATTCAAGCCGTCGTCGCGTCAGAACCCGTTCATCCGTTTCGAGTTCGAGAAGAAGCTGCACAACGTCGCGGTGGTTGCCGAAGACATCACGAAGAAGTACGAGCGCACGATCTTCCAGAACTTCAACCTGTCGGTGCAGCCGGGCGAGCGCATCGCGATCATCGGCGAGAACGGCGCGGGCAAGACGACGCTGCTGCGTTCGCTGCTTGGCGCGCTCGAGCTCGATCACGGCACGGTGAAGTGGTCCGAGAACGCGAATGTCGGCTACATGCCGCAGGACACGTACGAGGAGTTCCCGAACGACATCACGCTGATGGACTGGATCGACCAGTACCGCAAGGACGGCGACGACGAAACGATGGTGCGCGGCACGCTGGGCCGCCTGCTGTTCTCGTCGGACGACATCAAGAAGTCGGTGAAGGTGCTGTCGGGCGGCGAGAAGGGCCGCATGATCTGGGGCAAGCTGATGCTCGGCCGCCACAACGTGCTGCTGATGGACGAGCCGACCAACCACATGGACATGGAGTCGATCGAGTCGCTGCAGATCGCGCTCGAGCAGTTCGAAGGCACGCTGATCTTCGTTTCGCACGACCGCGAATTCGTGAGCGGGCTGGCGAACCGGATCATCGAAGTGCGCACGGACGGCACGCTGTTCGACTTCGGCGGGAATTACGAGGAGTTCCTGACGAGTCAGGGGCAGGAGTAATCGCCCGGGCAGCCATGCCCGCGACCTGATGTACTGGAAGCCCGCCAGGTGCAAGCCTGGCGGGCTTTTTCTTATCGGGGCAAGCGCTCGCGGCCACGGTCGCCGGTTGCGGTCCCGCATCCGCAGCTTGGCGGCGGCGACGACCCGGGCGGCGGCACGTGCAGGGCGCCGGAACAGGCCGCCGGAACAGGCCGCCACCACCGCCCGCGCGGTCAGCCCTGCGCCGTCAGCCCGAAAAATCCGTTACGACCGTCACACCGGCGCCTTCGAACCGGTTTATGTTCATCAGCGCATCAATCGATTGGCCCAGACTGATTTCCTTGCCGATCAACCGGTTCGGCGCGAGCGTGCCGGCATGCACCATGTCGAGCATCGCGTCGTAACGATGCGCCTGCATCCCGTGGCTGCCGAGAATCTCCAGTTCGTGCGCGATGACTTTGCTCATCGGCACGGCCGGCGTTGCATGCTCGCCGAGCATCAGCCCGACCTGCACATGCTTGCCGCGGCGGCGCAGATTGCTGATCGAGTTGAAGCAGGTGCTCGGATGGCCGAGCGCATCGAGCGACACGTGGGCGCCGCCGCGCGTGATCTCCTTCACCGCATCGACGACGTCGGCGACTTGCGACGCATTGACGGTCGCCGCTGCGCCGACCGATCGCGCGAGCGCGAGCGCCTGGTCCGAAATGTCGATCGCGACGACGTTCGCACCGATCGCATTCGCGATCATGATCGCCGACAGGCCGACGCCCCCGCAGCCGTGCACGGCCACCCACTGGCCGGCCGACGTGCGCCCCTGGTCGACCACCGCACGAAACGACGTCACGAAGCGGCATCCGAGGCTCGCCGCGGTCGGGAAATCGAGCGCGTCGGGCAGCCGCACGAGGTTGAGGTCCGCGTGATGGATGCCGACGAACTGGGCGAACGAGCCCCAGTGCGTGAAGCCGGGCTGAAACTGTTGTTCGCATACCTGCTGATTGCCGGAGTGGCATTCCGGGCAGTGCCCGCAGCCGCCGACGAACGGCACCGTGACGCGGTCGCCCGCCTTCCAGCGCGTGACCGCCGCGCCCGCCGCGACCACGACGCCGGCGAGTTCGTGCCCCGGCACATGCGGCAGCACAATGTCCGGGTCGTGCCCCATCCAGCCGTGCCAGTCGCTGCGGCACACGCCGGTCGCCTTCACTTCGATCACGACGCCGTCGGGCGCCGGCGTCGGATCGTCGACATTCATCAACCGCGGCGCCGCGCCGAACGCTTCATAAACGACTGCTTTCACCATCTCCTCCTGGATCGAATGAGTCTTTCAATATAGCCGGAAGAATGCGGATTTATCTTTCATTTTGCGATTGAGATACGGGTAATCTTGAGATAGCCTTGCGCTGATCGCGGGAATGCCGCAAGGAGCTTTCATGGAACCACTGGACAAGATCGATCGCGGCATGCTCGACATGCTTCAGCAGGACGGGCGCGTGTCGAATGCGCGGCTCGCCGAAGCGTTCTCGCTGAGCGAGACGTCCTGCTGGCGCCGGCTCCGGCGGCTGGAGGAAGCGGGGTTGATCGCGGGCTATCACGCGCGGCTCGACCGCCGCAAGCTCGGGCTCGGCGTGATGGCGTTCGTGCAGATCGTCTGCACGCAGCACAGCGAGGAGGTGACGGCCGAGTTCGAGCGCCTGATCCAGGCGAGCCCCAACGTGCTTGCATGCGACAACACGACCGGCGAAGCGGATTTCCTGCTGCAGGTGGTGGCGGCCGACCTCGACGACTACAGTCATTTCGTCGAACGGGTGCTGCGCAGATTGCCGGGCGTGCTGAGCATCCGCTCGAACCTGTCGTTGCGGCAGCTGAAGTCGACGCAGCGGCTGCCGATAGCGTGATGGCGCAAGCCGGCGCTCGCGCATGCGCGAGCGGTCAGTCGGCCAGCCGCTTGTCGGCGAGCGCCTTGCAGCAGTCTTCGTACACCCATTGCACGAGTTTCGCCCGGTAGTCGAGATCGTCGGTATCGACGATTTCCTCGACCGCGTCGCGCGCCCACGATGCGTCGACGAAGTCGGCGTGCCGCTTTGCGATGTCCTGCGCCAGCGCGGCCAGCTTCGCGATCGCGAGCCAGTCGGACTGCCGGTGGTGGCGGTCGAGCCAGCGATGCGCGGCCTGCACCTGGAACGATGCATCCGGCCAGGTTTCGTTCAGGTAAAACGCGCCGAGATTGCCGCAGGTGAGCCAGCACAGCAGCTCCAGGCGATCTTGCGAGCCGAGGATATGGGGTGCGTCGGTCATGGCAGCGCTCACGAAGGCATCGATTCCGGGTGGCGCGGCCCGCAGCAGCCGGCGCCCATAGTAAAAACATAGCACGATGCGGGGCACGAGGTGGGGCCTCGTGGCGCGCCGGCGTGGCGCGGATGCCGCGGTTGCGGGAAGCGGGCGTCCGGCGCCCGTTCGCCGGCGTCCGCGCGGGCCGTTCGGCGGCGCTCGTGGTCCCGTCAGGCGTCGTCGCGCAGCCGCGCCGCACTCGTTAGAATGGCCGTTTTCCGGGAGACAGGAAGCGATGAAAATCTACGATCAGTTCTATATCGACGGCGCATGGCGCAAGCCGGCCGGAACGGGCACGATCGACGTGATCGACTCGGGCACCGAGGCCGTGATCGGCCGGATTCCCGAGGGCGTGGCGTCGGACGCGCAGGACGCGATCCGTGCGGCGCGCGCGGCGTTCGACGCATGGGCCGCGACGCCGCCCGCGACGCGCGCGGGCTACCTGCGCAAGATCGTCGAGCGTCTGCAGGCGCGCAGTGAGGAACTCGCGCAGTCGATCACCGGTGAAGTCGGCATGCCGATCAAGCTGTCGCGCGCGATCCAGGTCGGCGGTCCGATCTACAACTGGAAGGCATACGCGAAGCTCGCCGAATCGTTCGAATTCGAGGCGACGCTCGGCAACTCGCGGGTGGTGCGCGAGCCGGTCGGCGTCGTCGCGGCGATCACGCCGTGGAACTACCCGCTCAACCAGATCACGCTGAAGGTCGCGCCGGCGCTCGCGGCCGGCTGCACGGTCGTCCTGAAGCCATCCGAAGTCGCGCCGCTCAACGCGTTCATGCTTGCCGAAGCGATTCACGAAGCGGGCCTGCCGCCGGGTGTGTTCAATCTCGTGTGCGGTTATGGCCCGGTCGTCGGCGAGGTGCTGGCGACCGATCCGGACGTCGACATGGTGTCGTTCACGGGTTCGACCCGTGCCGGCAAGCGCGTGGCCGAACTCGCGGCCGCGAGCGTGAAGCGCGTCGCGCTCGAACTGGGCGGCAAGTCGGCGTCGGTGATCCTCGACGATGCCGATTTCGCGGCGGCAGTGAAGGGCACGGTCAACGCGTGCTACCTGAACGCGGGCCAGACCTGTTCGGCACATACGCGGATGCTGGTGCCCGAGGCGCGCTACGACGAGGCGCGCGCGATCGCGAAGGCGGCAGCCGAAGCGTATGTCGCGGGTGACCCGCGTCAGGAAACGACGCGTCTCGGCGCACTCGCATCGGCCGTGCAGCAGCAGCGCGTGCAGGCCTACATCCAGCGCGGAATCGACGACGGCGCGGAACTCGTGACCGGCGGCACGGGCCTGCCGGAAGGGCTCGCGAAGGGCTTCTTCGTGAAGCCGACGGTGTTCGGCCGCGTCGATCCGAAATCGGCGATCGCGCAGGAAGAGATCTTCGGACCGGTGCTGTCGATCATCACGTATCGCGACGAAGACGAGGCCGTGCGCATCGCGAACGATTCGCCGTATGGGCTCGGCGGCGCGGTGTGGGCGGGCAGCGACGAACGCGCGATGCGCGTCGCGCGCCGCATCCGCACGGGGCAGGTCGACATCAACGGCGGCACGTGGAACGGCGCCGCGCCGTTCGGCGGCTACAAGCAGTCGGGATACGGCCGCGAAAACGGCGTATACGGGCTCGAAGAGTATCTCGAGTACAAGTCGATGCAGCTCAAGCCGGCGAATCCGGCCTGAGCGTTTCACGCCGCATGACCCGGAACGGCACGCTCGCGTGCCGTTTTTTTATTGACGGCCGTCAAGGTGCGCGCCGGTGGATCCGTCGATCATCGCGTTTCCGATTTCCGATGTTTCGACGAGGTTCAGATGACCGCACGCACTTCCTTCCCGCCGCTCACGATTCGCGGCCGCACCTTGCTGCCCGTGGTGCAGGGCGGCATGGGCGTCGGCGTCTCCGCGCACCGCCTCGCGGGCAGCGTCGCGCGCGAAGGCGCGCTCGGCACGATCGCGAGCATCGACCTGCGTCACCACCATGCAGACTTGCTCGCGCGCTGTCGCGCGAATCCCGATCGTGCGACGCTGGAGGCCGCGAACCTCGAAGCGCTGGCGCGCGAGATTCGCCTCGCGAAGACCTACAGCGAAGGACGCGGGATGATCGCGGTCAACGTGATGAAGGCAGTGAGCGCGCACGCGGAATACGTGCGCGTCGCGTGCGACGAAGGCGCGGACGCGATCGTGATGGGCGCCGGCCTGCCGCTCGATCTGCCCGATCTCACGCAGGGTCATGACATCGCGCTGATCCCGATCCTGTCGGACAGCCGCGGGATCGCGCTGGTGCTGAAGAAGTGGATGAAGAAGGGGCGGCTGCCCGATGCGATCGTGATCGAGCATCCCGCGCATGCGGGCGGCCACCTCGGCGTCACGCAGATCGACGACATGCACGATGCGCGCTTCGATTTCGCGCGCGTGCTCGACGAGACCGCGCAGGTGATGGCGTCGCTCGGCCTCGCGCGCGACACGATCCCGCTGATCGTCGCGGGCGGGATCAACAGTCACGACACGGTACGAGCGGCGCTCGCGGCCGGCGCGAACGGCGTGCAGGTGGGAACGCCGTTCGCGGTGACGGAAGAGGGCGATGCGCATCCGAACTTCAAGCGCGTGCTGGCCGATGCGCTGCCCGAGGACATCGTCGAATTCGTCAGCGTGACGGGGCTGCCTGCGCGCGCTGTGAAGACCCCCTGGCTCGATCGCTACCTGCGCAACGAAACGCGCATTCGCGACAAGCTCGGCGCGTTCAAGCAGCGCTGCCCGACCGCGCTCGAGTGCCTGAGCGTCTGCGGGCTGCGCGACGGCATCGAAAAGTTCGGCCATTTCTGCATCGACACGCGGCTCGCGGCCGCGTTGCGCGGCGACGTCGCGAACGGCCTGTTCTTCCGCGGCCGCGAAGCGCTGCCGTTCGGCAGTGCGATCCGCAGCGTGCGCGATCTGCTCGACCTGCTGCTGACGGGCCGTGCGGCGGAGCCTGCGACAAACCGTCCAGTGTTTACGCTGGCTTGACGGATATCAAGGCGACGCAAAGACCCTACAGGGAGAATGGAATAAATTCTTCAAGGGGTCCGTACCATGCATAAAACGATTCGAACATGCGTCACCGCTGCCGCCGTGGCGGCAAGCCTCGTCATGATGCCCTCGCTGTCGCACGCGGCGTCGGCGGGGGACGGGATCAACCAGGGTGACGTCCTGGTCCGGTTGCGCGCGATCAGCATCCAGCCGAACGAGCGCGCGAGCGATACGCTCGGCGCGATCAACACCGGCGTGAACAATGCGATCGTGCCGGAGCTCGACTTCACCTACATGATCCGAGACTACCTGGGCGTGGAGCTGATCCTCGGCACGTCGCGGCACCAGATGACGTCGAGCCTCGGCAATCTCGGCGGTGTCGGCGTGCTGCCGCCGACGCTGTTGCTGCAGTACCACTTCAACCATGCCGGCAAGGTGCGTCCGTACGTCGGCGCGGGCCTGAACTACACGTACTTCTACAACAACGGGCTCAACGTCGGCGGGGAGGGAGTTTCGATCAACAAGAGCAGCTTCGGTCCCGCGCTGCAGTTCGGCGTCGACGTGCAGTTGACGAAGAAGGTGTTCATGAACGTCGACGTGAAGAAGATCTGGATGAGCACCGATGCGACGCTCGGCGACAAGGGCATCGGCACGTTGCACATCGATCCGCTGATCGTCGGCGTGGGCGTCGGGATGAAGTTCTAGACGCAAGCGAAAAGAACAGAGTTGGGGTTGGCGGCATGGCAGTCGGCATGCCGCTCTTTTTTTGTGCGGCGGATTTACAGCTTGTCGTACTGAAAGCGCATCGCGGTGCCTTCGCGCGTGATGCGCTCCCACACCGCGCGTTTCTCGTCGTCGCTCAGGAACACCCAGTTCGACACCTCGCCGGCCGTGCGGCCGCAGCCCTTGCAGACTTCGTCGAAGAGGGTCGAGCACACGCCGATGCAGGGGCTGTCGGGCAGGTCGTGGAGATTGGAGGCCATCGAAAGGGTTCGCGCGTTGAATCGTCAGGGCGTCATTTTAATGCATCGGGATGACGCGGCCCGGCCGCGATGCCGCTGGCGCGACGCACCACCCGTCGGGACAGTTTCGCGGCCGCCTTCTTTTCCTGATGGACAGACGCCGATTACCCGATAGAATTCCCCCGGAATGCCCCGCTGCGCGGGCCGCCCGAGTGGCCGGCGGCGGGAATCTGTTCCGTTTGCGCGACACCGGCATGATTTTTTTGTGACGGAGCGCGAATGGTGGTAGCGTTCGGGGTTTTCGAGGGGCGGCGTGCCAGAATGCGCCGCCATGACGAGGCAGACGGCAGTCGGACACGAGGTCCGGCCGGAGGGAGAACGGGATGAAAGCAAAGGTAGTGGGCCGGTTCGCAGCGCTTGCGCTGTGCGTGGGTGCATCAGCGGCGGCGGCGAAGGATACGCAGCTCAATGTCTATAACTGGTCCGATTACATTGCGAAGGACACGATCCCGAACTTCGAGAAGCAGACGGGCGTCAAGGTTCGCTACGACAACTACGACAGCGACGACACGCTGCAGGCGAAGCTGCTGACGGGCAGCTCGGGCTACGACATCGTCGTGCCCACCAGCAACTACGCGGGCAAGCAGATCGCCGCCGGCATCTTCACGCCGCTCGACAAGTCGAAGCTGCCGAACCTCAAGTACCTCGATCCGCAACTGATGGCGCTCGTCGCCGGCGCGGACCCGGGCAACAAGTATTCGGTGCCCTGGGCGTACGGCACGACCGGCCTCGCGTACAACCTGACGAAGGCGCAGCAGGCGCTCGGTAAGGTTCCGCTCGACAACTGGGACATCCTGTTCAAGCCGGAGAACATCTCGAAGCTGAAGACCTGCGGCGTGTCGGTGCTCGACGCTCCGGACCAGATGTTCGCGGCGGCGCTGCACTACATCGGCAAGGATCCGATGAGCACGAACCCGGCCGACTACAAGGCCGCGATGGAAGTGCTGAAGAAGATCCGCCCGTACATCACGCAATTCAACTCATCCGGCTACATCAACGACCTGGTCGGCGGCGACATCTGCTTCGCGTTCGGCTGGTCGGGCGACGTCGTGATCGCGAAGCATCGCGCGATCGAGGCGAAGAAGCCGTACAAGGTCGAGTACTACATTCCGAAGGGCGGCGCGCCGGTGTGGTTCGACGTGATGGCGATCCCGAAGGACGCGAAGAACAAGGACGCCGCGCTGCAGTGGATCAACTACATCGAGGATCCGAAGGTGCACGCGGCGATCACGAACGCCGTGTACTACCCGAGCGCGAACGCCGAGGCACGCAAGTACGTGCGGCCGGACGTCGCGAACGACCCGGCCGTCTACCCGCCGGCCGACGTCGTGAAGACGCTGTTCCTGCTCAAGCCGCTGCCGCCTGAAATCCAGCGTCTGCAGACGCGTCTGTGGACCGAGCTGAAATCGGGCCGCTGAAGCGAGCCGGAGCAGGCCAGCAGTCATGAAGCCCCTGGTGTCCCCGGGGGCTTTGTTCGTCAAACGCAGGAGAGAAGCAGCACATCATGAATAGCCAGTCGGGTGCGCCGGTCGCGGGCGCGCCGTCCTTCGTTCCTTCGTCCGGCGCCGATGCGCGCGCCGAGAACTTTGTCCAGATCGTCGACGTCGTCAAGAAATTCGGCGAGACCGAAGTGGTGCGCAACGTGAACCTGACGGTGCGCCAGGGCGAGCTGTTCGCGCTGCTCGGCAGCTCGGGTTCCGGCAAGTCGACGCTGTTGCGCATGCTCGCGGGCCTCGAGACGGTCACATCGGGCAAGATCCTGATCGACGGCGAGGACCTCGCGCAGATGCCGCCGTACAAGCGGCCCGTGAACATGATGTTCCAGTCGTATGCGCTGTTCCCGCACATGTCGGTCGAATCGAACGTCGCATACGGCCTGAAGCAGGAAGGCACGCCGAAGGCGGAACTGAAGGAGCGCGTCGCGGCGGCGCTCGAGCTCGTGCAGATGAGCAAGTACGCGAAGCGCAAGCCGCACCAGCTGTCGGGCGGCCAGCAGCAGCGCGTCGCGCTCGCGCGTTCGCTCGTCAAGCGCCCGAAGGTGCTGCTGCTCGACGAGCCGATGTCGGCGCTCGACAAGCAGATCCGCCAGCGCACGCAGATCGAGCTCGTCAACATCCTGAACAAGGTCGGCGTCACCTGCATCATGGTCACGCACGACCAGGAAGAGGCGATGACGATGGCGAACCGGCTCGCCGTGATGAGCGAAGGGCAGATCGTGCAGATCGGCTCGCCGAACGAAGTCTACGAATATCCGAACAGCCGCTTCTCGGCCGAGTTCATCGGCTCGACCAACCTGTTCGAAGGCGTCACCGTCGAGGACGAACCCGACCACGTGTACATCGAATCGCCGGAGCTGCCAAGCCGGCTGTACGTGAGCCACGGGATCACGGGCCCGCTCGGGATGCCGGTCACGGTGTCGGTGCGTCCCGAGCGGATCGCGCTCACGCGCAAGCCGCCCGAAGGCGCGTTCAACTGGGCGCGCGGCAAGATCACCAACGTCGCCTACATGGGCGGCTATTCGCTGTATCACGTGAAACTCGATGCGGGCAAGACGGTGATCGCGAACGTGTCGAGCCTCGCGATCACCGAGCTCGACACACCGGCGCTCGGCGACGAGATCTACGTGCGCTGGAGCGCGACCGCGGGCGTGGTGCTGACGTCATGAGCGCGCTCAAGTCCCTGCTCGCGTGGCCCGTGCGGCGCTTCAACCTGACCGGCGGCTCTGCGGTCGTCGCGGGGCCGTACACGTGGCTCGTGCTGTTCTTCCTCGTGCCGTTCGTGCTGGTCGTGAAGATCAGCTTCGCGGAGCTGCAGCTCGGCATTCCGCCGTATACGGAACTCGCATCGTACGCGGACGGCGTGGTGCACATCGCGCTGAACCTGTCGCACTATGCTTTCCTGCTCACCGACAGCCTGTATTTCGCGACCTACGTGAATTCGGTGCTGGTCGCGGCGATCACGACGCTGCTGTGCCTGCTGATCGGCTATCCGATGGCGTACTACATCGCGCGTTCGAACCCGGCGACCCGCAACCTGCTGATGATGGGCGTGATGCTGCCGTTCTGGACGTCGTTCCTGATCCGCGTGTACGCATGGATCGGGATCCTGAAGAACAACGGGCTGCTGAACAACTTCCTGATGTGGATCGGACTGACCCATACGCCGATCGAGCTGTACCGCACGAACTACGCGGTGTACATCGGGATGGTGTATTCGTACCTGCCGTTCCTCGTGATGCCGCTCTACGCGCACCTCGTGAAGATGGACCTGCGCCTGCTCGAAGCCGCGTACGACCTTGGAGCCAAGCCGTGGAAGGCGTTCGTGCAGATCACGCTGCCGCTGTCGAAAAACGGGATCATCGCGGGCTGCCTGCTGGTGTTCATTCCGGCAGTCGGCGAGTACGTGATTCCGGAACTGCTCGGCGGCGCGAACACGCTGATGATCGGCCGCGTGATGTGGAATGAATTCTTCAACAACGCAGACTGGCCGATGGCGTCGGCCGTGACCTGCGCGATGGTGCTGCTGCTGCTCGTGCCGATGGCGATGTTCCAGCACTTCCAGGCGAAGGAGCAGGAGGCCCGTCGATGAAGCCGAATCGTTACCTGCAGTTCGCGGCGCTGTTCGCCGGCTTCGCGTTCCTGTACATCCCGATCATCAGCCTGATCGTCTATTCGTTCAACGAGTCGAAGCTCGTCACCGTGTGGTCGGGTTTCTCGTTCCGCTGGTACTCGGCGCTCGTCGAGGACGACGAGCTGCTGACGGCTGCATGGCTGTCGCTGAAGATCGGCGTGCTGACCGCGTTCGCGTCGGTGTTCATCGGCACGTGGGCCGGCTTCGTGCTCGCGCGGATGGGGCGCTTTCGCGGCTTCGCGCTGTTCAGCGGGATGATCAACGCACCGCTGGTGATTCCGGAGGTGATCCAGGGGATCTCGCTGCTGCTGCTGTTCATCGAACTGGCGAAGTGGATCGGCTGGCCGGCCGAGCGCGGTGTGTTCACGATCTGGCTGGGCCACGTGATGCTGTGCATTTCGTATGTCGCGATCATCGTGCAGTCGCGCGTGCGCGAACTGAACCCGTCGCTCGAGGAAGCCGCGCTCGATCTGGGCGCGACGCCGCTGAAGGTGTTCTTCACGATCACGCTGCCGCTGATCTCGCAGGCACTGATCGCGGGTTGGCTGCTCTCGTTTACGCTGTCGATCGACGACCTCGTGCTGTCGGCGTTCCTGTCGGGCCCCGGCTCGACGACGCTGCCGCTCGTCGTGTTCTCGCGCGTGCGCCTCGGCCTGAACCCGGAGATGAACGCGCTCGCGACGCTGTTCATCGTCGCGGTGACGGCCGGTGTGGTGATCGCGAACTTCGTGATGCTGCGCCAGGAGCGCAAGCGGACGGCCGCATTCGCGACCTGACGTCATCACGAACAGGTTGCCGACGCAACGAAAAACGCCCGGTGCCGACGACGAGTCGGGCCGGGCGTTTTGCTTCGGGGTGTGCGCCGCGGTGACTTATGCGCCGAACGCGGCCTTCGCGAGCAGCCCGAGCGCGACGCAGACGAGCACGGCAGCGAAGCCGGCCTGCACATGCCGCGCGGACAGGTGCCGGGAGGCATTGCGCCCGATCGCCATGCCGATCGCGGTCGCGACCGTGAACCACAGCATCATGTCGAGCGGTGCGCGCGTGCCCGACACGAGCGTCGCGAGCACGCCGCCGGTGCCGACCAGCGCGATCACCATCAGCGACGTCGCGACTACGCCGTGCATCGACACGTTCGTGAACTTGCGCAGCATCGGCACGATCACGAAGCCGCCACCGACACCGAGCAAGCCCGTCATCAGCCCCGTCACCGCGCCGGTCGACGCAAGCGCGAGCCCGACCGGCCAGGACCACACGAGCCGGCCCGTATCGGGATTCACGCGGCCGACGCACAACCGCGACTCATCCGCGTCGCCGGGCGCGTGGCGCAGTGCCTGCCGCAGCAGGCGGCCCGCGACGACCAGCATCGTCAGCGCGAACAACGCCAGCAGCACGCGTTGCGGCAGCACGTGCGCAAGCTTCACGCCGAGCGTCGTGAGCGGCACGCCCGCCACGGCCATCAACAGCGCCGCGCGATACCGCACGAGCCCGCGACGAAACCCTTCGAGCGCGCCGAGCGCCGCGCTGCCCGCGACAGCGACGAGCGCGACGGGCGTGGCCTGCTGCATCGGCCAGCCCATCCCGACGACGAGCGCGGGCACCGCGAGAATGCCGCCGCCTGCGCCGGTGAGGCCCAGCACGGCGCCGACGAGACTGCCGAGTACGAGGGAAATCAGCATGGTGTCATCGGGTTCCGGTCAACGTGCGATCGCGGGCTTCGCGAGCCATTCGCGGCCCTTGAGCATCGCCTTCCAGTAGAGCGGCGGCAGCAGGCGCTCCTTGAGCAGCCACGCGAGCCGGGACGGACGCCGGCCGTCGATCAGCCACGCGGGGAAGGTCGGCGCGACCTTGCCGCCGTACAGGAATTCGGCGAGCACGATCTTGCCGCGCTCGACGGTGAGCGGGCACGAGCCGTAGCCGTCGTACGCGGCGTCGCCGTGCGCGCGGCCCAGAGACGCGAGCACATTGTGCGCGACGACCGGCGCCTGCTTGCGCGCGGCCGCGGCGGTCTTCGCGTTGGTCGTGTTGGTGACGTCGCCGAGCGCGAAGATGTCCGCGAACTGCTTGTGCCGCAGCGTCGCCGGATCGACGTCGATCCAGCCGGCCGCATCGGCGAGCGGGCTCGCGCGCACGAAATCGGGCGCCTTCTGCGGCGGCACGACGTGGATCATGTCGAACGCGCGTTCGACGGTTTCCGTGCCGCCGTCGGGCAAGGTGCGCCGGAACGTCGCACGCCGCGCGGGCCCGTTGATCGCGACGAGGTTGTGGCCGAACGACAGCGAGATGTCGTAGCTTTTCACGTACTCCATCAGCGCGGGCACGTAGTCGGCGACCCCGAACAGCGCGGCGCCCGCATTCAGGAACTCGACGTTCGCGGCGCCCAGGCGGCCCGCGCGCCGCCAGTGATCGCACGACAGGTACATCGCCTTCTGCGGCGCGCCAGCGCACTTGATCGGCATCGGCGGCTGCGTGAACAGCGCGTTGCCGCCGCGGAACGCCTGTACCAGTTCCCACGTGTACGGCGCGAGGTCGTAGCGATAGTTCGACGTGACACCGTTGCGGCCGAGCGTTTCCGCGAGGCCGTCGATCGCGTGCCAGTCGAGCTTGAGCCCCGGGCAGACAACAAGCTTGCGGTAGCCGATACGCCGGCAACCGTCGAGCACCACCGTGTGCGCGTCGGGCTCGAAGCCGGCGACGGCGGCCTGGATCCATTTCACGCCGCGCGGCAGCAGGTCGACGATGCGGCGCGCGGTCGTGTCGGGCCGGAACACGCCCGCGCCGACCATCGTCCAGCCGGGCTGGTAGTAGTGCGTATCGGCCGGGTCGATCACCGCGATATCGAGCGATGCGTCGCGCGCAAGCAGGCTCGACGCGACCGCGACGCCGGCCGCACCCGCGCCGACGATCACGATGTCGTGCCGCGCGTCGATGGCTGGCGCGGGCTGGCGGCCGTCCTGCGCGAGTCCTTGCGTGGCACCTCGTGTGAGACGCGGCGCGAGCGCGCCGAGGTCATAGCCGGCCGCGGCGGCGATCGCGACGATGTCGCCGGCCGGACGCCTGTCGGCCTGCGACAGCGCCCACAGCGTCGCCGAACGCGTGCCGCTGCGGCAGTATGCGAGTACCGGGCCGGCGAGCGACGCGACGAGCGCGTCGAACTGCCGGGCCTGATCGTCGGTGACCTTGCCGGTATCGACCGGAAGGTAATGGACGGCGATGCCGAGCGGCGCAGCGGCGGCGCGGATCTCGTCCACGGTCGGCTGGTCCGCGCCTTCGCCGTCGGGGCGGTTGCAAACGATCGTGCGGATGCCGGCCGCGTGGAGCGCGGGCAGGTCGGTCGCGGCGATCTGGGGCGAGACCGACAGCAGGTCGGTCAGCGTGCGGATGGTCATGTCGGGGGTTCTCCGGTCGGGGCGGCGGCTCAGATCGCGTCGAGCGGGATCTTCAGGTAACGCACGCCATTGTTTTCGGGCTCGGGCAGGTGGCCGGCGCGCATGTTGACCTGCACGGACGGCAGCATCAGCACGGGCATGTCGAGCGTCGCGTCGCGCGCGGTGCGCATGGCGACGAAATCCTCCTCGGTCACGCCGTCCTTCACGTGCACGTTCGCGCGGCGCTGCTCGGCCACGGTCGTCACGAACTGCACGTCGCGGCCGCCCGGCTGGTAGTCGTGGCACAGGTACAGGCGCGTATCGGGCGGCAGGGCGAGCACGCGCGCGATCGAGCGGTACAGCGTGCGTGCGTCGCCGCCCGGGAAATCGCAGCGGGCGGTGCCGTAGTCGGGCATGAACAGCGTGTCGCCGACGAACGCGGCACGCTGCGTCGCGTCGTCGATGCAGTAGGTCAGGCACGCGGGCGTGTGGCCCGGCGTGTGCAGCGCGCGGATCGTCAGCCCGCCGAGCGCAAGCGTGTCACCGTCGTCGAGCAGGCGATCGAACTGGCTGCCGTCCTGCGCGAAGCCCGGGCCGGCGTTGAACAGCGTGCCGAACACGTGCTGCACGCGGCACACGTGCGAGCCGATCGCGATCTGCCCGCCGACATGCGCCTTCAGGTAAGGCGCGGCCGACAGATGGTCGGCGTGCACGTGCGTTTCCAGCAGCCAGTGCACGGTCGCACCGAGTTCCGCGACGCGGGCGATCAGCCGGTCGGCGCTGGCGGTGCGCGTGCGGCCGGATTTCGGGTCGTAGTCGAGCACGCTGTCGATCAGCGCGCACGCGCGGCTCGCGGTGTCGAGCAACAGGTAGCTGACGGTATGGGTCGCCGGGTCGAAAAAGCCTTCGACTGACAGCATGGGGGCATGGCTCACGGGATGTCCTCGATCGGGTTCTGCATCGGCAATCGGGGATCCCAAACTCAAGAAGCATGCCAGCCCGCGCCGCGACGCCGGACGAAATGGCAGGTACTTGATTCGGCTCGCATTTCTGGCCTGATCGCGGTGCGCTGCGGGCACGGACTGCGGGGCGTCGTCGATGCAGACTGCCACATTTGGCAGTGTTGTGGCAGAATTGGCAGTCGATCTGGCAGTCCGACTGTCCCTCCGTTCCCGAGCCGCCTCATGAATCCGCACGACACCATTCCGATCGTTCCCGCGCCGTCGCGCGACGTCATGCCCGACGTGCGTGCGCTCGTCGCGTATCTCGAGCACGACCCGCAGCCGATGATCGTCGTCGATCCCGACTACCGCATCCTCGCGGCGAACGATGCGTACCGGCGCCAGTTCGGCGTGGCGGGTGTCGAGCACGTCGGCCGGCGCTGCTTCCAGGTCTCGCATCACTACGACGTGCCGTGCGACCAGGCCGGCGAGCATTGCCCGATGAAGCAGGCACTCGAGTCGCGCAGCCTGAACCGCGTGTTGCACATTCACCATACGCCGCGCGGCCCCGAGCACGTCGACGTGGAGTTGCGGCCGATCTTCGACGCGCGCGGCGACGTGATCGCGTACGTCGAGCGGCTGACGACGGTGCGCAGCGCGTCCGCGCAGCCGAGCGCGGAAGGGCTCGTCGGCGGCGCCGATGCGTTCAATGCGGCACTCGGCGCACTGCAGCGCGTTGCGCCGTCGATGCTGCCCGTGCTGCTGCTCGGCGAATCGGGTACCGGCAAGGAGCTGTTCGCGCGGGCGCTGCACGAGGCGAGCGAGCGTGCGATGGGGCCGTTCGTGGTCGTCGACTGTTCGGGTATCGCCGAGACGCTGTTCGAGAGCGAACTGTTCGGCTACGAGAAGGGGGCGTTTACCGGCGCCAACCAGCGCAAGCCGGGCCTCGTCGAGACCGCGCAGGGCGGCACGCTGTTTCTCGACGAGATCGGCGACGTGCCGCTGCCGATGCAGGTGAAGCTGCTGCGGCTGATCGAGTCGGGGACGTTCCGGCGCGTCGGCGGTGTCGAGGCGCTGCGCGCGGATTTCCGGCTCGTCGCGGCGACGCACAAGCCGCTGCGCGAGATGATCGACGATGGCCGGTTCCGGCAAGATCTCTACTACCGGATCAACGCGTTTCCGATTCCGCTGCCGCCGCTGCGCGAGCGGCGCGGCGACGTCGCGCTGCTGGCCGAATCGATCCTGCGGCGCATCGCGAACGCGCGTGCCGGCGCGGGCGATGCGAGCGCGCGACCGTTCGCGGCCCGGCCGTTCGTGCTGAGCGAGCATGCGCGTGCGTGCCTCGACGCGTATGCATGGCCGGGCAATATCCGCGAGCTGCGCAACGTGCTGGAACGTGCGTGCCTGTTCGCGGACGACGGGACGATCCGCGTCGAACATCTGCCGGCCGAGCTGGTCGCGGCGTCGGCCACACCGCATGCGCATGCGGCGGACACGCGCGGCGTGTCGGACGCGGAACTCGTGCGGATTGCCCGCACGTTCGACGGTACGCGCAAGCAGCTGGCCGAGCACGTCGGGATGAGCGAGCGCACGCTGTACCGGCGGATGAAGGCGCTCGGGCTCGGGGTGCGCGACCGGTGAGCGGGAGCCGGACCGCTCGCGCGGGCAGCGCATGAAACCGACATGCACCGCCCGCGCGGGCTACGCCATCAACGCGCCGGCACCAACTGGGCCATCGCCTCGCGGATGAAAGCGAGCAGCGTTTCGTCGACCCACGAATCCTTCGTCAGCGCCGGCTCGGTCATCATCGCATTGCGGAATTTCGCGTGCGTGGCCGGGTCGTTGCCCGCATAGCTGCGGAACAGGTCGAGCCAGCGTTGCGCGAGCGTGCGGCCTTCCGGCGAATCGGGCCTTGCGCCCGCATCGATCGCGTCGCGCACGTCGCCCATCAGTTGCGGCCATTCCATCGCGCGTGTGCCGTAGTGCGCCCGCATGAAGCGGATCTCGTCCGGCGCGAGATACTTCTCGAAGATCCGCATCTTCGTTTCGGCGGTCGCGCGCAGCACATAGTCGCGCAGCGCGGTCGAAATGCCGATCTTCGACTGCATCGCCGGTTCGCGCTCGTGCATCAGGTTCAGCTTCGCGAGCAGCCGCGGATCGTTGTTCGTGTCGCGCACGAGCAGCGTCATCCAGCGGCCGGCGAGTGCACGGACGCGCTCGTCCTCGGGCGGCACGCCCGCGTCGTGCAGCGCGCGCACGTCGGCGACGAGCGCGATCCATTCGGCGTCGCCCGCCTGGCTCTTGCGGTACATCGGCAGGCGCGCGAGTTCTTCCTCGGAAAAGTATTTGTCGTACACGGTCATCAACTCCAGTGTGGTGAGCCAATCGGCCAGTTCCGGCTCGGTGCCCGCGGCGAGTTGCGCGTGCAGCTGCACGAGCCGCTCGCGCAGCTGCGCGGCCTGCGCGAGCTGGTGGTCGAGCGACGCGATCTGCTTCGCGACGATCTCGACGAGCGGGGTGCCGGGCTGGTTCAGGTAGTCGCCGATTTCGGCGAGCGACAGTCCGAAGCGACGCAGGGCCTGGATCTGGTGGAGCCGGGCGATGTCGTCGCGGTCGTACAGCCGGTAGCCGTTGTCGGCACGCGCCGAAGGCATCAGGAGGCCGATCGCGTGATAGTGATGAAGCGTGCGGACGGTCAGGCCGCTGCGTTTCGCCAGTTCTCCCACTTTCAGCCGCATGGTGTCCTCCGTTCGGTGCGCACGCTGGAGTCTCGAACGTTACGCTACGTGAGGGTCAAGCGGAAGATCGCGGATCGGCGCGCGGGGTGGTCCCGCGCGCCGTGCGTCCCGGGCAAGGGGCGCGTTATTGTGGCGACGGCGGTGACGGCGGCGCGTCGGGCGTGGCCGCGCGTGCCTGGGCGGCGAGGGCGCCTTGGCCCTTGTTGCCGGCGCGGCCTGCCGTGTCGACGTTTCCGGCCGTCGCTGCCTTGCCGGTCGGTTCGACCGGCGGCGTACCCATTGCCTGATAGAGCCGCGCGGTATCCGCGAGGCGTGCGCCGGTCGCGCGAATTTCGTCGAGCCGCGCGTTGCGGTACTGCAGCTCGCTCGCGCGCGCGGCCGATGGCGGCAACGCGCCGAGCCGCACGCGGGCGGCCGCGTCGTCGTACGCGCCGCGCGCGGACAGCGCGGCCCGCGACGACGCATCAAGCGCCTCCGCATCGTGCTCGAGCGCGGCGAGCGAATCGGCGACGTTCTGGAACGCGCTCAGCACGGTCTGCCTGTACTGGTCGACCGCGGCCTCGTAGGTCGCCTTCGCCGCACGCCGCTGCGCGAGCAGCGCGCCACCGTGGAACAGCGGCTGGCTCAGCGACGCGCCGACGTTCCAGATCGCGCCGGCACCCGACAGCATCGTCGGCCAGCTGAAGCCGCCTTTGCCCATGGCCGCCGACAGCGACAGCTGCGGGAACAGCTGCGCGGTCGCGACGCCGACTTCGGCGGCGGCCGCCTTCAGCCCCGCGTCGGCGGCCTGGATGTCGGGGCGACTTTGCAGCAGGTCCGACGGCACGACCACGGGCACCTGCGCGGGCAGGTTCAGGTCGGCGAGCGTGAGGTCGGCGGGCGGCCGGTCGGGCGTGCGGCCGACCAGCACCGCCAGCGCATGGCGCGCCGAATCGCGCTGCTGGCGCAGCGCGGGCAGGCTCGCGGCGAAGGTGTCCGCGCTTTGCTGCGCGCTCAGCGCGTCGCTGTGCGACGCCGAGCCGAGCGCGTAGCGGCGTTGCGCGTCGTGGGCCTGGTCGTTCGCGAGCGCGACGAGCCGTTCGGTCGTCGCGATCTGCGCATTGAGCACCGACACCGTGATCGACGCCGTGACGATGTTCGCGGCGAGTGCCCGGCGCGCCGATTCGAGCTGGAACGCGCTGACGTCGACGCGTTTCGCGAGCGCGCGGTTCGCGAAGCGCGCCGCGCCGAACAGGTCGATCGTGTAGCTCGCCTGCAGTTGCCCGACGAACGTGTCGTACAGCAGCGTCGGCGCGCCGAGCGCGGGGATCGGCACGCCGAGCGCGCGCTGGCGCGTGGCCTGGCCGCCCGCGTCGATCGACGGCAGCATCGAGCTGCCGATCTGTCCGCGCAGCTGCTCGCGCGCGGCATCCAGCGAATGCGACGCCGCGCTGAGCGTCGGGCTGTTGCGCAGGCCTTCGTCGACGAGCGCGTTCAGCGCCTCGGAGCGGTACTGCTTCCACCAGTCGGGCACGGGCTGCGCGCCGACTTCGAACTGTTGCGCGACGCCTTGCGCGGACACGGTCTGCTGCACTTGCGGCACGGTGCCGTAGTGCGCGGGCGACGGCATCGCGGGCGGCTCGCCGCTCGGCGCGAACCACGCGCAGCCCGCGAGCGGGCCGGCGAGGCTCGCCACGGCAAACGCCCGCACGGCTTTCGTTTTCAGGTTCATCGATCCATCCATGGTCAGGCTCCCGACGGCGCGGCCGGTGCGCTGCCGCCTGGCGGCGGGCCGTCGCGCGGGTCGCGTTCGTCGCGCTTCACCCGGAACCACGCGGCGTACAGCGCGGGCAGGTAGAACAGGGTCAGCACGGTCGCGCTCGTGATCCCGCCCATCAGCGCGGTCGCCATCGGCCCGAAGAAGTTCGAGCGCAACAGCGGAATGAGTGCGAGCACGGCGGCCGCGGCCGTGAGCGTGATCGGGCGGAAGCGCCGCACGGTCGCACCGACGATCGCGTCGAAGCGTCCGTGGCCGGCCGCGATGTCCTGCTCGATCTGATCGACGAGAATCACCGAGTTGCGCATGATGATCCCGAACATCGCGATCACGCCCAGCATCGCGACGAAGCCGAACGGCTGGCCGAACAGCAGCAGCGTGCCGACCACGCCGATCAGCCCGAGCGGTGCGGTCAGCACGACCATCAGCACGCGCGAGAAGCTCTGCAGCTGGATCATCAGCAACGTGAACACGGCGATCGCCATCAGCGGCATCTGCGCGTTGATCGACGCCTGCGCCTTCGCGCTTTCCTCGACCGATCCGCCGATGTTGATCTGGTAGCCGACCGGCAGTTCCGCGCGCAACGCATTCAGCTTGCCGTCGATCGCATGCGTGACGTCGATGCCTTGCGCGCCGGCGCGTACGTCGGACTGCACGGTAATGGTCGGCTGGCGATCGCGTTCCCATACCACGCCGTATTCGAGCGTGGGCGTGAAGCGGCCGAGTGAGCCGAGCGGCACGGGGCCGTTCGGCGTCGGCATCGCCAGGCCCGCGAGCTTCGCGGGGGCGACGCGATCGGGGCGCGGCGCACGCAGGTCGACCGCGATCAGCTTGTCGCGTTCGCGATACTGCGTGACGGTCGTGCCGGACAGCGTCATCGCGAGGAAGCTCGACACGTCCTGCGACGTGACGTTCAGCTCGCGCGCCTTCTTCTGGTCGAGCTCGAAGCGCACCGAGCGCTCGGCCGGCTCATCCCAGTCGAACTGCACGTTCACCGTGCGTGCGTCGCCGCGCATCGTCGCCGCGACCTTCTCGGCGATCGAGCGTACCGTCGCGATGTCGTCGCCGCTCACGCGGAACTGCACGGGGTAGCCGACGGGCGGGCCGTTCTCGAGCCGCGACAGGCGCCAGCGCACGGCCGGGAACTGGTCGCGCAGCGTGGTTTCGAGCCAGGTGGCGAGCTTCTCGCGATCCTTGACCGATTTCGCGGTGACGACGAACTGCGCGAAGTTCGGCAACTGCAGCTGCTGGTCGAGCGGCAGGTAGAAGCGCGGCGCGCCGCTGCCGACGAAATTCACCGAATGGTCGATCTCGGGCCGCTTGTCGAGCACCTTTTCGAGGCGTTCGGTCTCGCGCAGCGTCGCCGCGAACGACGCACCCTCGGGCAGCCGCAGGTCGACCAGCAGCTCGGGTCGATCGGAGCTCGGGAAGAACTGCTGCGGCACGAGCGAGAAACCCATCAGCGCGACGACGAAGAGCGCGCCGGTGATCAGCAGCACGACGAAGCGGCGCTCGATGCACCAGTCGATCCAGCCGCGCAAGCGCGTGTAGAAGCGCGTGTCGTAGATGTCGTGCTCGTGATCGTCCGGCAGGTGAGCTTCGTGCGCGTGCTTCTTGCGTTCGGGCAGCAGGTGATAGCCGAGCAGCGGAATCAGCACGACGGCCGCGAACCACGACGCGATCAGCGCGATCGCCGACACCTCGAAGATCGAGCGCGTGTACTCCCCGGTGCTCGATTTCGCGAGCGCGATCGGCAGGAAGCCCGACACCGTGACGAGCGTGCCGGTCAGCATCGGGAACGCGGTGCTCGTGTACGCGAACGCGGCGGCGCGCGCACGGCTGTAGCCCTGCTCGAGCTTCACGGCCATCATCTCGACGGCGATGATCGCGTCGTCGACGAGCAGCCCGAGCGCGAGCACGAGCGTGCCGAGCGACACCTTGTGCAGCCCGATGTCGAACAGGTACATGAAGAGTGCGGTCACCGCGAGCACGACCGGAATCGAGATCACGACGACCATCCCGGTGCGCAGGCCGAGCGACACGAGGCTCACGACCAGCACGATCGCAACGGCTTCTGCAACCGCTTCGAGGAAGTCGTCGACCGAATGCGCTACCGCATGCGGCATGCTCGACACCAGCGTCAGCTTGAGGCCGGCCGGCAGTTGCGCCTGCAGGTCCTTTGATTGGGCGTCGAGCGCCTTGCCGAGCCGGATCACGTCGCCGCCCGGCTGCATCGTCACGCCGATGCCGAGCACGGCATGGCCTTTCGTGCGCATCTGCGTGACGGGCGGATCGTCGTAGCCGCGCTTCACGGTGGCGAGATCGCCGAGCCGGAACGTGCGGCCGTTGATGCGGATCAGCGTGTCGGCGATCGCGGCGACGTTGTCGAACTGGCCGCTCGGCCGCACGAACACGCGATCGTCGGCGGTCGTGAGCACGCCGGCCGACGAGATGTCGTTCTGTGCGTTGATCGCCTGCCCGAGCTGCTGCGGCGAGATGCCGAGACGCGTGAGCTGCGTGTTGTCGGCCTCGATGAAGATCCGCTGGTCGGGGTCGCCGAAGTAGTCGACCTTGCCGACGCCCGGCACGCGCAGCAGCACCGTGCGCAGTTGGTCCGCATAGTCGTGGAGTTGCGCGGGCGTGAAGCCGTCGCCTTCGAGCGTCCAGATGTTGGTGTAGACGTCGCCGAACTCGTCGTTGAAGAACGGGCCCTGAACGCCTGGCGGCAGCGTATAGCCGATGTCGCCGACCTTCTTGCGGATCTGGTACCAGGTCTCGGGCACGTCCTTCACGGGCGCCGAGTCCTTCATCGTGAAGAAAATCAGCGATTCGCCGGGCCGCGAATAGCTGCGCAGGAAGTCGATGGCCGGCGTTTCCTGCAGCTTGCGGCCGATCCGGTCGGTCACCTGTTCCTGCACCTGCCGCGCGCTCGCGCCGGGCCAGAACGTGCGGATCACCATCACGCGGAACGTGAACGGCGGGTCTTCGGATTGCGCGAGCCGCGTGTACGCGAGGATGCCCGCGAGCGTCGCGAGCGCGATCAGGTAGACGACCAGCGCCTGGTGGCGCAGCGCCCATGCCGACAGGTTGAACCGACCTTCTTCGCGGGGGCCGCTCATGACGCGAAGTCCTCCGGATGCAGCGGTGCGATCGGCCGCACCTTCTCGCCCGCGCTGACCGTATGCACGCCTTGCAGCACGACGCGCTCGCCAGGCTGCAGCCCGCTCGACACGGTGACGGTGCGTTCGTTGAAGCGCGCGACGTCGATGCGGCGCAGTTCGAGCGTGTCGTCCTTCGTGCGCACGACCCATACGGCCGGATGCGGGCCGTCGTGGAACAGCGCGCTCGCGGGCAGCGTGATGCTCGGCGCGTTGCCGGCAGCCGGCGCGCCGTCGAACGCGACGTTTGCGGTCATTCCGAGGCGCACGGCCGGATCGGGGGCGGCGAGCGTGAGCTTCACGCGGTAAGTGCGGCTTTGCGGATCGGCGGCCGGCGCGATTTCGCGTACTTTCGCGGCGAACTGGCGGCCCGGCAGCGACGGCAGCGTGACGCTCGCCGCGTGGCCGGGCGTGAGCGATGCGAGCGCGGCTTCGGGCACGTCGCTGACGACATCGACGTCGCCCGACCACGCGAGCTGGTAGACGGCCTGGCCGGCGGAAACGTTCTGGCCGGTGTCGGCCTGTTCGGCGGTGATGGTGCCCGCGTGATCGGCGACGAGCGTCGCATAGCGGAGCTGGTTCTTCGCGAGCGCGAGTTGCTGCTGCGCCTGGTCGCGCTGCGCGAGCGCCGACGTGTAGCTGTTCTGGGTCTGTTCGAGCTGCGCGGTTGCGATCAGGTTCTCGCGCGCCTGCGCGCGATCGCGGTCGAGCTGCTGCTTCGCGAACGCGAGGCTGTGCGATGCGGCTTCGAGCTGCGCCTGCGCGCTCGCGGCGTTCTTCTCGACGTCGGACGGATCGAGCAGCGCGACGACCTGGCCGGCCTTGACCGTATCGCCGAGCCGCACCTTGCGTTCGACGATCTTGCCCGCGATGCGGAACGACAGCGGCGTCGCGTAACGCGGCTGGATCTCGCCGGGCAGCGTGGCGGCAGCCGCGGCGCCGTCGGCGTGCGCGGGCAGCGCGACGACCGGGCGCGGCGCAGGCGGCGCGGCTTCCTTCGGGTGGCAGGCGGCGAGGACGAGCGCGGTGCCGATCAGCAGCACGGCGCGGGAACCGGAGCGATTCACGAAACCCCCAGATGAGGTGAGAGCGGAACGAAGCCGGCAAGCGCGGCGGGCGCTTGCCCCGAGTGGCGCCGGGCCGGCGCCCACGAACACAGCCGAACAACGTCGTTCGGAAACTGTGGCGGATTCTAATACACACCTGTATCTGAATGCAAAGATGAATCTGAAAGGGAGTTGGTGCTAGACTGCGCGCCATGAAACCACAGCGCTTAACTCGCGAGCAGAGCAGGGACCAGACGCGCGAACGTCTGCTGAATGCCGCGCATCGGATTTTTCTGAAGAAAGGCTATGTTGCCGCGAGCGTCGAGGACATCGCGGCGGCGGCCGGCTATACGCGCGGCGCGTTTTATTCGAATTTCCGCAGCAAGTCGGAACTGCTGCTCGAACTGCTCGAGCGCGACCATGATTCGGTGCGGGCCGATTTCGAGGCGATCTTCGAGGTAGGCGGCCCGCGCGAGCAGATGGAGTCGATGGCGCTCGCGTACTACCGCACGCTGTTTCGCGACGACGAATATTCGCTGCTGTGGGGCGAGGCGAAGCTGCAGGCGGCGCGCGACGCGAAGTTTCGCGTGCGCTTCAACCAGTTCCTGCATGGCAAGCGGCTGCAGATGGCCGAATTCATCCAGCGCTTCGCCGAGCGCGCGGGTACGCCGCTGCTGCTGCCGGCCGAGACGCTCGCGTTCGGGCTGATGTGCCTGTGCGACGGCGTGCAGTCGTACTATACGGCCGATCCGCAGCACGTGTCGGGCGACGTGGCCGAATCGGTGCTCGCGGGGTTTTTCGCACGGGTCGTGCTGGGGCGCGCGCCGGACTGAACGATCCGGCAGTCGGTCGGCGCCGACGGCGCCGCGAGCGAGGACGCGGCGCGCCGTATCGCGCGCCGCACCCCGTGTCTGTCAGCGCTCGCCGGTCATTCGCCGATACGCGTCGAGCAGCGATGTCTTGTAGACGACACCGGCGAGCGTCGGCTCGGCCTCGCTTTCGATCACCGGCAGCCGTTCGCCCTGGAACGCCATGAAGCGTTCGAGCGCGGTCGCGAGCGGCATGTCGGGCGTGAGCAGCGGAAACGGCGTATGCGCGTAGTGCGCGGCCGTCTTGTCGGTCGTGTCGCGCTTGTCGAGCAGGTCGGACGTGATGTCCTTCAATGCGACCGCGCCGCGGAAGCGCCCGGCGTCGTCGGTCACGTACAGGTACTTCACCGGATACTCGAGAAACACGCGCGTCATGTCGGCAACGCTCGCGGTGAGCGGCACGACCGTCTGCGCGGGCTGGATCAGCTCGCGCATCTGGGTGGTGCGCAGCCGCAGCCGTTCCTGCGCGTCCTGGTGGTGGCGCAGCGTGATCTCGTACATCGACGTCGTGCCGGTCGCACGCGCGACGAAATACGCGAACACGCATGACACCAGCAGCGGCAGCACGACCTGGTAACTCAGCGTCATCTCGAAGATCATCAGGATCGCCATCAGCGGCGCCTGCGTGGCGCCGGCCATGAACGCCCCCATTCCGACCATCGCATACGCGAAATACGCGGACGTGTGGCCGGGCCACAGCGCGTTCATCGCGAGCCCGAACAGCGAGCCGAACACGGCCCCGACGAACAGCGTCGGCGTGAACACGCCGCCGACCGCGCCCGAGCCGGCCGTCGCGGCGGTCGCGATCACCTTGAACACCAGCACCGCGACGAGCGCCTGCCAGGTCCACGGCGAATGCAGGATCTGGTTCACGACGCTATAGCCGTTACCCCACACGTCCGGAATCCACACCGAGATCACGCCGACCACGAGGCCGCCGAGCGCGAGCCGCACCGGCAGCGGCACGGGCAGCCGCTTGAACTGGTTCTTCGATGCATCGAGCAGGTGCAGGAACTGCGGCGCGAGCACGCCGCACAGCGCGCCGAGCACGACGAACAGCAGCACCTCGGGGCCCGTCACGGCCGGAAACACCGGCATCTCGTATGGCGGCCGGTAGCCGGCGAATTCCCGCATCACGATGTTCGCGACGACGGATGCGACGACCATCGGCCCGAAGCTCTCCATCGCGATCGTGCCCAGCACGATTTCGGACACGAAGAACGCGCCGGCGATCGGCGCGTTGTACGCGGACGTGATGCCGGCTGCCGCGCCGCACGCGACGAGCAGCCGCAGGCGCGGCGGGTCGAAGTGCACGAAGCGGCCGACCAGCGACGCGGTGAGCGCCGCGAGCTGCACCATCGGGCCTTCGCGGCCGATCGAGCCGCCGCTGCCGATCGTCAGCAGCGACGACACGCTGCGCCACAGGCTCTGTCGCACCGGCACGACGCCGTCGCCGAGCGCGACGGCTTCCATGTAGTCGGTGTTGCCGGATTTCCGGACGCCGCGCGTCGCGAGCAGCAGCACGCAGCCGGCCAGGAAGCCGCCCGCGGCCGGCATCCAGAACCGCACGTACCACGGCAGGCTTCTCGCCATCTGCACGAAGCTGCCGCTGTGTCCGGAGATCAGGCGCTGCATCAGGTCGATGCCTTCGCGAAACGCGATGGTGGCGAAGGCGCCGCCGACGCCGACGATGGCCGACCAGATCAGCATCGTATGGGCGTCCGACAGGCGGAACAGCGTCTGGGCGCGAGTGCGCAGCTTCAGCAGGAACGAGAGCACGGCTGAAAGAGGGTGATGAAGAGGACGAAGGAAAACGACGCGAAGCATAGCACTGCGCCGCGCCCGCGGGACCTTCCCGTCGGGCGCGGCGCGTGTCGCGGCACGGATGCGCGGCTCAGCCAAGCCAGTGCTGCACGGCTCAGCCAAGCCAGTGCTGCACGGCCCAGGTGATCCCGTAGCCGCCGGCGATCAGCCAGACGTACAGGATCAGGCCGGTGGTCAGGGCCCGCGGGCCGGCCTCGCGGATCTGCGACACGCGGGTCTCGATGCCGAGCGCGGTCATCGCCATCGTCAGCGCGAAGGTGTCGAGCACGTTCAGCGTGTGCGTGACGTCGGCGGGCAGTACGTTCAGCGAATTGACGATCACGAAGCCGAGGAAACCGAGCGCGAACCACGGCACCGCCACCTTGCGCTTGCCTTGCGCGCCGTCGGCGCGCGCACCGGCCGAGCGTGCGGAGCGGGCGAGCCACCAGCCGAGCGTGAGCAGCACCGGCACCAGCAGCATCACGCGGGTCATCTTCACGATCGTCGCGACGTGCGCGACCTGCGGGTTGATGTCGCTCGCCGCGCCGACCACCTGCGCGACCTCGTGGATCGTGCCGCCGAAGAACAGGCCGAGGCCGGTCGGGTCGAGATTGAGCAGGCCGGCGTGATATGCGAGCGGGTAGAGGAACATCGACAGCGTGCCGAACAGCACCACGCTGCCCACGGCCATCGCGCTCTGATGCGGCTTCGACTGCAGCGTCGACTCGAACGCGAGCACGGCGGCCGCGCCGCAGATCGCGCTGCCGGCGGCGGTCAGGAGCGCCGCGTCGCGATCGAGCTTCATCACCTTCATGCCGACCCAGGTGCCGATCGCGAGCGTGCTCACGACGACCAGTACCGACACCGTCAGGCCCGGCAGGCCGACCTGCGCGATCTCCTGCAGGCTCACGCGCAGGCCGAAGAACGCGACCGCGATGCGCAGCAGCTTGCGCGCGGAAAAGTTGACGCCGGCCGCCCAGCTCGCGGGCATGCCGTCACGCAGGGCGTTGCCGTACAGCGCGCCTGCGACGATGCCGACGATCAGCGGTGACAGGCCGAGCCCGGCGATCGCCGGAAGTTGCGACAGGCTGGTGACGGCGGCGGCGAACAGCGCGACGAACAGCACGCCGTTCAACTGGCCGCGCGTCGACGGAGCGGCGTGGTTGAGATGGGGAGTCGGAGCAGTGGACATGGGGCACCGTGATGAAACAGGTTGCGATGGCCTAATCCTAAATTGGTTATATCGATATGAGAAATTGTGATTTGTGACGTAAACTATCCGGAAAGCCGATAATTAATTCCCATGACCCCGGATCAACTGATAACGTTCGCGGCCGTCGCCGAACACCTGAACATCAGCCGCGCTGCGCTGGCGCTGCATCTGTCGCAGCCGGCCGTGTCGGGCCAGCTGCGCCTGCTGCAGGACGAGTTCGGCGAGCCGCTGTACCAGCGCGAGGGCCGCGGCATCCGCCTGACGCCGGTCGGCGAGCAGCTCGCGCAGTATGCCAAGGCGCAGCGCGACACATTCGCGCAGGCGCGCGCGTTTCGCGACGCCGTGCGCGGGCTCGAGGCCGGCACGCTGCGGATCGGCGCGAGCACGACGCCCGCCAGCTACCTGCTGCCGTACCTGATCGCGGCGTTCCAGCCGCGCGTGCCGCGGGTGGCGATTCACACGATGAGCGGCAATACGGCCGACGTGGTTGCGGCGCTGGCGTCGCTCGACGTCGCGATGATCGAAGGGCCGCCCGGCGAGGCGCTGCCGCCCGGCACCGCCGTGCATGCGTGGCACGAGGACGAGATCGTCGCGGTCGTGCCGGCCGGACATCCGCTCGCCGCGCCGGAGTACGAAGCCGGCGTCACGCTCGACGCACTCGCCGCGCATCCGCTCGTGTTGCGCGAGGAGGGTTCCGGCGTGCGCCAGCTCGTCGAACGCGCGTTCGCGCATGGCGGCGCGCCGATGCGCGTCGCGTTCGAGATTGCGGGCGTCGAGGCCGTGAAGGAGGCCGTGCGCGCGGGGATGGGCGTCGGATTCGTCTCCGCGATGTCGCTGCGCCACGAGGACGCGGCGCTCGTGCCGCGCTCGCTGGCCCCCGCGCCGCTCACGCGCCATTTCTCGATCCTCGTGCCGCACGGCGCCGCGCCGTCGCGCGTGGCTGCCCGGTTCCTCGACATGTGCATCACGCACGACGAAAAATAGGCGCCGACGCGGGTCCCGGAACGCCGGATGCACATGCCCAGGCGGGCGGCGGCGTGCCCTAGGGATTTCCTCTATGGCGTGCACCGGACGCGAAGCGCACCATCCGTCTCAAGCAAATGGAACCGGTTCCATTCAGGTGAAAAAAGGGCAGAAATGGCAGACATCGTGATCGTGGCGAGCGCATTCGGGATGGACCGCGTGCGTCAGGAGGGCCACCGTGCATTCATCGCGACCGCGGCCGCATCCGGGGCGACCGGCTTCGAGGTACGGCGCGAGCTGTTCGCATCGGACGACGATGCGACGCCCGGCGCGCTGGCCGCGCTCGGCACGGCACTCGCCGCGCACGGGCTCTGGTCGGTCTATTCGACGCCGGCCACGTTGTACACGGAAACCGGCGCGCTCGATGCCGACGCGTTGCGCGACACGCTCACGGAAGCCGACGCGCTCGGCGCGCGCTTCGTCAAGTTCCAGCTCGGCGGTTTCGCCGGCGACGCGCATGCGTCCGAGATCGTCGCGCTGTCGCGCGGCGCGCGTGCCCGCGTGGTGGTCGAGAACGGCCAGCTGCCGGTGGGGGGCGCGCTCGCTCAATTCAGCGGGCTGTTCGCCGCGTTGACCGAAGCGGGCATGCCGGATGCGCTCGGCATGACGTTCGACATCGGCAACTGGCAGTGGCCGGGCGAAGCGCCGCTCGCGTGCGCGCACGCGCTCGCGCCGCATGTGGAATACATTCATTGCAAGGCAGTCGTTGGCGAGGGCGCACGCCGTTTCGCTGTGGCGCCGGCGCCGGGCGACACGCTCGTCTCGGGCGTGCTCGCGGCCCTGCCGCAAGCGGCGCCGCGCGGCATCGAATTCCCGTTCGATGCCAACGACCTGGCGGGCGATGCCGGCCGGCGCGTGGCGTGGCTCGCCGCCGCGTGACGCAGGAAGGATACGGAGGAATTCATTCATGAAGGCAGCACTCGATGTCGTGACCTACGGTGAAGCGATGGCGATGTTCGTCGCCGCCGAACCCGGCCACCTCGCGCACGCGGCGCAATTCACGAAGCGGATCGCGGGCGCGGACCTGAACGTCGCGATCGGCCTGTCGCGGCTCGGCTTCCGGGTCGGCTGGATGAGCCGGGTGGGCCGTGATTCGTTCGGCGGTTATGTGCTCGACACGCTTGCGCGCGAAGGCATCGACGCATCGTGCGTGACCGTCGATCCGCGCTATCCGACCGGTTTTCAGCTGAAGTCGCGCAACGACGACGGCAGCGACCCGACCGTCGAATATTTCCGCAAGGGCTCGGCCGCGAGCCACCTGTCGTGCGACGACTACGTGGCCGACTACGTCCTCGGCGCGCGTCACCTGCACTTGACGGGCGTCGCGCCGGCGATCTCCGCGACGTCGTGCGAACTCGCTTTCCAGCTGGCGCGCGAGATGCGCGCGGCCGGCAAGACGATCTCGTTCGATCCGAACCTGCGCCCGACGCTGTGGCCGTCCGCCGACGTGATGGCGAAGACGCTGAACGCGCTCGCGACGCTCGCCGACTGGGTGCTGCCAGGGCTCGCCGAAGGGCAGCAGCTCACCGGGCACGACACGCCGGCCGATATCGCGGGCTTCTACCTGGCACAGGGTGCGCGCGGCGTAGTGATCAAGCTGGGCGCCGAGGGTGCGTACTTCCGCACGGCCGACGGCCGCGAGGGCGTGGTCGCGGGCGAGCGCGTCGCGAACGTGGTCGACACGGTCGGCGCCGGCGACGGCTTCGCGGTCGGCGTGGTCAGCGCGCTGCTGGAAGGCCGGTCCGTCGAGCACGCGGTCGCGCGCGGCAACCGCATCGGGGCGCTCGCGATCCAGGTGATCGGCGATTCGGAAGGCTTGCCGACCCGCGAGGCACTCGATCGGCTCGAAAACGTCAGCAATCGCGCCGATCGCTTAGAGGAAAGCGTCACCGCGCAATGAGAGGCCGGACACGGCACAATCCGCGGACCCATTTCGTGCTTCGTGCACGGTTTTGCATGAGGCCGGAGCAGGCGCCGATGCGCCGACGCCGGTCGATTCCCGAAAGGACGGGGCGGGAGGAGGCGCTGAAGCGCCAGCGCCCGTCGACCGCCGCAGGGCAGGAGTAAGCGCTGAAGCGCTAACTCCTGCCAACAGCGGCATGGGACGGGAGTAGGCGCTAAAGCGCCAACTTCCGTCGACCGCCGCAGGGCAAGAGTAAGCGCTGAAGCGCTAACGCTTGCCAACAGCGGCATGGGACGGGAGTAGGCGCTGAAGCGCCAACTCCCGTCGACACAGGAGACACACTGATGGCAGCCAATCTCGCAGCACGACGCTGGTGGACGATCATGCCGATCGTCTTCATCACCTACAGCCTCGCTTATCTCGACCGCGCAAACTACGGGTTCGCGGCAGCGGCCGGCATCAACCAGGACCTCGGGATCAGCAAGGGCCTGTCGTCGCTGATCGGCGCGCTGTTCTTCCTCGGCTACTTCTTCTTCCAGATTCCGGGCGCAATCTATGCGGAGCGCCGCAGCGTCAAGAAGCTCGTGTTCGCCAGCCTCGTCCTGTGGGGCGCGTGCGCCGCGCTCACGGGCGTCGTCACCAACATCCCGTCGCTGATGGCAATCCGCTTCATGCTCGGCGTGGTCGAAGCGGCCGTGATGCCGGCGATGCTCATCTATATCAGCAACTGGTTCACGAAGAACGAACGCTCGCGCGCGAACACGTTCCTGATCCTCGGCAACCCGGTCACCGTGCTGTGGATGTCGATCGTGTCAGGCTATCTCGTGCACGAATTCGGCTGGCGCCACATGTTCATCGCCGAAGGCGTGCCGGCCATCATCTGGGCCGTGTGCTGGTGGTTCCTCGTGCAGGACAAGCCAGCCGATTCGCCGTGGCTCAACGCGCAGGAAAAGAGCGACCTCGATGCCGCGCTCGCGGCCGAACAGGCAGCGATCAAGCCCGTGCGCAACTACGGCGAGGCATTCCGTTCGCCGGCCGTGATCAAGCTGTGCGCGCAATACTTCTGCTGGAGCATCGGCGTGTACGGCTTCGTGCTGTGGCTGCCGTCGATCGTCAAGAACGGCTCCGAGCTCGGCATGGTCGCGACCGGATGGCTGTCGGCGCTGCCGTACCTCGCGGCGACGATCGCGATGCTGGTCGCGTCGTGGGCGTCCGACAAGGTCGGTTCGCGCCGCGGCTTCGTGTGGCCGTTCCTGCTGGTCGGCGCGGCCGCGTTCGCCGCGTCGTATGCGCTCGGCTCGTCGCATTTCTGGATCTCGTATGCGCTGCTGGTCGTCGCGGGCGCCGCGATGTACGCGCCGTACGGCCCGTTTTTCGCGATCGTCCCGGAACTGCTGCCGAAGAACGTCGCCGGCGGCGCAATGGCGCTGATCAACAGCATGGGCGCGCTCGGCTCGTTCGTCGGCTCGTATTTCGTCGGCTACCTGAACGGGGCGACCGGGTCGCCCGTCGCATCGTATGCGTTCATGAGCGCCGCGCTCGTGGCCGCGGTGATCCTCACGCTGTCCGTCAAACCCCAGGCGCGCGATGCGCACCCGCTCGCGACGCCGCTGCAAGGAAAATGAAAACGATGAAGCCTCGTATCGTCGCGTACAAGCCGCTACCCGATGACGTGCTCGCGTATCTGCGCGAGCATGCGGAAGTCGTGCAGGCCGACGGCGCCGACGCGCTCGCCGATGCCCTCGGCGACGCGGACGGCGCGATCGGCGCGAGCCTGAAGGTGACGCCGCAGATGCTCGATCGCGCACCGCGGCTGAAGGCCTGGTCGACGATCTCGGTCGGCTACGACAACTTCGACGTCGCGGATCTCACGCGGCGCGGCATCGTGCTCGCGCATACGCCCGACGTGCTGACGGAATCGACCGCCGATACCGTGTTCTCGCTGATCCTCGCGTCCGCGCGGCGCGTGGTCGAACTGGCGGAATGGGTGAAGGCCGGCCACTGGCATCGCAGCATCGGCCCCGATCTGTACGGCACCGACGTGCAGGGCAAGACGCTCGGCATCGTCGGGCTCGGGCGGATCGGCGGCGCAGTCGCGCGCCGCGCGGCGCTCGGCTTCCGGATGCAGGTGCTGTACACGAACCGTTCCGCGCACGCCGAAGCCGAGACGCAGTACGGCGCCCGCCGCGTGACGCTCGACGAACTGCTCGCGCAGTCGGATTTCGTGTGCCTGCAAGTGCCGTTGTCGCCGGAAACGCGTCACCTGATCGGCGCGGCCGAATTCGCGAAGATGAAGCGCGGCGCGATCCTGATCAACGCATCGCGCGGGCAGGTGGTCGACGAGGCCGCACTGGTCGACGCGCTGCGCGCGGGCACGATCCGCGGCGCGGGGCTCGACGTGTTCGAGAAGGAGCCGTTGCCGGCGGATTCGCCGCTGCTGCGGATGAACAATGTCGTCGCGCTGCCGCATATCGGCTCGGCGACGCACGAGACGCGCCATGCGATGGCGCGCTGCGCCGCGGAAAACCTGGTCGGCGCGCTGGCCGGGACGCTGCGCACGAACCTCGTCAATCCCGACGCGCTCGCGCGCACCTGAGCGGGGCCGGTCAGCCGGCGGGGCCGCCGGCTGGGTTAGAGGCGATGGTCTTGGTACCGGAGGGCAGGCTGCGTTATGATCGCCCGCTCGTCGCCTCGACGACCCGGCCACGCGGCCGGTGGCGTTCGGCGGCGGGCATCCGTGCCAGGTCCGGTGCGGCCGATCGCCATGCGTGTCAGGCGACCGGAGCAGGCGCGAACGTGCCGGCTTCGATCGACCGCGAAGCAGGGGAGCGGCAGCGTCCGCCGGGTGGCTTTCGTATCCAACAACAAAGGTCCGTCCGCACACGAAGCGGCGCGGATCGTACGTCGCGAGGCACGACTTGAGCGATTCGCAACCTTCCACGCAGCGTCCGGCGACGATCAGCGACGTCGCACGCGAAGCCGGCACGGGCAAGACCAGCGTTTCGCGCTATCTGAACGGCGAGACGCACGTGCTGTCCGCCGATCTGCGCCAGCGGATCGAGACGGCGATCGCGCGCCTCAACTACCGGCCGAACCAGATGGCGCGCGGGCTGAAGCGCGGCCGCAACCGGCTGCTCGGCATGCTCGCGGCCGACCTGACCAATCCGTATACCGTCGAAGTGCTGCAGGGCGTCGAGGCCGCGTGCCACGCGCTCGGCTACATGCCGCTCATCTGTCACGCGGCCAACGAGGTCGAGATGGAGCGGCGCTTCCTGCAGCTGCTCACGACCTACCGGGTCGAAGGGCTGATCGTCAACGCGCTCGGCGCGGAGGAAGACGTGCTGCGCCCGCTGCGCGGCGCCGGCATTCCGGCCGTGCTCGTCGACCGGACGGTCGAGGGCTTCGAGGCCGACCTGATCGGGCTCGACAATACCGATGCGATCGAGATGGCGATCGCGCACCTGGTCGCGCGCGGCTTCGATGCGATCCATTTCGTCGTGCAGCCGTTCGAGCGTGTCAGCTCGCGGCGCCTGCGCGAGGCCGCGTTTCGCGCGGCGCTCGACGCGCGCGGGCTGCCGGTGCCGCCGACGGTCGTGCTCGACCTGAACGAGCCCGCCGCGGCTGCGGCGGCGCTTGCCGACCTCGACGCGCGCATCGACGACGCGGTGCGGCGCGGCGTGCGTGCGGCGCTGTTCGCCGCCAACGCGCCGGTCGCGCTCGCGATCGCGCGCCATCTGCGCGCGCGTTTCGGCGCGGCGTGGCAGGAAAAGGCCGCGCTGCTGTCGATCGACGATCCGGAATGGGCCGAACTGATCGGCATCACGACGATTCGCCAGCCGACCTACGAGATCGGCTACAAGGCGGTCGAATTCGTGCACGAGCGCATCGACGGCGCGGCCGGCGACGTGCGCGTCGCGTTGCTGCCGGGCGAGCTGATTGCGCGCGCGTCGACCGCAAGCTGAGTATCATTCGGGGCACGGCGCGCGTCAGGTGCGCTGCCCCGAACAAGGAAATTCATGACTGTCGCTCCCGTCACGCTGGCGGTGCTGATCGCCGCCACGCTGATCATCGCGCTACTGCCGTTCGTTCTCTTCCGTATTCTGCGCAAGCCACTTTCGCTCGACCGCCGCGACACGATCGTCGGTGTCGCCGTCTTCACGCTGTTCGCGATGATCGTCGAACGCGCATTCCATGGCCTCGTGCTGAGCCAGACGCCTGCCGGCGGCTGGCTCACGCAGCCGCTCGCGTTCGTCGCGTACAGCGCGCTCGCGACCGCCGTGTTTGAGGAAGTCGGCCGCTATCTCGGGATCCGGTTCCTGAACCGCCGCTACGGCGCGTCGGCCGGCGACGGGCGCGGCATCGGCTACGGGATCGGCCATGCCGGTGCCGAAGCCTGGTTCGTCGGCGTGCTCATATGGGGCCAGTGGTCGTATCTTGCGTGGCTCGCGAGCCGCGGCCAGCTCGAGACGCAGCTCGCGGACCTGCCGGGCGATACCGTCGTGCGGCTGCACGTGATGCTGGCGACGCTGTCGGCACAGTCGATCCTGCTGTTGCTGCTCGAGCGTTGCTCGGCGTTCGTGGTGCAACTCGCGCTGTCGGTGCTGGTCTGGCGCGGCGTGCGCGCCGGCCGCGCGGGCGTGCTGCCGCTCGCGATCGTGCTGCATGCGCTGGCGGTCGCGCCGGCGCTGCTGTATCAGGTGCGCGTGCTGCCGGCCGGATCGCTCGAGGCCGCGTATTTCGTGCTGGCCGCGATCCTGGTCGCCGTGCTGGCGAAGACGTGCCGGTCGCCGCGTGCGGCGGCCTGACGGGAGAGGCGGAATGGACGACTATCTGATCGAATGCCGGAGCGCCGAATTCGACGCGCTCGCGCGCGTGATCTGCGATCTCTTTCCGGAGCAGACGCGCTTTGTCGAAAGCACCGACGAACGCGGACGCTTCCTGTCAGTGCAGTGGCTGGCGATGCGTTTCGGTTCGACGCCGAAACGGATGACGCTCGACATCCGCATCGTGCCGGCCGCGCTGGCGCGCTATCTGGCGCTCAGGCCGATGCAGCGCGCCCGCAGCCATGCGGTGCTGCATGCGTACACGGAAGCGATGCTGGGCTCGCTCGAGGAGCGGCACGCGGCCGGCGAGGCCGTCGAGCGCGACGCGGAACTCGAACTCGACGAAGACTTTGCCTGACCCTTGACGTGAGCGAGCGCGCCGGCGCGATGCCGGCGTCGCGCATTACGCGTTATGCGTTACGCGTCGCGGTAGACCTGCGCGAAACGCTGCGCCTGGACGACGCCGTAGTCGCCGGGCGCATACTGCATCACCCAGTCGCCGGCGATGCCGCGCAGCGTGTCGCCGTTTTCCGAGCGGGCGATCGTGAACGGTTCGTCCATCCGGCGGGCGAGCACGACGGCCGGACGGTTCCGGTAGGCGCCCGGCGCACCGTGCGCGAGCGCCGGATCGGCGGGCAGGTACTTCGCGTCGAAGCGTGCGCGCGACACGACCCAGCGGTCGCCGGTCGAGCCGGTGATCAGCGCGTCGCCCGCGATATAGCGGTTCGGGCCTTCGAGGCTCATCAGTTCGCCGTCGGCCTCCGCGAATGCGACCGTGACGGTTTCGTCCTTTACGACGCGACGGGCCTGCGGGTCGGTACGCAGATCGATGTGCTTGAGTTCGAGCATGGCGGGGGGAAGTGCGGGAAAAGCCGGGAGCTTATCCCGAATCCGGCGCGCCGTGTGACACACCGGATTTCTGCGGGATGCGCGACGCCGTTCGCCCCGGACGGGCACCGTGGCGCCGGCAGGCGGACGTCAGGGCTGAGCGGGCGCGCTGGCGGCCGGCGCGGCGGCTGCCTTGCCTTCCTTGCTCCGGGCCTTGCCCTTGCCGCGGTGCTCGCCGCCGTGATGCAGCCAGCTGCGGAACGTCGTGTCGGCGAGTGCCTTCTGGTCGGCCGGGAAGCTCTGGTAGAGCGGCGCGAATGCGTCGGCGAGCTTCTTCGCGCCGTCCGCGTTCGCCTGCGCGAGTTCCGCGTACTGCTTCATGTCGTCGACCGCGGACACGTTCTGGCTTTCCATCCGCATGCGATAGAGGCGGCCCATCGTGTCGCCATTTTCACGCATCGTGTCGGCGAACGTCTTCCATTGCGGCTCCTGCGCCGACGTGATTTTCAGTTGATCGTGCAGGTACTTGATGCGCTGCTCGATGCGCGCTTCGTGGCGCGCCGCGCGCTGTTCGGCGCTCGGGGCCGACGCCGCAGCCGTCATTGACGGAGCGGGCGCTTGCGGCTGCGCCGGCGTTTGCGCGAACGCGCTGGCTGCAACGGCGAGCGTAGCGAGGGTGAGCGAGATTTTCTTCATGATTGGCTCTCCGGGTGGTGTCGTGCGAACGGGCGCGGCGGCAACCGCCGCAAGCGCGCCTCTCGCGTCGCACATTATTAGTAGCACGTTGCGTGCGGCGCGGCAGTGAATGCGACACTTGCTTACATCCGAAACGAATCGAAATTGAAAGGGACATAGTGGGCGGACGGCGTTCGATCGACGTCGGACGCCGCACGCGAACGAGGCAGGCGAGACGAACGCGTAAGCCCGTGACCGCATGCGATGCCGTTTGGGCGCACCGGCGTTCGGCGCTATCATCGCGTCACGTTCCATTTCGCCGGCGCGTTGCACGCCGGCCCAGCCTCATGCGTCCACCTCGTCTCGACCAACTCGACGACCTCGACCGGCAACTCGTCGCGCTGCTGCAAGCCGATGCGCGCGCAAGCGTCGCCGATCTCGCGCGACAGCTCGACGTCGCACGCACGACGGTCGTCGCGCGCATTGCGCGGCTCGAGCGCACCAACGTGATCGCCGGCTACAGCGTGCGGCTCGGACAGGACGTGCTCGATGCAAGCATTTATGCGTACGTCGGCATCATCCTCACGCCGAAGTTCGGCAAGGACGTGCTGCGCAAGCTCGACCGGATGCCTGAGGTGCAGCTGCTGTGCGCGGTGAGCGGCGAGTACGATTACGTCGCGTGGCTGCGCGCCGATTCGCCCGAACGGCTCAACGACCTGCTCGACCAGATCGGTACGCTCGAAGGCGTCGAACGCACGACCACGTCGATCATCCTGTCGCGCAAGATCGATCGCGGCACGATCGGCGGATGACGCATCGCATGCGGTGTCGCGTGTGACACCGCGGCGCGATTCGAATCGTCGCGCCGGTTTTTCCTCCTTTCCCTTCCCTTGATACCCGCCGCCGGCACTTGCCGCCGGGCGGGGCGTTGCGTCGCGCATCTGGACGCGAGCACGCATCGTTGCGTCGAATGCCGGCTTGCGCGCGGGCAACGATTCATTCGCGTACGCATCTTCCGCCTTGCATGATCCTTCGTGCCCGTCCAAACGCGTCCATCGCGGTCCGTTTGCAGCGCGTCATATATGTGATTTTTAGACGATTTGGTCGTTGTGACGAAATGCGTCGTCATATCGTCGAATTAAACGGTCGTTTCGCATCATTCTTCGTCTTGGAACTGATTTTGCGCGTCCCTAAACTGTGTTCATGGCTCGACGCCGTACACCAACACCAAACTCATCATCAGGAGATAAGCGCATGAAAATCGCCATCGTCGGCGCAGGTCTGATCGGTCACACCATTGCTCACATGCTGCGTGAAACGGGCGACTACGAAGTGGTCGCGTTCGATCGCGACGCGGATGCGCTCGCCAAGCTGTCGCGTGAAGGCATCGCGACGCAGCGTGTCGATTCGGCCGACGCCAATGCGATCCGTGAAGCCGTGAAGGGCTTCGATGCGCTCGTCAACGCGCTGCCGTACTACCTTGCGGTCAACGTCGCCGCGGCGGCCAAGGCTGCCGGCGTCCATTACTTCGACCTGACCGAAGACGTGCGCGCGACCCACGCGATCCGCGAACTGGCGGATGGTTCGGACCGCGCGTTCATGCCGCAGTGCGGCCTCGCGCCGGGCTTCATCGGCATCGCCGCACACGAGCTCGTGAACGGCTTCAGCGAAGTGCGCGACGTGAAGATGCGCGTCGGCGCGCTGCCCGAGTATCCGACCAACGCGCTCAAGTACAACCTGACGTGGAGCGTCGACGGCCTGATCAACGAATACTGCCAGCCGTGCGAAGCGATCCGTGACGGCCGCAAGCAGTGGGTGCAGCCGCTCGAAGGCCTCGAGCATTTCTCGCTCGACGGTACCGAATACGAAGCGTTCAACACGTCGGGCGGTCTGGGCACGCTGTGCGAGACGCTGTCGGGCAAGGTCGAGACGCTCGACTACAAGTCGGTGCGCTATCCGGGTCACCGCGAACTCGTGCAGTTCCTGCTCGAGGACCTGCGCCTGTCGAGCGACCGCGACACGCTGAAGTCGATCATGCGCCGCGCAGTGCCGTCGACGAAGCAGGACGTCGTGCTCGTGTTCGTCACGGTGACGGGCGTGAAGGACGGTCAGCTCGTGCAGGACGTGTTCACGCGCAAGATTTTCGCGAAGGACGTGTGCGGGATGCACATGAGCGCGATCCAGATCACGACGGCCGGCGCGATGTGCGCGGTGCTGGATCTGTTCCGCGAGAAGAAGCTGCCGCAGAGCGGTTTCATCCCGCAAGAAAAGGTGTCGCTGAAGGCGTTCCTCGCGAACCGCTTCGGCAAGCTGTACGAAGGCGGCACGATGGAGCGCGTGCACGAAGTCGCCTGACGACGGGTCTCCGGCACGAGGGCCGTGCGACGCCGGGAGCGCAACAGCGCTTCCGGCGTTGTTTTTTTGAGCGTGTCGAAGTGTGTCGAAGCGGGGAAGAGCAGGGCGATGCCTGCCGCTCAGGCGGGCAGCGGCGGGAGGATCGATGCCTGCGGCGCCGGCGGTGCGATGCGGTACAGCAGAGCATCGATGTCCGCGTCGGACGGCGCGGTGTTGTCGAACATCACGATGCCGTCGCATTCGTGGCCGGTCGGCACGAAGCGGCGTTGCCGGTATTCGTCCCAGTGCGCGAGCTTGTACGCGTCGTTCGGATTGCCGCGCGCGACGATTCGCTGGTGCGCGACGTCTTCCGCGGTATGGACCCACACGACCGTCAGCACGACGTCCGGCCCGATGCCGAGCCACGTGCGGTCGAGGATGCGCCGATCACGCACTTCGCGCGACAGCGGGCCGACCACCAGCACGCCGATGCCGAGCGCGAGGTTCTCGCGGGCTGTGTCGAGCAGGCCCTGGTATTCGGGATCGCGCAGGTGCTTCAGGTAGAGCGGGCTGTCACGATCGTTCGGATCGGAGGTGAGGGCACCCATCGCGGCCGAACTGTAGCGGCCGTAGAGCGTGTCCTTGTCGAGCAGGCAGAAGGCTTCGCCGGTCGCACGCATCAGCGGCCCGATCAGCCGCTTCGCGAGCGTGGTCTTGCCGGTGCCGGCATGACCGCAGAAGAACACCAGGTGCGTCACGAATACCGGCTCCCCGGATCCGCGCGCGATGCGTCGGTGCGCTTGTCGCCGCGCGAGAAGACTTCCGCCTCCAGCCACATCGCATTGATGATGCCGAAGCCGAGCGCCACGCCGATGCCGAGTATCCACGAGAAATACCACATGGGTCTGTCTCCTTGACGGTTGGGCCGCACGGCCATGCCGTGCGTCTGTCGAAGCGATGCCGTGCGCATGCCGCGTCGCACGTAGTCCGATCATGACCAATATCGGCGTGTCGCGCAAGCCGGGCCGCCCGCGCGTCAAACCGGTAAACTGATGCGAAAACTGCAACAAGACGGACAACATGCTGATCAATTGTGCTGCATACCAGGACGGCCGCAAGCTGGCCGAAATCGATATCGACGCCATCAGCGACTACGTGTCCAAGCCCGAGTGTTTCGTGTGGGTCGCGCTGAAGGATCCGACGCCGGACGAGATCGACCTGATGGGCGAGGAATTCGGGTTGCACGAGCTCGCGCTCGAGGATGCCCGCAAGGGGCATCAGCGGCCGAAGATCGAGGAGTACGGCGACTCGCTGTTCGCGGTGCTGCATATGGTCGAGCTCGACGACGACGGCGAATTCAAGGTCGGCGAGCTGAACGTGTTCGTCGGCCCGAACTATGTGCTGTCGATCCGCAACCATACCGAGCAGGACTTCCGCGACGTGCGCAAGCGCTGCGAGCGCGAGCCGCATCTGCTGCAGGAGGGGTCGGCGTTCGTGTTCTATGCGCTGATGGACCAGGTCGTCGACCGTTATTTCCCGATCCTCGAGACGCTCGGCCTCGAGCTCGAGGAACTCGAGGACCGCATCTTCACGAAGGCCTCGCCCGCGTCGTCGCGCGTCATCATCGAGGATCTCTATTCGCTGAAACGCCGGCTCGTAACGCTGCACCAGCACACGGCGCCGCTGATCGAGCCGCTCGCGAAGCTCACCGGAGGACGCATTCCGCAGGTCTGTAGCGGGATGGAGCATTACTTCCGCGACGTGTACGACCACCTGCAGCGGATCGTGAAGACGATCGAAGGGCGGCGCGAGATGGTCGTGACCGCGATCCAGGTCAACCTCGGGATGATTTCGCTCGCGGAGAACGAAGTGACCAAGCGGCTCGGTTCGTTCGCCGCGCTGTTCGCGATACCGACGATGATTGCCGGCATCTACGGGATGAACTTCGCGAACATGCCCGAGTTGCACCTCAAGTACGGCTTCTACGGCTGCATCGGGGTGATGGTCGCCGCCGATCTCGCGTTGTGGTGGCGCTTCAAGCGGGCGGGGTGGCTGTAGCCGCGGGCGCTGCTAGCGCGGGGCGTGCTTGCCGACCACGACGCGCCACGGACGCACGTACCAGGATTTGACGAGGCCGTGCTGCACGTACGGATCGGCGCGGGCGAACGATTCGGCGGCTTCCGGCGAGTCGCCTTCGAAGACGAGCACGGCCCGGTCGGCTGGATCCTGCAATGCGCCGGCGAGCATGAGTTCGCCGCGCTCGGTTGCCGCCTGCGCGAGTGCGAGGTGCTCGGCGCGGTACTGCTCGCGCCGGGACAGGTAATCGTCGACGAGTTCGTAGATCAACTGGTAATGCATGGTCGCTCCCGGAATCGGTTGCCGCTGGATGGCGGGCGGTTGGCTCAGTATAGAGCGCGGTTCGGTCTTTGTCGGCGCATGGCCGGCCGATTTCGGGCGACCACGAAGATGATTTTCAGGTCTCGATGCCCTTCCCTAAAATGATGCAACTAACGGTCTAGTTTGAATCCGCCGTCGCATGGATTCGCGTTATCGCATTTGACCGGTTATCGCCGGTTTTGTCTTCAGGAAAGGCGGGTCCGGACGGCATGTTCCATGCGTATTCCGGGCCCGGATTTCGCATACCGGCAAGGGCGGCTAGGGCGGCCGCGCCGACCGGAAAAGGGGCCGAAGCCAGGTGTCGTGGCCGTCCGTCCGGGTGTCGTGCGAGGGCGTTTCCATTGGCCGCAATGCGACCTATGCTGAACGAATCCGGAGCGAACTTCGTTCGCCCGATTCGTCGAGACGAGGTGTGCCATGCCTGTATCAGCCACCCTGCAGGATTGCCTGCGCCAGAAGTCATCGCGGTACGAAGTCGTGTACCACCCGTATAGCCATACCAGCATGGAGACGGCCGCCGCGGCGCATATTCCCGGCGATCGCCTCGCGAAAACCGTGCTGCTCGAGGACGACGAAGGCTACGTCGCCGCCGTGCTGCCGACGTCGCATGCAGTGCGGCTGTCGGATCTCTGGGTCAAGACCGGTCGTCATCTCGTGCTTGCCAGGGAAATCGAACTGCGCGAACTGTTCAAGGATTGCGACCTCGGCGCGTTGCCGCCGGTGTGCATGGCGTACGGGATGAAGACGTTCCTCGAGGAACATCTCGCGCAGCAGCCGGAAGTGTATTTCGAGGCCGGCGACCACGAAGCGCTGATCCACATGATGCAGGACGAATTCCTGTCGCTGATGGAGACGGCCGAGCGCGCGCATTTCTCGCACAAGATGCAGGGGATGTGGTTGTCCTGATCGTCCTGTTGCGGGCGGTTTGCGGTGGTTGGAGACGGCGTCTGGCGGACGGCCGTCAGGGACGTTGCGTTTCGCCGGTTTTGCCGCAGCTGCGTTTACGCCGGAAATCGGTGCCGCGAGCGACCGGTGAGGCGGGATTCTGGTGGCGTCCCATCGGGATCTCAGTGCTGTCGACTGGCGAATTTAGTATTTGACATAATCATAGTTATCAACAAAAAATCCGCGGCGTCTTTTTAGACGCGTCGTGTTCCAGCCATTTAGAAATGTCGCTTCTGCGGCCGGTCTGCCGACCAACCACCGGATTCCCGGGTTCCAGCCACAGGCTGCGCACGATGCGGCGGCGTTCAACCCGTAATCATGACGTCTCGCGCGTTCCGGACGACGTATTCGCGACCGTCTTCCTCGGCCAGCTTCACGTATTGCGCCAGCTTGCCGGATTTGACGTCCTTGAGCACCCACAACGCGGCGATCCGCTGATATTCATGTCCGGTGTGCCATGCGCGTTCCGCGAGCGTTTCGGCATAAGCGGACTTCAGCGCGCCCAACGCAAGCAAGGCACGCCGGCGCACGTATTCGTCCTCGTCGTTCACCAGGCGCAACAGCAGTGCTTCGGCCTCTGCGGCATGCGAACTCTGCCCGCCGAGTCGCGCGGCCAACTGCCATTTGGCGTTCGGCTCCGACGCGTCGATCGAGGCGCGCGCAAGTGCCAGCAACGCGTCGGGTTGCGTCCAGAGCATGCTCGAAATGTGTTCCAGCGCGTGGTCGCGGGCAATCGCGTAAAGCAGATCGGCGCACGCGGTTACGGTCCAGGCGTCCGGCGCAAGCGAGTCGACGACGGCAAGCGACGCGTCCCACAGGGCTTCCCAATGGCCGTACTCGCATTCCCAGTCGGTACTTCGCTGGTGGACCGGGTATAGCGCCGCCCATTCCCTGAATTTTTCGACCTGTTCGTGCAGTGTGTTCAACGCGTGCATGGAAATTGTATTGATTGCGGCTTGCTTCACCGTGCGATTCACGCGGCGTGAAGCTGCGCCATCAGGCGCGGAGCGTCGCCCTGGCAGCCCGAAACCGGATGCTTCGAGCCGCCCGCTCGCCATGTTCGCCGCGCCGGCTGTTGGGCGGCGCTCGCGCGATCCTGCGGTTGGTGCAGGTGCTGCGCCGGCCGAAGCAAGTGTCCGGGACAAGCGGATCGGCGGCGTTCGCTGTCGGGCAATCGTCTGGCGATATCGGGCCGCATCTACGGCTGTGGGCACGATTGTGCCAGTTTTGGTCGTGTTCGGAGTGCCGGTTAGCGCACCGAGCATCCACGTGCGACGGCATGCCCTGCCCTGATTCGCTTGGGGAGCCGTTCGACGAAGCGTGTGACGGTCAGATCAGGCGCGTTTTCGCATCCGGGAGTTTCGGTGAAAAATATAGCTATTGTGATAAGAAAAGTTATCCGGATAGTTTTGATAAAAATCAGAAGTGCCCGACGCGTGACGAACGATCCGGGATACGGCATTCACATCATTTCGCCGCGCAAACCTTCGAATTTGCAACGATCGACGCGTGTCGCCCCTGTGTGAATGACGGCGCACTGGGGGCGCGTCGACTCATCTCCGCCGGCATCCTCGCCGCTGCGTCCGTCCCCGCTCTTCCCCGCATTTGTTCCCGCGACGCAAGACTGTTGGTCCATGGTGGGTATTCGAACTCCGGCCCGGCGCGCCTAGAGTTGCGTCCATCGGATTCATCAATCCGGTCGGCGCTGAAGCCGAAAACCAGTCACCTGTCGAGGCATATCATGAGCACTTCCAAAGTCATCATCGTCACCGGCGCATCGCAAGGCATCGGTGCCGAAACGGTCAACGCATTCCGCGCCCAGGGCCATCGCGTGGTCGCGACGTCCCGTTCGATCGGGCCGTCGGACGATCCGGATCTCGTCACCGTCGCGGGCGACATCGGCGACCCGGCTGTCGCGCGGCGCGTGGTCGACGCCGCCATCGAGCGCTTCGGCCGGGTCGACACGCTCGTCAACAACGCGGGCATCTTCATCGCGAAGCCGTTCACGCAATACACGGCGGACGACTACGCAGCTGTCACACGCGTGAACCTGGACGGCTTCTTCCATGTCACGCAGCGCGCGATTGCGGCGATGCAGCGAAACGGAAACGGCGGCGGTCATGTGGTCAGCATCACGACGAGCCTCGTCGACCACGCGAACAGCAACGTACCGTCAGTGCTCGCATCGCTGACGAAAGGCGGGCTCAATGCGGCGACGAAGTCGCTCGCGATCGAATATGCGAAGGCCGGCATCCGCGTGAACGCCGTGTCGCCGGGCATCATCAAGTCGCCGATGCACGCGCCCGACACGCACGCGACGCTCGCATCGCTGCATCCGGTCGGCCGGATGGGCGAGATGAGCGACATCGTCGGCGCGATCCTGTATCTCGATTCCGCGCCATTCGTCACCGGCGAGATCCTGCACGTGGACGGCGGCCAGAGCGCCGGGCACTGAGCGGCAACGTCGTGAACATGCGCCGGCGCGCAAGGTGCGCGGCACCCCGATGCCGGCGCAGGCGAGGCTTGCGCGCCCCGCTCTGCCCGGTTGCCGGCATGGCTGGCCGCGGCTAGCGAGTCCGCCTGCCGGGTGCCTGTTCGAGATGTTCGACGAGAAAGTCGACGAAGACGCGCACGCGCGACGACAGATAACGTGCATGCGGATACAGCAGCATGAACGGCCTCGATCGTCCGCCCTGGGCGGACAGCACCTCGGTGAGCGTGCCTTCCCGCAGATCCCGTTCGACGATGAAGCGATAGGTCTGGAACAGGCCCGCACCGCTGCGCGCGAGGCTGACGCCGGCGAGGACGTCGCCCGACGTGCCATAGCCACCCGTCGTCGCGACGTCGATTTCCGCTGCTCCGTCGTTGAACAGCCATGGAATCGGCCTCCCGCTGCTCGGGAGCTCGAACTGGATGCATTCGTGCGCGTGCAGATCGTCGGCCGTGCGCGGTACGCCGGCGCGCTTCAGGTAGCCGGGCGTCGCGACGACGACGAGTTCGGCGTCCTCGAGCTTGCGTGCGACCAGGCTCGAATCCGCTGGCGCGCGGCCGCGGATCGCAAGGTCGAAACCCTCCTCGGCGAAGTCGATGTTGCGGTTGCTGAGATGCGTTTCGACGCGTACGTCCGGGTATCGCTCGCGAAACGCGGGCAGCAGCGGCAGCACGCGATAGTGTCCGTATGGCGTCGGCATGCTGATGCGCAGCACGCCGGCCGGCGTTGTCTGCTGCCCCGTCGCTTCGCGCTCCGCGTCGACGAGCTGCGACAGCGCATCACGACATTGCTCGAAATAGCGCCGCCCGGAATCGGTGAGGCGGATCTGGCGCGTTGTCCGTATGAACAGGCGTACACCGAGTCGCTCCTCGAGCCGCGCGACCGACCGGCTCACCGCAGCCGGCGTGACGCTCGCGGCCGTTGCGGCGAGCGTGAAGCTGCCGAGTTCGGCTGCCAGGCAGAACAGCTCGATGCTGCCGAGCAGGAGGTCATCGAATTTTCTCTGCATGGGGCGGCTCCTGCTTCCTCGTGCTGCCTTGAGCGGTTGCAAAACGGCGAATTCGGCTTGCGCCTGCAACGAGGCATCACGCTTCCGGCCCGCCAGCGCTGGTTGTTCCGTGGCGGGACGCCGAAGCACCGAGTGTGCATGAATCCCCGCTGGGAAACCAGCGGATCGGCGATACCGGAGTTACGCGTTCGCGCCGCGTTGCACCGCGGGCGATTCGTTACACCGTGTGTCGAGTCAATTGCGCGAACGATATTTACCGGCCCCTACCGCGTCACTAGAGTGATCGACAGAGGCCGTGGCGAGTTGCGCTCCACACCGCGGCCAACTCATCAACGATCCCCGAAGGAGAATGCCATGATGATCGAACAGAAGCTGGCCGAACTGGGCTTCACGCTACCCGAACCGCCGCAACCGCTCGGCAGCTACACGGCCGTCAGTGAGGCCGGCAACCTGTTGTTCATTTCCGGGCAATTGCCGCTCGTCGACGGCAAGGTGGCTTATACGGGCCGCGTCGGCGAACAACGGGATGTCGATGACGGTCGGCACGCGGCGCAGCTCGCGGCATTGAACGTGCTCGCGCAGATCAGAAAGCACCTCGGCGGGTTCGACCGCCTGCATCACATCGTGCGTGTCGAGGGGCACGTCGCGTCGGCCGACGGCTTCCACGGTCAGCCGGCCGTGATCGACGGCGCCTCCGACCTGTTCGCCAAGGTGCTGGGCAACAAGGCCGGACACGCGCGCTCGGCCTTTTCCCACCGTCAGTTGCCGGCCGACGCGACGGTGGTCCTGGTCGTGATCGCTGAAATCCGCTCGGCATGACCGGGTTGCCGCAACCCCGGGCGGCCGCGAATCCGGCGGCCATCTGCCCTGCCACCGCTGAAAGTTTCGATCCGAGTCGTCTTTTCAATATAAGGGATCCATCATCGAATGGCCTTGTCCGGCAAGGCTCGACACGATCCCGATACATTGCAATACAAAATATCGCATGCGAGTTAATCGAATGCGCTTGACGTGACCGGTCGCCTCGATCAAACTGCATCGCATGCGATTTAATCGCATCAGACAACAACCTTCCTACCTGACGGAGTGAACGATGAGCAAGATCGAAAAAGTGCTGTACACGGGCAAGACGCATACGACTTCCGGCGGCCGCGACGGCGCGGCTCGCAGTTCCGACGGCCGCCTCGACATCCAGCTGTCGTCGCCGGGCAGTGCCGGTACCGGCACGAATCCGGAACAACTGTTCGCGGCCGGCTGGTCGGCCTGCTTCATCGGCGCGATGCAGCTCGCGGCGCGCGCGGCGAAGGTCACGCTGCCTGCCGATCTCGCGGTCGATGCCGAAGTGGACCTGGGCACGGGTGGCAACGCGTACTTCCTGCAGGCTCGCCTGAACGTGAGCGTGCCGGGGCTCGATCGTGACGTCGTGCAGCACATTGTCGACACCGCACACCAGACCTGCCCGTACTCGAAGGCGACGCGCGGCAACATCGACGTCGAGATCCGCATCGTCTGAGCAATGCCCCGGGCGGCCACGTGCTGCCTTCCCGAATGCCCTGCCATTTTCTTGTCGAGGTGAATGATGAAAACCCAACTGATCGCTGCCCTTCTCGTTGCCGTGTCCGCTGCTGCTGCCGTGCCGGCTTTTGCCCGTGATGCCGTTGTGACGCGTGCACAAGTGCGTGCCGAACTCGTCCAGCTGCAGCAGGCCGGCTATGTGCCGGGGCGCACGAACGATCCGCACTACCCGGACGACCTGCAGGCGGCGCTGACGCGTATCCACGCGAACGACACAGTCGCAGCCGATACGGCGACGTCCGGTTATGGCGCCGACGCCGCAGCCGTCACGCAATCGGGCAGCAGTCCTGTCACGCGCATCGCCGAGCGCTCGATCTACTTCGGCCATTGAACGAAGTCGCGATCGACGCCGATTGCCGGCGCGCCGCGTTCACATTCCGATTACTCTTTTCTGTCGAGATAAATGATGAAGACCCAACTGATTGCAGCCCTGCTCGTCGCCGTGTCGGCTTCCGTTGCCGCTCCGGCCTTCGCAACCGAAAGCACCGTGACGCGTGCGCAAGTGCGGGCGGAACTGGCCGCGCTCCAGCAGGCCGGTTATCTGCCGAATCGCCCGAACGATCCCAACTATCCGGACAACCTGCGGGCAGCGCTGAAGCGGGTGCGCGACAACGATGCAACGGCGGCCGACACCCAGGCGGCCGGTTACGGCAACAACGCCGACGGTGCGACGCAATCCGGCAGTCGCATGGCGATTCGCACGGCCGCGCGCTCGATCTATTTCGGTCGTTGAGCGTCGCGACGAAATCGACGACACCGTCCGCCAAATAAAGCGCATGCGATTGAATCGCATGCGCTTTTGCTTGTCCGTTTGTCCGCAACCTGCCCCGGGCGATCGCGTCTATGCTGTGCGACGAACGGCCTTCGATCAAGGAGCAGGCGATGCGGGAAGGAACGACGGAGCAGGAAGGAAGCGGATCGCATCCGCTCGACAATGCCGTATGGCATGCGCTTACCGGGGAGCAGCATCGTTTCGCCCTCGGCGACATGCTTGCGCGTCGATTTCCTCCTGCGCTCGCACCGTTTGCGGGCATGGCCGACCGCAGCCCGACCGCGTTCGACGCGCTGCGTGGACTGATCGACGCCCATGGACCTGCGGCACTCGTCACGCCGGACGAGATCCCGACGCCGCCCGGCTTTTCCGTGGTCTGGCGGGCGATGCTGCATCAGATGATCTGGCAGGGAACGCTCGACGGCGCGCCTGCTCTGGAGCATGTCCGGCTCACCGAAGCCGACGTGCCGGAGATGCTCGAATTGATCGCGGCGACGGAACCAGGCCCGTTCGGCACGCGCACGGTCGAATTCGGCGGCTACATCGGTGTCCGCCGGCAAGGCCGGCTCGTGGCGATGGCCGGTCAGCGGCTGAGGGCCGGCGGTCACGCGGAGATCAGCGCCGTGTGCGTGGATGCGGCTTTCCGGGGCCAAGGCCTCGCGGCCGGACTGATCCGGTCGCTGGTCGCGACCATCCGCGCGCGGGCGGAAACGCCTTTCCTGCACGTGCTCACGTCGAATCACGGTGCGATCGAGCGCTATCGCGCACTCGGCTTCGCGACGCGTCGCGACATGCATTTGCTGGTGCTGGGGCGCGAGGAGACCGGGACGGGCCAGCCGGCGCGCCGGCCATAAGGACCGGTCGCGGCGGTGCCTCGGGCCCGACTGCGGAAAATGTACTGAAATGGCGGAGGGAGCCGGCGGCAATCGCATCGCAGGCTCGACATCGAGCCTGCGTTCGATCGTCTATTCGTTGATCGAATGGATCAGGTTGCCGCGCAGCGTGACGATGGCCTTCTGCATCTTCGCGAATTCGTCGGGTTTCAGGCCGGTGGCTTCGACCAGGTTCATGTCGAGCCCCTTCTCGCGCACGCGGCGGCCGCTTTTCGTCAGGCTCACGAGTACCTGGCGCTCGTCCGACGGATCGCGGTGCCGCTCCAGATAGCCCATCGCCTCGAGCTTCTTCAGGATCGGCGTCAGCGTGTTCGATTCGAGGAACAGCTTTTCGCCGAGCTGTCCGACCGTCTGGTTGCCCTCCTCCCACAGCGCGATGATCGTGATGTATTGCGTGTACGTGAGGCCGAGCTCTTCGAGGATCGGTTTGTATGCCTTGCCGAACGCGAGATTCGTCGAGTAGATCGCAAAACACAGGAACTCGGACAGCTTCGGCGTGGCGGGCGATTGTGCTTCGGTCGGTTTCATGAGCGTTCTCCAGCGACAGCGGTTTGTGTCGCAGACGAACGCATTATATATCGCGTGCGATCTTATCGGAGGCATGATTATCGCTTCCGATCAACACGATGCGACACCCGCGGCGCCTGCTCAATCTCGTCCGCTGTCGTTCCGACCCCGTCGGTCGCCGGTCCGCTGGCGGCTGATCGACAGAAGCGAACACTGCACCGGGTGCGCGATCTCGGTCGCGAGGCCGCCCGTGGCGAACAGCAGGATCATCAGCCAGCGCTTCATGCGTCCTCCACGACGGAAAGGCTTGCGCCGTCGGCGACGGTCGCATCGAGCGCATACGGATCGACGCCGTCGAGGCAGCCGAGATTGACGCGCCAGCACGCGGGATCCTTGCGCGTCTGATGGAACGGATAGACGCCGCAGCGGCTGCAGAAATAGTGACGGGCCGTGTGCGTATTGAAGCGGTAGAGCGTCAGCGCGCCCTCGCCTTCGACGATCTTCAGGTCGGCCGCGGCGAACATCGGGCTCATCAGCGCGCCGCGACGGCGGCAGAGGCTGCAGTTGCAGCGAGCCGCCGGCGCAAGCGCGGTCCGGACTTGGAATTTCACGGCGCCGCAGTGGCAGGATCCGTTGAACCATGTAGCAGACATGTCGTGCTCCTCAAGAAGTCATGTCCGCTTTATAACGGGCCTTCGCCGACGCCGTGTATCACGCTGTATCCACGCCGCGGGCGGATACAGAACGTTGCAATTCTGTACCCGGCCATTCGCATTGCGGCGCATTCGCCGAACGCCGGCGCACCGCGTGCGGCCGCGAAATCAGTCCAGCGCGTGCTGTAGCCGTGCGATGGCCGCCCGTGTCTCGCGCTCGAGCGTCGCGAACAGTTCGGTCGCCGGCAGCGACCGGACGAGCGGCGCCGCCTGCCCGGCCCATTGCGCGCCGTAGCCGAACTCGCCGTTCGCCTTCGCAGCCGCATGCAGTGCCTTGCCCGCGTCGTATGCGATCGGATAGGCGGGCGTGGCCGGTGCGTGCGGATCGTCGCCGAGCGCGGTCAGCCGGTTCGCGATGCCGCGCGCGATCCGTCCGGAGATCGCGGTCGTCAATGTCGTGCGGCGCGCTGCGTCGCCGAGGATCGCTCGGCGATAACCGTCGTCGATCGACGTCTCCGGGCACGCGACGAAGGCGGTGCCGAGCTGCGCGGCCTGCGCACCGAGCGCGAGCGCCGCGGCGATGCCGTCGCCGTCCATGATGCCGCCGGCGGCGATCACCGGCAACGCACATTCGCGCACCAGCAGTCGCGTCAGGGCGAATGTGCCGAGCCGGTCGTCGTGCGGCGTCGAGTCGAATATGCCACGGTGCCCGCCGGCCTCGATACCCTGCGCAACGATCGCGTCGATACCGGCCGCGGCGATCTGCCGGGCTTCGTCGGGATTCGTCGCGGACGCGAACAGCGTGATGCCCGCGCGCTTCAGCACGGCGATGGCCTCATCGGACGGCAACCCGAAATGAAAGCTGACGACCGCCGGTTTTTCTTCGACCAGCATCGCGAGCATCGCATCGTCCGCGACGAAGCTCGTGTAGATCTCCGACAACGACGCCGGCGTCGTCGCGCCCTGTTCGCGGAACGCGGGTGCGAGCCAGTCGAGCCACGCGCGTTCGACGGCTGCGTCGGCGCGGGCCGGCCGGTGGCAGAACAGATTGATGTTGAACGGCCGGTCGGTGAGCGCGCGCGTGTCGCGGATCATCGTGCGCGCGCCGTCGGCGTTCGTCGCGCCGACGCCCAGCGAGCCGAGCCCGCCCGCATTCGACACGGCGGCCGCCAGCGCGGGCGTGCTGACGCCGGCCATCGGCGCCTGGATGATCGGGGTGCGGATGCCGAGCGTGCGCAACAGCGTCCGGTTTTCGGTCGGTCGATTCATGTCGTTGCCTCCTGCAACGTCCGGGATCGGAATGCTGCGGCCAGATGCGGGCCGAAGCTGCTGGGTCGGGTCCGGTATACGGCATGTTCACGGCGCGTCGCGCGGAGCCGGTCACGGGAAAGCGGTGTCGAGCTCGGCGGCCGATCGGGCAATGACGCGGCCGTCGCGCGGCGCGATGCGCATCCGAACGGTGCGCGAAACAGCCCCCGGCAACCGCGCCCATGCTACGCCGGCCTGCCGCCCGCGCGCCAGCCCAACTTGCTTCTATCGCCTGCGTACCCGATAGGCGAGCCCCGCGCATGCCGTCAGTAGCGCGGCTGTCACGAAGAACACCGCATGCAGGCCGAGCGCGACGCCGATCTGTCCGCCGATCACGGGGCCGATCACCTGCCCGCCGAACTGCGCGGATTGCAGGTAGCCGAGCATCTGGCCCGTCGCGCGCTCGTCGACGGACTGCCGGACCAGCTTGCCGATCGACGGGAGCAGCCCGGCGAGCGTCATCCCCATCAGCACGCGCAGTGCCGCGAGTTGCCACCAGTGCGAGACGAAGGCCTGCGGCACCATTGCGAGCGCGGTCAGCAGCAGGCAGCCGACGATGACATTCCAGCTGCCGATTCGGTCGGCGAGCGCGCCGAGCCGCGCGGCGGTCAGCATGCTGCCCAGTGCGGAACAGGCCATCACGACGCCGGCGACGCGCGCGAGGTGGCTGCCATCCACGCCGAGCCCGCCGATATATACCGTGATGATCGGCTCGATCGACATGTTCGCGAGCAGGACCATCATTGCCGTCACCAGGAGCGCGGCGACCGCCGCAAGATCGGTGCGCCGTGCCGTGTCCGCGGTCGTTGCGCGGGCGTGTCGCGTCAGTGCGTCGGTGTCCGCGTGAAAGTCCTCCTTCACGAGCAGGATCGTCAGCAGCGCGGCGACGGCGATCATCGCCCCACCCGCGAAAAATGTCCCGCGGATGCCGAGCCAGCCCGGCAGCAAGCCGCCGACGAGCGGCCCGACGAGGTTGCCCGCGAGTGCACCGGTCGACAGGATGCCGAGTGCCCAGCCCGCGCGTTCGCGCGGTGCCTGCGTGCCCACCATCACGGTCGACGCCGACGCATAGCCGCCGACGAGCCCGGCGACGAGCCTCAGTGCGACGAGTTCCTGAACGTTGTGCGCAACGCCGATCAGCGACATCACGACGGCCATTCCGAGTGCAGCGCGCACGAGCATTGGTTTGCGGCCAAAGCGATCCGCGAGGCGGCCCCACAGCGGTGCGGTGACTGCGGTGCCGAGAAACGTCGCGCCGAAGGCGACGCCGGACCACTCGATCACGGCCGATTGCGCATCGACGCCGAGCTGCCGCACGTACAGCGGCAGGAACGGCAGCAGCATGCTCAGGCTGACGAGCGTCGTGAACGAGCCGAACACGCACACGGCGAGATTGCGCTGCCAGTAGCGCGCGTTCCGTTCGGCATAGCTGGCGGCGGACCGGCCGGCGCGCGCCGTGTCAGGCGTCTGGATGGTCGTGCTCATCGCGCCCTCGCCGATGCGACGACGTCGACCACGAGCGCCAGCAGCAGCGCGGCGGCTCCGACGGCGAACAGCGTTTCGTATCGACCGCCGCTCGAGGCGAACAGGTACGACAGGCCGTAGGCAGCCATCGCCTGCATGATCGCGAAGCTGGTCGTCGCACTGCGCCATGCGCGTTTCGCAACCGACGGATGATGTGCGAGCAGTTCATTCACGCGGCCAAGTACGAGCGGTACGATGCCGGGCGTGAACGCGCCGACCAGCACGCTCGATACGATCAGCGCGGCGGGCCCCATCCCGAGCAGCGGCAGCACGACGGCGACGGCCTCGATCGCGAATGCAATACGCAGTGCGCGACCGAATCCCGCTCGATCGGCGAGATGCCCGCACGCGAGCGGCCCGACGATCGCACCGAGACCGTACAGCACCCAGTACTGCGCGCCCGCGTCCACGCCCTTGTCGAGTCCGCGCGCTACGTAGTCGACGAGGAAGATCATGTGCGGGACCAGCCCGACCGCGTTGAGCCCGTATTCGACGTACAGCGCGCGCAGGCTGCCGGTCGGGAGGTTGCGTGCGTGCGTGGCCGGCGACGCGACGGCCGCAGGCGGCGCATCGTCAGCCGGCCAGCCGCGCCACGCGACGGCGGTCAACAGCAGCGACACGATCGCGAGCCCCAGCCACGTCGCGGTGAGACTCTGCCGCAGCAGGATCGGCACGATCGTGCCCGACGCCGCGATGCCGAGACCGATTCCCGTGAAGATGCCGCCGCTCGCGAAACCGCGGCGCGCCGGCGGCACATGCGTGAGGATCGCCGGCGCGGCGAGCACCATCAGGGCGCCGCCGGACAGGCCGGACGCAAAGCGCCAGACGAAGAACCACAGGAACGACACGGGCACCGCGCACGCGACGAACGCAAGCGTCGCGAGCAGCATCATCGCGCGCAGCACGGCGGTCGAGCCGGCGCGGCGCGCGAGCGCGCCGGCGACCAGCGCACCGGCCAGATAGCCGCCGAGGTTGGCCGCACCCAGATAGGCGGCCGTCGACGCGGGAAACCAGTGCGCGCCGATGATCGCGGGCAGCAGCGGCGTATACGAAAATCGTGCCAGACCGATGCCGATCAGGCTCGCACTGGCACCGGACACCGTGCCGCGCCACACGTTGAACGCGGGGGCGTTCTGCCGGTCGAGAAGCGCTTGTTGCATTGAAGGACCTCCATTCGCTGGGCGGACGCATACGCGCCCGTCGGTTGAAGGAAGTCTAGATTGAACCGAGTTTCGGGAGAATCCACGCGTTGCGGAAGCCATTCTTCCGCAGGCCGGTTCAATCTTCGTCGGTGATGGTGGCCAGCCGTGCGAAGTGCTCGCGCAATCGTGGCGCGGCGAAATCGACGAACGTCCGCACTTTCGGCACCGACAGCCGTCCGTAAGGCGTGACGACGTGAATCGGCAGCGGCGCATGTTCGCTGTCGCGCAGCACGATTCGCAGCGCGCCGTCCCGAACCTGCTCGGCGACGTGATACGAGAAGAGGCGCGTGACGCCGTGGCCGGCGAGCGCCGATGCAAGCGCGCCGCGGATCGTGTTGACGATGAAGCGCGGCGCGAACTGGACCACCTGCGGCAGCGCCGACTGGCCCGACGGCGGGAAGCTCCATGAATCGAGCCCGAAGTGCGTCATCGAGATGATCCGGTGCCGTGCGAGATCGGCCGGCGCGGTGATCGGCGGATGCTTCGCCAGATAGTCGGGTGACGCGACGACGACACGCCGCACCGCGCCCACCGGGATCGCGACGAGCGTCGAATCCGCCAGATGTGCGATGCGCAGCGCGACGTCGATTCCTTCGTCGATCAGGCTGACGGGACGGTCGAGCAGTTGCAGGCGAATCGACACGGCCGGATGGCGGTCGATGAATTCGTCGATGAGCGCGCGCAGCACGTCCTCGCCGGCGGCGACCGGAGCCGTGATCGTCAGCAGTCCGCGCGGCGCCGAGCGTTCGTCGGCGATCAGCATGTCCGCTTCCTCGAGATCCGCGAGGATGCGGCGGCACGCTGCGGCGTAGCGTTCACCGGCTTCGCTGAGGCGAATCGTCCGGGTGGTCCGGTACAGCAGCGCGGTGCCCGTGTGCTCCTCGAGAAACGCGATCGCGCGGCTGACTGCCGCCGGCGAGCGGCCGAGACGGCGGCTCGCGCCAGCGAGACTGCCCTCGTCCAGCGTGGCGACGAACACCTTCATCGCATCGATTCGGTCCATGGCGTGTGAGCGTGCGAGAGTGGTCGTGTCATTGGCGGCGGGAAAAAGCCAGCGAGCAGTCTACCGTACGCGTCCCGCGATGCGTGGTCGGCCTCGCTGTGCCGCTTCGTGAAATACTGCGGCCACGCGTCCTCCGAAACCCCGCGATGACTGAAATGCCCGCCATGCCCTCGTTCTGTTGCCCGATCTTGCGTTCCGCACTGACGTGCGTCGTGGCGTTGCTGGTCGTCGGGCCGGCGACGGCCACCTCGGCCACGGAAGCCACGCACTTGCCGGGCGGGTCGCCCGTACCGGCAATGCGCACGCCGCAACGCATCCTGTTCGTCGGCGACAGCCTCACGCACGGCCGTTACACGCCCGTGCGTTCGTACGGCGCGATGCGGCCCGGCAGCAAGGAGGTTGGCGGCACCGCGCGGGTCGTCGACGAAAACTTCGGGCAGACCGGGGCCCGCGCCGAACGCGAGCCGGGCCCGTGGGGCGGGATTCCGGGGATTTTCGCGCGCTTCGCCGCCGAAGCCGGACTCGACTTCGAGGTTCATCTGGAAGCGATGTCGGCGACGAGTCTCGCGAAACATGACCGCGTCGCATCGGACGTGATCGACCGGCCCACGTGGGATGTGGTGGTCCTGCAGGAACTGAGCGCGAAGCCTCTGCCGTTCGCGCTCACGCACAGCCGCGCCTGCGATCCGGCCGGTTTCCGTGCGAGCGTCGCGAAGCTCGCACGCGGCATTCGCGCGGCGGCGCCGCAAGCGCGTGTTTATCTATATGAAACCTGGCCACGTGCCGATCTCGCGAAAGCGCTGGCGGGCGAGCCGGATAGCATCGGTTTTCACGCGCGCTACGTCGATCGCCTCACCGCCCTCGTTGCCGCATATCGCGATGCGTTCGATGGCGCGCGCCGGGGCGATCCGTCCATCGCCGCCGTCGTGCCGGTCGGCCGCGCGTGGCAGCGCGCGTGGACGACCGGCGTCGCCGATCCCGACCCGTATGCGCCGTCCGGCGCACCGCTGCTGTGGTACGGCATGCGCGCGCAGAACGACCCGCCGATCTCGCGGCCAGACTATCTGCATCCGGGCGTGCTGGGCGCTTACCTGAGCGCGCTCGTGCTGTTTCAGCAGATCGCCGGTGTCGACGTCCGTACGTTTGGCCCGCGGGAGCAAGCGGCCGCGCAGCTCGGCATCGCGCCGGACATGGCAGCAAGGTTGCAGGCAGTGGCGTCGGATACGGTCCGCCAGCAAGGCGCCGACGCCGCCCCTGCCCCCGATGTCGATGCCGGTCTGACGGCGACGGCCGGATGCCCTAATCCGTGCGCGTCGCAATGAGCGGCAATGCGGCGGCCCTACCCGGCCGCACGCGGCGCGAAATCACGCGACGCGACGCAATACGGCGCGGTCAATGCGGCGCGACCGCCTGCAACGCGGCGAGCATCGCGCTCCCCGGTTTCGCGAGATCGTCGAGCACCGTGAAGTGCTGCATGCCGGGTAGCCATGCGCGTGCGATCCGTTCGCCGGCCGCTTCGCATGCGTCCGCGTATTCGTGCGAGTGGCGCACGAGCTCCGGCAGTTCGGCCGCGCCGACCGCGACGACGGTCGGTGCGCCGGGCCCGATGTGAAGCAGTGGACTGTATGCGGTGATCTCTTGCGCGGCGAGCTTCAGCTTGTCGTCGAGCACGCACAGCGAGATCGGTTCGAGATCGACGAGCGGGCTGATCGCGAGCGCAGACACGACGGCCGGATGCGCGCGATGCACGGCCGTCAGGTGGCCGCCGGCCGAGTGACCGCTCAGGTGGATCGGTCGTCCTGCGGTGCCGATGCCGTCGGGGTCGGCCGCGAGATGGTCGAGCAACGCGCCGATCTCGCCGACGATGTCGGTCATCGATGCGGTCGGTGCGAGCGTGTATTCGGCGAGCACGACGTCGAAGCCGCGTGCGAGCGGCCCGGCGGCCGCGTACGCGAAATCCTCTTTCGCACAGTGCTGCCAGTAGCCGCCGTGAATGAACACGAACAGCGGCGCGTCGGGCCGGCCGCACCGCAGCCAGTCGAAGCGCTGCGCCGGACGCGCACCGTAACGCAGGTCGCGCTGCCCGGGCGTCGCATCGTAAAGCGCTGCGCTGCGTGCCTGGCAGGACGCGAGCACCGCGGGGAAATCGGGAATGGCCTTCGTGTTCAGGTAGGCGGCGTCGAGCGCCGCGCGGTCCATGCCGCGATAGAGGATCGTCATTCGGGAAGCGCCGGGTCGGATTGCGGATGCGCGGGACAGTCGCGGTGCCACGCTACGAAGGCGCCAGGCGGGCCGACGCCGTTGCACCATTATGCGCAGCGCAACAGGCGCCGGCTATCCGGAATCGGCGGGGGCGGCGTGCGCCTGTCCGCTTTCGGCGAAGGACTGTCGAGCAGCACGCACATCGTGCCGGCGCATGCGCGAACGAGCGCACCGGCGTGATGAAGCGGCATGACGCTCGCCGCAGCGGAATCCGGGAATCGGGGAAGCGGGGTTCAGTTCAGGCGATGCGCGACCGGAACCGGTGCGCGCGGGTGCGCGATGCGCGCCGCCGGCGCGTGTCGGCGGGAATCAGCGCGGTGCGTCAGCGGGAGACGAGGCTCAGTAAGCGGACATCTCGACGCAAGGATCGACCTTGGACGGCGAGCAGATCACCGAATACTTGGCGCTTTCGCGCATCAGCGCTTCGCCTTCGTGCAGCGCGATCTTGATCTCGGGGTGACGCTCGTACGCGAGGAATGCGGAGCAGAAGACCGCGGACATCACGACCAGGGAGAACAGAAATTTTTCGAGAGATTGGAAACGTTCGGGCATGGTTCGACCTTTCTTCTAGCCCGCGATTATATCTCGAATTAAGGGTTTTCCCTATATTCCAGTCCGCATACCGAGGATGGCTTCGACCGATGGCAGGCCGTGTTTGCGCCCTTTTTCGCCGTTACGCAGGGTTCATGCATCGGACAAGACGGGATAACGGTTGCCTTCAAAGGAAGGCAGGCGACGGTGCCACACGCATCGTCCGCACGGCATTTCGGCAGGAGCGGCGACGAAGCCCGTCGCCGGCGCGTCACTGCGGTGCCGACGCGCCGCTGGCCGCATTGCCAGGCCATGCCTTGCCGATCTTGTCGATCAGCGACTTGGCGGCGCTGGTCGCGATGGCGGCGTCGACGCCCGAGGTCTGCCACGAACCGTCGGCGGCCTGCACGAAGGTCAGGTTCGCGCGCGACGGCGTGTAATCGCTGTTGCGCCAGGTGATCACGACGTCGCACGCGTAGGTGCGTTCGCCGGCCTTCCTGCAGTCGCCGGCGGGCTTCGCCGAGATCACGTCGGCCGACACGGGCAGCGGCTGGCCGAACAGCGCGTTCAGGCCGCCGTGGTTTTCCGCTTCGAGCGCGCGGCGCACCGCGGCATCGACGTCGCTCGATCCGGGGCCGTCGTGGAGCAGGTGGCAGGCGGCGAGCAGCGTGGCGGCACAGCCGAGCGTCAGCAGCGTGGGAAACTTCATGGAACTCCGCGAATCGGGTGAACGTCGGGCGGCACGCAGCGATGCCAGTGAGCGCATCGCCGAGCCGGTATGCCGCGTAGTCTGCAACGTCCGCGCGTCGTTCGCGGTATCCATTTGTAACCAATTGCACGGACGGCGTGAACGGCGTGATCGGTGCGAACGCCCCGCTGTCCCGCCGCTTTCGTGCGCGCCTACTGCCGCTCCTGCTTCACGCGACTCACGAGCTGCGTCGGGCTCACGAACTGCAGCGCGATCACGACCCACACGAGCGTGATGGCCATGTAGATCATCGCCATCGCGTCGATCGACTGCGGCGCGCGCACGCCCGTCGAGAACACCGCGTAATACAGCGCGACGACGAGCGTCTGCGTGCTGGGGCCCGCGGTGAAGAAGGTCAGCTCGAACATCCCGATCGTGCGCACCAGCACGAGCAGCCCCGCCGCGAGCATGCCGGGCACCAGCAGCGGCAGCAGAACGTAGCGGAAATAGCGCCACGTGTTCGCGCCGAAGATGCGCGCGGCGGCTTCGAGATTCGGATCGATCTGCTCGATGAACGGCGTCATCACGAGGATCACGAACGGCAGCGCCGGCACGAGGTTCGCGAGGATCACGCCTGGCAGCGTGCCCGCGAGCCCGACCTTGTACATCACGGTCGCCATCGGGATCCCGTACGTGACGGGCGGCACCATCAGCGGCAGCAGGAACACCAGCAGCGCGAAGCGCTTGCCGCGGAACTGCACGCGCGCGAGCGCGTAGGCGGCCGGCACGCCGAGCGCGACCGACAGCAGCACGACCGCGCCGACGACTTCGACGGTCACCCACAGCACGCTGGCGAGCTGGAAGTCTTCCCACGCCTTCGCATACCAGTGCAGCGTGAAGCCCTGCGGCAGCGGCGTGCCGAACCAGCGTGTCGCGACCGAGTTCACCGCGACGGTCGCGATCAGCAGCATCACGTTCAGCAGGAAGAACGCCATCAGCCCCCATACGAGCGCCTTCCACGCGCGGCCGGCGAGGCTGTCGCGTAGTTTCCGCGGCTTCATCGCGTTGACGGGCTGCGCGCCGGGCGGGCTATGTTTCGGCGGCCACGCCGGCGCCGCATGATTGTTGGTCGCCATCAGCCCTTGCCCCCCGTGACCGGACCGGTATAGAAGAAGCGGCGCGCGCCGAGCATCGACGCGACCACCAGCAACTGCACGAAGCCCATCACGATCGCGATCGCCGATGCGAGCGAATAGTCGTAGCTCTCGAACGCGGCTTCGGCGGCCGCGATCGAGATCACGCGCGTCGGCCCGGCCGGCGCGCCGAGGAGCACGGCCGACGGGAATACCGAGAACGCCTGCACGAACGACAGGCATGCGGCCATCGTCAGCCCCGGCACGAGCAGCGGCAGGTAGATCCGCCGGAACTGCTGCCACGGGTTCGCGCCGAGCGTGGCCGCGGCGCGCGCGAGCGTCGGGTCGATGCCGCTGATGTACGACAGCATCAGCAGGAACGCGAACGGAAAGCCCGACACGATCAGCGACAGCAGGACGCCCCAATAATTGTGCGTGAGGCGCACTTCGTCCGTGTACAGGTGCAGCCCCTGAAGCGCCTGCGGAAACCAGCCGTTCGGTCCGAAATACGTGAGCATCCCGTCGGCGACGAGCACCGTGCCGAGCGTGACCGGAATCACGAGCAGCGTCGTGACGAGCTTCTGGTACGGCGAGTTGCGGCGCAGCGCAAACGCGACGGGCACCGAGATGCCGACGTTGATCAGCGTCGCCGGCACCGCGAGCTTCAGCGTGACGAGCACGGTCGGCCACATCGCGGTGTCGGTGAAGAACTGCACGTAGTTTGCGAGCGCGCCGCCGCCGTTCATCGGCTGGAACGACAACACGAGGCCGTACGCGAACGGATAGATGAACAGCGCGACGATGAACGCGATCGCCGGCGTGACGAGCCACGCCTTCGCGTCACGCGGCGCGCCGCCTGTCGCGAGCGTGCTCATGCGGCCTCCGGGCAGCGCGCTGCCGTGCACGCGGCGCAGCGGCCGTTCATGGCGCGTCGCCCGCATAGACGAGCGTGCGCGCCGGCGCCACGCGCAACCGCAACCGCTCGCCCTCGGCGAATTCGCCGGCGACCCGCGCCCAGATCGGGCCGAACGGCGTGATCACGCGGATGAGTGAGTCGCGGCCGCCGTATTCGACCGTTTCGACGGTCGCGTCGAATGCGTTGTCGGCGCCCTCTTCCGCACGCTCAATGTCGTCGGGGCGCAGCGCGACCACGACGTCCTTGCCGTCGAAACCGGCCATCGGCACGCCCGTGATACGCACGCCAGCCGCGGTGACGTTCACGTAGTCGCCGGCCATCCCTTCGAGCGTGAACGGCAGCACGTTGCGATAGCCCATGAAGCGTGCGACGTGCAGGTTGTGCGGGCGCGTGTACACGTCTTTCGGCGACGCCACCTGCTGCACGACGCCCTCCTTCATCACGACGATCCGGTCGGCCATCGACAGCGCTTCGTCCTGGTCGTGCGTCACGTAGATCGTCGCGCGTTCGAGCTGCGTGTGGATGCGGCGGATCTCGGCACGCATCTCGATGCGCAGCTTCGTGTCGAGGTTCGACAGCGGCTCGTCCATCAGCACGAGCGGCGGCTCGATGACGATCGCGCGCGCGATCGCGACGCGCTGCTGCTGCCCGCCCGACAGCTGCCCGGGCAGCTTGCCCTCGTGGCCGACGAGCTGCACGAGTTCGAGTGCCTGCTGCGCGCGCCGCCGCGCTTCCTGCTTCGGCACGCCGCGCATCTTCAGCCCGAAGCCGACGTTCTCGAGCACCGACATGTGCGGAAACAGCGCGTAGTTCTGGAACACCATGCCGAAGCCGCGGCGCTCGGGCGGCAACACGTCGATGCGCGTGTCGTCGAGCCAGATGCCGCCGCTCGTGAGCGGCTGCAGCCCGGCGATGCAGTTCAGCGCGGTCGACTTGCCGCAGCCCGACGGGCCGAGCAGCGCGATGAACTCGCCGCGCCTGATGTCGAGATCGAGCCCGTTCAGTGCGGCGACCTGCGCGCCCTCCGCATTGGTGAAGCTGCGGCACACGCCGTCGAGCCGCAACCGTTCGAAACTGTGCTTCATTACGCGAGCTCCGTCGGCGCGGGCGCCGCGGCGCCCGCGGGTTCATGCGTCATTTCGACTTCTGCGACCCGATCTCGCGGTCCCACTTCTGGAACGCGGCGACCATTGCCTGCGCGTTGAGCGGCTGCACGTGCGGACGATCCGCGAGCAGCTTCGCGTATTCGGGGCGGCCGAACTTCCTGATCACCTCCTGGCTGTGCGCGGGCGCCATCTCGAGCGTCACGCCCTTCACCGCCGGGCCCGGATAGAAGTAGCCGTCGTCGTAGGTCATCGCCTGCTGCGCCGGTTCGAGCAGGAAGTTCATCAGCTTGAACAGCACGTCGAGCTTGTCCTTCGCCACGCCCTTCGGAATCACCATGAAGTGCGCATCGTTGACCCACGTCATGTTGTCGAATGCCTGGATCCTGAACTCGGCCGGCACGATGCCGAGCGCGCGCGGGTTGAGGTCCCAGCCGGTGACGGTCACCGTCATGTCGCGCGTGCCTTCGCCGAGCTCCTTCATCACGGCCGACGTGCCGCCCGGGTAGTACGGCACGCAGTCGTTGAGCTGCTTCAGGAACGCCCAAGTTTTGTCCCAGCCGTTGATCGGGTCCTGCGGGTTCTTGTCGCCGAGCACGTACGGCAGCCCCATCAGGAAGGTGCGGCCGGGGCCCGAGTTCGCCGGGCGCGCGTAGATCAGCTTGTTCGGATGCGCCTTGCACCACGCGAGCAGCTGGTCGGGCGTCTTCGGCGGATCGCTGACCTTGGCCGGGTTGTATTCGAGCAGCGGGCCGGCCGGCATGTAGGTCACTTCGAGACCGAAGCCCTGCGCGAGGTCCTGCATCTTGCGCGGGCCGGGCGCGTATCTGTCGAGCACGCCGGGAAACGCGCCCGCGTTGTCGGGCAGCAGCTTCAGCCACAGGTTCTGCTCGATGCCGGCGGCCAGCGCGTCGGTGCCCGTCAGCACGAGGTCGATGTCGGCGCGTCCCGCCGCCTGCATCGCCTTGATCTTGCCCGGCAACTGCGGCGCGGGCGCGTTCGTGAACGTCACGTTCGAGACGAGATTCGGGTTCTTCTCCTTGAACGCCTCGATGGCCTTCTGCGTGAGCTGCAGGTTGCCCGCGACGTCGACGACATTCAGCGATACGGGAGCCGCGACGGCGGCCGCGGCCGACAGCGTCAGGCCCAGCGCCAGGGCGATCCGGCGGACACGGCGCGCGATCGTGGTGGTGTTCATGTCTCCTCGCTTCGGTCGGTGGATGGGACCGTTCTTTCGGGAAATCATGACGGCGTTATACGATGTCGGTCAACAAAAAACCGACCCGCGCGGGGCGGGAATTTCCCTAACAAAAACCTTCCTCTTGTTGAGGATTTGCTTATTGGCCGTTGCGACGGATAGGTAGCATGTTAGGACGTCGTATATCAACGGACGCTGAACTGAAATCGGTTCCGACGGACGCGCCGGCATGAAATCGTGCGCGGCGCGTTGCAGACGGCGCTCAGGCCGCACGGAGCGCGATCACCTCCCCGATCAGCCGCTCCGCATCCCGCCACTCGCCGTACCCGGACGCCGGGTTCAGGTGTCCGACTTCGCCGAGATCGACGAGCCGGCTGCCCCATCCCGCCGCCAGCGCCTGCGTTCGTTCGAATCGCGCGAGCGGATCGTTGCGGCTCGCGGCCACGATGCTCGGAAACGGCAGCGGCCGGGTCGGCACCGGCGTCCAGCCGTGCGCGTCGAGCGCATCCGGTGTCGGATAGCCTGCGGGCATCGGCGTATCGAGATCGGCCGGCGCGGCGAGCAGTGCGCCATCGATGGCACGCGTGGCCTGCAATGCCCAATGCACGGCGATCATGACACCCGCGCTGTGCGCGACGAGGATCACGGGGCCGTCGATCGCGGCCAAAGCCGCATCGAGCGCCGCGACGCGCGCGGCGCGGCTCAGCTTGTCGGCTTCGAGCGGCGCGACGGCGCGAGCGTTCGGCAGGCGCCGTTGCAGATGCGTCTGCCAATGATCTTCGACGTGATCGCGCAAGCCGGGCACGATCAGGATGGTGGGCGCGGTCGCCAGGGTCATGCTGCCTCCGGGAGGGTTCGGTTCAGGAAAGGTGTGACGCGCGCCGTTCGCGTTCGACGCGCGCGATATCGGCCGCGTAGCTCGCGCGTCCGATCGCGAACAGCACGGCGGCCGCGAGCGGCACGGCAGGAATCCATTGCAATGCGCCGACGAGGCCGGTGCGATCGGCGACCCACCCCGTCAGCAGCGGGCCCGGCGCCATGCCGAGCAGGTTGTTGGCGAGCGTGAGCGTCGCGAAAGCCGATGCGTGGATCGCGGCCGGCGTGAGGTTCGCGACCATCGCGCCCGATGCGCCCGACGCACCCGCGCCGACCAGCATGCCCGCGCAGATCAGTGCGAGTTGCAGTGGCCCGGGCGGCAGCCGGAACGCGACCGCGAGGCACACTCCCGTCAGCCCGCAATACGCGATCGCGGTCAGCCACTTGCGCTTGCCGTCGGTCTTGCCGACGCGGTCGGTGACGATCCCGCAGCCGACCATCCCGACGCCCGACAGCAGCACGAAGCCGGCCGCAAGCACGGCGGCGCGGTCCGGCGCCATCGCGTAATAGCGGTTCAGGTAGCTCGGCAACCAGGCGAACAGCGCGCCGGGCACGAACAGGTGCAGTCCGCTGCCGACATACGCGCAGATCACCGAACGGGATGCGAACAACCCCGACATCAGCGCGCGCACGCTGCCGCGCAGGTCGCGCGGCGCGCTGGCGTCGCGCCGGCACGGTTCGATGCGATAAGCGGCGAGCCGCCGTTCGGTCACGACGCATCGATACGCGACGAGCAGCACGATGCCGAGCGCGGCCATCACGCCGAACGACCAGCGCCAGCCGAGATGCGCGCCGACGAGGCCGCCGAGCGCCATCCCGAACACGGAGCCGAACGCGCCGCCGGCCATGAACGCGCCGGTCAGCGTCGCGCGCAGGCGCGCCGGAAAGATGCTGAGGATCAGCGCGACGCCGACGCTGCCGTACGCGGCTTCGCCGAGGCCGACGAGCCCGCGCGCCACGAGCATTTCGGCGTAGTTGGTCGACAGCGCGCATCCGAGCGTCGCGACGCTCCACAGCGCGGCCATCAGCACGATGCTGCGTACGCGGCCGAAGCGGTCGGCGAGCACCGACAGCGGAAACGTCAACAGCCCGACGAGCAGCGCGACGACGCCGGACAGCGAACCGAGCTGCGTGTCCGACAGTCCCCACGCGTGCTTCAGCAGCGGAAACACGGCATTGAGCACCTGCCGCGACATGTAGTCCGACAGCAGCAGACCGACGGTCAGCCCGAACACGAGCCAGGCATAGGCCGGCGCGCGCCGCCCGGTGGCCGCCACGTCCTGCAGCGACGGCTCGACGTGATGAATCAGCATGCGTGTCTCCTCCGGCACCGGTGCGGCAATGCGCCGGCGCGGCTTGCGCGGCCCCGCTCCGTTCGTCGGAGCTTGCCTCGCGCACCGCGCGAGGGTGGGTGCCGCGCCACATCGATCGGCGGGCGGCGCTGGCGCGCCACCCGGATGCGCGGTGCGTCAGGCCGCGCGCAGCGGCACGTTCACCTGGCCCGGCCGGCGGTTCGGCGCCATCCCGAGCTGCGCGAGCGTCTCGTCGACGCCGTCGTACTGCACGCCGATCCGGTAGATCGCCTTCGCCTCCTTGCCGGTCGCGATGTCGCGGCCGAGTTCGCGCGCGATCCGCACGCACTGCTCGACCTGCTGCACCGACGTCATCCGGTTGCCCTTCTGGTCGATGATCGTGTCCTCGATCCCGCAGCGCGGATGCAGCCCCAGCGCCATCGCGACCGTGTTGATCGGCAGCACGTTCTTCATCAGCGATTCGAGCGTGATGCACGCGCCGTCCGGGCAGCGCCGCACGAATTCCATGAAGTTGTACGGGTTCGGGCCGTCGAAACCGCCACCGATGCCGACCCACGTGACGTTCAGCGGGCCGCGATAGACGCCGCGGCGGATGATCCGTTCGAGCGTTTCCAGCGCGTGCATGCCGGTGAGCTGGAAATGCGGCTGGATGCCGGCCGCCTGCAGCCGGCGCAGGTGCTCGTCGACCCAGCCGGGGCCGGCCGGCACGGTCATCTCGCGGTATGCGTCCCACAACGCGGCTTCGTTCAGCGACGTGCCGGCGATGTCCTTGCGGTTCATCAGCTCGGTGATGTTCATCTGCACGGTGTTGATCGCGACCGTCACCTGGTCGGGCTTCGGCGTCAGCTCGGCGAGCATGTGGCGCGTGTCGTCGGACAGCCATTTCGCTTCCGCGCCGTCGCCTTCCGGCGCGAACGAGATCGAGCCGCCGACCTGCAGGATCATGTCGGGCACCGCCTCGCGCAGCCGGCCGAGCAGCTCGTTGAATTTCGACAACCGCTTGCTGCCCTTGCCGTCGAGCTCGCGCACATGCAGGTGCAGCACCGTCGCGCCCGCGTTGTAGCAGTCGACGGCCTTCTGCACGTGCTCGTCCATCGTCACCGGAATGTCTTCCGGAAAGTCCGCGGGCATCCATTCGGGGCCGTACGGCGCGACCGTGATGACTACCTTGTCCTGGTTTTCCGGGTGCAGCGAATCGTCGAGAAATTGCATGTCGTCCTCCAGATGGAATCGTTGTGTTCGGGGTGTACGGGCGTGCGTATCCCGTCGCGCCGGGCGGGCGGCCCGGCGCGTTGTTGCGTCGTTGCGGATCGGTTACGGTGCGGGCGCGCTCAGAACGGCACGTCGCCGACGATGCCCGCGCGCTCCATCCTGCGCACGCACGGCGGGTAGTCCATCACCGCGTAATGCTGCGTGCTGCGGTTGTCCCAGATCGCGACGCTGTTCTTCTTCCAGCGCCAGCGCACCTGGTATTCGGGGATATAGGCCTGGCTGATCAGGTACTGCAGCAGCTGGCCAGCGCCGGGATTCGCGTCCTGCCCGACACGCACGCGAGCGGGTGTGTGGAAGTTCGTGAAGTGCGTCGTGAACGCATTCACGTACAGCACCTTCTCGCCGGTTTCGGGATGCGTGCGCACGACCGGATGCTCGGCGTCCGGGTACTGCGCCTTCAGCGCGAGGCGCTTGTCGATCGGCATCGCCGCGCCGAAGCTCGCCTCGATGCTGTGGCGCGCGCGCAGGTCGTCGATCTGCTGCTTCACGTACTCCGGCAGGCGTTCGTACGCGAGCACCATGTTCGCCCACATCGTGTCGCCGCCAACCGGCGGACCCTCGACGCAACGCAGCACGCAGCCGAGCGGCGGCGCCACGCGCCAGCTCGCATCGCTGTGCCACGCATTCTCGTAGCGGTCGTTCGGCTGGTCGGGCGACTTGTAGATCCGCACGAGCCCCGGGTGCTCGGGATCGCTGCCGGCGACCGGATGATCCTCGAGCTCGCCGAAACGCCGCGCGAACGCGACGTGCTCGGCGCGCGTGATGTCCTGGTCGCGCAGGAACAGCACGCGATGACGCAGCAGCTGCGCGCGGATCTCGGCGAACAGGCCGTCGTCGTGCACGGCGTCGGCGAGGCTCACGTCCAGCAGTTCCGCGCCGATCGCGCAGGTCAGGGGTTCGACTCGCATGCGCGTCTCCTCAGACGATGAACACCGACGAACCGGTCGTCTTGCGTGATTCGAGATCGCGGTGCGCCTGCGCGGCGTCCTGCAGCGCATAGCGCTGGTTGATCTCGATCTTGATGCGGCCGGCCGCGACGTGCGCGAACAGTTCGCCGGCCAGGTCGTTCTTCTCGGCCGGATCGGCAATGTAGTCGGCCAGCGCCGGACGCGTCAGGTACAGCGAGCCCTTCATCGCGAGGCGCTGCGGGTCGAACGGCGGGATCGGGCCCGACGCGGTGCCGACGCAGACCATCAGCCCGCGCCGCTTCAGCGAATCGAGCGAGCCTTCGAAGGTGTCGCGGCCGACGCTGTCGAACACGACGTCGACGCCGACACCGTCCGTCAGTTCGCGCACGCGTTTCGCGACGTCCTCGCGGCTGTAGTCGATCGTGTGGTCGCAGCCGTGTGCGCGGGCGACCGCGGCCTTGTGTTCGCTCGACACGGTGCCGATCACCGTGAGCCCGAGCAGCTTCGCCCATTGCGACACGATCAGCCCGACGCCGCCCGCGGCCGCATGCAGCAGGATCGTGTCGCCCGGCGCGAACGCGTGGATGCGGCGCAGCAGGTAGGCCGACGTCAGCCCGCGCATCGTCATCGCGGCGGCCGTTTCGCATGCGATGCCGGCGGGCAGCTTCACTAGGGGCGCGGCCGGAATCAGCCGTTCGGTGCTGTACGCGCCGAGCGTGTTGAGGAAGCCCGTGTAGGTCACGCGATCGCCGACGGCGACGTTCGTCACGCCGGGGCCGACGGCCTCGACAACACCGGCCGCCTCGACGCCGATGCCCGCCGGCAGCGGAACCGGGTACAGGCCGCTGCGGAAATACGTGTCGGCGAAATTCAGGCCGACGGCCTCGTGCCGCAGGCGAACCTGCCCAGCGCCCGGCTCGCCGACTTCGACCGCTTCCCAGCGCAGCACGTCGGGGCCGCCGGTTTCGTGGAATCGCACTGCATGTGCCATCTTGTTCTCCGTAAGTATTCAGTCGGATGCGTGTCACGCATCGTCGGGTTCGTCCGCGCCCGGCGTCGTTGCGGCTGCGCCGCTCGCCGGGGGCGTGTCCAGTTCGTTCCAGTCGGCGTCGCCCAGGTAGCGCCGCGCGGCCGGGAAAATCACGCCTTCCATGCGGCCCATCTGCTCGAACGCGCCGCGCGCGTAGTCGGCGAGCGCGGCATCGAACGCGGCCGACGGCAACCCGTCGGCGGTGAGCCGCGCCAGCGCGTCGAGTGCGTGCGCATCGCGGCGCCGCTGGCGGTCGAGCTCGTCGAGTTCGGCCGCGGTGCTCTCCGCCCGCATGCGCAATGCCGCGAACAGTCGTGCTTCGGCGGACGCGCCGAAGCGCGCGTTCTGCAGCGCCGCGAGGGATGCCAGCGCCGCCAGCGGGCCGTGCGCGTCGGCGGTCGGCTGCCTGGCCACGTCCGGGTCCTCGCTCGCCATCGTCAGTGCCTGCAGCCGCTCGCCGAGCGCGCGATGCGCCGCGAGACAGCGAGCCATCACGCGTGCCTCGGCCGGCGCACGCCGCGCCGGGCACACGAGCACCGGTACGCCGCTCGTCGCCAGCAGCACCCGCCGTTGCGCGGCTGCGGCGGCGTCACAATCATGCGGCAGCGCCGCGACGCCGATCAGGTCGCAGCCGAGCTCGCCGGCGAGCGTGGCGGGTGAGGTGTTGCCGGCCGCCGCGATCGCATGGGACAGGCCCTGCGCCCGTGCGGCGGCTTCCACTTTCGCACCGTGTTCCGGCATCCGCGCTCCGGATAAACGCGAGTCCGGCGCGGCGGCGGACAGCACGAACGTGACTCGCGCACCGACCGCACGCGCCAGTTCGAGCGCATGGCCGATCGCATCGATGCCGCCGGGCACGCCGTCGACCGTCACGAGCAGATGGCGATACATCGTGCCGCTCCGCTTATCCGGCGCTCGGGGCGCTGCGTCGCGCGCCGGTCGATACGATGTTCATGGTCCCTCCTCGTTGCATTCGTCGGTTGCGTTCCTCACGCATCGGAACCCATGCTATCGACCGGACGGCGGTGCGGCCCCACTCGTCGCGGGGGGGGATTGACGCGCGAACGCGGTTCGGTCGATCCTTCCCCCACGCCCACCCCGGACGCTGGCCCGCACGGCATCGCCGGATTCCCACTCCTGCCCCGATGGCCCACCCACCCGATCGCGCCGACGCGCCCCCCACCGAACTCGTGCTGAAGACGACCGCGCCGCGCGTGCCGGCGCAGTTGCTCGCGCGTGCGCGGCTGAGCCTTGCCGCGCCGGCGTTCGACGCGCGGCCCGTCACGCTCGTGCAGGCGCCGGCCGGCTACGGCAAGACCTCGCTGCTCGCGCAATGGCGCCGCGAATCCCTTGCACTGGGCCGTGCCGTCGTGTGGCTGTCCGCCGACGAGCGCGACGACGCACCGCGCCTGTTGCAGGGGCTCGTGCAGGCGGTGCGCACCGGTTGCGCGCGGCCCGGCTTCGGGCGCCTGATTCCGGACGGTGCCGCCCGCGCGCTGGAGGGGCTGACCGCGTGGCTGGCCGAAGTCGCGCAACTGTCGATCGACGCACTGCTGATCGTCGACGACGCGGAGCGGCTGCCGCCCGCCGGCCTCGACGCGCTGACCTACGTGCTGCACAACGCGCCGCAGAACCTGCGGGTGGTCGTCGCGGCCCGGCGCGGGCTCGATCACGCGGCCGGCGACCTGCTCGCCGGCGGGCAATGCACGCTCGCGGGCCCCGACTGGCTGCGCTTCACGCTCGACGAGACGATCGCGCTGGTCGGTGCGCGCTTTGCGCAGCGGGTCGACGCCGACGCGTGCGCGCGCCTGTTCGAACGCGTCGACGGCTGGCCGCTCGGGCTGCAGCTCGCGATGGCCGCGATGGCACGCTCGGCCGATCCGCGACAGGCCGTCGACGCGCTTGCCGCGCGGATGGACGGCACCCGCGACCGGCTCGTCGAGCTGCTGCTCGCGAATTTGTCGGCCGACGACACCGCGTTCCTCACGCGCACGAGCGTCGCCGACCGCCTGCATCCGTCGCTGTGCGCCGCGCTGCTCGACGACGCAAACGCCCCCGACCGACTCGCGCGGCTCGCGCGCGACACGCCGCTGTTCATCGCGTCGGACGATTCCGACTGGTGCCGGCTGCATCCGCTCGTGCGCGATACGTTGCGCGACCGCCTCGCGGCGAGCCCGGACGCCGAGCGCAGCGCGCTGCACGCACGCGCGGCCGCGTGGCTCGACGCGCACGGGATGACGGAGGAAGCCGCGCGCCACGCGTATGCGGCCGGCCAGTTCGACACGGCATACGCGCTTGCGCAGCGCTGCCTCGAGGACGCGATCAAGCAGGGCCGCATCAACGACGTGCTCGACTGGCTCGCGCTGCTGCCCGACGCGGAACTCGACAAGCGTCCGACGCTGCGGATCGCGGTCGCCTGGGCGCTGGCGCTCGGCGAGCGCCATGTCGAGGCGCAGCGCCAGATCGCGGGCATCCTGGCCGACCCCGGCACGCCGGCCGCGATGCGCTACGAATGCGCGCTGATCCTCAGCGCGGCCGCGTATTACGCCGATGAAATCGATCGCTTCGTCGAACTGTTCGAACCGTGGGCCGACTTCACGCCGCCGGCGGCGACGTGGCTCGCGCAGATGCACGCGAACCGGCTGTCGGCGCGCGCGATCATCGTCGGCGAACCGGCGCAGGCGCGCCGTTTCCAGCAGGCCGCGCCGCGCGGCGAGACGGCGGCCGGGTTCGGCTATGTCGCGCGCTGGGGCGAGCTGATCACGGGCCTGAGCTACCTGCGCGAAGGCCAGATCCGGCTCGCGGACGATGCACTGTCGCCGGCGCTGGCGCGCGCGGAAGCCGATCTCGGGCGCCGCCATCCGCTGACCTGCATGCTCGCGGCGATGTGCGCGGCGATCGCGTACGAGGCCGACCGCGTCGACCAGGCCGCCGCGCTGCTCGCGAATCGGCTCGATGTGCTCGAACACACGGGCACGCCCGATACCGTGCTGCTCGGCTATCGCACCGCCGCGCGCATCGCGCTGCTGCGCGGCGTCGAGCATCGCGCGATCGACCTGCTCGAGGCGCTCGATGCGATGGGTGTCGCGCGCCGGCTGCCGCGCCTGTCGGTCGCGAGTCTCGCCGAGCAGGTGCGGATTCACGCGGCGCGCTATCGCGAGGCGACCTGCCACGCGCTCGTTGAGCGGATCGACGCGATCGCCGCGGCCGAGTTTCCGTCGCACGGGCCGCTGTGGCGGCGCCCCGTCGTGCTGCTGCAGGCGACGGCGCACGCGGGCGCCGCGCTGGCCGCGCGCCGCTGGGACGATGCGTGCGCGGCGCTCGACGAAGCCGCCGTGCTGGCGCGCGAGATGAGCATGGGACGCGAGCGCATCGAGATCATGGCGCTCAGCGCGTTCGCGCTCGACCAGTCCGGGCACGGCGGCCGGGCGCTGCTCGACGAGGCGATGAACCTCGCGGACATGTTCGGCCTCACGCGCACGCTCGCCGACTTGCATCCGGCCGTCGCCGACTGGGCGCGCCGCATCGGCGACGAGGCGCCCGCCGGCAACGGGCCCGTGCGGCCCGCGCAGCCGCAGCCGCGCATCGTGCCGCCCGCGCCGCGCAGCCCGGCAAGCCCGCGCGCGGTGCCGAGCGTCGTGCTGACGCCCAAGGAGCGCGCGATTCTCGAACTGCTCGCGCGCAACCTCTCGAACAAGGAGATCGCGGTGGCGCTCGCCGTCGGCGAGGAAACCGTGAAGTGGCACCTGAAGAACCTGTTCGGCAAGCTCGACGCCAGTTCGCGCAAGCACGCGGTGCGCCGCGCGCTGGTGCTCGGATTGCTCGAAAGCGCGCCTTGAACTCCGCCTGACCACCTCTGTAGCGGCCTGGCCCTGCCGTTGACAGCAGCCTCGCTGCCGGCCGCCCTTCGATTCTCCGCAACCCTGCCCCCCGCGCATGGGGGGGAGCGGCCGCGCGCCGTTGCGTAACCTTTCCGCACGGCTCGCACCGGCGTCGCATCACGCGCCTTCCCGCCTGCCTCGATGCTTCCCCCGCTTCACCCGCCCGGGCTCGATCCCGTGCGGTCCATTACGATCCTGGAGACTTCGATGAAGACGAAACTGGCCGCGCTCGCGGCGCTTGCCGGCTGTTCGGCGCTCGCGCATGCGCAATCCTCCGTCACGCTGTACGGCGTGGTCGACACGGGCCTGCTGTACCAGAGCACGTCGGCCGCGTCGTTCAGCCCGAATGCGCCGAACACCGGCAAGGTGTTCCGCATGAAGGACGGCGGCATCTATTCGAGCTTCTGGGGCATCAAGGGCAGCGAGGACCTGGGCGGCGGCTACAAGGTCAACTTCAAGCTGCAGGGTTCGTTCGACAGCGGCACCGGCAGGATGCAGCTGAGCGACACGCCGGGCGCCACCGCGATCTTCAACCAGGTTGCGTCGCTCGGCGTGTCGGGGCCGTTCGGCACATTCACGGCCGGCCGCCAGATCGTGCCGATGATCTACGCGATGGCCGACACCGACGTGCGCAACGCGCAGTTCTTCGGCAGCGTGCTGACCGCGTGGCTCGGCCTGAACACCGCGGCCGGCTGGCCCGGGACGAGCACCAACGGCGCGATCGGCGCACTGTACGACAGCAACGCGCTCGTCTATCAGTCGCCGACGTTCGCGGGCGCGTCGATCGCGCTCGAATACGCGCCCGGCGGCGTCGCCGGGCAGTTCCAGGGCGGCACGCGCGAGTCGGTCGTGCTGCGGTATTCGAACGACGGGCTCAATGCGTCGGCCGTGTACTACAACGGCCACGACACGAATCCGGCGCCGGGTGTCGCGCCGACCGGCGTCGACAACAACCGCTTCGTCTACGTCGGCGCGAGATACACGATCCGCGATTTCTCGGTGTCGGCGTCGTACGGCAACGGCCGGAATCCGTCGCATGCGGACAAGGTGAACCTCGACATGCTGTCGGCCGGCGTCGGCTATCGCTTCACGCCCGCGCTGCAGGTCGCCTCGGCCGTGTACTACCTGAAGGACCGCAACCGCGCCGAGAACCGGTCGACGGCCGTCGTGCTCACGGCCGACTACAGCCTGTCGAAGCGGACGATGGTGTATGCGCAGGTCGGCCACGTGAACAACCGCGGCACGATGGACCAGATGCTCGTGTACGGGCAGCCGGTCGCTCCTGGGGTCGGCACGACGGCCGCGATGCTCGGGCTGCGGCACAACTTCTGACGACGCAGCGACGCGATGCGCGTGCGGCGGCGCCCGGGCACGGCTCGCGGCCGCCGTCTGCAGCGATCGCGGGGATCGGCTACAGTGGGCATTTTCGGCGCGCCCCGCCCGCCTGTCGAAGTGCTCGTCCCGTTGCTGCCGCGGTGGCACGGGCGGTAAGCGATGCGCGGCAGGACGGCGGAGCGCGGATCCTCCACATTGACGAGCGAATCTCCATGCCCGATCTGTCCGCCTTCCCGATCACGAAGAAATGGCCTGCCCAGCATCCCGACCGTCTGCAGCTGTATTCGCTGCCGACGCCGAACGGCGTCAAGGTGTCGATCATGCTCGAGGAAACCGGCCTGCCGTACGAGCCGCACCTCGTGCGCTTCGACACCGACGACCAGCTGTCGCCCGAATTCCTGTCGCTGAACCCGAACAACAAGATCCCCGCGATCATCGATCCGAACGGCCCCGACGGCCGGCCGCTGCCGCTGTTCGAATCCGGCGCGATCCTGATCTATCTCGCGGACAAGACGGGCCAGTTGATCCCGAAGGATCCCGCGGGCCGGTACGAGACGATCCAGTGGGTGATGTTCCAGATGGGCGGCATCGGCCCGATGTTCGGGCAGGTGGGCTTCTTCCACAAGTTCGCGGGCCGCGATTACGAAGACAAGCGTCCGCGCGACCGCTACGTCGCCGAATCGAAGCGTCTGCTCGCCGTGCTCGACGCGCATCTCGCGAACCGCAAGTGGATGATGGGCGACACGTACACGATCGCCGACATCGCGATCTTCCCGTGGGTGCGTAACCTCGTCGGCTTCTACGAAGCGGGCGACCTGGTCGGCTTCGCCGAATTCAAGCATGTCGCGCGAGCGCTCGACGCGTTCATCGCGCGTCCGGCCGTCGCGCGCGGGCTCAACATCCCGGCACGCGGCTGAGCCGCGCAGCGGGCGCACCCTGCGGCCGCGCTCTGCGTGGCCCGCCGCATCGCGCGGCGGGCAATTCTTCCGCTTTCTTTCGGTGTTTTCGTTTTCCGCCCGCTGCGTTCATTCGACGTGACGATTCGGCGGCGCTATTTTTTGGCCGACGCCGACGCCCCTTCCCCCAATCCCGCCAGCAGCTTTTCCAGCAACGCCGAAAGTTGTGCCTGCTCGGCCTCCGACAGCGCGGCCAGCATCGCACGCTGATTGTCGACGTGCGCGGCCACCGCATCGTCGATCAGCGCGCGGCCGGCGTCGGTCAGCGCGACGAGCGTGCCGCGACCGTCGGCCGGGTTCGGCCGGCGCTCGACCCAACCGGCCTTCTGCAGCCGGTCGATGCGCGCGGTCATCCCGCCCGACGACATCATCAGCGCGTCGTACAGCGCGGTCGGCGTCAGCGCGAACGGCGCGCCGCTGCGCCGCAGCGTCGCCAGCACGTCGAATTCGCCCGGCTGCATCCCGTAGCGCGCGAACAACGGATTGAGGCCGTCGCGTGCGACCACCAGCGCGGCCTCCTGCAGCCGTCCCATCACGAGCATCGACGACGCATCCAGATCCGGACGCTCGATGCGCCATTGCGCGAGCGCATGCGCGGCTCGATCCATTAACCCTCCTCGGCTCACCAGTTATCTTGACGTCGAGATAAATCCGCATTTATCTTGATATCGAGATACTTTACATGAAAACGCGCGGCCCTCTGACGGAGGTGTCGTGCACCGATAATGAGGGCCACTCCATGAATCGCTTCACTTCCCCCGGATGGCGGCTTGCCGCGATCGTGCTGGTCGGACTGAACCTGCGGCCGGCGCTGGCCGCGATCGGTCCGCTGCTCGACATGATCCAGCGCGCGACCGGCATCGGCGACGGCGCGGCGAGCCTGCTGACCACGATCCCGATCCTGCTGATGGGGCTGGGCGCGCTGAGCGCGCGCCGGCTGCAGCGCGTGACGGGGATCACGGGCGGCGTCTGGCTGGGCGTCGCGCTGATCGGCTTCGCGTGCGCGTCGCGAATCGGCGCGCAGCACGCGTGGCTGCTGCTCGCGAGTGCATGCTGCGCGGGCCTCGGGATCGCGATGGTGCAGGCGTTGCTGCCGGGATTCGTGAAGGCGCATTTCGCGACGCGGATCGGCGGCGCGATGGGCGTCTATTCGACGTCGATCATGGGCGGTGCGGTGCTCGCGAGCGTCGTCGCGCCGTTGGCCGCGGCCCGCTGGGGCTGGCTGGTCGCGCTCGCGGGCTGGGCGCTGCCGGCCGCGGTCGCAGCGCTCGCGTGGCCGCTGGCCAGCCGTGGCGGCGACGCGTTGGTGTCCGGGCCGACGTCGGGGTCGATGGTGCAGGCGCGGCCGTCGCGCTCGCCGCGCGCGTGGCGGCTCGCGATGTTCTTCGGGATCGCGACGGGCGCCTATACGCTCGTGCTGGCATGGCTGCCGCCATACTACATGCGGCTCGGCTGGTCGCCGACCGCGGCCGGCAGCCTGCTCGGCGGCGTGACGCTCGCCGAAGTCGTCGCGGGGCTGGCGATCTCGGCGACGATCGACCGCCTGCCCGATCGCCGGCCCGCGCTGCACGCGGCGATCGCGTCGCTGCTCTCGGGGCTTCTGGTGATGCTGGCCGCGCCGGAGGCACTTGCGTTGCCGGCTGCGCTGCTGATGGGGGCCGGTATCGGCGCGCTGTTTCCGTTGTCGCTGATCGTCACGGTCGATCATGCGGCGACACCGGCCGATGCGGCGTCGTTGACGGGGTTCGTGCAGGGTGTCGGCTATCTGATCGCTGGGCTGTTTCCGTTCGCGGCGGGCATCGTGCGCCAGCATCTCGCGGATCTGTCGCCCGCGTGGCTCGCGATGGCTTGCCTGTGCGTCGTGCTGTTCGCGCTGGCGGCGGGGTTCGCGCCGCAGTTTGCGCGGCGTGTTGCGCGGGCTTAGCGCAGACTTGGCGCGGGTCGGACGCTGCGCGTGAAGGCGTTGACCCGGATCGTGGCCTCCGCGCGGTTGCCCGTTGTTGCTCAGTCACGCCGGATTGCATGGTTGACGCCGTTCGACCGAGGGCGTTGATCAGCGGGCCGGCTCGCGAGAAAAGCCGTCGTCGCGATGCCGCGAAATGCGAAGTGCCTTGCGTTCCGTGCGCGCGCAATCAACTGCCGCTCGCATACAGCGTCGAATCCGCAAACCCTTCCGCATCGAGCACGCGCCCGATCAGGATCAGCGCGGTGCGCTCGATCGGCGTGCCCTGCACCTTGCCGACGATGTCGGCCAGCGTGCCGGTCACGCGTTCCTCGTCGGGCCAGCTCGCACGGTAGATCACCGCGACCGGGCACGCGGGCCCGTAATGCGGCAGCACTTCGTCGACGATCCGCGCGAGATGCCGCACGCCGAGATGGATCGCGAGCGTCGCGCGATGCGCGGCGAGCGCGCCGAGCGCTTCGCCTTCCGGCATCGTCGTCTTGCCCGCGAAGCGCGTGAGGATCACCGTCTGCGCGACACCGGGCAGCGTCAGCTCGACGCCGAGCGTCGCCGCGCACGCGGCCGTGGCCGTCACGCCGGGCACGATTTCATACGGAATCCCGAGCGCTTTCAACCGGCGGATCTGTTCCCCGATCGCGCCGTACAGCGACGGATCGCCCGAATGCACGCGCGCGACGTCCAGGCCTTTCGCGTGCGCATCGGCGAGCAGCGCGACGATCGCATCGAGGTCGAGCTCGGCCGTATTGACGACCTGCTCCGCGCGATGGCCGTCGAGCACGGCCGGCGGCACGAGCGAGCCTGCGTAGAGAATCACCGGGCACGTGCGCACGAGACGCTGGCCCTTCACCGTGATCAGCTCCGGGTCGCCGGGGCCCGCGCCGATGAAATACACCGTCATCGAAAAATCTCCGTCAATTCATGGGGCAGCCGGTCGCGCGGCATCACGCGCGCGCGGCCGGGTCGAGCGCATCGAGCAGCGCGGCGGCCGAGTCGAACACGCGATCGGCGTCGGGCAGCGTCGGCCGGCGCAGCATCACGACCGGAAGCCTGCGTTCACGCGCGACGTCGAGCTTGGCCTCGGTCGCGGCGCCGCCGCTGTTCTTGCTGACGACGACGTCGATGCCCGCGAGCGCGAACAGCGCGCGCTCGCCGTCGAGCGTGAACGGCCCGCGCGCGGCGAGGACCTGCGCGCGCGCGTTGCCGGGATGCGCATCGAGGCAGCGCACCAGCCAGAACTGGTGCGGCGGAATCTCGTCGAGATGCGCGAGCGGTTCGCGGCCGAGCGTGAACAGCGGCCGCCGGAACGGCGCGAGCGCGGCCTCGATGCCGGCCCAGTCGTCGACCATCCTCCAGTCGTCGCCGGGTTGCGGCGCCCACGGCGCGCGTCGCAGCGCCCACAGCGGCACGCCCGCGTCGCGCGCAGCGGCCGCCGCATTCGCGCTGATTCGCGCGGCATACGGATGCGTCGCGTCGATCACGAGGCCGATGCCGGCGCCATGCAGGTACGCGGCGAGCCCAGCCGCTCCGCCGAAGCCGCCGACGCGCACTTCGCAGCGCAAGTCGTCGGGCACCTTGCCGAGGCCCGCGAGGCTGTAGACGTGCCGCGGACCGAGCGCGCGTGCGATCTTCAGCGCGTCGCCCGTGCCGCCGAGCAGCAGGATGCGCGCGCTCATCGTGCGGTCCCGACGAAGCGGCCCTGCCGGTCGATCGCGAACATCTCGACCGAGACCGACGGCGGCACGATGTCGCGCGCGACCCGCAGCGCATGCGCGCAGACGATGTCGCCGAGCGGCACGCCGTCGGCCTGCGCGAGCTTCAGCGCTTCCTGGCTGGTGTTCGCCGCGCGCATCGCGGCCTGCAGCGCTGCGTTCGCGCCCGCCTCGGCCGCCCACTGCGCAAGCAGTGGCAGGTCGATGCTCGAATGGCGGCTGTGCAGGTCGAGATGGCCTGCCGCAAGCTTGCTGAGCTTGCCGAACCCGCCGCACATCGACAGGCGGGCGACCGGCGCGCGGCGCAGGTGCTTGAGCACCGCGCCGGCGAAATCGCCCATTTCGATCAGCGCCATGTCGGGCAGGCCGTAGTGCGCGCGCATCGCATCCTCGCTCGCGTTGCCGGTGCACGCGGCGATGTGCGCGATCCCGTTCGCGCGCGCGACGTCGATGCCCTGGTGGATCGACGCGATGTACGCCGAGCACGAGAACGGCCGCACGATGCCGGTCGTGCCGAGGATCGACAATCCGCCGACGATGCCCAGACGCGGGTTCATCGTCTTCAGCGCGAGCGCCTCGCCGCCCTCGACGCCGATCGTCACGTCGAAGCCGCCTGCGTAGGCGAATTCGGCCGCGAGCGCGTCGAGGTGCGTGGTCATCATCTGGCGCGGCACGGGATTGATCGCCGGTTCGCCGACCGGCAGCGTGAGTCCGGCGCGCGTGACGGTGCCGACACCCGGCCCCGCGTGAAAGCGCACGCCGGGCACCGCCGCGAGCGCGACGCGCGCGAAGACCAGCGCACCGTGCGTGACGTCCGGATCGTCGCCGGCATCCTTGATCGTGCCGGCTTCCGCGCCGTCGGCAGTCGTCCTGCAGAACGCAAGCCGCATCATCACGTGCTGCCCCTTCGGCAGCACGATCTCGACGGCGTCGATCGCGCCCCCCGCGAGCAGCAGGCGCGCGGCCGCGAGCGACGTCGCGGTCGCGCAACTGCCGGTCGTATAGCCGAAGCGCAGCGGCGCCGGTTGTTCGGGGGTTTCGTCGCGCATCACGTGGGGTCCGCGAGGTCCGTTGCCGTGGAATCGGGTTTGCGCACGTCGTACAGCGTGACGGGCAACGGCTGCCGCCACGTGTCGAAGCGGCCGAGTGGTTCGGCGTGCGCGAGCGACACGCGCGTGAGCGTGCCGCCGTGAATATCGCGCCACGCGGCGAGCGCCAGTTCGCCCTGCAGCGTGACTGCGTTCGCGACGAGCCGGCCACCGGGCTTCAGCGCCGACCAGCACGCGGCGAGCACGCCGGGCGCGGTCGCGCCACCGCCGATGAAGATCGCGTCGGGCGTCGCAAGCCCGGCAAGCGCTGCGGGCGCGCGCCCCGCGACGAGTTGCAGGCCCGGCACGCCGAGCGCGTCGCGATTGTGTTCGATGAAGCGCTGCCGCTCCGCATGCGACTCGATCGCGATCGACTGGCACGACGGATGCGCGCGCATCCACTCGATGCCGATCGAGCCGCTACCCGCGCCGACGTCCCACAGCAGTTCGCCGGGTGCGGGCGCGAGGCGTCCGAGCGTCAGCGCGCGCATGTCGCGCTTGGTGAGCTGGCCGTCGTGGCGGTACGCGTCGTCGGGCAGGCCTGGCGTGAGTGCTCGGCGCGGCGCATCGGGGCCGGCCTGGCAGTCGAGCGCGACGAGATTGAGCGCGGCGGTTTCGTCGATGTTCCAGTCTTGCGCGAGACCGTCGATGCGCCGTTCGAGCGGCCCGCCGAGGTGTTCGAACACGCTGATGCGCGTCGGACCGAAGCCGCGCGCGGCGAGTTCGGCCGCGACCGTGGCCGGCGTGCGGCCGTCGGCGCTCAGCACGAACAGGCGCCGGCCCGGCAGCAGATGGCGCGCGAGCGTCGCGAGCGGCCGGCCGACGAGCGACACCGCGCCGACGTCCTGCAACGCCCAGCCGAGCCGCGCGGCCGCCAGCGACAGCGATGACGGTGCGGGCAGCACGCGCCATTCGTCGGGAGATAGTTTGCGCGCGAGTGTCGCGCCGACGCCGAACAGCATCGGGTCGCCGCTCGCCAGCACGCAGACGGGCGAACCGCGCCGCGCGAGCAGGCCCGACAGGTCGAACGGCGACGGCCACGCGACGCGGTCGGCCCGCAGCCGCGCGGGCAGCATGTCGAGGTGCCGCTTCGCGCCGACGACCTGCGTCGCTTCGAGCAGCGCGCGCCGCGCGCTACGCCCGAGCCCCGCGTAGCCGTCGTCGCCGATGCCCACTACCGTCAGCCACGCCGTCATGCACCCTTCCCCATCGTCCGGTTCCATCGAGTCGCCGCACGGCGGCCGTGATGGCGCCGGTGCAGCTGTCCGCATTGCGAAAGTCGGCATGGTACCGTGTTCCACCGCGCGTTTCATCTGCGGGGCCGCCGACGCCGGGCCGCATTTCGCTTCGGCCACGAAGCCCGCTCGGCGGTCACGAAGCGCCGGTGAAATCGGGTATCCTACGGCCGTTCGTTCGCCGGTGCCCTTCGGGGCCGAAGAGGGAACACAGGGCGCGCACCGCGCCGCTGTGGCTGCCCCCGCAACTGTAGACAGCGAGCCGATCTCCCCCCTCATGCCACTGGTTTCACCGGGAAGGCCGGGAGCCGGCGCCGACCTGTCAGCCAGGAGACCTGCCGGCATGAAAGTGCGTGCGTGCCAGTCGGCGTCGGGCGGGGTGTACCGATACGTTGGCCGCGGCCCGACACTACCCCGGTATCCCGTTGAGTTCCGCCCCCGATTCCATTTCTGCGTCGCCCGTCGTGCGCCCGTCGGCCTGCCCGGGGCTCGTGCGCGTCGTCGCGGCCGCCGACGGCGGGCTGTGCCGGATCAAGCTGCCGGGCGGCCGGCTCGACGCGCGGCAGGCGCGTGCGATCGCCGCCGCCGCGCGCGCCTGCGGCTCCGGCGCGATCGACGCGACCAATCGCGCGAATCTCCAGTTGCGCGGCATCCGCGATGGGGCGGCCGATACGCTGGCCGACGCATTGCTCGACGCGGGCCTGGGCCCGCGCGCGAGCGCCGCCGATGCCGCCGACGACCGGGCCGCGCTCGCCGCGCGCGACGACGTCCGCAACCTGATGCTCAGCCCGCTCGCGGGGCGCGATCCCGACGCACTGCTCGACAGCCGCGCGCTCGCGCTGCCGTTGCTCGACATGCTGACGCACGAGCCGCGCCGCGGCGAGGTGTCGCCGAAATTCTCGATCCAGCTCGATGGCGGCGAATCGGTCGCGGCGCTCGATCATCCGCACGACATCTGGCTCGCCGCGTGGCGTCGAGGCGACGGTGCGGTCCGCATCGCCGCGGGCCTGGCAGGCTGCCCGCCGGTCGCGCCCGGTGATCCGTCCGCTTCGTTCGACGTCGCGCCGGACCAGACCGTCGCGCTCGTTCGCGCACTGCTGCTCGCGTTCCTCGATCTCGCACCGGCCGACGTCACGCGGATGCGCGCTTTGCTCGCGACCGGCGGCGCATGCGCATTGCGCGCGCGCGCGCAGTCTTACGCGCCCTTCCCGCTCGAAGCCGATCCGGCACTGGCCGGCTGGCGGCGCAAGCAGGCGGACGCCGCGCTGCGTTTCGGTGCAAGGCCGTCGCGCGATGCGGATCGCTGCAGCGTCGGCGCGCAGTTCGTGCTCGGCCGGTTCGACGCAACACAACTGGACCAGCTTGCGGCACTCGCCGACGCGGAAGGCGACGGCACGCTGTCGATGACCCCGTGGCAGGGCGTGTTCGTGCACGGCGTGCCGCACGAACGCACGCCAGCCGTGCTCGACGCGCTCGCGTCGATCGGCCTCGTGTGCACGACGTCCGACCCGCTGGCGGCGCTGGTCGCCTGCACCGGCAGCGCGGGCTGCGCGAAGTCGCGCGCCGATACGAAACACGATGCGCTCGCGCTGGCCGCGCGCGTCGGCCATCCGGTCGACGTGCACCTGACCGGCTGCGAGCGCCACTGCGCGCTGCCGCATCCCGCGATGCATACCCTCGTCGCGGTCGCGCCCGGACGCTACGACCTTTACCGGCGCGACGCCGCCGCGGGCCTCGGCGCCCCGCTCGCGCGCCATCTGACGATTGACCAGGCCGCGGACCGACTGACGGGCGCGCGGCACAGCCAGGACACCACCGATGCTTGACTATATTCGCGACGGGCAGGAAATCTACCGCCAGTCGTTCGCGACGATCCGCGCCGAGGCCGACCTGTCGCAGATTCCGCCCGATCTCGAGAAGCTCGCAGTGCGCGTGATCCACGCGTGCGGGATGGTCGACGTGGCCTACGACCTGCGCTTCTCGGCCGGCGCCGGCACGGCGGGCCGCGCGGCGCTCACGGCCGGCGCGCCGATCCTGTGCGACGCGCGCATGGTCGCCGAAGGCATCACGCGCGCGCGGCTGCCGGCCGGCAATCGCGTGATCTGCACGCTCGGCGAATCGGAAGTCCCCGACCTTGCACGGCATCTCGGCAACACGCGCTCGGCCGCGGCGCTTGAACTGTGGCGCCCGCATCTGGCCGGCAGCGTCGTCGTGATCGGCAATGCGCCGACCGCGCTGTTCCACCTGCTCGACATGATCGACGCCGGTGCGCCGCGCCCCGCGTTGATCCTCGGCTTTCCGGTCGGCTTCATCGGCGCCGCCGAATCCAAGGCGGCACTCGACGCCGACAGTCGCGGCGTGCCGTACGTCGCGCTGCTCGGCCGCCGCGGCGGCAGCGCGATGGCCGCAGCCGCCGTCAACGCACTCGCGACGGAGGCAGAATGACGGCCCCGCGCGGACGCCTGTTCGGGGTCGGCGTCGGCCCCGGCGACCCCGAACTGATGACGATCAAGGCGCTGCGCGTGCTGCAGGCCGCGCCGGTGGTCGCGTATTTCGTCGCGAAGGGCAAGAAAGGCAATGCCTACGGGATCGTCGAGGCTCACCTGCTCGAAGCGCAGACGCAACTGCCGCTCGTCTATCCGGTGACGACCGAGGCGCTGCCGCCGCCGCTCTGCTACGAGGCCGTGATCGCCGATTTCTATGACACCGCCGCCGAGATCGTCGCGTCGCATCTCGACGCCGGGCGCGACGTCGCGGTGATCTGCGAAGGCGATCCGTTCTTCTACGGGTCGTACATGTACCTGCACGATCGCCTCGCGCCGCGCTACGACACCGAAGTGATCCCCGGCGTGTGCGCGATGCTCGGCGGCACGGCCGTGCTCGGCCAGCCGCTCGTCTATCGCAACCAGAGCCTGTCGGTGCTGTCAGGCGTGCTGCCGGCGGACGAATTGCGCGCGCGGCTCGCGCAGGCCGACGCAGCCGTCGTGATGAAGCTCGGCCGCAACTTCGACAAGGTGCGGCGCGTGCTCGACGAACTGGGGCTCGCGAAGCGCGCGCTGTACGTCGAGCGCGCGACGATGGCGGCGCAGCGCATCGTGCCGCTCGACGAAGTCGATCCGATGGCGTCACCGTACTTCTCGCTGCTCGTCGTGCCGGGGGAAAAATGGCAAGGATGACGACTCCGCCCGCAATCGTGATTCTCGGCGCGGGCGCACTCGATACCGCGCGGCGCATCCAGGCGCGTTATCCGGGCGCAGTCGTGCACGGGCTCGCGTCGCGCGTCGAGGCCGACGTGCCGTTCGACGAACTCGGCGCGCACCTGCGCGAGCTTTACGCGCGCGGCCTGCCGATCGTCGCGCTGTGCGCGGCCGGCATCGTGATCCGTTGCGTAGCGCCGGCGCTGGCCGACAAGGGCGTCGAGCCGCCGGTGCTCGCGGTCGCGGAAGACGGTTCGGCCGTCGTGCCGCTGCTCGGCGGGCTGACGGGCGTCAACGTGATCGCGCGAGAAATCGCCGAATGCCTCGGCGTCGCGCCCGCGATCACGACGAGCGGCGAGCTGCGCTTCGGCGCGTGCGTGCTCAACCCGCCCGACGGCTATGCGCTCGCCGATCTCCAGCAAGGCAAGCGTTTCGTGTCCGATTTGCTCGCGGGTGCGGCGACGCGCATCGACGGCGCGGCGCCCTGGCTCGACGACGTCGCGCTGCCGCGTGACGACGCGGCCGCGCATGCGATCCGCCTGACGCCCGATGCGTGGCGCGGCGCGCGCGACGAACTCGTGATCCATCCGCGCAGCGTGGTGGTCGGCATCGCGGCACGCGGCGTGCAGGCCGATGCGTCGCCATCGCTTGCCGGGCGCATCGACGCGCTGCTCGATACGCACGGACTCGCGCGGCTGGCGCTCGCCGCATTGGTCGCCCCGGCCTCGTTGCTCGGCGATGCGCGCGTCGAAGCGGCAGCACGTACGCTGGGCGTGCCGTTGCGCTTCGCCGATGTCGACGGCGACGAAGGCGCCGATGCTGCTGCCCTGCTGGGTTCGACGTTGCGCGTGGCGCACACGCTGCGCGCAACGTCCGACGGCCTCGCGTGCGCGGTCGCGACGCAACCCGTCGATCCCGCGACGCTCGGCCGTGCACGCGGCCGCCTGACGGTGCTCGGCCTCGGCCCGGGCGATGCGGCGTGGCTCACGCCCGCCGCGCGCACCGCGCTCGCGCAAGCCACCGACATCCTCGGCTATACGACCTACGTGACGATGGCCGGCCCGTTCCGCGCGGACCAGCGCGTCCACGGCACGGACAATCGCGAGGAAATGCAGCGCGCGCGCCATGCGTTCGAACTGGCGGCCGAAGGCCGGCGCGTCGCGGTCGTCTCGTCGGGTGACCCGGGTGTCTTCGCGATGGCCGCGGCCGTACTCGAAGCGCTCGACGAAGCACGCGACCCGCGATGGGCTGCGGTCGAACTGCGCGTCGAACCCGGCGTATCGGCATCCCTCGCGACCGCCGCGCAGGCTGGCGCGCCGCTCGGCCACGATTTCTGCGCGATCTCGCTGTCGGACAACCTGAAGCCGTGGGACGTGATCGAGACGCGCCTGCGGCACGCGGCGCAAGCAGATCTCGTGATGGCGTTCTACAACCCGATCTCGCGTGCACGGCCGTGGCAACTCGACCGTGCGCTCGATGCGGTGCGCGCGCATCGTGCGGCCGACACGGTCGTCGTGCTCGGCCGCGATATCGGCCGGCCCGGCGCGACGCTCACGACGACGACGCTCGGCGCGCTGCGCAGCGATCAGGTGGACATGCGCACGATGGTGATCGTCGGCTCGTCGACGACGCGGCGTTTCGCCATCGGCGACGGGCGTGAGTGGGTCTACACGCCGCGCTGGTATCGCTGAGCGTCGCTGCGAAACGCGCGGCCGACCATCCGGCCGGAACCAGGCGGAAAAATCGCCCGCTTCGCGTTTCGATATGCGATCGAATCGGCAAGATCGTTACGTATCGGGAATCGAATAACGAAAAGAACACCTAAGTATTCACGATTCGGCACGAATCCTCCAAGATGAGCACGCCACCGGCCGGGCATACCCGATCGCCCGCCCGGCGGCGATACGCGGGCCAGCGTATCCCTCTTCCACTTGGAGAACACAATGAACAACAACGTGTTGCCGCGATTCAACCCGCGCGCGCTCGCCGCGGGCTGCCTGCTCGCCATGGCGAGCGTGTCCCACGGCGCCGGCGTCTATGCGCCCTTCGTCGACGTGACGCTCTACCCGACGCCGCTCGTCGACCGGATCGGCGTCCAGCAAGGCATCCAGCAGTTCACGCTCGCGTTCGTGGTCGCGGGCAGCGGCTGCGCGCCATCCTGGGGCGGCGTGCAGCCGATCGGCAACGGCGCGAGCGGCGACCTGCTCGCGTCGCTGTCGGCGTCGATCGCGAGCTATCGCGCGAAAGGCGGCGAGATTGCCGTCTCGTTCGGCGGTGCAAACGGCACACCGCTGATGCAGGCATGCTCGAGCGTCCCCGCGCTGAAGACGGCCTATCAGACCGTGATCGACACCTACGGCCTCACGCATGTCGATTTCGACATCGAGGGCGCATCGCAGCAGGACAGCGCTGCCGTTGCCCGCAACTTCCAGGCCGTCGCGCAACTGCAGTCCGACTACGCGGCGAAAGGCAAGCCGCTGCACGTCACGCTGACGCTGCCGACGATGCCGACCGGGCTCACGCAGGATGGCGTGAAAGTGGTCGCCGCGGCAATCGCGAACAAGGTTGCGTTCGACGCGGTGAACCTGATGACGATGGACTACGGCCCCGCGAACATCGACATGGGCGCGGCCGCGATCAGCGCCGCGCAAGCGCTCTATACGCAGCTCGATACCGCGTTCAAGTCGGCGGGCCAGCCGAAAACGGGCGCGCAACTGTGGCAGATGGTGGGCGTCACGCCGATGATCGGGATGAACGACGTGCAGGGCGAAACCTTCACGCTCGCGAATGCGCAGAGCGTGTTGAATGCAGCGATCGGCAACGGCTACGGTTTCTTCGGCAACTGGTCGGTCGGCCGCGACCAGCCTTGCCCGAACGACGGCGCATATGTGGCGCCGACCTGCTCGGGTATCGCGCAGCAGCCGTACGCGTTCGCATCGATCTTCCGGAAACTCGACGGCAAGTGGGGCACGGGCGTCACGCAGGATCCGAACTACGGCGGCGGCTCGAATGGCGGAACGCCGCAACCCGGCGCGCCTTGGTCGGCCGGCCAGGTCTATACGGCAGGCGCGACGGTGACCTACCAGGGAACGACGTACCAGGCGCAATGGTGGACGCAGGGCGACGTGCCCGGCCAGGCAGCGGTATGGAAGCCGGTCGGCGGCGGCACGCCCGTTTGGTCGGCTACGACCGCGTACCAGGGCGGCACGTGCGTCACGTACCAGGGCGCGAAATACTGCGCGAAATGGTGGACGCAGGGCGACAACCCGAGCGCGGGCGGCGTGTGGGTGAAGTCATGACGCCGCGGCGCACCGCCGGCGCGTGACGCGCCACGGCCGTTCCCGGATGCCGCCCGGCATCGCGGCGAACGGCCGCCGAAACCGCCTCCGCCCTGCTTCGCGTTTTTTGCTAGCCCCGCCCCTGCTCCGCCAGCAGCCGCGCCTTTGCGTCGACCAGCAGCGCCGCATGCATGTCGCGATGCTGGCGGATCCGCTCGGTCGGCCCGACGACCGACAGCCCGTACCAGTCGCCGTCGAGCGTCAGCGCGACCGCGATCGCCGACAGCTCGGGCGCGCTCTCGCCGAGGTTCTCGGCCCAGCCGAGTTCGCGAAACCGTGCCGTCTGCGCGACGAGCGCCGGCAGGTCGGCCACCGTCGCATCGGTGAAGCGTTCGAACGACAGCTGCGCGCCGAGCGCCTGCTGCGCGTCGCTCGCGAGCTCCGCGAAGATCGCCTTGCCGATCGAGTTCGCATGCAGCGGACGCAGCTCGCCCGGCTGGCGCGTGTAGCGGATCGCCTGCTCGGACTCGACGACGTCGAGATACGTGACCGACGCGCCCTGGATCTTGCCGAGCACGGCCGTCTCGCGGCTCGCGTCGCGCAGCGCGACGAGATGCGGATGCACGATGTCGACGACGGGATCGGGCGCATCGATCGCGGCGGCGATCGTCTGCAGGCGCCGCGTCGGATAGTAGCCGCCGCGCTTGCGCACCTCGTACAGATAGCCGCGGCTCACGAGCGTGCGCGCCATCGCCAGGCAGCTCGACGCCGGCACGTTGAGCAGGCGCGCGAGTTCGGTGAGCGGCAGCGGCCGCCGTTCGGCGGCGAACAGCTCGAACAGGTCGAGCGTGCGGGCAACGAGTTTGACGTCCATGACGAGCGCTTGATTCGGAACGGGAAATCGCGCGCCGGGCGGGCCGCCGCGCGTCAGTACGACTTCGGCAGCCCGAGCACCTTCTCCGCGATGTAGCACAGGATCAGTTGCGGACTCACGGGCGCGAGCCTCGGAATCATACACTCGCGCAGGTAGCGCTCGACGTGGTATTCCTTCGCATAGCCCATCCCGCCGTGCGTCGCGATCGCCGTCTGGCACGCCTGGAACGCGGCTTCCGCGCCGAGGTACTTCGCGGCGTTCGCCTCCGCGCCGCACGACTGCCCCGCGTCGTAGCGCGTCGCGGCTTTCATCACCATCAGCCACGCGGCCTCGAGCTGCATCCATGCCTGCGCGAGCGGATGCTGGATCGACTGGTTCTGCCCGATCGGCCGGCCGAATACGACGCGTTCGCACGCATACTGCGTTGCGCGCCGCAGCGCGGCCTGACCAAGGCCGATCGCCTCGGCGGCGATCAGGATCCGCTCGGGGTTCAGCCCGTGCAGCAGGTAGCGGAAACCGTCGCCCTCATTGCCGATCAGGTCGTCGCGCGGCACGCGCAGGTTGTCGATGAACAGCATGTTCGAATCGACGGCCTTGCGGCCCATTTTCTCGATCTCGCGCACCTCGACGCACGAACGGTCGAGGTCAGTGTAGAAGAGGCTCAAGCCGTCGGTTGGCTTCGCGACCTGGTCGAGCGGCGTCGTGCGCGCGATGATCAGCATCTTGTTCGCGACCTGCGCGGTCGAGATCCAGATCTTGCGGCCGCTCAGCACGTAGTGGTCGCCGTCGCGACGCGCCTGCGTGGCCAGATGCGTCGTGTCGAGTCCGGCGTCGGGCTCGGTCACCGCGAAGCAGGCCTTGTCGCGTCCGGCGATCAGCGGCGGCAGGAAGCGTGCCTTCTGCGCGTCGTTGCCGAACACCTGCACCGGGTTCAGCCCGAAGATGTTCATGTGGACAGCCGATGCGCCCGACAGGCCGGCACCCGACGCGCTGATCGTGCGCATCATGAGCGCAGCCTCGGTCATCCCGAGCCCGGCACCGCCGTGGGCCGGGTCCATCGCGATGCCGAGCCAGCCGGCCTCGGCGAGCGCCGCGTGAAAGTCGGACGGAAACCCGCCCGCGCGATCGCGTTCGAGCCAGTAGTCGTCGCCGAAGCGCTCGCAGATTTTCTCGATCGCGCTTTCGATCGCGCGCTGGTCGTCGGTCAGGTCGAACTGCATGGATTGCCCTCCAGGAAAACGTGAGCGGCGCGCCGCGCGCGAGACAACGCCGGGTTTCGGAGCGGTCTTCTTGGTGGAGGCCGGCGCGACGGATACGCGTACGCTCACAACGGAAACACGCCCGTCGCGACCGCGGCGAAGACCATCAGCACGGTGGCGGCGAACAGGAACGGAATCGTGAATTTCTGGTGCTCGGCCAGCTCGACGCCGGTCAGGCCGACGATCAGGAACGTCGCTGGCGTGAGCGGACTGACCGGAAAACCGGTCGTCATCTGGCCGAGCAGCGCGGCCTGCGCCATCTGGATCGGCGGCACGCCGAGCAGCTTCGCGCTTTCCGCGAGCACCGGCAGCACGCCGAAGTAGAACGAGTCGGGATCGAACAGCAGGCTGAGCGGCATCGACAGCAGGCCGAGCACGAACGGCATGTGGCGCGCATGCTCGACCGGAACGTGCGCGACGACGACCTCGGCCATTGCCTTGAGCATCCCGGTGCCGGACATGATCCCGGTGAACGCGCCGGCCGCCAGCAGCACGCTCGCCATCATCAGCGCGGCCTTCGCATGCGCGTCGATCCGCTCGCGCTGCGCCTGCACGTCCGGATAGTTGATGACGAGCGCGGCCACCGTGCCGAGCATGAACATCACCATCGGGTCGACGATGCCCGACACCAGCGTGCCGAGCACGACGAGCGTCAGCGCCAGATTGATCCGCAAACGGCCGGGCCGGCGCAGCGCGCGTTCGGCGTCGGTCAGCTCGCGCGGCGCGATCGCGAGCGATGCCGCGCCGGCGCGATCGAGCCCGAGCCGCTTCGTCTCGCGCACGCCGAGGACGTAGGCGGTGCCGAACACGAACGCGAGCCCGACGATCTGCACCGGGATCATCGGCATGAAGATCGCCGAACCGGGAATGTGCAAGGCCGCCGACGCGCGCAGCATCGGCCCGACCCACGGCAGGAAGTTGACACCGGCCGCCATCGACGCGACGCACGCGAGGATCCGCCGGTCCATGCCGAGCCGTGTGTAGAGCGGCATCATCGCGGGTAGCGTGACGAGAAACGTGACGGCGCCCGAGCCGTCCAGATGGATCAGCAGCGCGAGCAGCGCCGAGCCCGTCACGATGCGCGGCGGATGGCAGCCGATCACGCGCAGTATGCCCGCGATGATCGGGTCGAGCATCCCCGCGTCGGTGAGGATACCGAAAAAAAGAATCGCAAAAACGAACATCCCGGCGATGGGGCCGATATTCTGCACGCCGTGCACGATGAACTTGCCGGTCGAGAGTCCGAAGCCGGCCGCGAGCGACGCGGCCACCGGCACGACGATCAGCGCGACGAGCGGCGACAGCCTCTTCGTGATGATCAGGCCGAACAGCGCGACGATCGCGGTCGCGCCGATCCATGCGAGCATGATGTGTCTCCTCTTGCAGCGGCGCGTGTCCGGTGCGACGCGGTGTGATGTGCGAAGGGGGCGCGGGCGTGCGGTGCCGCACGCCGCCGGCCGCGATGCGGGTCAGTTGCGACGCGGGCCGTTGTCGTCGCGTGCGTCGTCGGCAAACACCTGCGCCGCGTGTTCGTTCAGCGCGGGCGGCGGCCGCCGGTACGTGGCCGGCGTGCGGCCGAGCTTGATCGGCGACGCGATGCCGCGATGCCGACCCAGTTCGACCTTCATCTGGCGATGCGCGACGTGCGGATGGTCGAGCGCCGCGTCGAGCCCGAGCACGGGCGCGCACGGCACGCCGCGGCGCATCAGCTGCTCGGCCAGTGCCGCGCCGTCGTGTTCGGCCAGTGCCGTTTCGAGCAGCGCGCGCAATGCGGCGCGGTTCGCGCTGCGCGCGCGGTTGTCGACGAAGCGCGGATCGTCGGGCCACTCGCGCGTGCCGAGGACGTCGCACAGCGCGGCGAACTGCCCGTTGTTGCCGACCGCGAGAAAGATGTCGACGCTCGCGGTCGGCAAGCTGTCGTAAGGCGTGATGTTCGGATGCGCGTTACCGGTGCGCACCGGGGCCCGCCCCGAATGGAAGAAGTTCGGCGTATGCGGATGCAGGATCGACAGCGCGCAGTCGAACAGCGTCGATTCGACGAATTGGCCGCGCCCGCTCGCATCGCGTTCGCGCAGCGCCATCAGCACGCCGAGCGCCGCGTTCAGCCCGGTGACGAGATCGACGATCGGCACGCCGACGCGCAGCGGCGCCCCGCCCGCCTCGCCGTTCACGCTCATCAGCCCGGCCAGTGCCTGCACGGCCGCGTCGTAGCCGGGCAGCCCGCCGAGCGGGCCGTCCGCACCGAAGCCCGACACGCGGCAATGGACGAGACGCGGAAAGCGTGCGTGCAGCGTATCGAAGCCGAGGCCCCAGCGCTCCATCGTGCCGATCTTGAAGTTTTCGACCAGCGCGTCGGCGTGCTCGAGCAGGCCGAGCAGCCGCTCGCGATCCTCCGGCTTCGTCAGGTCGAGCGCGATGCCGAGCTTGTTGCGGTTCACGCCGAGGAAATACGACGCGGTGTCGCCGTCGAACGGCGGCCCCCAGGTGCGCGTCTCGTCGCCCGACGGCGGTTCGACCTTGATCACCTCCGCGCCGTGGTCGGCGAGAATCTGCGTCGCGTACGGGCCGCCCAGCACCCGCGACAGATCGATGATGCGCAACCCCGCCAACGCGCCCTGCTGCTCCAGCTCCGCCATGCGTCTCGCTCCTGCTCCCGGTTGATCGGACCGTCTGTTCCGCCGTGCCGACAGCGGCGGCACGGGTTCCCGGACTCGAACGATAATTCCTGTGTGTGAATTTATATTCACACTCGGGAATTTTATTGTCAAGCCGGATATGCCTGGCAGCCGTGTGAAGAACGCGGCCGCCCGCAAGTGCGGACGACACCGAACGCAGGCCGGTTGCGGCGCCGGGCCGCGGTTCGTTAAGCTGGCGCAAGGTGCTCACTGAATAAAGGCGGACCTTTCATGAAACACATGCTGCTCGCGGCCATCATGCTGGCGTCGACGCTGGGCGTCGCCCGCGCGCAAACCCAGACCTTCCATTTTGGCGAGGGACAATCACAGCCGCGAGCCGCCGCGCCGACGGCACGGCCCGCGCCCACGCGCCCGCACGTGACGCCGCCACCGCATCAGCACCGGCGTGCGATCCACAAGCGGCGTCGTGGGCGGTCCGGGAAACCGGCACGCACGGGGCTCTACACGCACGCGTGATGCGATGCGCGTTGCGCGCGACAACGCACGGAACTGTCACGAACGCCCGGTATGATCGGCGCGGCGGCTTGCATGCCGTCGTGCCCGACGATCGGGCGACAGGCCGGCAACGCCGGTCGACCTACATTTCCTCCACGATTCAGCACCTGTTTTGCCGAACATGAATATCGGGCCGGATACCGTCGCCAGCATCAAGGAACGCGCCACGATCGTGTGCCGCCAGCGCAGCAGCGTGCTGCTGGTCGCCCGCACCGCGGCGCGCTGGTCGCTGCCGGGCGGCACGATCCGGCGCGGCGAGACGCCGCTGGAGGCCGCGCATCGGGAACTGGCGGAGGAAACGCGGCTGGAGGGGCTCGCGCTCGACTATGCGGTGCAGTTCGGCGGCCTCACGAAGCTCCATCATGTGTTCGTGGCCGACGTGCCGAAACACCTGACGCCGCGCGCGAGCAACGAGATCGCGCGCTGCAAGTGGTTCGACGTCGAACAGCTCGAGACGCTGCGCGCCAGCGTGCCGACCCGCAAGATCATCGAACTGCTGCACCTCGACCGCTTTCCCGCGCTTGCGGACGGGCGGCTCCGCGAGCGCTGAATCGGCCCGCGCGGCTCAGGTGCGCAGCAACGGACCGGCCTTGCGCTCGAGCAGCGCGACCAGTTCGGGCTGCATGTACGCGTAGCGGTCGGGAATGTCGAGGCAGACGATCTTCTTGTGCTTCAGCCGGATGCCGAATCGCGCGGACAGCTTCGCCTTGTGTGCACGCTCCATCACGAACACGATCTCGGCCCATTCGAGTTGCTCGGCGGACAAGCGCGTCTGCGCGTCGGGCGCGAGGCCCGCGGAGTCGGTTTCGACGCCCGGCCACGCGGCGAACACCGCCTCGGCCGTGGGGCTGCGCAGCCGGTTGCGGCTACAGATGAACAGGGCCCGTGTCATGCCGGTGCACGGCGGCCGGATCGTCCGCTCGACCGTTCAACCCTGCGGAATCGTGCCGGGCCGCACGTAGGCCAGCATGTGCGGCACGTAGTCGGCCTTGCCGAGCTCGACGCCGTGATGGCGCAGGATCGCGTACGCGGCGATCGCGTGAAAGTAGAACTGCGGCAGCGCCCAGTCGCGCGCGTACTGTTCGCCCGTCATGTCGAACGCGATGCCGTTCGGCAGTTCGAGCGCGATCGGCCGCGCGGCTCCGCCATCGAGTGCGTCGGGCGCGAGTTCGCCGAGGAATGCGATCGTGCCGGCGACGATCCCTTGCGCGTCGCCCAGCGTGCCGGGCTGCGCGTCGGCATGCCAGCCGGCTTCCCGCAACGCCAGCAGCGCGTCCGGCAGCGGTTCGCCGCGCAGACGATAGACCGGTTCCATTGCCTGGAAGCACGAAAACCTCACCTGGGCGGCGAGCGGATACATGTCGGGCGCGAGCTTGAGCGTCAGCAATGCATCGGGCGCGCTGCCCTCGGCCTGCCGGTGCGCGGCGGCCTTGTCGAGCCACGCGGATTGCGCGCGCAGCATCTGGGTGAAGGTCGGAACGAGAAGTTGGGTCGGTGACATCCATGCTCTCCGATGAGGCGTTCGCGCCACGACATCAATGTCGGGGCAAATCCGTATTCTGCCGTAGCCGACGTTTCGACGCGAAACCGGTGACGTATCGCACGATCGACACCCGGTATGTCACGGCTTGCCGTGGCGTGCCAGGAACCGATCGAATTGCGACGCGAACGTCTTGCCGTCGCGTACGCTGAACGGGGCCGGGCCGCCTGTATCGATGCCTGCACTGCGCAGCTGTTCCATCATCGCGCGAGTCGACAGCCGTTCCTCGATGTTCTCGCGGCTGAACCAGTTGCCGCGCGGGTCGAGCGCATGCGCGCCCTTGTCGAGAACGGCCGCTGCCAGCGGGATGTCGGCGGTGATGACGAGATCGCCGGCTTGCGCGAGTTCGACGATCCGCGCATCGGCCACGTCGAAGCCGGCTGGCACCTGCACCGCCTTGATGAACGGAGACGGCGGCGTGCGCAGGAACTGGTTCGCGACCAGCGTCACGCAGATCTCGGCACGACGCGCGGCGCGAAACAGCATGTCCTTGATGACGGCGGGACACGCGTCGGCATCGACGAGTACTTGCATGGCAGGCATTCCGGTGGGGAGAAAAGGCGATCATAGCGCAGCGCCGGCGATCGCCACGCACGGCTGACCACGCGATCAGCCGGCCGGCCCGGGGCACAGTGATGCGGCCGTCATCCATTGCGCGTCCCATGCATCGGCGAGCCGCCTGCCCTGCCCGATTCGCACGGCCGCGTCGTCGAAGTCGACGAACACGACGTGATCGGCGGCCGCCGGTCTCGACGGCGTTTCGCGCGTGCGGCCGTCGGACAGTACCCATAGCCAGCGCTGCCGGTCCGGCGTACGCCGTGCGACGCCCGCGAGCAATTGCGCGGCGGCCGCGATACCGTCGGCAAGCGGCGTGCCGCCGCCGCCGTCCACCGGTTCGAGCCAGCGCGCATTCCACCAGCGCGGCACGGCCGGGCCGAAGCGCTTCGCGGCGCCGTTGCCGCCGAAGCAGATCAGCGCGGTTTCCACGCGGTCGCGCGCGGCCTGATCGAAGTACGCGACGATCAGGCCTTTCGCGAGCGCGAGCCGATCGTGCGACAGCATCGACGCAGAACAGTCGAGCACGAAACAATGGAGTGCGCGCGGTGTGCCGGCCCGCTTGCGGAAACGCAAATGGTCGGCGTGCAGCGGGTCACCGCGCTTCGCGGCGAGCGTCGCCGGCCATGCAACGGCCGTGCCGGCACGCACCGTGCCCGGCACGCGCGCGGCAGCGCCTGGTTGCCATCGAGGACCGCGAACGGCGTTCGCGGCGGCGTCGGCTCGATGGCTCAGCGTTTTTTTAACGGCAGCGGCACCACGCTCTTCACGTCACGCAGTCCGACCGGCTCGGGCGGCAGGTAGCCCCAGTCGCCTTGCGCCGCAGTCGCGTCGTTTCGGGCCGCGCCCGGTGGAGGGTCGGGCTGCCGGCGCATATCCGGCGGCATATCGTCGTCGCGGTTGCCGCCGGCCTCTGCATTCGACTGCGTCGCGCCCGACGACGGTGGCGTACCCGCATGACGCCGATGCCGCAGCACCGCGTCGGCCACACGTTCGACGTGCGACACCGTCACCGCGTCGGCCTGCTCCAGCGCCGCGAGCGCGCGCGCGGCGCGCAGCATCACGAGGTCGGCGCGCAGGCCGTCGACGGCCGCGTCGATGCACAGCGCGCTGACGCGCGCATGAACCGCATCGTCGAAATCCAGCGCCGACAACCGTGCCCGCGCCGCGTGGATCCGGTCGCCGAGTGCGCGCTGCGCGGCCGCGTGACGTGCACGAAACGCGTCCGGGTCGAGATCGAACGCGAGGCGCGCCTTCACGATCCGCTCGCGCTGCGCGGCATCGAAGCAGTTCTCGAGCTCAACCATCAGCCCGAAGCGGTCGAGCAGTTGCGGGCGCAGTTCGCCTTCTTCGGGATTCATCGTGCCGACCAGCACGAAGCGCGCGTCGTGCGCATGCGACACGCCATCGCGCTCGACCACGTTCACGCCGCTCGCGGCGACGTCGAGCAGCGTATCGACGAGCCCGTCGGCGAGCAGGTTCACCTCGTCGACGTACAGCACGCCACGATGCGCGCGCGCGAGCAGGCCCGGCCGGAAGCGCACGCCGTTTTCAGCGAGCGCATGTGCGAGATCGAGCGTGCCCGTGACCTGTTCGTCGCTCGCCGACAGCGGCAGCGTGACGAATGCCCCTTCAGGCAGCAGTTCGGCGAGCGCGCGTGCGGCGGTCGATTTCGCGGTGCCGCGCGGCCCGCTGACGAGCACGCCGCCGAGCGACGGGTCGATCGCCGCCAGCAGCAGCGCCTGCTGCAGCGGTTGCTGCGCGACCAGCGCCGCGAACGGGAATACCGCGCGGGCGCGATGCGTCGTCGGATCGGTCATCGCCGTCCTCCTTCCTGAAATTGTTCGCTGTCGAGCCAGACCGCTTCGATCCGCTCGCGATAGTCGCCCGGCTGCTGCCACAGCCCCCGCTGCATCGCTTCGACGAAGCGTTCGCAGATGCCGTGCAGCGCCTTCGGGTTGTGTCGTTCGAGGAACGCGCGCGTGTCGCCGTCGAACAGGTACGCGTCGGCGACGAGCGCGTACTGGTGGTCCGACAGCACGCGCGCGGTCGCGTCATAGCCGTACAGGTAGTCGACGGTCGCGGCCATTTCGGCCGCGCCCTTGTAGCCATGGCGTTTCACGCCGTCGAGCCATTTCGGATTGACGACGCGCGAACGGATCACGCGCGCGATTTCCTCGCGCAACGTGCGCATCTTCGGCGCGACCGGGTTCGCATGGTCGCCGTGGTAGATGCTCGGCTGCTGCCCCGACAGGTGCCGCACGGCTGCCGTCATCCCGCCCTGGAACTGGTAGTAGTCGTTCGAATCGAGGATGTCGTGTTCGCGGCTGTCCTGGTTCTGCACGACGACGTCGATCGTCGCGAGCCGTTCGCCGAACACGTCGGGCGCGGCGTCGCCGGCGCTGTTCTGCGCGTATGCATGGCAGCCCCACTGGCGGTACGCATCGGCGAGATCGGCGTCGGTCTGCCAGCGGCGCTGGTCGATCAGGTCCTGGAGGCCCGCGCCGTAGCTGCCCGGCCGCGCGCCGAACACGCGCCAGCCGGCACGACGCCGCGCTTCGTCCGGCGCCACGCCCTGCTCGATCCATTTCGCGCGTTCGCGTTCGACGCGCGCGCGGATCGGGTTCAGTGCCTCGGGCTCGTCGAGCGCGGCAACGGCCTGCACGGCCGCGTCGAACAGGTGCATCAGGTTCGGGAAGGCGTCGCGGAAGAAGCCCGACACGCGCAGCGTCACGTCGATGCGCGGCCGGTCGAAGATCTCGATCGGCAGGATCTCGAAGTCGGTCACGCGATGGCTGCCGTGCGCCCATTTCGGCCGCACGCCGAGGAGCGCGAACGCCTGCGCGATGTCGTCGCCGCCGGTGCGCATCGTGGCCGTCCCCCAGACCGACAGCCCGATCGCGCGCGGATAGTCGCCGTGATCCTGCAGATGGCGTTCGATCAGCTGCTGCGCGGATTTCAGTCCGAGCGACCAGGCGGCCTGCGTCGGCACCGCGCGCGTATCGACCGAATAGAAGTTGCGGCCCGTCGGCAGCACGTCGGGCCGGCCGCGCGACGGCGAGCCGCTCGGCCCCGGCGGCACGAAGCAGCCGTCGAGCCCGCGCAGCAGCTGGCGCAGTTCCTCGCCGCCGCATGCGTCGAGTGCGGGCAGCAGCGTCGAGCGCACGCGTTCGAGCACGGCGCGCGTGTGCGGCCAGTCGCCGGGCGGCGCTGGGTCGGTATCGGCGCCGGTCGCGCCGGAAACAGTCGCGCACAGCCCGTCGAGCCAATGCTGCGCGAGCCGTTCGAGCCGCTCGCGCGTGTCGCCGGCATGGCGCCACGGCGACGCGTCGAGCGCTTGCAGAACGGCCGGCCGCGGGCTCGTCCACGGTGCGGCCCAGTCGGCCGCGAGCGGATCGAAATCGTCGCCGAGCGCGAGATCGCGCGCGAGCGCGCCGATCAGCCCCGCGCGTTCGCCCTTGCCGTCGCCGACCGGAAAACGCGCGAGCGCGAGCAGTGTGTCCCGTCGCTGACGGTCGGTGGGCGACACCCCGAACACGTGCAGCCCGTCGCGAATCTGTGCTTCCTTCAATTCGCACAGCCACGCGTCGACGCGCGTCAGCAGCGCATCCTCGTCGCCCGCATCGCGCGGCGGCGACACGCTCAGTTCGTCGTGCAGCCGGTGTTCGGCGATCGTCGCGAGGATCGTCTTGCGCAGCAGCTTCGCGCGGCGCGCGTCGACCATCAGCGCTTCGTAGTATTCGTCGACCTGCCGTTCGAGATCCTGCAGCGGGCCGTAGTTTTCCGCGCGCGTGAGCGGCGGCATCAGGTGATCGATGATCACGGCCTGCGCGCGGCGCTTCGCCTGGCTGCCCTCGCCCGGATCGTTGACGATGAACGGATACAGATGCGGCAGCGGCCCGAGCGTCAGGTCGGGCCAGCACGCGTCGGACAGCGCGACGCTCTTGCCCGGCAGCCATTCGAGGTTGCCGTGCTTGCCGAGGTGGATGACCGCGTCGATGCCGAACGCATCGCGCAGCCAGAAGTAGAACGCGAGATACGCGTGCGGCGGCACCAGGTCCGCATCGTGGTACCTCGCATAGTCGTTCTCGCCGCGCGAGCGCGACGGCTGGATGCCGACGAACACGTTGCCCGCGCGCCAGCCGGCAATCGTGAAGCGCCCCTGCCGCAGCGTCGGGTCCGCTTCGGGCGGGCCCCAGCGTGCGTTCAGCGCGTCGCGCACGGCGGCCGGCAGACGCGAGAAACGCGCGACGTAATCGGCCAGCGCGAAGCTCTGGAATGCGGGGCGCAACGCATGCACGGCCGGGTCGTTGGTGACGCCTTCGGTGAGTCGCGCGATCAGCGCGTCGCCATCGGCCGGCAGGTCGGCCACGGCATAGCCCGCATCGCGCAGCGCCGCCAGCACATGCAGTGCGGACGCCGGCGTGTCGAGCCCGACGCCGTTGCCGATCCGCCCTTCGCTTTGCGGATAGTTCGCGAGGATCAGCGCGATGCGCTTGTCGGCATTGTCGAGCGTGCGCAGCCGGCACCAGCCGCGCGCGAGCGCCGCGACGAACGCGATGCGTTCGGCGTCCGGCTGGTAGCGCACGACGTCGACTTCGGTGTGCGGACAACGATATGCCAGCCCCTTGAAGCTCACCGCGCGCGTGACGATGCGCCCGTCGACCTCGGGCAACGCGATGTGCATCGCGATGTCGCGCGCATGCAGCCCCTGGTTGTCGGCCACCCACGCGTCGCGGTTGCCGCCGGACAGGATCACCTGCAGCACCGGTGCATCGCCGGCGAGCACGTCGGGCTCGGGGCTGTCGATCGCGCCGGCCGCGAAAGCGGTGGTGTTCAGCACGAGCGCGACATCGTGCGTGTCGCACAACTGCGTGATGACCTCGCGACTCACCGCATCCTTCAATGACGTGACCGCGATCGGCAACGGATTGAGCCCCTCACGCACGAGCGCGTCGGCCAGCGCGTCGAACACCGCGGTGTTCGCGGCCTGCCAGTGCGCGCGATAGAACAGGATCGCGACGACGGGTGCGCCGGGCGTCCAGTGCGCCCGCCAGTCGTCGACGCTCGCCGGGTCGCGCGCCGGGTGGTACAGCGCGGCGGCCGGCAGCGGGCGCGGCAGCTCGGGCTCGTCGCCGAATCCGAGCGTATGGAACGCGATGCTGCGCAGCAAGGCCTCGGCGTTGTGCCTTCCGCCTTCGCGCAGATAGCGCCACCACCGCCGGCACAGGTCGGGGGCGACCGTGCTCTTCGCGACGAGGTTCGGGTCTTCCTGCAGGTCGCCCGAGAACATCGCCAGCTGCTGCTTCCGTTTCGACGCGAGCGACACGGCCTGCTCGATCCCGTACGGCCAGTATGCTTCGCCGCCCAGATGATCGATCACGACCGTCTTCGCGTGACGCAGCACGTCGTCGACATAGAAATCGATCGACGCCGGCTGCCGCAGGAACGTGACGTTCGCAAGCCGCACGCTCGGAAAGCCGGCAGGCAGTTTCGGCACGACGCTGGCCAGCAGCGACAGCGTCGTGTCGGCCGAGCTCAGGATCACGATGTCGGCCGGCTGCTGGTCGATCCGGACGACGCCCTGCGTATCGTCGACGAAGCCGCCCGGCGTGGTGCGCAGCAGATGCATCGCGCGTTACGCCTGTTGCAGGTCGGCCGCGCACGCGGCGTCGAACGCGCGCTGCAGCGCGGCCGCGTCGAGATCCTCGCCGATCAGCACGAAGCGGCTCGCACGCGTTTCGCCGTCCTGCCAGCGACGGTCGAAGTAGCTGTCGAAGCGCCGGCCGACACCCTGGATCACGAGCCGCATCGGCGCATCGGGCAGCGCGGCGAACCCTTTCGCGCGGTAGATCGTGTGCGTCTCGACGACACGCTGCAGCGCGGCGATCGTCGCTTCGCGCGTGCCCGCATCGCCCGACACCACCACCGAATCGAAATCGTCGTGATGGTGGTCGTGATCGCCGTCGTCGGCCGAGCCGTGATGGTCGTGCCGCAGGTGAATCGTTTCCTCCGACGCCGATTCGAGCCCGAGCAGCATCGCGACGTCCAGTTCGCCACGCGTTGCGCGCACGATCTTCACCTGCGGCGGAATTTCCTCGCGGATCGCGGCTTCGACCTCGGCAAACTGCGCGTCGGCGACGAGGTCGGCCTTGTTCACGATCACGAGATCGGCGGACGACAGCTGGTCGGCGAACAGTTCGTGCAGCGGCGATTCGTGGTCGAGGTTCGGATCGGCGCGGCGCTGCGCGTCGACGGCCTGCGGGTTCTCGGCGAACTGGCCGCTCGCGGCGGCCGGACCGTCGACGACGGTCACGACCGCGTCGACCGTGAAGCTGTTGCGGATCGTCGGCCAGTTGAAGGCCTGCACGAGCGGCTTCGGCAGCGCGAGGCCCGACGTCTCGATCAACACGTGATCGATGTCGGCACGACGCTCGACGAGCGCTTCCATCACCGGATAGAACTCCTCCTGCACGGTACAGCACAGGCAGCCGTTCGCGAGTTCGTACAGCTGGCCCGACGCTTCGCCCTGCACGCCGTCTGCGTCCTCGCAGCCGATGCCGCAGCCCTTGAGGATTTCGCCGTCGATGCCGAGCTCGCCGAATTCGTTGACGATCACCGCGATGCGGCGGCCTTGGGCGTGCTGCAGGATATGGCGCATCAGCGTGGTCTTGCCGCTGCCGAGAAAGCCCGTGACGATCGTGACGGGAAGCTTGCGTAAGGTCATGGTGGGTCCTGTGTCGAAAAGGGTGTCAGGCCGAGAGCGTCACGTCGATCTCGTCGTAGCGTTTGAGGCGATAGATCGCGGCCGACACGATCCAGCACGCGAGGAACAGGCCGATCACGACGTAGCCGAGCATCCCGAAATGCGATGCGACCATCGTGGAGAAACCCCACACGGGTCCTTGCAGCGACAGTTTATCCGCGAGCAGCGCGAGCACCTCGATGCCGCCGATCAGCGCGGCGACCAGCACCGACACGAACGTGATCGTCATGTTGTAGTAAATCTTGCGGATCGGCCGCACGTACGCCCAGCGGTATGCGCCCATCATCAGGATGCCGTCCGTCGTGTCGACGAGCGTCATGCCCGCGGTGAACAGCACCGGCAGCACCATCACCGACCAGAACGACAGACCGCCCTGCACCTGCGTGGCCGAAATGCCGAACAGCGCGATTTCGGTCGCGGTATCGAAGCCGAAGCCGAACAGGAAGCCGACCGGATACAGGTGCCAGCTGCGCGACACGAGGCGGAACAACGGCCGGAACAGACGGGCCAGCACGCCGCGCTGGTTCATCAGCATGTCGAGGTCGGCGTCGACGATCGTCTCGCCGCGGCGGGCCGCGCGAAACGTCCGGTAGACGGAGATCAGGATCAGCAGGTTGGCGGCCGCGAGCACCAGCAGGAAGAACGCCGACACGCTCGTGCTGATCACGCCGCCCCAGGTCTTCATGCTCTCGAAGCGCGCGAGCGACGCCGCGGTCAGCGCGACCACAACCGACATCACGATCACCACCGTCGAATGGCCGAGCGAGAAGAACAGGCCCGCGCCGAGCGGGCTGCGGCCCTCCTGCATCAGCTTGCGCGTGACGTTGTCGATCGCGGCGATGTGGTCGGCGTCGACCGCGTGGCGCAGGCCGAACACGTAGGCGAGCAGCGCGGTACCCAGCAGCACGGGCTGGTCGCGAAACGCGACGAAGGCCCAGATCCACGCGCCGACGTTGAATGCGACGAGCAATGAATAGATCGCGACGATTTTGCCGCGCAGCCCGGATGGACTGTCGTTGAACAGGCGGAAGAACGAGTCGAGCATGATGCTCCTTTGAGAACGGTCGACATGGTGAATGCCAACACGGCCGTCGTCGGCCCCGCCTGCGCCGCTGGCCGTTCCTCGCCCCGGCCCGCGCGCATGCTGCGGCTGACGGTTCGGTGGAGGAAGCGGGCAACGTTCGGGCGTCGGGCGTGCTGCGGCCGTGGACGATGCGCCGCCTCCCCGCGGCGCTGAACCCCACGTTCTGGCCGGTATCCGGGCTGACGAACACGCCGCTTCGCCTTCCCGGATGCGCGGCATCCAGTGGCTGTCGTCCGCATGCGGCAGGCATGCGGCGAAGCGGCGCTGCATCGCGCTGGGCGCGATGCGTTCGCTTACCGTTGCGGGGGCAGCACAGGTTGGCTCGACTGCGGTGCAGGCAGGCTCCCTGTTTCCCGTTTAACTGCGCGCGCCGGAGGAGCGCGCGCGAGCACCAAAACGCGTGCGAGTGTAGGCGGCGGTGCGGGGAGCGTCAAGGCGGAACGGGCCGCCGCGGCGCGTTCGGCACGGCCGCGGCATCGTGCCGGGGCGCTCGCGGCGCCCGCGGGGCGGGTTCGCGCGGGCCGACCGCTGTGCTATCGTATGCGCCGCGTTCGGTGCTCGCATGCGCATTTCCGCGCACGCAGTTAAACGGGAAACAGGAGGCGGAAGCCCGCCCGGCCTGTGCTGTCCCCGCAACGGTACGCCGCCCGCGCGCCGCGGTTCCCCCCGCACGCGCCCAGGCCGCCCGCGATGCCACTGCCCTTCAACGGGCGGGAAGGCTGCGGTCTGGCAAGCGGCCAGCCCGGATACCGGCCGACGCAAGGGGCGAGCCCGCTGCTCGCCGAACGCCCGATCCGCGGGGGACGGATGGGGTGCGCTTCCCGCCCGCGTTCGCGTGGGCTTCGCCCGATCCATCATGCCTTGCCTGTCCGCCGGCCGCCGATGCGCCGCTCGCCGTCCCCTTTCCACTGCCACGACACGGTGTGCGCCGTGCCGCGTCCGATGAGCCGCGCCTGGCTCGTCGGCGCCGGCCCCGGCGACGCCGATCTGCTGACGCTGAAGGCCGTGCGAGCGATCGCCGCGGCCGATGTGCTGCTCGTCGACGACCTCGTGAACCCCGACGTATTGCGCCATGCGCGCGCGGACGCACGCATCGAGCACGTCGGCAAGCGCGGCGGCCATGCGTCGACACCGCAGGAAGCGATCGTCGCCGCGATGCTCGCGCATCTGCGCGCAGGCCGCAGCGTCGCGCGGCTCAAGGGCGGCGATCCGTTCGTGTTCGGCCGCGGCGGCGAGGAGCTGCTCGCGCTCGGCGCGGCGGGTTTCCCGGTCGAGGTCGTACACGGCATCACGGCCGGTATCGCGGCCCCGGCCGCGCTCGGCATTCCGGTCACGCATCGCGGCGATGCACAGGGCGTGATCTTCGTCACGGGCCACGGCGCGGGTGCCGACGAGCCCGACTGGCGCGCGCTGGCCGCGACGCGGATGACGATCGTGATCTACATGGGCATACGCCGGCTCGACGCGATCGTGGCCGCGCTGCGCGACGGCGGCATGCCCGACGACATGCCGTGCGCGGCGATCGAGAACGCGACGCGTGACGGGCAGCGGCACGTGCTCGCGACGCTCGACACCGTCGTCGAACGCGTGGACGCGACCGGTATCGGTTCGCCCGCGATCGTCGTGATCGGCCGCGTCGCGGCGCTCGCCGACGATCCGGCAGTGCGCGCGGCGCTCGGCGGCCGTGCATGATGCGCGTCGCGCTCGGCGTCGGTTTTCGCGCGGACGTGACGGCCGCGCAACTCGATGCCGCGATCCGCGCGGCGCTGGCGCACTACCCGGATGCCGAGCCGGCCATCGTCGCGACGCTTGCCGACAAGGCGCGGGCCCGGCCGCTGCGCACGCTGTGCGCCCGCCGCGGCTGGCCGCTCGTCGCGTTCGACGCGGCGCAGCTCGCGCAGTGCCCCGAGCCGGCATTGAGCGGTCCGTCGGCTGCCGCGCTCGCGCGTTTCGGCGTCGCGGGCGTGGCCGAGCCGTGCGCTCGGCTCGCGGCGCCGCGGGGCCGGCTGCTCGGCCCCAAATCCATCCTGGGCGGCGTGACGGTCGCGCTCGCCGGCCCGCTCTGAACACTTTGTTTCGCTTTCGACAGGACGATTCCCGATGAAGACCGATGCCGAATCCCATCAGCGGATGACCGAACGCCGCCGCGCCGGCCATGAAAAAAAGCAGGCCGCCGCCACCCAGGAAAAGGGCCTGCTGATCGTCAACACCGGTAACGGCAAGGGCAAGAGCACGGCCGCGTTCGGCATGGCCGTGCGCGTGCTCGGCCACGGCATGCGGCTCGGCGTCGTGCAGTTCATCAAGGGCGCGCTGCACACGTCCGAGCGCGACTTCCTCGGCGCGGTCGCGCAATGCGACTTCGTGACGATGGGCGACGGCTACACGTGGAACACGCAGAACCGCGACGCCGACATCGCGACCGCGCGCAAAGGCTGGGACGAGGCACGCCGGATGATCGAAAGCGGTGAGTACCGGATGGTGATCCTCGACGAGCTGAACACCGTGCTGAAGTACGAATATCTGCCGCTCGACGAAGTGCTCGCGACGCTCGTCGGGCGGCCGGATTCGGTGCACGTCGTCGTCACCGGCCGGCATGCGCCGGATGCACTGATCGATGCGGCCGACCTCGTCACCGAAATGCGGCTCGTCAAGCATCCGTACAAGGAGCAAGGCGTGAAGGCGCAGCCCGGCGTGGAGTTCTGAGCGATGCCGGCCTGCCCCGCGCTGTTCGTCAGCGCGCCCGCGTCCGGCCAGGGCAAGACGTCGGTGACGGCCGGCCTCGCGCGGCTGCACCGGCAGCTCGGCCGGCGCGTGCGCGTGTTCAAGACCGGGCCTGATTTTCTCGATCCGATGTTGCTCGAACGCGCGAGCGGCGCCCCCGTGCATGCGCTCGACCTCGGCATGGTCGGGGAAGCCGGCTGCCGTGCGCTGCTCGCGGATGCCGCACGCGACGCGGACCTGATCCTGATCGAAGGCGTGATGGGGTTGTTCGACGGCACGCCGAGCAGCGCCGATCTCGCGGTCGCGTTCGGCGTGCCGGTCGTCGCGGTGATTGCCGCGAAGTCGATGGCGCAGACGTTCGCGGCGATCGCGTTCGGGCTCGCGCGGTTCCGCCCCGAGGTGCCGTTTCACGGCGTGCTGGCAAACCGCGTCGGGTCGCCGCGGCATGCGGAACTGCTGCGGCAGGCGTTGCCCGACGACTTGCGCTGGCTCGGGCACGTGCCGGCCGATGCGGGCATCGCGCTGCCGGAGCGCCATCTCGGCCTGCACCAGCCGGCCGACATCGACGACCTCGATGCGCGGCTCGAGCGCGTGGCCGACGTGCTCGCGCAGACGGCGCTCGCCGAATTGCCGCCCGCGGTTTCGTTCGCGGCACCGGACGTCCGCGCTCCGCTGCCGCGTGCACTCGCCGGCAAGCGGATCGCGATCGCGCGCGATGCGGCGTTCTCGTTCATCTACCCGGCGAATCTGGCGCTGCTCGATGCGCTCGGTGCGCAGCTTCGGTTCTTTTCGCCGCTCGCCGACGAACCCGTGCCCGCCGATTGCGATGCGCTGTTCCTGCCGGGCGGCTATCCGGAACTGCATGCGGCGACGCTCGCGGCGAATGCCGTGACCGCGCGGACGATTCGCGCGCACGCGGCGGCCAGCCGGCCGATCGTCGCGGAATGCGGCGGGATGGTGTATCTGTGCGAATCGCTGACCGATGCGGACGGCTCGACGACGCCGATGCTCGGCCTGCTGTCGGGCCATGCGACGATGCAGCGCCGGTTCGCGGCGCTCGGGATGCAGCAGCTGGACACGCGCACCGGGCCGATGCACGGTCATACGTTTCATTATTCGCGGCTCGATACGCCGCTGGCACCGGTGGCGACCGCTGCGCGGCCCGACGGCGCGCCCGGCAGCGGCGAAGCCGTTTATCGCGCGGGCCCGATCGTCGCGACGTACATGCACATGTACTGGCCGTCGAATCCCGAAATGGCGGCCGCGCTGTTCGGCGGCACGGCATTCTGACGAAAAACCGTCCGATGCCGCGCAGCCGCGATGTCAGTGCGTTTCGCGGCCCGGCGCTTCCGAGCGCGAAGTCCGGATCACGGTGCCGTCGGGCGAGAAATGCGCATTGAACATCGCGTCGCCCGATACGCCGCCCTCGGCCCAGTGCCAGCTCCACACTTCTTCATGACTCAACGCGTATTGCGCGACCTCGGTCGGCTTGCCGAGCAGTTGCCGCACGTCGTCCTTCGACATCCCCGGCACGACCTTCGCGATGTTCGCCGCCGTCAGTGCCTGAGTGATCGACACGAGCCGGCCGTCCGGCCCGAAATCGAGCATGTACGTGCTCGTGCCGTACGGGCCGCGCGGATACTCGAACCGCTGCGAGCCGTCCTCGCCCTGCCTGACCATCTCGGGCTTGCCAGCCTGACGCAGCACGTCCTCGGTCGTCGAGACGCCCGGCTGCAGATTGCCGAACGCCATCGGATCGGGCTTGATCGCATTCACCGCGTCAGCCACCTTCTGGTCGTCGCACCCGGCCGCCAGAACGCCGACCGCGCAAGCCGTCAGCACGGTCAGAAACTGTTTTCGCATGTCGTCCACACCTGTATTCATCGAGCCGATCCGGCGTCGCGCGCAGCGTAGCACGCGCACCGTGTCGTCGATGTCAAGGAGCGTCAAATTGGCGCGCATCCCGCGCGCCCGGTTTCACGGCCGCGCGGGTATGCAACGGGCGGCGGCGCCCGCATCGATGCGCCGCGGCGTCACACCAGGAACGTCTCGGCCAGCTTGACCCAGTAAGATGCGCCGGTCGGCAATGCCGCGTCGTTGAAGTCGTAACCGGGGTTGTGCACCATGCAGCCGCCCTCCCCGTCGCCATTGCCGATGATCAGGTAGCAGCCCGGCCGCTTCTCGAGCAGGAACGCGAAATCCTCGCTGCCGGTGAGCGGCGCCATCCCGTCGATGAGGTTCGCCTCGCCGACCCACTCGCGCGCGACGCCGCGTGCGAACGCGGTCATCTCCGCGTCGTTGACGAGCACCGGGTAGCGGCGCTGGTAGTCGATCGTCGCGGTCGCGCCGAATACGGCCGCCTGCGCATGAACGACTTCCTTGATGCGCGTCTCGAGCAGGTCGCGCACCTCCGGCTTCAGCGCGCGCACGGACAGGCGCATCTGCGCGCGGTCGGGAATCACGTTCGGCGCCTCGCCCGCGTGGATCGCGCCCACCGTGACGATCGCCATGTCGAGCGGCGACACGTTGCGCGACACGATCGTCTGCAGCGCGACGACGATCTGCGCGCACACGACGACCGGGTCGATCGCCCGGTGCGGCACCGCGCCGTGGCCGCCGCGCCCCTGCACGTCGACGATCACGGTATCCGACGACGCCATGAACGGCCCCGGCAGGAAGCCGAACTTGCCCGTCGGGAAACCCGGCATGTTGTGCATCGCGAAGATCGCGTCGCACGGGAACTGCTCGAACAGCCCGTCGTCGAGCATTTTCTTCGCGCCGCCGAGCCCTTCCTCGGCCGGCTGGAAAATCAGGTTCAGCGTGCCGGAAAAGCGGCGCTCGCGCGCCATGTGCTTCGCGGCCGCGAGCAGCATCGCCGTGTGGCCGTCGTGGCCGCACGCGTGCATCTTGCCGGGGATCGTGCTCTGGTACGGCAGGCCGGTCGATTCGTGGATCGGCAGCGCGTCCATGTCGGCGCGCAGGCCGAGGCGCTGCGTACCGTTGCCGACCTTCAGCTGCGCGACGACACCCGTGCCGCCGAGCCCGCGATGCACCGTATAGCCCCACGCCTGCAACTGCCCGGCGACGAGGTCGCTCGTCGCGAATTCCTCGAAACCCAGCTCGGGGTGGGCATGAATGCGGTGCCGGATCTCGATCATTTCGTCGGCGAGGCCTGCGGGGATCACGCTGTGCGTCACGGTGTCGTCTCCTGGGTTCCGTGGGGAATGTGCAGGCAAGGATAGTCGGTTGAACGGCAACCGAAAAGACAGAAAGTCGTCACGGCGACAACCTGAGGTTGCCTGTCAATCGTCGGGGCGCACGACGAATCGCACGGCGGAAGAAAACGGTCATGCGGGCGACTGTCGCCCGCGAGCGGGATTAGCGAGACTGCGTGTTCCGTCTCGATTTTTCATGTTGGAGTGCGCGTTGATCGCCGTTCGTCATTCCGGAATAATTCCGTCATATCAACTGGTTGAGCGTCTTTGTTCATTTTTTGACGGATGTACATTTTTTGCATACACTCGTGAAAAAGTGAACAAGCGATCCGCCCGATGCCCCAGCACGCCACCCTGCCGATAACGGAACAGCATGTGCTCGACGAAGCCTGTGCCGCGTTCGAACGCGCGACCCGGCGCTTCAACGCACGGCCCGTGCGCGTGCCGGCCGCATACCACGCGCATGCCGACGCGATGATCCGCTTCGGCATTGCCGGGCAAACATTCGAGATGCCGGTGGTTGTGAGCGTCGGCGTCGAATCGCTGCACGGCGCGCTCGCCGCGTTACGCCGCCGCGCTCCTCCAGCGTCCGCCGAGCGGCCGCTGATGCTGGTCGCGCCGTATTTATCGGCCGAACTGGCCGCCCGCCTGATCGAGCACGACATCCCGTTTATCGATACCGCCGGCAACGCGTGCCTGATCCAGCCGGAGGCGACGGTGATGATCTCCGGCCGGCCGAAACCTGCACGCACGCCACGCCGGCAGGCATCGCGCGCGACGACACCCAAGGGGCTCGCAGTGATGTTCGCGCTCGCGACGCAGCCGAGCCTCGTCACGCAACCGCTGCGGGCGATCGCCGCCGCGTCGGGCGTCGCGCTCGGCACGGTCAATCTCGCAATGGACGATCTGATCACACGCGGCCTCATCGCGCAGCGGCGCAACGGCGAACGCGCGTTTACCGACTGGCCGCGCTTCGTGCAGGAATGGGTCGCGCTGTACCCGAGCCGCCTGCGCGCGAAATTGCCGAGCCGGCGGTTTGCCGCGCTCGCGCCCGACTGGTGGCGCGGTTTCGATTTCGCGGCATTCGACGCGCGGCTCGGCGGCGAACCTGCGGCCGACCTGCTGACGCACGACCTGAAGCCGGCCGCGGTCACCGTCTATACGCACGGCGCCGTGTCGAACCGCCTGCTGCTCCAGGCGCGCCTGCGCCCGGACGAGCGCGGCGACGTCGAGCTGCTCGAAGCATTCTGGCCGCCGTCGCCGGCGCTCGACTGGCGCGAGCAGGACGTGCCGCTCGTGCCGCCGCTTCTGATCTACGCGGATCTCGTCTCGTCCGGAGACAGCCGCAATCTTGCCGCCGCCGAACACATCCATGACCGATACCTCGCCCACCCGCCCGCTTGACGTCGACGCGCGCCGGCCGCTCGAGCCGGCGGCGGTCGCGTTGCTGCAGGCGGTCCGTGCGGCTTGCGCGCAGCTCGACGCGGCATTCGTCGTCGCCGGCGCGACCGCGCGCGACATCCTGATGTGGCATGTCCACGGCATCCGGCCGGTGCGTGCGACGCGGGACGTCGACGTCGCGGTGTGCGCGGTGAGCTGGCCGTTTCACGAACGGCTCGTCGATGCGCTCGTCGCGACGGAGCAATTCGCACGCGCGCCGAAGCATCAACAGAAACTGCTGTTCGACAGCGGGACGCAAGGCTTTCGCACGGAGCTCGATCTCGTGCCGTTCGGGCCGCTCGAGGCGCCACCCGGCGAAATCGCGTGGCCACCGGGCGGCGATTTCGTGCTGAACGTGCTGGGCTTTCAGGAGGCGGTCGATACGGCGCTGGTCGTGTCGATCGCGGCCGGCATCGAGGTGCCGGTGGCGAGCCTGCCGGCCCTCGCGCTGTTGAAGTTGCTCGCGTGGAAGGATCGGCGCGCACGCCAGAACAGCGACGCGTACGACCTGCTGTTCCTGCTCACGCATTTTCACGACGCGGGTAATCGCGAGCGGATCTGGGACGTCGCGCCCGACCTGCTCGAGCGGCACGGTTTCCAGCCTGAACTGGCGGCGGCCGCGCTGCTGGCGCGCGATGCAAGGCGGATTGCTTCGCGGCAAACGCACGATGCGATCCGCGCGCTGTTATCCGACGCAGCGATCTACGCGACGCTCGGACAGGATCTGCAGGCACGCGCGTTCGCGCTGCTGCCGGGCGAATTCAGCGATGACGCCGACCGGTATCTCGACGCATTCCGCGATGCCTTTCTCACCGATTCGCCCGTTCCCCGGACGTGACGTGCGGCCGCGCGACCGCAACGCCATCGCACATTCACGGCCCTAGGCCGAGGCCGCCCAGTCTTCGAGCGACAACCCCGCGACGCGGCTGAATTCGCGACAATTGTTCGTGACGAGCACGGCACCGGCCGCGATCGCATGACCGGCGATCGATGCATCGTTCGTGCCGATCGGTGTCCCGCGTGTGGCAAGGTCGGCACGAATCGCAGCCGTTGCATCGACCGCCGCGGTATCCCACGACAGCACACCGTCCAGCCGCGCGACAAACGCCGTCACGAGTTCCGCATGCTTCGGCGATGCCTTTCTGCCGACCGCGCCGAATCGCATTTCGGCATAGGTAATCGCCGACACGACGATCCGGTGCTGCGCGTTGACGCACGACTGCAGCCGGGACAGCACCGCGGGCGGCCGCTCGCGCATGATGAACGAACAGATGTTCGTATCGAGCATGTAGAGCGTTGTCACCGGCCCGACTCCGTTTGTGCGTCGCCATCCGTGCCGGACAGGTCGAAACGACCGGATTCGATGACAGCCGGGCGCTCGACGAGGAAGTCGGCATCGGCCAGCGGTTCACTCGCCAACGACAGCCACGTCGGCCGCACCGGACGCAGCAGCAGCGTGTCGCCCTCGCGACGGATCTCGAGTTCCGTCACACCCTCGAATTCCATGTCCTTCGGGATGCGGATTGCCTGGTTCCTGGCGTTCTTGAAAATGGATACGGTGCGCATGAGCCACTCCATGGGAGTACGATGCGCCCATTCTAGACATATGCCAGCATATGTCAACGTCGAGGCATGCGAGCCCGGGATTGCGCTTGATGTTGCTGCGGATGTGCTTGCCATGTCGTCACGACTTGTCTGCATTGAGGGAGCGATCCATTCTTCCTCATGCCGCCCGCCCGATCCATATCCCGAACGGCCGATGTGTGCCCCCTTTCAAGTCGCGCGAAACGTCGACATGTGCGAATCGCCGCATCGACACTTCGCGCGCCCATCCCGTCACGGCAACCGGAAAGTGTCGAAGAATGTTTCGCGCTCCATCACGGTGAGCGCCGCGCGTTTGTGCGGGAAGTCGAACTCCTTCAGCGTGTAGAACCCGAGCCGGTGCATGTACGCGATATGCCGAACGTGATCGACGCGCGGCTCGCCCACGAGCCGCTGCGTGCGCGGTTCGTCGACGAACATGTAGTGCAGCACCCCGCTCCACCACGCATGCAGCTTGCCCGCGCTCTGGAAGCGTGAATCGCCGATCAGCAAGTGCAGCCCGCGATCGTAGTCGTGCGCGTCGTAGAACGGCGCGAGCCGGTCCTCCTTCGCCCAGTAGAACTCGAAATAGCCGAACGGCGTATCGTCGAAATAGCCGATCATCGGATGCATGTGCGGGTCAGCGAGCCGCTCCGCGAGATAGGCGGCGTGTTCGTCGAGCGTGCCGCGCTGGTCCCAGAAATGCGCGACGCGATCGAGGTTCATCCAGTCGCTGAACAACTGCGCATGCGTAGCGATGTCGACGGTGCGCAGGCTGAACGTCATCCCGACCTGCGGCATGTAGCGTGAATAGATCTCGCCGGCCGGCGACGGCGGCCGCACCGGATGCCGGTGGCCGTTCGTGATCGTGTAGCGCAGCGGCATCCCGCCCGATGCGGGCGCCTTCAGCCACGGCCGCGGATTCTGCCAGAACGTCGCACGCGATGCGGCGAGGCGCAGCCGGTCGCCCGCGATCCGTGCGTCATCGATCACGCCGTCGCGCACCGCGCGCGCGACGTACGACGCGATAGCCGCCGGATCGGCGCCGCCAAGCGGCACCGACACCGTCGCCGCATCGTGCCGCGTTTCCGTATTGAACAGCGCGACGAACTCCGCGAGCAGCGCGGCCGGCGGATCGTCGGGCCGCCACGTCTCGAGCGTGCGCTCGGCGGCGGGCGGCTCCTGCCCGTGCGCGGCGCTGTCCAGTGCCGCGGCGACCTCGCCGTCGACGGCGTCCGCTTCCTTGTCGGCCGGTTTCGCCAGCGTGTCTTCCATCACAATGCTCCCGCGTCGTGGCGATCGGCGAGGATGTGCAGCCCCCGCTCGAGCGCCGGAAACAGGCTGCGCTGGAAGCTGTTCCAGCGCAGTTCGAGAATCGTGTCGTCCGGCGCGATCGGCGTGTCGAGCACGTCGCAGATCACCTCGCCGGAATCGATGCCGTTGTCGACGTAGTGGAACGAAGCGCCCGTCATCGTCACGGGTTCGACGCGCGAGGTCGCGCCGGTCGCCCAGTCGACCCGTTCGCCGCGCGCGCCGTGCAGCGCGTCGAGCGTCGCCCACGCACCGCGCCTCTGGTACGGCGAATCGTCGGCCGTGATGCCGGGGTGGATGTTCGCGATGCGACGATGAAAGCGCGCGCCGGGACGCACGAGCTCGTCGAGGATCACGAGCAGCCCGTCGAGCACGACCACGTCGGCGTCGAGTTCGAGCAGGCGTTCGAGCAGGCGGCGCTCGAACGCCTGCTTGCCCGTCACGCGCTCACGCGCGTCGCGCGGCAACCGGCGGTACGTCGATGCAATCGTGCAGAACAGTTCGTCGACCGGCCGGCCCTGCACGGTCAGCCCATCGGGCAGGATCCACGGGCGGCCGGGCGTGCGCGCGAAGCCGTAGTCGGCAACCTTCGCGCGATCGGACGGCGAGCCTTCGTCGTCGTCGACGATCACACCCTGGAGCGCATAGCGTTCGCCGAGCGACGAGTCATTCAGGCGCTCGACGAGGAATTCGAGCGGCGCCTTCATGTAGCGCGTGCCGCCCTGGTAAGCGACCGGCTGGCCGGCGCGATCGGCCGCGCCGTTGCGCAGCGACTGGATGTAGACGAGATTTTTCTTCGGCATGGAGGCGTCATGGAAAAGCGGACGACGGCGCCGCGGCCCGCCCGCGCCGGCCCGAGGGCCGACCGGCGTGCCGCGGCGCGCGGCGTCACCAGTTGTATTTCGCGGTGGCGATCACCGTGCGGTCGGTACCGAAAATGCAGACGCTCGTCGACTGGCAACCGCTGATGTAGTGGCGGTTGAACAGGTTCGTCCCGTTCACGGCAAAGCGCCAGTTGCGTGTGTCGTAATGCACGCCCGCGTCGAACAGCGTGTAGCTCGCGACCGTGAGCGAGTTGTCCGCCGCACCGGCCGACGCACTTTGGTAGCGCACGCCGCCGCCCAGGCCGAAGCCCGTGAGCGGCCCCGTGTGCCACGTCCAGTCCGCCCACAGCGACGCCATCTGACGCGGCCGCGGAATGTCGACCGGCCAGTTGTTCAGCGATGCGTCGTTGGCCTTCACGTTCTTCACGTCCTGGTAGACGTAGGACGCGATCAGCGACAGGTTCCGCGTGAGCTTGCCGGTCGCGTTCAGCTCGATCCCGCGCGAACGCACTTCGCCGGTCTGGACCGACGTCGTGCCGGACGAATCGAGATTGAGCGGCGTCGACGTGAGCACGTTGGTCTGGTTGATCTGGTAGATCGCCGCGCTCAGCATCAGGTTCTTGCCGGGCGGCTGCCAGCGCAAGCCGGCCTCGATCTGCTTGCCGCGCGTCGGCTGCGGCAGTCCGCCGCCATACAGGTTCACGCCGATCAGCGGGTTGAACGAGCTCGCGTAGCTGATGTACGGCGACAGCCCGTAGTCGCCCTGGTACGTGAGGCCCACACGGCCGGTGAACGCCGTGATGTCGGCCTTCGACTGCGTGCCGCCCTCGCGGTCGTCCATCCGCTGGTTCACCCAGTCCTCGCGGCCGCCGAGCGTCAGCGTCCAGCGGTTCCACTTGACCTGGTCCTGCACGTACAGCCCGAACGTGTTCATCGTCGTGTACGTGTTGGTGCGGTACGTGGTGTTCGGCGGCGAGAACACGGACAGCGTGACCGGCGTATAGACCGGGTTGTAGATGTTCAGCGTCGGTGCGGCGGCCAGCCATTCGCTGTCGGTAGCGGTCTGACGGTTGTACTGGAAGCCGAGCAGCAGCGTGTGCTCGAGCGGCCCCGTGCCGAAGCGGCCCTGGAGGTTGTTGTCGATGTCGAAGCGGCTGTAGTTCGTCTGGAACACGCCGGCCCAGCGGTTGATGTCGGTCAGGCTGCCGTCGGCGAAGCCCGCGCCGAACACGGAGCCGTTGTCGAGCGACAGGTGCATCCAGCGCACGTTCTGCCGGAACGTCCACATCGCGTTCAGGTTCCGCTCGAACTGGTAGCCGAGCGACCACTGCTTCTTGCGGTAGTAGTTGAAATCGGGGTCGCCGCCATAGACGTCCTTGTCGAGCTGCCCGTTCGGGTTCGGCAGCACCGTGCCCTGCGCCGGCAGGAAGTTCGACGAGATGTCGCCCCAGTCCTGCAGATACGTGGCGGACAGCGTCAGCGACGTATCCGCGTCCGGGCGCCAGCGGAACGACGGCGCGAGCGCGACGCGCTGGTCGTTGTTCGGGCCCGTCAGCGCGTTGCCGTCGCGGGCGACGCCGACGAACCGGTACGCGTACTTGCCATCCGCGTCGAGCTTGTCGCCGACATCGATCATGAACTGCTTGCGCGCGTAGTTGCCGAACTGCACGCCGGCTTCGCGCACGCGCTCGCCGTCGGCCGTCTTGGTCTGCACGTCGATGATCGCGCCCGGGTCGCCGGCACCGTACAGCACCGACGTAGGCCCGCGCAGCACGGTGATGCTGTCGATCATGTACGGATCGACGCGCCAACTCGACAGGTTCAGCGTGTTCGGCACCTGCAGGCCGTTCACGTACGCGGTCGGCGTGAAGCCGCGCAGTGCCGCGTACCAGTCGGAGCGGTTGTCCGAGCCGTACGACGAGAAGCCCGGCACGTAGCGCAGCGCCGCGTTCACGTCGGTCGCGCCGGTCATCTCGATCTGCTGCGCGGTGACGACGTTGATCGTCTGCGGGATTTCGTTGATCGACGTATCGGTCTTGGTGCCGGTCCTGCTGCGCTTCGCGACGAGCCCGACCGTGCCGTCGCCCTCCGAGCCCGCGTTGACGTTGATCGCCGGCAGCGTGCCGGACGTCGCGCCGTTCTGCACATTGCCGGCCGACGCGGCGGCGCCTGCGTTCGCGGCCGGCGCCGTCTGCGCGTATGCGTGCCCTGCCGCCATCCCGAACGCCACGCTCGCCGCGGCTGCGATCGCACGCACACGCGTGCCTGTTGCCCACTCCATCTTTCTCTGCTCCACTTTTCCGATGCGGTCTCCGACCGCGCCTTTGTCAAAGAGCGAAAGCCATGCGGCCCGCGCTCGCCCCGTCTTGATGTCGTTGTTCATGCAGTGCCCGGGCCGCGCCATCGTCATCGGCGGGCGCGGCCCCTTCCTCGAGCGACGCGCAGATCTCGTCCGCGCGGCGCGCCAGGACCGACAGCAGCGTGTCGGACAGGCCGTGGCTGTCTTCGCAGCAGCCTTGCAGGTAGATGCGCGGCGCGAAGTGCCCGGGCGTGGCGAGCAGGTAGTCGCGCGTGACGTCGCCGCGCGTGAGCGCATCGCCCAGATGCGGCGCGAGCCCTTCGAGCAGCGTCGAATGCGTGTCGCGCCGGTAGCCGGTCGCGAGCACGAGCGCGTCGAAGCGTTCGACGCGCGTCGCGCCGTTCATCCGGTCGCGCAGCGTCAGCTCGATGCGGCCGTCGGCGGTGCGCACCGCGGCCTCGATCGCGCTGTTCGCGAGCAGCGCATGGCGCGGCGTGCCGTCGATGCGCTGCAGGTACAGCATTTCGTAGATCTGCTCGATCAGCGGCCGATCGACCACCGCGTAGTTGGTGTCGCGATAGCGCTCGAGCAGCGCGCGGCGCGCGTCGTGCGGCTGCGCGTAGACGACGTCGGTGAACTCGGGGCTGAAGATCTCGTTGACGAACGGGCTGTCGTCGGCCGGTTTCAATGCACCTGCCCGCATCACGAGGCTCGCGTCGACGTGCGGGAAACGGCGCGCGAGGTCGATGAACACCTCGGCCGCGCTCTGCCCCGCGCCGATCACCGCGACGCGGCGGCGCTCGCCGTCCGGCGCTGCGACCAGCCGGTCGATGTCGGTCAGGTAGGACGACGAATGGATCACGCGATCGCGGCCGAGCGCGGCGAACGCGTCCGGCACCGCCGGCGTGCCGCCGACGCCGACCGACAGCGCGCGCGTCACGCGCTGGCGCTCGCGGCCGGCCGCATCGCGCGACAGCACGCGCAGCGCGTCGATCCGCGCGCCGTCGCCGCGCACGGGCTCGATCGCGGTGACGGTTTCGCTGTAATGGACGTGCTCGTCGAACGCGTCGGCGACCCAGCTCAGATAGTCGTGGAATTCGATGCGGGTCGGATAGAAGTTCTTCAGGTTGACGAATTCGTTCAGTCGGCCGCGTTCGAACAGATAGTTGATGAACGTGTAGCGGCTCTTCGGATCGCGCATCGTGACGAGATCCTTCAGAAACGAGATCTGCATCCGGCAGTCGTCAAGCAGCATGCCGCGGTGCCAGCCGAATTCCGGCTGGCGTTCGACGAAGCAATGCGCGAACGGGCGCGTGCCGTTGCGTTCCGCGAGGCGCACGGCCAGCGCCAGGTTCGACGGCCCGAAGCCGACGCCGATCAGGTCGAATACGGTTTCTCTCTGCATGTCTCTCAGCTCCCTTGTCGGTGAATCCGGCCCGTCAGACGTGACGGCCGGAGAAGAAGGTCTCGCGCAGCGTGCGCATCCACAGCGGCTGCCCGTCGGCAAGCGCCAGGCGGCGCTGCCGCGCGAAGCCGTGCCGCGCGAGGGTGTCGACGACCCGCGCGCGGCCGGCCGGGACCGCGCAGCCGACCGCTTCGGTGCGCGGATCGTCGAGAAACAGGTAATGCACGACCGACGGCAGCCAGCCCGCCACGCAATGCGGGCCGCGCCAGCGCGATTCCCCGACCAGCATCCGCAGTCCGCGGTCGTAATCGCGCGCACCCACGTGCGGCGCGAGCGGGTCTTCCTTCAGCCAGAACGCCTCGACGTACGCGAAGGGTTCGCCGTCGAAGCAGCCGACGAGCGGGCTCACGTGCGGATCGGCATCGGGCGCCGTGCCGTGTGCGCCGGGCTGCGTGCCCGGCCAGCCGTCGCGCACGCGCGGCGCGTCGAACCAGTTCGCCAGGCGCGTGGCGTCCTCGCCCGGCTGCCAGCCGCGCAGCGTGAAACGCACGCCGAGTGCCGGCAGGTCGCGCGCATACACGTCACCGCGCGGAGCGGGCGGCCGGCGCGGATGCCGCCGGCCGTCGGTCAGCATCGGCAGCGTCGCGCATGGCAGCGGCGTGCCGACGCGCCACAGATCGGCTTGCTGGGCCCAGCCTTCACGCATGCACAGGCCGCCGTCGCCGAGCACGCCGCTCGCGCGCAGCGCATCGAGCGCGACCGCCGGCCACGCGGCCGGGTCGAGCCGGATCGCCGCGCGGCGCGCGTCGTCGGAAAACGCGGCGGCGAGCGCGGCCAGCAGCGCACGGCGCTGGTCGCCCGGTGCCGCGCGATGGTTGCACGCGACGAGGCGCAGCGTGCCGTCGGCCGCGAGCTGCGCGCGCAGCAACTGTGCGCCGATGCCGTCGCCCTGCGCGACGCGGATCTCCGCGTCGTCGCGTACGGCGAACAGGCCGTCCGCGAACGCGAGTCGGCACGTATCCGGCATCGTGAATCCGTCCGGACGCACTTCAGCCAGCATCGCGCACCTCCTGCTCCGTTTCGGCCGACGCATCGATACGCGCGCCGAGCGCCGCGAGCGTCGGCGACGCGAATACGTCGGCCACCGTCAGCGCGAGCCCGGCGCGGCCGGCCGCATCGACGAAGCGCACCACGTCGAATGAAGTCGCGCCCGCTTCGAACAGATCGGCACAGGGTGCGGGCGCGGCCGTCGCGAACGTGTCCGACCACAGCGCGGCGAGCGCGGCTGCCGCGTCCGGCGCGCACGATGTCGTCATGACCTGCATCGCCGCGCCTCCGGCCGGTGCGGCTGCGACCGCCGCCGGCGCGGTGAACAGCGCGTCGGGCGCGCCGAGCGCCGCTTCCGGCGCGCCGGCGAAACGCGCGACCTCGTCGTGATAGAGGTCGACGAGCGCGTCGACGAAATCGCCGTCGAGCAGTTCGTCCGCATACGAGAACGCAGCGCTCACGCGGCCGTCCGGATGCTCGACGACGTCCAGCTCGAGCGTGAACACGACGCGATGACGCACGTCATCGAACTCGGCAAGCGACAAGCCGGCCCAGTCGCGTGCGGCGGCACCGGTCGGGCGCAGGTAGTTGAACATCACCTGGAACAGCGGATTGGCCTGCGCGGCACGCGGCGCGCGCAGCGCGGCGACGACGTCGGCGAACGGCACGTCGGCGTGCGCATACGCGGCGAGCGCCGTATCGCGCACCTGCGCGAGCACGTCCGAGCGGCGGGCCGACGTGTCGAGCCGTGTGCGCACGACCACCGAATTGATGAAGAGACCGAGCGCATCGCGCGCGGCATCACCCGTCAGCTCGCGCGTCGATGCCAGGACGCCGACCGGCTGATCGGCCGCACCGGTCACGCGGAACAGCGCGGTGTTGAGCGCCGCGTGCAGCAGCATCGGCAGTGTCGCGTGCGCGGCCGACGCGACGTCGCGCGCGGCACGGATCAACGATGCGTCGAATTCGAACGCGATGCGCGCCGCACGCCATTGCGGGACGGCCGGCGCGTTGGCGCGCCGTGGCAGCACGGGCGGCGGCAGGTCGGCCAGCGCGTCGCGCCAGTACGCGACGCGGGCCGGGTGGCACGGCACGGGCAGCACGAGCGACGTGTTTCGAGGCGGCGTCGATACCGATTCCGCTCCGCCACGTACCAGATCGACATAGCCTGCGCGCACCGCGTCGAGCCACAGCTCGATCGATTCGCCATCCGACACGATGTGATGGATCGTCACCGACAACACGTGATCGTCCGCGCCGAGCCGCAGCACGCGTGCGCGCCACAGCGGCGCATCGGCGGCGAGATCGAACGGCGCGAGTGCGTCGGCATCGGTCAGCGCCGCCGCGCGGGCGAGCGCATCGGGCAGCGCGGACAAGTCGACGAGCGGCAGCGCGACGGGCGGCGCGGTGTCGATCCGCTGGCCCGGCAGCATGCCGTCGCGCGCGACGAGCCGCGTGCGCAGCGCCGGGTGCGCGGCCGCCGCAGCCGAGAACGCGGCGCGCAGTGCATCGACGTCCAGCGGACCGCGCACGCGCAGCGCGACCGGAATGTTGTACGCGGCGCTGTCCGGCTGCGCGCGCCACAGGAACCACAGGCCGAGCTGCGCGGGCGACAGCGGCCATACGCCGAACGCATCGGGTTTGACCACCGCGATGCCCGGTACGGTGGCACCGCCGTGCGCGGCGCGCGGCGCATCGGCCACGTGGCGTGCGTATTGCGCGAGCACCGGCGCTTCGAACAAGGCGCGCACCGGCACGTCGCGGCCGAGCCGCTCGGCGACGCGCGTCGCGACGCGCACCGCCGCCAGCGAATGGCCGCCGAGTTCGAAGAAGTGATCGCGGCGACCGACGCGGTCGACGTTCAACACGTCGCGCCAGATCGCCGCGAGTGCGGTTTCGTCGCCGTCGTGCGGCGCTTCGTATGCGCGTTCGACGCGCACGGGCGCCGGCAGCCGCGCACGGTCGACCTTGCTGTTCGCGTTGCGCGGCAGCGCGTCGAGCACGATCAGTTTCGCGGGCACCATGTAGTCAGGCAGCGTGCGGCGCAGATGCGCGTCGAGCGTCGCGGCTTCGACCGGTTGCGCGGCCGCTTGCGCGTCGGCGGTCAGTTCGACGTAGGCGACGAGCTGCGCCTGCGCGCCCTGCCCGTGCACGACCGCGCACGCTTCGCGCACCGCGTCGTGCGCGGCCAGCTGCGCCTCGATCTCGCCGAGCTCGATGCGCAGCCCGCGCAGTTTCACTTGATGATCGACGCGGCCGATGAAGTCGAACACGCCATCCGCGCGACGCCGCACCAGGTCGCCCGTGCGATACAGGCGCGCGCCCGGCGCGCCGTACGGATCGGGCACGAAGCGCTCGGCCGTCAGCGCGGGACGATCGAGGTAGCCGCGCGCGACGCCGATCCCCTCGCCGCCCAGGTACAGTTCGCCGATCACGCCGACCGGCAGCGGATGCAGCCGCGCGTCGAGCACGTGCGCGGTGCGCGCGCCGACCAGCGTGCCGATCGGCAGATACGCGGCGTCACCCAGCTTCGCGAGATCGTCGCCGGGGCGGAACATCCACAGCGTCGGCGTGATCACGGTTTCGGTCGGGCCGTAGCCGTTGACCACGCGCACGTTCGGCATCGCGCGGCGCAGCATCGCGAACGCTTCGCGCGAGGTGGCTTCGCCGCCGACGGTCAGCGAGCGCAACGTCGGCGGCGCGCCGTGCACGAGCGCCCATTCGGCGAGCTGCGCGGCGCAGCCGGGCGGCACGTAGGTCATCGTCACGCCGTCGCGAATCATCATCGCGCAGGTCTGCGCGGGCGGCCACAGCACGTCGGCCGTCACCGACACCGCGGCACCTGACAGGTATTGCGAAAACCAGCCTTCGTGCGCGCCGTCGAAGTTGACCGACTGGAACAGCAGGAACACGTCGTTCTCGCCCGCGCCATAGCGCTCGGCGATCGCCACGCAATGCCGCGCGAACGCCGCGTGATCGACGATCACGCCCTTCGGCTTTCCGGTCGAACCCGACGTGTAGATCGCGTATGCCGCATGACCGGGCAGCACATCCGGCAGTGCGACGTCCGCGGCTTCGTCGAGTGCGTCGACTTCGTCCGCGCGCCAGACGCGCAGTGCCGGCAGCTCGGGCAGCGATGCGGCGCTCGCGCCGTCGGTCAGCACGTGCGCGATGCCCGCATCGCCGACGATCTGCGCGAGGCGTTCGCGCGGATGGGCCGGATCGAGCGGCACGAACGCGGCGCCCGACTTCAGCACCGCGATCAGCGCGACCAGCAGGTCGACCGAACGCTGCAGCGCGACGCCGACGCGCATTTCGGGCCGCACGCCGGCCGCGACGAGGTTGCGCGCGATGCGTGCCGCGCGCGCGTCGACCTCACCGCGCGTCAGCGCGCGATCGATGTCGGCGACACCGCGCGCGTCCGGCCGCGCGTGCGCATGCGCGGCGATGCGCGCGTGGACCGGGACGAACGGCTCGGCTTCGGCCGCGCCCGCCGGCGCGTTCCACGCGAACAGTTGCGCACGTTCGTCGGCCCGCAGCCAGTCGAGATCGCCGATCGGCACGTCGGGGCGCGCGAGCGCATCGGCGAGCAGCGTGACGAAGCGCGCGGCCAGCCGCGCGATCGCGTCGCCGTCGAACAGGTCGAGCGCATGGATGAACGCGGCATCGAACGCGCCGTCGGGCGTCGCCTCGACGGAAAGCGTCAGGTCGAATTTCGCGGACGGCGTGCCGGACGGCAGCAAGGTTGCCGATGCCGCGCCCAGCGCCGGCAGCGCGCGGCGCTCGCCGTACGCGGCCATCACCTGGAACAGCGGATGGTGGCTCGCGCTGCGCGGCACGCCGAGCGCGTCGACGATCTGCTCGAACGGCACGTCCTGGTGCATCTGCGCATCGACGAGCGCGCGCTGCGTACGCGCGACCAGCGACGAGAAATCGCCGTGCGCGGGCACGTCGACGTCGATCGCGAGCGTGTTGACGAAGAAGCCGATCAGGCCGGCCGTTTCCGCGCGTTCGCGGTTCGCGGCCGGCACGCCGACGCAGATCCGCGCGTCGCCGGTCGCACGCGCGAGCAGCGCGTCGAGCGCCGCGAGCAACACCGCGAACGGCGTCGCGCCCGACGCGGCTGCGAACGCGCGCAGCCGCGCACCGATGCGCGCGTCGAGCGAAAACACGTGACGTGCACCGCGCGCGCTGCGGCGAACGGGCCGCGCGGCCGCGCCGGGCAGCGTCAGCACGCCGCGCTGCGGGTCGAGCCGCTCGCGCCAGAACGCCAGTTGCCGGTCGCGCTCGCCGGCATCGAGCCAGCGGCGCTGCCACAGCGCGTAGTCCGCGTACTGGATCGGCAGCGGCGCGAGCGGTACGGGTTCCCCCGACGCATACGCGCGATAGAACGCCGCGAGTTCAAACAGCATCACGTCCGACGACCAGCCGTCCGACACGATGTGATGAACGGTCAGCGCGAGCCAGTGTTGCGTCGCGTCGAAGCGGATCAGGTGTGCGCGCACGAGCGGTGCCGCGCCGAGATCGAACGGCTCGGCTTCATCGGCCATTGCGACGCTTTCGGCGCGCGCGACGCGCTGCGCGTCGGGCAACGCTTCGAGATCGGTCTCGCGCCACGGGCAGCGCAGCGGCGGATGGATCGTCTGTGCGACGCCGCCCTCCGCTTCGTCGAAGGTCGTGCGCAGCGCTTCATGGCGCGCGATCAGCGCATCGCACGCGAGCCGCAGCGCATGCGCGTCGAGCGGGCCCGTCAGCGCGAGCCGCTCGGTGATGTGATACGCGTGAGGCGCGTCGATCAACCGCGCGTGCAACCACAGCCGCGTCTGCGCGAACGATGCCGGCACGCGGTCGGCGCGCGGCGTGCGTGGCGGGATCGGCAGCATGCGGAAGTCGATGCCGGCCGCGCCGAGCTTGTCGATGAACACCGCGCGCTGCGCGTCCGGCAGTTGCGTGAAGCGCGTCGCAAGCGCGAGCCAGTCGGGTTGAGCCTTCGTCATTCGTTATCCTTATTGGGCTTCCAGTTCGCCGAGCAGCGCATCGATCGCGCTCGCCGCGTCGGTCTCGCCGCGTGCCGCGCAGGCCGCGTCGATCGCGTCCGCGCAGCGTGCAAGCGTGCGGGTGTCGAACAGCGTGCGCAGCGGCAGCGCGAGGCCCCAGTGCAGGTTCGCCTGCGCATGGGCCTGCGTCGCGAGCAGCGAGTGGCCGCCGAGCAGGAAGAAATCGTCGTCGCGGCCGATCGCGTCCACGTGCAGCACGCGCTGCCAGATCGCTGCGAGCGCGCGCTGCGTGTCGGTTGCGAGCTCGACGGCCGCGATCGCCTCGCGCACCGGCGCGGGCAACGCATGGCGGTCGCACTTGCCGTTCGGCGTGACCGGCAGCGCGTCGAGTTCGATCAGCTGCGACGGCACCATGTAAGCCGGCAACTGCGCGCGCAGTGAATCCAGTAACGCGGCGCGGTCGAGCGGCCCCGAGTCGCCACATGAGACATAGCCGATCAGCTGCTCGTCGCGCACGATCACGACCGCGTCGCGCACGCCGGGCGCGGCGCGCAGCAGCGCCTCGATCTCGCCCGGCTCGATCCGCTGGCCGCGCAGCTTCACCTGCATGTCGACGCGGCCGAGGTAGTCGAGCGCGCCGTCGGCGCGACGCCGCGCGAGGTCGCCGGTGCGATACATGCGGGCGCCGGGCACGAACGGATCGGGCACGAAACGCTCGGCGGTCAGCCCCGGGCGGCCGAGATAGCCACGCGCGAGGCCCGCGCCCGCCAGATACAGTTCGCCGGTCGCGCCGGCCGGCACGCTCTGCCAGGCCGCGTCGAGCACGTGCAGTTGCAGGTTCGCGATCGGATGGCCGATCGGCACCGCGACGGCGCTGGCGTCGTCGGGGCCGCAGGTCCAGTGCGACACGTCGATCGCGGCTTCCGTGGGCCCGTACAGGTTCACGAGCGTCGCGTTCGGCACGAGGCGCGCGACCTTCGCGACGAGTTCGGGCGCGAGCGCCTCACCGCTCGCGACGATCAGGCGCACGCTGTCGCATTGCGCGGCGGCCGAAAAATCGTCGAGATATGCGGCGAACGCGGCCAGCATCGACGGCACGAAGTGCAGCACCGTCACGCCGTGCGCATGGATCGCGGCCGCGAGGCGGGCCGGATCGCGGTGGTCGCCGGGCGCGGCGATCGCGAGCTTCGCGCCGGTCGCGAGCGGCCACACGAATTCCCACACCGACACGTCGAAGCCGAACGGCGTCTTGTGCAGCACGACGTCGTCGGGCGTCAGCCGGTACGCGTGCTGCATCCACGCGATGCGGTTCGCGAGCGCGCCGTGCGTGTTGCCGGCGCCCTTCGGCTTGCCGGTCGAGCCGGACGTATAGATCAGGTACGCGAGCCGTGCGTCGTCGATGTCGGTTGCGACGTCGGCGGCGGCGTCGTCCACCTCGCACGCCTCGTCCGCGAGCAGATCGGCCACCGTCAGCAGTTGCGTCGGCGCTTCGTCGCCGAGCGCGGCCTCGACCTGCTCGCGCAGATGCGCCTGCGTGATCGCGACCGCGGGCTGCGCGTCGCGCAGCAGGTACGCGATGCGCTCGGCCGGATAGTCGGGATCGACCGGCAAGTACGCGGCGCCGGCCTTCAGCACGCCGACGAGCGCCGTCACCATGTCGAACGAACGCTCGACGCACAGCGCAACCGGCGTGTCGGGCCGCACGCCGCGCCTGCGCAATGCGGCGGCGACGCGTGTCGTCTTCAGGTCGAGCTCGCGATAGGTCGCGCGCTGCACGCCACCGTGGACATCCGCGTATTCGAGCGCGATCGCGTCGGGCGTTGCCCGTGCGGCGGCCGCGAATTGCAGATGCAGCGGCTGCCGTTGCGCATCCGGCCACGTCCGCGCGGTGTCCTGCGCGCGCGCGAGTGCGTCGCGCGTCGCGTCGTCGGCGATCGACAGCGTGCCGAGCAGCGCGTCCGGCGTGCGGGCCAGCGCATCGAGCGCACAAGCGAACGCGCGGTGCCAGCGCTCGACCTGATGCGCGTCGACGCGTGCGGTGTCGTAGCCGTAGTCGATCGTCAGTTCGGCGCCGCTCTCGATCACGAGCGTCAGCGCGAAATCGGTCGACTCGATGCTGCGCACGCCGCTCAGTGTGAGTGCGCGCGAATCGGCGTCGCGCACCGCCTCGTCGACGGGATAGTTCTCGAACACGACCAGCGTGTCGAACAGTGCGCCGCCGGCGCCGCGTGCCCAGCGCTGGATGTCGGCGAGCGGCGTATGCGCATGCTCGGCGGCAGCCGCGTTTTCGCGTTGCAGCGCTTGCAGCCAGTCGGCTGCGCGTTGTTGCGGCGCGGGTGCCGTGATGACGGGCAGCGTGTTGATGAAGAGGCCGAGCACCGTGTCGACGTCCGCGAGCGCATCGGGACGGCCCGCGACGGTCGCGCCGAACGCGACGGCGGGCTGGTGCGTCATGCGCTGCAGCGCGAGCGCCCAGGCGCCCTGCACCAGCGTGTTGACGGTCAGCTTCAGCGCGCGCGCCGTTTGCGCGACACGCGTCGTCGCCGCCGCGTCGATCGTCGCGCGCCACGTGACCATGTCGGCATCCGCGCGGTCGGCCACGCGCTCGGCAATCAGCGTCGGTGCGTCGAGACGCGCGAGCCGCCCGGTCCAGAACCGCTCGTCGGCTTCGCGGTCGCGCGTGCCGAGCCACGCGATGAAGTCGCGAAAGCGCAGCGCCGGGCGGCGCTCGAACGGCGACATCGCGTCGGGGTCACGATAGTCTCGCAGCACGTCGCCGAGCAGGCGCGCCGTGCTCCACCCGTCGAGCAGCACGTGGTGGCGCGTCCACACGACGCGCCACGCGTCGTCCGTCACGCGGATCAGCGTGAGCCGCATCAGCGGCGGCTCGCGCCAGTCGAAGCCGCGTTCGCGGTCGGCCGCGAGCCACGCGTCGAAATCGGTGTCCAGCGCGTCGCCGCGCGTGCGCCAGTCGAGCTCTTCGACCGGCATCCGCGCGTGGCGATGCACGCATTGCAGCGGTGCGGCCTCGTCGGGCATCACGCTGGTGCGCAGGATATCGTGGCGTGCGATGGATGCGGCGAATGCGGCCACGAGCCGGTCGGCATCGAGCGCCGTCGCGGTCGCGACGAGCTGGTTCACGTAGCTTGCATGACCCGGCGCGAACAGCGCATGGAACAGGATCCCCTGCTGCATCGGCGACAGCGGATACACGTCGTCGATCGTGCGCCAGTCGAGCGGCGCGCGCTCGATCGCGGCCTGCGTGAGGCCGGCGGCCCGCGCGAGCGGGAAATCGCCCGGCGTCGCACCGCCGCCGCGATGCGCGACACGCGATGCGCATGCGTCGGCGAGTTCGCGCAGCGCGGCGGCAAAGCGATCCGCGAATGCATCGATCGTCGCGCGCTCGAACTGCGGCGTGCCGTATACCCAGTGAACCTTCAGCGTGCGTGTGCCGTCGCGGTCGGTATCGAGGTATGCGTGAATCGCGAGCGTGTTGCCGAGCGGCCCTTGCGGGTCACGCTCGATGCCGGTGCCGCCGAAGCGCGGCACGAGCGTCGCGTCGCGCGGCGCGTCGAACTGGCCGAGATAGTTGAACGTGACGCGCGGACGCGGCACGGCGGCCAGCGCCGCACGCGTCGCCGCGTCGCCGTAGTGCGCGAGCACGCCGAAGCCGAGCCCCTTGTGCGGCACCGCGCGCAGCGTGTCCTTGACCGCGCACAGCGTGTCGCGCGCGGTGGCTTCGACCGGCAGCGTGACCGGATAGTGGCTCGTCAGCCAGCCGATCGTGCGACTCGCGTCCGCATCATCGAACAACGCCTCGCGGCCGTGCCCCTCGAATTCGACGCGGCACGACGCGGCGCCGTCGGCACCGGCCAGCGCCAGTGCGAGCGCCGCGCCCAGCAGTTCGATCGTCTGCGTGCGATACGCCGCGTGCGCGTCGGTCAGCGCGGCGCGGGTCAGCGCCGCGTCGATCGTCTGCACGACGACGGCCGCGTCGGCGTTCGTCGCCGGTGCGTCGGGATGATCGGGCACGAGGTCGTCGCCCTGCGCCATGCCGGCCCAGTAAGCCGTTTCCGCGGCGAACGGCGATGCCGGTTCCGTCGCGGCCCGCGCGAGGCGTGCGGCCCAGGCATCCGCACGCAAGCCCGGCGGCGACAGGCGAACCGGCGTGCGTTCGCGTGCGGCGCGATACGCGGCGTCCAGATCGTCGAGCAGGATGCGCCACGACACGCCGTCGACGATCGCGTGATGAATCGCCAGATACAGCTGTGTCGCACCGTCCGGCAACCGCGCCGCACATGCGCACGCGAGCGGCCCGCGGCCGAGATCGAGGCGGCACTGTAAGGCGTCGAAGCGCGCCAGCGCGTCGGCTTCGCCTTGCGCGACGACCTCGACGAACGGGAGTGCGTCGTACGGTTTCGCTGCATCGCGCGCGTGCCAGTGGCCATCCGCCCCGTGTGCAAAGCGCTGGCGGAAGGCGTCGTGATGCGTGAGCAGCGCGTCGAACGCGCGCGCGAATGCATCAGCGTCGAACGGATCGCGCACGTCGAACGCGACCGACTGGTTCCAGTGGCCCGGATGCGGCACGTCGAGCGCGAAGAAGCGCTGCTGCGCGGGCGTCAGGATCGTCGCCGCGGTAGCCGTTGCGGCCTGAGCCGGCGCGGACGATATCGTTGCCGGCGCTGCAGCGGCGACGTCCTCGGTTTTCGCGATGCGCGCGAGTTCCGCGACCGTCGGGCCGTCGAACAGCTGCTTCGGCGTGAAGCGCACGCCGCGCTTGCGGGCGCGTGCGATCACCTGCAGCACCAGAATCGAATCGCCGCCGAGCTCGAAGAAGTTGTCGTCGCGGCCGACGTGCGGCACCTTCAGCACCGCCTGCCAGACTTCGGCGAGCGCTGTTTCGACCGGGCCCTGCGGCGCGGCGCCGGCGGCAACCGCCACCGGCGCCGCGGCCAGTTCGCGCAGCGCCGCACGATCGATCTTGCCGTTCGCGGTCACCGGCAGGCGCGCGAGCGCGACGAACTGCGCGGGCACCATGTAGTCGGGCAGCGTCGCGCCGAGTGCCGCGCGCATGGCGTCCTCGTCGAATGCCGCGCCGTCGCGCATCACGACGAACGTCGCGAGCCGCAGGCGGCCGTCGTGCTCGATCGCGAGCGTCTCGGCTTGCGCGACCGGGCCGGCCGCGCGCACGGCCGCACTCACTTCGCCCGGTTCGACGCGATAGCCGCGAAGCTTCACCTGGTCGTCGATGCGGCCGAGGAATGCGAGACGGCCGTCCGCGCGCAGGCGCACGCGGTCGCCGGTGCGATACAGGCGCGCACCGGGCGTGAACGGATCGGGCACGAAGCGCTCGGCGGTCTGCGCCGGCCGGTTCAGGTAGCCGCGCGCCACGCCCGGCCCGCCCAGATACAGCTCGCCCGTTGCACCGGCCGGCACGCACGCGCCGAACGCGTCAAGCACCAGCGCGCGCGCATTCGGCAGCGGCCGGCCGAGCGGCACGGCGCTCGCGGGGTCGCGCGCATCGGCGCCGATCGACGCGGTGTCGCACGCGATCGCGCCGACGGTCGCTTCGGTCGGCCCGTAATGGTTGATCACGCGGCAGGCCGGTGCGAGCGCGGCCAGGCGCGCGACGAGTGCCCACGTCAGCGTTTCGCCGCCGGTCACGAGTGCGTGGCGCGGCAGCACGTCGGCCGGCACGCGCGCATCGAGCAGCGCCTGCAGATGGCTCGGCACGATCTTCAGCACGCCGACGTCGCGGCGGCGCATCTCGTCCGCGAACAGGTCCGGATCGAACGCGCACGCGGCCGGCAGCAGGTGCAGCGTGCGGCCTGCGCACAGCGCGCCGAACAGCGTCGTGTGGCCGAGGTCGGCGGCGACGGTCGACACCATCGCGAACGACGCGTCCGGTGCGAACGCGAGCTCGTCGAGCATCCCCTGCACGTAATCGGCCAGTGCGCCGTGCGACACGACGACGCCCTTCGGCGTGCCGGTCGAACCCGACGTATAGATCAGATAGGCGCCCTGCTCGGGATGCGGCGCGACGCGTACGTCGCCCGCATGCGCGAGCGTCACGTCTTGCGCGAGTGTGTCGACGTCGAGCGGCTGTGCTGCGCTGCCGGCCGGCCACGCGGCCACATCCCGGCCCTGCGCGACGAGGGCCCAGCGCGCGCCGCAATCGGCGGCTGCGGCCGCGATCCGTGCGGCCGGCTGGGCCGGGTCGAGCAGCACGGCCAGCGCGCCGGCCTTCAGTGCGCCGAGCAGGCCGACGACGAAGCGGGCCGAGCGCTCGATGCAGACGATGACGGGTGCTTCGGCCGCCGCGCCGCGCAGCTTCAGCGCATGCGCGATGCGGTTCGACGCGTCGTCGAGTTCGGCGAACGTCAGCGACGCCGACGCATCGACGAGCGCGCCGCGATGCGGATAAGCGGCAGCCTGCCGCGCGAAGGCGGCGACGATGTCGGCGTGCTCGACGTTCAGCGCACGGCCGTCGCGCGGCAGGCGCGACGCCGGAGAGGCATCGCACGGCAGCGCGGCCGTCGTGCGGTGCGGTTCATTTGCAGCGCACGCGACGAGCGCCGCATAGCTGTCCAGCCACGCGCGCGCGGTGTCGGCATCGATGCAGTCGGTTGCATAGGCGGCGACCAGTTCGATTCCGTGCGCGTCGTCGGTGAAATCCAGTGCGAAGTCGAAGCGCGCGGCGAGATCGGGCCCCGGCGTCGCAACCGCGGTCGCGCCCGGCAGCACGCTGTCGTGCCGTGCATCGAACTGCTGCGCGAACTTCACGCGCAGCCATTCGTCGCCGCGCTTGACGGGCGGCTTCACCGCATCGACGACGCGCTCGAACGGCACGTCCTGGTGCGCAACCGCATCGAGCGCCGCCGTGCGTGCCGCGTCGACCAGCGCGCGGAACGGCAGCGTCGGCGCCACCCGCACACGCAGCGCGACCGTATTCAGGAACAGCCCGAGCAGCGCGCGCGTTTCCGGGCGCTGGCGATGCGCGACCGGCACCGCGACGACCACGTCGGTCTCGCCTGTCAGGCGCGACAGCCATGCGTCGAGTGCGGCCAGCAGCACCGTGAAGACCGTTGCCTGCGCGTCGCGCGCGAGACGCCGGATGTCGGCAGCGACCGCGTCGGGCAGGCGGACCGACACACGCGCGCCCTGCAGCGTGCGCGTCGCGCCCGGCTGGCGATCGACCGGCAGCGCAAGCGGGCCCGGCACGTCGCGCAATGCACCGCGCCAGTAGTCGAGCTGACGCTCGCCTTCGCCGCCGACAAGCATGTCGCGCTGCCAGTCCGCATAGTCGGCGTACTGGATCGGCAGTGCCGGCAACGACGGTTCGCGGCCTTCCGCAAACGCGCGGTACGCGGCCGACAGCTCGTCGAATGCGCAGCGCGAGCTCCAGCCGTCGGTGATCGCATGGTGCGCGGTCAGGAGCAGCCGGTGGCGATCGTCGGCGAGCGCGACGAGCGTCGCGCGCAGCAGCGGCCCGTCCGACAGATCGAACGGCATGCCTGCGTCGCGCTCGGCGATGCGCGCGGCTTGCGCGTCGCGGGTGGCCAGCGGTTGACCGCGCAGGTCGAGCGTCTCGATCGTAACGGGCAGATGCGCATGGATGCGCTGCATCACGATGCCGTCGTCGTTGTCGACGAGCGTCGTGCGCCATGCATCGTGCCGCTCGATCACGTGATCGAGCGCGCGCTGCAGTGCGGCGTGGTCGAGCGCGCCGTCGATCGTCCAGTGCGCGGCGATGTGATACGCGGCGCTCGCGTCGCGCGTTTGCGCGAGCACCCAGAAGCGCTGCTGTGCGAGCGATGCGGCGCGATCGACGTACGGGGCGCCCGACGCAGCGGCATCGGCCGGCGCGCGGCGTGTGGCAATCGCGGCCAGCGGCTCGCCCGTTTCGCGTTCCGCGCGATCGACGTGCGCAGCAAGCTCAGCCAGCGCCGGATCGGCGAACAGCGTGTCGAGCCGCAGGTTCACGCGCAACGCGGCGCGGATCGCGGCCTGCAGTTGCATCGCGGCGAGCGAATCGGCGCCCAGCACGAAGAAGCGGTCATCGCGCGTCGGCGTCGCGTCGAGGCCGAGCAGTGTTTGCCAGAGGCCCGCGATCTGCTGCTCCGTCGGCGTGCGTGGCTCGTCGCCTGCGGGTTGTTCGGTGTCGCGGAGGCCGGCGATGCACTCGCGTAGCGCGGCACGGTCGATCTTGCCGTTCAGCGTATACGGCAGCGCGTCGCAGCGCACGAAACGGTGCGGCTGCCACGCGGCGGGCAACAGCGCGCCCACGTGCGCCTTCAGCGTCGCATCGTCGGCGGCCGCGCGCAGCGCGACGCACGCGATCAGCCGCGTCGGCCCGTTGCCGGTTTCGGCGATCACGGCCGCGTCGGCCACCGCCGGGTGCGCACGCAGGCACGCGGCGATTTCCGCGGGCTCCACACGCACGCCGCGCACCTGGACCTGGTCATCGAGGCGGCCGAGATAATCGAACGCGCCGTCGGCGCGCTGGCGTGCGAGGTCGCCGGTTCGGTACACGCGGGCCCCGGGTTCGCCGTGCGTATCGGGAATGAAGCGTTCGGCCGTCAACGCCGGGCGGCCGTGATAGCCGCGCGCGAGGCATACGCCGCCGAGCAGCAGTTCGCCGCCCTCGTCGCCATCGATGCGCGCGACGCGCGGGCCGATCGCGCGACCGATCGGCAGCGATGCATACGCATCGTCATCGGCCAGCACCGGCATTTCGCCCGGCTCGACCGGCCACAGCATCGGGGAGATCACGGCCTCGGTCGGCCCGTAACCGTTGATCAGGCGAACCGACGGGAACGTGCGGCGCACGAATTCGAATGCCTGTTGCGGCAGCGCTTCGCCGCCGAACGCGAGCACGCGCAACGCCGGCGGCACGCCGTCGCGCGCGGCGACGGCCGCGAATTCGCGCAGATATGCGGGCGGAAACGCGGCGACGCTGACGGATTCACTCACCATCAGCGCATGGGCGGCGTCCGGAGTGAACGGCTGCGGCGGCGCAATCGTCACGCTCGCGCCGACCGCGAGCGGCGCGAGCCAGCATTCGTGCGCGGCATCGAAATTGACCGACGCGAAATGCAGCAGGCGGTCGCCGCCCTCGATCGGCAGCGCGGCCGCGAGCGCGTCGCAATGCGCGGCGAGCGGCCCGTGCTCGACGACCACCGCCTTCGGCGTGCCGGTCGATCCCGACGTGTAGATCATGTAGGCCGCCGAGCGCGGATGCACCGGCACGTCCTCGTCGTCGACGAAGGCGGCGGCACCTGCCTCCACGGACATCGCGTCGAACGCGTGTTCGAACGGCGTGCCGAGCGCCGCGCGGCCGGCCACATCGACGATCCCGTGGCGCAGTTGCGCATCGCGGACGATCCAGTCCAGACGCGCGGCCGGATGACGCGGATCGAGCGGCACGAATACGCCGCCCGCTTTCAGCACGGCAAGCAGCGCGACGAACAGCTCGCACGAGCGTTCGACGCAGACGCCCACCCGCACTTCCGCGCCGACCCCGGCCGCGCGCAGCTGGCGGGCAAGGTGCGACGCACGCGCGTCGAGCGCGCCGCGCGACAGGCGCAGGTCGTTCTGGAAAGGCGCGGCGAGCGCGGGCGCGTCGGGCGCGCGGCGCGCCAGTTCGCGAATTCGGTGATGCAACGCAGTCGGGAAACTCGTCATGTGCGTGAAGTCCTTCGGTCCGGCCGCTTCGGCCAAGTCTCGGGGCCGCATGGGGCGGCTTCACTGGTGTGACGAACGGCGCGGCCGATTTTTTACCGTTTTGCGCGCAAAGCGAGAACGGATGCGTTTTTTGAAGGCATGGCTAAATATTTGCGCGCCCCGTTCGTCTATCAGGGAGGAAAGCCGCGACTGGCCCGTCCCGCGCGCTGCTTTCGCATCAATCCCGCCGTTTCCGCAGGATTTGCCTGCCCTTCATTTACCGATGTTGCCGATGACCGCCGCCCACGAGCCTTCTTCCCCGCCGTCCCTCGACGCCTCCCCCGGCCGCCCCGCGGCCCGCCTGATCCTCGCGCTGCTGCGCGAAAGCCGCGCGTCGCTCGCGCTGGCGCTCGTCGCATGCGTGCTCAATGGCGTCGCGAGCGTGCTGCTCGTCGCGACGCTGAACCGCGCGCTCGCGACGCCCGGTGCGGCCGACGTGTCGCTCGCGTGGCGCTTCGCGCTGTGCGCGGTGATCGCGCTCGTCACGCGCATCGTGTCGGGCACGCTGTTCGCCCGGCTGTCGCAGGACACGATGGCGCGGCTGCGCGTGCATCTCGCGCGGCGCGTCGGCGCGGCCGAGCTGCGCGACATCGAGCGGATCGGCGCGGCGCCCGTGCAGTCGGTGCTGACCGACGACGCGACCAACGTGTCGATGCTGTTCTTCGCGCTGCCGAACCTGGTGATGCACGGCTCGATCGTGTTCGGTTGCCTCGGCTATCTCGCGTGGCTGTCGTGGCCCGTGTGCCTGCTCGCGCTGACCGCGATCGTCGCGGGCTCGCTCGGCTATCACACCGGCGATCGCCGCGCGATCGCGTCGCTCGAGGCGGCCGGCCACGCGCAGGATCGCCTGTTCGGCCATCTCGGCTCGCTGTTCTCCGGCGCGAAGGAACTGAAGCTGCACGACGCGCGCGCGCGCCAGTTCGTCGACGGCCAGCTCGGCGCGGCGATCGGCGAAGTGCGCGACCACCGCCGCCGCGCGTTCAGCGCGTATGCGGTCGGCGTCGGCTGGATCATCTTCCTGTTCTACGTGTTCCTCGGCGCGGCCGCGTTCTGGCCGCAGCTGGGCGTGCATGCCGATGCAGGTACGGCGGCCGGCTACGTCGTCGTGTTCCTGTTCATGCTGGTGCCGCTCGACGGACTGCTGAACAACCTGCCGACCGTCAATGCGGCGCGCGTGTCGCTCGGGCGCATCGAAGGCGTGATGGCCGAATTCGGTGCGCTGCGCACGGTGCCGCCCGCCAGCGACGCCCCCGACGTACCGCCGGCCGGCGCCGTCACGCTGCGGGGCGTCACGCACGCGTATTTCCACGAGCGTGACGAACGGATGTTCCGGATCGGGCCGATCGACCTGACGATCCGGCCGGGTGAGCTCGTGTTCATCGTCGGCGGCAACGGCAGCGGCAAGACGACGCTCGCGAAGGTGCTGACGGGGCTCTACGAGCCGGAGGAAGGCGCGATCGAGGTCGACGGCCGGACGATCGGCTGGCGCGAGCGTGCTGCGTACCGGCAGCGCTTCAGCGCGGTGTTCAACGATTTCCATCTGTTCGATGCGCTGCTCGGCATCGTCGATCCCGACGATCCGGCGCGCGCACAGGCCGATGCGCGCGCGAACGCGCTGGTCGCGAAGCTCGCGCTCGATCACAAGGTGAAGGTCGTCGACGGCGCGTTCTCGAACCGCGCGCTGTCGACCGGGCAGCGCAAGCGGCTCGCGCTCGTCGTCGCGTATCTGGAGGACCGGCCGTTCTACCTGTTCGACGAATGGGCGGCCGACCAGGATCCGTCGTTCAAGGCGGTGTTCTACGAGCAACTGCTGCCCGAGCTGCGCGCGCGCGGCAAGGCCGTGATCGTGATCACGCACGACGACCGCTATTTCGATCTCGCCGATCGGCTGCTGAAGCTCGACAACGGGCAGATCGTCAGCGACACGACGCCCGCGCGGTCACGCGCACGGGACGGTGCCGATGCGCTGAGCGCGTAGGCACGCGTGAACACCGGCCGCCTGCGCGCGGCGATTGCGGCGCGCAGGCAGTCGGTATTCGGCTCGGCGGAGCGCAACGGACCGGAAAAGTCGAAAGGAAATATCGTTCGTCATGCTGACGTATAGATGACGCCATCGCGACGCCGCGACACGCGAACAACTACGCGACGCTCGGCCACGCGCTTCCCCTGCCCGCGACGACGATTCGCTCGCTCAGCGCACGGCCGGCAGCTTCAGCATCGTATCGGTCATCACGTCGGCCAGCTTCAGCGCCGACATCGGCCCGCCGAACCCCCAGATGTTCCGTTCGACGAGCGCGATCCTGCGTTCGCGCAGCGCGGGCACGAAACGCCACACCGGCGAGTCGAGTTTCGACGACAGCGGCACGTCCATCCCCGTCGCGGTGACGAACAGCACGGCGAGATCGCGTTGCCGGAGCAGGTCGGCGGATGTCACGTAAAGCGTGCCTTCGCGCGTCGGCTTCTTCGGCCACGGGTCGAGCCCGAGCGCGCGCGCGAGGCCCGCCGACGTGCTGTTGCCGGTATATGCCCAGTAGCGGTCGGGCAGCCCGAGATCCTGCAGCAGTGCGATGCGATCGCCGCTGCGGCCCGCGGCCTTGAGCCGCGATGCATTGCGCGCGATCCCCGCGTCGAGTTGTGCTTCGACCGCCTTCGCGCGCGCGTCGCGTCCGGTCACGGTACCAATCGTCCGGAAGATCCGGCGCATCCAGTCGAGCTGCGTGACGAGCACGCCGCCTTCCGACACGTTCGGGCTGAACTGGAACAGGATCGTCGGCGCGATCCGGTCGAGCGCGGCGAAGATCGGCGCATGCCGGAAGCCGACGCCGAGGATGAGGTCGGGCTTCACGGCGGCGATCGCCTCGAGCCCCGGCTCCTGGCGCGAGCCGATGTCGGTCACACGGGCGAGCCGGTCGCTCTCGTAGCCGAGCCAGCCCGGATAGAACGCGGTATCGGCCATGCCGACCGGCACGATGTCGAGCGCGATCACGCTTTCCGCGAACATGAAGTCGAGCGCGACCACACGTTGCGGCTGCACCGGCATCGTCGCGCTCGCCTGCGATACGACGGGGTTGCCGGCGAGCGAGCGGCCCGATTGCGAAGGCGTGCTGCCCTGCCCGTCGCGCGCGTCGTTCGCGACCGCGGCGGCCGGCGCCGCATGCGCGCCGCAGCAAGCAGCGCCGAACGCGGCCAGTGCGGCAAGCGCATGGCGGCGGCCGGCATGCGGTGCCGGAGTCACCGGATCGCATCCTGCTCGGCCAGCGCCGCGTCGTCCATCGTCAACAGCAGGGGGCAGCTTCCACACAGTTGCGTTTCTCCAGGAATTTCATAGCGCAGGCAGCACACGCGGCGCGCGCGAAACGGCGTCGGCAGCAGCGGCGAGCGCGGCACGGCGTCGCGTACCGGCAGGCGCAGCGGATTCGGCTCACCTTCGACGCAGGCCGCGCCGAACAGCCAGTCGGCATCGCGAGCGGGATCGGCCGCGCACGGCAGCGAACGGTACGTGTCGAGCAGATAGTCGAGCAGGTTGCCCGCGTTGCTCCACAGCACGCGCGGCGTGACGCGGCCCATCGCCGCGAGCAGGCCGATCACCGCGCCGAGATGGGCGACGAGCCCCGCATAGCGCGGCGCGGGCGCGATGCACGGCGCGCCGAGCGCGTCCGGCGCGAAATACAGCGCGGCCGGCATCCCGTCGTCGAGCGCGACGAACGTGCGGTCCGGCGTCATGTCGAGCGGCCGGCCGAGCGTCAGCGCGGCGACGACGCCGGCCGGCGCCGCGCGGCCGAAATAGTATTTGCTCCATTGCGACATCAGCGCGCGCGCATGCAGCGCGGGATCGCCGCCGTAGTGGCGGACCATCGCGTCGAGCAGCGCATCGCGATGATCGGGCAGCGCGGCGACCGGCACGATGATCCGGCCCGGCGCGTGCGCGTCGTCGGGCATCCCGAGCCACACCGCTTCGAGATGCGCGGTGAACGGTTCGGGGGCGAACGCGGAGAAGCGCGTGGCGCGTGCACCGTCGAGCGCCGGTGTCATCGCCCCGCGCGCCGCGCGCGGCGCCCCTCGAGGATCAGCAGCCCGAGCAGATACGGCGCGCCGATCAGCGCGGTCAGCACGCCGGCGGGCACTTCGCGCGGCGCGACGACCGTGCGGGCGGCCAGGTCGGCACACCCGAGGATCAGCGCGCCGCATGCGGCCGCGAGCCACAGCCGCGTGCGGTGCCGGCGCGCGCCGAGCATCGTCGCGACGTGCGGCGCCATCAGTCCGATGAAGCCGACCGGCCCGACCGCCGCGACGGCCGCGCACGCGGCGAGCGTCGCGATCGTCAGCGCGAGCGGCCGCAGCGCGGCGACCGGCAGGCCGAGCGCGGCCGCCTGGTCGTCGCCGAGCGCGAGCATGTCGAGCGGCCGCGCGAGCCAGGCGAACACGGGGACCGCGAGCACGCACCACGGCAGCAGCATCGACACCTCGCCCCAGCCGCGGCCGTAGGTGCCGCCGACGAGCCACACGACGAAGCGCGCGGGCTGCACGCTTTCCTGCGTGATCAGCCATTGCGCGAGCGTGGTCCACAACGCACCGATCACGATGCCGGTCAGCGCGACCGCGAGCGGTGCATAACGGTGCCGGTGATTCAGCGCGAGCGTGATCGCAAGCGACAGCGCACCGCCGCTCAACGCGGCCACGGCGAGCGTCACGTGCCCCATCAGCGGCCACGTCGACAACGCGAACAGCGTGACGAGCCCCGCGCCCTGCGTGACGCCGAGCACTTCGGGGCCGGCGAGCGGGTTGCGCACGACGCTCTGCATCGCGACGCCGCTCACGGCGAGCAGCGCACCCGCGAGGAGCGCGCACAGCAGCCGCGGCAGGCGCAGGTCGATCAGCATTCGCGCGACGGCATCGTGACCCGACAGCGCGGCGGACCAGCGTGCCGGCGACAGCCATTCGGGGCCGGCCGACACGCCGGCGAATACGACGAGCACGCCGGCCGCGACGAACAGCGCGGTGCGCAGCGGCCAGCCGAGCTCCTCGAGCCAGGCGACCACCCGCGTCGACCCGCTGCCGGCCGCGCGTTCGGCATGAGCATGCAGCACGCCCGACCAAGCAGCACCGCGCCGGATCATCGCGAGCATCAGCGGCGTGCCGACGAGCGCGATCGCGACGCCGGTCGACAGCGTCGCGTCGAGACCCGACGCGAGCACCGCACTGTCGGTGACGAGCACGAGCGCGCCACCCGCAAGCGCCGACAGCGGCACCAGCACGCCGAGCCGGGCCGCGCGTGCGCCGCGCACCTGGCGCACCAGGTTCGGCGCGACGAGCCCGACGTACGACAGCGGACCCGCGATGCTGACGGCCACGCTCGTGAACGCGACCGCGACGATCGTCGCCGCGAGCCGCGCCGCGTCGACGCGCACGCCGGCCGTGGCCGCCGCCTCGTCGCCGAGCGCGAGCGGATTCAGCGGCCGGATCACGAACGGCAGCGCGAGCAACGGCACGACGAGCCAGCGCGCGGCAAGCGCGAGCCCGGTCGCGCCGGGTTGATAAAGACTGCCGTTGGTCCACAGCGCCGCGCCCGCGATGTTCTGCTCGAAGAATGCGAGCACGAGCGTCGACAGTGCCGCGAACAGCAGCATGCACACACTACCCGCAAGCACGAGCCGCAGCGGCGTCGCGCGCCAGCCGCCGGCCGCGACGATCGCGCACGCGGCGGCGATCAGCCCGCAGACGAACAGCAGCGGCACCGACGCGACACCGGCGAGCGCCGGCACCAGCATCGCCGCGAGCAGGCCGAGCTGGGCGCCGCCCGTCACGCCGAGCAGGTCGGGCGATGCGAGCGGGTTGCGCGTGAGCGACTGGAACAGCGCGCCCGCGATGCCGAGGCAGCCGCCCGCGACGAGCGCGGCCGCGACACGCGGCAGGTTGAGGTCGAACAGGAACACGCCCGCGAGCGCGGCAGCGTCGCTGCCCGGCATCGCGCTCCACCACGCGCGAAGGTCTGGAGCGATGCGCAGCACCGCCAGCACCGCGATCAGCACGACGAGGCCGAGCGCGAGCGCGCCGGCACGGCCGCCGGATGCCGCGCCCTGCCCGCTCGCCGCGAGCCGCTTGCGCATCGCGAACGTCGTCATACGGCGATATCCCGGTGAACGGCGCGATCGAACCCGTCCGCCGTGCCGGATGCCGGCGGCCCGTATGCCGGCACGCACATCGGCGCGCCCGTCTGCGGATGCGCGAGCTTCAGCATGTCGACGCCGAACGCCGCGCGCAGCCGCGCCGGTTCCAGCATCGCGTCGGGCGAGCCCTGCGCGACAAGGCGACCGGCACGCATCAGCACGATGTCGTCGCTGAACGCGGCTGCCTGGTTCAGGTCATGCAGGACCCACACGATCGTCAGCCCGCGCGCGCGGTTCAGTGCGCGCAGCGCGTCGAGGATGTCGAGCTGATGATGGATGTCGAGATAGGTCGTCGGCTCGTCGAGCAGCACGATCGACGCCTGCTGCGCAAGCGCCATCGCGATCCACGCGCGCTGCCGCTCGCCGCCCGACAGCGCGCCGACGTCACGCCCGGCGTCGCTGGCCAGGCCGCTCGTCTCGAGCGCCTCGTCGATCGCCGCATGGTCGGCGCGCGACAGCCCACGCAGGAAACCGCCATACGCGTAGCGGCCGTACGCGACCAGCTCGCGCACGGTCAGCCCCGACGGAATCTGGTTGAACTGCGCGAGCATCGTGAGCTCGCGCGCGAGCGCGCGACGGCGAAACGACGCGAGCGGCTTGCCGTTCACGTCGATGCGGCCCGCACGCGCGGGCTGCAGGCCCGCGAGCGTGCGCAACAACGTGCTCTTGCCGCAGCCGTTCGGGCCGCACAGCGCGGTCACGCGGCCGGCCGCGATCGACAGGTCCAGCCCGTCGATCACGACATGGTCGCGATAACCCACCGTCAATCCGCGCGCGGCCAGCGCGGCGGTACTACGCGTCATCGGTCCTCCGTTCGGCCGCGCGCGGGACCGTATGACTTTGCGCCATCGCGACGACCACCTTGCGCGGCCCTTCGAACGGGTCGCGTGCGTGCGCGGTCAGCATGTTGTCGAGCATCAGCACGTCGCCCGTGCGCCACGGGAACACGATGCGCTGGCGATCGAGCACGCCGCGGATTTCCGCGAGCGCGTCGGCCTCGAGCGGCGCGCCGTCGCCGTAATACACGTTGCGCGGCACGTTCTCGAGCCCGACCGCGTCGACGAGCGCTTCCTGCATGTCGTCGTCGAGCGCCGACAGGTGAAACAGGTTCGCCTGGTTGAACCACACGCGGTCGCCCGTGCACGGGTGGCGTGCGACAGCCTGGCAGCGTTCGCGCGTGCGCAGCAGCAGTTCGCCGTCGTCGTCCGTGCGCCATGTGCATTCGATGCCGCGCGCCGCGCACATCCGCTCGACCTCGGCCGGCTCGTCGGTGCCGAACGACTGCTGCCACGGCAGGTCGAGCCCCTGGCCGAAGTTGCGCACGTACAGCAGCTCGCGCTGCTCGAAGCGCGCGACCAGCGCCGGATCGAGCGCGCGGTAGACGACGCGGCTGTCCGCGATCGGCGTCGCGCCGCCTTTCGGCGCCGCGAGCGCGCAATGGAACCAGATCCGCAGCGGCCACTCGCGCGTGTACGACTGCTCGTTGTGCAGCGGAATCGCGCGATGCGGCGGGTATTCGGTCGACGTGTAGACGGCGCCTTCGACCTGGCTGCGCGGCGTCGACGCGTATTCATAGCCGATCAGCGGATCGCCGAACGACGCCGCGAACTGCTGGAACGCGTCGATCGACGGCACGTGAAAGCCCGTGAACAGCACACCGCCCGCCCGTTCGAGCGTGTCGGCCGCGATCGCATGCGCGAGCGGCGCGATCTCGTCGATCGACATGCCGCCGGCGCCGCGCGGCGACACGACGGTGGGCAGCCCCGGCTCGATACGCAGGTCGTCGAGCGTCGGCAACGAAAGCAGGGTCATGCAACGTCCTCTTCAGGTGGCGCGCCGCACACGCGGCGCAGCGGGTCACGACGCGCGCGTTGCGCGATCGCCGTCCATCGCGCGGCGCAGGCTCGCGGGGCGCATGTCGGTCCAGACGGTCTCGATGTGCGCGAGGCAGTCGGCTTTCGGGCCGCGCACGCCGACCTCGCGCCACCCGGCCGGCACGGGCCGGAACGTCGGCCAGATCGAATACTGTTCTTCGTCGTTGATGACGACCGTGTAGACGAGGTCGTCGGTGTCGGCGGAAGGCGTCGTGGCTTGCGTCATGATCGAAAAAAGCGGGAGGCGGTTGAAGGAGGCGAAGCGGCGAACTGTCGGATCGGCCGCTCCTGTCTTGAAGACGATTGGCCGGCGCGATTTTTTACCGGCGCCGCGCGCGGCCGCCGAGAAACACCGGGCACGCGTCACCGCGATGGCACGCGTCGAGGCATTCCGCGCAGTGCCGCTCCGCGTCGCGCACCATGAAATGCACGAGTGTCTGCGACACGTTCAACGCGCGCGCCGCGGTCTGCAGCGTCTCCTCGCGCAGCCGCACCATCTCGAACGCCGCGCGGCTGCGCGCCGGCAGGTCGTCGAGCGCGGCCCACACGCGGCGCAGCGTGTCGCGCGTCATCAGCGCGGCCTCGGGCGTCGGTTCCGGCGACGGCACGTCGAAGCCGTCGTCCTCTTCCGTGTGATAGACGTTCTCGAGGCTTTGCCGGCGGCACGCATCGATCGACGCATTGCGCACCATCCGCGTCACGTATGCGATCGGCTGGCGCACCGCGTCCTGGTTCGGGAATTCGACGAGCTTCACGAACACGTCGTGCACGACGTCCTCGGCGCGGCTCGCACAACCGACGAAGCCGCGCGCGACGTTGACGAGCATCGCGCGATGGGCGATCAGCACGTCGAGCAGCGCACCCTGCGCATGCGGCTCGGCGGTACGGCGCGCCCGCGGCGCGGGACGCGACGGCAGGTCCGGATAACTGCCGAGGAACGGGTTCGCCGTTGCCGCTGCCGGTCGTTCGAGCACTTCCGCCATAGCCATCGATCTGCTCCGTCAAATTCCGAGATAGCGCAATTTAACGTAAACGCAAATCATTCTCAATCCGATTACGAGATGACCCTTTCGGTTGTCAGGATTTGTCTGATTAATTGACGGATTCGGTGTTTTGACGAACGGGACAGGCCGAACGACAGGATCTCGACGAAGACGCCTCCGCCACCGTCGCACGGTTCGTGCCGGCCACCGCCGAAGCGCATCCGCGCCGCGTATGCGACTTCGCGCATCGCCATCACAAGGTGTGTCGCCGGGTGCTTTGAGCGGCGCGCCGCGAGCCTGGAAAAAAGCGCCGGCATGCCGGCGCTTGCACGTGAGGTGCGTGCGGTGCGTCGAGCCGCGCTCGCGCGGCTCGCGTCAGTAGATGAACAGCCGGATCGTTGCAGTCGCATCGAACCGCCCGATCTTCGGCGGCCCGAACGACTTCAGCACCGCGTCCATCAATACGCTCTGGTTCATGACGTTGGACGGAAACTGAGCGAGGTTGAACTGTTGGTTGAACGGAATGGCCTTGCCCTGGCTGTCCTCGATCCCGATACCGAAATTGCTGTCCTTCGCCGGCACCAGCAAGCCGTTCTGAACCGGATAGCTCGTTTCGAAATATCCGTCGACGCGTACCGCGACGTTGCATTTCTTGGTCAACGACAACGAGAACCGCTTGCGCGGCACCGCCGGCATGAAGCCGTTGCCCACGGCCTGCACCTGTCCGAAATTGACGATGCCCGGTTCGGGCGTCACGAGCACGTCGACGAAGCACGGCGTCGGCTTGAGGTTGCGCAGGCCGCTCAGGCGGTACTGGAAGCTCGGGTTGTATGCATTCAGCCCGAACTCGCCGTCGAACTGGAATACCGTGTAGATATCGCTCGGTGGCTGGACCCAGTTGCCCTTCTTGCGCACGACGACCTGATAGTCGATGCTGATACGGGTCTGCTCGCAACGTCCGCGATCGAAGTCGTACTTGCTGCACGGCGGTACCGAATAGCCGGTAAACACCCCTCCGCCGCGATTACTCGTCTTGTCGAAATAGTCGATTCCCTTGTAGCGGATGCCGATCTCCAGCCCCCACGCCGCCGGGTTCGTGCGATTCGGGTTCGCGTAGAAATAGATGTTGTCGACGACTTTCAGGCTGCCTGCATCGCCGAGGTCCTTGTAGCAATACCCTGACGTGGTGCGGACCGGCGACACCCAGATCACGTATCCGTCCGGCGCGTCGGTCGGATACGACGCGACACCGCCGATCGGCTCGGTCAGCGAGGTCGCACCGCTGTTCGTCAGGCATCTTAGCGCCCACGCCGGCTGCGCGGCCGCGACCAGCAATCCCAGCACGAGCCAGCGCAGCCACGCCGCCGGCAACCGCCGTTCGCGCATCCCGCCGCTCATTTCTTCACGCTCTTGCAGGCACCGGCCTCACACGCATACTCGACCGCCACCTGGCCGCCGTAATCGTCCACGTGCGTGACGAACAACGTCGACGGCGTCGCGACCTTGAACGGCACGTCGGCCGTGCTCATCGGGCTCACCATCACCGGGTCCAGCGGCACATGCGTCTTCTGCGCACCTGAAGCCACGTCGACGATCGTGATGTGATACGGCGTCGGATTGTCGAACACGAGCTTGTGCGCCCCCGCGTCGACGCGCAGCGTCATCGGCAGCGTCCAGTCCTCGTCACGCGCGGGCTGCACGCCCTTCGGCCGGTAGAACAGCTTCATCTGCGTATGCAGCGCGATCTGCAGCGTGTTCGGCGTATCGGTCTTCGGCGGCACTTCGCGGATGTTCAGGTAGAACACCGATTCACGATCGGCCGGCAGTTCGGTGCCCGGCAGCTTCGCGATGCGCAGCACGTTGCGCTCGTTCGCCTCGACCCGCTGCAGCGGCGGCACGACCATCAGCGGCGACGTGATCTTGTTGCCTCGCGTGTCCTCGAGCCACGACTGCACGAGATACGGATACGTCGTGCTCTTGTTCGTGATGGTGACGATCGCGGCCGGTTCGCCTTCGTTGAAGATCACGCGCGTGCGGTCCGGCACGATCGCCGCATGCGCGACGCCGGCGAGCAGCGCGCTGGCCACGGCCAGCATGCACGATGCGCGGCGCGGGAAGAAAAGAGAGAAAGCGTGGTTCATCGCTGGATCCGTCAAATCATCGTTCGGTCCGTGCGGCCGTTGCATGCGGCTCGCCGGGCGTCTGGCACGTCACCGGAATCGGCGTGCCTTCGAGTTGAAGCTGGTTCGGCAGTGCATTCACCGCGCACAGCGTGCGTTCGCCCGCACGCACCACGAGCGCGGATTTCGGCTGCACCTGGGTCAGGAACGCGGCGCCGGCTTCGCCGACGATACCGAGCTCCTTGCCGCTCGCCGCGTCCTGCACGGATGCGCCGAACGGCACCGGCTTGCCGGCCGCATCAGTCAGCGTCAGGTACAGGTTGCTGCCGCGTGCGGTGGAGAACTTCACGAAGCCGATCGCGCCGTCGGTCAGCACCATGCGCTGGATCGGGTTCGACACCTGCACCTCGAGCGGCAGTTTCTCGACGTTGACGGTCGCGTCGTACACGTTGTACGGGGAGATCCCGTCGAGCACCGCGTAGCCGCGCGAGTCGGTATGCGTGAGCGTGCCGGACAGCGGCACGTCGGGCACGCCGTCGGTCGATACCAGCAGGCGCGTATCGCCCGCGTTGCCGTTCGCATGCGCGGATACGCCGTACTGCGTCGCGACGAGCGAGCCGTCGACTTCGAGCGACGCGGCCGCGTACGCGTTGGCGAGCGTCGACGCCTGCGCGCTCAGCTGGTAGGTCGACGTGCGCTGGCGGAAGCTCGCGTTCGCCGACGCGCGGCCGTCGGTCGCGCCCGCATTGATCTGGTAGGTGCGGCCGTCCGGATCGTCGTAGATGTAGCCCGCGTTCACGCTCGTGCTGCCGCTGCCCGTCGTCAGGTTCGACGTGACGGTGTGGCGGCCGCCGATCGGCAGCGTCGCGGTCACCGAGAACTGGTTGCCGCTCGCGCCCGCACTCTGCGTGCGGAACGCCGACACGCTGACGTTCAGGTTGCGCAGTGCGCCGACCGAGAACGCGCGCGTCAGCGTGAGACCCACGCGCTGCTCGGACGAGCGCGCCCAGTAGGTCGTCTGGTCGTACGAGAAATAGGTCGACGTGTCGCCGAAGCGCTTCGACATCGTCGCCGAGTAGCGCTGCTTGCTGTTGGCGAGGCCGTACGCGGTCGGGTCGCCCGAGAACTGCGCGAAGTTGGTGTACTCGCGCTCGGAGAAGCGATAGCCGAAGAAGCGCACGTCCGCATCGAGCCCGTCGAAGTGCTTCGAATAGTTGATACGGTACGAGTTGCCGTTGCGCGTCGCGCCGTTCCACCACAGCCGCGCGCGTGCGTGCGTGACGTCGGCCGACACCGCGCCGAACGTGCCGAAATCGCGGCCGACGCCGAACGCGATCGACGTATAGCCCGATGCGGCGATGAAGCCGCCGTACAGCGTGATGTCGAACGGCAACCCGTAGGCGGCTTCGCCGAACCCGAAGAACGGCGTGATGCCGGCGCCGCCGAACTGCCGCGGCTTGCCGACGGCGGCCTTGTAGCGCAGTTGTCCGGTGCGCGCGAGGAACGGCACGGCGGCCGTCGTCACCTGGAAGCGCTGCACGCTGCCGTCTTCCTCGTCGACCGTGACGTCGAGCGTGCCCTGCACGCTCGTATTGATGTTCTGCAGCGCGAACGCGCCGGGCGACACGCGCGTCACATACAGCACGCGGCCCGCCTGCGACACGGTGACGGTCGCGTTGGTGCGCGCGACGCCCGAGATCAGCGGCGCATAGCCGCGCAGCGAAGGCGGCAGCATCCGGTCGTCGCTGCGGATCGACGCGCCGGTCAGCGCGAACGTGTCGAAAATGTCCGAGCTCAGGTAGTCGTCACCGAACGTCACCGTCGACTGGATCGACGGTAGCGCGCGAAACGCGTAAAGCCGGCTGAAGCGGAACGTGCGGTCCGCATACGCCGTGTTGCCCACGTTCGACTGCACCTGGTAGTCGCCGCGAAAGCGCCACGCGTCCCAGTTCGCGCCGATCGTTCCGTAGGCCTGGACCGAATTCGTCTGTCCGCCGCCCGAACCGAAGTTGCGGTTCGTGTTCGCGATCACGCGATAGTCGAGCATCGCGCCCGGAATCCCGTCGGACCAGCTCGACGGCGGCAGGTACGTCGAATCGGTGAATTCGAGCGCGGCCTGCGGAATCGTGATCTTCAGCCGTCCGTCGCTCTTCAGGTAGCGCACGGTCGCGCCCTCGATCGCGCCGAGATCGACGCAACGTCCGCCCTGAAAGCGCGGCAGGTCCTTCGCGAGCGATGGTTTCAGCCCGAACCGCGCGACGAGTTCCGGCGGCAGGCACGGCTTGCCCGCGCCGGATGCGTCGAGCGCGATGAACTGGATCGCCTGCAGCCCGTAGAACAGGTCGTTGACCTGCACGTCGAGCATGTATTCGCCGGGCAGCGTGAAGTCGGGCTGCGAGAACTGCGACAGGTCGACGTTGTTCGTGCCGTCGATGTCGAGGAACGACGAATTGAATTCCGTCGCATGGCTCTGGCTGCCGACCACCAGCACGGAGACGCAAAGGAAGGAATGTCTGATTCGCACGCGGCGCTACCGGAAATCCGGGGAAGGTGAGACGTGAAGGAAAGGAAGCCGGAGAAAGGGTGCGGACACCCCTTCCCCGGTACGGCCGCTTACTGGTAGCGGACCGTGAAGTTCGCGACGCCGTCGGCCGTACCCGGCGTCACGCCGGCGGCCGTGGCTTCGTACATTGCCGCGAAGCGTGCGGTGTTGGTGCCGTTTTGCAGCAGGGTCGGCGCCTTCTGTTCGGCGCCGTTGTCGAGGTATTCGCCCGACGCGGCCTGCAGGCGGATGCCGACGTTGGTTGCCGAACCGATCGTGGCGAGCAGCTTCGGCTGGCCCGCGCTCGACGTGCCCGTGAACGTGAAGTACGCGTTCTGCGCGATGCTGGTGTCGCAGTCCGTCAGCTTGATGTCGAACGACACCGCGTCCGACTTGTCGCCGGCTTGCTTGAACTTGTTGGTCGGCACCTTGCCGAGCTGCACGGTCTGGTTGACGGAGTTCGAATCGATGCCGCATGCGCCCGCGACGATCTCGCCCGTGAAGTTGATCGTGCCGGTGCCCGCTGCGAAGGCCGAGGTGGACAGGGCTGCGAGTGCGACCGCGCTCAGGAGGATTTTTTTCATGACGTTTTCCATGAGAATTGCAAAGGGAATGGACGACGTGGCGGATACAAAAGGCAGCGTGTGGTTGGCTCCCGTCCGTCACGAGGCGGCATTATCGAGATAAGAGTGAAAGAATTTTGTAAATCATTGTCAAATCTCAATGACAATCTTTGTTTTACGCATTTTTAAACCCCATTCCTTCCTGCCAATTCTCAATTACGACATTTTCTTCCGCAGTCCTTTTCTATTTTTCGGAACCGACTGAAAATTAAAGACAATTCGTTTTATCGATTGAAATATACCGGCTTCTCTTTGCTGGGCATGGACTTCCCAGATACCGGATGTGAGCCGACAAAATTCGGTCCGATCCCGCCATCGTTGCATGACCACAACGAAACAATTCAACGATTTTCAACCAACAAGAAATTAACGGGCGATATTCAACGACGCGAAACTTTCGCGCAAACGATTGCAATATCTGCACAAACGTTTCACCGCGACACTTCGTCGCCCCTGATTATTCGCAATGCGTGAATTAATCGAATCGTCAACCCGGAATTAAAGCGGCCGCATAAAGCCGTGCGCCGGGACGACATTCGCGACACTGGATGGAGTCGAAACTGGAGGAAGTCCGGCACGATCGGAGGCCGGCGGCGACGCAATCGGTCGCCGGGATGCGAGTCGAGTGAAAGGCGGCCCTTCAACCCGACTGCGTGGGGGAAAAACAGGCGCGACGAAGCGCGCATGCGCGTGTCGTCGATCGCGGCCGGTGACCCGACCGCAGCAACACCGACCGGGGTAGCGGCGACGCATCGCCATGCGCGGCCGCTACCTGCCCGGTCCCGGTCAAGACATCACGCGGCAGCTTCGCCAGCGGTGGCCGGCGCCCACCCGCCGCCCAGCGCGCGATACAGCGCAATCGCATTCGCGAGCCTGCGCTCCTTGAGCCGGATCAGCTCCTGTCCCGACTCGTACGTGCTGCGCTGCGCGTCGAGCAGTTCGAGATACGTCGCGACGCCGCCCGCATAGCGGCGCTCGGCGAGCTTCAGCCGCGCGCCGTCGGCCGCATAGACGTCCTGCTGCGCCGCGAGCTGGCGATCGATCCAGTCGCGCGCGGCGAACGCGTCGGCCACCTCGCGGAATGCGGTCTGCACGGTCTTCTCGTATTCCGCGACCGCGATGTGCTTGCGTGCGTTCGCGACGTCGAGATTCGCGCGATTGCGGCCGCCCGCGAAGATCGGCAGCGTGATGCGCGGCGCGAACGTCCACACGCTCGTGCCGCCCGCGAACAGGCTCGAGAACGCATCGCTGACCGAACCGTAGTCGGTCGTCAGCGCGATGCGCGGGAAGAACGCCGCGCGCGCGGCGCCGATCTGCGCGTTCGCGGCCTTGAGCCGCGACTCGGCCTGCCGGATGTCCGGCCGCCGTTCGAGCAGCGCGCTCGGCGCGCCGGGCGCCACCGGCGCGATCGCGAGCGTGTCGAACGCGGTGCCGTCGGCCGGCACGGTGCGTGCGAAATCGCCGGCGAGCAATTGCAGCGCGCGCACCGACTGCGCGTGTTCGCGCTGCAGCGCGGCCTGCGACGCACGCGCGGACGCGACCAGCATCTCGGCCGAACGCAACTCGATCGCGTCGCTCGTGCCGGCCGCGTAGCGGCGCTGCGTGAGCGCGGCGATGCGCTCGCGCGCGTCGAGCGTGCGCTGCGCCAGCGCCAGTTGCTCGCGCAACGACCGTTCGGAAACATACGCGCCGGCGACTTCGGCAATCACGCCGATGCGCACCGTGCGCTGCGCGTCGGCCGTCGCGAAATACTCGGCGAGCGCCGCATCGGACAGGTTGCGCACGCGACCGAACAGGTCGAGCTCGTACGCGCTGACGCCGACGCCCGCGCGATACAGCCCGCTCACCGCGCTCTCGCGCACGACCGGGTCGTACTGGCGCGTGCGTTCGTAGCCGAGGCTCGCGTCGACCGACGGCATCAGGTCCGCGCGCTGCACGCCGTACAGCGCGCGCGCTTCGTCGAGCCGGCCGGCCGCGATCCGCAGGTCGCGATTGTTGGCGAGCGCGGCATCGATCCACGCCTGCAACGCCGGATCGGTGAAATACGCGCGCCAGTCGTCGAGCAGCGCGGCATCGGCGAATGCAGCCGACTCGACCGCCGGCTGCGTGTCGCCATCGACCGGCGTGTAGCTGGCCGGCACCGGCGCGGCTGGGCGCTCGTAGCGCGGTGCGAGCGAGCATCCGGCGAGCGCGAACGCGAGTGTGGCGGCCAGCGCGACCCGAGCTCGCGGCGGCGCGCATGCCTTCAGGTAAAACGTCATTACGAACCCTCCATCGTCGCCGGCTGCGATCCGCCGCGCCGGCGCGGGCCGACGTCGAACAGGCGACCGACGCTCACGAAAAATAGCGGAACGAGAAACACCGCGAGCACCGTCGCCGTGATCACGCCGCCGAGCACGCCGGTGCCGATCGCCATCTGCGCGCCGGACGCGGCGCCCGATGCGAACGCGAGCGGCAGCACGCCGACGCCGAACGCCAGCGACGTCATCACGATCGGCCGCAGCCGCAGGCGCGCGGCCTCGAGCGCGGCGTCGACGAGCGACATGCGCTGCGCGACCAGGTCCTTCGCGACTTCGACGATCAGGATCGCGTTCTTCGCGGACAAACCGATCGTCGCGATCAGCCCCACCTTGAAATAGATGTCGTTCGGCATCGCGCGCAGCGTGACGCCGAGCACCGCGCCGATCAGGCCGAGCGGCACGACCAGCATCACCGCGAACGGGATCGACCAGCTCTCGTAGAGCGCCGCGAGCGCGAGGAACACGACGAGCACCGACAGCGCGAACAGCATCGGCGCCTGCGCGCCCGACAGCCGCTCCTCGAACGACTGCCCCGACCACGCGTGGCCGATGCCGGCCGGCAGCTTCGCGGCGAGCCGCTCGATCGCGGCCATCGCCTCGCCGCTGCTGTGGCCGGCCGCGGCCGATCCGTTGATCGTGAACGACGGATAGCCGTTGTAGCGCGTGAGCTGCGGCGGCCCGAGCGTCCAGTGCAGCGTCGCGAACGCCGCGAGCGGCACCATCTCGCCGCGCGCGTTGCGCACGCGCAGCTTCTTCACGTCGTCCGGATCGAGCCGGCGCAGCCCGTCGGCCTGCACGATCACGCGGCGCACCTGCGTGCCGTGCATGAAGTCGCCGATGTAGTCGGAGCCGAACATCACCGCGAGCGTCGTGTTGATCTCGTCCATCGACACGCCGAGCGCCGACGCCTTCGCGCGATCGATGTCGAGTTTGAGCTGCGGCGCATCCTGCGTGCCGGCGAACATCAGGTCGGTGAGCGCCGGATCCTTGCCGCCCGCCGCGAGCAGTTGCTCGCGCGCGGCACTGAACGCCGCGTAGTCGAGCCCGCTGCGATTCTGCAGCCGGAAGTCGAAGCCGCTGGTCGAACCGAGATCGGGCAGCGCCGGCGAGTTCATCGCGAACACCGTGGTGTTCGCCGCACCCGCGAAGCGCTCGTTGATGCGCGCGACGATCGCCTGCACGTGATCGCGCCCGGCCTTGCGTTCCTTCCAGTTCTTCAGCGTGACGAAGATCATCCCGCCGTTCGGCCCTTCGCCGTACAGGTTGAAGCCGCCGAGCGCGAACGTGTACGCGGCCGGCTCGTCGTTGCGGATATACGACTCGACCTCGCGCACGCTCTGCATCGTTTCCGCGAGCGGCGTGCCCTGCGGCCGGATCACCATCACCATGAAGTTGCCCTGGTCCTCGTCAGGCAGGAACGCGGTCGGCAGTTGCGTGAGCATCAGCGCGGCCGCCGCGGTCAGCGCGCCGTACACGAAGAGCCAGCGCACCGGCTTCTTCAGCATCGTGCCGACGCGCGTCGCATAGCGCTGCGTCGCACGCGCGACGAAGCGGTTGAACCAGCCGAAGAAGCCGCGCTTCTCGTGATGGTCGCCGGACACCGGCTTGAGCAGCGTCGCGCACAGCGCGGGCGTCAGCGACAGCGCGAGAAACGCCGAGAAGCCGATCGACACCGCGAGCGCGAGCGCGAACTGCCGGTAGATGTTGCCCACCGCGCCGCCGAAGAACGCCATCGGCACGAACACCGACGTCAGCACGACCGTGATGCCGACGATCGCGCCGCTGATCTGCGTCATCGCCTTGACGGTCGCGTCGTAGGGCCCGAGCCCCTCCTCGACCATCAGCCGCTCGACGTTCTCGACGACGACGATCGCATCGTCGACGAGGATGCCGATCGCGAGCACCATCCCGAACATCGTCAGCACGTTGATCGAGAAGCCGGCCGCGTACATCACACCGAACGTGCCCGCGAGCGCGACCGGCACGACCAGCGTCGGGATCAGCGTCGCGCGCAGGTTCTGCATGAACAGGAACATCACGAGGAACACCAGCACGCCGGCCTCGATCAGCGTCGTGACGACCTTGTTCATCGACACGCGCACGAACGACGACGTCTCGTACGGGATCTGGTATTTCACGCCCGGCGGGAAGTACGCGGACAGCGCGTCCATCGTCGCGCGCACGCGCTTCTCCGTTGCCACCGCGTTGGAGCCCGGCGCGAGCTTGATGCCCATCCCGGTCGCGGTCTTGCCGTTCACGTACGACGGATAGTTGTAGTCGTTGCCGCCGAACTCGACGCGCGCGACATCGCGCAGGTAGAGCGCCGAGCCGTCCGGCTGCGTGCGCAGCGCGATCGCGCCGAAGTCGGCCGGCGACTTCAGCGGCGCGTCGGCGAACACCGTCGCGGCGATCGGCGCGGTGTCCGGCACCGCGCCGCGGCCGATGTCGCCGATCGTCACGCGCGCGTTGTGCGCGCGCACGGCCGACGAGATATCCGACGCGGTGAGGCCGTGCCCGGCCATCTTCACCGGGTCGGGCCAGATCCGCATCGCATATTCGGCGCCCCAGAACTGCACGCGGCCGACGCCGTCGACGCGGCGCAGCGCCTGCACGACGTTCGCCGACGCGTATTCGCCGAGCTGCACGTCGGTCATCCGGCCGTCGTCCGACGTCAGCGACACGACGAGCTGGATGTTGTCAGCGGCCTTCTCGACCTGGATGCCGTCGCGCCGCACGGGCTCGGGCAGCCGCGCCTCGACGGTCTTCAGCCGGTTCTGCACCTCGACGGCCGCGAGATCGGCGTTGACGCCCTGCTTGAACGTCAGGTACAGCGACGCGGCGCCGGCGCTGCTCGTCGCGGACGTGTACAGCAGCCCCGGCGCGCCGTTCATCTCGCGCTCGATCAGCGCGGTCACCGATTCCTCGACGACCTGCGCGGACGCGCCCGGGTACGTCGCATAGATGCTGACGACGGGTGGCGCGATGTCCGGGTACTGCGCGACGGGCAGCGCGCGTATCGCGAACGCGCCGCCGAGCATGATGAAGAGTGCGATCACCCACGCGAAGACGGGGCGATCGATGAAGAAACGTGCCATGTTGGTCTCGGTGAACCGGTCAGGTTTGACGGGCGGCCGCCTGTGACGCAGCCTTCGTCGGCGTTGCCTGCTCGACGGGCTTGACGGCGGTATCGGGGGCGAACTGCGCGGCGTTGTCGACGATCACGCGCTCGCCGCCCGCGAGGCCGCGCGTGATGCGCCAGTCGCGTCCGCTCATCCGGTCGGCGACGACCTCGACGTCCTTCACCTTGCCGTTCGCGCCGACCACGCGCACCGACGTGCGGTCGGCCGTGCGCAGCAGCGCATCGCGCGGCACGAGGATCGCGCGCTGGTCGACGGCCGCGTCGAGCGCGATCCGCACGTACGCGCCCGGCAGCAGTTCGCGTTCGGGATTCGGGAACAGCGCGCGCATCTCGACGGTATCGGTAGTCGGGTCGACCGCGAGATCGCTGAACAGCAGCCTGCCCTTCAGCGGATACGCGGTGCCGTCGGCACGCAACAGCGTCACCGTGACGTCGTGCTGCGCGATGCCCGTCGCGCGACCGCTCTTCACCGCACGGCGCAACGCATCGACGTCGGCCGCCGGCTGCGAGAAATTCACGTAGATCGGATCGAGCTGCTCGACGGTCGTGAGCGGCGTCGCCTGGTCCTGGCCGACGAGCGCACCTTCGGTCACGAGCGCGCGCCGCGCGCGGCCCGAAATCGGCGCGGTGACGGTTGCATAGTCGAGCTGCAGTTGCGCGCGGGCGAGTTCGGCCTTCGCGGAAGCGACGCCGGCCTTCGCCTGCGCGTCGTCGGCAACGGCCTCCGTGTGATCGCGCTCGCTGACCGCGTGGTCGCGCACCAGGTCGTCGTAACGGCGGCGCTTGTCGCTCGCCGCGAGCGCGGCGGCCTGCGCCTTCGCGAGCGCACCCTGTGCGGCGTCGCGTGCGGCCTTCAGCGGTGCCGGGTCGATGCGGAACAGCACCGCGCCCTGCTTCACTTCCTGGCCTTCTTCATAAGTCCGCGCGGTGACGATGCCGGCGACCCGCGCGCGCACTTGCGCTTGCCGATACGCGTCGAGCCGGCCGGGCAATTCGACGGTCATCGGCACGGCCGTCGGACGCACCGTGACGACCGTCGCGTGCTGAATGGCCTCCGGCGCCTTGTCCTGTTCGCCCTTTCCGCATCCGGTCACGAGCAGCGTGGCTGCGAGCGCGAACGGCGCCAGCCGAAGGCGGCGCCCCAGGGAGCGTTTGTTGTTCATGTATGACCTCGGATCGTTCGCCGCCGATACAATGCGGCGGCTCAGGGTGGCCGATTATAATCAGTCACGACTGATTAAATACATGTGGTTGCAATCCGACCGCGTCACTGTGTCAATTAAGCGACAGCGAACTGTAAGGAAATTCACGCCATGGCCCGCAAGACCCGGGAAGAATCGCTCGCCATCAAGCACCGGATCCTCGACGCCGCCGAACTCGTCCTGCTCGAGAAAGGCGTCGCGCAAACCGCGATGGCGGACCTCGCCGAGGCCGCCGGGATGTCGCGGGGCGCCGTGTACGGCCACTACCGCAACAAGATGGAAGTGTGTCTCGCGATGTGCGACCGCGCGTTCGCACGCACGTCGGAAGGCTTCGACACGGTCGACAGCCTGCCCGCGTTCGCCACGCTGCGCCGCGCGGCGTCGCACTACCTGCAGCGATGCGGCGAGCCGGGCTCGATGCAGCGCGTGCTCGTGATCCTCTATACGAAGTGCGAACAGAGCGAGGAGAACGGCACGCTGCTGCGGCGCCGCATGCTGCTCGAGCTGCAGATACTGCGCATCACCTAGGCGCTGCTGCGCCGCGCGATCGCGGCCGGCGAACTCGCCGCCGATCTCGACGTGCATCTCGCGGCCGTCTATCTCGTGTCGCTGCTCGAAGGCGTGTTCGCGTCGATGATCTGGACCAACCGGTTGCGCGGCAATGTGTGGAACGACGCGGAAGCGATGCTCGACGCCGGCTTCGACGCGGTCAGGACGTCCAGCGCGCTACGGGTGCCCGCGCAAAAATTGCCTGCTTGAAGAAAAGCCGCGCAATAAATGCTGATTTAACCCGATTTACCGCAGTGCGAAACGAATGAGCTGACCCTCTTTAAAATTTTTAACGTTTCGCGGAACATCGGTAGACTGACGCTGTCATCTTTCTTTAGCGTCTTCGTGGTAATCCGGGTGCGACCCGGAAAGTTCACGCCGCCGTTCGAAGCGGGCCTGCCCGCGAGTTGGGTCGAACGGAAACGACACAGGCCCCTGGCGGGGCCTGTTTTGTTGCACGCCCGTCGCCTGCCCCCGTCGCCACCCGGCGGACATGCCGCCGATGGCTCCCGCCCACACCTCTTTGAACCGCTTTCCTGGATGTGGACACCTTTGGTCAAGCCTGCCGCAACCCCTGATGCTTTCGCGCCCGGCCGCGCGCAGCGCCTCGTGCGCGCGCTCGTGCCGGCCGCCGTCCTCGGCGCCCTCGCCGCCTTCGGTCTCGCCGCCGCGCTGCCGGCCGTCTCGCAACTGCCGGGGGCCGTCGATTCGGGCACGGCCGCGCTGCCGCAGCGCGTGCTGTCCGACACGCCGTTTCCCACCGCGCAGCATTTCGTAACGAGCGAACTCGCGCGCACGATCGGCGAGCGCAACGAACTCAATGAACGCGGCGAGCGCAGCCTGCAGCCGGGCCTGTTCGCGCCGCTCAGCGCGCACCGCAACGACATGCTCGGCTATACGAGCCTGTTCCAGTTCGCGCCGCCCGAACAGCAGCACGGGATGCGCGCGGGCGACATCGAACTCACGCTGTCCGATACGCTGAACCGTCTCGACGTACCGCCCGAGGTGCGCATCCAGCTCGGCGATCTCGTCACCGGCAAGGTCGATATGCGCGCCGGCGCACGGCGCGGCGACTACTACCGCCTCGCGTACGACACCAACAACGGCACGCCGCACCTCACCGCGCTCGAGCTGCGCGTCGCGGGCCGCACGTTCGGCGCGATCTGGTTCCGCGCGCCGGGCGCCGACCACGGCGCGTACTACACGCTCGACGGCGCACCGCTGGAGGCGGCCGCGTTCACGATGCCCGTCAAGTGGACGCGCATCAGCTCCTTCTTCGGCGAACGCATCCACCCGCTGTCGCAGGCGATGGCGTTCCATACTGGCGTCGACCTCGCCGCGCCGTCCGGCACGCCCGTCAATGCGGCGGCCGATGGCGTCGTGTCGTTCGTCGGCACCGATCCGGGCGGCTACGGCCACTACGTGATCGTCGATCACGCGGACGGTTATTCGACCTACTACGCACACCTGTCCGCGTACGCGCGCGGACTGAAGACCGGCGAAACCGTGAAGCAGGGGCAACGCCTCGGCTCGGTCGGGATGACCGGCGCGGCCACCGGCCCGCATCTGCACTTCGAAGTGCGCGTCGCGAACGATCCGGTCGATCCGCTCGTCACGCTCGCGAACGCGCAGACCGGGCTGTCCGACATGCAGCTCACGGCGTTCCGCCAGGAAGCGACGCAATGGCGCTTCCGCCTCGCGTCGATCAGTACGACGCCGTTCGCATTCGCGCAGACCGACGGCCCGCTGTGGGGCGACTTCGCGACCGGTCCGTCGACGCTGCGCGCGGTCTTCGATACGCACTACAGCGCGTCCTGACGCCGACGCACCGACGCACCCCGAACCTCATCACGCCCGTCGCCGCTCGAGCAGCGGCGACGCGGCCCGCAGCGGATCGCCGCAAGCGCCCGATCTTCATCGCCGGCCATGCGCCGCAGGCATCGCACGCGCCCGCCGTCACCGCGCGGGTTCCGTGCGCTCGGCCGCCGCCCGCGCGACGCGCTCCGCACGCGGGCGACGCGACAGCAGCCAGCGCGCCGCGCCGTCGAGCGAGGTGCAAAGCACCAGATAGATCGCCGCGACGAACAGGAAGATCGGCGCCGGATAGACCATCAGCCGGTTGTTCACCTGCGTCGCGACGAACGACAGTTCCGGCACGCCGACGATGTACGCGAGCGACGTGTCCTTCACGAGCGCGACCCACTGGTTGACGAACGACGGCGTCATGATCCGGATCGCCTGCGGCAGCAGCACGTAGCGCACGGTCTGCCAGCGCGTGAGCCCGAGCGACAGCCCCGCCTGCCACTGCCCGTCGCCTGCCGCGACGATGCCCGCATGCACGGCATGCGCGAGATACGCACCGCCGATCAGCGCCAGCGCGCACACGACCGTCGCGAGCCCCGGCACGTCCATGTGCAGCAGCATCGGCATCAGGAAATACGTCCAGAAGATCAGCATCAGCACGGGAATCGCGCGGAAGAAGCCGATGAACGCGAGCAGCAGCACGCGCAGCGGGCCGCGCGCGAGCGCCATCGCGACGCCGAGCGCGCCGTCCGGGAACGCGCCGACGAGCAGGTACGGCAGGTTGTCGAGCAGCAGCGAGAAGTCCATCGTCAGCGCCCCGCCCCGAGCCGGTCGCGCCATTGCGTGGCCGCATATGCGCCGGCCTCGATCGCGGCCACCGCGGCGATGTACAGCACGGTCGCGACACCGAACGCGGCGAAGGTCTTGAACGTCTCGGTCTCGACCTGCCGCGACGCATACGACAGCTCGGCGACGCCGATCGCCATCGCGAGCGACGAGTTCTTCACGAGATTCATGTATTGGCCGAACAACGGCGGCAGCGCGATGCGCACGGCCTGCGGCAGCACGACGTAGCGCAGCGACTGCATTGGCGTGAGGCCGAGCGCCGCAGCCGCATCGTGCTGCGCGCGGCGCACGCCGCGCAGCCCGGCTTCGCATTCCTCGGCGACGAACGCGGCCGTATACGCGCTCAACCCGAACCAGCCCGCGACGAACTCGAACGACGGCCACGCAAGCGTGAACGGGCCCGCGCTCAGTTGATGGCGCGCGTTCAGCCACGCGACCCACGTATCGGGCAGCAACGACGCGACGCCGAAATACCAGAACAACAACTGCACGAGCAGCGGCGTGTTGCGGAACGCGACGACGTAACCGGCCGCCAGCGTACGCGGCACGGTGCCGCGCACATGCCGCATGACGGCGAGCAGCAGCCCGCCGACGGTCGCGGCGAGCGCCGACGCGGCCGCGAGGCCGAGCGTCAGCAGGAAGCCCTGCCAGAGCCAGGACAGATATTTGGGAGCCAACCCGAGCATGCCGTGGTGCGCGCGCGAAGCGCGCGATCGAAAAGAAACGGAAAGCGCCGCGGCCCCTGCGCACCGGCGTGGCCGGCGGCGGAACGCGGCGCACCTGGCGTGGGACTCAGGTCTTGTCGCCGATGCGGAAGATGCGCGTGAGCGGCGTCTTCGTCGTCGGCCCGAACCACGCGTCGTAGATCTGCCCCGCGCGGCCGTTTGCCTCGAGGCCCTTCAGCGTGTCGTTGACGAAGCCGAGCAGGCGTGTCTCGCCCTTCGGCACGCCGACGCCCATGTAGTCGTTCGAGATCGTGAACGCCGGGATCTCGTAGTTCTGCTTGTCGGGCACGTTCGCGAGCAGGCCGATCAGTTTCGGCCCGTCCTGCGTGATCGCCTGCACGTTGCCGGCGCGCAGCGCGGCGAACGCGAACGGCGTGTCGTCGTACGCGACGATCGTCGCTTTCGGGAATTTCTCGCGCAGCGTGATTTCGTTCGTCGTGCCCTTGTCCGCGCCGACGCGCAGGCTGTTCAACTGGTCGGCCGATTTCAGCACGCCCTTCTTCGCGAGAAACTGCTGGCCCGACGAGAAATACGGGATGCTGAAGTCGACCTGCTTCGCGCGCTCGTCGGTGATCGTGAAGTTCGCGAGCACCAGGTCGACCTTGCCGGAAGTCAGGAACGGAATGCGGTTCGCGGGATTGGTCGGCTGCAGTTGCAGCTTCACGCCGAGCTTGTCGGCCAATGCCTTCGCATAGTCGACGTCGAGGCCGACGATGTGATTGCTCTTGCCGTCGACATAGCCGAACGGCGGATTGCTGTCGAAGGTCGCGACGCGCAGCACGCCGGCCTTCCTGATGTCGTCGAGGCGGTCCGCGTGCGCGACCGTGCCGGCCGTGACGAGTGCGGCCCCGACGAGCCACGTAGCGAGAGTGTGGATTTTCATGAGCACGACCTGATTTGTTTTGAAGGCCGCCGCGGATCGCGCGGCGGCCGGTTCGAGGAACATCGCGACGCTGTGTGTCGTCGCGAAGCCGCTAACGTATCAGCGCGTGCGGCGATTCCGAACCAACAAATGGTGCTTTGCTCTGCGGCTTTCGTGATGAGTCTTGCAGACGGCGGGCACCGCGGAACGCTTCGAAAAAAAAGACGCCCGCTGCACGCAGCGGGCGCGAATCCCAGTCAAGGAGGTGTCACACGAACTACGGGTTCAGAATAAAAGCACCGCCCGCGGCGAACAACGAAGCGATTCCGATATCGATATCGCGCGTCCCGCGATGAGCTTGCACGCGTCCATGCGAAGCCGTCGCGCATGAAAAAACGGCGCGCCGCCTGTGAGGCGGAGCGCCGTCCCGTTGCACGTTGCCGGTCGATGCGGGCAGCCTCGCGAGGCTGCCCCGCCGATCACGGCTCGTGACGCAGATACCCTACCTTGCTCGGATCGCGCATCCGCCACGACACGAGCAGCGAGATCGCGCACAGCGCGGTCACATACCAGTAGAAGGTTTCCTCGCTGCCCTTCGACTTGAACCACAGCGCGACATACTCGGCCGAGCCGCCGAAGATCGCGTTCGCGACCGCATACGACAGGCCGACGCCCATCGCGCGCACTTCGGGCGGGAACATCTCGGCCTTGATGAGGCCGCTGATCGACGTGTAGAAGCTGACGATCGCGAGCGCGATCGTGATCAGCACGAACGCGGCCGTCGGGCTCGTCACCGTCTTCAGCGCGTGCATCAGCGGCACCGTGCCGATCACCGCGAACACGCCGAACAGGATCATGGACGTGCGGCGGCCGATCTTGTCGGACAGCGCGCCGAACACCGGCTGGATCAGCATGTAGACGAGCAGCGCGACGGTCATCACGTTGCTGGCCGTCTTCGCGTGCATGCCGGCCGTGTTCACCAGGTACTTCTGCATGTACGTGGTAAACGTGTAGAAGATCAGCGAGCCGCCGGCCGTGAAGCCGACCACCGTGAAGAAGGCGCCCTTGTGACGCCACACGCCGCGGATCGTGCCCGCATCCTTCTTGTCGCGCGATGCGCTCGTCGACGTCTCGTCGAGCGATTTGCGCAGGTACAGCGAGATCAGCGCGGCCGCCGCGCCGCAGACGAACGGAATGCGCCAGCCCCACGCCTTCAGTTCGTCATTCGACAGCGCCTGCTGCAGGATCACCAGCACCAGCAGCGCGCACAGCTGGCCGCCGATCAGCGTCACGTACTGGAACGACGCGAAGAAGCCGCGCCGCCCTTTAAGCGCGACCTCACTCATGTAGGTCGCGCTCGTCCCGTATTCGCCGCCCACCGACAGGCCCTGGAACAGACGCGCGACCAGCAGCAGCGCCGGTGCGAGCGCGCCGATCTGCGCGTAGGTCGGCAGCACCGCGATCACGAGCGAGCCGCCGCACATCATCAGCACCGAGATCATCATCGCCGCGCGGCGGCCATGACGGTCGGCGATACGGCCGAACAGCCAGCCGCCGATCGGACGCATCAGGAAGCCGGCCGCGAACACGCCGGCCGTGTTCAGCAGCTGCGTCGTCGTGTTGCCGCTCGGGAAGAACGCCGGTGCGAAGTACAGCGCGCAGAACGAGTAGATGTAGAAGTCGAACCACTCGACGAGGTTGCCCGACGAGGCGCCGACGATGGCGAATACGCGCCGCCGGGTGTCTTGCGCGGACAGCGCAGCTTGGTCGGTCTGGACGTCCATGGGTTGGTCTGTTCCTTTTAGTGCTTTCTGGGCGAGACGGCTGGGGGCCGCCGCGTGCGGTCGCACGTGGCACCGGTTCCGGCGCACGGCGCTACGGGATTTTAGCGAAATGTAAAGTAACAGGCTTTCCGGGTTCGTCCGGATGTAGAAAAATTTTCTCGCGCCACGCGTTCGTCATATGAAAACGCCAGCCGCGAGGCTGGCGTCCGGTGCAAACTATTCCCGGTCTCGATGCTCAGACACGCACCTCCGGCGGCACGTAGCGGCACTCGTAGCGCTTGCGCACGGTGCCGGCCTCGTCGACGCTTTCCAGGAACACGTCGAACTGCCAGAGCCGCGCCATGTGCTTGAGCACTTCGTCGCTGTCGTTCGACAGATGGCGGTTGTCGGTCATGAAGTGGCGCAACGTGAGGCTGCGGTCGCCGCGCGTGTTCACCGCCCACACCTGGATGTTCGGCTCGCGGTGATGGATGTCGTACTGCCGCGACAACGCCTGCCGCACGTACTGGTAGCCGGACTCGTCGTGGATCGCCGATACCTCGAGCGAATCGCGCATGTCGTCGTCGAGCACCGAGAACAGCCGCATCTCGCGGATCAGGTTCGGCGACAGGTACTGCGCGATGAAGCTCTCGTCCTTGAAGTTGCGCATCGCGTAGTGCATCGCCGGCAGCCACGGTGTGCCCGCGATCTCCGGAAACCACTTGTAGTCCTCTTCCGTCGGCGCCTCGCAGATCCGCCGGATGTCGCTCATCATCGAGAAGCCGAGCGCATACGGGTTGATCCCGCTGTAGTACGGCTTCGTGACGGGCGGCTGATAGACCACGTTGCTGTGCGAATGCAGGAACTCCATCATGAAGCCGTCTTCCAGCTTGCCCTGGTTGTACAGCGTATTGAGCAGCGTGTAGTGCCAGAACGTCGCCCAGCCTTCGTTCATCACCTGCGTCTGCCGCTGCGGATAGAAATACTGGCCGATCTTGCGCACGATGCGGATCACTTCGCGCTCCCACGGCTCGAGCAGCGGCGCGTTCTTCTCCGCGAAATACAGCAGGTTCTCCTGCGGCTCGGGCGGATAGCGCTCCTCCTGCTCCTCCATCTGCTCGGGCTTCTTGCCCGGCAGCGTGCGCCACAGCTCGTTGACCTGCGACTGCAGATACGCCTCGCGCTCGCGCCGCAGCGCGGCTTCCTTCGACAGCGACGGCTTCTGCGGCCGCTTGTAGCGGTCGACGCCGTAGTTCATCAGCGCATGGCACGAATCGAGCAGTTCCTCGACGCGGTCGAGCCCGTAGCGCTCCTCGCATTCGGCGACGTAGTTCTTCGCGTACACGAGATAGTCGATGATCGCGTGCGCGTCGGTCCACAGCCGGAACAGATAGTTGCCCTTGAAGAACGAGTTGTGGCCATACGCCGCGTGCGCGATGACGAGCGCCTGCATCGTCATCGTGTTCTCTTCCATCAGATACGCGATGCACGGATTCGAGTTGATGACGATCTCGTAGGCAAGCCCCATCTGGCCGCGGCGATAGCTCTTCTCGGTCGCGAGGAAGTGCTTGCCGAACGACCAGTGGCGATAGTTGACCGGCATCCCGACCGACGCGTACGCATCCATCATCTGCTCGGCGCTGATCAGTTCGAGCTGGATCGGATAGATGTCGAGCTCGTACTGCTCGGCGACCTGCGAGATGTGCGTGTCGTATTCCTCGAGCAATTCAAAGGTCCAGTCGGACGGGCACGGCAGCGGCTTGCGTTCGGCAACGTTCATACGCGCTTCCTTCTGCCCGGCACCGGGCAAGTCGGCGGCCGGCGCCGCCGGCTCGGTCCGGCCGCTTTGCTGCGATGCGGCAGGGCCGGCCATGTCGTCGCCGGAAGGGCGCGGCGCGTAGCCGCGCGACTCGTTGTGCAGATGGCGGGTCGTCATGACGTTTCCACCTGCTTTTCGAACAATTCGCGAAACACCGGGTAAATGTCGGCAGCCGATTCGACTTTTTTCATCGCGAGGTGCGGTTGCGACAGCGCCAGTTGCGCATACTCCAGCCACAGGTTCTGCTCTTCGGGTGCGACCTGGATATACGCGAAGTAACGCGTCTTGGTGAGGATATCCTCTTCCAGGATTTTGCGACACTTCGGCGAATCGTCGGTCCAGTTGTCGCCGTCGGACGCCTGCGCGCCGTAGATGTTCCACTCGGTCGGCGAGTAGCGCTCGTTCATCACCTTGCGCATCAGCTCGAGCGCGCTCGACACGACCGTGCCGCCGCTTTCGGTCGAATGGAAGAAGGTGTCCTCGTCGACCTCCTCGGCACGCGTGTGGTGACGGATGAATACGACCTCGATGCGCTCGTAGTTGCGCTTCAGGAACAGGTACAGGAGGATGAAGAAGCGCTTCGCGAGATCCTTGCGCTGCTCGTCCATCGAGCCCGACACGTCCATCAGGCAGAACATCACGGCCTGGCTCGACGGTTGCGGCTGCTTCACGCGATTGATGTAGCGCAGGTCGAACGGATCGATGAACGGGATCCGCCAGATGCGCCCCTTCAGGTGATGGATCTCGGCCTCGAGCGTCGCGATTTCCGCGCGGCGGTCTTCCGGGTCGAGCTTCATCGCCTCGAGCTGCGCTTCCAGCTCGCGCAACTCGTTGACGAGCGGCGAGCCGAGCGCGATGCGCCGGCCGAGCGCGCTGCGCAGCGAGCGCACGACGTCGATGTTGTTCGGTGTGCCTTCCGCCGACCAGCCCGCGCGCACGTTCTTCCAGCTCGGCACCGTCAGCAGGTGCGTCTTCACGAGGCGCGGCAGTTCGAGATCGTCGAAGAAATACTGCATGAATTCGTCGCGCGACAACTCGAACACGAAGTCGTCCTGCCCTTCGCCCTCGTTGCTCGCCTGACTGCCGCCGCCACCCGAGCCGCCCTGCGGACGCGGAATCTTGTCACCGCGCACGTAGTCTTCGTTGCCCGGGTGCACGTATTCACGACGCCCGCCAGGCCCGTGCCGGAAATTCGGCTCGGCGATGTCCTTGCGCGGAATCGTGATGCTTTGCGTGCTCTGGATATCCTTGATGCTACGGTCGCGCACCGCGTCGGACACGGCACGACGAATGTAGTTCTTGACGCGACGCAGAAAGCGTTCGCGGTTGGCGATGCTCTTGTTCTTGCCGGCCAGCCTGCGGTCGATGATTTGATGAAGCACTCCCGGTCTCCCGCTCGAAAATCGATCTGCCGGGGCACTCGCCGCGCATGCCGTCTGCCGTCATGCGGGCGGCGCCTCTGAAGGTGCCCGTACGGACTCGCCGTACGGGCGCGGTACCGCGCGCGTCATGACGACTTGCGCACGCGCAGGTACCAGTCGCAAAGCAGCCTCACCTGCTTCGGCGTATAGCCCTTCGCGACCATCCGGTTCACAAAGTCCTCATGCTTGCGTTGCTCCTCCGCCGACCCCTTCGCGTTGAACGAAATGACCGGCAACAGTTCCTCGGTATTCGAGAACATCTTCTTCTCGATCACGACGCGCAACTTCTCGTAGCTCGTCCACACGGGGTTCTTCCCGGCGTTCGCCGCCCGCGCGCGCAACACGAAGTTCACGATCTCGTTGCGGTAATCCTTCGGATTGCTGATCCCGGCCGGCTTCTCGATCTTCTCCAGTTCCGCATTCAGCGCGGCGCGGTCGAAGCTCTCGCCCGTGTCGTGATCGCGGAATTCCTGATCCTGGATCCAGAAGTCCGCATACGTGACGTAGCGGTCGAAGATGTTCTGCCCGTACTCCGAATACGATTCGAGATAAGCCGTCTGGATCTCCTTGCCAATGAAGTCGGCATAGCGCGACGCGAGCACATCCTTCACGAACGACAGGTATTTCTGCTCGGTCTCCGGCGGGAACTGCTCGCGTTCGATCTGCTGTTCGAGCACGTACATCAGGTGCACGGGGTTCGCCGCGACCTCGCTCGAATCGAAGTTGAACACGCGCGACAGGATCTTGAACGCGAAGCGTGTCGACACGCCCGTCATCCCTTCGTCCACGCCCGCGTAATCGCGATACTCCTGGTACGACTTCGCCTTCGGATCGGTGTCCTTCAGGTTTTCGCCGTCATACACCTGCATCTTCGAGAACAGGCTCGAATTCTCCGGCTCGTGCAGGCGCGACAGCACCGAGAACTGCGACATCATCTTCAGCGTGCCCGGCGCGCACACGGCTTCGGCCAGCGACGAATTGCGGATCAGCTTCTCGTAGATCTTCGTCTCTTCCGACACGCGCAGGCAGTAAGGCACCTTCACGACGAAGATCCGGTCGAGCAGTGCCTCGTTGTTGCGGTTGTTGCGGAATGCCTTCCACTCCGACTCGTTCGAGTGCGCGAGAATCACGCCGTCGAACGGAATCGCGCCGAATCCTTCGGTACCCTTGAAATTGCCTTCCTGCGTCGCGGTCAGGAGCGGGTGCAGCACCTTGATCGGCGCCTTGAACATTTCGACGAATTCGAGCAGGCCCTGGTTCGCCAGGCACAGGCCGCCCGAATAGCTGTACGCATCGGCATCGTCCTGCGCGTACTGTTCGAGCTTGCGGATGTCGACCTTGCCGACGAGCGACGAGATGTCCTGGTTGTTCTCGTCGCCAGGCTCCGTCTTCGCGATGCCGATCTGCCGAAGGATCGACGGATAGCGGCGCACCACGCGGAACTGGCGGATGTCGCCGTTGTATTCGTGCAGGCGCTTGACGGCCCACGGACTCAGGATGCTCTTCAGGTAGCGGCGTGGAATGCCGTATTGCTCTTCGAGGATCGGGCCGTCCTCGTCGTAGTCGAACAGCCCGAGCGGCGATTCGTTGACGGGCGAACCCTTCAGCGCATAGAACGGCACGCGCTCCATCAGTTGCTTCAGGCGCTCGGCGATCGACGACTTCCCGCCGCCCACCGGGCCGAGCAGGTAGAGGATCTGCTTCTTTTCCTCGAGCCCTTGCGCAGCGTGGCGGAAGTACGCGACCACCTGCTCGATCACTTCCTCCATTCCGTAGAACTCACGGAACGCGGGATAGACCTTGATAACCTTGTTCGCGAAGATCCGCGACAGGCGCGGGTCGTTGCGGGTATCGACTTGTTCCGGTTCCCCGATTGCAGCCAGCATGCGTTCGCCAGCCGTGGCGTACGCTGACGGATCGTTCTTGCAGAGCGCGAGGTACTCCTCCAGCGAGAGCTCTTCCTCTCGCGTTTTTTCGAAGCGGTTCGCGAAGCTGCTGTAAATATCCATGCTACCTCCCTCGCCTGAGTCTGAAGACGTGCCTGCCTTCTATGACTGCGCAGAAGCAAGCGCGTTCGAATTCATCCTAAACCCTTTCTTATTTTTTTTCACGAACTCTTCGTATGAAGTTCGTCATTCTCGACAACACCGCTTGGACAACGTATTTCGACGCTTTACAATCGATCTCCCGAGCCGCAGAAACTGCATCCGCCGCGTCTCGTCGAGCATCGGAACATCTCGTACGTTGGATGCCTCCGCCGTCGTCGCCGCGCCCTTCACTCCCCCCTTCATCCCTATACGTTCGAGCAGACGTTTTCGACGACACGCCGCGCGCACCGTTACAAATTTTTTTCGCATCGTCCGGAGATACCCGTAGCGCGGATGCGCACATGCAACGCGCGTGGCGACGCACGCACGTTCACGCGCGCTGTCACATTTCATCGGCCGTCGAAACGACGACGCCCGCATGTCGCGGGCGTCATGTGCTGCCTCGGGTGCTGCCTCGTCTGCTGCCAAATGGGGATAGATGCGCGGCGCGCGCGACTCAGAACGTTTCCCAGTCGTCAGCGCCGGCAGAGGCGGCCACCGGTGCGGGTGCAGCGGCCGCGGCCGCCGGCTTGCGAGCCGGCGCCGCGCGCTTCGGTGCTGCATCGCGGTCGTTGCGCGCCCCGGATGGTGCGGGCGGCGAAACCGGCACGACAGCCTGCACGACAGCCGGTGCGGCCACCGCGCGCGGCGCCTGGCGCGCAGCGGCGGCGACCGGCCCGGCCGCGTCGTCATCGATCCGGAACACCGACGCCGTTTCGCGCAGGCGCGCGGCCTGCTCATCGAGCGATTGCGCGGCGGCCGCCGCCTCCTCGACGAGCGCGGCGTTCTGCTGCGTGACCTCGTCCATCTGCGCGACCGCGCGCGCGACCTGGTCGATGCCGCCGCTCTGCTCCTCGGACGCCGCCGCGATCTCGCCCATGATGTCCGTCACGCGCTGCACCGCACCGATCACGTCGCTCATCGTGCGGCCCGCTTCGTCGACCAGCGTCGAGCCCGTCCGGATACGCTCCACCGACGCGTCGATCAGCGCCTTGATCTCCTTGGCCGCGCTCGACGAACGCTGCGCGAGGCTGCGCACCTCACCCGCGACGACCGCGAAGCCGCGGCCTTCCTCGCCGGCGCGCGCGGCTTCGACGGCCGCGTTCAGCGCCAGAATGTTGGTCTGGAACGCGATGCCCTCGATGATCGCGATGATGTCCGCGATCTTCGCCGAACTGTCGTTGATCTCGCCCATCGTGCCGACCACCTGGCCGACCACCGTATTTCCCTTGTTTGCAATCTCCGACGCGTTCGCGGCCAGCGCGCTTGCCTGCCGTGCATTGTCCGCGTTCTGCTTCACGGTGCCGGTCAGCTGCTCCATGCTCGATGCGGTTTCCTGCAGCGCGGACGCCTGCTCTTCCGTGCGCGACGACAGGTCGATGTTGCCGGCGGCGATCTGGCGGGCCGCTGTCGCGATCGATTCGCTGCCGCCGCGCACGGTCCGCACCGTGTCGACCAGCCCGCGCTGCATTTTCGCGAGACCATCGAGGAGCTGGCCCATTTCGTCGCGCCGATGCACCACGATCGAGCGGCGCAGGTCGCCCGCGGCGATCGCGTCGAAATGCGCGAGCGCGTCCGCGAGCGGACGACCGATCGCACGACTGAGCGTCAACCAAGACAGCACCGCGGCAACCAGACCAGCCGCCAGCAGGACGATCGACAGCAAGCGCAGCGTTTCGAACGTCGATTCCGAATGATCGAAGCCCGACTGCGCGGCGGTGAACTGAAAATTGCGCAGCGCCTCGCTCGCAACCGCGAGATCGTTGTAAAGCACCTGGAGCTGCTTGGCGCCATCGCCGATCCGGTCGTGGTCGCCCGTCGCGACAATGCCTCCGAACGTGTCGCAACTGCGCTGTAGCGCCTGCCGCTTCGCGGCGACGTCCTGCGCGAGTCGGTCCTCCTCCGCATCGCGCGGCAGCGCGAGGTACTTTTTCCACCACTCGTCGGACTGCGCGCGCATCGCGCGGCTCCGCTCCACCGCAGCAGCCGATTCGGGTGTCCCCGCCAGCAGCGCGGCGCGATCGAGCGCCAGGCGCTCGCGCGCCGCGTACATTTCGGCAGCCGCCACGTCGACCGCGCTCGGCATCTGGTTCGTGAAAATCTCGCGCGTCGCGTCGTTCGCACGCGTCATCCCGTACACGCCCAGCACGCCGATCACGCCCAGCAGTACCGCGAGAAACGCCATCGTCAAACCGATGCGTGCACGTATCGTCAGGTTTCCGATCACCATCATTCTTCCTGTATTGCGTCGTCATGAACGGGCAAGGCCCGTTTTTCGAAACGGTGTTTCGTCCTGATGTATTTACGACCGGATGCTGCGCAGCTTGATGGTATTCACGTCAATTTTTTCATCAATTCATCGGTTCATTACACATTTCCGAACAATAGGGTCGAAGCATCGCAGGCCTGCCTCGCGAAATCGCGTGGCAAGCATCGTGATCGTGCAATCGGGGGAGATGGCCGGCGCCTGCTTCCGCACGCGCCGGCCGAGAGGCGCGATCCAGCCCTATTCGGCCAGCTCGGCGAGGGTGGGAATCGACGGCTGCGCGCCTGCGCGCGTGACCGACAACGCCGCCGCGCGTTGCGCGAAGCGGATGGCCGTGTCGATCGCCTCGCCTGCCGCGAGCCGCGCGGCGAATCCGCCGATGAAGGTATCGCCGGCCGCGGTCGTGTCGACGGCCTTGACGACGGGTGCCGGATAATGGCGCGCCGCGCCGTCGGCCGTCAGCGCGCACACGCCGCGCGCACCGAGCGTGATCAGCACGTTGCGCGCGCCGGCCGCGTGCAGCGCACGCGCTGCGGCTTCCGCCTCGGCCGGATTGCGCACCGGCAGCCCGGTCAGCGCGGCCGCCTCCACTTCGTTCGGGATCAGGTAATCGACCAGCGGCAGCCAGCCGTCCGGCAGCGGCGCGACGGCTGGCGCCGGATTGAGCACCACGGTGCGGCCGAGCCGCCGCCCGGCCGACAGCGCCGCGAACACCGCGTCCGGCGGCGTCTCGAGCTGGCAGATCAGCACGTCGGTCGCGGCGAGCGCGGCCTCGTGCCGCGCCACCGTATCGGTCGTCACTTCGCCATTGCCGCCCGCGACGATCACGATCGCGTTCTGGCTCGCGTCGTCGACCACGATCAGCGCGACACCGGTCGACGCCGACGCGCTCGTCGCGAGCCGCGAACAGTCGATGCCTTCGGCCTCGAGGCCGGCCCGCAGCGCGGTACCGTGCGCATCCGCGCCGACGCAGCCGATCATCACGACCTGCGCGCCGAGCCGCGCCGCCGCGACGGCCTGGTTGCCGCCCTTGCCGCCCGCCGCCTGCGCGTATTCATGCCCGGCAAGCGTTTCGCCTGGCAGCGGCAGCCGCGGCGCACGCACGACGAGATCCATGTTGAGGCTGCCGACCACCGTCACGCGGCCGGCGCCCGCCGTACGCGCCGTCATGGGCGGCCGCCCGGCGCGGCCGGCTCGCGGTAGATCGCCGTCGATTCGCGCAGCACGAGACGCGGCGACACGACGCGACGACGGCTCGGCGCAGCCGTCGAACCGCCGCCGATGCGCTCGATCAGCGTTTGCGCGGCCATTTCGCCGAGCGCGCGCACCGACTGGCCTACCGTCGACAGCGCCGGGTACGTGTAACGGGAGAATTCGATGTCGTCGAAGCCGATGATCGAGCAGTCGTCCGGCACGCGCATGCCGCGCTCGGCCGCCGCGCGCAGCGCGCCGACGCCCATCAGGTCGTTGCCCGCGAAAATCGCGCTGGGATGCACCGACTCGAACAGTCGCGATGCCGCGTGGTAGCCGCCGAGGCACGAAAAATCGCTTTCCGCGATCGCGCCCGGCACGATGTCGATCCCACGCTCGGCCATCGCGCGGATGAAGCCGTGCACGCGCATCGCGCTGACGGCCGTGTCGGTCGGCCCGGTGATGCAGCCGATCTTCGCGTGCCCGAGTTCGAGCAGGTGACGCGTCGCCAGGTAGGCACCGCGTTCGTGGTCGATCTGCACGAGGTCGGCCGCAAGCCCCTCGATGTTGCGGTCGACGACGACGAGCGGCGCATGCGCGTCCGCGAGTGTCTGCGCGAGCACCGCGTCCTCGCCGGCCGATGCGACGATCAGCCCGTCGATGCGCTTTTCCTGCAGCACGCGCAGGTAGTTGCGCTGCTTCACGGGATCGTCGTCCGAGTTGCAGAAGAACACGCAATAGCCGTTGGCCGCGCACTGGTCCTCGATGCCGCGCGCAAGCTCCGCGAAGTACGGATTCGTGCTGTTCGGCACGACGAGGCCGATGGTCGCCGTCGAGCGCGCCTTCAGCGAGCGCGCCACGGCCGATGGCACGTAATTCAGCTCGCGGATCGCACCCTCGACCTTCGCACGCACATCCGCGGACACAGGCCGCGAATTGTTCACCACGTGCGAGACGGTCGTAAACGACACGCCCGCCATGGCTGCCACATCCTTGATCGTCGCCATTTCCCGTTTCTCTCTGGTCTGCTTTCCGTGTAGTAGTTCTATCGCGCGCGCGCGCGCCGGCTGCGATACGTGTCGAGCACGACCGCGACCACGATCACCGCCCCGGTGATGATCCGTTTGGTCGGCTCGTTCGCGCCGATCTGCGCCAGCCCCGCGGCCAGCACGGAGATGATCAACACGCCGAAGAACGTGCTGATCACCGAGCCGCGCCCGCCCATCAGGCTCGTGCCGCCGATCACGACGGCTGCGATCACCTGCAGCTCGACGCCCGCGCCCGCGTTCGGATCGGCGGCCTCGAGCCGCGAGATCTGGAACAGCGACGCGAGCCCGGCGAGCGCGCCCATCAATGCGAATACGAGGATTTTATACGGACGCGGGTTAACCCCGGCAAGCCGTACCGCCTCTTCGTTCGTGCCGATCCCGACGAGATAGCGTCCGAACACGGTGCGCGTGAGGACGAACTGTGCCGCGATCATCACTGCGACCGCGATCAGGAACGCCGGCGAGATGCCGAGCGCGATCGGATTCGACAGGAAATCGAACGCGTCGCCGATGTAGGCCGTGCGCGAATTCGTCAGCTGGTATGCGACGCCGCGCGCGGCCTCGAGCACGCCGAGCGACACGATGAACGACGGAATCCGCCAGCCGACCGTGATCGCGCCCGTCAGCGAGCCCGTCGCGGTCGCGACCGCGATCCCGATCAGCGCGGCCGGCAGCGGCCCCCACTGCCATTTCAGCGCGGCCACGCTGACCATCGACGCGGCCAGCGCGAGCACCGAGCCGACCGACAGGTCGATGCCGGCGATGATCAGCACGAAGGTCATCCCCACCGACATCACGACGAGATCGGGGATCTGGTTCGCGATCGTACTGAACGTATCGTAGGTCAGAAAATGCGAACTCAGCGCCGAGAACAGCGCGATCATCGCGGCGAGCGCGCCGGCGAGCCCGAGATAGTTCGACACGCCGAGCCGCGTGCCGGACAGCGTACGCGCGCGGCGCCCCGTCACGGTCTGCTGCGCGCCTGCGTCGCTCGGGGATACGGGAGGCTGAGTCATTGCTGTCGTCCTGTGGTCGAAGTGCCGGAAGCCGCGCGCGGCGCGCCTTCCGCATCCGGATGCCGCACGCCGTCCGGCAGCGCTTCGCGGCCGAAGCCGGCGAACGCCGCGGCCAGCAGCGCATCCTGGGTCCAGTTGCCGCGTTCGAACACGGCGGTCATGCGGCCGGCCGACATCACGCCGATCCGGTCGCAGATCAACATCAGCTCGCGCAGGTCGCTCGATACGACCACCAGCGCACGGCCCTCGCGCGCGAGCGCGCCCATCAGCGTGTAGATCTCGAACTTGGCGCCGACGTCGATGCCGCGGGTCGGTTCGTCGAACAACAGCACGCCCATGTCGCGCGCGAGCCAGCGGCCGATCACGACCTTCTGCTGGTTGCCGCCCGACAGTTCGCCGACCGCCTGCGCGGCGCCGTGCGTGCGGATCCGCAACGCGTCGATCTGCTGCTCGGCGAGCGCCGTCTCGCGCGTCGTATCAACGATGCCGCCGCGCGCGAGCCGGTCGAGCTGGCCGAGCGACACGTTCGACGTGACCGACTGCGACAGCAGCAGCCCTTCGCCCTTGCGGTCCTCGGTGATCAGCGCGATGCCGTGCCTCACCGCGTCGACGGGCGAGCCGATGTGCGCCGGTTTCAGCGGATCGCCGACTGCGATCATCCCGGCGTCCGGCGTATCCGCGCCGTAGATCAGCCGCAGCAGCTCGGTGCGCCCCGCCCCGATCAGCCCGGAAATGCCGAAGATCTCGCCCGAGCGCACTTCGAGCGACACGTCCTGCACGGCCGTGCCGCGCGTCATGCCCGACACGACGAGTCTCGGCGCGCCGATATGGCGCGCGCCGAGATCGATGTGCTCGCCGAGCTCGCGCCCGACCATCAGCGTGACGAGCCCGTCGGACGTCGTCGCGGCCATGTCGCCGACATGCACGAGCCGGCCGTCGCGCAGCACCGCGACGCGCTCGGCGACGCGCGCGAGCTCCTCGAGCCGGTGCGAGATGTAGACGATCGCCACACCGCGCGCCTTCAGCCGGTCGATCTGCTCGAACAGCAGTTCGACCTCGCGCGCGGTCAGCATCGCGGTCGGCTCGTCGAGGATCAGCACGCGGCAGTCGCCGATCAGGTTGCGCGCGATCTCGACCATCTGCTGGTGGCCGATGCCGAGCGCGCCGACCGGCGTATCGGGGTCGACCGCGTCGAGCCCGACCTGCGCCATCGCGGCACGCGCATCGTCGCGCAGCCGCGCGCGATCGATGATGCCAAAGCGCCGCGGCAGACGGTTCAGAAACAGGTTTTCGGCAACCGTCAGCGTCGGCAGCAGGTTCAGCTCCTGCATCACCATGCGCACGCCGAGCGCCTCGGCCTGCGTGCGGCTCGCCGGCGCATAGGCCTGGCCGCCGAGCTGCATCGTGCCGGTCGTCGGGTCGACGAGCCCGCCGATGATCTTCGACAGCGTGCTCTTTCCTGCGCCGTTCTCGCCCGTCAGCGCGAGCGCCTCACCCGGCGCGAGCGTCAGCGTGACGTCGGCGAGCACGGGTTCGGCGTAGGTCTTGCCCACGCCGGAGACGGACAGCACGGGAACAGCTGAACGGGAGGGTTGGAAGGTCGGTTCCATCGCGATCCTGGTTGCGGCCGCGCGCACGCGGCGCGCGGGTATGACGCTCACTAGTGCATGTGCATGCAGTGGCCGTGATCGCGCTCACACCGGATAACGGCCGCCGCGCCGGATTCTTGAGGGCGGCGGCCGCACCGGCGCGGCGTCACTTCGTCACGAGATCCACCGGCGTCTCGACCACGCCGGTCATGTCGGCCTGCTTGCGATGCTCGGCGATCGCCTTGAGCGCCGTGTCGATGCCGAATACGGCCTGCTTCGCCGCGTACTGGTCGGCGGTCGCGATCACGCGGCCGTCCTTCAGCATCGGCTTGATCGCGTTGATGTTGTCGTAGCCGACCACGAGCACCTTGCCCTGCTTGCCCGCCGCCCGCACGGCCGACACGGCACCGATCGCCATGTTGTCGTTGCCGCACAGCAGCGCCCGCAGGTTCGGGTATTCGTTCAGCATCGCGGACGCGACCGCATTTCCCTTGTCGATCTCCCATTCGCCCGATTGCACCGACACGACCTTCATCCCGCCCGCCTTCATCGCATCCTGGAAGCCGGCCGTGCGCTGCTGCGCATTGGTGGTCGTCGACACGCCTTCGATGATGCCGACCTGGTCGCCCGCCTTCAGCCGCTTGGCGAGGTAGTCGCCGATCTTGCGCGCGCCCTTGCGGTTGTCGGGGCCGACGAACGGCACGTTCAGGTTCTTCGACTTCAGCACGTCGGGATCGAGCCGGTTGTCGATGTTCACGACGATGATGCCCGCGTCGACCGCCTTCTTCACGACCGGCACGAGCGCCTTGGAATCGGCCGGCGCGAGCACGATCGCATCGACCTTCGACACGATCATCTGCTCGACGATGCGGATCTGGTTCGCGGTGTCGGTCTCGTCCTTGATCCCGTTCGTGATCAGGTCGAACTGGCCGGCGTTGTGCTTCTGGTATTCCTTCGCGCCGTTTTCCATCGTCAGGAAGAACTCGTTGGCGAGCGACTTCATCACGAGCGCGACCTTCGGCTTGCCCGCGGATTGGGCATGGACGGCCGGTGCGGCAGCGACCGCGACGGCGGCAAGCGCGGCGGTCAGGAAGCGACGGCGAAAGCGGACATTCATACATATCTCCTGGCGACTGGCCCGACGGGCCGGACTGTTGTTTTAATGCGAGCAAACGTTTGCGCCACACTACCCGGGCATTGGCCATCGATGCTGCTTGTCGGTACCACGGAATGGAAGCGAGGCAGACGGCCGACTGCCTGGCGCGTGCTGTCGTCGACGCGCCACCGCCGGCGGGGACGCCGGCGGAGTGAGGGCTATGCTGTACCGTTTCGGGTCGACGCGCAACCCGTCTGATCAATATTTAAGGGTTTATTCGGAGCGCGCGATTGCGCGCTCCGATTGCGGCGCGTTACACCGGGTGCGGCGGCGCCGCTTCGTCGCGGCCGCCCAGCGGGGGCCTGCCGCGCCCCCGAAACATCGCTTGCTCGATCAGACCGCTTCGCGCAGCAGCCCGGCGATTTCGGCTTCGTTCAGGTGCGGCGCGAACATCTCGATCAGCCGGTATGCATACGCGCGCAGGAACGCGCCCTTGCGCAACCCGACGCGCGTCGTGCTCGCCTCGAACAGGTGCTGCGTGTCTAGCGCGACGAGCCCGGTGTCGCGTTGCGGATCGAAGGCCATCGCCGCGACGACGCCGATCCCCATCCCGAGCTCGACGTAGGTCTTGATCACGTCCGCGTCGATCGCGGTCAGCACGACGTCGGGCACGGCGCCGGCCTGCGCGAACGCCTGGTCGATGTGCGAGCGGCCCGTGAAGTCCTGGTCATACGTGATGATCGGGTACTCGGCGATTTCGTCGAGCGTCAGGTTTTCGCGGCCGACGAGGGGATGCCCCTTCGGCACGACCACCGTGTGGTGCCACGAATAGCACGGGAACGTGACGATATCCGGATAGCGATCGAGCGCCTCGGTCGAGATGCCGAGGTCGGCTTCGCCGTTCAGGATCATTTGCGCGATCTGCTGCGGGCTGCCCTGGCGCAGCGCGAGATGCACCTTCGGGAACACGTCGGTGAACTGGCGGATCACCTTCGGCAGCGCATAGCGCGCCTGCGTGTGGGTCGTCGCGACGACGAGGTGACCGCTGTCCTGGTCCGCGAACTGGCGCGCGACGCGGCGCAGGTTCTCCGCATCGAGCAGCATCCGCTCGATCAGCTGGTGCACGGCCTTGCCCGGCTCCGTGAGCCCCGTGAGCCGCTTGCCGCGCCGGATGAAGATGTCGACGCCCAGTTCATCCTCGAGATCCTTGATCTGCTTCGACACGCCCGACTGCGACGTGTACAGCACGTTAGCGACTTCCGTCAGGTTCATGTTCTGGCGCACGGCTTCGCGCACGAAACGCAATTGCTGAAAATTCATGGGTATGCCTCTTGGGCTGTCGTTGTTCGAATGTGATCCGGAGCGGTATCCGCCCTCTTCTCATTACGGGCGTCAGTGTGCGGGAAATACGCGAACCGCGCGCGGCACGGCCGTCGCGCCGTCGCCGACCTGCAGCGCGAGCGCACGCCACGCATCGCGATCGAGTTCCGCTTCGAGCGCGCCGCCCGTGCGCGCCTCGAGTTCGACCCGCACCGAGCCGCCGAGCGGGATCACGCGGCGCACGTCCACCGCGATGCCGTCCCGATGCCCTTCGCCTGCCGGCCAAAGCTGCAGGTCGTGCGGCCGCACGTACGCGTTCGCGGGGCCCGCGAAGTCGGCGTCGACCTCGATCGGCGCAGCGGCGCCCTCGGCGACGAAGCCGCGCCCGGCGACCGTCCCCGGCAGCCGGTTCGCCGCGCCGAGAAACTCGTAGACGAACGCGCTTTGCGGATGGTCGTACACATCCTGCGGGCTGCCGACCTGCTCGACGTGACCGCGGTTCAGCACGACGATCCGGTCGGCCACCTCCAGCGCTTCCTCCTGGTCGTGCGTGACGAAGATCGTCGAGATGTGCAGGTCGTCGTGCAGGCGACGCAGCCAGCCGCGCAGTTCCTTGCGTACCTTCGCGTCAAGCGCGCCGAACGGCTCGTCGAGCAGCAACACCTTCGGCTCGACCGCGAGCGCGCGGGCCAGCGCGATCCGCTGGCGCTGGCCGCCCGACAGCTCGGACGGATAGCGCTGCGCGAGCCAGTCGAGCTGCACGAGCTTCAGCAGTTCGTGCACCTTGTCGCGGATCACGGCTTCCGACGGCCGCTCGCGGCGCGGCTTCACGCGCAGCCCGAACGCGACGTTCTCGAACACGGTCATGTGGCGGAACAGCGCGTAATGCTGGAACACGAAGCCGACCTGGCGATCGCGCGCGCCGACCGACGCGACGTCGAGCCCCTGCAGCACGACCTGGCCGGCGTCCGCGTGCTCGAGGCCCGCGATCACGCGCAGCAGCGTGGTCTTGCCGCAGCCGGACGGCCCGAGCAGCGCGACGAGCTCGCCCGGCGGAAAGTCGAGCGATACGTTGTCGAGCGCGGTGAAATCGCCGAAGCGCTTCTGAAGGTGACGGACGGTGATACCCATTCTGGTTGCCTCTTTACGATTTCGACGAAATGGCGGCGACGGGGCCGGCATGAGCGGGAACGTCGTCGCGTGCGCCGGCCAGTTCGGCGGCGAGGTGACGTTCGGCGAGCAGCTTCAGCGCGAGCGTGACGAGCGCGAGCAACGCCAGCACCGACGCCACCGCGAACGCTGCCGCGAAGTTGTATTCGTTGTACAGGATCTCGACGTGTAGCGGCATCGTGTCGGTCACGCCGCGAATGTGGCCGGACACGACCGACACCGCACCGAATTCGCCCATCGCCCGCGCATTGCACAGGATCACGCCGTACAGCAGGCCCCACTTCACGTTCGGCAGCGTCACGCGCCGGAAGATCTGCCAGCCCGACGCGCCGAGCACGCGCGCGGCCTCTTCCTCGTCGGTGCCCTGCGCCTGCATCAGCGGGATCAGTTCGCGCGCGACGAACGGAAACGTGACGAAGATCGTCGCGAGCACGATGCCCGGCACCGCGAAGATGATCTGCACGTCGTGATCCTGCAGCCACGGCCCGAGCCAGCCCTGCGCGCCGAACAGCAGCACGTAGACGAGACCCGAGATCACCGGCGACACGGAGAACGGCAGGTCGATCAGCGTGGTCAGCAACGCCTTGCCGCGGAATTCGAACTTCGCGATCGCCCACGATGCGCACACGCCGAACACGAGGTTCAACGGCACCGCGATCACGGCGACGGTCAGCGTCAGCTTGATCGCCGACCACGCGTCGGGATCGGCGAGCGATTCGAGATAGAAGCCGACGCCCTTGCGCAGCGCCTCGAAGAACACCGCGGCGAGCGGCACGACGAGGAAGAACGCGAGGAACGCCAGCGCGACGCCGATCAGCAGCCAGCGCACGGCGCGCGGCTCGCTGACGGGGTCGAGCCGATTCGCGGCACGGCCTTGCGCGGCCGACGGCGGGGTTTTCAGCACGACGGTGGCCTCCTGGTTCATTGCTGGCCTCCTGCTGCGACGGTGACGGTCGCCGGCGCGGGGCCGCTCGCGCCCTTGCTCGTGCGGCGTTGCAGATACCACTGCAGCGAGTTGATCAGCAGCAGCATCAGGAACGACACGACCAGCATCACGACCGCCAGCGCGGTCGCGCCCGCATAGTCGTACTGCTCGAGCTTCGTGATGATCAGCAGCGACGTGATCTCGGATTTCATTGGCACATTGCCGGCGATGAAGATGACCGACCCGTACTCGCCGAGCGCGCGCGCGAACGCCAGCGCGAAGCCGGTGAGCAGCGCCGGCAGCACGGCCGGCAGCACGACGCGGCGGAACGTCAGCCAGCGCGATGCGCCGAGGCACGCGGCGGCCTCTTCCTGCTCGCGCTCGAAATCCTCGAGCACCGGCTGCACGGTGCGCACGACGAACGGCAGCCCGATGAAGGTCAGCGCCACCAGCACGCCGACCGGCGTGAACGCGATCTTGATGCCGAACGGCGCGAGATACTGGCCGACCCAGCCGTTGGTCGCATAGACGGCGGCAAGCGAGATGCCGGCGACCGACGTCGGCAGCGCGAACGGCAGGTCGACGATCGCATCGACGAGGCGCTTGAACGGGAACGTGTAGCGCACGAGCACCCACGCGACGAGAAAGCCGAACACGGCGTTGATCAGCGCGCCGCCGAGCGCGGCGGAGAACGTCAGCCGGTACGACGCGAGCACGCGCGGCGACGTGACGGCGGTGACGAACTGGTCCCACGACAGCGTCGCGGTCTTCATGAACGTGGCGGCGAGCGGAATCAGCACCACGAGGCTCAAATAAGCCACCGTGATGCCGAGCGTCACGCCGAAACCGGGCAGCGCGCTCGGCTTGCGAAAGGTGTACGTCGTCATCGGATGCTCTTGCTGGGTCGATGCTGCTCATGGGTCCGACGCAAACCGCCGGCGCGATGCAGTGCGCCGGCGGCCCGTCGGGGATGCGACGCGCTCTCGTGGCGCGCCGCTGTCGTTATGGCTTGCTGCGTCGCGTTACTGCGGCTTGTAGATCGAATCGAACACACCGCCGTCCGCGAAATGCGTCTTCTGCGCATTCGTCCAGCCGCCGAACGTGTCGTCGACCGTGTACAGCTTCAGCTTCGGGAACTGCTTCGTCAGCTCCGCCGGCACGTTCTTCGAGCGCGGCCGGTAGTAGTTGCGCGCCGCGATCTCCTGGCCCTGCGGGCTGTAGAGGAAGTTCAGGTATGCGTCGGCCAGCTTGCGCGTGCCCTTCTTGTCCACCACCTTGTCGACCACCGCGACGGGCGGCTCGGCCAGGATGCTCACCGACGGCACGACGATCTCGAACTTGTCGGTACCGAATTCCTTGACCGACAGGAATGCCTCGTTTTCCCATGCGATCAGCACGTCGCCGATTCCGCGCTGAACGAAGCTCGTCGTCGCGCCTCGCGCGCCGGAATCGAGCACGCCCGCGTTCTTGTACAGCTTCGTGACGAATTCCTTCGCCGTCTGCTCGTTGCCGCCCGGCTTGTGCACCGCATACGCCCACGCGGCCAGGTAGTTCCAGCGCGCGCCGCCCGACGTCTTCGGGTTCGGCGTGACGATCGAGACGCCCGGCTTGGTCAGGTCGTCCCAGTCCTTGATCCCCTTCGGATTGCCCTTGCGCACCAAGAACACGATCGTCGACGTGTACGGCGAGGCGTTGTCGGGCAGGCGCTTCTGCCAGTCCTTGTTGACAAGGCCCTTGTTGGCGAGCGCGTCGATGTCGTAGGCGAGCGCAAGCGTCACGACGTCGGCCTGCAGGCCGTCGAGCACCGAGCGCGCCTGCGCGCCCGAGCCGCCGTGCGACTGCTTGAAGTTGACGGTCTCGCCCGTCTTCGCCTTCCACTCCTTGCCGAACGCCTGATTGAAGTCCTGATACAGCTCACGCGTCGGGTCGTAGGACACGTTCAGGAACGTCACATCGGCCTGGGCGTGCGTCGCGACGCCCAGCGCCGCCGCCGCGCCCAGCGCGAGTGTTGCGATCAGGCGGCCCGCTCCGCCCACCAGCCCCGTATTGCGCTTGCCCATCCTTGGTTCTCCAGTGTTGTCGGTATTGCGATGTCGGGCCAGTCTAACGAACGGGTTACATGATTAAAAATAATCGTTCTTCATTTTTTAATACTCAAAAGTGCTAACGCAGACGGGACGGACGGTTGCGGCAGACAAACCGGCGTCCGGACGTCGCGAAATCGCGCCGGAACCGGCGTGATCGCGTCGAACCTCAAGTAACACTTGAAATTCGCGAAGTACTGTATAAAAATACAGCTCACTGTCTATCCATACAGTTCAGCCATGACCAAACTCACCGCCCGTCAGCAGCAAGTGTTCGACTTGATCCGCCGCGCGATCGAGCGCTCCGGTTTCCCGCCCACGCGCGCCGAAATTGCGGCAGAGCTGGGTTTCAGCTCGCCGAACGCGGCCGAGGAACACCTCCGTGCGCTGGCGCGCAAGGGCGTGATCGAGCTGGCCGCCGGCGCGTCGCGCGGCATCCGCCTGCTCGGCATCGACGACGCCCCGCACCAGTTCACGCTGCCGCACGCCGGCCTGATGCAACTGTCGCTGCCGCTCGTCGGCCGCGTCGCGGCCGGTAGCCCGATCCTCGCGCAGGAGCACATCTCGCATCATTACGCGTGCGATCCCGCGCTGTTCACCAGCAAGCCCGATTACCTGCTGAAGGTGCGCGGCCTGTCGATGCGCGACGCCGGCATTCTCGACGGCGACCTCCTCGCCGTGCAAAAGCGCACGGAAGCGAAGGACGGCCAGATCATCGTCGCGCGTCTCGGCGACGACGTCACGGTCAAGCGCCTGATGCGCCGGCCCGGCGGCCTCGAGCTGATCGCGGAGAACCCGGATTACGAAAATATCTTCGTCAAGGCCGGCAGCGCGGAGTTCGCGCTGGAAGGCATCGCCGTCGGGCTGATCCGCTCGGGCGAACTCTGACAATCGGTCTCGCTGAGGAGAACATCATGGAACGCCTTTCCCGTCTGCTGCCTTTCCGTCAATTCGGCCGCCTGCGTCACCTGCGCGGTCGCACGCCCTGCGCGCCGCTGTCCGCCGCGGCGCCCGTGGTGAGCCAAGAAGTCGCAGTTGAACGGCAGGCGTCGCTGCTGCCGTCAGCACTTCCCGCATTCGCGCGGGTCTCGCTGAACGCCGGCCTGAATCACGCGGAACCGGCGCGCCGTGCGCCCGTGCGCGTCTATCACGGCCGGTCGCGCCTGATCATGGTCGGGACGATCGATGCCGTGTGCCGGATGATCGATCGCTGCATCGCCGAGGAACGATCGGCCACGCACGGCGGTCTCTGATTGCGGAACGTGTCCGCACCGGAGGCATCGTGACTGGATCTTCGGGCCGCGCGTGGCGGCTCAAGCCATTGCTGATCGTCGTGCTGGCCATCGCCGTCCTGGTGGCGATCGGTTATGCGTACGCATCGCCGTACGTCGCGCTCGGTCGCCTGAAATCGGCGATCGATGCGCGCGATGCGCAAGCGGTCAGCGAGTATGTCGATTTTCCGTCGCTGCGCATCAGCCTGAAGCAGCAGGTCACGGAAGAGTTGATGCGCCGAATCGACGCGGTGAAGAAAGACAATCCGTTCGCGGTGATTGGCGCGCTGATCGGATCTGCGTTGATCGGCCCCCTGGTCGATGCCTATGCGACACCGGAAGGTGTAGCGGCGCTGATGAGCGGCATTCCCCCGCGCGGCAATCCGGGCGAACGACCGCCCGAATGGTCGGGCCCGCCGTCAGGCGCTGCGCCCGACAATGCACCGGCCGCACCGCCGGTCAATCCGGCGAGCGCCCCCGTACCGGCCAGCAATGCCACCGCCTCCGCCGCATCTGCGCCAGCCACCGCACCCGCACCGGCCAGCCCCGGCGAGGCGGCCCATCCGCGGCAAACGAGCGCCGGCTACCGGAATATCGATGAATTTGTCGTGACCTACCAGCGCAGCGCGGACGGCACGCGCTATGCGGCGATCTTCCACCGCTTCGGCTTGTTTTCGTGGAAGCTGTCCGCGATCGACCTGCACGCCTGAGCGGCCGCAATCGGCGTGGATGCCGCTAGCGGCACTGCGCGTGACCGGCGCGAATCGCGATACGACCCGGCCGGCCACACAATCGTTGCGTCACTTGCCGCTCGCGGTGGCCGCTTCGCGTTCGCGTGCGATCTCGGCCTTTTGCTCTTCCGCCGACGAACATGCGACCAGAATGCTGCAGTTCACGCGATCGAGCAGTTGTGTGTTGCCCGAACCCATCCACCATCTCGACAACCCGCTGCGGCACCGATGGCCGACGACGACGAGGTCGGCCTTCAGTTCCGTCGCGAGGTTCGCGATTTCGTCGATCGGATAGCCGAATGCGAAATGGCCTTCGGCCTGAACGCCGCGCTCGCGCAGCCAGTTCACGCCTTCCTGCAGTATCTCGCGCGCCGTTTCCTCGAAGCGGCCGCACGCGACGTCGGTCAGCAGCCCTGCGCTTTGCGCGATGCTCGAGCGCATGTCGACGACCGACAGCAAATGCGTTTCCGCCTTCAAGTCCAGCGCAAGATTGGCACCGCACCGCAATGCCTTGCGTCCTTCGAGCGTGCCGTCGTAGCAAAGCAGAATCTTGTTGTAGCTAGCCATGAGACCTCCCTGTCGCGACTTCGTACCCTATGCACTCATCATGGTGCGCCGCAATTCCGGACGCAAGGGATGGAAAACGCTGATTCGCCACGCGGGGCGCGTCGGCGATGATGCGGTGCACGATCCGTGCGCGCATGCACCGTGTCGCGCGAGCCTGCCCTGAAGAGACGCAGCCGATGCACTAGAATGGCCCGTCCGTGCCGTCGACGCGCGTTCGCCTCGGTCATGCCCATGTGACACGCATTCACCCGATCCGTTCGCCGGCCGGCATGCCCGTCCGACCGGCCGCGAAACGCGTCCGCGTCCGCTTACAACGACAACCTGCCCATGTCCGTTGCACCGATCGATTTCCGGAACGTCGAAAAGCGCTATGGCGACAAGCTCGTCGTCAACGATCTGTCCTTCCACGTGCAGGCCGGCGAATGCTATGGCCTGCTCGGGCCGAACGGCGCCGGCAAGACCACGACGCTGAAGATGCTGCTCGGCCTCGCGTATCCCGACGCCGGCACCATTTCACTTTGCGGCGAGCCGGTTCCGTCACGCGCACGGCATGCGCGCCAGCGCGTCGGTGTCGTCCCGCAGTTCGACAACCTCGACCCCGACTTCACGGTCCGCGAGAACCTGCTCGTGTTCAGCCGCTATTTCGGCATGTCGGCACACGCCGCACGCGCGCTCGTGCAACCACTGCTCGAATTCGCGAAGCTGGAAAACAAGGCGGATGCGAAGGTCGGCGAATTGTCGGGCGGCATGAAGCGCCGTCTGACGCTCGCACGCGCGCTCGTCAACGATCCCGACGTGCTGGTGCTCGACGAGCCGACGACGGGCCTCGATCCGCAGGCGCGGCACCTGATGTGGGAGCGGTTGCGGTCGCTGCTCGCCCGCGGCAAGACGATCCTGATCACCACGCATTTCATGGAAGAAGCAGAGCGCCTGTGCGACCGGCTGTGCGTGATCGAGGAAGGCCGCAAGATCGCCGAAGGCGCGCCGCACGCGCTGATCGAATCGGAGATCGGCTGCGACGTGATCGAGATCTACGGGCTCGACCCGGTCGCGCTGCGCGACGAACTGGCGCCGTTCGCGAAGCACACCGAGATCAGCGGCGAGACGCTGTTCTGCTACGTGACCGATCCCGAGCCGCTCAGTGCGCGACTCAAGGGTCGCACGGGATTGCGTTATCTGCACCGTCCGGCCAATCTGGAGGACGTGTTCCTGCGGCTCACGGGCCGCGAAATGCAGGACTGATCGATCATGGACGTACGCAACTATTCCGCCGCCGCGCCGTCCGCACCGCCACGCGAATCACGCTTCGCGATCGCGCTGCCCGCGAATGCCACCAACTGGATTGCCGTGTGGCGACGCAACTACCTCGTGTGGCGCAAGCTCGCGCTCGCCTCGCTGTTCGGCAATCTCGCCGATCCGATGATCTACCTGTTCGGGCTGGGGTTCGGGCTCGGCCTGATGCTCGGCCACGTCGACGGCGTGTCGTATATCGCGTTCCTCGCGGCCGGCACGGTCAGTTCGAGCGTGATGATGTCCGCGAGCTTCGAATCGATGTATTCGGGCTTCTCGCGAATGCACGTGCAGCGCACCTGGGAAGCGATCATGCACACGCCGCTCGCGCTGGGCGACATCGTGCTCGGGGAGATTGTCTGGGGCGCGAGCAAGGCGCTGCTGTCGGGCGTCGCGATCATGCTCGTCGCGGGACTGCTCGGCTATGCGCGGTTTCCGTCGATGCTCGCGGCACTGCCCGTGATCGCACTCGCCGGCCTCGCGTTCGCGAGCACGGCGATGATCGTCACCGCGCTCGCGCCGTCCTACGACTTCTTCATGTTCTATCAGACGCTCGTGCTGACGCCGATGCTGCTGCTGTCGGGGGTGTTCTTCCCGATCACGCAGTTGCCGCCGGTCGCGCAGCACGCGGCACACATGCTGCCGCTCGCGAACGCGGTCGAACTCATCCGCCCCGCGATGCTCGGCCGGCCGGCGACGGACGTCGGCCTGCATCTCGCGGTGCTCGCCGGCTATGCGGTCGGCGGATTCGTGGTCTCCGCGTGGCTGTTCCGGCGGCGGATGATGCGCTGACGGCCGGCGCGCACGGCGCCCGCTCGATGCTGCGATGAAATGGCGACGACGTTACTCGTCGTCGTCGCTCCACGGGATCTCGACGTCGGTCAGGAATGCGACGGTCGCCAGCGGGCCGCCTTCGTGGCGGCCGAGCTTGCCGTCAGCGCGGTGCCATTCGACGCGGAACTGCGTTCCCGGATCGTCGGCGACGAGATAGACCGCGCGCAGCTCTTCCGCGTCGGCCTCGTCGACCGGACCGTCGAACGACACCAGCATCTTCTGCGGCCACAGGCCGTTCACCGGATCGTAAATGCGGTCGCCTTGCGGAATGTCGATGCTGGCCTCGACGCCGATCGTGGCGGAGGCTTCGATGATCATCGTGCCGAGCGCATTCAGCACGGCAGTCGCCCGCGCGGAATTGGCCTGGCGGATCGCGAGATCGCCGCGCGTCAGCGCCTTTTCGAGTCGAGGATGAATCTTCGGTTGGGTCATGCGTTTTCCTGTTTGCTTCTTGTAAAGGGCACCGCACGCGTGAAGCGGCGGCGCCGGATGAATACGGCCGTCGCGCGGCGGAATCGGTCGGCGCGCGGCACGGCAGCCATCGCGCAGGCCCGCTCGCCTTCCCGCCCGCGTGTCCGTCAGAACCCGAACGCGATCGCGAGCAGCCCGCTCACGATCCCGAACACGACGACGAGGCCCGTGACGATCGCCAGCATGTAGGGCTTGAACGAACGCGCGAGCATCGCGAGCGACGGCACGCTGATCGGCGGCAGCGTCATCAGCAGCGCGGCAGCCGGGCCGACGCCCATGCCGAGCGACAGCATCGCCTGGATGATCGGCACCTCGCCGGCCGTCGGGATCACGAACAAGGTGCCCGCGACCGCGAACGCGATGATCCAGCCGAGATGATTGCCGATGTCCGGGCCGATATGCGGGAACAGCCACGCGCGCGCCGCGCCTAGCAGCAGCACGAGCACGATGTATTCGGGCACGAGCCGCACGGCCATGCGTGCGAGCAGCTTCATCCAGCGGACGAACGGATTGCCCGCGGCGGCCTGCTCGGCTGCCAGCGCGGCGAGTTGCGCGTCGTCGACGCTGCGATCCTCGGGGCGCGCGACACGGTTCAGCAGATAGCCGATCCCGAATACCATCGCGACGCCGAGCACGAGCCGCAGCGCGCTCCAGTGCCAGCCGAGCACGAAGCCCATGAACACCAGCGCGGCCGGATTCAGGACCGTGTTGCCGAGCCAGAACGCGACCGCGCCGCCCGGCGACGCGTGCCGCGCGCGCAGGCCCGCGACGACCGGCGCCGCGCAGCACGTGCACATCATGCCGGGCAGCGAAAGCAGGCCGCCCGCGGCGACGCTGCCGAAGCCCGTGCGGCCGAGCGCACGCGCAACCCAGTGCGCCGGCAGCAGCGCCTGCACGGCCGAACCGAGCAGCAGGCCGAGCACCATGGCCTGCCAGATCGCCTTGCCGTACGCCCACGCGTAGTCGAGCGCCGCCTTCAGCGACGGCTCGGGAGCGCTCGCCGACGTGCCCATCAGGATCGACTGGCCGATCGAATGATGCTCGGCGGCGACGAACGCCTTGTTGTAATACGGGAACCATTTCACGTAGAACAGTCCCGCGACCGCGATCAGCAGGAAGGTCATCCAGCCGAGCGCTGGACTGGGTTGAGGGCGTGTGGTCGTCATCGTGTGGAGGTCGTAGGGTTGTTGTCGGTGTCGGCTCGCGCCGCCGCGCCGGCGGCGGGCGATGCCGGCAGCCCGGCCAGCGCGAGCGCGTCGAGCAGCGCGCGCGCCTGCTGGCGCCCGTCGGCCGCATTCGGCCGGAACGTGAACGTCAGCACGCGGTTCGGTTTGTCGTACGACGAACGATAGGTGCGTGCATACGCAGGATCGTAATGCTTGTCGATCAGCGTACGGAACAGCTCGGTGCGCTCGTTCGCGTCGATCAGTGCGTTCCAGCGCGCGACCTCTTCACGGCTATGCAGGCCGATCAGTCGATCGAGCTGCGACTTGAACGTGGCCGGTTCATCGAACAGATGGGCGTAGTCTTCGAGCAGGAAAGCGATACGTTCGTCATGCGCCGCCTCGACCTGCACCCACGGCCCCGCACGAAACGCGTCCAGCAACGCGAGCGGCAGCTGCACGAGCCCGATCTTGCGGCTTTCCGATTCGACGAACACGGGCCAAGCGGGGTCGAAACGCTCGAGCGTACCGACGAGCCCCGAATCGAAGGACTTCTGCGTCGGCTGCGGCACACCCGGCAGCGCACCGAGCAGCGAGCCACGGTGACACGCGAGCGCCTCGAGATCGAGCGTCTGTGCCCCTTCGTCGCGCAGCGCGTTCAGGAGCCGCGTCTTTCCGCAGCCCGTGTGACCGACGAGCACGATATAGCGAAACCGGGTCGGCAACGTATCGAGCGTCGCGCACACCGAGCGGCGGTACGCCTTGTACCCGCCCTCGAGTTGGCGCGCCTGCCAGCCGATCAGGTTGAACCAGGTCGTCATCGAACCCGAACGCTTGCCGCCGCGCCAGCAGTAGATCAACGGTCGCCAGTTGCGCGGACGGTCGGCGAACGTGGTGTCGAGATGGCGCGCGATGTTGCGCGCGACCATCGCCGCGCCGACGCGCGTCGCTTCGTACGGCGACACCTGACGGTACATCGTGCCGACGATCACGCGCTCCTCGTTGCTGAGCACGGGCGCGTTCATCGCGCCGGGAATATGGTCCTCGGCGAACTCGAGCGGCGTGCGCACGTCGATGATCTCGTCGAACTCGCCAGCGCGATCGAGGGTGACAATCAGGTTCTTCAATTTGGCGTCGAACAGGGGCGATGCGGCTCGGCGAGCCGCACGGGAATGGAAGGCGGATTCGCGATTATCTCATGCCCGGGCGTCTCGGGCCGCGCACGGCAACCGGCGGGGGCGATGCGCTGCTCATCACGTCGATCAGATGGTCGCGAAACGCGCGCACCGACGCGGGAAGATCGCGCCCCGCCATCGTCTGCACCTGGATGCTGCGCTCACGCAACTGGGGATTCGTGACGGGCACGGCGACGAAGCCGTCCGCGTCGAAACGGTCCCGCACCGACAGCAGCCCCGTGAACATCACCGCGCCGGTACGCTGCGCGTAGCGATACATCACCGCGGTGTTGTTGCTGGTCAGTTCCGGCTCGAGCATGAGCCCGTCGAGCACGCACGCGATGTCGATCAGCTGGCGCACCGTCGTGCCGGCCTCGGGCAGCACATGCGGGTGCCGCGCGACATCGGCGAGCGACACCGAATCGCGCGCCGCGAGCGGATGGTCGCGCCGCACGAGCGCGAAGACCGGCGCACGCTCCGTGTGTTCGACGCGCACGCCCTGCTCCGGCGCGAGGCTGAACGTCAGCCCGATGTCTGCATCGCCGTCGCGCACGCGCCGTGTCGCCTCCGCCGGCGACACGACCCACACCGAGAAATCGACGCCCGGGTGGCGCGCCTTGAAGCTTGCCAGCACGCCTGGCAGGAAATCGATCGCGAACCCCTCCGAGCAGGCGACCTTCAACAGGCTGCCGTGCAGCGCCTCCAGCCCGCCGATTTCCTTCATCACATGCTCGGCCTCCAGCAGGCTACGCTGCGCGAAGCCCAGCAGCCGTTCGCCGGCCTCCGACAACGCCATCCCGCGCGGCCGGCGCTCGAACAGCGGCGCGCCGAGCTCGCTCTCGAGCTTCGCGATCTGCCGGCTGATCGCCGAGACGGCCACGTGCAGCCTCGTGGATGCGTCGCTGATCGACCCGGTGCGCGCGACTTCGACGAAATACCGCAACGCAAGCCCATGCAGGAAAACCGCCATCGTTCTGTCCCCGGGCCCGTCGTCCAGGCCGCTCCGCTTTGCCTTTTCGGCAAAGAAATGTTCGAAATTCGATCATTGTGACAAAAAAAACGGCTTTCTAGAATCGATCGCACTCCCGGCCCTGCGCGCCGCGCCCGCCGGAAAACCGATACAGGAGACACGTCTTGAGCCGTACCGCCGCCATCCAGCACGCGCTGAACCAGTTCGAATCGGGCGCGGTCTTCGCGACCCTGAGCCGCCGCGTCGGCCTGCGCACCGAAAGCCAGGACAGCAGCTCGAGCGCCGCGCTGCGCGCCTACCTGACCGACGAGATCGCGCCGGAGGCCACGCGTCTGGGTTTCACGTCGCGCATCGTCGAGAACCCCGTCGACGGCGGCGGCCCGTTCCTGCTGGCGTCGCGCCACGAGGACGACGCGCTGCCGACCGTGCTCGTCTATGGTCACGGCGACGTCGTGCGCGGCTACGACGCGCAATGGCGCGCGCCGCTGTCGCCGTGGACGTTGACCGTCGACGGCGATCGCTGGTACGGCCGCGGCAGTGCCGACAACAAGGGTCAGCACACGATCAACCTGGCCGCGCTGGCGAGCGTGCTCGACGCGCGGGGCGGCCGGCTCGGCTTCAACGCGAAGCTGCTGATCGAGATGGGCGAGGAAACGGGGTCTCCGGGCCTCGACGCGCTGTGCCGCCAGGAGCGCGACGCGCTCGCGGCCGACGTGCTGATCGCGTCCGACGGACCGCGCGTCACCGCCGAACGTCCGACCGTGTTCCTCGGCTCGCGCGGCTCCGTCAACTTCAAGCTCAGCCTGCGCGCACGCGACGGCGGCCATCACTCGGGCAACTGGGGCGGCCTGCTGCGCAACCCGGCGACCGTGCTCGCGAATGCGCTCGCGAGCCTCGTCGACGCGCGCGGCGCGATCCGTGTCGCCGGGCTGCGCCCGCCGCCGATCCCGGCCGCCGTGCGCGCCGCGCTCGCCGACCTGTCCGTCGGCGGCGGTCCCGGCGATCCGGCGCTCGACGCCGACTGGGGCGAGCCGGGCCTCTCCGCCGCCGAGCGCGTGTTCGGCTGGAACACGTTCGAAATTCTCGCGTTCAAGGCCGGCAATCCCGACCATCCGGTCAATGCGATTCCGCCCGTCGCATTCGCGCACTGCCAGTTGCGTTTCGTGGTCGGCACTGACTGGCAAGCGCTGCATGCGCACCTGCGCGCGCATCTCGATGCGCACGGCTTCAGCGACATCGAGATCGACGTCGAACGTGGCGCGCCGGCGACGCGCCTGCCGCCGGACGATCCGTGGGTCCGTTGGGCTGTCGCGTCGCTCGCGCGCACGACCGGCAAGAAGCCCGCGATCCTGCCGAACCTCGGCGGCACGCTGCCAAACGAAGTATTCGCCGATACGCTGGGGCTGCCGACGCTGTGGGTGCCGCACTCGTATCCGGCGTGCTCGCAGCACGCGCCCGACGAGCACTTGCTCGCGAGCGTCGTGCGCGAGGGACTGCAGATGATGGCCGGCCTCTTCTGGGATCTCGGCGAGGCCGCGCCGCCTGTTCGCCACGCGGCACCCGCCGCGGCCGGCGCCGCCCTGTAACGCGCTTTGCCCCTTTCTCGGGACCTGCTCACACGATGAATACGACCACCCTGACCTCGCAGGACGCCGCGCGACCCAGCGCCGCGAAGATCCGGCGCATCATCTTCGCCGCATCGATCGGCAATGCGCTCGAATGGTTCGACCTGATCGTCTACGGCTTTTTCGCGGTGACGATCGCCAAGCTGTTCTTCCCCACGACGAGCGAGGCGACGTCGCTGCTGCTCACGCTCGGCACGTTCGGACTGTCCTACCTGATCCGGCCGATCGGCGGCTTCGTGCTCGGCGCCTACGCGGACCGCGCGGGCCGCAAGGCGTCGCTGCTGCTGTCGATCGGGATGATGATGGCCGGCACGCTGCTGATCGCGCTGATGCCGACCTATGCATCGATCGGCATCCTCGCACCGCTCGGGATCATGCTGTCGCGGCTGATGCAGGGCTTTTCCGCCGGCGGCGAATTCGCGAGCTCGACCGCGTTCCTCGTCGAACACGCGCCGCAGCGGCGCGGCTTCATGTCGAGCTGGCAGTTCGCGAGCCAGGGCCTCGCGACGCTGCTCGCATCGGGCTTCGGTGCGCTGCTGACATCGACGCTGAGCGTCGCGCAACTCGAAAGCTGGGGGTGGCGCGTGCCGTTCCTCTTCGGTCTCGCGATCGGCCCGGTGGGGCTCTACATCCGCCGCTACGTCGACGAGGGGATCGAGTTCAAAACGCAGGCGCGCTCCGAAGCACCCGTGCGCGAGCTGTTCGCGGACCAGAAGATGCGCGTGCTGCTGTCGATCGGGGTGCTCGTGATCTCGACCGCGATCAACTACATGGTGCTGTACATGCCGACGTATGCGATCAAACAGCTCGGACTGCCCGCGTCGACGGGCTTCGCGGCGACGCTCGCGACCGGCTTCGTGCTGACGCTCGTCACGCCGCTGGTCGGCCATCTGTCCGATCGCACCGGGCGGATCCGCGTGATGGCCGCGGCAGCCATGCTGATGCTCGCCACCGTATGGCCGACGTTCGTGTGGCTCACGCATCACGCGTCGTTCGCGACGATGCTCGCGGCGCTGATCTGGATCGGGCTGCTGAAGGCGACGTACTGCGGCGCGCTGCCGGCGCTGATGGCCGAACTGTTTCCGTCGCAGACCCGCGCGACCGGCCTCGCCGTCAGCTACAACACGGGCGTCACGCTGTTCGGCGGCTTCGCGCCGTTCGTGATCACGTGGCTGATCAGCGCAACCGGCAACCGGCTGTCGCCGGCGCTGTACCTGATGGGTTGCGCGGTGCTGAGTCTCGTCGCACTGATGGTCGCGCGCGCGCGGCTCGGGATGCGCTGAACGCGCTCACGAAGGAAACCGCGGCGCGGCAATGCGCGTCGGACGCGGTCCGTCGCGGCGCCGTGCCGCGCGGGCCGCTCGCCGTTTACGGCGCCGGGTTCGGCTGCAGTTCGTGCAGCGCGTCGATCTCGGCGAGGATCTCGTCGGACAACGTCACGTCGATGCTGCCGATGTTCTCCTTCAGTTGCGCCAGCGACGTCGCGCCCACCAGGTTGCTGCGCACGAACGGCCGGCTGTTGACGAACGCGAGCGCCAGCTGCGCGGGCGACAGCCCGTGTCGTTTCGCGAGCGCGACGTAGCGCGACGTCGCCTCGACGGCCTGCGGCTTGCTGTAACGCTGGAAACGCTCGAACAGCGTGATCCGCGCGCCGGCCGGACGCGCGCCGTTCTCGTACTTACCGGACAGCCAGCCGAACGCGAGCGGCGAATACGCGAGCAGGCCGACGCCATCGCGATGCGTGAACTCGGACAGGCCGTTCTCGAACGTGCGGTTCAGCAGGCTGTACGGATTCTGGATGCTGGCGATGCGCGGCAAATCGAGCTTCTCCGCCGCGCGCAGGAACTGCGCGACGCCCCACGGCGTTTCGTTCGACACGCCGATCGCGCGGACCTTGCCGGCCTTCACGAATTCCGCGAGCACGCCCAGCGTTTCCTCGATCGGCACCGTGTACGCATCGTCGACCCACGGATACGCGGGGCGGCCGAACGTCGTCGTGCTGCGATCGGGCCAGTGGAGTTGATACAGGTCGACATAGTCGGTCTGCAGGCGCTTGAGACTGCCGTCGAGCGCCTCGGTCAGGTTCTTGCGGTCGAACTGGTTGCCTTCGCCGCGAATATGACGCGGATTGTGCGGCTGCCGCGCCGGGCCCGCGATCTTCGTCGCGAGCACGATCCGGTCGCGCTGCGCACGATGCTGCGCGAGCCAGGTGCCGATGTACTGCTCCGTGCGTCCCTGGGTATCGGGCTTCGGCGGCACCGGGTACATTTCCGCGGCATCGATCAGCGTGACGCCCTGCCCGAGCGCGAAATCGATCTGCTCGTGGGCGTCGCGTTCAGAATTCTGCTCGCCCCACGTCATCGTGCCGAGACCGATCAGGCTGACCTCGATGCCTGAATCGCCGAGTGTGCGGTATTCCATGCTGTTCCTGTCGCGTCAGTGGAAAGCAGGAACGCTATCACATTGAAGCGAGCGCTTCAGACGGCCGATGCGTTCGCTTACAGGCCGCCTTCGATGTGCGCCCGACCCTCGCTCATTCGCGGTACGGCGGCCTTCGCGTGTGCGTGCATGGTCCCGATGATGCCGGACGGCCGGGCTGGCATCAGGACGCCACCCGCCGCGTCATTGCGGCCGCTGAATGAAGCAAGTCGCCGATGCGTGCGCGACGATTTTGTCGTCCGGCGTCTTCAGTGTGCCTTCCGCGACGCCGAGCGAACGCGACAGGTGAATCACGCGCCCCTCCGCGATCAGATCGACGTCGCGCGGCACGGGGCGCAGCATTTTCACGTGGAGGTCGACCGTGCCGTAACCGACGCCCGCATCGAGCATCGAATGCACCGCGCAGCCCGTGACCGAGTCGAGCACCGTCGCGGCGAACCCGCCGTGCACGCCGCCGAGTGGATTCAGGTGCCGGCCGTCCGCACGCGCGGACATCTTCACGTAACCGAGCTCGACGCCCAGCGGCCGCATCGGGATCGTTTCCGAGATCGACGCGAGCGGCAGATCGCCCGCCGCGGCCGCGCGCAGCAGTTCGAGACCGGACAGGGAAAGCGGATTCATCGGGTTGTCTCCTGATTGAAAGCGCGTCGCCGCGCGAGTAAGTTCTAAATTGGAACTTATTATTGACAACCGCACCGGGCTTGTCAACGCAACCACCGCCCGTTGCAACCGAAGGCAAGTTCTATAATCCACCCCGCTCTTACGCTGAACCGCCGCACGAGAATCGATCATGAAATGGGATGACATCGGCACGCTGAACTGTTCGGTCGCGCGCACGCTCGCCGTGCTCGGCGATCGGTGGACCATGCTGATCCTGCGCAACGCGTTTCTCGGCTGCCGCCGCTTCGATGCGTTCCAGACGCAACTGGGCCTCACGCGCCACGTCCTGGCCGAGCGGCTCGCGCGCCTCGTCGACGAAGGCGTGCTCGTCAAGCGCGCGTATCAGGCGCGCCCACCGCGCTTCGAGTACCGGTTGACGGAAAAAGGCCTCGACCTCTACCCGGCCCTGCTCGCGCTGATGACATGGGGCGATCGCTGGAAGGACGACGGCCAGGGGCCGCCGGTGCAATTGCGCCATCGCACCTGTGGTCAGCTGATGCACGCGGTCGCGGTGTGCTCGGCGTGTGGCGAGCCGCTTGACGCGCACGACGTGCAGCCGGAGCCCGGGCCCGGGTGGATCGCACGCGAGGCGGCCGGACCACTCGATGCCTGACGCATGGCGCGAAGCGGGTGTCGTGCCGCATGGCAGCGCCGCACGATCACGGAGCCAATGCAGTTACCGCTCGGCACGATGAACGTCATCACGTCGACCGCGCCGGACCGTCACACGATGTCGCGCATTCGCATCCGCGCGTGACCGCGCCGCCGTGTCTGCGTTACACTCACGGCCCGCTGTCTCAAAATCATTCGCTGTCCAAGATGTTGTCGCGCCAACGCCTCGCCGCTGCCTGCCTCGCCGCCTCCCTGCTCGCCACGCCCTTCGCCGCCTTCGGCAAGACGCAAAATGAATCGCTGCTGCAGCAGGCGATCGACTTCATCGGGCGACTTCTGCCGGCCCCGACACATGAGGCGCCCGCCACGCAGGTTGTCGAATCTGCGTTCTCGCCCGATGGCGGTGCCGAGGCGCTCGTGCTGAAGGCAATCGGCGCCGCGCGCACCTCGATTCGCGTGGCAGCCTACTCGTTCACGTCGCCGCCCGTCACGCGCGCGCTGCTCGCCGCGAAACGGCGCGGCGTGAATGTCGCGGTCGTCGTGGACGACAAGGGCAATCGCGCGAAGAGCAGCAAGCAGGCACTGAACCTGCTCGCCAACGCGGGCATTCCGACACGCACGATCGACGCCTATGCAATCCACCACGACAAGTATGTCGTGGTCGACGCCGAGCATGTCGAGACGGGCTCGTTCAACTACAGCGCCTCGGCAGCCAGCCGCAATTCCGAAAACGTCGTCGTGGTCTGGAACAATCCGCAACTCGCGTCGCGCTACCTTGCGCATTGGCAAAGCCGCTTCGACCAGGGTACGCCGTACCGCTCGACGTACTGACCGTTCGTACGCGTGCGATCGTCAGACGCCGTTCGCATGCGGCGCGGCCGACGCGCATCGTTGCGGGCATTCGCGCCGGGATGTCGTCGATGATCGGTGCGCATAGCACGCCGGTCAATCTGGCCGAATGGCCTGCATACCGGCCATGACGGCGCCGCGATCGGTGGAATCGGTTGATGAAATCAGTGGATGTCGGGTGATCGCTCCGCGATCTGCGTGGTCGCGACACACCAGCTCGCATGCGCACGCGCATCGCTGGCCGAAGGCTGCGGTCGATCGCGAGTCCCGCCCGGCAGCGCGCCGAGCACACAGTCCGCACTGAAGGTCAGCGTGTCCTGGACCATCGGATAGAGCAGATACAGCGCCAACGCGAGATACCCCGCGTACAGAATTCGAACCATGGTGCGGTGGATGAGCGATTGATCTTGCCCTGTTTACGGCATCGCGCCGAAGAGCTTGAGCCGCCGGGCATCAAATTGCATGCCCGGCAGCGACGCACGACATGTGAAATGTTCGCGTCGCATCGACATGGCAACTCCGCACAACACGGCGTGCAGCGCAATGGCGAATGCGCGATACTGTTCGGCGTGCGCGGCGATATCGGCACGAATGCGCCGACGGGCTTGCGCACGCGCCGAGTGACATACAGACGATCGATAACCGGCTCCGCAGCCGGGACCAGAGACAAAAACCAATGCAGATTGCTTCCAAACCGGTCGACGAGGCGGCCCGGCTCGAGACGCTTCATTCATTGTCGATCCTCGACACGCCGCCGGAAGAACGGTTCGACCGCCTTACGCGCCTCGCGCGCCGGCTGTTCGACGTTCCGATCGCACTCGTCAGCCTCGTCGACGAGAATCGCCAGTGGTTCAAGAGTCATCCGGGTCTCGACGCCACGCAGACCTCGCGCGACGTCTCGTTCTGCGCACATGCGCTGCTCGCGGACGACACGATGGTGATCCAGGACGCGCGCAACGACGATCGCTTCCACGACAATCCGCTGGTCACCGGCCAGCCCGGCATCCGCTTCTACGCGGGCCGGCCGCTTGCCGCGCCGAACGGCGCACCCGTCGGCACGCTGTGCCTGATCGACACGCGGCCACGCGAACTCTCCGTCGACGAACTCGCGCTGCTCGGTGATCTCGCGCACATGACCGAACGCGAAATCGCGGCGCTGCATCTCGCGACGACCGACGAGCTGACCCAACTGACGAACCGGCGCGGCTTCGAGATTCTCGCGCGCCACGTGCTGAGCCTGTGCGAGCGCGTGCGCCGGCATGCGGTACTGCTCTTCTTCGACCTGAACGACTTCAAGGCGATCAACGACCGCTTCGGCCATGCCGAAGGCGACCGCGCGCTCGTGGCCTTCGCGGACACGCTGACCGGCGCACTGCGCGACAGCGACGTGATCGCCCGACTCGGCGGCGACGAATTCGTCGTGCTGTTGAGCGCCAGCGATCCGGCCGACGTCGGCGAGCCGATCGAGCGCGTCACGCAGGCACTCGCGCTGCGCAACGCGGCCGACGCACGCGGCTATGCGATCCGGTTCAGTGTCGGCTACGTGGCATACGATCCCGCGCAACATCGCACCGTGGCCGACCTGCTCGAATCGGCCGATCGCCACATGTACGACGACAAGCAGCGCCGCAAAGCCGCCGGCGCCTGAGCACGGATGAACCGCTCGCCGATACGCGGCACCGCCGCCGCAAGCCGCGTTCGGTCCGATACGCGCCGTTCGGTCAGCTTCCGCAGGGGGGCGCGCTCGCCATCGCTTCCGCGATCTGCTCGGGCGTCAGGTCGCGCTTGTGGGTCGCAATCGACCAGCGATGGCCGAACGGATCCTCCACCTGGCCATAGCGATCTCCCCAGAACATGTCGGCGGCCGGCATCCTGACCGTCGCGCCGGCCGCGACGGCCTGCGCGATCGCCGCATCGGTGTCCGGTACGAACAGGTGGAGGCAGACCGGCGTGCCGTTCAGCGTCTTCGGCCCGAGTGCGCCGTGCTCCGGCATTTCATCGACGAGCATCAGTGTCGAATCGCCGATTGCGAGGCACGCGTGCGCGAGCCGGCCGTCCGGGGTCGGCAGGCGAAACCGTTCGGTCGCGTTGAACGCACACTTGTAGAAGTCGATGGCGGCGGCGGCGCCTGCGCAGATCAGATGCGGTGTCAGCGTGCGCATCCCTTCCGGGATCGGTTTGACGGACGTGGCCATGGGTGTCGCTCCTTCAGTCGGTTATCGTGGCGGAAATCGGGACGGACGCACGATGCGCACGCCTCCGATGCTACGACGGGCGGACTCGACGGAAATCGACACGCCTGCAGACATTTTTTTCAGATCTGCGGTAGGTCACGCAGCGTACGCGACTCGCTAGTCGCATCGATGTCGAGTTCGATCCCTTCCGACGCGTCGCGATAGAGCACGCGCTTCAGTCTCGGCCCCACCGCCGTCCCGTCTGCTTCGTCAAACACTGCGCGAACGTCGTTGCCGGCTGCAAGCGCGCGCGCAACTTCCGCCACCGACGCCTCGCTCGGCGTCGCCGCCCACGACCGGTCCGCCGGATTGACGGCCGCCCAGCGCACGTGCGTCACACGCGCGCTGAGCACGTCGATTCGGACACCATTCACCGCGAACATCGACATCGGAATCTCCTTCGAAACGATTGCGGCCGGACGAACGCCGGACGATGGAAACCGGCGATGGCGCGACAGCACGCGAATTCGACCGCCGCCGGACCAGCCTGACGCACGATCATCCCCGCACGCGGCTTCGGCCAACGCGATTTTCGATGATACATTGGGACGCTTTGCAACCGTCAACAGACAATCGTGCACGGGAGAAACACATGACCGACGCCTGGGGAACCTTCCCTGCCAGAATGGGCGACCATCAGGCCTTCATCAGCTTCAATCACGGCTTTGCGGAAATCGCCGATAGCGATCCGCGCACGTCGCTGTTCAGCGTGCGCGTCACGTTCGCGCATCCGACGCCCGACGGCCTGCCGAGCAGCGACGAGTTCGCCGGTCTCACGAAAGTCGAAGATCTGCTGGACGCCGCAGTGACCGCGAAAAACGGCGTGCAGGTCGGCCGCATCACGGTCGAAGGCAACCAGGATTTCCTGTTCTACGTGCCGTTCGACGAGGAAGCCGCAGCCGGGATCGTCGACTCGCTGGCCGAGCACACGACCTACGCGCTTCAGTACGCATACCAGGACGATCCGGACAAGGAAACGTACTGGCGCACGCTCTACCCGACCGACGACGACTGGCAACTGATGCGCGACATGCGCGTGCTCGATGCGCTGCGGCAGAAAGGCGACGTGAGCGACGCGAGCCGGCGCGTGATGCACTGGGCTTACTTCCCTGAACCGAGCGACGCGCACCAGTTCGCCGACTGGGCCGAGTCGAAAGGCTATCTGGTCGAATCGGTCGCGCCGACCGAGGACGGCAAATCGGCCGTGAGGTTTGCGCACGAAGGCACGATGGTGCTGGCCGACATCACGCACCATACGCTCGAGATCAATCGCGAGGTGCGCTCGCTCGGCGGCGAATACGACGGCTGGGAAACCAGCGTCGAGCAGGCGGGCTGATCCCGCCGACACGCGCGTTGCGCGCGTGTCGGACCTCGACGGGTTCGGTACAAAAAGCATCCCGGCAGCGCGACTATGCGCCGCTGGGACCAAGGCATCGCCGGCCGTAACCGGCAATGGGCCCAAGCAACCGCTCAGGCACGAGGAAAGCGATTCATGCGGCTCGGGCGAACGGATGCCGTGGCGCGAGACGCCGCCTGCCGAACGCCTGTCCGTTTCCGCCAACGCGGCTTGCATGCGTCGTGCGGGGAAAAAGCCCCCGCTCCTGCGCGAGCGAGCGGGGAAATGGTTGACCGGGCCGGGGTAGAACGGTCAACCGGCCAGATTGTGATCGCGCCCCGTGCAACCGTCTGTGCGGCAACTCACCCTTTCATACGGAGAGTCCGTGTGCCTGGCGCAGCATGCAGCACGTCACGGCCCAAGCGGGACGCCTGCGGCCGGTGCGGCAATCACGAGGATCACGGGAAGCGACACGATGGCCCCGATCATCATTACGCCGTCGGCCGCCAGCGTGACGGGGGGCGCGAGCACGCGCAGGGCCTTGCCGCCCTTCGTCAGGCGATCGTCGACCTCACTCTTGCAGGTATGGGAAAACGACCACGTCTTACCTCGCTCAAAATCGCCGGCCCGATAGCGCGTACCGTTCAGCGCGCCGTCCATGCTCAGTTCGCTCCGGTCGAGATCGCTGACGATTTCAACGACGACCTCACTGACGATTTTCGCGGCTGAAGCATCGCCGTCGACCGTAATGTCGACTGCATCGGCGGCAGCAGCCTGCGCCACAGGGATTTCGATCAGTGGCGCGCCCTGCGGGCTGACCAGCTGTGCCAGCCAGTCGACGAGATTGGCGTGCGCGTCGTCCTCGTCGGCGAAGTCATTGCGTTTCAGAAAACGTTCGAACATGACCGACGCGAACGTCTTGCCTCGCGAAATGGAATCCAGCTGCCAGTCGACCACGGCGACTCGCCCCGTTTCCCGCGTTTCGAGTGTCGACGTGAAGCGGTAATCGAGATATTCGATCTCAAGTTTCGGGGACGTGACTTTCTCCGGCCAATCCGCCCGCTCGGTTCCTATGACGCGCTGCGCCGGTCCGGCTTCACGCGCTGCGTGAATCTTGTGTGAATCCGGGGCTATACGTCATTCCGTGCAGGCAGTATCGCGATATTCTCGCGAGCTATCGACCTCGACTGAAAATACATGGCCGTCGCGTCCGGTATCCGTTGCGTGATCGATTCCGCGCCTCGGTCGTTCGCGCATGATTTCGCCCTGTCGATTCCGGATATCCGACTGCTCCGCGGCTGCGGCCGTGCTGCTACACTCCCGCCACAAAAATCGCTTGCCCCCAAGGAAACAATGTCACTCGCTCGGGCACAACATGATGGTGTCGATGTCTGGATCATCCAGCTTTCGGGGCATGCCGCCTATGCCTCCACGCATCTCAAGCGTGTATTCGCATCCGACGACTCGCGACATCGCGTCGTGACGGTCGACCTGACGAAACTGCTCGCCTGCGCCGATCGCGACACGACGGACTATGTGTTGCCATCGGTTCAGTACTGGGCGCCCGGCAAGGCCGCCGGCATCCGCGACTTCCTCGACCCGGCCCAAGCCCGGATTCCCGAGATGCCCTTCATCACCTTTCGCGAGACGAGAACGCGGATGCTGTTCGGCATTCCGGGGCTGTCGAAAGTCGGCGTCGCGTCGTTCCGAAACGGTCAGCATCGCGCGCGATATCTGGCGTATGCCGGGGCAACGAACCTGCCGGTCGAGGTACATGAAACGGAGGCGGATTTGCTCATGCGGTATTGCGGCGAGTGACTGGCGCGATGCGCCATCTTTTCCGTCTCTTGCGGAATCGGTCGGGCAACGTGCGAACGCTGGACCCGGTGCCGGCAGGCCGTCAGGCTTCGATCACGTAGATCCGGTCAGCGACTTCCGTCGAGCCAATGAAGCTCGTTTCAGCGCCTGCCAATCGCATCCATTGTGCTCGTCGAAGCCAATCGCGCTGACATTGCCCTCAAGCCCGGAAAGATGAACCCTGTCCGCACCGATATTTTTGACTGTGGGTTGAATCGCGAGTCGCACAAGATGCTGCACGAGGGCACCACTGGCAAAAAAATGTCCCGACGCCTTCCGGGTTGTCGGGACCGAACGGCCCTGCAAAGCTGAGGGCACGAGGAATCGAAATATTACACCAATGTAAGACTGTCAATCTTTGGTGGTTTATGCCAAGTCACTGGCTTATTCCGCCAATCTGCAGGTTTCAGCTCAGCATCATGTGATGCCTGAATCACCGGCCGACGTTCGAAGAGCCAACACACAATGAGTCGGCGACGGTTTATTCGCGTCTCAATTTGCCCTCTGCTTCCTCTTGATGCGCAAGATGAACCTCCCACTGCCTCAAGCTCCAGAGGTGCCAATAGCGCGGATGAAACACCATCGTCCAGAAAGTAATGTTGCACGGCAGGCCGATTTTCCGGCAGATTTTTGCCATTTGTTCCGTCCGGAAATGATGTGCTACCAATGGTGCTGCGCATGCAATTATGAGTAACTCGAGCCAGAAGTTCTGAATCATATTTCAACTGAATGTATCGGACTGGAAGAGCCACGATTCCCGGAGATGGTTCGCGACGGTTTTTTTCATGGCCTTTGTATCGGCGCATCTCGGTCACTGCATTGTTTCGAAGATCAAAATTTTCGATCGACCGAACATCAGCGTGAATCCCGTCAGGAGGCGGCTAAGACGCGCAACGCCGGGTATGTTCCGACGGCAGTTCCGCCCGTGATTTTCCGGGTCCACAGGATCGAGAGGTGCTTCAGGAGCAGGTAGAACGGGAGCAGCGCCATGCGCTCGCAGCGATCGATGCGGGTATCCTTGAGCGTGCAGCCCATCGCACCAAACACATAGATCAGTTGAAGCGGCGTGAACGGACTCACGTGGCCACGACCAGGCGACGCCCCGTGAAACTGCGAGCACGAATGCAGATTCGAAACATTCGGCGTTGAAACGATGATGATGCCATTCTGCCGCTTTCGCGGACCAACTCCGAAATTGAATTCGCCGGATGCAATACGTGTTCGCCCGCTTCAAGGCAGGTGACTGCACTGAACTCGTCATTCTGGAACGGGAGGGGAGCTTCCATGTCGGCTACGACGGAATCGTCGTAGCCATGGATGTCTGCCTGCACTACATCATGGCCGAGCGCATTCAATGATGCGGCGAACACGCCGGAACCTGACGGTATATCGAGGATTCTGGTCTTCCCGTGGCACCGGGCTGCGAAATACTGGAGCACCTGGTTCATGTATTCCGTTTGACCGTGAAGGTAGCAGCTGTGGTCGCGATGTTTCATTTTATGGTGCTGGCGGCGATAGGTATAAGTCTGTATACCAGCCGACAATCGCGACTCATATTAGATATGTCTGAAAAGTGATTCGTTTGACAGAAAAATGGGGGCGATCTTACTTTTCTTGGTATCGCCTTCGGATGTTGTGCTTCAGCGAGCCGCGTTTTCGCTGAATTGTCGCGTGCAGCAGAGACCGATCAGCCGAGGCAAGCGACGCCTGGCCGGCGAGATGCAACGCTCCACGGTTGGCCGTGCAATATTCGTTGCGGCTCAACTAGTGACCTGCTCCCCGCGTTTAGTACGGTGACGGTGTAGAGTCCGTTCCAGAGAGGAATGGCAATGAAAAAGCGATTCACCGAAGAACAAATCATCGGCATCTTGTAGGAAGCCGAGGCTGGCCTGAATCCGCCGTCTCTACCGGCCATTCGATTCCGCAGGAGCGCCTGCTGCTATTACTACCAGCGCAAGTACGGTGCCACGCTGGGGTACTTCTCGACGACAGGAAATGCGGATACGGGGCTATACGGCGCCGTTCCAGTGACAGGGAGTGCAAATGGCTTACCCGATACGCGAGGCATCATTCTCGAACTCGACTACCTGCCGATGCCGCAAGTGAAGCTGTCCGTGCAGTACACCTGGTTCCTCAAGTTCAATGGCGCACGATTCAACTATGACGGAAGCGGACGGAACGCCAGCGATAACAACACGCTGTATCTGCTCGCCTGCTCTTGGCATCCTCGCGATCCTGATCGGGATGCCATCAACCACGCACGCCGAAGATGGCGCGCGCCTCGCGGCCCAGCTTTGCGCTGCTTGCCACGGCGTACACGGACATAGCGAATCGCCGATTTTTCCCCGGCTGAGCGCTCAGACACCGGAGTATCTGACTGCGCAGCTCAAAGGATTCCGTGAACATGCGCGCGGCGAAACGGATGCCCGTTCGTACATGTGGGCAATCGCGTCGCAACTCGACGATGCGACGATCGCATCGCTGGCCGACTATTACTCGCACCAGGAGCCGGTGCGCGGTGCACCGGGCGACGCGGCAACGATGTCGAAGGGACAGGAAATCTTCGAACATGGCGTGCCTGATCGCGGAACTCCCGCGTGCTCGTCGTGCCACGGCGCACAGGGCCAGGGAATCGGCCAGTTTCCGCGCCTTGCCGGCCAGCACAAGGAGTATCTGCTTCGTCAGATCGAAGTCTTCAGGAACGGAACACGCGCAAATGCGCCCGTCATGACCGCTGTCGCGCATACGCTGGACGCCGATCAAGCGAAAGCCGTCGCAGAGTGGCTGGAGTCCCATTAGTCCTCGCCGCCCCTCGTTGACGGGCGGAAGTCGGATGGCCGCTCGCGACATCCGTAATGAGATGCTCGCGATTTCGGCCAAACGACAGTTCGCCCCGCGCCACTTGCGCTATAGCGCGTACTGCAATGCCAGGTCGAAACCGATTACGACCAGCGAGCAGCCGAGGCCGGCCAGGACGTTTCCGACACGATGTTCGAAATCGTGATGGCGGCTGATCCAGGCTCCAATCAGGAAAACGCCTTCGAAGACGACCTGAAGCGCAACAAACACGAGCATTAACAGGAACTCGTAGCCCATGAACCGGAAGTTCGAGAAGTTCACGCCGTATTCGGCGACCGACCTGCCCACCCTGAGCACTTCATATGCCAACAACAGGATCGGAAAGACGTAACTGGCGACGTAGGTGGGAACACTTGCGTGCCGCAGTTCCAGATGAAAGTGGTGAATGGCTTGCATATCTCCTCCTGCGTCGGCTTCCGGTACTCAAAAGCCTTCCTGCATTTCGTGGTGGCAGATCCTGCTGATCCGCATGTGCATCACATGACCGGCCGTCCATCGAACGACGCGACTGAACAGCCAGCGTCCTGATCCGGGATGGTTTGGACGATCATCGAGAACAATTTGCCCAGATCTTCTTCAAGCTTTTCTCCGTCGAATGGATCGCGATTGGCGCCAAAGGCGGCGTCGATCTCTGCCCAATCATCCATTGTCAACAGACGTTTGGCGGCCGGCAGAATCAGTGTCTCTTCCAGACACCGGTGGTCCGCATAGAACTCCGCATAATCGTCCATCAGCGCGCCCAGCGTACGAAGCGCTGGCGCGCCCTTCAACTCGTACCGGGTCAGCGCGTGCTCCAGATTTCTCAACTTCAATTCGCCTCGATCGTGCTGTGACTCCAGTTCATCAAGGACGCTGTCGAACTCGTCGGTTCGATCCCGCAATGGCCTGAACAGGTAGCGATCCTCTTTGGGATGGTGTACCTGTTGCGGGTATTCCCGAATGTAGTAAAGCATCGCCCGAAACACCATGAGGCCCGGAACGGGTGCCCCTGCAACAAGCAGATGGACAAAGCGCTGCATGCCCCCGATCACGGTAAGCAACTGGTCGTGCTCCTGGAGGATGACGGTTATAGCGCTACGCGGCCTAAGCAACGGCATCTCAACCTCCGCACCGGAAGGTGAAGTTTATTTGCGAATCAGCTTACTGACTCACCCCGACAGCGAGCGAGAAAGCCTGTTTCGATACTTCAATGTTGGTCATCCGCCGACCGACATCAAAGTGCACCAACACCGCCGCGTTGATGGAGATCAACGATCTGTGCGGGCATCATCACCGGGATGTGTTCCGATGGCGGCCTACGCCCCTTTCAATCGACTATAGGGCAAATGATTCCTTGGCATTTGTCTGGTCTTTATCAGATGCATCATCTGTTCCTTGACCCGGCGAAACCTCAACGGCAGCTTCCGAGGTACTCCAGCCTTTCGCTCAACCAAGCAAAGCAGCCGCGGCGGTTTGACACCGTTGTTGTCATTCGAGGCCTATTGCGTCCTGCTTTGGACGAGTGACGACGCGTTTAGCAACGTCGACACGATGCTTGATTCCTCGCCTTCCCCGTCGCGCCCAGGTCGGTCCATGTCTCTAAAGCGCGGAGAAATCCCGGGCGCCCCGCGAGGGATGAACGGCGGCCACGCGCTCGGCGAGCTTTGCATCGTAGCTCGAGTGCACATGCACGCGTTTCTTGTCGGGACACGCATAGACGTATGCTTTGCGCAGCGCGAGCGATGCCTCATGAAACCCGGACAGGATCAGCTTCTGCTTGTTCGGATAACCGGCGATGTCGCCTGCCGCGAAGATACCTGGCCGTGAGCTTTCGTAGTACGACGTATCGACGACGATCCGTCCGGCCTGCACGGCGATCCCCCAGTTGGCGATCGGACCAAGGTCCGCGACAAGTCCGTAGAGCACGAGCAATTGATCTGTGTCGAGGCACACCGAGCCACCGATCTGGCGAACCTCGATCGATTCGAGTGTCCCCCCGGGCGCATTCAGCCCAGCAATCGTGCCAACCACGAAATCCATCTCGCCCGCCGCGACCGCCTGCTGCAACCGGGCGATGCTCGAGTCCGTCGCGCTGAAGCCGTTCCGCCGATGAACGAGCGTGACGCGCCCCGCGACCGAGCGCAGCGCCAGCGCCCAGTCGAGCGCGGAGTCGCCACCGCCCGCGACCACGACGTTTTTTCCTGCGAAGCCGTTCACGTCGGAAACGCTGTAATGGATGCACCGGCCTTCAAGGAACGACGCCTCGTCGAGTGCCAGCCGTTGCGGCACAAACGCTCCGTTGCCAGCAGCAATCAAGATCGCCGCGGCATCAAACGCATACCCTTTGTCGGTGCGAGCGAGCCATCGACCGCCCTCGAGCCGGTCAAGCGTCTCGATACGCTGACCGAGATGCATCGGAGGATCGAAGGGCCGGCATTGCTCGACGAGGCGATCGACAAGATCGCGTGCAGTGCACGATGGTATGCCAGGGATATCGTAGATCGGCTTGTCCGGATACAGTGCGATGCACTGGCCACCCGGGCGCTCGATCCCGTCAACGATCCGGCACGACAGGCCGATCACGCCTGCCTCGAACGCGGCGAAAAGGCCCACGGGACCTGCACCGACAATCAGCACGTCGGTTCTTAAAGGACTCGCAAGCGAGGAATTTTCCGGTGATGTCACGTGTCCTCCTCGTGAATGTCATGCGGGGCGCAGCACTACGCCTGCATTTTTCCCATATCGAGCCGGTACAAACTCGCAACGACTCCATTACCGCACCCGTCGACTACTCCAAGGTTCAAGGAACGCGGCCCCGCCGGCTCCAAGCCGTCATCGCAAGTATCCATTTGTATCATGGCGTGATATACATGGATACATCGACGTGGAGCAAATCCCTGCGGTTTCCTCTCGATAAAGCGAGAGCGAGTGATCTATGACGCGATGTGACTGTCGTAGCACCTCGGGCGAAATAGACCCGACCCGTTTTCTACATTGCGCCCAATTTTTCGCAGAACGGCCGTGGCTGGGAGTGGTTGGGGCGTCCGATCAAGGCGAACAATGAATTTAGGGCGCGGGTGACCGGATGCTCCGTCTGGAATACCGTCGGTCTGCAATCGACAGGAACGAAGTGACGGGGAGATAACGCGCGCCGGATACGCGATCCGTTCCACAAAGGAGGAACATCGTGAGTAGAACAAGGACGTTTGAAATCTTCCGCTACGATCCGGACCGGGATGCCAGGCCGTACATGCAAACATACGAGATCGAGGTGCCCTCGACTGACAGGATGTTGCTGGATGTCCTTGTCCGGCTCAAGGCACGGGACGAGACGCTCAGCTTTCGGCGTTCGTGCCGTGAAGGCGTGTGCGGCTCGGATGCAATGAACATTAACCGCAAGAACGGGCTCGCCTGCGTCACCAACCTCAACGACCTTCCCCGCCACACGGTCCTGCGTCCGCTGCCTGGGTTGCCGGTCATTCGCGACCTGATCGTGGACATGACCGCGTTCTTCAAGCAATACCACTCGATCAAGCCCTACCTGATCAACGACACGCCCCCGCCGGAGCGGGAAAGGCGCCAGACGCCTGAGGAACGCGATCAACTGGACGGTCTGTACGAGTGCATCTTGTGCGCGTGCTGTTCCAGCGCATGTCCCTCGTACTGGTGGAATCCCGATAAATATGTCGGTCCTGCCGGGCTCCTGCAGGCCTATCGCTTTCTGGTCGATTCCCGTGACGAGGGTACGAGTGAGCGGCTGGACAATCTTGACGATCCGTATCGCCTCTTCCGGTGTCGGACGATACTGAACTGCACGGACGTCTGTCCCAAAGGCCTGAATCCGGCCAAGGCGATCGGGGAGATCCGCACCATGCTCGCGCGCCGGACGATCTGAGTGACGCAACCTGACGCTGCGATACTTTTATGGCAATACCCCGTGCGACACCGGGGGAATTGATCGACGTTCGACCGCTCAGTGATGCATTGCTGGATTCGAAATCGATCACCCTCGTGCGGTCGGACCACTTGGAGGTTGTCCGACTCGTGATTCCAGCACGCAAATGTCTGTCTGCGCATGAGCAACGATCGCAGACTATGGGTTTCGATCCGGGAACCGCTGGCCATACGAATTGACCAGGGTGATCCACGCACTGACGTATGGGAAACTTGCATCAGCTTTCACGGTTTCCAGGGAGGAGCGAAGCAATGAAAAAAATCATGACAGCGGCGGCAGGCGCGCTGATCGGTGTATCGATCGCGGTTGCAGGGGAGCCGGAGCAGACCACGTCGCACGAGGACATGATGTCGAACCACGACATGACGTCGCACCGGGCGGAGGTGGCCCGCAAGGGTGCGACTGTGATGCCGTTTGATCTGGCGCGGACCACCCATTTTTTCGACGATACCGGAAGCGGTGGGATTGAGACAATCACGGCGAACGACAAACACGACACCAGACAGGTCGCGCTTATTCGTTCTCATCTGGCAATCGAAGCTCAACGTTTCCGCCGCGGCGACTTCGCCGATCCTGCGGCGATTCACGGCCACGATATGGCAGGGCTCGCCACCCTGACAAGGGCGGGTGAGAAGCTTCATATTGAATACAGGAGCCTGCCCTCCGGAGCGAGCCTGACTTATGCAAGCAACGACCCGGACGTGATTGCCGCTGTTCATGCGTGGTTCGCGGCCCAGCGTTCCGACCACGCCGCGCACTCCCATCTTCCCAAATAGCTCGGGCGCAATGTAGTCACCAACCATCGGCTGCGCGGGGACGTCGGTAATGAGAACGACATGATCCAAGGACAAAAGTCCGTTGTCTGGGCGAAGCCGACGTTTGAACGTCCACGTGAAAGTGTGGGCCAACGTCTGTTGCTGGCTGACCTCCGTCGGTACTGAGCCCCTTGACCGCCAAGGCCGAACGCACCGAGCACACCAACCAGTTAATCAAGGCCATCGGGTCGGACGGGCGGCACTTCTTCTATAACCCGCAGCACGACCGTTACGCACGCATCGAGCTCGACAGCCGAGGACGCGTGTGGTTCGTCGACGATTACACCGATAAGCGCGTCTGTACGCACGACACCCGTGGCCGCTAGCGCAGCTTCACGCACGGCGGCACGCTGCGCGGTCTGGTTGAGCGCATGCGCGACTACGTCACCACCGGCTGGCAACTGCCGCGCGACGTCATTGCTACGCCGTACATGGGCGACGCCGCGGGAGATAACGTATGGGGTTATGAGCGCGAGGCCGCGGCCGCCGTGCGCGACGCCGCATTTATCCTGCCGATCATGGCGCCCGCGCCGTGGCCCAGCGACACCCCGCGAGACTACTACGTCATCAGCATGCACCGCACAATGCGGGAGCACCGCACAATGCGGGAGCACCGCCTCTGGAGTTGACCCTGTAATCCAGGACGAAGCATCACACTAAGGTTGCCAAATTGAGGCTAGCCCAATTTCCATCCCGGTCTTAGTTGGAAAATTCCGGCTCTTCGGGGCGGGCCAAATCGGCCCGATCGGTGCACTGGCGGGCGAATTCCGCCGGTGTCATCCACTGCAGCGCAGAGTGAGGACGCGCCTCGTTATAGTACTCGCGCCAGACTTCGATTTTGCGTCTGGCATCTTCCAGCGACAAGAACCAATGTGCGTTGAGGCACTCCTCCCGAAAGCGCCCGTTGAAGGATTCATTCTTCGCATTGTCGGTCGGCTTGCCAGGACGCGAGAAGTCAATCTCCACGCCATTTTCGTACGCCCATTTGTCGAGCGCCTTCGAAATGAACTCGCTGCCGTTGTCTGCCTTGATATAGCGGGGAAGCGGACGATGCTGCGCGAGCCGAGTCAGCGCGGCGACAACGTGTTCGCCACGCAATGAGCCGTCGACTTCAATCGCCAAGCATTCCCGCGTGTAGTTGTCCACGATCGTGAGCGTGCGCAAGCGGCGACCATCAAACAGCGCATCGGCGACGAAGTCCATACTCCAGATTTCGTTGATTGCGCTCACTGACTGCTTTGGCTGCCTGCGCCGAGCCGACTTGTTCCGCCGAGGTCGTTTGTGGCGCAACGAAAGCCCGAGTTCCCGATACACGCGTTCGACGCGTTTATGGTTGTCTCGCCAGCCTTCCCGGCGAAGCATCACGTATACGCGGGGTGCGCCGTAATGCACCCGCACTTCCGTGATCTCCTTGATGCGCATCTCCAGCGCGCTTTGATCCCGCGCGACCGACTCGTAACGGTAGACCGTGCGGGACAGTTGCAACAACGCGCAGGTCTGCCGCTGGCTTGCGCCGAAACGCTGCATCAAGTCCGTGACAAGCTCACGGCGCCGAGAAGGCTTCAGAGCTTTTTTGACAGCACGTCCTGCAGCATGGCCTTGTCCAGCGACAAATCTGCTACGAGCCGCTTGAGCTTCGCGTTCTCTTCTTCAAGCTGCTTCAGCCGGCGCAGCTCCGATGGCGACAGCCCGCCGTACTTCGTGCGCCAGTTGTAAAACGTCGCGTCGCTGATCCCCATCTTGCGGCAGACCTCCGCGACCGGCGTGCCCAACTCGGCCTGCTTCAACGCGTATGCGATCTGCTCTTCGGTGAACTTGCTCTTCTTCACGGCATGACCTCCAAGTCTCGATGACATCGTCATGCCGGAATTTTCCACCTCCAAATGGGACAGTTTTGTGGGCTAGGGTCAAAATCCATTGAGCGCCGGAACTCGCGAGGCGAGCGATACTTCAGTGCGCTGTGGGGATCTCCATTGTCTTCTTGCCGAGCATCCGCTGCAGCTCGCGAATCTGCTTGAGTGCATCGGCCAGCTCCGATTCCGGGACCACTTCCTCACCAGCTTTGAACGCTGACAGGCTCCCGCCTTGGTACAGCTTGCGCCAGTGGAACAGCAGGTTTGGTTCGCGCCGTGCTGGCGCGCAACCAGCGAAACCGACTTCCCCGGCTCGAAACGCTCGCGAACCATCGCCAGCTTCTGCACCGCCGTCCAGCGCGGCCGACGCTCCGGGCCCGTCAACACTTCCATCACTTCCTACCTGGCGTTAGTCAAAAGCACAGTCTTATGCCTGCCCGCTAGTTTAAGTGAGAGGCTATGTCCGGTGTTTCAGGGGGCTGCTCCAATTGCCGCGAACGGTATTTGGTTTCCACTTGACGGCCTTGTGTGCGTGCTGATCGCAGTGCGTCTCACCATCCGCAACAAGCGCACCGCATCCCCGGTGCTTGCAGGGCTTCGTCTGTCGGGCGGGCATAGACGTACCTCATGCGGATTGGACGCGTAAACGAAAAAGCCCGCGAGGCTTTCACCATGCGGGCTTCAACAAATGGTCGGGTGATGAGATTCGAACTACCCACTCCAGCCGACAAGGCCAGGCGGCCGCTCCAATCCGGGCCATTGCCCAGCCAACCAGGCAAGCCTCTCGAGTCGTCTTCGGCCTCTAATTTACACCCAGCCTCAAATGCTACTCGATCATGTGATGGCACAAAGCAAAAAGCCCGCTTGCTGTCGCAGAGCGGGCTTCGGTATTGGTTGCGGGGATAGGATTTGAACCTATGACCTTCGGGTTATGAGCCCGACGAGCTGCCAGACTGCTCCACCCCGCGGCCGAGATTGTAGGCGAACTGGCGCATCACTGCAATCAAAAAAGCCCGCTTGCTTTCGCATGCGGGCTTCGCTTGGACGCACATCGCGCCCGACGTCGTCAATACAACGAAACGCGAGCGAGTTTACAGCCCCAAAGTTGATTTACTCCTGGATCAGGAATCGATTCCGATTCTTGACATCCTTAATCCAAGCCGGCGCACGGCCACGGCCCGACCAGGTCGCGCCAGTCTTCGGATCGCGATATTTCGCCTCCGCCGGAGTCTTCGGTTGCTTTGCCGACTTGCCACGACGCACTCCGAAGATGTCCTTTTCGGTGATACCGTACTCCGCGACCTTGGCACGAATGTCATCAATAGTGGATTGCATCTCAGCCCGGCGCGCAGCCTCTGCTTTCTCGGCCAATGCCTCCGCTTGGGCTTTCAGTTCCTTGTAGGTCGCCATGCATTCCTCCAATTGTTGTGTTATGCATATGATAGACGCTTTGGCTTAAGCGAAGGAGCACATCGATATCCTGCAAGTGCCGCTGCACACAACCACCACTTAGTTTCGGAGAATGTGATCGGCATAACAAATACCTGAATAGGTCCATCGATGGCCTTTGCTCTGACCGGCCTTCATCTTTTTGTACTCGTCCTTGTCGCGCTCATGCAACTCCTACGGTGGACACGAATCGCCCGGCTCGACGCGTCGATCGACACGATCACGACGCAGGACCATCATCACCAGGTGACATCGAACCTTGTGAAGTCGCGCGGCACGAGCCGCGAAGGCGCGCCGGTCGACGACCCGCTGCACACGGTCAGCGCCGGCGGCACGCATCCTGCCGAGGTACGCGCGCTCCTGATCAAGTACTACAGCGAGGGCGGCCAGTGGCAGGACGCGCGCGAGCCGCTGCACACGTTCCCGACGCGCGGTCGCATCGGCCTGATCACGATCCACGGCAAAGACGACGCGATCGTCGACATCGGCATGCGCATGCTCGCACCGCGCGAGCTGGCCCGCGCGCAGGGGCTCCCCGACAGCTACGTGCTCGACCCGGTCGTCAACGGCGAGCCGCTGTCGAAATCGGCGCAGGTGCGCATGATCGGCAACAGCGTGTGTCCCGACGTCGCGGCCTGACCACCGAGGACCACACCATGACCACCCCAAACGAAAATAGCCCGCTCACGCTGAACGCGAGCGGGCAAGAAAACAGAACAGCAATCGAGGCACGAGGACTGTCCTCAGGAGATAACGGCACGCCGGCCTAGAACCTTAGGCAAGGAAAGGGCCTAGCTCTCGAATTGATGGCCAAGGACGCAGATCACTCGGCGGGACCAAGCAAAACATCAATCGCCGCCTGACCCGCGATCTCGGCCACGAGGTATGCCCAGCGTCGGGTAAATGGGCCGTTTCGAATCTGTATCCGATGTCCACGCGCACCGAGGATACCGAGATTGTCGTGACCCTTGATCTGGAACGTGACGTCGTACATGTCCGGAGCGGATGAGGTCAGTTGTACATCAATTTCAAAGCCGCGGTACTGGATTGTTCTCTGCATGACGACCTCCGCAATATGACTCGGAGCCTAGCACGAATGCAATACAACGCTCCGACGTCCTGAGGACTACACCATGACCACCACCGACACCCTGCGCCCAACCGCGCAGGCAAGCCTCGAGGGGCTGCGTCGCGCGCGATCGTGCACGACGAGTACGGCATGCTGTCGCGCCCGGCAGTCCCGTAGTTCGACGAGGACGTGAATTACGAGACGTTCTTCGCTGCGTTCGGTATCGAAGCCGCGTTCATCCACATGGAGAACTCGGTTCGTGCGCGAGAAAACGCGCGAATCGATGCGTGAGCGCCTGAGGTGGGAAGAACAGGAGACGCGCGCCGCCGCGCGGTCTGAGGCGCTCATCAAGACGCTGTCGGAAAGTGGGTCGCCGGTAACGACTTCGATTTTGCGGACTTTGTAGACGTCCTCTTGGACGTTACGTGCGCCACTTTGCGTCTGGGTATCAGTCCTGGCCGCAGATCGACGAAGCGGCAGGCGTGAACAGGGTGAAGCGCGCGAAGCAGCGCGGAGAGAAACGCGGCGAAGTCATCAAGCACATCGAGATCACGCCCACCCTGTCGGAACTCATTGCGCGCCTGCGACGACTGTCTGTACGTGTTCTCCAATCGCTACGCGACCCACTACTCGCCGGCCGTCTTCAAGACCGAGTGGTCGAAGCTGATGAACAATGCGTTGGAACTGAAGAAGATCGGGAGGCGCTTCACGTTCCACGACCTGCGCGCGTATTACGTGACTCGGCATAAGGCGGAACGTGGCGAGTTGCCGGATCCGCATGCGAATCCGGCGACGACGGCGCGCGTCTACGATCGAACGAAGATGGTGAAGCGGGGAGGTATGTAATTCCCAATTAGGGAATTCCAAAACAAAAACGGCACTGTCTTTGTGGACAGTGCCGTTTCTAACTACTGGATACCGCTTGGAATTCTTTGGGGTGGCTGATGGGACTCGAACCCACGACAACAGGAATCACAATCCTGGACTCTACCAACTGAGCTACAGCCACCACTGATACTGCTTTGTTTCTTCGCTGTTTCGTTTCGTGTTCAGCAGCGAAGAACAAGATTATACGAAGACTTTTCCGTCTTGCAAAGCATTTTTTTCAAAATTTTCGAGAGCGTCGTTCAGATGCGTGCGTGCCTCGTCGAACACGGCCAGATCGCCACGTGCGAGCTTCTTGTTGTCCGACAGCACGCGACGCCAGCCGCGCGCGCCCGCGACGCCGCGATACAGCCCGAGTGCGTGCCGGACGATCGCACCGAGATACGTGCCGCGCTTCAGTTCCGTCGCACAGTATTCGATCAGTTTCGCCTCGGCCTCCTCGCGCGTCGGCATCGCCGCAGTCGACCCATAGAAGCGCGCATCGACGCCCGCGAGCACATACGGGTTGTGATACGCCTCGCGGCCGAGCATCACGCCGTCCACATGTTCGAGATGCTGCGCGACTTCGTCGAGCGTCTTGATCCCGCCATTGATCACGATCTCCAGCGACGGGAAATCGCGCTTCAGCTGATAGGCGTAGTCGTACTTGAGCGGCGGGATCTCGCGGTTCTCCTTCGGCGACAGCCCCTTCAGGATCGCATTGCGCGCGTGCACCACGAACGTCTCGCAGCCCGCCTCAGCCACCGTGCCGACGAAGTCCCGCACGAACGCATAGTCCTCGACCGCGTCGACCCCGATCCGATGCTTGACCGTGACCGGCACCGACACCGCATCGCGCATCGCCTTCACGCAATCGGCAACGAGTTGCGGCTCGTTCATCAAGCACGCGCCGAACGCACCGCGCTGCACGCGCTCGGACGGACAACCGCAATTCAGATTGATCTCGTCATAGCCCCACTGCTCGCCGAGCTTCGCGGCGCGCGCGAGATCGTCCCGTTCGCTGCCGCCCAGCTGCAGCGCGACCGGCGATTCGTTCGGCGTGAACGCGAGATGCCGCTGGGCGTCGCCGAACAGCAGCGCGCCCGTCGTGATCATTTCCGTATACAGCCACGTGTCGCGCGTCAACGTGCGATGGAACGACCGGCAATGACGGTCGGTCCAGTCGAGCATGGGCGCGACGGAAACGCGGCGGGGGGGAAGCGAGGACGATGCGGACATGGAATTCGGGGCAGCAAGCGGCGCGGGAAACAACCCGAGATTTTACCGCAACGCGACCAGGCCGGCCCGGCAGCCTGACTAGACCGGCCCGCCCTCGCCCAGTTCGGCGTCGACGGCCCGCCGCGCCTCTTCGAGTACGCGCTCGATCACGCGCCGTTCGGTCAGCAGCATCCCGTCGACTTTCACGAGCCGCCAGTCGATCCGCACGGCCGCGCCCTGCAGCACGCGGTAGTGCGCATGCTCGCCGTCCCACACCTGCTCGGTCTTCACTTCGATCTCGTAGCCGCGGTACGGCTCGCTGAAATCGCCGAGATCGCTGCCTCTCGGTTCCATCGCTCGCTCCGTGGCGAAGCAACGCCGGGCCGCCTCGGCAGCCGGCGCCGTGCGCTCAATCGTATTCGTTAGACAAAACGGACTTGCCGTCGGCGGTCAGGTCGACACGGTCGGCCGCCGCCTGATAGATCAGCCCTTCGTTCAGCAACGCATAGACGACATCGTCGAACGCGGCGGGGACCGGACGGGTGTCGCCGAACTGGTCGACCCACTTCAGCGCCTCGATGGCTTCGGGGGAAAGGATGGGGGTCATGCGTTGCCCTCCGGCGTCGGTGTCGTTCCATCCTAGCACTTCGTCCGGACGGCGAATACCGAGGCAAACGCACAACCAAAATACCAGGCGCGACGGATGGCCGGATGGCCCGTCCGCGGCGCCCGGCATCGGAAACACGCTCAGAGTCGCGCGATCGACACTTCGGTGGATTTCACGAGCGCGACGACTTCCGCACCCACCTTCAGTTCAAGTTCGTCGACCGAGCGCGTCGTGATCACCGACGTGACGATGCCGAACGGCGTCTCGACGTCGACCTCGGAGACCACGGGCCCGCGAATAATCTCCTTCACCTTGCCTTTGAACTGGTTGCGCACGTTGATTGCAGTGATGCTCATCGGGTTGATCGCTCCGAACAAAAAAAGTCTGAGAACGGGCGGCCGGTGCCGCCCGGATTTAAACGGCCCAGCGAATCTGCCCGGCCGGCCGTACGTGATCGGCTTCAGCCGCGACGTGCTGCCCGGCACCGCCGGGCCCGCCCGCGAGCACACGCTGCAGCACGCGGTCCTCGAGCGCCGCGAACGCGGCCGACGCGCGCGCACGCGGCCGGTCGAGCGGCACCGGTTGGTCGAGCGCGACACGTCCCTGCTCGATCAGCAGGATCCGGTCGCCGAGCGCCACGGCTTCCTGCACGTCGTGCGTGACGAGCAGCGCGGTGAACCGATGCTCGCGCCACAACCGTTCGATGAGCGCATGCATCTCGATGCGGGTCAGCGCGTCGAGCGCACCGAGCGGCTCGTCGAGCAACAGCAATTGCGGCCGGTGCACGAGTGCACGGGCGAGCGCGACGCGCTGCCGCTGGCCGCCGGACAGCTGCGCGGGCCAGTCGTTCGCACGCTCGATCAGACCGACTTCGTCGAGTACCGCACGCGCCTGATCGCGTGCGCCGCGGCCGAGGCCCAGCATCACGTTCTGCAGCACGGTCTTCCACGGCAGCAGCCGTGCATCCTGGTACATGATCCGCGTGTCGAGCGCACCGCCGCCGTCGCCGCGCGTCACGAGCGCGCCGCTGCTCGGTTCCTCGAGCCCCGCGACGAGACGCAGCAGCGTGGATTTCCCGCAGCCGCTGCGGCCGACGATCGCGACGAAGCTGCCGCGCGCGATGCCGAGTTCGACGTTGTCGAGCACGGTGCGCGCGCCGAAGCGCTTGCTGACGCCCGACAGCGTCACCGCGTCGTCCTGTGCCGTGCCGCCCGTCCGCCGCCGCGCAAGCGGAACGACGGATGCACCGCCGTTCCGGTCGACGATCGCCGCATTGCGTGCGTTGTCGTCCGTCACGCGTGCGTGCGCCAGCTCGGCCTCAAGGTCTGCACCGGCGAGCGGGCCGTAGGAGACCGCCGAAGTCGTCGCATTCATGCCTTTGCTCCAGATTGATAAGCGGGGTGCCAGCGCAGCGTCACGCGCTCGATCGATTTCGCGAGCACGTCGGCCAACTTGCCAAGCACCGCATACAGCAGGATGCCGACCACCACCACATCGGTTTGCAGGAATTCCCGCGCGTTCATCGTCATGTAGCCGATGCCCGACTGCGCGGAGATCGTTTCCGCGACGATCAGCATCACCCACATCAGCCCGAGCGCGAAGCGCACGCCGACGAGAATCGACGGCAATGCACCGGGCAGGATCACGTCGCGATACAGCGCGAAGCCGCGCACGCCGTAACTCTTCGCCATCTCGATCAGGTTCGCGTCGACCGAGCGGATCCCGTGATATGTGTTGATGTAGACGGGAAAGAACACGCCGAGCGCGACGAGAAACAGCTTCGCCTTCTCGTCGATGCCGAACCACAGGATCACGAGCGGAATCATCGCGAGCGCGGGGATGTTGCGGATCATCTGGATGGTCGAATCGAGCGCGACCTCCGCTGCTTTCGACAGGCCGGTCGCGAGCCCGAGCGCCAGGCCGACGCCACCGCCGATCGCGAAACCGAACAGCGCGCGCCAGGTACTGACCTTCACGTTCGCCCACAGCTCGCCCGATGTCACGAGCGACCACGCGGCACGCACGACCGCCACCGGCTCGGGCAACACGCGGGTCGACAGCCAGCCGACGCGCGCGCCGACCTCCCATGCGACCAGCAGCACGAGCGGCACGAGCCACGGCGCGATGCCGCGCCAGGCGCGGGCGGCCACGGCCGCGCGCGTCGTCGACGTCTTCGTTGTCATCTCAGGCCTCCTTCGTTCAGCTCTGGCTCGCCTTCGGCAGGTAGTTGTTGCCGACGATCTCGCCGAACGGCCCCGACAGCGGACCGGACGGCCGCGCCGCACCCTTGCCCTTGATCAGCGGGAACACGAGCTCGGCGAAACGGTACGACTCCTCGAGGTGCGGATAGCCGGACAGGATGAACGTCTCGATGCCGAGATCCGCATATTCGCGCATGCGTTCCGCGACCTGCTCGGGGTTGCCGACGAGCGCGGTACCCGCGCCGCCGCGCACGAGACCGACACCGGCCCACAGGTTGGGATACACCTCGAGCGCCTCGCGGCCGCCGCGCTTGCCGCCGTGCAGCGCGGCCATCCGGCGCTGGCCTTCCGAATCCATGTTCGCGAATGCCTTCTGCGCGCGAGCGATCGTCTCGTCGTCGAGACGACTGATCAGGCGCTCGGCATCGCGCCAGGCTTCGTCCTCGGTCTCGCGCACGATCACGTGCAGGCGGATGCCGAACCTGATCTTGCGGCCGCGCGCCTCGGCGCGGGCGCGAATATCGGCGATCTTCTTCGCGACGGCCTCGGGCGGCTCGCCCCAGGTCAGATAGGTGTCGATGTGATCGGCGGCGATCGCGTGCGCGGCCGGCGACGATCCACCGAACCACAACGGCGGATGCGGGCGCTGCACGGGCGGATACAGCGCCTTGCCGCCCTTCGATTGAAGGTGCTTGCCGATGTAGTCGAACCCGCCGTTGTCGTGCGATGCGGACAGCAGCCCGCGCCAGATGTTCAGGAAGTCGTCGGTGATTTCGTAGCGCGTGTCGTGGTCGGCGAACAGTCCGTCGCCTTCGAGCTCGGCGGCATCGCCACCCGTTACGACGTTGATCAGCAGGCGGCCGCCCGACAGACGGTCGAACGTCGCGGCCATCCGCGCCGCCAGGCCGGGCGATGCGATGCCGGGACGCACGGCGACCAGGAACTTCAGGCGCTGCGTCGCCGGAATCAGGCTCGACGCGACGACCCACGCATCCTCGCAGGAACGGCCAGTCGGCAGCAGCACGCCTTCATAGCCGAGCGTGTCGGCCGCGACGGCGATCTGCTTGAAATAATCGTAATCCGCGGCGCGCGCGCCTTCAGCGGTGCCGAGGTAACGGCTGTCGCCGTGTGTGGGAATAAACCAAAAAACATTCATCTGCTGCTCCTGCTTGACTGTTCTTGCCGGAATCTGGATAAAACGAGCCCCTGCTCGCGTCGCGGATGAGCGACGCATGCATGGTGTGCGTTCGAATCGGGATGGCTCGCCGGTCAGGCCGTGCCGCGGGCGAGTACGCTATTGCACGGCTGTTTCTGGGAAATCAGTCTATGGATCGCTGCAGGGCTTTGGAACGATTTTTTTGAGCTTAGGTTTTCCGCTTTCGTGATTAGCACGACGCTCCAGCGAATATCGCGTCGGCCGGGCCCTATAATGACGCACCTATCCGAATAACTTCGCCCGGACGGCCCCGGCCGGCCGCGCGTGCAATGCACTCACCGATGCAGAAAGTCATCCTGCCGTTCCTGTCCGGCTTCCTGGCCGCCCTCTTCTTTCGCGAAGCGACGCTCGCGCTCCTGCATACGGCCGACCTGATCGCCGCCACCGGGTTCTCCACGCAACCTTTCGCGCCGCTCGGCATTCCTGAATTTGTTGCGAACGCATTGATCAGCGCGTGCTGCGCGATTCCGATGGCGTGGCTGCTGCGCGTGACGCCGGATCGTGAGGCGCCGTGGATCGGCGCGCTGGTGTTCGGCGGCATCGTGCTGACGGCCGCCCGCGTATTCGCGATCGATCCGCTGCGCGGGATCTGGCCGTCGGGCAACATGATGCCGGTGCTCGCCGCCGGTTTCGCAGCGAACGCGGTCTGGGGCTTCGGCGCGCTCGTGTTCATGCGCGCGTTCATGTCGGACGACGCCGGCGACGAATAACGCACGTCTTGCGGCAAGGCCCCCGGCCCACTGCCGCCAGGCCGGGTCGGCATCCCCAAATGAAAAGGCCGCCTGCGCACAATGCAGGCGGCCTTTTTGCTTTTCGCGTCGATACCGCGGCGCGTCAGTCCTTCAGGTTGCGCAGCGGATGCGTGTCGGGCGTCCACGGGCTGTCGAACATCGCGAGGACGTCGGTGCGGTCGATATCGGCGATCGACTTGAAACGCCAGGCCGGCTGATGGTCCTTGTCGACGATCAGCGCGCGCACGCCTTCGATCACGTCGCCGTGCGCGAACGTAGAACGCGTGAGGTCGAGGTCGCGCCGCAGGCAATCGGCCATCGTCGCCCCGCGCGCCCGTTCGACGACTTCGAGCGATACGGCCATCGACAGCGGCGACAGCTGGCTGCGCATCGCATCGGTCGCCTTCCCGACCCATCCGTCGACCGCAGCGCAATCCTGCTCGGCGTCGAGCGATGCGAGGATCGCACCGATATCGGCTTGCGCGAAATGCCGGTCGATCCCGGCGTGCGCGTCGGCCAGCGCCGACGTGTCGGGCGTCGGCACCACCTTGTGCGACGCGGCCGCGTCGGCCACGCACGCGACCGCCTGCACGCCGCTGTCGATGCGCGCGCTGCGCAGCGTATCGAACAGCGCCGGCAGCGCGGCATCGGGCAGGTATGCGTCGGCAAGCTGCGCATACAGTGCGCCGGCCGCGTCGAGCGTTGCGCCGGTCACCGCGAGATAGGCGCCGATCGCGCCCGGCGTGCGCGCGAGGAACCAGCTCATCCCGACATCGGGGAACAGGCCGATGCGCGTTTCGGGCATCGCCATCTTCGTCGAGTCGGTGACCACACGCAGGCCGCCCGTATGCCGTGCCGCCTGCGAAATGCCCATGCCGCCGCCCATCACGACGCCGTGCATCAACGCGATGTACGGTTTCGGATAGGTGAAGATCGTATGGTTGAGCGTGTATTCCTCGATGAAGAATGTATCGACCGCATCGCGGTCGTCACGCTGCCAGGCGTCGTGGAAGAAACGCACGTCGCCGCCCGCGCAGAACGCGCGGGGATGCGGGCTGTGCACGACGACGGCGACCACGTCGGCGTCGTTGCGCCACGCGTCGAGCGCCTGCTGCATCAGCCGGATCATCCCGACCGACAGCGCATTCAGCGCCTTCGGCCGGTTCAGTTCGAGATAGCCGATGCGGTTCGCGACATACGCGCGGACATCGGGCTGGGCGGATTCCGCGGAAGCGGAAGTGGAATCGGTCATGTGTGTCATCCGGCGTATCGCGGGCGCACGCTCAGTGCGCCTGCATCTTCGAGAACAGGTTCAGCACCACGACGCCCGAGATGATCAGCCCGAGGCCGATCACGGCCGGCAGGTCCGGCACCTGGCGATAGAGCAGCATCGCGACGAGCGTGATCAGCACAATGCCGGCACCCGACCACACGGCATAGATGATGCCGACGGGCATCGTGCGCAACGTGAGGGACAGACAGTAGAACGCGATGCCGTACCCGGCCACGACGAGCACCGACGGCCAGAGGCGCGTGAAACCGTCCGCCGCGCGCAGCGCGGACGTGCCGACCACTTCCGCGACGATCGCGATCGCGAGCCATGCGTAACCCGGAAGCTGCATCGCTCAGCTCCTTGCAAGTGCCAGCACGGCGTAGTCCTGCCCAAGCTCGGCGCACAGCGCTTCGACGACGAACTCGTGATCCGCGCGCTGCGGCAGCCCCGATGCGGTGATCGAGCCGATCACGCCGGCCCCCGCGACAGTCAGCGGAAACGCGCCGCCGTGCGGCGAATATTCCGAGATCGGCAGTCCGTGCTTCTCGGCGAGCGTGACGCCGGCCTGCTGCATGCGCAGGCCGATCGCATACGAGCTGCGGCGGAAATGCGCGACGACGTTGCGCTTGCGGCGCACCCAGTCGGCGTTGTCGGGGGTCGCACCGGCGAGCGCCGCATAAAACAGCGGCTGGCCGAACGTGACGATGTCGATCGCGATTGCATGACCGCGCGACGTCGCGAGCGCATGCATCCGGTTGCCGAGCGCCCAGGCGCGAGCCGGGTCGAAATGGGGAAACACAAGCGCCTGTTCCTGCGCGCCGATCGATTGCAGATCGTGAGCGATGTCCATGAATCCGTCGATGCAGTAGTCAAGTGTTGCAACGGCACCGACGCAATTCGCGCGCGACTCCGCTGCAGGAATGAACGACACAAGCAAACCGCTCGATTCTAGCTCACGCGCCTGCCGTACCGGCCCTGCAAGCGCCCCGCCGGCGATTGCGACGCGATTGTCAGAAAGTGCTTGCAAGCGTTCCGGATAGTCCATATAATTCATTTCTTCGACGGACGCGGGGTGGAGCAGTCTGGCAGCTCGTCGGGCTCATAACCCGAAGGTCGTAGGTTCAAATCCTACCCCCGCAACCAACGTCCCGATTCATGCAAAAAGCCCGGCTCAATGCCGGGCTTTTTGTTTTTCGGCGCCCGATTCCGCGCATCACACGTTGCGCTTCGCACCGCACGCCGCGCGCATGCGCTCGCGTTCAAGAATGCCCCGCCCCGGTGATACACTCGCATCACCTCGTCCCTCCCACTCGACATGAAATTCTGCTCCGTCTGCGGTCACGAAGTCATCGCGCGCATTCCTCAGGGCGACAACCGTGAGCGCTTCGTCTGCGATCACTGCGGCACGATCCATTACCAGAATCCGCGTAACGTGGTCGGCACGGTGCCGGTCTGGGGCGAACAGGTGCTGCTGTGCCGCCGCGCGATCGAACCGCGCTACGGTTTCTGGACGCTGCCGGCGGGCTTCATGGAGATGGGCGAGACGACGGCCGAGGCCGCCGCACGCGAAACGCTCGAGGAAGCCGGCGCACGCGTCGAGGTGCAGAACCTGTTCACGCTTCTCAACGTGCCGCACGTGCACCAGGTCCACCTGTTCTATCTGGCGCGGCTCACCGATCCGGCTTACGAGGCCGGCGAGGAAAGCCTCGAAGTCAAGCTGTTCGACGAAGCCGACATTCCGTGGGACGAAATCGCGTTCCCGACCGTCAGCCAGACGCTGCGCTTCTTCTTCGCCGATCGCGCCGCCGGCGACTACGGCGTGCATACCGGCGATATCTTCCGCTCGCTGCGCAACGGCTGAGCCCGCGCCCCATGGTCCCCTGGCTCGGCCCGGACGATCCGTTTCCGCCCATCGAACGCGCGCTCGGTCCGGCGACCGGCGCGCCGGGGCTGCTCGCCGCGAGCGCCGACCTGCTACCGTCGCGCCTGATCGAGGCCTACCTGCGCGGCATCTTCCCGTGGTATTCGGACGGTCAACCCGTGCTGTGGTGGAGCCCCGACCCGCGGATGGTCCTCGTGCCAGCCGAATTCAAGGTGTCCCCGTCGCTGCGCAAGACGCTCAGGCGCGTGCTGCGCGACCCCGCGTGGGAAGTGCGCGTCGACCACGACTTTCCGGGCGTGATGCGCGCATGCGCGCAGGCGCCGCGTCGCGGGCAGCGCGGCACCTGGATCACGGCCGAAATCATCGACGCGTATACGACGCTCTATCGTTCCGGCAACGCGCACAGCATCGAGACGTGGCATGACGGGCGCCGCGTCGGCGGCCTCTACGGCGTCGCGTTCGGACGGATGTTTTTCGGCGAATCGATGTACGCGGATGCCACCGATGCGTCGAAGATCGCACTGGCGACGCTCGTCGCCCATCTTCGCGAGCAGGGGCTGGAGATGATAGACTGCCAGCAGAATACGTCGCATCTAGCGTCGCTCGGCGGCCGCGAGATCGCACGCAAAGCCTTTGTCGCTCACGTGCGCCGCGCGGTAGCCGAACCGCCGATTCCGTGGCAGTTCGACAAGCGCGCGCTCGCCGCACTGACGGGCCCCGCAGAACCGGCCGCCCCCTCCGGGATCGAGCGCTAGCGCGGCACTCCCTCCCTGCATCGAGAGCTGCCCATGACTCACCCGACTGAGCTGCCGCTTTCACCGCTTTCGGCGCTGCAATTCTATGCAACGGCGCCCTATCCGTGCAGCTATCTGGACGGCCGCGTCGCGCGCTCGCAAGTCGCGACGCCGAGCCACCTGATCAATTCCGATATTTATACCGAGCTCGTGAAGGCCGGTTTCCGGCGCTCGGGCGTGTTCACCTATCGTCCATACTGCGACGGCTGCCGCGCCTGCGTGCCGGTGCGCGTGCCGGTCGGCGCGTTCAAGCCGTCGCGCACGCAACGCCGGATGTGGAAGCGGCACCGCGCGCTCGTCGCGACGGTCTCGCCGCTGCACTACGACGAGGAGCACTACGCGCTCTACATGCGCTACCAGTCGGCGCGCCACGCAGGCGGCGGCATGGATCGCGACAGCCGCGACCAGTACGAGCAATTCCTGCTGCAGAGCCGGATCAATTCGCGCCTCGTCGAATTCCGCGACCTCGACGCGCCGGGCGGCGAGCCCGGCAAGCTGCGCATGGTCAGCATGATCGACATCCTCGGCGACGGACTGTCGTCGGTCTATACATTCTTCGAGCCGGACGACCAGCACACGAGCTACGGCACGTACAACATCCTGTGGCAGATCGAACAGGCAAAAAGCCTCGGCCTGCCGTACGTGTATCTCGGATACTGGATCCGCGAGAGCCCGAAGATGGCCTACAAGGCAAACTTCCATCCGCTCGAAGGGTTGCTCGACGGCCGCTGGAAAGTGCTCGATCCGGATCGGGTCGACCTGCCGCCGGTCGACGCGGCACTCGCCCGCGCGCCGCTGCCCGGTGGACATTCCGGGTCGGGCTGACGTGAGCGACACCGGCGCGGTTGCACGAGAGCGGCGCGCGTCCGTCCCGGTCATGAAGCGGCTGACGCGCGGCACGGCGACCGCCGCCGCGGGCCGCCATGAAGCGAAGCCCGCCCTTGCCGCACAACTCCCGGTAAAATAGCGGGTTGTCATTCATTCCGGCCGTCCGCCCAATTCCCGTGTTCAGTTCCCTCTATCCGCTGGCCCGCGCATCCCTGTTCAAGATGGATGCGGAAGACGCTCACCACCTCACGCTGCGCGCGCTCGGCGCGGCCGGCCGCACTGGCCTCGCCTGCGCGCTGTCGGCCCGCGTGCCCGATGCGCCGCGCACCGTGATGGGGCTCACGTTCCGCAACCCGGTCGGCCTCGCCGCCGGCCTCGACAAGGACGGCGCGGCCATCGACGGCCTCGCGGCGCTCGGCTTCGGCTTCATCGAGGTCGGCACGGTCACGCCGCGCCCGCAGCCGGGCAACCCGCGCCCGCGGATGTTCCGCCTGCCGCAGGCCGAAGCGCTGATCAACCGGATGGGCTTCAACAACCACGGCGTCGACCAGTTCGTGAAGAACGTCCAGGCCGCCCGCTATCGTGGCATCCTCGGCCTGAACATCGGCAAGAATGCCGATACGCCGATCGAACGCGCCGCAGAGGATTACCTGTACTGCCTCGAGCGCGTGTATCCGTTCGCGAGCTACGTGACGATCAACATTTCGTCACCGAACACGAAGAACCTGCGCCAGCTGCAGGGCGCGGGCGAGCTCGACGCGCTGCTCGCCGCGCTGAAGGACAAGCAGCAGCGCCTCGCCGACCTGCACGGCAAGCTCGTGCCGCTCGCGCTGAAGATCGCGCCCGATCTCGACGACGAGCAGGTCAAGGAAATCGCCGACACGCTGCTGCGCCACAAGATCGAAGCGGTCATCGCCACCAACACGACGCTGTCGCGCGCAGCCGTGCAGGGCCTGCCGCACGCGGACGAGGCCGGCGGCCTGTCGGGCCGCCCGGTGTTCGACGCATCGAACGAAGTGATCCGCAAGCTGCATGCCGAAGTCGGCAGCGCGGTGCCGATCATCGGCGTCGGCGGCATCTTCTCGGGCGAGGACGCACGCGCGAAGCTCGCGGCCGGCGCGTCGCTCGTCCAGCTGTACACGGGCTTCATCTATCGCGGCCCTGCACTCGTCGCCGAATGCGTGAAGGCGATCGCGCACGAACGCGCCGCGTAATATAGCTATAATCAAACGATATTTAGATGTCGATTGCGTTTTTGCTATGATCGACCTCACATTCAGAATCAAGCGCCCCGCTGGGGCAAGGAAGCCCACACGATGAAAATTTCGCTGCTGAAGAAGCTGCTGGTCGCCGGCCTGATCGGTACGTCGTTCGCTGCCGCCACCGCGCATGCGGCCGACCTCCTCGACGAGGTGAAGCAACGCGGCACGCTGCGCGTCGGCCTCGAAGGTACGTTCCCGCCGTTCAACTCGAAGAATCCGCAAGGTGAACTCGTCGGCTTCGACGTCGACATCGCGAAGGCCGTCGCCGCGAAGCTCGGCGTGAAGACCGAGTTCGTCACGACCGAATGGAGCGGCATCATCGCGGGCCTGCAGGCCGGCAAGTTCGACGTGATCGCCAATCAGGTCGGCATCACCGACAAGCGCAAGGAAACGCTCGACTTCTCGCCCGCGTACACGTACTCGTCCGCTCAGCTGATCCAGCGCAAGGACGACACGCGCCAGTTCAAGTCGCTCGACGACCTGAAGGGCAAGAAGCTCGGCGTCGCGCTCGGCACGAACTACATGGACATGGCGAAGTCGGTGCCCGGCGTCGACGTGAAGACCTACCCGGGCGCGCCGGAGTACCTGCGCGACCTCGCCGCCGGCCGTCTCGATGCGGCGCTCAACGACCGCCTGATGCTCGCGTACCTGACGAAGAACTCGCAACTGCCGCTGCGACCGGGCGCGAACGTCGGCTCGGCGAACCCGTCGGGCATCCCGTTCAAGAAGGGCAACCCGAAGTTCCAGAAGGCGATCGGCGACGCGATGGCGCAACTCGAAGCCGACGGCACGTTCACGAAGATCTCGGACAAGTGGTTCGGCATCGACGTGACGAAGCCGATCAAGTAAGCACGCCTCTGTTTCCCGCCTGACGGCGGGCCGGAAAGGGCGGCATCCGAAACGATGCCGCCCTTTGTTTTATCGGTCCGGTTTATGATTGCGCTTTCGCGCACGCTTTCGCTTCGTATTCCATGTCGACAACGTCCCTGCTCGTCCAATCGCTGCCGGTGCTCGCCCAGTGCTGACCGTCAAGTTCGCCGTGCTGTCGATGGTGTTCGGCCTGCTCGGCGCCGTCGTGCTCGCGATGATGGGCATCCGGCAAAGCGAGCCGCTCGACGGCTTCGAACGCATCTGGGTCAACGCGCTCGCGGGGCTCGCGCGCGCGTACGTGAGCCTGATGCGCGGCACGCCGCTGCTCGTGCAGATCTTCGTCATCTATTACGGGCTGCCAAGCCTCGGCATCTCGCTCGACCCGACGCCGGCCGGCGTGATCGCACTGTCCGCGAACGTCGCCGCCTACATGTCCGAAAGCATGCGCGGCGCGATCAACGGCATTCACCGCGGCCAGTGGCTCGCGTCCTACAGCCTCGGGCTGTCGTGGGGGCAGACGCTGCGCTACGTGATCGGCCCGCAGGCACTGCGCATCGCGGTGCCGAGCCTGTCGAACAGCCTGATCAGCCTGATCAAGGACACGTCGCTCGTATCGGTGATCACCGTGACCGAACTGCTGCGCAGCGCACAGGAAGTGATCGCGGCGACCTACCAGCCGCTGCCGCTGTACCTGGCCGCCGCCGCTGTCTACTGGGTGCTGTGCCAGATTCTCGAATGGGTCCAGCGTTGGTACGAAAAGCGCCTGTCGCTGCCCGCGCGGCACTGATCACGAAACATCTCCCGCCGGGCCGCGATTGCGCGCCCGGCTCCCGCCTTCCCTTCCTTCCCGCCTACTCGCCCGAATAGCGCACGCCGAGCGCCGCGCGTGCCGCGTCGGTCATCGCAATCATTCGCCGCGAATGGTCGTGCGTCATGATCGGGCTCTCGAGTTCGCCGGCGCGCAGCAGGTCGCAGAAATGCGCGGTCTCGTAGTTCAGGCCACCGCCATCGATCGGCGCATCGAGTTCGACCGTGCGCCCATCCGCATAGCGAATCGTCGCCCGCGCGGGGTTCCACCACTTCTCGTGAATCGTCACGTGCCCGCCTGCCGCGGCGATCAGCGCGTCACCGCGTCCCATCACGTCGAGCCCGCAAAAGAGCTGTGCGATGCCGCCGTTCGCGTGACGGCTGTTCAGGCTCGCGAACACGTCGACGCCCGTGGCGCCGATGCGGCCGAGCGTCTGCACGTCGACTGCCTCGCCAAGCCAGTCGACCGCGAGAAACGCTTCGTAGATCCCGATGTCGAGCAGCGCGCCGCCGGCGCGGTCGAGTCGATAGACGGAATGGTCGTCCGGCACCGACGACGACGCGCAGCCCGCGCGCACGAGCCGGATTTCGCCGATCGGGTCGTCGTGCAGGTGCGCGCGCAACTGACGATACAGCGGAAAGAACGGCGGCTTCATCGCTTCCATGAAGAGCCGTCCGGCAACGCGTGCCGCATCCAGCACGGCGTCGAGTTGCGTCGCGTTCAGCGTCGCGGGTTTTTCGCACAGAACGGCCTTGCCGGCGGCCAGCGCCGCTTGCGCGTAGTGCGCGTGACTGTCGTGGAGCGTCGCGATATAGATCGCGTCGATGTCGCTCGCGAGGAGCGCGTCGAGGCTGGCGGCAGGCGCGCCGCCGCAGCTGTCGCAAAAGGCGGTTGCCGCGTCGGCGCGGCGTGCCCATACGCCGGCGAGCGTGGCACCCGGCACGTGAGCGAGGCTTTGCGCGAATCGGCGTGCGATGCTGCCTGCGCCGACGATGCCGAAGCGCACCGGGCGGTTGTCGAGGTCGTTCATCCGGATCTTCCGTGTCGGTCGTATGACGGTGGCCGGCACGCTGCCGGTCGGCCGTCATGATAAACGGCTCGCCGGCGCACGGATAAGCGACGCGTGTCGATTCAGGCGCGCACGGGTACGTCGACGGAGAAATCGCGCGAAATCTCGTCGGCGCTGAAATCGATCAACGCGAGCGAAGCCGCTTCGGCTTCGCGCGGGTCGCGGCGTTCGATCGCATCGACGACGCGCGCATGCGCCTTCACCGCGACGTCGTGCGCCCCCTCCTTCTGCGCAACGCGCGGATTCACCAGGCGAACCGCGCCGCGCACGATGGCCGCCATCTGCTGGAAAAACTGGTTGCCGCTCGCCTGAACGATCCGCGTGTGCAGCAGTTCGTCCGCCGTGTCGTATCCAGGGTCGCCCGGCTGCAACACCTTGAACGCTTCGAATGCCTCACGAATGCCCGCGATGTCGACCGCCGTCGCACGAACGGCCGCCTGCGCGGTCGCGCGCGGTTCGATCAGCATCCGGAATTCGATGACGTCGCGCATGAACTGCGGATCCGGCTTTGCACGGAACCGCCAGCTCACCACGTCTTCATCGATCATGCGCCAGTCGCGCATCGGTCGAACGCGCGTACCGACTTTCGGACGCACGTCGAGCATGTCGCGCGCAAGCAACATCGACAATGCTTCGCGCATCACCGTACGGCTCACGTCGAACTCTTTCGACAGCACGTCCTGCGGCGGCAAGATGCCGCCGTACTTGTCTTCGACGATACCCGAGACAAGCCCATCCATCACTTTGGCGACCAGTGACCGGTCTTTGCCCTGCTCCATGACACCTCCCCGTGCGTCGATTTGCGAACACCTGCTCCGCAGTTCCGCCGGCCCTGGTTACTACTGTTCTTATGATCTATAAGTTGATGAGTTCGGGGATATTTCGCTATCTGGTAAACACCTGACAGGGTTATCCCTCTTTCTGATGTGGTGATTTATAAGGCTTCAAAAAAAGCCCGGAAAGCGCGCTGCGCTTGCCGGGCCGGGCTTTCCGTCGAATTTAAACATGCAATCCATTACGGCATCCTGACGCCATTACGGACTGCTTCTCATTCAGTTTCGATTAATCGGGATAAACGATCGTTTCAACGCCGTTTGCCGTGCCGAGCAGGCACAGATTCGCGCCGCGCTCGGCGAACAGGCCGACCGTCACGACGCCCGGCCATGCGTTCACCTGCGCTTCGAAACCGCGCGGATCGGTGATCTGCAGCCCCTTCACGTCGATGATTTCGTTGCCGTTGTCGGTGATGTACGGCGCGCCGTCCTTCGTCACGCGCAACACCGGCACGCCGCCCAGCGCGGCCAAGCGCCGGCCGATCGCCGTGCGCGCCATCGGCACGACCTCGATCGGCAGCGGGAATGCGCCGAGCACCGGCACGCGCTTGCTGCCATCCGCGATGCAGACGAACGTATCGGCCACCGACGCGACGATCTTCTCGCGCGTCAGCGCACCGCCGCCGCCCTTGATCATTGCGCCGCTTGCGTCGATCTCGTCGGCACCGTCGACGTACACCTGCAGCGATTCGACCTCGTTCAGGTCGAACACCTTGATGCCGTGCGATTTGAGGCGTTCGGTCGTCGCGATGGAACTCGACACGGCGCCGCGGTAGCGCGATTTGACGGCCGCGAGCGCGTCGATGAAGCAGTTGGCAGTCGAGCCGGTGCCGACGCCGATCACGGCGCCTTCCGGCACGTTCTGGATCACATAATCGGCGGCTGCCTGGCCGACCAGGCGTTTGAGTTCGTCTTGAGTCATGGGGTGGGAATACAGCGGGATTGCGGAAAACCGGCAGTTTACCGGACTCGGATGACGACCCGGGCTTTTTCGGTGCGTGTTGCGGCACCTCGCGCGCTGATCGATCGTCAGGGCGCGCCCGTTGCGGCACCGTCCTCCGCAGGTGGCGTGGCGGGGAAATACTTGTCGAGCAGCGCTTGCGCGATCGCATCGGTCCCGGCGTCCGGGTTGCCCGCATAGTCGGATGGCCGGAAATGCATCTGAAACGCCGAGAATACGCGTTGCGTGCGCGCGTCGAGCACGCCGTCGGTTGGCACGTCATAGCCGTAGCGTGCAAGCTTCAGCTGCAATTCCCGCACGTCGACGAGCGCGTGCGGATCGCGACCGCCTAGTCGCGCGGCTACGGTCGCATCGTCCGGCCACGCGCCGACGCCGGCTTGCGCGAGCGCGTGCCACGGGAACAGCGGCCCCGGATCGATCTTGCGTTGTGGCGCGATGTCGCTGTGCCCGACCACGCGCGTCGGCAAAATTCCGTAGCGCGCGACGATGTCCTTCGACAGGCGGATCAGCGCATCGACCTGTTCGGGCGGATACGGCTGCCACGTGCGGTCTTGCGGATCGAGCGGGCCGCGGTTCACATTCTCGATGCCGATCGACGCCGCGTTGAGCTCGGTCGTGCCCTGCCATTCGCTGATACCCGCATGCCATGCGCGTTTCGATTCGGGAACGAGCTGGTAGACGACTGGCATCCCGTATTCGACGCGTGGTTGCGGCGGCACGACGTAGTGCGCGCTGACTGAATCGCCCGTCAGCGTGCTCAGCGATCTCGCTTCGTCGCTTTCGGTGTAATGCATCACGAGAAAGCGGATCCGCGAATCGGCGCCGCGCGCATGCAGGCTCGTATCGGCGTAGTAGGTACCGCGCTCGACCAGCGACGGCGATGTACAGGCGGCCAGCAGGCCGAGGATGGCGCACAATGCGCCGAGGCGAAACAGGGTCATGGTCCGCGAGTTCCGGGAGCCGCGTGCCGCGCGCAGTCGCGGCACGCGTCGTTCGGGGCTTAACGGCCCGCGCATCGCGCGAGGCCGCGTGGGTCAGCCCGTATATCAGCCCGTGTATCAGCCCTTCACGCGCCGCTGCCGCACCGCTTCGTAAAGGCACACGCCGCTCGCGACCGACACGTTCAGACTTTCGACGCTGCCGGCCATCGGGATACTCATCACTTCGTCGCAGGTGTCGCGCGTGAGCCGACGCATGCCTTCGCCCTCCGCACCCATGACGATGGCGACAGGACCATCGAGCTTCGTGTCGTACAGCGTCCCCGGCGCCTCGTCCGACGTGCCGATGATCCACACGCCGGCCTCCTTCAGCTCGCGCAGCGCGCGGGCGAGGTTCGTGACCGTGATGTACGGCACCGTGTCGGCCGCGCCGCTCGCGACCTTCGCCGCGGTCGCGTTCAGGCCGACCGCGCGGTCACGCGGGGCGATCACCGCATGCGCACCGGCCGAATCGGCGACACGCAGGCATGCGCCGAGGTTGTGCGGATCGGTGACGCCGTCGAGCACCAGCAGCAGCGCCGGACCCTGGATGCCGTCGAGCAGTTCGGACAGGTTCTGAGCGAGCGGAACGTCCTCGACGCGCGCGACGACGCCCTGGTGGCGCTCGGTATGCGCGAGACCCCACAGGCGGGTTTCATCGGCTGCGATCAGCCGCACGCCCGCTTCTTTCGCGGCGTGCAGGAAGTCCTGCATGCGGCGGTCGCGGCGCGTCTGGTCGTACAGCACCTCCGCAACCGTCGACGCATCGTGCCGCAAACGTGCGGTCACCGCATGAAAACCGTAAAGAACCTTCAGACGTGACATGACTGGAACAACCTTCGATCAAACGTGCGGCCGCGCGATGGGCGCAGCCGCGATCCATGGAAAAGGAAAGCGCCGCGTTGCCGGCCGGTGACCGGTAGAACGCGGCGTCTCTCGATACTGCAGGGGCACGCGCGTGCGCTGCCCCAAACGCTCAATACTTTTTGCGGGCGTGTACCTTCTTCGCGGCCGTCTTCGCCGGCGCGCCGCCCTTCTTCTTCGCCGCACGCGTGTCGTTTACCGCGGCGGCCGGTGCGCTGGCCGTCCGCTTGCGACGCGGCGCGGCTTCCTCCACCGGCGGCAACGAGCGCACGCGCGGGCCGCCGCGATCGTTGCCGTTGCCGACAGCAACCGGCGCCGATGCGGGACGCGGCGCCTTCACCGGCGTGTCGCGCACGAGGCGGAAGTCGATCTTGCGCGCATCGAGATCGACGCGGCTCACCTGCACGCGCACGCGATCCGACAGGCGATAACGGATGCCCGTGCGCTCGCCGCGCAGCTCGTTCTTGATCTCGTCGTACTGGAAGTAGTCCGAGCCGAGTTCCGTGACGTGCACGAGCCCTTCGATGAACAGCGTGTCGAGCTGCACGAAGATGCCGAACGACGTGACGCCGTTCACCATCCCGCCGTATTCCTCGCCGAGCTTGTCGCGCATGAAGTAGCACTTGAGCCAGGCCTCGACGTCGCGCGACGCTTCGTCGGCACGCCGCTCGTTCGCCGAGCAATGCAGGCCGAGCTCTTCCCAGATCGCGGTGTTCACGCGCGAACGGCCGCGCGCTTCGTCGTCGGCCTGCTGCATCGCGCGGGCGCGTGGCGACAGCGCGGTGTTCAGCTCGAAGCCGTCCGGTGCCTTCGGCGTGTACTTCTTGCCCGACAGGATCGCGTAGATCGCGCGGTGCGTGAGCAGGTCGGGATAGCGGCGGATCGGGCTCGTGAAGTGCGCGTACGCCTCATACGCGAGACCGAAGTGGCCGATGTTGTCCGGGCTGTAGACGGCCTGCTGCATCGAGCGCAGCAGCATCGGCTGCAGCATCTGCGCGTCGGGCCGGTCGCGAATCTGCGCCATCAGCGCCGCATAGTCGCTCGCATGCGGCTTCTCGCCGCCGCCGAGCGACAGGCCCATGCCGCGCAGGAACGCGCGCAGGTTCTCGAGCTTTTCCGGCGTCGGCCCCGCGTGCACGCGGTACAGGCCCGCATGCTTGTTGCGCTTAAGGAAATCGGCCGCGCAGACGTTCGCGGCCAGCATGCATTCCTCGATCAGCTTGTGCGCATCGTTGCGCTGACGCGGTACGATCTGTTCGATCTTGCCCTGCGAGTTGCAGACGATGTACGTCTCGGTCGTGTCGAAGTCGATCGCGCCGCGCTTCTGGCGTGCGGCGAACAGCGACTTGTAGACGCCGTACAGATCCTGCAGGTGCGGCAGCAGGTCCGCGCGGCGCGCGGCCTCCGGCCCCTTCGTGTTCGACAGCACGGCCGCGACTTCGGTGTACGTCAGGCGCGCGGCCGAATGGATGACCGCCGGATAGAACTGGTACGCCTTGATCTCGCCGCGCGCAGTAATCACCATGTCGCACACGAGCACGCAGCGGTCGACCTGCGGATTCAGCGAGCACAGCCCGTTCGACAGCTTCTCCGGCAGCATCGGGATCACGCGGCGCGGGAAATAGACCGACGTGCTGCGCTCCAGCGCGTCGGCGTCGAGGCCGCTGCCCGGCTGCACGTAGTGCGACACGTCGGCGATCGCGACGATCAGGCGGTAGCCGTCGCCGCGCCCGACCTTGGTCGGCTCGCAGTAGACGGCATCGTCGAAGTCGCGGGCGTCCTCGCCGTCGATCGTCACGAGCGGCACGTCGCGCAAATCGACGCGGAAGCGCAGGTCGGCCGGACGGACCGCGTCGGGCAGCGCGGCGGCATCGTCGAGCGCCCGCTGGCCGAATTCGTGCGGCACGCCGTATTTGCGCACCGCGATCTCGATTTCCATGCCCGGATCGTCGATGTCGCCGAGCACCTCGACGACGCGGCCGAGCGGTTGCGAATGGCGGCTCGGGAAGTCGGTCAGTTCGACGACGACGACCTGCCCGACCTTCGCCTTCTTCACGTTCTGCGTGATCAGGATGTCGTGGCCGATGCGCTTGTCTTCGGGTGCGACGATCAGCGCGCCGTTCTCGTTGAGCAGGCGGCCAATCACGCGCTTGTTCGCGCGCTCGGTCACTTCGACGACATGGCCTTCCGGACGGCCGCGGCGATCGTAGCCGACGATCCGCGCGAGCACGCGGTCGTTGTGCATGACCTTTTGCATTTCGCCGTTCGGCAAGAACAGGTCGTCCTGGCCGTCGTCGCGGATCACGAACCCGTAGCCGTCGCGATGCCCCTGCACGCGGCCGGCGACGAAATTCGACGGATGGGTGAGCTGATAGTGGCCGCGCTTGTCGAGGCGGATCTGGCCGTCGCGTTCCATCGCGGCGACACGCCGGAAGAACCCTTCGCGTTCCTGGCGTTTGATCGACAACGCTTCGGCGATGTCGTTGGCTGCCAGCGGCGCGTCGCTCGTACGCAGCACGCCGAGAATTTCTTCACGGCTCGGAATGGGGTACGGATATTTGCTCAAGGGTTTGTCGATGATTGTTCTCGTTGCGTTGACTGATGGTGCACGGCATCAACATAGAAGTGTCCGTCAGACAGTTCTATAGTGACGGCGGCGGATCATTCTATCACCCGCCTGTGTTGCCAAAAGACGCGAATGCCGCGTGCAGGCGCCGCAGCGGCGGGTTTGCAGTGCATTGCAAAAAAATGTTGACACAATTAATTGGGGCGCTATAATTTCACTTCTTTGCAGCAAGCAGCTACTGCAAAACGTGCCCAGGTGGCGGAATTGGTAGACGCACTAGGTTCAGGTCCTAGCGGTGGCAACACCGTGGAGGTTCGAGTCCTCTCCTGGGCACCATCTGTTTTTGAAAAGGTCGGCTTTATGCCGGCCTTTTTTCATTTCAAGCCTTGCATTACGCGTGCTGGCCGCGCCATATGCCCATCGCACCGATCGATAGCAGCATTGATCGGTTATCGATTGCCCTCCCCGCTGGTACGTCAGCCGCCTTGCTTTCAACGAATCCAGCGAGGAACACGGCCCATGACGTCGATGACCCGCCGCGCGTTCGCACGCGCGATGCCGGGCCCGCATCCCGGTGCACGCCGAGAACACCCCATCCACGCTGCGCATCGGACATCAAAAATCGTCGACGCTCAAGACGCGCGGCACGCTCGAGCAGTCGCTCGCGCCGCTCGGCCTGCGCGTGTCGCGCCATGAATTCGCAAGCGGCTTGCCACTGACCGAGCCGCTCAACGTCGGCGCGGTCGATTTCAGCGCCGACGTGCCCGACACGGCTCCCGTCTTCGCGCAAGCCGCGCATGCGCGCTTCGTCTTCGTGTACGTCGCGCAGCAAGCGCCGTCACCGAAAGCGCAGGCCATCATCGCCAAACGCGACAGCGCGCTGCCCGCGCTTGGCCGATCTCAAGAGCAAGCGCATCGCCATCACGAAGGCTGTCGGCAGCCGCTACCGGGTGCTTGCCGCCCGCGCACACATAAAGCTCGCCCCCCCCAACGACGCGGCATTCCACTACCTGACGCCGGCGGACGGCCGCGCAACGTTCGAACGCGGAAGCGTCGATGCATGGATCACGCGAGATCCTTACATCGCATCGGTCGACGCGAACGACGTGCGAATTCCGCAGCCTCTCAGAACTTCGGTGGGCATCAGAACATCGCCGATACGTTCCGCGCAGCAGCTTCGCTGCCTGCCCGCGGCGACACGGCTGAATCGCGGCGCTGGAATTTCGCTGCAAAGCGTGCAGTTCCGATCGGCGCGTGATGCTGCGACCACGCGCCGCGCGATGAAATTTTTATCGCCGTCGCTCGAATTGTATTGACAGACTCTCGAGACACGCTAAAATAGCGGTCTTCGCATCGCAGCAAGCGAAACGTGCCCAGGTGGCGGAATTGGTAGACGCACTAGGTTCAGGTCCTAGCGGTGGCAACACCGTGGAGGTTCGAGTCCTCTCCTGGGCACCACTTATTTAAGAAAGGCCGGCTTTTAGCCGGCCTTTTTCTTTTTCAGCCTCAGCAGGCGAAGCGCTGCGCGCTCTACGTGAGGGCTCGAAAAGCTGCATTTTCAAGCGCAACTCGGGGGCGCACCCGTGTTGCCAAGCCCCCCCCTCCCGTGCGCCATCCGGTTTCCAAAAACGAGCGGCTTATCCCGGCCTTTCGTCATTTCCGACTCAAGCAACGAAGCAAAATCGGGGGGCGCGAATGTCGCGATGCCCGGCGAACTCAGCGGACACGCGACAATCACATCGCCCCCCTCACCGATCCAGCAGCCGAACGGCCCATCAAGACCGGCCCGCCGCCGACCTCAGGCGCCGTTCCAGCGTTTCGCGGCAATCGCGACACGCTCGCCCAGCACTTCCGCCGTCTTGCGATCGCTCTCCAGGATCGCATCGCCGCCCTCGTCTGCATTTGCCTGCGCCATCGCACCGAGGAAGGACCCGAGCCGATTCAGATCGTTGACTGAACCCGCACTGCTGTTGTTGCCGGGCATCAGACCGAGGCTGACCCACAGCATCTGATGCTGGGCGGCGAAGACCGCCAGTTGTTGCAACGTCGACAGTTTGTCGCCGCTTTGCGAAGCCGACACCGTGAAACCGGCCGCCAGCTTGTCACGCCACTTGCCCCAATGTTTCGACGATGCGTCCATGAAGCCCTTGAACTGAGCGGACGCGCTGCCCATGTAGGTCGGCGAGCCAAAGATGATCGCCTTCGCATCGCGCTCCAGGTACTCCCAGTGTTCGTCGATCGCGTCGACGGGGATCAACTTGACCGACGCGCCGTCGACTTTCTCGACGCCGCGCGCAACTGCGTCGGCAATAACGGCTGCGTGGCCGTAGCCGCTATGAAAAACCACTGCGATTTCTGACATGACGAACTCCTCGGCGCGGATCGTTCCGCAATAAACGTTACCGCGATAGTAACAGAAAAGATCGAAATACAACCGACTTCGCCCCACATGCGCCGCACGCGCCATTGCATGCCGACATCTACATGCACACGGCCCGCCAGGCGAGCGGACAATCGCTGCGATCGCATCCCATAACCGCAGGACAGCGCGCACGACAGGATGCCATCGACAACAATTTCCCTGGCGACACACGTAAGTGTGCACTCGGGAAATTCGCTCGATCCTTTCCGGCAATGATTCCCTCACACCCGCATCGACCGACCACGGCATTCAGACGCGACAACCCAGGCGCGCCCTTTTTTACACCCATCCAAACGATCGTACAGAAATCTGTTGACACGTTCTTGGGGCACGCTATAATTGCGGTCTTTCGCGATGCAGCAAAGCGAAACGTGCCCAGGTGGCGGAATTGGTAGACGCACTAGGTTCAGGTCCTAGCGGTGGCAACATCGTGGAGGTTCGAGTCCTCTCCTGGGCACCATCTGTTTTTGAAAAGGTCGGCTTTATGCCGGCCTTTTTTCATTTCCGGCTCCGGAATCACTGCGGGCGCCCTTGCGGATACACCGCAGCCGCAGCGCGACTCGCACCAGCCCGCCGATCCGAACCGAGTGCCGGGCGGGTTCCACGCCGGCCCTCCTGCACGCGGATCGCCTCACTTCGGTGATTCGCTCCGCTCTTGCCTCCTCCCCGCCGCGTCCATCGTCGCCCCAGAACGAAATCGGGATTTCCCTAGGCTGACACGCCGCCGCTCACGCGGTTAAATAAATCAACGTGATTTATTTAATGCGTCGCAACCGACGCGCCCATGGAAGGAGACGCCATGAGAAGCCCGCACATCGGCCAGGGAAGCAACTCGGCCAACGTGCGCCGTTACAACGAGCGCCTGCTGTTGAAGACGCTGCGCCGTGCGGGTAGCGCGTCGAAGGCCGACCTCGCCCGTCTCGCGAACATGACGGGCACGGCGGTCGGCAGCATCATCGCGTCGCTCGCCGATGCAAAGCTGATCGCATTCGCCGGCCGCACCGAAGGCCAGCGCGGCCAGCCGGCCTCGCTGATCCGCCTCGATCCGCGCGGCGCGTTCGGTATCGGCGTCCATCTCGACCGGATGCGCATCGAGACGGCGCTCGTCAATTTCGCGGGCGACGTGCTCGGCCGCCGCTCCCATGACACGTTGCTCCCCCCGCCGGCCGACGTGCTCGAAATCGTACGGCACGACATCGATGCGATGCAGGACCTGCTCCCCGCGCATGAGCGCGCGCGCCTGACGGGCGTCGGCGTCGCGCAGCCGTACAACCTCGGCGCATGGATGCGAGAGCTCGGCCTCGCGCCCGACACGTTCCGCGCATGGGAAGACGTCGACTTCGCGAGCGACCTCGGGCGCACGCTGTCGCTGCCCGTGTTCGGCGAAAACGACGGCAACGCGGCCGCGATCGCCGAACTGTTCTACGGGTACGGCCGGCAGTGCGACGACTTCGTGTACCTGTTCATCGGTCCCGCGATCGGCGGCGGCATCGCGATCGACGGCGACTGCCTGCGCGGCGTGACCGGCAATGCCGGCGACATCGCCGTGATTCCTGTGCCGCCGAGCCGGCTGGCCTCCGCGCCGCCGCCTCGCGGCCCGTGGGACATCCTCCTCGCCCGCGCATCGCTGCACGCGCTCGTACGCCACCTGCGCCATCACGGCGAGACGGTCGAGAACCGCGCCGACCTCGAGGCCTGCATCGCGCGCGGCCTGCCGGCGGTCGACGAATGGATCGACGACTGCGTCGACGCACTCGCCCCGGCATTGCGCGCGGTGCTGTGCGTCGTCGATGCGCCGGTGGTCGTGCTCGATGCCGATACCGACGCGGGCCTGCTCGATGCGCTGATGACTCGCCTGCGCGCGGCGCTCGTCGCCACCGCGCCGGAAGCGCGCGGCACGCCGACGCTCGTGCGCGGCACGTTCGGCGCCGACGCCGGTGCGATCGGCGCCGCGACGCTGCCGATGTTCTTCAACTTCTCCCCGCGGGCCGGCATCCTCAAGGGCGCCCGCACCGAATCGCAGGAGGTCAACCATGTCGCATTCTGAGTCGCCCCGGCCGCTGCTCGAGATGCGCCGGATCAGCAAGACGTTCCCGGCCGTGCGCGCGCTCGACAACGTCAGCCTGACCGTCTATCCGGGCGAGATCCACGCCCTGATGGGCGAGAACGGCGCGGGCAAATCGACGCTGATGAAGATCCTGTCGGGTGCGTACCGCGCCGACGCCGGCGGCGAAATCCTGATCGACGGCGAGCGCATCGACGTCGACGGCCCGCTCGCCGCGCGCGATGCGGGCGTCGCGGTGATCTACCAGGAGCTGTGCCTCGCGCCGAACCTGACCGTGGCGGAAAACATCTACGTCGGCCGCGAACTGCGGCGCGGCAACCGGCGCTGGGGCACCATCGACCGCGCGGCGATGGCGCGCGGCTGCCAGGACGTGCTCACGCGTCTCGGCGCCCCGTTCGGGCCCGACACGCTCGTCGGCACGCTGTCGATCGCCGAGCAGCAACTCGTCGAAATCGCGCGCGCCGTGCACACCCGCGCCCGCATCCTCGTGATGGACGAACCGACGACACCGCTGTCATCGCGCGAGACCGAGCACCTGTTCGGCCTGATCCGCCAACTGCGCGAGGAAGGTCTCGCAATCATCTACATCAGCCACCGGATGGCCGAGATCTACGAGCTGTCCGACCGCGTGTCGGTGCTGCGCGACGGATCGTACGTCGGCACGCTCGAGCGCGAATCGCTGTCGGCCGAACGGCTCGTCGCGATGATGGTGGGGCGCGACATCTCCGGCTTCTACAAGAAGGAACATGCGCCGTACGACCCCGGCCATCTGCTGCTGTCGGTACGCGACATTGCCGACGGCGACCGCGTGCGCGGCTGCAGCCTCGACCTGCATGCGGGCGAGGTGCTCGGCATCGCCGGGCTCGTCGGCGCGGGCCGCACCGAGCTCGCGCGGCTGATCTTCGGCGCGGAACCCCGCACCCGCGGCGACGTGAAGCTGGGCGATCGTACGTTCGGCGCACATTCGCCACGCGACGCGATCGACGCGGGCCTCGTCTACCTGACGGAAGACCGCAAGCGCCAGGGCCTGTTCCTGGACATGAGCGTGCGCGACAACATCAACATCTCCGTGTGCAACCGCGACGCGCGGCTCGGTGCGCTCGATCTCGCACGCGGCGCCGAACGCGCGCGCGACGCGATCGCCTCGCTGTCGATCCGCGTGCCGAACGCGAACGTAAACGTCGGCGCGCTGTCGGGCGGCAACCAGCAGAAAGTGCTGCTGTCGCGCCTGCTCGAGACGAAGCCCCGCGTGCTGATTCTCGACGAACCGACCCGCGGCGTCGACATCGGCGCGAAATCCGAGATCTACCGGATCATCAACGAACTGGCCCGTGCGGGCGTCGGCGTGATCGTGATCTCGAGCGAGCTGCCGGAAATCATCGGCGTCGCCGATCGCGTGCTCGTGATGCGCGAAGGCGAGATCGCCGGCCAACTCGGCGGCCACATGCACACACCCATCACGCAGGAGGCGATCATCGCGCTCGCCACCGGCTCGCAGGCCGAACTCGCCGACGCGCACTGACCAAGGCCCCTTCATCTCCCTCTTTCGTCCAGGTACCGACATGATCAACCCGACCAAGCAGCGGAACCTCGCTTCCGCGACGGCCCATCCGGTGGCCAACCGTACGCCCCTGATGCGCGGCGCCGATCATCGCGCGCGCATGCAATCGCTGATGCGCACCGCCGGCATGCTGCCGGTGCTGCTGGTTCTGTGCATCGGCTTCGGATTCCTGACCGACGGCTTCTTCACGCTGCAGAACCTGTCGATCGTCACGCAGCAGGCCTCGATCAACATCGTGCTCGCCGCCGGCATGACCTTCGTGATCCTGACGGGCGGCATCGACCTGTCGGTCGGCTCGGTGCTCGCCGCATCGGCCGTCGCCGCGCTGCTCGCGTCGACCATTCCCGGCTGGGGCTGGCTCGGCGTGCCGATCGCGCTCGCCGTCGGCCTCGTGTTCGGCGCGATAAACGGCGGCCTGATCTCGTTCCTGCGCCTGCCGCCGTTCATCGTCACGCTCGGCGCGATGACGGCCGTGCGCGGCGTCGCCCGCCTGATCGGCAACGATACGACCGTCTTCAACCCGCAACTGCCGTTCGCGTTCATCGGCAACGGCACGATCCTCGGCGTGCCGTGGCTCGTCGTGATCGCATGCGCGGTGATCGCGCTGTCCTGGTTCATCCTGCGCCGCACGGTGCTCGGGATGCGGATCTATTCGGTCGGCGGCAACCCGGAAGCCGCACGCCTGTCGGGCATCAACGTGCGGGCGATCCAGCTGTTCGTGTATGCCGCGTCGGGTCTGCTCGCGGGCCTCGGCGCGGTGATGTCGGCCGCGCGGCTTTATGCGGCCAACGGCCTGCAGCTCGGCCAGTCGTACGAACTCGATGCGATTGCCGCGGTGATCCTCGGCGGCACGAGCTTCGTCGGCGGCGTCGGCTCGATCGTCGGCACGCTGATCGGTGCGCTGATCATCGCGGTGCTGACCAACGGTCTCGTGCTGCTCGGCGTGTCCGACATCTGGCAATACATCATCAAGGGGCTCGTGATCATCGGCGCCGTCGCGCTCGACCGCTATCGCCAGCGCGATTCGGCCCGCACCTGACACGCATTCCTCACCGCGCATTTCTCACCATTCAACCATCAGGGCGCAGGCAGGTCCTCCTGCGCCCGTCCGCCAACGGACCTTCCGGAGACACAACGACATGTTCAAGCACAAAGCCGCCCTGACCGCCGTCGCCTGCGCGCTCGCCTTCGGCGCCGCCACCGCCCACGCAGCCGACAAGCCGCTGAAATCGATCGGCGTCACGGTCGGGTCGCTCGGCAACCCGTATTTCGTGACGATCGTGAAGGGTGCCGAAGCACGCGCCAAACAGCTCAACCCGAACGCGAAGGTCACCGCGGTTTCTGCCGACTACGACCTGAACAAGCAATTCACGCAGATCGACAACTTCATCTCCGCGCACGTCGACATCATCCTGCTCAACGCGACTGATCCGAAGGCGATCGAGCCGGCGGTGAAGAAGGCGCAGGCGGCCGGCATCACGGTCGTCGCGGTCGACGTCGCGGCTGCCGGCGCGAACGCGACCGTGCAGACCAACAACGTGAAAGCCGGTGAGCTGGCGTGCGACTACCTCGCGAAGAAACTCGGCGGCAAGGGGAACGTGATCATCGAGAACGGCCCGCAGGTTTCGGCCGTGATCGATCGCGTGAACGGCTGCAAGGCCGTGCTCGCGAAAAACCCGGGCATCAAGCTGCTGTCGAGCGACCAGGACGGCAAGGGCTCGCGCGAAGGCGGGATGAACGCGATGCAGGGCTACCTGACGCGCTTTCCGAAGCTCGACGGCGTGTTCACGATCAACGACCCGCAGGCGATCGGCAGCGATCTCGCGGCGAAGCAGCTGAATCGCCCGAACATCGTGATCACGTCGGTCGACGGCGCGCCGGACATCGAGGTGGCGCTGAAGTCCAACACGCTCGTGCAGGCGTCGTCGAGCCAGGACCCATGGGCGATGGCGCAGCAGGCCGTCAACGTCGGCTACGGGATCATGAACGGACAGAAGCCGGCCAACCCGATGATCCTGATCGAGCCGATGCTCGTCACGCGCGACAACGTGAAGGGCTACAAGGGCTGGAGCAGCCCGCGCTGATCGCGCGACACCAATCGCGATCCCCGGCGGTGCCGGGCCGCCTCGCCGCGCGCGGCGCCCGGCCCTGCCCGTTCCCTCACCTCAACCTGGTCGTGTCGAAACAGCCGCCCGATTATTTCTTCATCGGCGAAAACAGCGCCGATCTCGCGTTCGATCCGGCCGACTTGCCCGACGGCGCGCTCGACGCGGCCGAGATCGTGCACGTCGGCTCGCTCGGCGTCGTGCGCGAGCCGCTTGCGTCGCGCCTGATCGAAGTCGTGCAGGCTGCACGCGCCGCCGGCAGGCGAATCTCGTTCGATCCGAACTATCGCGCACCGATGGCCGCGCCGTCGTATCGCGACACACTGCGCCGGCTGGCAAGTCTCGCCGACTGGATCAAGGTCTCCGACGAAGATCTGCGCGGCCTGTTCCCCGAACTCGATGAAGCCGCCGCGCTCGCGCAATTGCGCGCGTGGGCCCCCGATGCGAGCCTGCTCGTCACGCGCGGCGCGGCCGGCATGCAGCTTCTGCATCGCGATACCGCACTGTTCCAGCCGGCGTTCGCGACCGAGATCGTCGATACCGTCGATACCGTCGGCTGCGGCGACGCCAGCATCGGTGGCTGGCTCGCCAGCCAGCTCGTGCACCCCGGCGCATCGGCCGCCGATCATCTGCGCTACGCGGCAGCCTGCGCGGCAGTCGCCTGTGCGCATGCGGGCGCGTACGCGCCCACGGCTGCCGAGGTAGCAGAGGTCATCGCGAATCCGGCGACCGCCGAATCGGCCGACGCCGCGCTATCGCACTAGGCAGCACCGGAACGCGCTGGACGGCGCGTTCGCCTCACATCGTCACGCATCGCCCTGCGCGCCCTTCCCACCATTGCCGCCATTTCCGCGCGCCAGCAGCAATTGCAGGCTCTCGTCGACACTCAGTTCGGACATCGCGTCGTCGCGCAGCGTCTCGTCGGCCGCGCGGCGCAGCGCATGCAGCGCGTGCTCCTTGAGCCGCACGATCGCGAACTGCAGCCCGCGGGCCGCGCATTCGGCCGCGAACGTGCGCAACGACTCGATCGTCGTGCCGTCCACGTCCGGCGTTTCCTCGAGACTCAGCAGCACGGTACGCGCATCGGGCGCGGCCTTCATCAGCACACGCACGCGATTGAGCATCCGGTCCGCGTTCGCGAAGAATAGCTGCGCCTCGGGCCGCACGATCAGCACTCCGGGTACCGGCTTCGCATCGGCGTGATTCGCGACGTCGACGAAGTCGTGCCCGTCGCGCAGCCGGCCGAGCACGCTCACGTTCGGCTCCGACAACTTGCGCAGCGTCAGCAGCAGGTTCACGCCGATGGCTGCGAGCAGTCCGTGCAGCACGCCGAGCACGAGCACCGCGAGCAGCGCGGCGATCACGACGAGCCGGTCGCGATGCCAGACCCAGTACGGCCGGAACACCGACGGATGCAGCGAGTGGCTGACCGCGAAGATCACGATCGCCGCGAGCACGGGCTCCGGCGTGCGCGCAAGCTGCGGCAGCAGCAGCCACACGATCAGCGCGACCACGCCGGCCGCCCACAAGCCCGCGAAACGCGACCGCGCACCGGCCGCCTCGTTCGCGGCCGTCGCCGAATAGCCGGCGCCGACCGGCATCCCGTGCAGCAGCCCCGACACGAGGTTCGCGCAGCCGAGCGCGACGAGGTCGCGGTTCGCCGACACGCTGTCACCGTGCTTCAGCGCGAAGTTGCGAATCGACCCGTACGACTCCGCATACAGGATCAGCATCAGCGCGAAAGCAAGTTCGACCGTCTGCATCCATGCATTGCGGTCGAGATGCGGCAGCCCGAATTCGATGTGGCGGAAATCGATGTGTCCGACGATCGCGATCCCGTATTGCTGCCAGTCGACCATATACCCGGCCGCGATCGACAGCACGATCACGACCAGTGTCGCGGGCACGCGCGAGCGCCGGCCGAGCACGAACAGCAACGCGAGCGCGGTCGTGCCGAGCGCGACGCTCGCGAGGTTCGCGTGCGATGCGCCGGCGACGAGCTCGAGCGCGACATGCGGCGCGTCACCGTGCTGCGCGGAGATCGCGAGAATCTTCGGCAGTTGCTTGATGACGATCGTCAGCGCCAGGCCGAACGTGAAACCGCGCAGGACCGGACGCGCGACGAAATCCGACATGCCGCCCAGTCGCGCGGCGCCCGCCAGGATGAACAGCACGCCCGTCATCGTGACGAGCGCGGCCGCCAGCGCGAGCTGCGCGACAAGCGCCATCCCGGACTCGGCCAGCACGGTCGCGGCGAGCACGGCCGCCGACGACGACGTCGACGACACGATCGCAAAGCGACTGCTGCCGGTCAGCGCATAGACGACGAGACCCGACAGCAGTGCGATGAGGCCGGCTTGCGGCGGCAGGTTGGCGAGACCCGCGTACGCGACCGCCTCGGGAATCAGCAGCCCGGCGATCGACAGGCCGGCCAGCGCATCGAGACCGATGCGCTGCGTGGCCGACGGCGTTGCCGCATCGAGTGCAGCGAAATGCCCGGGATGCTGCGGGCCGGCATCCGGATGGGGGGGGACGGTCGTCATGAAGTGGCAGGCGCCGGGCGCGTATCAGGGTTTGACGGCGATCACACCCGACCAGCCGGGCAGATAGCGGGCGTCTTGCTCATGCGCACGGCGCAGCGAGAGGTCGAGCGCCTTCGAGAAATTCTTGCGGATCTGGTCGAGCGTCACGTGCTGGCGCAGGTAGTCTGCCCACAGGAATTCGCTGAACGGCGTCGCATCCTTCGCGTAGCCGCCGGCCGTGCGCAGCTCGCCCGCAAGGCTCCGGTACGGATCGTCCTCGAGCCCCGTCAGCGCCTTCGGCAGATGTGCGTATTCGCGACGCGAACCATCCGCACCGAACGGATGCACCCACTGGTTGTGTTCCATCATCCGCCAGAAGATCGTGTTGTCGAGCCAGGACAGATCCTTCAGCAGCATCGCGTTCACACGCGTCTCCCCTTCCTCGATCAGCGCGAGGCCGAGATGGTGATGGTCGGTGATGTAGTGCAGCCCGTCCGGGCCGAGGACGGCCGGAAACCAGTGCGACTCGATCGCGGCCTTGCGTGCGCGCTTGTCGAGCGTCTTCCAGTGCTTGCGCTTCGCTTTCACTTCGCGATAGCCGACCGTCATTTGCGTCGGACGCAGTGCGTCGAGCCGGACGGGAATGAGATGAACGTCGTTGCCCAGTGCCATGGTCGTACCCCATGTTACGAATTTCCGGCAACGATACTCCGGATCTTGCGAGCCGTTAATACGTCGCGGCCTCGATACGCATGCGCTTGACCATCTCTGACAACGGAGCGCACCACTATGCACGCAGGTCGTCGCGCTCGAGACGATGACGAACGTAGGGAATTCCGTCATGAACGACGCTCACGCGCCGCATCCCGAGCTTGCGTGCGACGTTCAGCGAACCCGTGTTCGCCTCGGCAATATCGGCGATCACGCGCGGCAGCCGCACGGTGTCGAACGCATGACGCACGACGGCCGTGGCGGCCTCGCATGCGATGCCGCGCCCCCACTCCGCGCGCACGAGCCGCCAGCCGATCTCGACGTCGCGCGCGCCGCCCGCATAGTCGGGAATCAACAGGATCCATCCGATGAACGCGTCGGGCGCGGCCTTCTCGAAGATCGACCAGTAGCCGAGGCCCGGCGGATACGCGCGTGTGATCCGGTGCGTGACGAAGCGGCGATGTTCGTCCGGGTCGTGCCACGGGCCCGAGATGTAGCGCGTGACCTCCGGATCGCGATCCATCTCGATGCTCGCGTCGAGATCTGCCAGCACGCGCGGGCGCAGCCACAGCCGCCCGGTCTCCAGGACGGGCAACGCGGCAACGGAGGGTTGGGTCATCGGGACTCCTGATTCGGTGGCGATGCGCATCGCGCACATTACATAACTGATACAAAAAGCCTTCCGGCATGATACAGACGCCTGTCGCCTGTCTCGTGCACGTTCATTTCCGTTTTCTCAACAACCCATTTCGTAGGGATTATTCCCGATTCGCGGTTATCGCACCCCACATCGTACGGTGCGGCGGCCTACACTCGATAGATGCCCCCGCACCGCGCGCAAGCCGGGCCGGCATCCGCCTGCGGATCGTGAGCGCGCAAGCTACGAGGAGACCTCGGACATGAGCTGGACCCGCGAACAACGCAACGTCACGATCGCCGCCTACCTGGGCTGGACACTCGACGCATTCGATTTTTTCCTGATGGTCTTCGTGCTGAAGGACATCGCCACCGAATTCGCGTCGACGATCCCCGCCGTCGCGTTTGCGCTGACGCTCACGCTCGCGATGCGCCCGATCGGCGCGCTGATCTTCGGCCGGCTCGCCGACCGCTTCGGCCGCCGTCCGACACTGATGGTCAACATCGCGTGCTATTCGCTGCTCGAACTCGCGTCGGGCTTCGCGCCGAGCCTCGCCGCGCTGCTGGCGCTGCGCGCGCTGTTCGGCATCGCGATGGGCGGTGAATGGGGCGTCGGCTCCGCGCTGACGATGGAAACCGTGCCGACCCACGCGCGCGGCTTCGTGTCGGGCTTGCTGCAGGCTGGCTATCCGAGCGGCTACCTGCTCGCGTCCGTCGTGTTCGGCCTCTTCTACCAGTACATCGGCTGGCGCGGCATGTTCATGGTCGGCGTGCTGCCCGCGCTGCTCGTGCTGTATGTGCGCACGCACGTGCCCGAATCGCCGGCCTGGAAGCAGATGGAAAAACGTGCGCGGCCGAGTCTCGTAACCACGATCCAGCAAAACTGGAAACTCACGATCTACGCGATCGTGCTGATGACCGCGTTCAACTTCTTCTCGCACGGCACGCAGGACCTCTACCCCACCTTCCTGCGCGAACAGCATCACTTCGATCCGCATACCGTGTCGTGGATCACGATCGTGCTGAACATCGGCGCGATCGTCGGCGGCCTGTCGTTCGGCGCGATCTCGGAGAAGATCGGCCGCCGTCGCGCGATCTTCATCGCCGCGCTGATCGCCCTGCCGATTCTGCCGCTGTGGGCGTTCTCGAGCGGCCCGGTCGCGCTCGCCGCCGGCGCGTTCCTGATGCAGATCTCGGTACAGGGCGCGTGGGGCGTGATACCGGTTCACCTGAACGAGATCTCGCCCGACGAGATTCGCGCGACCTTCCCCGGTTTCGTCTACCAGTTCGGCAACCTGCTCGCGTCCGGCAACGCGACGATGCAGGCGTCGCTCGCGGTTTCCCAGGGCAACAACTACGGTTTCGCCCTGGCGCTCGTGGCCGGCATCGTGGCCGTCGTGATCGCCGTGCTGATCCTGTTCAGCCGCGAACGGCGCGGTATCGACATGACGCAATCGGTCAATACGCGTACCACCGTCGGGTGAGCCTGCATATTGCCGCATCGCACCATCACGCGTGCCCCGTCCCGCCGGGGCCACGCGGCATACTTTCCGCAACTGCACATCGAACTAGAGGAATTTGTCCAGATTCCTCGCTTGCCCGTGCTGCCCGCGTTTTTTTATCTTAATAAAAACGGCTGTTTGAATCAGATAATCAAATCACCTGTTCGCGGCCGGGCGACCGGCATTGGGAGGCGGGACATGGCAGTCAGTCAGGAGGGGCGACCGTCGGCGGGACGGCCGTCCGGGACGCGGTCATCCGGCAATCGGCAGACCGGCGGGACGAAGGCGCGCATTCTCGATGCGGCCGAGGACCTGTTCATCGAGCACGGCTTCGAAGCGATGTCGATGCGGCAGATCACGTCGCGCGCGGCGGTGAACCTCGCCGCGGTCAACTACCACTTCGGCAGCAAGGAAGCGCTGATCCACGCGATGCTGTCGCGTCGGCTCGACCAGCTCAACCAGGAGCGCCTCGGCATCCTCGACCGCTTCGATGCGCAGCTCGGTGCGCATATCACCTGCGAACACGTGCTCGGCGCGATGTTCATTCCCGCGCTGAAGGCGTCGCGCGACCCCGACCGCGGCGGCCCCGCATTCCTGCGGCTGATTGGCCGCGCGTACACCGACCCGTCGCCGTTCGTGCGCAACTTCCTGACCGCGCACTACGCGAGCGTCGCCGGCCGCTTCTTCGACGCGTTCCAGCGCGCGCTGCCGCATCTGCCGCGCACGGAGCTCGGCTGGCGGCTGCACTTCGCGATCGGCGCGCTGTCCGGCGCCCTGGCCGGCGCCGAAACCGAAAGCCTGATCGACGAATTCTCGCAAGGCCGCACGATGAACGACGTGCAGATGATCGCGCGGCTGTCGTCGCTGATCGTCGCCGCACTGAAGGCGCCGATGCCCGACAGCGCGCAGCTGTCGATCTTCGCGGCCGTGCTCGACGATGCGGGTGCGAGTGAGGCCTTCGGGCTGTCCTCGAGCGCGCCGGCTGCCGATCCGGCGACGGTGCATTCGGCGAGCTGATCGCGCCGAGCCGCTCAGGCGGCGATTCACGATTTTGGCGGCCCGGACCGGCGTTGATGCGCTGGCCCGGGCCGAACGAATGTCATGCGGCGGGAGCCAACGCTGGCTTGCGCTCGTCGACAAGAAGGCATGGCGAGAACATCGCGCTGAAGCGTCGATTCTCGCCGAACGCAAAGCATGGGGTGAGCGTAAGCGCTGAAGCGCCAACTCTCACCCACAACGGAGACACATCATGTCATCATCCGCAGCAACCGCAGCGGCCCAGCTCCCGCCGAACACCGATGGCATCTGGTACGCGTCGTATCCGCCCGGCGTGCCGCACGAGATCGACGTCACGCAATACGCATCGCTCGTGCAATTCTTCGACGAATGCACGACACGCTTCGCCGAGCGGGTCGCCTACGTGAGCGCAGGCGCATCGATGACCTACCGCACGCTCGCGCAGAAAGTCGAGGCGTTCGCGTCGTATCTGCAAAGCACCGGCGTGAAGCCGGGCGACCGCGTCGCGATCATGCTGCCGAATACGTTCCAGTACCCGGTCGCGCTGTTCGGGACGCTGAAAACCGGCGCGATCGTCGTCAACGTCAACCCGCTCTATACCGCGCGCGAACTCGCGCACCAGTTGAAGGACAGCGGCGCGCAGACGATCGTCGTGTTCGAGAACTTCGCACGCACGCTGCAGGACGCGTTGCCGGAAACGCAGGTGAAGAACATCGTCGTCACCGCGCTCGGCGACCTGCTCGCAGACGGCTTCAATGCAAAGGGGCGCCTGATCAATTTCGTGCTGAAGCACGTGAAAAAGCTCGTGCCGCCCTACACCCTGCCGCAGGCGATCCGGCTGCGCGCAGCCCTCGCGCTCGGCGCACGCGGCAAACCGCAACCGGTGCGGACGACGCGCGACGATCTCGCGTTCCTGCAATACACGGGCGGCACGACAGGCGTCGCGAAAGGCGCGATGCTCACGCACGGCAACCTGATCGCGAACCTGCTGCAGGCCAAGGCGTGGATCGCCGACCAGGTCTCGGGCGACGTCGAGACCGTGCTGACGCCGCTGCCGCTCTATCACATCTATTCGCTGACGGTGAACGCGTTCATCTTCATGGGGCTCGGCGGTCGCAACATCCTGATCGCGAACCCGCGCGACATGAAGATGGTGATGAAGATCATCCGCAACGAAACGTTCACCGGAATCACCGGGATCAACACGCTGTACAACGCGTTCCTCGACAACGAGGAATTCCGCAAGCGCGACTTCTCGAAGCTCAAGCTCGCGATGGCGGGCGGCATGGCGATGCAGCGCGCGGTCGCGGAGCGCTTTCACGAGGTCACGGGGCGGCCGGTCGTCGAAGGCTACGGGCTCACCGAATGCTCGCCGATCGTCACGATGAATCCGGTGAACCTGAACGACATGGCCGCATTCAGCGGCTCGATCGGCCTGCCCGCGCCGTCAACGCTCGTGCGCTTCCGGCGCGAGGACGGCACCTGGGCCGGCATCGGCGAGCCCGGCGAGCTGTGCGTGCACGGCCCGCAGGTGATGCGCGGCTACTGGCAGCGGCCCGATGAGACCGCGAAGGTGATCGACGCCGAGGGCTGGCTCGGCACCGGCGACATTGGCGTGATGGACGAACACGGCTTCATCCGCCTCATCGACCGCAAGAAGGACATGATCCTCGTCTCGGGCTTCAACGTGTATCCGAACGAGATCGAGGAAGTGCTGGTCATGCATCCGGGCATCAGCGAAGCCGCCGCGATCGGCATCCCGGACGAAGTCCAGGGCGAACGCATCAAGGTCTTCGTCGTGCGCCGCGACCCGACGCTGACGGTCGACGACGTGCTCGCGCACTGCCGCAAGAACCTGACCGGCTACAAGATGCCGAAGTTCGTCGAGTTCCGCGACGCGCTGCCGCAGACGAATGTCGGCAAGATCCTGCGCCGCGCGCTGCGCGACGAGGAACTCGCCAAGCTCAACGCCGCGAAGCGAGGCTGAACGATCCATCGCCCCGGGAGACGCTGTCGATGAACGAAGGAACGAAGCGCCGCACGCGGCACGCCGCCGCGGCCATTGTGTGCATGCTGTCGCTCGCGCAAGCCGGCCTGCATGCGCAGGAAACCGCCGCTGCCGCGAGCGCGGTCCAGGAGGACGCACTGCCGGCGGAACTGGCGAAGGTCACGCGCGAGCCGGTCGCGCAGCAGGCGCGCTGGCTGCGCACGGCCGCCCAGCGCGGCACGCTCGCACAACTTGACGACGCGACGCTCACGGCGCTGTTCAAGACACTCGATCCGCTCACCGTTCCGCTCTATATCCGCAATGGTCCCAACGGCTATCCGTCGTACCAGTTCACGATGGTGCGCCAGGAGCGCATCAGCGGGAAATGGTCGGACACGCCCGACCGCATGCTCGTGAAGACGACCCGCGAACCGTTGCGGGTGTATGCGAAATGGCTGCCGGACGGCGCGCATGCGGGACAGGAGACGATCTACGACACGACCCGGCGCAAGGACGAGATGTACGGCCATCTCGGCGGCCTGCTCGGCAAGATTCCGCTGTGGACGGCGCTCGACGGCGCACTCGCACGCGCGCAGTCGAATCACCAGGTGAAGGATCTCGGCACCGAGTTCATCACGAACCTGTACCTGACCGAAGGGAAGAAATACCAGGAAGCCGGCGTGCAGCGGCCGACGCAGGTGGAAGCGAAGACGATCGGCGGGGTGCGCGTCGTCGCGCTCACCTACGAGACGCCGACCGGCCGCCCGCAGTTCTATGCGAAGAAGGAAACCCTCGGGCTCGACCTGCACGCGCCGTACTTCAGGACTGTCGAATCCTATGACAACGACGGCAATATCTTCGAACGGATCATCATCGAGAAGATCGCGCCGGCGACGCTCGACGAATCCGCGTTCGACCCGAAGAATCCGGATTACGCGTTCTGATCGTCACCGGCGCCGCGCGGGTCGCGCTCAATCGTCGTCATCGTCGTGATGCTTGTGCCAATGCCTGTGATCGTGCCTGCGCCATCTCCGGTAACCGTCGTCGTCCTCGTCACCGTAGTAGCCGTATCCGTAACCCGGATAGGCGACCACCGCCGGCTGCGGCGCCACATAGACCGGCGCCGGTTCGGCATAGACCGGTGCGACCGGCACGCCGATGCCCACCGACAGGTCGACGTGTCCCGCCATTGCACTGCCGGAAGCGAGCAACGCCACACTCCCGATCCACACCGCCAATCCCTGCTTGTTCATGTTCCCCTTCCCGGATCCGCCGGCCAGCCCGGCACGCGCGTCGAATGTAATCGCGCCCCGCGCCATCAGGTGCTACGCCGTTGCGAGAGTCGTAACGCGACGTAACGAAACGGCACTAGCCATTCGACCGAATCGCGCAAATGCACGGGAACGTCTATAGTGGGTTACGGTTCGACACAATCGCGACTGCGCACTGGTGGAACGAACAGGGTAAAATCCCGCCAAACCCTTGGTGGGCGACCACGCCACACACGCACAACATATTCTCTGACGCAGGCTCCTGCCGCACCTCAATGGCCAATCCCGCAGAATCCCATCCGCAAAACGACTTCATCAATTCGGCGCGCAAGGAACGTAAGCGTGTTGAAATCTATCTCGTCAACGGCATTCGTCTGACGGGGTGTATCGAGTCGTTCGACCAGTACCTGGTGATGCTGCGCACCCCCGTGGGTCTGCAAGGCATCTACAAGCGTGCGATTTCCACGATCCAGCTCGACACGGGCGGCTCGCGCCCGGGCGGCGGCGGCCCCCGCGGCCCGCGTACCGGTGGTCGGCCGGGCGGCCGCGAAGGCGGCGGCCACAGCCCGTACGGCTCGCACGGCGGCACCCGCGAATCGCGCGGCGACGGCGGCGGCTACGGCTCGCGCGAACCGCGGGAAGGTTATGGTTCCCGTGAACCGCGCGAAGGCTACGCCCCGCGCGAACCGCGCGACGGTTATGGCGCGCCGCGCGAGCCCCGCGAAGGCTATGGCGCCCCGCGCGAAAGCTACAGCACACCGCGCGAAGCCGGCGACGCATCGGGCAACACGTCGCCGTCCGACACACGCGGCGGCAATGGGCCGGTGATCGTTACGCGCCGCCGGCGAATCGTGCCGGACGGCCAGTAAAACGAAAGGGCAAGCCAAATGGCTTGCCTTTTTTCTGGTGGGTCGGCGCGGTATGTCGCCGCACCGGCCGTGCCGTGATCGCTCAGTGTGCCGTCGTCGGCAAGCCTGCGTCGGCCTCGCGCTGCAGCGAACGCACCTGCTGCTGCAATGCGCGCAATTGCGACTGAAGCTGCGCCTGTTGCGCCTGCAACGCCGCCGTTTCGGCGCGGACGCTCTTCTGGCGATCCGCGACCGTTGCCTGCTGCTCGCGTGCGATCGAGATGTCTGCCTGCAGACGCCGCGCCCGCTCCTGCGTGACTTCGATCTGCCGGTCCATCTGCGCCTTCTGCGATTCCAGCTTCGCCGCACGCAGCTCGTTGACGGCCAGCCGTTCCGCCTGACGCGAGAAATCGCGATAGATCGTTTCCGCCCGCGTCTCGTCGTAAGTCTTGATCACACGCCAGAACGCCTTCTGCTGGAACAGCGCGACGAAATAGGAACCGTCCTTCACGCTGAACAGCAGGCTCGCGCCGTAGCTGCCGTTATAGCTGGTGCGCATTTCCGTCAGCGAATGCGCCTGGATCTGGCGCTGAAGTTCGTCGACCGTGCTCTGCCCGGTCGTCTCGCCCGCCTGCGGCTGCACCGACGTCTGAACCTGCTGGTCGATCACCGGAATCGCCGCCACCGGTGCCGACGCCTGCTGTACCGCCGGCGATGCGTTGCCGGCCAACCCCTGCGCGAACGCGCCCTGCATGCCTCCCATCATGGCGAGCAACACACACGCCCGCCCCAACCCCGTCATATGGCTCATGAATATCAATTCCCCGCCCGTGTCGTTGTAATTCAGCGCGATTTTATCTCATTAATTACTCGCTTTCGCGGGTCTCGGGCTCTTCGTCGAATATCTGATATTTGCGCATCTTTTCCCACAGGACCTTCCGGCTGATGCCGAGCTGCTGAGCCGTATCCTGGCGCCGCCAACCGTTTGCGTCGAGGGCAGCGATCACGCGGCTGCGCTCGTTCATGTCCCACTTGCTGCGGTCGACGAAGACCTCTGCCGCACTCTCCACCGGCACCGGCTGCGCCGAATTGCGCGCATGGGCGATCAGCCGCTGCAGTCGAGCGGCATCCCAGCCGCCCGTTTGCCGCACCGTCACCCCGACGCGCTCCGCAAGGTTGCGCAGTTCGCGCACGTTGCCGGGGAAATAGCTGTCCGCTACCGCGTCCGCGAGCCAGTAAGGCAGGTCAGACAACTGCGCGAGCCGCTCGTCGCCCACCACCTCCGCGACGAACGACTTGAACAGCGCGATCTTGTCGACCGCGCCCCGTTCTTCCAGCGACGGAATGCTCAGCTCGATCACCGCGAGCCGATAGTAGAGATCCGCGCGGAACAGGCCTTCCTTCACGAGTTGCGGCAGCTTCTTGTTGCTGGCCGCGACGAGACGGAAATCGACCTTGATCGGCGTCGTCGCGCCGACGCGCAGCACGGTGCCGTCCTCGAGCACACGCAGCAGCTTGACCTGCTGGTACAACGGCAGGTCGCCGACTTCGTCGAGGAACAACGTGCCGCCCGCCGCCTGCTCGAAATAGCCTTTATGCGCAACAACCGCGCCGGTGAACGAGCCTTTCGCGTGCCCGAAGAACAGCGATTCGAACAGGCCATCCGGAATCGCGCCGCAGTTGACCGGAACGAATTCGCCGTTCCGGTAGCGCGAATGCTTTTCGTGAAGCAATTGCGCGATACGTTCCTTACCGACGCCGGTTTCGCCGTGCAGCAGCACGTTGGTGTCGCAGTCGGCGAACGTATCGACCTCGCGCAGCAGCGCCTGCATCGACTCCGAGTGCGCGACGAGTTCGGAAGGTTGCAGCGTATCGGCCGCATGCGCGCGCAGCTGCGTGACGAGCTTGCCGATCATCCCGCGCAGTTCGGCGCAGGTGAAGTCGAGCGGCAGGATGTGCGAATAGTCGGGCGGATACTGCGACGCGTCGTGGTCGCGCGCCGCGCCGACCCAGACAACCGGCATGCCGATGTTGGCCTGCCAGTCGCGCAGGAATGCCGCGCCGGTTTCGATCATCGTCACGCTGATGATCGCGAGCGACGGCCGCAATGCGGCGCGCTCCGGCGAGATTTCCGCATTGTCGGCGCGGATCACTTCGACGTCGAAGCTCGCCATGCAGCGGGCAACGCGGTCGACGATGTCCGCCTTGCCTTCCCAGACGTACAGGTCGAGTTCTGCGATTGCGGAAGTGGTTCTCATGATTCAGGTGCGGCTACGGTTATTGACGAGTGATGCGGCACTGCGGGCCAAGCGCGCGGCATGGGCGGAAGCGCTGCCCGCGCTCCCGACGCAAGTGGACGCCGCGATCTTCATTGCACGAGCATCGGATTGCCGCATTTGATCGAGTCCGGTGTATTTGTGACATAGGCATTCCCCAGACTCAAGCCGAGCAAGCCGGTGACCGAAGTCAGCAGGGAATCGATCGGCTGCAGGAGGAGCGGAACGAGCGTCGTTCCCAGCGCGGACAAAATCGGCCCGAGCACGACGTTCAACACTGGCGTGACGACCAATCCGAGCAACGAAAGCAAGCCGCTATTCGCCGTCAACTGCACCGACAGGCCACTGTTAAGCGCACTTTGGACCGCCGGTGACAGGAATTGATCGGTTCCTACGCTCAACATGTACGGTGATGCCGGACTGCCGGGATAGGTGAACGTCAAGGGCGTCGGCGTTTGATTGGCGACGGGGATCGTCAACTGCCCGGGCGTCAGGTTGATGTTGACCGAGATCTGGGTCAGGTCGAGGGCGCCGAAGGTCAACACGTTGACCAACGTCGTCAACCCGGAAATCAGTCCGCCAAGGTTCAACAGATTGAGCAGGCTCTGCAAGTTGACGGACACAAGCGTGATCGGCGGTGCAGCACTGGGCGTATATCCGCTCGGAGCGCTGAGATTGATCGGCGTATTGGCCGCTCCGCCGAGATACACGGCCACCACTCCGGTCTGCACGTTCACTGTCGCACTCTTCGTGCCGTTCGCGGAACAGGTGACGGAGGCGAGCCCGGCTTTCGCCGGCGCGACATACGCGGTAATCGGCAGTTGCACGGCGGCCAGCGGCGTCGCCTTGCCTGACGGGCAGGTGCCTCCCGGATAGACCAGGGATCCGTTGGAGCACGTCGACAGCAGCGATATCGACGTATTCAGGAACACGTTCCCTTGCGCTGTCGACGTATTGGTCAAGCAATTCGACGTCCCGCAATTCGACGGTCCGGGCGGGCCACTCGCGGTGGCCGGCGGCGTTCCGGCGAGTACGACGGAACCCGACACCGTCGCGTTCAGCAGCGGCGCGAGCGCGGTCGGTGTCTGGACCGTGATGTTCGGGATGGCAACAGGATTCGTGCCGTTCGCGACCTGAAGCGCGGTCGACAACAGTCCGAGCGCGTTGACGCTGGCGTCAACGGCAGAGCTTCCATTGGCCACCGCGGCTGAAACCAGCTGGTTAAGCGCGATCTGCGGTCCACCGCAGACACTGCCGGAACAAAGTGCAACGACGATCGCGTTAAGCACGTTCAGGTTCGCGCCCACCAGGTTCTGTTGGGTCGCCGCCTGCACCAACGCGTTGGCCAACTGACCAAGGGTCACGGAGCCATTCAGTACGGCCGTGCTCGAGCCGACCGGCAAATTGGCAAGAATGCCCGCCAGCTTCAGGTTGACTTGTGCCAGCCCCTGGTAATCGACAGCGTTGAGGCTCAACGCATTGGGCGAGCCGGTCAGCGTCTGGAGCAATTGATTGGCCAGCCCGCCATTCAACGCGGCGAGCGACGTAGTCAGCGTAAAGGTATCGGTCGGCGTGCTCTTCGCCATGGCCGACGCACTGATCGGCTTTACGCCGCGGAAAAAGCCTGTCACCGGTTCGGAAACGCTCACGCACACGGCGTTGGCCGACTGGCCGGTCGTTGATCCGGCAGGTCCTGCCGACAAGCCGCCGCATTGACCGTTGATCGGATCGCCAGCGGTCGGCGTAAACGTCGCCGCACCGCCACTGGTTTGAGGCGCAGTCCAGACGCCGCATGTCACGGAAACGGTGGCGTTTGCCGGTACGGAATTCGCTGTAGGGCTCGCGACCTGTTGGGCCGCCGTCTTCGCCGCCGAGCAGGTCGTATCCGCGCTGGCTTTCATGACCGAGGACAGCGCGGCCAGATCGGCAGCCGCCTGCATATGGCGCCGTTCGGAATAAAAGCGGCCGATATCGATCCCGCTGAGTACGATGACGGCAACCGACAGCCAGATCGCCGCCATGATCGCGATGGAGCCGTGCTGACGCTGCCGTGCCGGCCCGCCGGTGCCGTATCGCCGCCCCACCCGTGACTGATTCGCGCGCATCGCCATGTCGCTTACTGCGCGCCCGATCCGTTACCCGACATGCCACCGGACGAACCGAGCTGCGTGCTCATCGACTCAGGAATCTTGTTCTTGAACGAATCGAGATAACGCTGGTAGATCAACGATGCGACGTCGCCCAGCAACGGTTGCGTCGGCGCTGCCGCCCGATTTTCGCCCTGCATCGTGAGCCAGTCCCTGGTCGAGCGACCCACGTCGGACGCGACCGGTGCCGTATCCTGTTGCTGCGCGTATGCGGTGACGGTTCCGAGTGCCACGCAGGCAATTGCCCCCAGCATCGCAATCCGCCCCGCACGCATGTTCCGACGATCATTGTTGTTCATGTCGTTCCCCCGCCTGTTTGTTCTGTTCATTGTGCAAACCGTTGCAGCAGCGGCACGGTCTGGTCATAGCCGAAATTGTTTGCCATCGGCGTGATCGGCGCGGTCGCGGCGTGCCGCGATACCACCGGCGGCGTCGCGACCGCTCGCTGCAGTGCGCGTGCCGCGGCTGCAATTTTTCCGGCATCGCCAATGATGTCCTTGCGGATATCCGCCGGCAAATGCTGCTGATTCATCAGTCGCTGCGCATCCTGCGTGCGCCCGGAAGCGAGCAGATACAGCGCGAGGTTGCTGACGATCTTCGGATTGCGTTGATCCAGTTCCGCCGCCTTCATCAACGGCACCCGCGCGCCGACCACATCGCCGTTACGCAATTTCGCATAGGCGAGATCGGACAGCAGCGACGCGTCGGTCGGCGCAAGCTCCGACGCCTGCGTCAGTGCCTGCACAGCCAGGCCGAAATCACCGGCCGCACCGGCGATCAACCCCAGCCCCCGGTAACCACGCGAGGCGAGCGGCGTCTTCAGCAACTGCGTATACGCTGCCGCGCTGGCAGCCGGTTGGTCGGTCATCCGCAGCGCGTCCGCACGCAGCAGAATCGTGTCCGGCGACACGCCGTAGGCCTTGTCGTAAGCGTCGATATGCGCGAGCGACGCGTAATAGAGGCCCTGCGCCTGCATCCGCTGGATCAGACCGAGATACATCGCAGGCGTATCCGGCACCGCCTGCTTCTGGTCGGCCGCCTGAATCAGCGCCGCGCGTTCTGCCTGCGCGTTCACGCCGTACCCGCCCTCCTTGGTCGCACATGCGCCGAGCAGCGCTACCACCGCCACCACGCCAGCGTGCCCCGCCATTTCGCTGATCCGCTTCATCGTCTTTTCTTCCGTCCATCAATGATGATGCGCCGTCAGCGCACGCATCACGGCCAACAACCCGGGGCCGGCCGTCACGATCAGCAGTGCAGGCAGCAACGTCACCACCATCACACCGGTCATCTTTACGGTCAGCCGACCGATCCGGTCGCGCAGCATCGCGCGGCGCGTTTCCCGAAGCCGGTCGCCGAACTGCTTGAGCGGCTCCTGTACCGCGCCGCCGTGCTTGTCGACCTGCACCATCAGCCGCGCAATCGCGCGCAAGTCCTCGTTGTCGAATCCGCTCGATAGCCTCTGCATCGACTGCTCGCGCGTGCGGCCCGCTGCGAATTGACGCTGCGCGATCCCAACCTCCGACGACAGAACCGGCATCATCCCGCGGAAATCGTTCGTCACGACCTGCAGGCTTTGATCCAGTGACAATCCGACGCCCTGCAACAAGCGCAGCATGTCGACGAGCAACGGCAGTTCGTCGATGACACTCTGGCGCCGTGCGGCGGCACGACGCTGCAGGTAGAGCTTCGGCAACATGAAGCCGAACCCGAATGCGGCGAACATGCCGATCATCCACATTCCGCTCGTCGTTCGTCCGCTCGCGAATATCGCGAACAGCAACGGCAATGCAATCCCGCATGCAATTCGCGCGATCAGGAACAGCCCGCGCGTACGCGCGTCGACGTAACCACATTGCTCGAGCAGACGACGGTCCTCGTCTGCGACGATGTGCTTGCCGAACCCGGTATCGAGCCAGCGCATCCCCGTTGCCGAGAATCGCGCAAGCATGCGCTCGATGCGCTCGCGCCCGCGCGTGTCCGGTTTCGCGGATTGAGCATCATCCGCAACGGTCCGAGCCTTGGCTGCTTCGAGCGCTGCCATGCGCTGGTCGAGCGCATCGGCCAACGCACGTTCGGCACGCGACGCCGCGCTCGCACGCAACAACGCGATCATTCCAAACAACAGCACGCCCAGCGCGCCAAGTGCCAGTGCGACCGATCCGATCTGAGTTGCTGTCATCGCATCACCTGAGTCGAGCCATTCGATACAGCCACACGCTACCCGCAACCTGCGCCAGGAACGCGAACAGGAGGAGCATTTGTCCGCTCGGATCGTTCCACATCCCTTCCAGGTACTTCGGATTGGTCATCACGACAAAGCCGCCGATCCCGATCGGCAACATCACGAGCACGAATGCCGACAGCCGCGTCTCCGCCGACATCGCCGTCAGCTCGCGCTCCGCTTGCTCGAGGTCGCGCATGAATACGGCCATCCGTTCCAGCATGACGTCCGCGCGACCGCCATACTTCACCGACAACCGCAGTACCGAGCCGAGCAGTTCGAACTCCTCGGTACGGTAGATCCTGGCGATATGAAGCATTGCGCGGTCGATCTCGACACCCGTGCGCAGCATGCGCGACACGTGATCGAGACACCCCCGCAGCGGCTCCTCCGTCGTCAGCAGCGCAGCCTGGAATGCAGCCGGCACGCTGTTGCCGAGCGTCACCAGTCGCACGATCCCGTCGAGAAATGAGGGGATCTGTCGGACGATTTTCAGTCGCCGCTTCTGGATTCGCGACGTGAGCCAGACGCCGAAAATCGCGCCCCCGCACGCAAGCGCCGCGAAACACGCGAGCGCGCCGCCGCGGCTGCCCGCGATCGCCGCAACCGCGACGAGAACGGTCAGCGCGACGATCGCCTTGCCGCGTGCGCCTTCGATCCCCGCACGGTTCACGAGGTTGGTCAGATACTCCGTTGCAACTGCATGCCAGTGCGCCCAGAAAGCACGAGACGCGGCATTGCGCGCGCCACCGGAAGACGACACGGCCCGTGATGCAGCCGATGCCGCCGATCGTGCAGCCGGCGCCGCCACGCGCACGCCCGGTTCGAGCCGACTGTCGATGAAGCGCTTCGCATCGGTGCGTACGCGCCGGGTTTCCGCATGTCGCCATAGCATCAGTGCCGATGCCACGCACAGCATCGCGACCGCGAGTACCCAGATCATCGCGCTATACATTGAAGCCCCCGCCGCGGCCGAAACCGCCGCCACCAAAGCCGCCACCGAAACCGCCCCCGCCCATTGCGCTGTTCGTCAGTGTCTGGCGGAAGCGCGCGAGCTTCGGCGAATGCGGATGGATGCCGAGCGATTCCCAGTGATCGATTTCCTCGCCTTCCGGCGTCACGCGCGCTTCGTAGCGATACAGTTCCTGCGTCGCGATGATGTTGTCGGACAGACCGGTCACCTCGGTGATCGACAGAATCCGGCGGCGTCCATTCGACAGCCGCCCGATCTGCACGATGAAGTCGATTGCGTTCGCGATCTGGCGACGCAAGCTCGACTCGGTCCCCTGGAAGCCGGCGAAGCCCGCGAGCATCTCGAGACGGTACAGACACTCGCGCGGCGAACTCGCGTGCACGGTGCCCATCGAGCCGTCATGGCCCGTGTTCATGGCCTGCAGCATTTCGAGCACCTCGCCGCCGCGCACTTCGCCGACGATGATCCGGTCCGGACGCATCCGCAGCGTGTTGCGCAACAGGTCGCGAATCGTCACGACACCGCTACCGTCGAATCCGCCCGGGCGGCTTTCGAGCCGCACGACGTGCGGGTGATTCAGCGACAGCTCCGCCGTATCCTCGATCGTCACGACACGCTCGGCCTCCGGAATGTGGAATGCGAGCGCATTGAGCAGCGACGTCTTGCCCGAACTCGTGCCGCCCGACACGAGCACGTTGCAGCGTGCCTCGACCGCCGCCTCGAGCAGCGCGCCGATCTCGTCGTTGTACGTGCCGTTGCCGAGCAGGTCCGATGGCTTGAGCGGATCCTTGCGGAATTTCCGGATCGACACGATCGGGCCGTCGATCGACAACGGCTCGATCACGACGTTCACGCGGCCGCCATCGGGCAGTCGCGCGTCGACCATGGGATTCGATTCGTCGAGACGGCGCCCGATCGGCGCAAGGATCCGGCGCACGATTCGCAGCAAGTGCGCATTGTCGGTAAAGCGCACCGGCAGCTTCGCGAGTATCCCGTGCCGCGACACGTACACGTCGTTGTAGCCGTTGATCAGGATGTCCTCGACCGCAGGATCCGCGAGCAGATCCTCGATCGGCCCGAAGCCCGCGAGTTCCTTCGTCAGCGCCTCGGCGATCGCGCGCACCTCGTTCTCGTTGAGCGGAATGCGACGCAGGCGGACGAAGCTGTCGATCTCGAGATCGACGAACTGATTGATCGCCTGGCGCGACCATCGGCCGAACTCGGCGCCCAGTTCCTCGATCCGCGTCAGCAGGTGTTCATGCGCGGCATTCTTGATGTCGTGGAATTGCTGCGTCTGGGAGAACGGCGCTGCGCCGTCGGCGAATTGAATGTCGTGTGCCATCGGTTATGACCGCTTGGACGAGGGTTGAATGAAACGTTTGAGCGCCGACAGGCCGGGCGCCGCGCGCGACGCGCCCGCCATGCCCGAGATACCCGGCAGCCGCGTGGCGAGGGATTCGAGTGCGCGTACATACGGGTCGCGCTCCGCCGCGTCGACGATGAGTCGTCCCTGGTTCGCCGCATGGCCGATCGCGACGCGACGTGCAGGCAAGGTGCCGACCAGCGACAACCCGAGACGCTCGGCGATCTGCCCGGGCATCAGGTCCAGCGCGGAATCGTACTGGTTGACCACGAGCTTGACGCGATCGGTATCGACGCCCGCATCGCGCAGCCCGGTGAGCAGGTCGGCGGCCGAAACGATCGACGCGACGCCCTGATCGCAGACGAGCCACGCCTCGTCGGCCGATGCGGCGATCTGCGTGACGAACTCGCGATTCGAGAACCCGCCGAGATCGACGACCTGCTGGTCGAAGAACGCACGGAAACGGTTCAGCAGCCCGATGCATGACGCATAGGACACGTCGCGCAACCCGCCGAGGTCCGGCGGCAGCGTCGTCAGTGCGACGCCGCTCTGGTGTCGCGTGAGCGCGGTGTTCACGAACGTGCGATCGATGCGGCGCAGATTCTGCACGGCGTCGATGAAGTGAAATTCGCAGCGGGTGTTCAGGAACAGCGCACCGTCACCGGCCGGCAGCCCCAGGTCGATCAGCGCGGTCTGGCGCCCGGCCGGCGCGCCGCCGTCCGGTCCCCCCGTCGCACCCGGGCCGAGCGCCCGCTTCTGCAGCCAGACCGCGAGATTCGCGGCAAGCGTGCTGACGCCCATGCCCGCGCGCGCGCCGAGCAACGCGACGACCTTGCCGTGGCGGCTCGTCGGCTCGCCGACGTCGGACAGCAACCCACGCGTCGTTCGCAGCGCGTCCTCGGCCGATGCCGACACGTCGATGAAGTCGCGCACACCCGCACGCAGTGCGGCGAGCGCGCTCTCCGGCTGGGTGAGCGAGCCGAGCGCGACGATCGGCATCCCCGGATGCGCCGCACGTACCGTGGCCGCGGCTACGCTCGCCGCTTCGCTGCGCTCGGAGAAGTCGATGAATACCAGTGCCGGATTGAGCCCGGTGATGCGCTGTGCCAGCACACCCGGTTCCAGCGACGCGGCCTCGACCGCACCGGCCGAAACCAGCGTATCGGCCAACCAGCGCACATGCGCTTCCTTTGTCGACGCACAAACGAAATAGTCGGTCACGGCGGGTTCACACAATGATTGGGTTCGTGCATTCATGTCGAACACCCCCGATTACGCATGGCGTAGCGATGTGCCGCGACGCGCAATGCTTCAGATTCATTTCGAAAAACCCGGTGCTGCATCCGGCGACGCCACACCGCCCAGATAAGATCGCCACACCGGCCCGTCACGCTGCTCCGACAACTCGCCGGGCGTCGCAGGCAGTACCGCCCCCTTCGCAATCGGTGCGACGAGATGCGGTGTCACGATGATCAGCAATTCCTTGTCGTTCTGCTGGTAGTTCAGGTTCTTGAAGAACGTGCCGATGATCGGCAGGTCGCCGAGCAGCGGCACCTTGCTCACGTTCGACAATGTCTGGCGATCGATCAGGCCGCCGATCACGAAGCTCTCGCCGTCACCGAGTTCGACTGTCGTATCGGCACGACGCGTCGTGATGCCCGGCACCGCGACGCCGCTGATCGTCACGCTGTTCACGAAGTCGAGCTGGCTCGATTCCGGAGCGACCTTCAGCGCGATCCGGCTCGGGCTCAACACCGTCGGGGTCAGCGACAGCCCGACGCCGTATTGCTTCCACTGGATCGCGGTCGAGCCGAGTCCCTGTGGGGACGGCACCGGGATTTCGCCGCCCGCGAGGAAGCTGGCGCTCTGGCCGGACAGCGCGACGAGCGTCGGCTCCGCGAGCACGCGCGCCATGTTGTTCGCTTCGAGCAGCGACAGGTCGGCGAAGATGCCACGTCCCGCTGCATTCACGACCAGATTGAAGGCGGACGCAACCGGTGCGCCAAGCGTCGGAATGTACGAGCCCATGCCCGGGCCCGCTGCACCGTTATACGATTGCACGCCGCCCGGCGCGAACGAACCGAACGAAAAGCCGTTGCTTTGCTTGAAGAAATTGAAGCCGATTTGCTTGAGCACCGAACGGCTGAATTCCACCACCCGCACATCGACCTGCACGACGTTCTTGCCGGCCAGCGTCGAGCGATCGATCACCGCTCCTTTGGGGCTCATGTTTTTGGCGACCGCCGCGGCCCGTTCGTGCGCATCGAGCGACGCCGACGTTCCCCGCAGCACCGACGTCCCGCCGTACGCCTTCACCTGCGGCGTCGAACCGTCGAGTACCGCTTGCGCCGCCGCGTCGACAACCTCTACGCTCCACACCGTCGGCTCGTCGCGACCACGCTCCCACAACATCACGTTCGTCGCACCCGGCGCTTTCGCGGTCAGCAGCACCGAACCGGAACGACTGCCCTTCATGATCAGCACGTCGGCGATTGCCGGATCGCCGACGGCGACCCGCTGCAGCGCGTGGCCGGCGGAAATCTGCCGCTGCGCGCCGACCGCGAGCTCGATCGTGCCGCTCGCGCTTGCAATGGAGGCGAATGTCAGGGTCCAGAGAGCAATCGCGAATGCAGTCAGTGTATTTTTCATTGTTTGTTGGACCGTCGCACGGCCTTTACTTGTCGTCGCTGATATCGATGGCCATCGATGTTGTTCAATACGCGACCGTTTCCGACCGGCCGCCGCGGATCACCTCGATGCTGCCCCCGCCTCCGCTGCCGCCTGGTCGCGTCGCCGGTGGCAGGCGCGACGGCAGCGGCGGCACGTTCACGTTGGCCACCGCGGCCCTCGACGTGCCGGACAGCTGTTGCAGCGACACGCCGGCCGCGGCAAGCGCCGACGGCGACAGCTTGTTGTCGGTGCGCACCGCCACCGTCTGCGTCGCAAGCTCGTCGTCGCGCGGGTTGCGCAGCGCGAGCGTCAGCCGGCCGCTCGCCTCGCCGAGTGTCAGCGCATCGACCTGCGCGGTCGGCACCGCGAGTACCGCGATGCGCGTGTTGGTCGGCTGGCCGTTGTTGCCGTTCGTGTTGTTGCCGCTGTCGCGATCCGGCGTCGCGTCGCCGAACGACAGCACGCGAATCCTCGACATCAGGAGTCGTGCCTGCGTCTGCGAGACTTCACCGTCGAACATCGCGCCGCCCCCTTCCCGCTTCAGGTTCAAGAACACGTCGACGAAATTACCGGGCCGCAGCCGGTTACCGACCGCATTGGTCTCGTCGACGCGAACCGCGATTGCGCGTTCGCCCGGCTCGACGTCCTCGGCAAGGCCCGACACCAGTGCGCTCGAGACGACAGGCGCCGATGCCGGAATGTCGCGCGCCGGTACGCGACCGACCAGTGTGGCCGGATCGGAAAACGCCCCTGCCGGCGCTGGTGCGGTCGGCTGAATCTTCAATGCGTCTGCGGCAATCGGCTGACCGACCGACAGCGTGCGCGTCGCGACCACAACCGGCACCGGATTCGCGGCCGTTGCCGGTTGCGCCGGAACAGGACTAGACGAACTGCGCCCGAGCATCCATGCATAGATTCCGAGCAGAACGGCGATCGCAATCAGCAGCCCCGCGATGATCTTCGTTACGTTATTGGCCATGTTGTCGTATGGATACCGGATAAGGTCCGTTCAAATCTTTTTATCTGACAATTAGCACGACAAAAAACCGCCTCGTCGCGACGCGCAACTCATTGAAGCAACGACTGCGAAATCTGGACGACCGCTGTGCTTGTCAACGGCTGGGTCAGAATGGCGCCCACAAAGGGCATGGTCTTTACCCAAGCTTGCGGTGAATAGCTCACCGTCACCGACAGGCAATACAGCGATCCGTCGTATTTGCATGCAGGTGCCTGCACGACGACGTTCGGCGCACTGATATTTAGCCAACCGACGACGTTTTGCGCGGTCGCCTGCGCCTTCGCGGTTCGAGTCGCCAAATCCGGGGCGTAATTCAGGCCCGCGCGCGCACCCTCACTGGCGGCGAACGTCAAACTTTGCTGAATCACGAAAATCATTCCGAAACAAATGATCCCGTAGCAGATCACGAAGAAAAGCGGAAATATGATTGCGAATTCAACCGCAGTCGCTCCGCGCTGCCGCCCGTATTCGCACCGCTTTCTCTGCCGTTTCATCGCACGCCCCCTCCCGCAACGAGGCAGACGAGCCATACAGCCGCAGGGATGGCAAGGCACGCGCCATACGGTGTCGCGCGATATCGACCGATCGTCAATGCCGGTGGGCCACGCCGCCATAACGTACCGAGCGTCGTGCGAGACAGCAACAGCACGGCGAGCGCGTGAATCCCCGCCGCAATGCTCGCGGCGATCCAGAGCCACACCAGGCCATGAACGCCGCACCACGCGCCGAGGACGGCAAACACCTTCACGTCGGCAGCGCCCATCACCCCCAGGAAAAAGAACGGGAGAAGGCCGACCAGACCGACGAACGTGCCGAGCAGCGCCTGAACGCGCACGATGCCGAACGGATTTGCACCGCAAAAGGCACTTGCAAATGCGGCGACCAACCCGCCGACAACGAGCAAATTCGGAATACGCCGGGAACGAATGTCACTGGCCGTGACGAGCACTGCCCAAGCCAGGAACGCCCCGATAGAAAATAGATATGCCATCGCGCCAGACCGGTCGCGGATATAAGTCGGGCGGCTGGCCGGAGCAAGCCGCCCGATATCACGCTAAAAGACAATGATTGGGACTGCTTAGCCCAATTTGCACGCCGCGGTAGCGCCCGAGCTACCGACCGTGCTGACGCACGTGCCGATGGTCGAGAACATCGTATTGAGATTGCTGCCGAGCGACGATACACCGGCGATGATGGCGACGGCGACCAGCCCCGCGATCAGTCCATACTCGATCGCGGTAACCCCGTCTTCTTCCTTCAGGAAGCGCTTGATGAGTGCTTTCATTTTTTAATTCCTCGTGCCTGTATGTACGTTTTTTGGCCTTTTATACGTTCTACATCCCCGCATATCCGGCCCTTGCCCCGCGCCGTTCGTCACATCAGGTGTAACGACAACCGGGTGCGCCTTCTTTATATGTCACCCCGAAGGGTATGTATCAACATTTGATGCAAGTTAACATTCGCGATAGCGACCCTCCTCGAACGTCGTGTACCGAACTGTACATTTGCTTACATCTGCTCCGGATTCTATATCCGTTCCTATTTAACTTCCAACCTCTTTTAAGACCGGGTCGAAAAAACTTTCCGGGAGCACGACGTATTTGTACGGCGTTTCGGTACGATTTACACATAGGATTTACGATAGGTTAGATGTGCACACCTAGTCCACCAGTAAAACAATCAGACCGCCCGCCAGCCCTCCACGCCCCTCACGTTACGCCGCACGCGTAACGCCAATGTTGTGACGTTACGTTACGAAACGGACGAAACCGTTCCCATTCGACCGTTCTTAAACAGATTCAACAATCTTTCATTTTGCCTAAATCCTTTTTCCAACAAGGAATTGGCTCGTTTGAAACCAATCGTCGACTCGCCGACCGTCGAAATGGCACGACAGTTGCAGAGTAATCCTCGCATCACTCAACACAACATCAGCTTCAATGCGAGGACGAAATGGACATTCAGGTTATCCCTCATGGCACGCTCCGGACGACTATGATCGCGGCCACCGTGGCAGCCATGCTTTCCCTCTCCGCGTGCGGCGGTTCCGGTTCCATCAGCAAGGGGCTCAGCGGTGGCTCCAGCTCCGGCGGTGGTGATTCGATCTCCACATCGGGCGGCGGCACCTCGGGCGGTACCTCGGGCGGCACGTCCGGTTCAACGAGCGGCAGCACGTCGGGGAGCACCAGCGGCTCGACCAGCGGTAGCACGAGCGGCTCGACGAGCGGCAGCACCAGCGGCACCACGAGTGGAACAAGCAGCGGCACAAGCGGCACCTCCGGTGTGTCGTCAAACGCGGTGGGAACCGTCCTCGCAAGCAGCGGCAATCTCGTCACGAATCTCGGCGGCACCGTATCCGGCCTCGGCTCCGTGATCGGCAGCCAGTCGCTGCCCGGCGTCAACCCGGCCACGACGCAGGCCGCAGGCGGCATCGTGCAGAACGTCGGCGGTGCGGTGACTGCGCTCGGCAATGGCCTTGGCAACGGCCTCGGCCAGCTCGGCGCGACGAAGGACCCGGTCGGCGTCACTGTCGCCAGCACCGGCGGCGTGGTGAGCCAGCTCGGTGGCGCGGTCACGCAGACCGGCAACCTGGTCACGAGCCTCGGCAGCGGCCCGCTGTCGCCGCTCGCTCCCGTCACCGGCGCAGTCGGCGGCCTCGTGACGCAGGTCGGCAACGCCGTATCGAACGGCGGCACCACGCTGTCCAACGTGTTGTCGACCGGTCCGATCCAGCAGGTCACGCAGACGGTCAGCTCGGCGATCACGCCGATCACGACGATGGTCGGCCAGACGACGCAGACGATCGGGACGGCCACCGGCCTCGGCGCCCCGCTCAACATGCTGCTCGGCACGATCGGCAACGGCCTGAACCAGGGCGGCGCGCTGATCGCATCGACGGGCGGCAACCCCGTCACGACCGGCCTCGGCAATACCGTCTCGTCGGCCGGCAATACCGTGAAGACCGTCGGCGGCCTGCTCACGGGCAGCACCGGCGGCGCAACCAACCCGCTCGCGCCGCTCACGGGCCTCCTCACGACGGTCACCGGTACGCTCGGCGGCGCAACGGGCGGCACCAGCGGCGGTCCGCTCGCCCCGGTTACCGGCCTCGTCTCCACCGTCACCGGCGCACTCGGCGGCGCGACGGGTGGCACCAGCGGCGGACCGCTCGCCCCGGTCACCGGCCTTCTCTCCACGGTCACGGGCGCACTCGGCGGTGCAGCGGGCGGCACCAGCGGCGGCCCGCTCGCTCCGGTCACCGGCCTGCTCTCCACGGTCACGGGCGCACTCGGCGGCGTAGCCGGTGGCAGCAGCGGTCCGCTCGCCCCGGTTACGGGCCTGGTCTCCACGGTCACCGGCGCACTCGGCAGCGCAACGGGCGGCGGCAACCCGCTCGCCCCCGTGACGGGCGCGGTGTCCTCCGTCACCAGCACGGTCGGCGTACCGGCACTGAGCGGCACCACGGGCGGCGTCACGAATTCGGGCTCGGGCTCGAATCTGCTCGCGCCTGTCACGTCGCTGATCGGCGGCCTGCTCGGCGGCACGCACGGCAAGTAATCGAACATCCATTCATCGACAAGACAGCGAGGAGTCCATCATGTCCCAGCAACGTTCCATCACGACGGCCGTCCTGCGCCAATGGCGCGCGCCCCTCACCGCCTTCGCTGCAGCGTGCCTGCTGGCTGCCTGCGGCGGCAACAGCGTCAGCACGCCACCGTCCAGCAACAACGGCGGCAGTTCCAGCGGCACGAGCGGTACCAGCGGCACGAGCGGCACCAGTGGCTCGTCCACCGGCACCAAGGGCGCTGTCAGCACGATCGGCCAGACCGCAACCGATCTCGGCAGCACGATCGGCAACATCAGCGTGCCGGGCCTCGGCGACGGCGTGACGAAGGGCGTCGGCAGCACCGTCTCGAGCACCGGCACGATCATCAACGCGGCTGCCGATGCGTTGAGCAACGGGCTCGGACAGACCGGCTCGATCAAGGATCCCGTCGGCACGACGGTCGCCGGCCTCGGGAACGTCGTCGGCGCGACGAGCAACACCGTGTCCGGGCTGAGCTCGACGGTCAAGGCACTCGGCACGGGTCAGCTCGCGCCGCTCGCCCCTGTCACGACGCCGGTCGGCACCGTGCTCGACACGGTCGCCAACGGGCTGTCGGCCGCGGGCACGACGATCGGCTCGACGCTGTCATCGGGCGCCGTGCAGCAAGTGACGCAGCCGCTCAGTTCGGCAATCACGCCGCTGGTGATCACCGCGGGTCAGGTCACGCAGCAGGTCGGCACGACCACGGGTCTCGGGCAACCGGTGTCGGGCCTGCTGGGCCAGATCGGCAGCGCAATCAGCTCGGCGGGCAAGCAGGTCGGCAGCACGTCGAATCAGCCGCTCGTCGGCGACGTCGGCCAGCTCGTCACCGCGGTCGGCAACACCGTAACCAACGCAGGCGGGCTCGTGAATCCGAACGGGCCGAACGGCGCGGCGCCGATCCCCGGCCTGATCACGAGCCTCGTCGGCGGCTCGACCGCTACCGTACAAAACGGCTCGTCGTCGGGCTCCAGCTCGACGAACCCGCTCGGCGGCCTGCTGTCCGGTCTCGGTTCGACGCCGCTCGGTTCGCTCACCGGCGCACTCGGTGGCGCAACGGGTGGCTCGGGCAGCAACCCGCTCGCGCCGGTTACTGGCCTCGTCTCCACCGTCACCGGTGCACTCGGCGGTGCAGCGGGCGGCGCCAGCGGCGGCCCGCTCGCGCCGATCACCGGTCTCGTGTCGACGGTGACGGGCACGCTCGGCGGCGCAACGGGTGGCGCAGGCGGTGCAAACCCTCTCGCGCCTGTCACCGGTTTGCTGAATACTGTCACCGGGGCAGTCGGCGGTGCAGCGGGGTCCGGGGCTTCGTCGAGTCCGCTCGCACCGGTCACGTCGCTCGTCGGCGGCGTGACGGGGACGGCATCGTCGGGCAGCTCGACGGGGCTCCTCGCGCCGGTAACGGGGTTGCTGGGCACGCTGGGTAGCGTTGGCAAATAAGGAGGACGTTCGCGCCTTTGCAGCCGGAACAAAAGGCGCGACCGTACAAACACAACCGGCAATGCGGCACGCGGCGCGCGACACCCTGGTGTCGCGCGCCTGCATTAGAAAGAAGACGAAAAGCAAGGCCTACGAGGAAGAACAATGAAATCCAGACTCGACAGATGGATGATGCTGCTCGCCATCGCGGCAGCAGGCACGGCACATGCACAAACGCGCGCGGCAGGTAACCCGCTCGATTCGCTCCCCCAGATCAACGCACCGCAGAAAGGCCCGAGCGTCACCGTGCAGGTCGCGCCGCAGGCACCGCAACTGCAGGAGCTGCTGTCGCGGCATCTGACGCCGACGACGTTCCAGGTCGAAGGCGTCAAGTCGGTGCCGTTCGACGAAATCTCGCGTCGCTTCACGCCCCTCGTCGGCAAGGACATCACGATCGGCGAGCTGATCGAAACCGCGAACGGCGTGACCAAGCTGTACCAGGATCGCGGCTATGCGCTGTCGTTCGCGTTCATTCCCGCGCAGACGTTCGAGAACGGTGTCGTGCGCGTCACGGTGGTCGAAGGCTATGTGTCGGACGTCAAGGTCACCGGCAAGCCCGGCGCGATGGAATCGAAGATCCGCGCGATCGCCGCGCACATCACGGCCGATCGCCCGCTGCGCCGCGCGACGTTCGAACGCTACGTGAATACGTTCGGCCTGCTGCCCGGCGTGACGGTGAAGGCCAATGTTCCGCCGCCGCAGACGACCGACGGCGCAACGACGCTCGAACTGGCCGTCGACCGCAAGGCATTCAACATCAGCACCGGCATCGATTTCAATCACCCGGGCGTGCAGGGCCTCATCACCGCGACGGAGAACGGCCTCACGTCGTTTGGCGAGCAATTGAGCATTTCCGCGCTGGTGCCGCCCGGACGCGACAAGCAAACCTACGTCGCGTTCAGCGGCGCGGTGCCGGTCGGCAGCAGCGGCCTGGTCACGCGCCTCGACGCCAGCACGTATCGCGGCAAGCCGACCGACAATCCGGGGCTGCCGTCGACCGTCGAGCGCACCGTCAAGAACGAGAAGCTCGGTCTTTCGGCATCCTATCCGTTGCTGCTGAACAACCAGCGCAGCCTGCTCGGCACCGTGTCGGGCTATGCGTCGCACAACGAGGACCGTTACCAGAACAAGATTTCGGGCAACAGCATCGACACGCGCTCGCAAGTTCGCGTGCTGCAAATGCAGCTCGACTACACGAGCGTGTCGGCCAAGCAGGTACAGAAGCTGAGCGTCAACGTCGCGAAGGGTTTCAACATTCTCGGCGCGTCGAAATCGCAGGACATCACGATCGGCTCGAACACGACATCGGTGGACAGCCCGATCTCGCTGACGTTCGTCCGCACCGGCGCAACCTTCACGCAGACCAACGAATGGCCGTTCAAGATCGGCACGTCGGTCTCGCTGACCGGCCAGTACAGCCCCGACTCGCTGCCGACGTCGGAACAGATCTCGTTCGGTTCGACGCGCTATGCGCTGGGCTACCAGCCCGGCGAAACGTCGGGCGACTCGGGCTGGGGAATGTCGCTGGAGGTCAACCGCGGCTTCACGCCGGGCTGGACGTATATGAAATCCGTCACGCCATACATCGCGTACGACATGGCGCGCGTGTATCTGCATACCGGCACGCCGTCGCCGAGCCGCCTGTCGTCGGTCGGTATCGGCGTGCGGTTTACGGACAGCCGTTACTACAGCCTCGACCTGAATATCGCGAAGCCGGTGGGCGATGCGCCGGTTGAAAGCGCGTCGCGCAGCCCGCGCGTGAATGCTGCGTTCTCGTATCAGCTCAACTGATCGGTCACCAAACAGCCTGCGTCTCACAGGCTGTTTGGATTAGAACCCCCTCTATCAAACGCAGCGCGCGGTTTCACGTATTCTGGCGAAGCTCGCAACATGCCACCGCCCCATGCAGACGGTCGTGCGGGCGCATCGAATACGAAATGACACAAGGAGGAAGACGATGATTCAACTGACCCGCCCGTTGCGCACTCTGGCAATCGCAAGCGCGCTGCTCGCTTGCGCCGCACCTGCGTTCGCCCAAGCCGACAACCCCGTCGGCATGTGGCAGACGATCGACGACAACACGCATCAACCGAAGGCGCTCGTGCAGATCGCCGATGACGGCGAAGGCTCGCTGTCGGGCAAGGTCGTCAAGGGCCTCGGCGCCAACGACACGCCCGATCGCCGCTGCACCGCGTGCACGGACGAGCGCAAGGATCAGCTCATCAAGGGCATGACGATCATCAAGGCGATGAAGAAGGACGGCGACCACTGGGACGGCGGCAATATCCTCGACCCGGAAAACGGCAAGGTCTACAAGTGCAAGATGTCGCTGGAAGACGGCGGCCAGAAGCTCGTCGTGCGCGGCTACATCGGCGTGTCGCTGCTCGGCCGATCGCAGACCTGGGTTCGCGCGCAATAACGCGAAGCGCATCGATACGCGCAACGCAATGAAAAATCGGCCTGACGACGACGTCGCAGGCCGATTTTGTTTTGATATGAGCGTGAATGAAATCGATCGACATCACGCTGCATGCTTCAGCGCGTCCGGTGCATAGCTACCGGGGGCACGATACGCAGGCGCCGCAGCACTGCGCACCTCCGCCGCCTTCGACTGCGCGTGCTTGCGCATGCGCGTGGACAGTTCCTTGCACAGATTCACGCCGGCGTCGCCGTACAGCTCGCGCATCACCTGCATCAACGTGCCGGTCTCGTGCCAGACCTTGAAGCGGCGATGGCATGTCTGGTACGAAGGGTAGCGACGCGGCATCGCGGACCAGGTCGCGCCGCTGTAAATCACCCAGAGTACGCCGTTCAGGACGGCGCGCGTGTTGGCCAACGGACGGCCGCGCAACTCGGTGCGCGGCTGCATTTCGGGCAGAAGCGGCACGACGCAGCGCCACTCATGGTCGGTCAGATCGCGATACGGTGTCATGGACATCTCCAGCCTTAGGAACCATGACACACGATATCGACTGCCCTCAACCCTGAACATAAGACAAGTCCGAAAATACCCCGAGATTGCGGGAATTTGACCGGAATTGACGTTTGAACTCCGTCGCTTGTCGAAAACCGCGATCAGGTCAGCGAAGTATCGACGATACGGCGCGGCGTTTCGAGGTACTCCTTCGACTGCATCTCGACGATCCGCGATACCGTGCGCGCGAATTCGTTCGCCATCGGTCCTTCGACGTACAACTGCTCCGCCGGCACCGCGGCGGACATCAGCAGCTTGACCTTGTGGTCGTAGAGCACGTCGATGAGCCAGGTGAAGCGCCGCGCCTCGGACGCCATCCGCGGCGACATCTGCGGCACTTCCGACAGCACGATCGCATGGAAGCGGCTGGCAAGCTCGAGATAATCGTTCTGCGAACGCGGGCCGCCGCACAGCGTCGCGAAATCGAACCAGACGACCCCGTCGGCCTTGCGCAGCGCCTTCAGCTCGCGCTTCTCGATATGCAGGATCGGGCTTTCGTCCGGCACCGCGGCGAGCTTCCCGAATGCATGACGCAGTTCGCGATCGGCGTCCGCGCCGAGCGGCGTGTGGTACATCTGCACCTGCGCGAGCGTGCGCTGGCGATAGTCGACGCCCGCGTCGACGTTCAGCACGTCGAGCTTTTGCTTGATCAGCGCGATCGCCGGCAGCATGCGGTCGCGATGCAGGCCGTCGGGATACAGATCGTCGGGATCGTAGTTGGACGTCATCACGAACTGCACGCCGTTGTTGAACAGGCGATCGAGCAGCCGGTACAGGATCATCGCGTCCGCGATGTCCGACACATGGAATTCGTCGAAGCAGATCAGTCGGTAGCGCTTGGCGATGCGTCGCGCGAGCTCGTCGAGCGGATCGGCCTGTCCTTTCAGTTCCTCGAGTTCGCGGTGTACCTCACGCATGAATTCGTGGAAGTGCAGGCGCGTCTTGCGCTGCACGGGCACCACCGCGTAGAAGCTGTCCATCAGGAAGCTCTTGCCGCGGCCGACGCCGCCCCACATGTAGACGCCGCGCGGCAGGTCCGGATGAATGATGAGCTTCTTGAACGCGTTCGAGCGGCGCGACTTGTATTCGACCCACTCGTCGAAACAGCGCTGCAGGCGATCGACGGCCGCGCGCTGGGCGGGATCGGACTGATAGCCGCGCGTGGTCAATTCGCGCGTGTAGTATTCGGTGACGTTCATCGGGCAAACCGGAAAGAACGAAGGCGAGCGGGAAACCCCGCCCGCCTTCGTCATGAGACGGCTGCGCCGGCCGGTGGCCGGCAGGCGCTACACCGTGCTCAGCTGTTCAGCGAGCGCTTGTCGACGGCGAGCGCCGCTTCGCGCATCACTTCCGACATCGACGGGTGCGGATGGCAAATGCGGGCGATGTCTTCCGACGCCGCCTTGAACTCCATCGCCACCACGGCTTCCGCGATCAGGTCCGACGCGTTCGCGGCGATCACGTGCACGCCGAGCAGTTCGTCGGTCTTCGCGTCCGCGATCATCTTCACGAAACCGTCCGGCGCGTTCATGCCGAGCGCGCGACCGTTGATCGAGAACGGGAACTTGCCCGACTTGATCTCGCGGCCTTCCGCCTTCAGTTGCTGTTCCGTCTTGCCGACCCATGCAATTTCCGGGTACGTGTAGATCACCCACGGAATGCAGTTGTAGTCGATGTGCGGCTTCTGGCCGTCGATCACTTCCGCGACCAGCACGCCTTCGTCTTCCGCCTTGTGTGCGAGCATCGGGCCACGCACCACGTCGCCGATCGCATAGACGTTCGGCACCGCGGTACGGCAGTGGTCGTCCACGTCGATGAAACCGCGCTCGTTCGCCTTCAGGCCGATCGCCTCGAGGCCGAGGTTGTCGGTGTTCGGCACGCGGCCGACCGACACGATCAGGCGGTCGGCGTCGAGCGTCTGCGCGTTGCCGTCCTTGTCGGTGTAGGCGATCGACACACCGTTCGCCGTCGTCTTCACGTCACCGATCTTCACGCCGAGATGGATGTCGAGGCCTTGCTTCTTGAACAGCTTGGCCGCTTCCTTCGCGAGCGCTTCGTCAGCCGCGCCGAGGAAGGCCGGCAGCGCTTCGAGCACCGTCACTTCGGCGCCCAGGCGACGCCACACCGAGCCGAGTTCGAGGCCGATCACACCTGCGCCGATCACGGCGAGCTTCTTCGGCACCGAGTCGAACGTCAGCGCACCTTCGTTGTCCGACACGATCTTGTTGTCGACCGGAATGTTCGGCAGGTGACGCGCCTTCGAGCCCGTCGCGATGATCACGTTCTTCGCGGTGACGACTTCGGCTTCACCCTCGCCGCTCACTTCGATCTGCACGCCGGCGTCGGTCTTGCCGGTGAACTTGCCATGGCCCTTCAGCCAGGTGATCTTGTTCTTCTTGAACAGGAACTCGATCCCGCTCGTCATCTTCTCGACGATCGCATCCTTGCGGCCGAGCATCTTCGCGACGTCGATCTTCACGCCGTCGACCGTGATGCCGTGGTCGGCCAGGTGATGCGACGTGTTCTCGAACTCTTCCGACGAAGCGAGCAGCGCCTTCGACGGAATGCAGCCGACGTTCAGGCAGGTACCGCCGAGCTTCAGCGCGCCGGCCGGGTTCTTCCACTTCTCGATACAGGCAACGGTCTTGCCGAGCTGCGCGGCGCGAATCGCGGCGATGTAGCCGCCGGGGCCAGCGCCGATCACGACGACGTCAAATTCCTTGGACATGACAATCCTTTCTACTTGTACGCCCGCACGGTCGCGCGTGTACGCGAGCGTGCGGAGCGGGTCAATGCAGTGAGACTCGGCTTACAGGTCGAGCAGCAGGCGTGCCGGATCTTCCAGCGCATCCTTCATCGCGACGAGCGACAGGACGGCTTCGCGGCCGTCGATGATGCGGTGGTCGTACGACAGTGCCAGGTAGTTGATCGGACGGATCACGATCTGGCCGTTTTCGACGACCGGGCGCTCCTTCGTCGCGTGCACGCCGAGGATGGCCGACTGCGGCGGGTTGATGATCGGCGTCGACAGCATCGAGCCGAACACACCGCCGTTCGAGATCGAGAACGTACCGCCCGTCATTTCCTCGATCGACAGCTTGCCGTCCTTCGCCTTCTGACCGAATTCGGCAATCTTCTTCTCGATGTCCGCGAGGCTCAGTTGATCGGCATTGCGCAGGATCGGCACCACGAGGCCGCGCGGCGAGCCGACGGCGATACCGATATCGAAGTAGCCGTGGTAGACGATATCGTTACCGTCGATCGACGCGTTCACGAGCGGGAACTTCTTCAGCGCATGCACGGCCGCCTTCACGAAGAACGACATGAAGCCGAGCTTCACGCCATGTTCCTTCTCGAACTTGTCCTTGTACTTGTTGCGCAGCTCCATGACCGGAGCCATGTTGACTTCGTTGAACGTCGTCAGGATTGCGTTGGTCTGCTGCGACTCGAGCAGACGCTCGGCGATACGCGCACGCAGGCGCGACATCGGCACGCGCTGTTCCGGACGGTCGTTCAGCCACGTCGCGGCCGACGCCGGCACCTTCACTTCCGGCAGCGACGGCTTTGCTGCGGCGGTCTTCGCCGGTGCGGCGGCCGGAGCGGCCTTCGGCGCGCTGCCTGCGGCCAGCGCGTCGCCCTTCGTGACGCGGCCGTCGCGGCCCGAACCCGCGACGTCGCCCGTCGACAGGCCCTTCTCGGCCAGCAGCTTCGCTGCGGCCGGCGATGCAGCGGCCGAGCTCGATGCAACTGCGGCAGCCGGCTGCGCTGCCGGTGCGGCTGCAGCGGGTGCTGCTGCCGGCTTGACTTCGGCGGCGCCCGCCGCTGCTTCGGCAGCACCTGCCTTCGCTTCGGTGTCGATCGTCGCGATGATCTGGTCGGCGACGACCGTGTCACCGTCGTTCTGCAGCACTTGCGCGAGCACGCCCGCGGCCGGCGCCGGCACTTCAAGCACGACCTTGTCGGTCTCGAGTTCGATCAGGATTTCGTCCTGCGCGACTGCTTCGCCCGGCTTCTTCTTCCACTGCAGCATGGTGGCTTCCGAAACCGACTCCGAAAGCTGGGGGACTTTGACTTCTACGATAGCCATGTGATTTTCCTGGATGCTTAATCTGGGTAATGACGAGGTTCGTGCGATTCCTTCGGCCGGTGCGGCGCGCGACGCGCCCGGCGGGCCAAAAGAGACGGGAAAGCGCCGCGCGCCCTCCCGTTTCGCTTGACGTCGGTTATTTCGCGATCGATGCGCTCTTCAGGCGGCCGAACGCACCTTCGATGAGGGCCTTCTGCTGCTCGTAGTGCTTCGCGTAGTAGCCAACCGCCGGCGAGGCCGAAGCCGGACGGCCGCTGTATGCCAGCTTCTGCCCTTCCTTCATGCCTTCCTTCAGGTGGTGCTCGACGTAGAACCAGGGGCCCTGGTTCTGCGGCTCGTCCTGCACCCAGACCACTTCAGTCGCGTTCTCGTACTTCTTCATTTCGGCTTCGAACTGCTTGTGCGCGAACGGATACAGCTGCTCGATACGGATGATCGCGACGTCGTTCGCCTTCGCTTCGCGGCGGTGTGCGACGAGGTCGTAATACACGCGGCCCGAGCATGCCAGCACGCGCTTGACCTTCTTCGCGTCGATGCCGCCGTCGGTTTCGCCGATCACCGGCTGGAACGAACCCTTCGCGAGTTCCGACAGGTCCGACACCGCTTCCTTGTGACGCAGCAGCGACTTCGGCGTTGCGACGATCAGCGGCTTGCGGAACAGACGGATCATCTGGCGACGCAGCAGGTGGAAAATCTGCGCCGGCGTCGTCGGTTGAACGACCTGCATGTTGTGATCGGCACACAGCTGCAGGAAACGCTCGATACGCGTCGACGAGTGTTCCGGACCCTGGCCTTCGTAGCCGTGCGGCAGCAGCATCGTGAGACCCGACACGCGGCCCCACTTCACTTCGCCCGACGAGATGAACTGGTCGATCACGACCTGCGCGCCGTTGACGAAGTCGCCGAACTGGGCTTCCCACAGCACGAGCGTGTTCGGCTCGGCGGTCGAGTAACCGTATTCGAAGCCCAGCACCGCTTCTTCCGACAGCACCGAGTCGATCACCGTGAACTTCGCCTGGCCTTCAGCGATGTTCTGCAGCGGCACGTACGTGCCGTCGTTCCAGCGCTCGCGGTTCTGGTCGTGCAGCACCGCGTGACGGTGCGTGAACGTGCCGCGGCCCGAGTCCTGGCCCGTCAGGCGCACCGAGTAGCCCGATGCGACGAGCGAAGCAAATGCGAGGTGTTCGCCCATGCCCCAGTCGAGCGGCTGGTCGCCGCGCGCCATGTTGCGGCGGTCATTGATCACGCGCTCGACGAGCGGGTGGACCTTGAAGTTTTCCGGGACCGTCGTGATGCGTTCGCCGAGGCGCTTCAGTTCGGCGAGCGGCACGGCCGTATCGGCTGCATCCGTCCACTTGCGGTTCAGGAACGGAACCCAGTCGACCGCGTACTTGCTCTTGTAGTTCGACAGAACCGGATCGACGGTGTGGTGGCCGTCGTCCATCGCCTTGCGGTACGCCTTCACGTAGTTGTCGGCGTCTTCCGCGGTGATCACGCCCTGCTGCACGAGCTTCTCGGCGTACAGCGCACGGGTGCCCGGGTGCTGCGCGATCTTCTTGTACATCAGCGGCTGCGTGACCGCCGGCGTGTCCTGCTCGTTGTGACCCAGCTTGCGGAAGCAGACGATGTCGATCACGACATCCTTGTGGAACTGCATCCGGTAGTCGATCGCGATCTGGATCGCGAGCACGACGGCTTCCGGATCGTCGCCGTTCACGTGCAGCACCGGCGCTTCGATCATCTTGACCACGTCGGTACAGTACAGCGTCGAGCGCGCGTCGCGCGGGTCGGACGTCGTGAAGCCGATCTGGTTGTTGATGACGATGTGCAGCGTGCCGTGCGTGCCGTAACCGCGCGTCTGCGCGAGGTTCAGCGTTTCCATCACGACGCCCTGGCCAGCGAAGGCCGCGTCACCGTGGATCTGAACCGGCAGCACCTGCAGGCCGTCTTCGTCGCCGCGACGATCCATCCGTGCCTTCGCCGAACCTTCGACCACCGGGTTCACGATTTCGAGGTGCGACGGGTTGAACGCGAGCGACAGGTGAACCGGGCCGCCTTCGGTCGACACGTCCGACGAGAAGCCCTTGTGGTACTTCACGTCACCTGCCGGCAGGTCGTCGACGTGCTTGCCTTCGAATTCGGCGAACAGGTCGGCCGGCATCTTGCCCAGCGTGTTGACCAGCACGTTCAGACGGCCGCGGTGCGCCATGCCGATGATGATTTCCTGCACGCCGGTCTTGCCTGCGTGCTGGACGACTTCGTCCATCGCCGCGATGAAGCTTTCGCCGCCTTCGAGCGAGAAGCGCTTCTGGCCGACGTACTTGGTGTGCAGATAGCGCTCGAGACCTTCCGCTGCCGTCAGGCGATTCAGGATGTGCTTCTTCTTGTCGATCGAGAAGGACGGCGTCGCGCGGGTCGATTCCAGACGCTCCTGCCACCAGCGCTTCTGCTCCGGATCGCTGATGTACATGTATTCGGCGCCGATCGTGCCGCAGTACGTGTCACGCAGGCCCTTGACGATGTCGCGCAGCGAAGCCTGGTCGAAACCGAAATACAGGTTGCTTGCGCTGTACGTCTGGTCGAGGTCGCCTTCGGAGAAGTCGTAGAACGCGGGTTCGAGTTCGGGGATGGCGGGACGTTCGCGACGCTTCAGCGGATCCAGATTGGCCCATTGCGAGCCGAGGAAGCGATATGCGCTGATGAGGGACTGGACGTGGACCTGCTTGCGTGCGGTCGCCAGATTGCTCGTGCTTTCGCGCGGGATGAAGGCATTGGCCTTCGCACGCTCGGCAAACGATTCGACGATCGGGAAATGAGCGACGTCATTGGCATTCGATCCGTCGGTTGCAGGCACGTTCTGCAGCGCGTCGAAATACTCTCGCCAATTCTCCGGCACCGATGCCGGATTGTTGAGGTATGCATCGTACAGTTCTTCAACGTACGAAGCATTGCCGCCGAACAGATAGGAGTTCAGCTGAAACTGCTTCATTACATCTGACATTTTACGCTCACCTTTCTTCGAGCTTCTCGAGAAATAGCGGGTTACTCAACCTTCCGCGACACGGCCTGACCGTTTAGCGGATTGCGAATCAAGTCTTGCTTGGAAGGACCTAAAACTTGCGTGCGCGCAGCATATCACAGAACCGATACCGGAGTTCACGACGAAATGTGCCTGAAAGCACCGCGTGGCGGCGTTTCGCCGGATTGCCACGACGCGCGGGAACAGTGTTTTGCAACCCGCCCGATTGCACACTGCGCAGATGCAAAAAAGGCCGCCCAAGGGCAGCCTTTTTCGTCATGCACGGGAACAGCCGATGCTTAGTCGACCGCGCCTTCACGGCTCGCGCGGCGACGCTCGTGCTCCTTCAGGAAGCGCTTGCGCAGACGGATCGACTGCGGCGTCACTTCCACGAGCTCGTCGTCGTCGATGAATTCGACCGCGTATTCGAGCGACATCTGGACCGGCGGCACGAGACGCACGGCTTCGTCGGTACCCGACGCACGCACGTTGGTCAGCTGCTTGCCCTTGATCGGGTTGACGACGAGGTCGTTGTCGCGGCTGTGGATGCCGATGATCATGCCCTCATACAGCGCATCGCCCGGCTTCACGAACATGCGGCCGCGATCCTGCAGCTTCCACAGTGCGTACGCCACGGCAGCGCCGTCGTCCTGCGAGATCAGCACGCCATTGCGGCGCTCGAAGACCGAACCGTCCTTGACCGGTGCGTACGAGTCGAAGATGTGACTCATCAGACCCGTGCCGCGCGTAAGCGTCAGGAATTCGCTCTGGAAGCCGATCAGGCCACGCGCCGAGATCTTGTACTCCAGGCGCGTGCGGCCGCGGCCGTCCGATGCCATGTCGAGCATTTCGCCCTTGCGGCGACCCAGCTCCTCCATCACGCCGCCCTGATGCTCGTCCTCGACGTCGACGGTCAGCAGCTCGTACGGCTCGTGCCGCACGCCGTCGATTTCCTGCATCACGACGCGCGGACGCGACACGGCCAGCTCATAGCCTTCACGGCGCATGTTCTCGACGAGAATCGTCAGGTGCAGTTCGCCGCGGCCCGACACTTCGAACACCGTTTCGTCGCCCGTGTCCTTCACGCGCAGCGCGACGTTGTGATTCAGTTCCTTCATCAGACGATCGCGGATCTGGCGGCTCGTCACGAACTTGCCTTCGCGGCCGGCCAGCGGCGACGAGTTGACGAGGAAGTTCATCGTCAGCGTCGGCTCGTCAACGGTGATCATCGGCAGCGCTTCCGGCGTATCGACCGCGCAGATCGTCGCGCCGATGCCGACGTCTTCGATACCGTTGATCAGCACGATGTCGCCGGCTTCCGCCGACTCGACCTGCACGCGCTCGAGGCCCTTGAACGACAGCACCTGGTTGATCTTGCGGTTCAGCACGTCGCCTTCCGGACCGAAGCGCATCACGACCGGTTGACCCGGCTTGATGCGGCCGCGCGTGATGCGGCCGACGCCGATCCGGCCGACGTACGTCGAATAGTCGAGCGACGTGATCTGGAGCTGCAGCGGCGCTTCCGGATCGGCCGGGCGAACCGGCACGTGCGCGAGAATCGCCTCGAACAGCGGACGCATGTCGCCTTCGCGGGTCGCCGGATCGAGCGACGCGTAGCCGTTGAGGCCCGATGCGTAGACGATCGGGAAGTCGAGCTGCTCTTCGGTCGCGCCGAGCTTGTCGAACAGGTCGAAGGTCTGGTTGATGACCCAGTCGATCCGCGCGCCCGGACGGTCGATCTTGTTGATGACGACGATCGGCTTCAGGCCGAGCGCGAGCGCCTTCTTCGTGACGAAGCGCGTTTGCGGCATCGGGCCCTCGACGGCGTCGACGAGCAGCAGCACCGAGTCGACCATCGACAGCACGCGCTCCACCTCGCCACCGAAGTCCGCGTGCCCCGGCGTATCGACGATGTTGATGTGCGTGCCTTCATATTCGACCGCGCAGTTCTTCGCGAGAATCGTGATCCCGCGCTCTTTTTCGATGTCGTTCGAGTCCATCACTCGCTCGGCAATCTGCTGGTTCTCGCGGAAGGTGCCGGACTGGCGGAGCAGTTGGTCGACGAGCGTGGTCTTGCCGTGGTCGACGTGAGCGATGATGGCGATGTTGCGAAGGGCGCGGGTCATAGAAACCTGGAAATCGTTGAACGCGCAAACGCGCACGCTCGTCAGTCACCGGGACACGTGCGCGCGCGTTGCAGCTTGGAAACCACAAATTATAGCACGTGAGAGTGGCGAGAGCCGGGCTGTTCGTTGCAGCGCAACAAACGACCCCGCCCTGCCGCTGCCCAGCTCGCGACCAACGGGCCCGACGGCACGCCGAAAACCCTGACGCCGATAAGGGGATTTTGGGGCACGGAGCGCGCCCTCACCTGTTCGATTAACATTTGCCGCGGCAAGCAATTGTGCCTATACTGCTGCCTAGTCAACTATTGCAGCTTCAGGGTTTTATGTCGGATTCTCCTTCCCAATCGCCTGTTTCGCCGCTGTCTTCGTATCAGATGAACGACAGCGTCGGTTATCTGATGTCGCGCGTGAAATCAGTGATGACCAACCTCGTCACGCAGCGCACGCAGGAAGAGCTCGGCATCACGGGCACGCAGGCGAGCATGCTGTTCATGATCGCGGTCGGCAAATGCTCGACGGCCGCCGAGCTCGCTCGGGAATACGGGATCGACGCGAGCGCGGTCACGCGCCTGCTCGATCGCGTCGAGAAGCGCGGCCTGCTGTCCCGTGTGCGCAGCATCGAGGATCGGCGGGTCGTGCGCCTCGAGCTGACCGACGAAGGCCGCGCGCTGGCGGAGCGGCTGCCGCCGGTGTTTCGCAGCGTACTCGACGAGCTGCTCGACGGGTTTACGCCGGAAGAAGTCGGGTTCCTGAAGAGCATGCTGCGCCGCATTCTCAGCAACTATTGCGAGACGGGCGGCGGCACCATCACGTAATAGTTGCCATAACAATTACTTTTGACAGATTAATGTAAGGAAATCCTTGCAGTGTCCATCATTCATTCCGAGTCAGAAAACAGCGCGATGAAATCCTCCCCGTTGTCCCTGCGCGCCGGGTCGTGCCGCGCCGCCGTCGCCGCTGCCGTCGCCGCGCTGGCGCTGGCGGGCTGCGCAAACTACATCGGCATCAAGAGCGACGAGCAGATCGCTCCCGCGTCGCAATTCGAAACCGCCCAGAGCCTGCCCGCCCAGGGCGGCCAGTGGCCGGCGCTCGACTGGGCAAACCAGTTCGGCGATCCGCAGCTGCCGAAGCTGATCGACGAGGCGCTTCAGGGCAGCCCGTCGATCGCGCAGGCACAGGCGCGCATCGCGAAGGCGTCGTCGTACATCGAATCGTCGCGCTCGAACCTGATGCCGAAGGCCGAAGCCAGCTACTCGTGGACGCGCGAACTGTATTCGTCGAACGCGCTGTTTCCGCCCCCGTACGGCGGCCAGTGGTACAGCGAGAACAACGCGCTCGCGAGCGCGTCGTGGGATCTCGACCTGTGGGGCAAGAACCGCGAGCGCCTGCATACGGCCGTGTCGCAGGAAAAAGCCGCCGAAGCCGATATGCAGCAGGCGCGCATCACGCTCGCATCGTCGGTCGCCCGCACCTACAACTCGCTTGCGCAACTGTACGCGCTGCGCGACATCGCGCAACGCGAGATCACCAACCGCCAGACGGTCGGCAAGATCACCGACGGCCGCGTGTCGGCCGGCCTCGACACCAACGTGGAGCGCCAGACCGCGCGCGGCAACATCGCGACGACCCAGGCGTCGCTGTCCGACCTCGACGGCCAGATCACGACCGTGCGCTACCAACTCGCCGCGCTGCTCGGCAAGGGGCCGGACCGCGGGCTGCAGATCGCCGCGCCGGTGATGAACCCGACGGCCGACGTCGCACTGCCCGGCAACCTGCCGGCCGACCTCGTATCGCGCCGTCCCGACATCGTCGCCGCGCGCTGGCAGGTCGAGGCGGCGATGCACGACGTGAAGGAGGCGAAGGCCGAGTTCTTCCCGGACGTGAACCTCGCGGCAGGTTTCGGCTTCGATGCGTTCGGCTGGGGCAAATTCCTGAACTTCGCGAGCCGCCAGGCGCAGTTCGGCCCGGCCATCCATCTGCCGATCTTCGATGCCGGCGCATTGCGCGCACAGCTCAAGGGCCGCTATGCGGACTTCGACCTGTCGGTCGCCAACTACAACCAGACGCTGATCAACGCGCTGAACGACGTCGCCACCCAGGTCGCGTCGATCCGCGCGGTCGATCGCCAGATGGACGACGCGCAGCGTGCGCTCGACGCGTCGACGCGCGCGTACGACCTCGCCGTGATCCGCTACAAGGCCGGCCTGTCGCCGCAGTTGCAGGTGCTGACCGCGGACAGCAACCGCCTCGCATCGGAACAGACCGTGACCAACCTGAAGATGCGCCGGCGCGACATGCAGCTCGCGCTGATCAAGGCGCTCGGCGGCGGGTTCGACGCGACCGGCACGCGGCTCGCCGCGCCCGACGCCGACCAGCACACGAAACAGGCCGCCAACTGATCCGGCGCCACCACTACGCAGACACTCGAAATAACGGACGGAGAAAATCGCCATGAGCGACCCTCAACAAAATGCCGCCAGCGCCCAGCCGCAGAACAACGGGAAACGCAAGCGGATGATGACGCTGCTGATCGCGGTCATCGTGATCGCGGCCATCGCGTATGGCCTGTACTACTTCCTCGTCGCGCGCTTCCATGAAGAGACCGACGACGCATACGTGAACGGCAACGTCGTGCAGATCACGCCGCAGGTCACCGGCACCGTGATCGCCGTGAAGGCGGACGATACGCAGACGGTCAAGGCCGGCGATCCGCTCGTCGTCCTCGATCCGGCCGATTCGCAGGTCGCGCTGCAGCAGGCCGAGGCCAACCTCGCGCAGACGGTGCGCCAGGTGCGCGGCCTGTTCGTCAACGACGACCAGTACCGCGCGCAAGTCGCGCTGCGCCAGTCCGACCTGTCGAAGGCGCAGGACGACCTGCGCCGCCGGATGGCCGTCGCGCAGACGGGCGCCGTATCGCAGGAAGAAATCTCCCATGCACGCGACGCGGTGCGCGCCGCGCAGGCGTCAGTCGACGCGGCGCAACAGCAGCTCGCATCGAACCGCGCACTGACCGCGAACACGACGATCGCGTCGCACCCGAACGTGATGGCCGCGGCAGCGAAGGTTCGCGACGCGTACCTCGCGAACGCGCGTAACGTGCTGCCCGCGCCGGTCACCGGCTATGTCGCGAAGCGCTCGGTGCAGGTCGGCCAGCGCGTGTCGCCCGGCAACCCGCTGATGTCGGTCGTGCCGCTGAACGCGGTGTGGGTCGACGCCAACTTCAAGGAAGTCCAGCTCAAGCACATGCGCGTCGGCCAGCCGGTCGAACTGACGGCCGATATCTACGGCTCGTCGGCGGTCTACCACGGCAAGGTCGTCGGCTTCTCGGCCGGCACGGGCTCGGCGTTCTCGCTGCTGCCGGCGCAGAACGCGACGGGCAACTGGATCAAGGTCGTGCAGCGCCTGCCGGTGCGCATCGAGATCGATCCGAAGGACCTCGAGAAGCACCCGCTGCGCATCGGCCTGTCGATGCAGGTCGACGTCGACATCAAGGACGAGCGCGGCGACCAGCTTGCGAACGCGCAGAACACCGTCTACGAGACGAACGTGTTCGCGAAGTATGGCGACGAAGCCGACGCCGAGATCGCGCGCATCATCGCCGAGAACGCCGGCGGCAGCGCGCCGGCCCCGGCCGCGGCGAAATCGACCAACACCGCCAAGATGATGTAACGGTTCCGACTCCGGAAAACTACCGACATGGCACAGGCTCCTGTCTCCCACCCGCCGCTGCAAGGCGGGCAACTCGTGCTCGGGACGATCGCGGTATCGCTCGCGGTGTTCATGAACGTGCTCGACACGTCCATCGCGAACGTCGCGATCCCGACCATCTCGGGCGACCTCGGCGTGTCGTCCGACCAGGGCACGTGGGTCATCACGTCGTTCGCGGTCGCGAACGCGATCTCCGTGCCGCTCACGGGCTGGCTGACCGACCGGTTCGGACAGGTTCGCCTGTTCCTCGCGTCGATCATCCTGTTCGTCATCTCGTCGTGGATGTGCGGCCTCGCACCCAGCCTGCCGTTCCTGCTCGCGTCGCGCGTGCTGCAGGGCGCGGTCGCCGGGCCGATGATTCCGCTGTCGCAATCGCTGCTGCTGTCGAGCTACCCACGCGCGAAAGCGCCAATGGCGCTCGCGCTATGGTCGATGACGACGCTGATCGCGCCGGTCGCCGGGCCGATTCTCGGCGGCTGGATCTCGGACAACTATTCGTGGCCGTGGATCTTCTACGTGAACATCCCGGTCGGCATCGCCGCCGCACTCGCCACGTGGTCGATCTATCGGACACGCGAATCGACGGTGCGCCGCGCGCCGATCGACGGGGTCGGTCTCGCGCTGCTCGTGCTGTGGGTCGGCTCGCTGCAGATCATGCTCGACAAGGGCAAGGATCTCGACTGGTTCGCGTCGACGACGATCATCGCGCTCGCGCTGATCGCACTCATCTCGTTCGCGTTCTTCGTGATCTGGGAGCTGACTGCCGAACACCCGGTCGTGGACCTGTCGCTGTTCCGGATGCGCAACTTCACGGGCGGCACGATCGCGCTCGCGGTCGGCTACGGCCTCTACTTCGGCAACCTCGTGCTGCTGCCGCTCTGGCTGCAAACCCAGATCGGCTACACGGCAACCGACGCAGGCCTGGTCATGGCGCCGGTCGGACTGTTCGCGATTCTGCTGTCGCCGCTGACCGGCAAGTTCCTGCCGCGCACGGATCCACGCTACATCGCGACCGCCGCGTTTCTCACGTTCGCACTGTGTTTCTGGATGCGCTCGCGTTACACGACCGGCGTCGACGAGTGGTCGCTGACGTTGCCGACGCTCGTGCAAGGCATCGCGATGGCGGGCTTCTTCATTCCGCTCGTGTCGATCACGCTGTCCGGCCTGCCCGGCCACCGCATTCCCGCGGCATCGGGCCTGTCGAACTTCGTGCGGATCATGTGCGGCGGTATCGGCACGTCGATCTTCCAGACCGCGTGGGATCACCGCAACAACTTCCATCACGCGCAACTGGTCGAGCAGACCAACGTGTACAACCCGACGTTCAACCAGGCCGTCACGCAGATGGGCAACCTCGGGCTGACGCCGGACCAGGCGCATGGCCTCATCAACAACATGGCCACGCAGCAGGCCGCGCAGCTCGGCGTGAACGATCTCTTCTACATCTCGGCGGCGATCTTCGTGCTGCTGATCGGACTGATCTGGATCACGAAGCCCGAACGCGCGGGCGGCGGCGATGCGGGTGCGGCCGCGTCGGCTGCACACTGAGCCGGCCCGCGCCCCCACACGCTCACGCAGCAAAAAGCCCGGTCGAGACCGGGCTTTTTTCATTTCGATGGGCGCCAGCGCGCCGTGCATCATTGAGCCGTCACGACGAGACGTTCAGGCGCAAGCACGCCGTTTGCCTTGCGGGCGACGCCGAGCAGCCGCACCGCGTCGTACACGCGCACCCGCTCGCCTTCTGCCGCGTCGATCGGATCGAGCGCCGACAGCGGCAGACGCTGGCCATGCAGGAACCGCTTCGCGCAGGCTTCGTCGAGACGCACCAGCGGAAACGTCGACAGCAGCGCGTCGACCGGCTGAAGCCACGCGTCGCGCGCTGCTTCGGTGGCGTCGGACAGCGCGTCCAGCGTCACCGCGTGCTCGAGCGTCAGAGCGCCGACGCCCGTGCGACGCAGCATCGTCAGATGCGCGCCGCAACCGAGCGCTTCGCCGATATCCTCCGCCAGCGTGCGCACATACGTACCCTTGCTGCAAGTCACGCGAAACGTCACGTCCGGAAGTTCGCAGGCCAGCAGGTCGAGCGCATGGATCGTCACGTTGCGGCCTTCCCGTTCGACGGTCTGGCCCGCGCGCGCATATTCGTACAGCGGCTTGCCGTCGCGCTTGAGCGCCGAATACATCGGCGGCACCTGCACGATCTCGCCGGTAAAGCGAGCGAGCGCCGCCTCCACCGCAGGCCGGTCGCATTCGACGGCGCGCGTGTCGAGCACGTCGCCTTCAGCATCGCCGGTGGTCGTGCGCACGCCGAGGCGCATCGTCGCTTCGTAGGTCTTGTCCGCTTCCAGCAAGTCCTGCGAGAACTTCGTCGCCTCGCCGAAGCACAGCGGCAACAGACCCGAGGCCAGCGGATCGAGCGTGCCGGTATGGCCGGCTTTCTTCGCGAGAAGCAGGCGCTTCGCGCGAATCAGGGCGTCGTTACTCGACAGGCCGACCGGCTTGTCGAGCAGAAGGACGCCGTCCAGCGCGCGCCGCGGCACGCGTGGACGCTGAGGAGCTGCAGTCGTCATTGGGGCACGCGCGCTCACTCGCCCTTCGCAGGCGCGTCGGCTTCGTCGTCGTCCTTCGCGCGCGTCGAGTTGGCTTCCTTGATCAGGCGCGACATTTCCACCGCCTTTTCGATCGTCTGGTCGTAATGGAAATGCAGCGTCGGCACCGTATGGATGTGCAGGCGCTTGAACAGCAGGTTGTGCAGGTGACCCGATGCGTGGTTCAGCGCTTCCTGCGTCTTCTCCGGATCGCCGGTGAGCGCCGTGAAATAGACCTTCGCGTGCGCGTAGTCCGGCGTGAGCTCCACACTCTGGATGGTCACGATGCCGATGCGCGGGTCCTTGACCTCGCGCATGATGAGTTCGGACAGATCGCGTTGAATCTGGTCTGCAATCTGAACGTTGCGATTGGGGGAAGTACGTTTCCTGGACATGATCGATCCGTGATCCGTTTATCAGGATAAAGCGGCGCGCTATTGACACGCCACCATGAAAATGGGCGGGACAGGCTCAAGCCTGCCCCGCCCACGAGCCGATACGCGATGATTACAGCGTACGTGCGACTTCAGTCACTTCGAAGACTTCGAACTGGTCGCCTTCGATGACGTCGTTGAAGTTCTTCACCGACATACCGCACTCGAAGCCTTGCTTGACTTCCTTCACGTCGTCCTTGAAGCGCTTCAGCGATTCGAGTTCGCCCGTGAAGATCACGACGTTGTTGCGCAGCACGCGAACCGACGACGAACGCTTGACGATACCGTCGGTGACCATACAGCCGGCAACCGTACCGACCTTCGGCACCTTGAACACCTGGCGCACCTCGACCATGCCCGTCACGACTTCGCGCTTCTCCGGCGCCAGCATGCCCGACATCGCGGCCTTCACCTCATCCACTGCGTCGTAGATGATGTTGTAGTAGCGAATGTCGATACCGTTCGCTTCGGCCAGCTTGCGCGCCTGTGCATCCGCACGCGTGTTGAAGCCGATGATGACCGCCTTCGATGCCGTCGCGAGGTTGACGTCGTTTTCGCTGATGCCGCCCACCGCGCTGTGCACGATCTGCACGCGCACTTCGTCGGTCGACAGCTTGAGCAGCGACTGCACGAGTGCTTCCTGCGAGCCCTGCACGTCCGCCTTGATGATGAGCGGCAGGTTCTGCACTTCGCCTTCGCCCATCTGCTCGAGCATGCTTTCCAGCTTCGCGGCCTGCTGCTTCGCCAGCTTGACGTCGCGGAACTTGCCCTGGCGGAACAGCGCGATTTCGCGCGCCTTGCGCTCGTCCGGCAGCACGATCACTTCCTCGCCCGCACCCGGCACTTCCGACAGACCCTGGATTTCGACCGGGATCGACGGGCCGGCTTCCTTCGTCGGCTTGCCGTTCTCGTCGAGCATCGCACGCACGCGGCCATAAGCCGTGCCTGCCAGCACGATGTCGCCACGGTTCAGCGTACCGGACTGCACCAGGATCGTCGCGACCGGGCCCTTGCCCTTGTCCAGCTTCGCTTCGATCACGATGCCCTTGGCCGGCGCCTCGATCGGTGCCTTCAGTTCCAGCACTTCGGCCTGCAGCAGCACGTTCTCGAGCAGGTCGTCGATACCGGCACCCGTCTTCGCCGACACCGGCACGAACGGCGAATCGCCACCGTATTCTTCCGGCACGACGCCCTCCGCGACCAGTTCCTGCTTGACGCGGTCCGGGTTCGCTTCCGGCTTGTCGATCTTGTTGATCGCCACGACGATCGGCACGCCACCCGCCTTCGCGTGAGCGATGGCTTCCTTCGTCTGCGGCATCACGCCGTCGTCGGCAGCCACCACCAGCACGACGATGTCGGTCGCCTTCGCGCCGCGTGCACGCATTGCCGTGAACGCCTCGTGACCCGGCGTATCGAGGAACGTGATGACACCGCGCGGCGTTTCGACGTGATATGCGCCGATGTGCTGCGTAATGCCGCCCGCTTCGCCCGCTGCAACCTTCGCGCGGCGGATGTGGTCGAGCAGCGAGGTCTTGCCGTGGTCGACGTGACCCATCACGGTGACGACCGGCGGACGCGGCAGTTGCTCCGCATCGGTACCGGTCTCGCCTTCGACCAGCAGTGCTTCCGGATCGTCCAGCTTCGCGGCGACCGCGCGGTGACCCAGTTCCTCGACGACGATCATCGCCGTTTCCTGGTCCAGCACCTGGTTGATCGTGACCATCTGGCCCATCTTCATCATCACCTTGATGACTTCGGAGGCCTTGATCGACATCTTGTGTGCAAGATCGGCAACCGAGATGGTTTCCGGCACGTGCACTTCACGCACGATCGGCTCGGTCGGTGCCTGGAACGTCGATGCGCTGTCCTGGTGACGGCCGCGACCCTTCGGGCCGCCGCGCCAACCGCGGTCGACGCCACCGCTCGAATCGCCGCGCGTCTTGATGCCGCGGCGCTTGGCCGCGTCGTCCTGCCAGCCGCCCTTGCCGCCGCCCGGCTTCTTGTTGCGGTCGCCCGCGCCTGCCGGTGCCTGCGTCGTCGCCGGCGCTGCGCCGGCCGGCTTCTTCACGGCCGGACGTGCCTGCGCGCCTGCGCCTGCCGGCTTGGCCGGCTTGTGCAGCGTGCCCTTCGCTTCGGCCGGCTTCGGCGGTTCCACCGGCTTCGGCGGCTCGACTGCCTTGACCACGGCCTTGCGCGGCGTGTTCATCATTTCGCGGATCGCGCGCGCTTCGGCCTCGGCCGCCTCGCGACGCTTGCGAATCTCTTCCTGCTCGGCCCGCGCCTTGTCGGCCGCCTCGCGGGCAGCGTCCTCGGCCTTCTTCGCCGCTTCACGCTGGGCCGCACGTTCGGCGGCCGCGCGTGCTTCGTCCTGCGCGGACTGCGCACCGGTTGCTTCCTGCTTGGCTTCAGCGGCCTGCTGGGCCGCAGCCTGCTGTGCCGCTACGGCTTCGGCCGCGGCGCGCTTCGCCGCTGCTTCTTCCTCGGCACGGCGGCGCTCTGCTTCGGCCGCTTCCTCGCGGGCACGGCGCTCGGCTTCCTCGCGCTCGAGGCGTTCCTGGCGCTCGCGCAGTTCCTGCGCCTGCTTTTCGAGCAGCTCGGCCTCGCGGCGCGCTTCTTCCTCGCGACGCTTCAGATCCGCATCGTCATCCGCTTCGGCGACCTGCGCCTGACCCTGCTCCGCACCCTCGGCCACGTCGTCGCGCTTGACGAACGTACGCTTCTTGCGGACCTCGACCTGAATGGTGCGAGCCTTGCCCGTCGCGTCAGACTGCTTGATCTCCGACGTATGCTTGCGGGTCAGCGTGATCTTGCGCTTGTCGCCGTCGGTTGCGCCGTGCGACTTGCGCAAATGATCGAGCAGACGCGCCTTGTCCGCCTCGGACAGCGCATCGTCTTCACTCGCTTTCTGGACGCCCGCTGCCTGCAGCTGTTCGAGCAGCACACCAGCAGGCATTTTCAGTTCCGCGGCAAATTGGGCTACGTTGTTACTCGCCATTCATTCCTCTTAGTGCAAGGACCGATTCCTTGCGGTTAGCATCGGGTCAGGCCATACGGCCGCCATCAAATCAGTGCGCCATGGTCATTTCTCACTGGAACCAGTGTTCACGTGCTTTCATGATCAACGCCTTAGCGGCATCCTCTTCCATCCCGGTCATGTCGACCAGTTCATCCACAGCCAGCTCGGCGAGATCGTCCCGCGTCTGCATGCCGTGTTCGGCCAGCTTCGCGAGCAACTCCGGCGTCACGCCGTCGAGGCCCTTCAAATCCAGCGCTGCGTTTTCGACCTTTTCTTCGTTCGCGATCGCCATCGTCAACAGTGCGTCGCGCGCGCGGTTGCGCAACTCGTGCACGGTGTCCTCGTCGAACGCCTCGATTTCGAGCATTTCGTTGAGCGGCACGTAAGCGATCTCTTCGAGGCTCGTGAAGCCTTCGTCGATCAGGATGTCGGCAACTTCTTCGTCAACGTCGAGACGCGCCATGAACAGCGAACGCAGTCGATCGCGCTCTTCACCCTGCTTCAGGGCGGATTCGTCCGGCGTCATGATATTGATCTGCCAGCCGGTCAGCTCGCCGGCAAGGCGAACGTTCTGACCGCTGCGGCCGATCGCGACAGCCAGCTCGTTCTCGTCGACGACGACGTCCATCGAGTGCTTTTCTTCATCGACGACGATCGACTGGACGGCTGCCGGCGCGAGCGCGCCGATCACGAACTGGGCGGGATCCTCGGACCATAGCACGATGTCGATGTTTTCGCCACCGAGCTCGTTGCGCACGGCCTGCACGCGCGAACCGCGGATGCCGACGCAGGTGCCGATCGGATCGATCCGCTTGTCGTAGGCGATCACGCCGATCTTCGCGCGCACGCCCGGATCGCGAGCGGCTGCCTTGATCTCGAGCAGGCCCTGCTCGATTTCCGGCACTTCCATCTCGAACAGCTTCATCAGGAACTCGGGCGCCGTGCGCGAGAGTTCGATCTGCGGGCCGCGCGCGGTGCGGTCGACCTTCGCGATGTATGCACGCACGCGGTCACCCACGCGCAGGTTTTCCTTCGGGATCAGCTGGTCGCGGCGCAGCAGCGCTTCGACACGGCCCGATTCGACGATGAAGTTGCCCTTGTCGAGGCGCTTCACCGTGCCCGTCATGATCTTTTCGCCGCGCTCGAGGTAGTCGTTCAGGATCTGCTCGCGCTCGGCGTCGCGCACCTTCTGCAGGATCACCTGCTTGGCGGCCTGCGCGCCGATACGGCCGAACTCGATCGACGGCACCGGCTCCTCGATGAATTCGCCGACTTCGACGTCGGGCTTCTGCTCACGCGCTTCGAACAGCAGGATCTCGCGATCCGGCTCCTGCAAGCCTGCCTCGTCGGGCACGACGAGCCAGCGACGGAAGGTTTCGTGCTCGCCGCTTTCGCGATCGATATGGACGCGGATTTCGGCGCCTTCGTCGAACAGCTTCTTGGACGCGGACGCGAGCGCAGCCTCGAGGGCGCCCAGCACCACATCCTTGTCGACGTTTTTCTCGCGCGCCAGCGCATCCACCAGCATCAAAACTTCGCGACTCATTATTTGCGGCTCCTAAAGTCAACTTGCGGAATCAGGCGGGCTTTGTCGATATCGGCCAGCGTGAAATCCAGCATGGCTGCCTCGCCCTTCTTCCTCTCAAATTCCAAACCGATCGTTTCGCCATTCGGCGCGTGCAGAATGCCCCGGTACGTCTTGCGCCCGTCCAGCGGCTTTTTCAAGGTCACGGAAACTTCGCTGCCAGCGAAGCGCTCGAAGTCGGCCAGCTTCTTCAACGGGCGGTCGAGCCCCGGGGACGAGACTTCGAGCCGTTCGTAATCGATGTTTTCGACCGTCAAGACGTGCTGGAGCTGACGTGTGACCTTTTCGCAATCTTCGAGCGAGATGCCGGCAGGCTGATCGATATAGATGCAAAGCATGCCGCGCCCGGTGCGCTCGAGATCCACCAGCTCGTAGCCGAGCCCGGTGACCGTGGTTTCTATCAGTTCCGTCAGTTGCACAGTGTCCTCTCAGGTGTTCGCGCCCGCCGCTCGCGATTCACCCGCGGGCGCGCGCCTTAGCCGGCGCAGGAAGCGCTACCCGAGATGCCTAACCGTTTCAGCAAAAAAAAATGGGCGGAACGCCCATCTTCTTACTGGTGGTCGCACCTGAGCCGCACATTGAATCCGTACGCCCAGCGACTCCGCGATTATAGCGATTTTTGGCGCAAACGCCAAGCCAGCCGGTAAAAGCAGCGTCCAGACCGCCTTTACCGACCAAAAATGCGAAACCGGACTGTCCGACCAGGCGGCACAAATCCGGCAGCGCGATATATATACAGTCAAAAGCAAACCACGCAAGGCGAAGTGCCGCCCCGACCGGACTCGCACCGATATTGCCGGCACACCGGCGGCTTCACGCCGCCGACCGACCGGAAACGCTCAGCGACTGCGCGAGCGACTGCGCTGCGGACGCTGGCCGCCGCGCGCGCCACCACCGCCGTTGCCGGCGCCTTCGGCGCGATTGCCGTTGGGATTGCGATTGCCGCCCTTGCCGCCGCTGCGCTTGCCGGCCGCGCCTTCACGCTTGGGGCCGGCGCCATACGACGCGCGATTGCCATCGACATCGCGACCGCCACCCGAGCGATTGCCATAGCCCGACGGCGAAACCGGCAGGCTGCCGTAGCCGCTCAGGCCGGGCAAGCCCGGGGCGCCACGTCGACCGCCACCGCGACGCGGCTGATCGAGCTGACCATGCGTGGTCAGCACCGGCTCGCGGCTGATGAAGCCCATCGATGTCTGCATCGGATCCGGCTGGCGGCGCTCGGCCTGCCCGCCACCACCACGCTTGCCCTTTTCCTCGGACGGCGCCTTCAGGCCGACGGTCGCCATCAGCTTGCGCACCTGCGCTTCGTCGAGCTCTTCCCAACGACCGCGCTTCAGGCCGCGCGGAAGCGGAATCGGACCGTGACGGGTACGGATCAGGCGACTCACCATCAGGCCGGCCGCCTCGAACATCCGGCGCACTTCGCGGTTGCGGCCTTCTGCCAGCGCGACGTGATACCAATGGTTCGTGCCTTCGCCGCCGCCGTCGCGGATGCGCAGGAAGTTCGCCGGGCCGTCATCGAGTTCGACGCCGTGCAGCAGCTTCTGCCGCATCCCTTCGGACAGCTCGCCGACGACGCGCACCGCATACTCGCGCTCGACGCTGTAGCGCGGATGCATGAAACGGTTTGCGAGATCGCCCGACGTCGTCAGCATCAGCAGACCTTCGGTGTTGAAGTCGAGACGACCCACCGCGAGCCATTTCGCCGTCTTCATCGGGGGCAGGCGATCGAACACCGACGGACGACCTTCCGGGTCCGCGTGGCTGACGATCTCGCCCGTCGGCTTGTGGTACAGCAGCACGCGCGGCGGCTTGTTCGGCAGCTTGCGCTTGACCGGCTTGCCGTTGATACGGACCTGGTCGGTCGGCATGATGCGCTGGCCGATGTGCGCGGGCTCACCGTTCACCGACACGCGGCCGGCGACGATCAGCTCTTCCATTTCGCGGCGCGAGCCCATGCCGGCTTCTGCGAGCACCTTGTGGAGCTTCGGCGCATCGTCGTCCGGCGACAGCACGCGCTTGTTCGTCGGCTGGTTGCGGCCGCGACGCAGCATCGGCGCACGTACGCCGCTGCCGCCCGCCGAATTGTCGGCATCGAACGCCGGCGACGTCACATAGGCGAACAGGTCGTCCTGCGACGCTGCGTCGCCGTCGGCCTTCGCTGCGCCGCCCTCGGCCTTCGCAGCGCCACCCTCGGCCTTCGCCGAACCGCCGCGCCGCCCCTGGCCGCCTTGCCCGCCCTGGGCACCCTTGGCCGCACCTTCACGCTTACCGGCCGGCTTGCGGCCGCCCTTGGCCGCGCCTTCCTTGCGCGGCGCGCGTGCGGGCTGAGCTTCCGCGGCCGCGGCCGGTTGCGCGTCCGCGCCCTCGCCGCCCTGCGACTCGCCATCGCCCTTCGACTTGGCCGCCGCGCGGCGGCGCGCGATCAGGCTGCGCGGGCCGCGCCGCAGCCCGCGGCGGGGACGTTCGTCACCACCCGTGGCCGGAGCATCCTGCTCCGGCCCATCGTCGGCACGCGCGGCCTGCACGGCAGGCGCGGACGATTCAATATCGTGGATATCAGTCAAAACAACCTCAAAATGTCAGGTCTCGCGCCCGGCTCGGGCGCGGCAAGAAGTCGGCCGCAATCAGGCGCGGCGCTGTTCGGGTTCTGCTTCGTCGTCCGGCAGTGCGTCGGCGCCGATGGGCGCGCTCGCACTGCGTACGGCGTCGGCGAGGCTGTCGGACGTATCGTCCAGCAGCTCGCCCTCAGCGGGACGGGCGCGTGAGGCATCGGCCTGGCCAGCCTCGCCCGGCATGTCGCCGGCCGCTTCCGCTCCGTCTCCGGCAACCGCGTCGGCGGTCGCCTTGCGATCTTCCTCGTTCCCTTCCGCGCGCAGCGGCTCGGGCTGCCCGCCGGCCGGCGCTGCGTCGGCGCCGCCCTGTTCCATCTGAACGCGATCAGTTCCCAGCGTATCGCGGTTCGGCATTTCCTGCGTCGACGTACCTTCTGCCGCGGCGTCGTCCGGCAATTCATCCGGCCGCATGTGCGACACGTCGGCCGCCGCTTCGCCGGCTTCCGGCACCCCGTCCGCTACCGGCGCATCGCCGTCGAAGTCCATCGCCTGCTGCGCGAGCAACGCGGCCTCGATGTTCGCGGCCGGCTCCTCGAGCGCCGGCAGGTCGTCGAGCGCCTTCAGTCCGAGATCGTCGAGGAACTGCTTGGTCGTCGCGTATAGCGCCGGACGTCCCGGCACGTCGCGATGCCCGATCACCTCGATCCAGCCGCGATCCTCGAGCTGCTTGACCACCTGCGTATTGACCGTGACGCCGCGAATCTCTTCGATGTCGCCGCGCGTGACGGGTTGCCGATACGCGATGATCGCGAGCGTTTCGAGCACCGCGCGCGAATATTTCGGCGGCTTCTCGGGATGCAGCCGGTCCAGATACTGGCGCATCGCCGGCTTGCTCTGAAAGCGCCATCCGGTTGCCAGCGCCACCAATTCGACACCGCGGCCGGACCAATCCTGTTTCAGATCTTCGAGCAACGCGCGGACCGTGTCAGCCGACACGACGTCGGCAAAGAGCTTGCGCAAATCGCCGAGTTTCAGCGGTTCTTGCGCGCAGATCAAGGCAGTCTCGAGGACGATCTTCGCCTCTTGGGTATTCATGCAGCTAGGCCAGACCCTGTGGTCAAACGAACCGGATCAACAAACAGACGAAAGGAACGGAAGACGCGCTCGCCCGATTCTGATCGGTCATATTGATGGGAGCACGAACCGGGGGCGGCGAACCAACTTCAAGCCAGGCCCAAACCGGACGGAACAGCACGGCTCAACGACGGAACCGCGTGACTGAGCGCCATCTTACGCAAAATTGCCCGGTGCGTAAAGATGAGCCGAACGGCCCGCCGCCGCAGCTCCGCCCCACTTCAACGCAGGCCCGCGCCGCGCGTGACGAACGCCCGCAGGCGCTCGACGCCCGCGTCGAGCCGCACCGGATCGCACGCGTAGCACCAGCGCACGAACCCTTCCCCCTCCGGACCGAACGCGCGCCCCGGCGCCAGCCCAAGCCCGACCTCGCGCACCAGCGACTTGCAAAACGCGAGACTGTCGTCCGCGCCCGGCAAACGCAGGAACAGGTACATCGCGCCCGGCGGAGGCGGCACATCGACGCCCGGCAACGCGCGCAGCGCGGCAACCAAGTGGTCACGTGCGCCACGCAGCGCCGCAACGAACGACTGCACGAACGGCTCGCCGTCGCGCAGCGCGACTTCCCCCGCGGCCTGGATGAAACCCGGCGCGCACGACGTGTTGTATTCGACCAGCTTCGACAGATCGCCCATGATCGACGCCGGCGCGACCAGCCATCCGAGCCGCCAGCCCGTCATCGCCCAGGCCTTGGAGAACGAATTCACGACGATGACCCGCTCGTCGCGCGACGCGATGTCGAGAAACGACGGCGCGCCGTCTGCGCCGAACGCGAGCCGTTCGCACACTTCGTCGGAGACGACCCAGATGCCGTGACGCCGGCAATGCGCAAGCACGGCCCGCTGGTCGTCGCGGGACATCGCCCAGCCGGTCGGATTGTTCGGCGAGTTCACGAACAGCATTCGTGTGCCGGGCGTCAGCGCCGCGAGCAGCCGGTCGATGTCGAGCCCCCAGCCCGCATCACCATGGCGGAGCGGTATGCACTCGACTTGTGCACCGAGTATCTTCGGGATTTCAACGAGGTTCGGCCAGAGCGGCGTGACCGCGACGACGCGATCGCCCGGGCCGACCAGCAGCTGCGCGGCCAGCATCAGCGCGCTCACGCCCGAACTCGTCACGGCGATCGCATCGGCCTCGGTCGCGCCGTGACGCGCCCTCACATAGGCCGCAATCGCGTTGCGCAACGGTACCGTGCCGAGATTGTGCGTGTAGAAGGTTGCGCCGTCGCGCAGTGCCGCGGCAGCCGCGTCGCGAATGAATGCCGGCGTCACGCGATCGGATTCGCCGAACCAGAACGGCAGCACGTCGGGCACGCCGAAGCCGGCGTTCGCGACTTCCCTGATCAGCGACGGACGCAGCGCCTGGACCGCGCTGCGTGCCGTCGGCTCGCCCGTCGCCGGGTCGACATCTGCGGAATGCGTCATCGAGAACCGCCACCGAGGAACACGATCCACGCAGTGTACCGGTGTGCGCGCCGGTTCAGCACCCTCAGTCGAGGTCTTCCGCCCGCGCCGGCATCTGGCGCGCGAGTTCCCAAATCGCCTGCGCGGCCGGCGACAGCGACCGGTCGCGGCGGCGCACCAGCTCGACGGTGCGCTCGGTACGCGGCGTCAGCGGCCGCGCAACCAGCGACGATCCCGCCGGCAGCGGCAGCGACAGCCACGGCTGCACGCTCACGCCGACACCAGCCTCGACGAGCGCGAATACCGTCGCCGAATGCCCGAGTTCCTGCATGACCGTCGCGTTCACCCGATGGGCAGCCAGCGCGGCGTCGATCAACGGCCGGCTTCCGGACGCATGGTCAAGCAGGACGAGGCGCTCGCCGTCGAGCGCCGTCCAGGGCACCTCGGCCCGCGCCGCGAGCGGATGATCGGCGCGCGCGACCAGGCAGAACGAGTCGGTCATCAACGGTTCGCAGACGAGGTCCGCAACGGCGAGCGGCCCGATGACGACGCCGAAATCGACCTCGCTCGACTTCACCTTTCGCAGCACGTCGCTCTGCACGTCGTCGCGCAGGCCGAGCGTGACGAACGGAAACTGGCGCTCGCAGGCCGCGACGACGCGCGGCATCAGCCGGCACGCAATCGTCGGACTCGCGGCGACGATCACGCGCCCCCGCCGCTGCTCGCCGATCTCGCGAATCTCGCGCAGCGTGTCGTCCAGATCGTCGATCAGGCGCGACACGCTCGCGATCAGGTTCACCCCGACGTCGGTCAACTGCACGTCGCGGGTCGTCCGGTCGATCAGCTTCAGCCCGAGCTCGGCCTCGAGTTCGCGCACGCAACGACTGACCGCAGACTGCGTGAGTCCGATCTCGTCACCCGCGCGACTGAAGCTCCGCAGCCGCGCAACCTCGATGAATACGCGAAGCTGGCGCAGCGTAACGTTCATCTCCTCACCTCATCAATCGTCGATACCGATGCACAATTTTAATGCGCGAAATCGGCTCCGATGTGCGAATCCGGCACCGGCCACACATGTTTCGCTGCGGTGCAATATCCACGGAAACGCACGTGGCACGGGCGAGTTGCACAAGATTGGTGATTGTCCTGATTTGCTGGCGGGTTATTTTGGCGTCTTATACGCCCCTAGCTGACTTAGCCGTTAGCCCGCTGCCAAGCGGCTCTCGAGGGAATCGCCTCCGACATGGCACACATCGTGCTTTACCTGACGCACAGGGCGCAGGTTTAGTCGGACGGAAGGCAGAAACGCCGCTGCCGGTCAACCGGACGCCCCCACCCGGCACTCGACGCTCGAGTGCTTGAAGAGTGCGCGGCGCAGGGCAGCGCACCGGAGTTAGCTTCGCTGAGGTGAGGACATGATGCTGTTCGACGATTTGAGAGATAACGAGTGGGCGCTGGTCGAAGGTCTGTTTTGCTCGGAACCCGCACGCAGTGAACGGCGCGGCCGCCCCCGCGTGGAGGCCCGTTCGGTGGTAAACGCCGTGCTGTGGGTACTGTCGACGGGTGAAGGCTGGTCGAAGCTGCCGGGTCGCTATCCGTCGCCGCCGACCTGCCGCCGTCGCTTCGACGAATGGCAGGCAGACGGTACGCTCGCCGAAATCGTCAAGCGCCTCGGCACGAGCGGCCGTCAGATCTCGCTGCGCGGGCGCATCGGGGCAAGCGCGGCGAAGCCGCCTGCACCGCCGAGCCGCGACCGATTGCGCGGCGCCTTCTGGACCAATCCGGAATCCTGGCGCGCCCCCGTGAAGATGGCGTAACGCATGCTCGATCGGGCGGCTTCGGCCGCCCGACTTCTTTCGGCGCCACGCGCTTTTCGCGGCGCCCGCGTCGTCGATTACCGCTGTCGTGCCGCGATACATCTATTTACTATTATTTACAGCTAGCCTGCACTCCCTCGCTTACCTTAGCGACATATCAACAAGCCGCGCCGATGGCTTGAAGGGAGCCCCGCCATGAAACCAATGTCACTGCTCGTCGCATGCGGCATTGTCATTTCGCTGGCGTCGACCGCCCCCGCTCACGCCGACGATCGCGCGAAGCCACCTCACCGCCAGCAGGATCACCGAAACACCCTTCGCCAGCAACCGCCCGCCACGCCGCTCAATCGACCGACCGTGCCGCGCGGCGATTTGCGCGGCGACATCGCCAGCAACGCACGTGCGCGCATCGGCTCGCAACCGACGGACATGCCGCGTCATCCGTAGTCCACAGGATTTCGTCAAAGAAAATTCCCGAATTCGGGAACTGCTCGACATACGACAAGTCACATCCGTTGCCATGAGCACAGCGTGGCAACAGCAAAAGTATCCGGTACGCCCGTATCCTCGCGATACGGGCTTTTTTTTGAGTGTCGCCGGCGACGGCGCGAGGGTCAGGAGTGCGCCGCTACAGGCGGCTTTCGAGAATCGCCACGGCGCTCGCTTCGCTTAACGCGTAGTCGTCCATACGGCGATCGGTCCAGGAAAGTAATTTTTCGTCGCGCTCGAGTCGCGCGCATTCGGCCCGACCACTATCGGTCAGCACCGCGATGTCGACCGGTGCATGGAAACCCGGCGCGGGGGCAACCGTCTTCTGCCTGACCGTGTCCATCAGCCCCAGTGACCGGAGATACTCGAACACGCCCGGGCGGCGCGCCCACGGTACCTGGCGGTACTGCACTCGTCTCAATGCGTCGAGCACCGCTTCGTTGGAATACGTGGCCATCTCGATTCTTTCTTAAAGTGCAGCGACAATGCGAAGCGGCGCGCCGGGCGGGAGCTCCACCCGCCGATACCGCCACCGATTCTGGGGGCCGACGTTCGGCATCGCGTCAGGGCCGGATCGTCAGCCGTCCATAAAAAGACACCATACCCCAATCAAATTGATTCTGTTCGATTCATTTGTACTTCTCTTCATCGGTTTCATGCTCTTCCGCAAGCGGCGAAGACTCATCGCGATCGCGAGCGTCGCGCTGATCTGGCTGCTCGCGACAGGCTGGCTCACCGCGCCGCTCATCGCATGGACCGAGGCGGGCGTGACGCCGGTCGAGCACCCCGACATGCACGGCCGAACCACACTGATCATCATCGGCATCGGCACACGGCGCAGCGACACCGGCTTGCGGCCGCCGCCCGATGGGGAAGCACGCATCCGCACGACCGCGGCGCTCTACCGCACGTGCCGCGAGCAGGCCACCCGTTGCACCGTGGTGATGTCGGGCGGCGACCCGCAACATCACGGCGAAACCGAGGCGGCCGTCTACGGACGCCGGCTGATCGCGGAAGGCGTCGCTCGCAACGACCTCGTACTCGAGCCGAACAGCCGCACCACCTATGAAAATGCGAAATTCACCGCTTCTATACTACGCTCACAACATGACGACTCGCGCATTCTCGTCGCGTCGTCCTACCAGATGCGCCGCGCATTGCTCGATTTCCGCCGCTTCGGCATCGATCCGCAGCCCATTTATTCCACCCACCGGCGCGCGCAAACGGGCTGGCTGCCCCGCTGGCACAACCTGGAAGACGCGAATCTGGCATTGCACGAGTTGATCGGCATCGCGCAGTTCCACGTCTACCGGTGGCTCGGCTGGTTTTGATGGCGACGCGTGCAAAACGACGGCGTCGCCCCCCCGGATGGCATGCGCATGACGGAGTGCACGAAGTGTTGCGCGACTTCAACGGGGCCTTGCGCTGCACGGCGATCCGGTGCACATTGATCCGTCACTTTTGTTACACTCGACACGCACTCGATTGCAGTCGCCAGACAAAACGGCAACATTCGGGTTCATCACCACTTAGCGGAGGTAAAGCAATGAAGAAGACGTCCCTGGCTATTCTGGTCGCGATGTCGGCGCTGACTGGCGCAGCGTATGCGCAAGAGAGCACGCAAATCCAGACCATCACCGACCCGGCCAAGATCGCCGAGATCGAGCAGCGCGCACAGGCACTGCAACAGCAGCAAGCAGCCGAGGCTGCACAGCCGGCGGCTCAGGAAGAGCACCACGGCAAGAAGGCCGCTCACCACAAGGCAGCGAAGAAGGCTGGCAAGAAGGCCGCCAAGGCCGCTCCGGCAGACGCTGCCAGCCAGTAAGTTCGGCGGCACCGCACAAGCGAAAGGCCGAATCCGGGCAACCGGGTTCGGCTTTTTTGGTTGCGGCGCCTGCGCGCTGTGCTAAAGTCGCGCACCGAAATTTTCCACCCGTGCGCACCCCGGTGCGGAGGACAGCATGAGCAACATTCAACTCGACATCGAGTGGACCGAAGCAGCCACTCGCAAGATCAAGCAACTGATGCCGCGCGGCTCGGAAGACGCCTTCCTCGCGCTGCCGCCGATCGAGTGCCTGCCAATGGAGGGCGACGTGCTGTTCCTCGGCCCGCAAGGCAAGCAGCAACCGTTCATCGTCGCCGAACGCCAGTATCACCACGACGGCGACGCCGACTGGACGATCATCCTGATTCTCGACGTACCCGACACGTCGCACTGACGCGTCGCGGCGGCCGGCAACGTGTCCGGCCGCACCACCCTGCTCACGCGAGCTTCGACAGCACACGGATCCCGGGCCGGTCAATCCAGTCCCAGGCTGCTTCGCGACAAGCCGGAATGTGCGCGGAACGCGCATGCACGGCCAAAGCGACCTGGCCGTCGCGGCGCTCGACGAACACGCGCCAACGCCCCCCACAATTCAGAAAAGATTGCGAATCAGCGAATCCAGCACCCGCCGGATCGCCATGCCTCGCATTTCGGCCGCACCAAAAAAATTGCCCGCGCTTCAGAAGAAGCGCGGGCGAAACCGTCGCCCTACGAGGATAGGCGACGGGGCCATCGAGACCCGCGCGCGGCGCGGGTCGTCATCGGTTACGCCAGCGCTCGCAGCGCTGGCATCTGAAGACGTCGAAACCGTTGTCCGGGCGCTCGCGACACCCGCCCGGTCTCTGACGCCATCCTCCCTGTTCTAACGATTCCCACTTATAAAGCAGTTTGCGTGCCAGGTGCACTTTCGAAAGCATGCCATTGATCCATAAGGATATTTTTCTCGGTCACGACGATGTAACACCCGTTCTGCCGCCGTAACGCGCGAATGTTACGTAACGTCACGATAGAGGGACACGAACGTCCCGCACATGCCAGAATCGGCAGGCGCGCGCGACCATAAAAAAAGCCCGCCGGAAGGCGGGCTTTTTCGAAGAGCGGGAGCGTACCGCGATCAGCGCAGCTGATTCACGAGCAGCCCCATGATCTGCCGGGCCGGACCCGACGTATCGATCGCGCCCGAGTCATCGACGACTGCCACACGCGTCTGGTCGGGCGTCAGCGCCTTCACGTTGACGCGATACTGCTTCGCCTGCTTTTCCTTCTTGCCGTGGAACAGCTGGCTCCAGAAGCCCTGCTCGGCCGAGCTGAGATCCTTCGGATCGACATAACGCACGAAAAACAGACCCTTCGTGCGATCGCGATCGTCAACCGTGAAGTTCGCGCGATCGAGTGCGAGGCCGACATGCAGCCACGACCGGTCGTACGGCTCGCCGAGCGTGACTTCGGACGGCACCGCGGCCGAATCGACGTCGTTCGCTTGCGACGACGTACGCGCGACGTTCTGCGCAGCGATCGCAGCGGCGGCGGCCTTCGATGCGTCGGTATCCGCCTTCTTGTCCTTCGGCACCGTGTTGTCGTTGATGTTCGCGATCGGCGGCTCACCATTCTTCGCGCGCTGATCGTTCTGTGCGAGCACCGCCATCAGCCGCTTCAGGTATTCGGTCTCGAGCGCCGGATCGTTCGGTTTCGCTTCCCACTTGCTCGAATCGTTGTTCGCGCCGGTGATCGCCTCACGCATGCCCTTCTGGCTGATGAACACGTAGGTACCGCCGTTCGGCGCCGAATCGAGGCGCGTGCGGTACTTGTTGCGCTCGGCGGTCACGTACGAATTGCCCATCGCCTTGGAGATCACGCTGCGGATCAGGCCGTCGTTGATCTGCGGATGGGTTTCGTTCCAGTCGGTTTCCATCACGCCCTTGTCGCGCTGGTCGACGACGAGCAGGAAGCCCTGCTCCTGCCAGAAACGGCGAACTTGCGGCCAGATGTCGGCGGGCTTCTTGCTGTCGATCACGAGCCAGCTCTCGGTGCCATCGCGCTGAATATGCATGCCGGTCACGGCGGGCGCGACGGTGTCCGTCGCGGGCGCCGCGTGCTGCACCTGCTGAAGCGCGGACAGGGAAGTCGCGCCGCCCTGTGGCGGCAGCGAACGCTGATCGGCCGTCTCGTCGAGCATGTTGGGCGGCACTGCGAGCGACGCTTCCTTCGATTTCGAATCGCTCTTGTAGTCCACTTTCGTGGGCGACGACGTACCGCAACCGGCAACGAGCGCGCCGGTGGCGAGCACTGCAGCAAACCGCATGGTAAGACGAAGATCAGTCATGTTCGGGGAATCCTCTTCCGCTAAATCACGGCGCTTTCCGTGGATCAACCTTGCATTTTACCGTGGCCGCGCCGGGATGTGCAAAAAAGCGACCGGCAAGAAAAAACCCGCGTCAGCCTGAACTGACGCGGGTTCTTCGTCTGGTCGGGGCGAGAGGATTTGAACCTCTTCGAACCCACCGTGGAATAAGGCTTTCCGGGCAATGTGTCGGCGCGTTTCGCCGTGTAAATTGACACAGTGGCGCTCAGTCTAGCACGGCCCCACCCGGACCTCCCTTGCCTTCTTCTGGCACCTACATCCTGGAATCTGTCTGATGGTGTCCAACATGAAGGAATACGAGTAGCCCATTCATAGCAGCCGCCCCTTGCTTCAGGCCCAGGAGCAGCGCCCCAACGCTGTAGTTTTAGCCATGCTCCCGGTTCCGAAAGTGGAATCCGCGATGCATGGGCGCTCGGATTGCCCTCCGTTCGCTTCGGGCCCATCAGCGGCGGTTAATGCGCCTTACGTAACAGAGCCACTGAAAGTCCCAGATTGCTACGCGGGCGCTCTCGTGCGAACCAGTCAGGGGGACTTCCACTGAGCGATCCAGAAACCGCAACAGGTGCTCGCGGTCCGTATGCGGGACACATGCTCTGCCACGCGAGGCCTTCACCGCCTGTCCAATTTACGGGGCAGCATCAATCATGCCATACTAGCCGAAAAGCAGTTTGCGCAAAACGGTACGATGCATTGATACGTTTACGTGTAACGCTACCAACAAATCTGTCGTGAAACACGGGGAATTCACAAAATATGGCCGCCAACTGGAAAAATCTCGAGGATCATGTACGCGGTATAGCAAGGCTTCGCTGGAACGCCTCATGCAATCCGGAACATCTGAATGGGGTCGATTTCGACGGCGTGGTACGCGTATCCGCCGACGAAATAATTCTTATTGAAATAACAAAAGAACGGACTTTAGAAAAAGTCAGAAATGATCTGAATAAAATAATCCCCACAAAAATAAATTTGGCTACCCAGGGGGTAATTTGTCGCGGATATGTTGTCTTAGACGAGGAGCCGACTTTGAGCATGACTGAGGCTGGTAAAACTGCCCACATAACAGTCTGCTCGTCACAGGAATTTGAGCAGTCGTTCTTTGACTTTCCGGCATATCATGCACTCCGAGTTAACTTCCCATTTGGGAGCGCCGTTGATTCAAAGACAGGCGCAAACGATACCCGAAACTTCGTTCCCATCAGATACGAAGATGCCAATGGCGACGGCTCTCATGCCATTTCCGATTTAGTCACAAAACTTTTGCGCGGCACAAAGATTGCCCTCACTGGAGATTTCGGTACGGGCAAGAGTCGTTGTGTCCGAGAAGTATACAACCAGCTAAGCTCAAAAATTCGTGATGCTGGAGCTTTTCCTATTGCCATAAATCTGCGCGATCATTGGAGTAGCTCCAACGCACTGGAGGTACTCGCAGGCCATCTTGGCAATATTGGCCTCTCCAGTTCGATAGACAATTTCGTCAGACTCCTAAACTCCGGCGCACTTATTCTTCTTCTTGACGGTTTTGACGAAATTGGCGCTCAGAGCCACGACATTCGAGTCGATGATCGCATTGCGCTGCGTCGTCATGCCGTGAGAGGCGTCAGGGACCTTATTCAAAGATCAAAGGCCGGCGTTCTTGTGACAGGTAGATCGCATTTCTTCGATAGTGATGATGAAATGCTGCGATCATTGGGCCTACTCGGAGCAAGGGACGATACCAGCGTCATCAAGGTTCCCGATACATTCACGCACTCCGAGGGCGAGAAATATTTCAAGGATCTGGGAATCGACGCACCGCTTCCAACATGGCTACCTCGAAAGCCATTGGTCTTCCAAGTGCTTGTAGAGCTTGATAAGGATGATGTCACCCGAATCCTTAAAAAAGAACATGGACAATTTGAGTTTTGGGGAGCATTTCTTAACGCAGTTTGCGTACGCGAGTCTAAAGGTGTGGGTGAGTCGATTGGCCCCCAAACCATTCGGTTCATTCTATATGAATTGGCATCAAAGGCTCGTTATTCAGACACATTCCTTGGGCGACTTTCCCCGCGAAATATTGATGAGGCATACGAGCGCGCGGTAGGAACTGCTCCGGACCAAACCGGACGGCAGCTATTGGCGCGCATGTGTACACTTGGACGCATCGAGCCGGAATCTCCAGACCGGCAATTTGTCGATTACGATGTAATTGACATTTTGCGTGCAGAACGACTCATTACCGACGTAATCTCAATGACGCCGGAAAATACCGGAAATCAATGGAAGCAGTCACTAAGATCGCTTGGGATAATTTATGCGGCATCAACATTCAGGAATTTTGACCTTGATACGCTATGCTTCGCTTATCTCAGAAAGTATGGAAACACCGCAAATACCAAGCGACTTGGCGAAATTATTTCAGCGCTCTCACTGTTCGGCGACGAGCGACTCGATTTCAAGTCTTTGCAGCTTTCTGGCTCCGAAATTCCGATTCTCAACCTTAGCTCAAGAAAAATTGCCAACTTATCAATCAAGCAATCGGTGATTGGCCTTATTATGATTCAAGATACGCCGATAGACGAATCAGATGGATTTTATATTGATGACTCTCTTTTTGCCGTTGTCAGAGGCGTGACTACGCAAGCCGGGTTGCCAGCATGGATCAAGAATACAGATGTCATTGAATTCGAACGGCTGTCGAATTCCGCCAGAATAAAGGAAAGCTCTCTGAGCGCTTCGCAGAAACTATTTCTGTCGATAATTCATAAAATCTTCTTTCAATCGGGCGCCGGTCGCGAGGAAGCGAGTCTGCTCAAGGGCGGATACGGGCAAAAATACAGCCCTAAATTGGTTGAGGCGATTCTGAAACTGCTTTTGCGGGAGCAAACCATCGAACGAAATAAGGGAGATGACGGCTGGGTCTATAAGCCCGTTCGCCGTCACACCGAGCGCATGAGTCGAATCAAGGCTGAACTCACCCTTTCTGAAGACCCGCTCTGGGAGTCGGTAAGTTCATTGTCTTTGTAGGATCCTCATTAAGAGCACGGGAGATCGTGGCGCCCCATAGCGAAATGATTCGCAAGGGCTCACACAGATCCCCCGTGCTCCGCGCAATAAGCATAGATTCCGTAACACGGCTTACGTGCGGTATACAGTGCACGGGGGCTCATGTTCGGGGCTGAGATGCCAGGAGTCTCTTGGTTTAGATTGGGGAAGCAGCAGCAGCGACAAACAAAAGAGAAGCCATGCAGCCTAGGCGGCCTAAGCCTATCTCTTAAAGTCTTACAGAGGCGTAGGTGGCCCAGAGACTCAACCTGTGCGGAGTTATTCCGCGCCCTAGGACTTCCCGAAAATAACGGGTGAGACCTCGGCCTCCTGTATACGGTAGACGCGATTACGGCCCCGCCATGCCGCTACTGCTCCGTCCGCGTGGGTTGGTCTAGGCGAGTTCGTGGTAAACCGGTGACAGCCCTGGATTCGTGCGGGAGGTATACGGCGGACAGCGCCCGCCCGCTTGCTTGATCCGGGCAGCATGCGAAGCGAAGGCGAAGCCCGCACGCTCCCAGGCGAAACAAAAAAAAACAGATGCACGCACGTACAAATGCGAGCGCGGTTTGGGCTCTCTACCGTGTGCTGAGTTGATTGGACGGCGGTACAAACGAAAAGAGTCCGTCTGACGGCGAGCCCTGGGGTTGTCTTGTCGGATTTCCTTACGCGGTGTGCAGCCCCACCATCAGGTCAACCCGGACGTCATGGAGCCGATCCAGGGCCTCGGGTGTCACCGGGTGACGCCCGCCCGACATATTGCCGCCGGTTCGTTCAGTACAGCGGCCCCATGAGCCCGCATGACGCCGCGACGGGCCGGGATTCCTTCACGACGCAGGGAGATCGCAGCGGTGTTCGCTGCGCGGCTCAGGCACGACGTTTGCGGGAATGGTCTGGTTCAGCACGATTGGTTTTCTGTGGTTAGGTTGGATCGTTACTGCTGTTCTGCTTTCAGGGCGCGGGAGATCGTGGCGACCCCTACGCCAAAGTGTTCCGCCAGGGCTCGCACGGAGCCCCCTTGTTCCGCGTGATACGCCCGCACCTCGGCATAATCCACAGCCTGCTTGCGGCCCTTGTACTTCCCTTCTGCCTTCGCGACGGCAATCCCGCGTGCCTGCATCTCGCGCCGGTTTAGGTAGTCCGCCTCGCCCTGGGCGGCCATGAATGCCAAGATGGCGTCACGGGTTGCCTTGGCGATAGCGTCGGTTGCCTGCCCGTCGAATACCATCCCGTTGAGTGTGCATTCGACCCGCACGCCCTTAAGCGTCACGACCGGAGCGGGCTTGTCCTTAGCCCTGAGGGCCTCAAATCCCCGTTGCCATTCCGCGATGATCTCGTGCGCCCTCGTGCTGGCCTCGGCTCGATCGCTTGTCCTGAGACTCGCCCGGAACGCATCGGCCTTTGGCTTGCCGGTCTTGGAATTGCGGAAGTGTTGTTGCAGGTCTTTGGGCACGCCGATCCGGAGGCGGAACACGGACGAGCCACGGCGCAAATAGACGCCAGTGGGAAGGGTTGCCAAGTCAGCCATCTCCGCATTGTTGCACGGCGGAATTGACACACCAAACTGACACACCCGGAAAAAGGAAAGGCCTGGAAAGCTACGCCAGATAAGGAAACCCTTTACTGACAAGCCTTCCAGGCCTTGATTCCTGGTCGGGGCGAGAGGATTTGAACCTCCGACCACCTGCACCCCATGCAGGTACGCTACCAGGCTGCGCTACGCCCCGAAAGAAAAAAATTATAACAGACAGTTGGCCAGTTTAGAACGGGTCGCATGCATTTTGTGCATGTTCCCGTGAAATTTTTTGCGACATGATCAAACGGGACAAGACGGCTTCGATACGGGCGGCAACGTGCATCCCGCTCGTCACGCTCCGGCCATGCGATCCGCCGCATGCTTACCGTCGACGCGCGACACAGATGACCGTGAGGCCCGCCACCCGGTTGAACCGGAACATCGGTAGCTCGGCTCGGCAGATCAGCTTGAGCAAACCGTTGACGACCGGATGGTGCCGGCGCAACTGCGACGCCGGTTCGCGCGGTTGTCGACGCGCCCGCTCGCTCAGTCGCAATGCCGCCGCGAGCGGGAACGTGAGGCCGAAATAATACGCGCCGCGCTCGACCTCCAGCCCCGCACGACGCGCGACGTCTTCGAGACCGGCGAGCGTATACCTGCGCTTGTGCTCGAGAAAATCGTCATGCGCGCTCCACAGGAACTGAAACGCGGGAACCGTGATCAGGAACCGGCTGCCCTTCGGCGCCCCCGCCACGTAGCGGGCAAGCAACCCGACATCGTCGTCGACGTGCTCAAGGACATCCATCAGCAACACCAGATCGGCATCGAATCGATCGACGGCACGGCGAAAATGGACGGGCTTGCCGGCCGCCTCCCCGTCGGTATCGTCGGCATAGCTCGTATCGACACACCATGCTTCCGTCGCCTGCGTGCGCTCGAGCAAATGCTTCGAAAAGAAGCCCGAGCCGGCACCGACGTCGAGTATGCGGTTCGCGTCCGACGTGCCCAGAAACCGACGAATCGCGCTCGCCTTCGACGCGTAGTACCAGTGATCGCCTACATCCGCTCCCAGTACGTCGAGCTCCTTCAGATCCATGACGCCTCCCCCGTGTCGGCCACCATGCTTTGTGATCCATCCAGCCACTGATGCCGATCTTACCGCGCCGCCGCCGTCGCACGTGCGGCAAGTTGCGCGATTCGCACGGGCAACCTGTGTCGCGCCTTAATCGAAAAGGACGATGGCCGATTCGTCGCGGATCGCTACCGTGCGCTTGCCCGGCGCGAGATCAACGCGCACGGCACATCGTCCGACTGCATGCCGATCGATATGGCACATCTCCGCTTTGCCGCGCTGCGCGGCACGCCGGCGGCGGTTTCGATCGCAACGGCGGTCGCGACGCCCCGTCACCGTCTCAGACAAAGGCCAGTGAATGACTCAGAAAAACGACATTTCCCGTCGACACTTTCTCCGGCTGGGTGCCGGCACGATCGGCATCATGCTGGGAGACGCGTATCTTCTGTCCGCGTGCGGCGGCGACTCGATCGCGGTCGCCCCCGTCACGACGCCCAGGCTCGCTTCGGCAGCGAACTTTCGCGACACCGGGGGACCGGACGGAACGGGCTATGCCACCGCGAGTGGGTCAGCGATGAAGAAAGGCGTGATCTACCGATCGTCCGCGCTTACGCTGTCCGCGGCCGACCTCGCAACGGTCGATACGCTCGGCATCAGGCACGTGTGCGACCTGCGCACGACCGCGGAGATCCACGCGCAGCCGGATGTGCCATTGGCCGGCGCCACCTGGCAGAACCTCAACGTGCTCGGCGCCGCCAGTATTGGTCCGCTTCCGACCGATGGCGCGACTGCCACGGCCTTCATGCAAAGCATGTATCGGGCGTTCGTGACGTCGGAAACGGCACGGACGAGTTTCCACACGCTATTCGCCGGCTTTGCCGCGTCCGGCGGCAACCTGGTCTTCCACTGCACGGCCGGCAAGGATCGCACCGGCTGGGCGACGGCCATTCTGCACACGATTCTCGGTGTCCCACGGCAGACGATCCTCGCCGACTATCTGCTGACCAACATCTACAGCGCGTCGGAAATCGCCGCCTATGTCGCACAGGCGCGCAAGAGCGGCGGGCAGGATGCGGCCGACATGATGGCCGCGCTGCAGGGCGCGCAAGCCGCCTATATGCAGGCGGCATTCGATCAGGTCGTCGCGTCATACGGCTCGATGGCGTCGTACATCGATAACGGTCTGCAGCTGGACCAGACGACGCAGAATGCAATCCGGCAGAGCATGCTGGTCTGATCGGTCCGCAGGCGGCGATAGCGCTGGTGCGTCCGTCGCCCCCGCCCGCCGTCTGCACCCCGGATCGGACACCGCCTTCATCCGGCATGTAACCCCACGTCAGCCAACGCAGACGCCGGGTTTGCCGATCTGGCGCAACGCACGCCGCCCGCTTCGACCGCAAAACCAAACGACCGTTTTATTTTTCCGCCCCGCCGCCGCGAATCCATTGTCCCGTCGCGCGCCGGCCGGTCCTGCCCGGACGCCCGCTGTTTGGTTACGCCGCTCTAGCACGCTATGCCACACTGCACGGCATCGACGTCCGCGCCGCGCATCGGCCGCGCGCCCTCGCCGAGCACGACAAGACATGGAGACAGACGATGCGGAATGCGGTCCGGCGCGGCCATCGCACGCCTTTGGCATTTTTCGACTGGATGAGCGGCCCGCGACGCGCGGCCGCGTCGGTTTCACTTGGTACCTCTCGTGCGCTCGGCTGCGGCGCGCTTGCGCTCGCGCTGCTCTGCGCCGGCTGCGCGGAACCGGGCGCGCAGCGCGACGGGACCGCGTCGGTCTCGGCGACGAAGATCGAGCGCACCAAGGCCGAACGCCTCGCCCGCGAACAGCAGATCGCCCGCACGGTGCCGTCGCTCGCGTCGCTCAGCCTCACGCAGCCGCGCCCGTTCACGCTGCGCGACTCGGGCCAGAACGGCGCGATGACATTCCTGCGCGATGTCGATTTCCGTATCGTCAACAACCTTGGCTTCTTCATCCATCAACTGTCCGCGACACTCGTGCCGACGCAGGCCGGCGCACCGATCGTGTTTGACGATCCGACGAGTTTCGAGATCGAAGTGCACGAAGGCACGGTCACGCTCGACAACGCGAAGCTAACCGCCCTCTTCAACACGTACATCTTCGGTTACCGCAACGCGCCGCTGCGCAACCTCGCCGTATCGGCAGGCGATGGCGTGATCCATCTGCAGGGCGAGATGCAGCGCGACGGCTGGGTGCCGTTCTCGCTGACCGGCACGCTCACGATTCGCGACGGCAGCCAGCTCGTATTCCACCCGACCGGCGTGCGCGTGTCGGGCATCAACGCGCAGCCGGTGATGCGTGCGGCCAACGTGAAGATGGCTGATCTGTTGAAGATCGAGACCCCGATCGCACGGCTCGCCGGCGACGACCTCGTGATGTCGGTCGACAAGTTGATGCCGCCGCCGCGGCTGAAGATCAGGATCACCGCGCTGCGCGTGACGCCGGCCGGCCTCGACCTGAAGCTCGACGACGGCTCGCACGCCGGCTTCGCGCTGCCCGCGAACGCGCCGCAACAGGCGATGTACATCCGCGGCGGCGACGTGAAGTTCATGCGCTCGATGCCGATGAACGCGGACATCCTGATCAGCCCTGTCGATCCGACGAAGCGTGACCAGAATTTCGTGTTCGACCTGTATCACTATCGCGATCAGGTATCGGCCGGCTATTTCAATTTCGACGAAAGCGGCGCGATGGCGATCCGGATGCCGTCGTACGCGGGCCCCGCGAGCGGCGCTGCGCTCGGCAGCACGGCCGCCCGCCTGAACGACAGCTTCCTCGCCGCGCAGCAGACTGCGCTGCACGACTCGCGCCAGCACTGGGAAGCGTTTGCACTCGCGGCCGGCACGACGCAGCCCGGCATGCAGAAAGTTGCGATGCGGCGCTCGTCGGCCATCCCGTTCAACGAACGGCACGTGTCGAACCGCAATCCGACGATCCATCTGCACAATGTCGACTTCAACCTGTCCGGCGACATCGGCTTCCACGTCGAGGATCTCGACGTCCAGCTCATCGCGAAACGGCCGGGCGAACCGGTCGACCTCGACGATCCGAACCAGTACGACATCCGCATTCTCGGCGGGACGGTCGTCGAATCGTGGAAGGCGATGTCGGCGCTCTTCAACAACTACCTGCTCGACTACTCGCCGCGCTCGCTGAACGACCTGCAGTTGAGCGCGGATGGCCAGGACCTGCGCGTCCAGGGCGGCATCAAGCTCTGGAATCACGTGCCCGGCGTGTGGCTTCCGACCGACATGAAGGGCTCGCTTTCGGTGCTCGACGACCGGCACCTCGCGTTCCGGCCGTCGCAGGTGTCGGTGCTCGGCATCCCGCAGGCGAAGCTGCTGCGCTCGCTCGGCATCGAGCTCGCGTCGCTGACGCCGCTGCAGCGCCGCGGCGCGGAACTGCGCGGCGACACGCTCGTGCTCGACCAGTACACCGTCTTTCCGCCTCCCGTGCTGAACGGCAAGCTCGGCCAGGCCACCGTCGAACGCGACGGATTGCGCCTGACGTTCCGGCGGGTTGCCGACACGCCCGCGCCGAAGCGGCCGCAGATCGACGCACCGAGCTACATGTGGATGGAAGGCGGAGACATGAAGATGTTCAACGTGCTGGAACTGAACGTGCGCGCGCTGATCCGGAACTCGGCCGAGGCAGGCCCGATGCGCTTCGACCTGTACGGCTACCGCAGCCAGGTCGCGCAAGGCTCGGTGCGGATGCTGCCGGACGGCACGCTGGTCGTCGACATGGGCAAGCCAAATCCGCTCGCGTCGCGCTGATCCGGGCGGGCCCGCGTGCATGAAAAAAGCCCGGTGGCGCTTCGCACACCGGGCTTCATTTTGATCCGAGCGTTGTGCTCAGTCGTGCTTCAGTCCGTCGATCACGTCGAGGAGCGCCTGCCGCAGCGCGATCACGTCGACCGTCGCCCCCGGCTTGCCCGATGCACGCGCATCGGCGGCCAGCACGTCGGGCTCGACCGGTGCGCCGGCAGCAGCGCGCTCGCCGCTCGGTGAATCGAGCCGGTTGCGTGCCCCGTTGATCGTGAACCCCTGTTCGTACAGCAACTCACGAATCCGCCGGATCAGCAGCACTTCATGATGCTGGTAATACCGACGATTGCCACGCCGCTTCACCGGCCGAAGCTGAGTGAATTCCTGTTCCCAGTAACGCAGCACATGCGGCTTGACCCCGCACAATTCGCTGACTTCACCGATCGTGAAGTAGCGCTTCGCGGGAATCGGAGGCAAGACGACTTTCTCAACCGTAGTGGTCATCGTCGGTTAACCGTCGGTAAAGGGTGCGCGGCGGCCGCGCGGAGACGTCAGCGCGCGGGTGTTACTCCGCGCCGTTTTCGACCAGCGCCTTCAGCTTCTGGCTCGCGTGGAAGGTTACCACCCGGCGGGCCGCGATCGGAATCGCCTCGCCCGTCTTCGGATTGCGGCCCGGACGCTGCGGCTTGTCGCGCAGCTGGAAGTTGCCGAACCCCGACAGCTTGACGCTTTCGCCGTTTTCGAGCGCGTCGCGGATCACTTCGAAAAACGCCTCGACCATGTCCTTCGCTTCACGCTTGTTCAGGCCGACGCTGTCGAACAGCAGCTCTGCCAGTTCCGCTTTCGTCAGCGTCGGCGTCTCGGTGGACGCCGGCGCCGAAGCGTCGCGGTTCATGGCACTGCGTTGCGCCGTCAGGAGGGCTTCGAATTCACTCGAGGTCATGTCGTTCATATCTGCCATACAGCGCGTTAAACCAAAACTTACGATGGGGAAGAGCCGCCCGCGAGGGGGCGGCCCGTCTCCCTAGCCGCGCAGGCGGGCACCAGCACGAGCCATCCGCTCGACCAGCGTCTGGATCGCCTGATCGACGACCTCGTCCTGTAGCGTGCCAGCCGCGTCCTGCAGCGTCACGCGGAAGGCAAGGCTCTTCTCGTGCGCGGCGAGGCCACCGGAAGTATTTGATTTTGCACGAAATTCGTCGAAGAGTACAACCTTCTGAACGAATCGGCAGGCGTCTTCGGCCAACGCCTTCTTCATTTCGTCGAAAAGCGCCTGAACCTCGACCGCCTGATCGACCACGACCGCGATATCGCGCCGCACCGGCGGGAATTTCGACACGTCGGTCGGTGCCGGCAGCGCACGTGCGATCAGCGCATCCGCATCGATTTCGAACATCACCGGCGCGTGCGGCAGCTCGTACTTCTGCATCAGGCGCGGATGGAGCTCGCCGATCCAGCCGACCGCGCGGCCATCGACCTCGATGCGCGCGCTGCGGCCCGGATGGAGGGCCGGATGCTCGGCCTTCACGAAGCGCGCGGTGGCCGGCGCGAGCAGCGCCTCGAGATCGCCCTTCACGTCGAAGAAATCGACTGCGCGGGTCGCGACACCCCACTGTTCGTCGACCGCCGGGCCGTACGCGAGCGCGCCGACACGCTTCGGCTGCGTGTAGCCTTCGACGGTCAGTTCGCCGGCCTTCACCGACGGATCGGCGAGAAACACGCGGCCCGTCTCGAACACGCGAACGCGATCCGCGCGACGGTTCAGGTTGTGGCGCAGCACCGAAATCAGGCTGCCGAACAGCGTCGTACGCATCACCGACAGCTGGCTCGCGATCGGGTTCAGCAGGCGGATCGGAGTGTCGTTGCCGGCGAAGTCGTGCTCCCACTCCGCATCGACGAAGCTGAAGTTGACCGTTTCGGCATAGTCGCGCGCCGCGAGCGCGTGACGGATATCGTGGATCGAACGTCGCGTCTCGTTGGTCGCGCGCATCTCGCTCGTCGCGACCGGCGGACGGGCCGGGATCTTCTCGAAGCCGTAGATGCGCGCCACTTCCTCGATCAGGTCTTCCTCGATCTCGATGTCGAAGCGGTGCGACGGCGGCGTGACCAGGAATGCGTCGTCGTCACGCTCGAACGGCAGGCGCAGGCGCGTGAAGATGTTCGCGATCTCGTCGGCGTCGATCTTCACGCCGATGATGCGGTTCGCGCGCGACACACGCATCTTCACCGGCGCGCGCTGCGGCAGGTTCACTGCCTGGTCGTCGACCGGGCCGGCCTTGCCGCCGCAGATCTCGAGAATCAGCTGCGTGATGCGCTCGACGTGCTCGACGGTCGTCGCGTAGTCGACGCCGCGCTCGAAGCGATGGGCCGCATCGGTCGAGAAGTTGTACTTGCGCGCGCGGCCACGGATGCTGTCCGGCCACCAGAACGCGGCCTCCAGGTAGATGTTGGTCGTGTCGAGCGTGACGGCCGTGCTGTCGCCGCCCATGATGCCCGCGAGGCTTTCGACCTGACGGTCGTCCGCAATCACACCGACCGTTTCGTCGAGTTCGACCGTGTTGCCGTTCAGCAGCTTCAGCGACTCGCCGCGCTTGCCCCAGCGAACCTCGATGCCACCGTGGATCTTGTCCAGGTCGAACACGTGCGACGGACGGCCGAGCTCGAACATCACATAGTTCGAGATGTCGACAAGCGCCGACACGCTGCGCTGGCCCGAACGCTCGAGGCGCTCGACCATCCATTGCGGCGTCTTCGCATGCGCGTTCACGCCGCGGATCACGCGACCCGAGAATCGGCCGCACAGATCGGGGGCGGTGATGCGCACGGGCAGCGTCTCATCGAGCTCGACGCGCACCGGACGGATGTCGACCGGCGTCAGCGGCGCGCCGGTGATCGCGGCCGTCTCGCGCGCGATGCCGAACACTGACAGGCAGTCGGCCTTGTTCGGCGTCAGCTTGATTTCGAAGATCGTGTCGTCGAGATTGAGCGTGTCGCGGATGTCCTGACCGACCGGCGTGTCTTCCGGCAGGATCAGCAGGCCGCTGTGGTCCTCGGACAACTTCAGCTCACGCGCCGAGCACAGCATCCCCTGGCTCTCCACGCCGCGCAGCTTCGACAGCTTGATCGCGAACGGTTTGCCGCCCTCTTCCGCCGGCGGCAGTTCCGCGCCGACCAGCGCGACCGGCACCTTGATGCCGGGCGCCACGTTCGGTGCGCCGCACACGATATTCAGCGTCGCGCCGGTGCCGGCGTCGACCTGGCAGACATTGAGCTTGTCCGCATCCGGATGCTTGACGACTTCGAGCACGCGGCCGACGACGATCTTCGACGTCGGCGGCGCAGCCTTGCTCAGCGATTCGACTTCGAGCCCCGCCATCGTCAGCGCGTGCGACAGTTCGTCGGTCGTCAGCTGCGGGTCGACAAAGGTTCTCAACCAGGATTCAGGGAATTGCATGGATGTCTACGTTCGAAACAGGTTAGATCGGTGCCCGGCCCCCGTCGGAAACGTCCGGCGGGGCATGCGCGGGCACATGTCGGCGCGGCGCGTGCGTTATGCGAACTGGCGCAGGAAACGCAGGTCGTTCTCGAAGAACAGCCGGAGATCCTGCACGCCGTAGCGCAGCATCGTCAGGCGCTCGAGGCCGCTGCCGAACGCAAAGCCGATGTAGCGCTCGGGATCGAGGCCCATGTTGCGGATCACGGTCGGATGCACCTGCCCCGAGCCCGAGATCTCGAGCCATTTGCCGGCGTTCTTGCCGTGCTCGAACATCATGTCGATCTCGGCCGACGGTTCCGTGAACGGGAAATACGACGGACGGAAGCGCACGAGGATGTCGTCGCGCTCGAAGAATTTCTTCAGGAAGTCGGTATAGACGCCCTTGAGGTCGGCGAAGCTGATGTTTTCGTCGATCCACAGCCCCTCGACCTGATTGAACATAGGCGAGTGGGTCGCATCGCTATCGACGCGATACGTGCGGCCCGGTGCGATCACCTTGATCGGCGGGCGGTTCATGCGCGCATAACGCACCTGCATCGGGCTCGTGTGCGTGCGCAGCAGCAGCTGGCGGCCGTCGGCGTCCTTGCCTTCGACGTAGAAGGTGTCCTGCATCGAACGCGCCGGATGGTTCTCCGGGCTGTTCAACGACGTGAAGTTGTACCAGTCGGTCTCGATTTCGGGACCGTCGGCCACGTCGAAGCCGATCGAGCGGAAAATCTGTTCGACGCGCTCCCACGTGCGCATCACGGGGTGCAGACTACCTGCACCGGCGCCGCGGCCCGGCAGCGTGACGTCGATCGCCTCGGCGGCGAGGCGCTGGTTCAGCAGCGCATCGGCGAGCGCCTGACGACGTGCGGTCAGCGCGGCTTCCACCTGCTGCTTCGCGACGTTGATGCGTGCGCCTTCGGTCTTGCGTGATTCGGGATCGAGCTTGCCGAGGCCCTTGAGCAACTCGGTCAGCGCACCCGACTTGCCGAGAAATCGTGCTTTCTCGTTTTCGAGCGTGGTGATGTCGGCAGCCTGTTCGAAGGACTGCTGCGCGTCGGCGACAATCTGGTCCAGATCCATAGATCCCATCATTTCCAACGTCATTCGGTCTTGGCGAGCGAAATCGCCCATCCAAACAAAAAAGGGGCTCGGAAGAGCCCCGTTTTCGCTGCAGCGGCCGAGACTACCGGAACATCGCTGCAACTAACCACGCAGTGCTAATTTCGCAATTAGGCTGCAACGGCGGCTTTCACCTGCTTGACGATCGCAGCAAAAGCAGCCTTGTCGAACACCGCCATGTCGGCCAGGACCTTACGGTCGAGTTCGATCGACGCCTTCTTCAGGCCGTTGATGAACACGCTGTAGGTCATGTCGTGCTGGCGAACTGCCGCGTTGATACGCGTGATCCACAGTGCGCGGAACACACGCTTCTTGTTGCGGCGATCGCGGTACGCGTACTGACCAGCGCGCATCACCGCCTGCTTGGCGATGCGGTAGACGTTATTGCGACGGCCGCGATAACCCTTGGCCAGGTTGATGATCTTCTTGTGGCGGGCCCGTGCGGTTACCCCACGTTTGACTCGAGGCATGTTTCTCTCCTTGGAGTATCAGTTGAGGGGTTACGCGAACGGCAGCATTGCACGGACGGAGTTCAGATCGGAATCATGAACTGCCGTTGCGCCGCGCAGGTGACGCTTGTTCTTCGTGGTTTTCTTGGTCAGGATGTGACGCTTGAAGGCTTGACCGCGCTTGACGGTACCGCCCGGACGCACCACGAAGCGCTTTGCAGCACTCTTCTTGGTCTTCATCTTAGGCATGACGAACAACTCCAGTTTATTTGATGGCGATGGGTGTGCGGTTGGCTTGCGCCCTTGACCCGCCCTTCGAAACCCAGTCCACTTGTGTACGGCAAACCGCTTGCGCAGTTGCCGTCATTGTTGGCGCGCCGCCCTGACCGGGCGACGCACCGAACCACTCTCGAACCTGCGCGGCATGCGCGCGGGCCCGTTACTTCTTTTTCTTCGGCGAAAGCACCATGATCATCTGGCGCCCTTCCATCTTCGGCATCTGCTCGACCTGGCCGACTTCCTCGAGATCCGTGCGCAGACGCTCAAGCATCCGCATACCGATTTCCTGGTGAGCCATTTCGCGGCCGCGGAAACGCAACGTGATCTTCGTCTTGTCGCCTTCTTCGAGGAAGCGCACGAGATTGCGGAGCTTGACGTTGTAATCCCCGTCATCGGTACCCGGGCGGAACTTGACTTCCTTGACCTGGATGACCTTCTGCTTCAGCTTCGCTTCGTGCTGCTTCTTCGATTCCTGGTACTTGAACTTGCCGTAATCCATCAGACGGCAAACCGGGGGAACCGCTTGCGGCGCGATTTCCACCAGGTCAACATCCAGTTCTTCCGATTTACGGAAAGCATCAGCGAGTTTTACGATACCGAGCGGTTCGTTCTCGATCCCGACCAGACGCACTTCCGGCGCAGTGATTTCACCGTTGATGCGATGCGACGACTTATCAGTAGCGATGTTACGTTTCCTCTAAAAATTAAAAAAACGAGCCGCGCTGCCAGGGCGGTTACTTGAACGAGCGCAGGTCTTCCTGCAGACGCTCAACGAAGGCTTCGACCGGCATTACGCCAAGATCGACGCCGCCACGGGCACGCACGGCTACCGTTTGCGCATCACGCTCCTTATCCCCCACGACGAGGAGATAAGGCACCTTTTCCAGCGTGTGCTCGCGTATTTTATAGCTAATCTTCTCATTGCGCAAATCGGCCGTCACTCTAACCCCTTGTTTTTGCAACGATTGGGCCAGAGACTGCGCATATTCTGCCTGACTTTCGGCAATATTGAGCACAACTGCCTGGAACGGCGCGAGCCAGGCCGGCATCGCACCAGCGTGGTGCTCGATCAAAATGCCGAGGAAACGCTCCATCGAACCGACGATCGCACGGTGCAGCATCACCGGACGGCGGCGGCTGCTGTCATCCGCGACATACTCGGCGCCGAGGCGCTCCGGCAGCACCATGTCGAGCTGCAGCGTGCCGCACTGCCACGAGCGGCCGAGCGCATCCTTGATGTGGTACTCGATCTTCGGGCCGTAGAAAGCGCCTTCACCCGGCAGTTCTTCCCACGTGAGGCCGCAGGCCGTCAGCGCGTCGCGCAGGCCCTGCTCGGCACGATCCCACGTCTCGTCCGTGCCCGCACGCTGGTCCGGGCGCAGCGACAGCTTGATGTCGATGTGATCGAAACCGAAGTCCTTGTACACGCTCATTGCCAGCGTGTTGAACGCGATCGATTCCGAGATGAACTGGTCTTCCGTACAGAAGATGTGCGCATCGTCCTGCACGAAGCCGCGCACGCGCATCAGGCCATGCAGCGCGCCCGATGCCTCGTTGCGATGGCACGAACCGAATTCCGCGTAACGCAGCGGCAGATCGCGGTACGAGCGCAGACCGTGCTTGAACACCTGGACGTGACCCGGGCAGTTCATCGGCTTGATCGCGTAGTCGCGCTTCTCCGACTCCGTCGTGAACATGTTCTCGCGGTAGTTCTGCCAGTGGCCCGACGCTTCCCACAGCGAGCGGTCCATGATCATCGGCGTCTTGATCTCGAGGTAGCCGGCTTCGTTCACGCGGCGGCGCATGTACTGCTCGACCTGCTGCCACAGCGCCCAGCCCTTCGGATGCCAGAACACCATGCCCGGCGACTCTTCCTGCATGTGGAACAGGTCGAGCTGCTTGCCGAGCTTGCGGTGGTCGCGCTTTTCCGCTTCCTCGAGCATGTGCAGGTATTGATCCTGGTCTTCCTTCTTCGTCCAGGCCGTGCCGTAGATGCGCTGCAGCTGCTCGTTCTTCGAGTCGCCGCGCCAGTACGCGCCCGCGACCTTCATCAGCTTGAAGACCTTCAGCTTGCCGGTCGACGGCACGTGCGGACCACGGCAGAGGTCCGTGAAGCCGCCGTGCGAGTACAGCTTGATTTCGTCGCTTTGCGGAATCGATTCGATGATCTCGGCCTTGTACTTCTCGCCGAGGCTGCGGAAATAACCGGCCGCCTCGTCGCGCGACACGACGCGGCGCGTCACCGGCTCATCCTTCTTCGCGAGCTCCTGCATGCGCTTTTCGATCTTTTCCAGATCTTCGGGCGTAAACGGGCGGTTATACGAGAAGTCGTAGTAGAAGCCGTTGTCGATCACCGGGCCGATCGTCACCTGCGCATCCGGATACAGGTCCTTCACCGCGTAGGCAAGCAAATGCGCGGTCGAGTGACGGATGATGTCGAGACCGTCGGCATCCTTGTCCGTGACGATTGCGAGCGATGCATCGCGATCGATGACCGTGGACGTATCGACCAGCTCGCCGTCGAGCTTGCCACCAAGCGCAGCCTTCGCAAGGCCGGGACCGATCGAGGCCGCAACCTCGGCAACTGTCACCGGATGCTCGTATTGTCGAACTGAGCCGTCAGGCAAGCGTATCGAAACCATAGCAATCTCCGTGATGCCGACAGTGGGCGGCAAACCAAGCACGCGATATCAAAGTCACGCGCGAAAATTTCGCGACAAAAAAAATGCGGCCCCGCTTTCGAGGGGCCGCATTCGATACTTCACTCAAACTGAAAGGGCGAAAACGTTCCTCGACTAGCGTCGCTCCGAAAAGGTTTCGGTCAACGTTCGCGGTGTCATAACCGTATTCGCCTTGTTCGCGTTGAGTTATTTACTGCATCGAACACCCGAAAACCGGGCATTCTCAATTCGTTGGTAGGCTCGATTGGACTCGAACCAACGACCCCCACCATGTCAAGGTGGTGCTCTAACCAGCTGAGCTACGAGCCTAAAGAAGCTAAGATTATATGGGGCTATCGTTCACTTGGCAAGTGCTTTTATGCGGTCGCAGCAAAATGATCGCGCTTCAACCCCATTTACGAGGGCATCACGTCTTGCGCCCCGCCCGCACCACGCCCGGCACTTCGCCGAGCAGCGTGCACGCACGCTGCACCTGCGCGGAATTCGACACCTCGACCGTGAACTGCATGAATGCCGCATTCCGGCGGCTCTGCGTCTTCACGCCCACCACGTTCATCTTCTCGCGCGCGAATACTTCGGAGATATCGCGCAGCAAGCCTTGCCGGTCGCTCGCCTCGATCATCAGGTCGACCGGATAGACGGACACGCCACGGCCGCCCAGCACGTCGGCCGACCAAGTTGTCTGCAGCACGCGCTCCGGCGCCCGTTCGGCCATCCGCCGGAACGTCGGGCAGTCACTGCGGTGAATCGACATCCCCTTGCCGCGCGTCACGAAACCGCTGATCGGGTCGGGCGGCGCCGGACGGCAGCAGCGCGCAAGCTGGGTCAGCAGCGCATCGACGCCAACCACCAGCACGCCGGTCGACGCGCCGTGCGCGACACTCGCCCCGCTGCTGCGCTTCTCGAAATCGGCGGGCGCCTCGGGTGCATGCTCGGGCGGCGGCGCATCGGACAGCGCATGCTCGACGTTGCGCAGGCTGAATTCTTCCTTGCCGACGACCGAGAACAGTTCCTCGGGCGACTTGAAGCCGAGCTTCGCGGCGAGGTTGTCGAGATTGACCGACGTCTTGCCCTCGCGCTGCAGCGTCTTTTCGACGAGCGCGCGACCATGCGCGATGTTCTCTTCCTGCTCGATCGAGTTGAACCACGCGCGCACCTTCTGCCGCGCACGCGGACTCTTCAGGTAGCCGAGCTGCAGGTTCAGCCAGTCGCGTGACGGCCCGCCCTCCTTCACCGCGACGATCTCGACCGTCTGCCCGTTCGCGAGCGACGTATTCAGCGGGACCATCACGCCGTCGACGCGCGCGCCGCGGCAACGGTGGCCGAGTTCGCTGTGCAGGTGGTACGCGAAGTCGACCGGCGTCGCGCCCTGCGGCAGCGCGATCACGCGCGCCTGCGGCGTCAGCACGTAGATGTGGTCGTCGTCGAGCGACGTCTCGCGCAACTGCGCCCACGCCTGGTCGCCCGACACTTCGGTACCATCCTCGACGTCGTCCTTCCACGCGAGCAGCTGGCGCAGCCACGCGATCTTCTCGTCGTACTTGTCGCTCGCCGAAAACTGGCCGCCGTAGCCGCGCGCTCCCGCTTCCTTGTAGCGCCAGTGCGCGGCGACGCCGTACTCGGCGAAACGGTGCATTTCCTGCGTGCGGATCTGCACTTCGAACGCGCGGCCGTCGTCGCCGATCACGACCGTATGCAGCGACTTGTAGCCGTTCGGCTTCGGACGCGAGATGTAATCGTCGAATTCCTTCGGCACCGGCTGCCACAGGTGATGCACGATGCCGAGCACCGCGTAGCAATCCTTGATGTCCGGCACGATCACGCGGAACGCGCGCACGTCGTACAGCTCGGAGAAGTCGAGCTCCTTGCCGCGCATCTTGCGCCAGATGCTGTAGATGTGCTTCGGCCGCCCGCTCACATCGGCCGGGATGTGCGCTTCCGCCAGTTCGTGCTGCAGCCGCTCGATCGCCTGCGCGACGTACGCCTCGCGTTCGATGCGCTTTTCGTCGAGCAGCTTGGCGATGCGCTTGTAGGTGACCGGATCCTCGAAGCGGAACGCGAGGTCCTCGAGCTCCCACTTCAGTTGCCAGATACCGAGACGGTTCGCGAGCGGCGCATAGATCTCGAGCGTCTCGCGCGCGACGTCGGGAGGCGGATCGATCTTCGCCGCCGCGTAGTAACGCAGCGACTGCAACCGCGACGCCAGCCGGATCAGCACCACGCGGATGTCCTGCGCAAACGCGAGCAGCATCTTGCGCAACGCCTCGATCTGCGTGCGCCGCTCTTGCGCGGCGTCGCGCCCGGCATCGGGCATCATGCTCTGCGCGGCGCGCAGGCTGACGGTGCCGAGCCGCAGCAGCTTGCGCACGTCGGATACGAGCCGGGCGACCTCTTCGCCGAACCGTTCGGTCAGCTCCCGCTCGGGATCATTCAGGTGCGGTGTGAGCACGAACAGCGCGGCCGCCTGCATTGCGTGCGGGTCGACGTTCAGCGTGCGCATGATCGACGCCGTGCCCGCCGAGTGATCGGCGAGCAGTTCGCCCGAAGACAGGCGCGCGTCACCGGCACGCTCGCGCACGAACGCGAGCACGTCGTCGAACGACGGCGCTGTGACGGAAGAAGCGGAAACGGACTCGGTCATCGCACGGCCTGGCGTATCGCGGTCATCGGAATACTTTGCTTCGCTCAGCTCCGTTGCGCGGCGACGACGACGATCTCGACGAGCAGCGCCGGATCCGCGAGCTTCGCCTCGACGGTCGCGCGCGGCGGCGTATTGCCCTGCGCGACCCACGCGTCCCACTCGGCGTTCATGCCTTCGAAGTTCGCCAGATCCGAAATGTAGATCTGCACCGACAGCAGATGAGCCTTGTCGCTGTTCGCTTCGGCGAGCAGCCGGTCGATGTGGCCGAGCACTTCGCGCGTCTGGCCCTTGATGTCCTGGGTGGTGTCTTCGGCGATCTGGCCGGCCAGATACACGGTACCGTTGTGGATCGCGGTTTCGGAGAGACGCGCTCCGACGTGGTGACGAATGACTGCCATGGAATGTTCCGGTCGTGTGAGTGGGTGAGAATCGGCGACGACGCGGCCCGCGTGCCGCCGAACCGCATATTATGACGCGTTTATGCGCCACCTTCGACGAAAAACCGGCGGGCGAGCGCAATCTGGTCGACGCCGATGAACGCCGGTGCATGGCCCGCGCCCCGGATCTCGGCCTGCGTCACGTGCCGGCCGCGACGCACCATCTCCGCCACCGTGTCGCGCGACAGCAGGTCGGAACGCTCGCCGCGCACGACGAGCAGCGACGCATCGGTGGTCTCGATCGCGCGCCACAGCGCGGCCTCGCCGAGCGCGGCCAGCTCGGGCGTCGTCGCCTTGAACGGTTCGGCGATGCGCGGATCGTAGCGCATCGTCCAGCCCCCGTCGGGCAGCTCGCGCAGCAACGGCCCATTGATCTCGCGCCATTCGTCGTCGGTCAACGCACCGAACGGCAGCGACAGCGACGTCAGATAGTCGATGCCCTCCTGTTCGGTCGCGAAGCACGGCTGCACGCCGAGGTATTCGCCGATGCGCGTCAGCGAATCGGGCTCGATGCGCGGGCCGACGTCGTTGACGATCATCCGGCGCAGCGGCGAACCGGGCAGCCCCGCGAGCGCCATGCCGATCAGCCCGCCCATCGACGTGCCGAACCAGTCGACCGACTCGACGTCGAGCCGCGCGATCAGCGTGACCATGTCGGCCACATATTGCGGGATCGCGTAAAGCCGCGGATCGGCAAGCCAGTCGGAACGCCCGCGCCCGACCACGTCGGGGCAGACGACGCGATACGTATCGGACAACGCGGCGGCAAGCCGGTCGAAGTCGCGCCCCGAGCGGGTCAGCCCGTGCACGCAGACCAGCGCACGCGGATTGGCGGGGTCGCCCCATTCGGTATAGGCGACGTGGTGAAGGCCGGCGGCGCTCGCACACTGCACACGTCGCTGACGGGGAACCGGGGGATTCGCAGAAGTTGATGGCATCGTTGGCATCCTGTCGAACGGGGGCGGTGCGGCGGGCAACACTCGCGCCGCCCGATGCGAACGATTGTAAACCGCTTCGCAACGACGGGCCGTCACGCGGCCGCAGTCATCCGACGCATCGTTCGCAACCGCTCACGCACTGCGGCGCCACGTCTCGCGCAACTGGTCGCGCAGGAAATCGACGAAGGTCCGCACGCGCAGCGGCACGTGACGGCCGCCGGGGTATACGGCATGGAGCGGTGCGGCAGGCGCCGCGAACGTCGGCAGCACACGGACGAGCCGACCGGCCTCCAGATCGGCACCGACGTCCCAGATCGACTTCAGCGCAATTCCGGCGCCCTCCAATGCCAACGTGCGAGCCGCACCCCCGTCGTTCGTCAGCAGTGCGGCCGTCACTTCGACCGCCACTGCGCCGTTTGCACCGTCGAACCGCCACTCCGTACGAGGCTGGTCGCCCATCACGATGCATCGATGTGCACGAAGTTCGGCCGGATGAGCCGGCATCCCGTGCACGGCGAGATAGCTCGACGACGCGCATAGCACGCGATGATTCGGCGCCAGTTCGCGCGCGATCATCGTCGAATCGGCAAGGCTGCCGATCCGCACGGCAACGTCGATGTCCTGCGCGAGCAGATCGACGATCGTGTCGGTCAGCATCAGTTGCACGGTCAACTCCGGATGTTGCCGTTGAAACGCCGCGACGAGCGGCGCAATCCGCAGCCGGCCGAGTTCGCCGGGCGCCGTCAGGCGCAGCACGCCGCTGACCGTGCCGCGACGATCGCTCATCAGCGTTTCGGCGCGATCGACCTCGGCCAGGATGCGCAGCACCTGCGCATGGAACTGCGCACCGTCGTCGGTCAGCGTCTGCTGCCGCGTCGTCCGGTGCAGCAGACGCACGCCGAGCTGCGACTCGAGATGCGCGAGCCGCTTGCTGACGACGGACAGCGACAAGTCAAGCTCGCGCGCCGCCGCGGACAGGCTGCCGGCCGACACGATTCTCGCGAAGGTATCGAGCGCCGGGAGATCGTCGATCAGCATCGCGGCACCTGTCCAGCCTCGGCATTTCCTTTTTTCGAATAATCCATTCGCCATTTCCCCGTATTTAAGCTCGAAATGGAAACCTACCATACCTGTAGCGCGTCGCCCCACGACGCCATCCACAGGACACCCGAAACCATGTCGATTCACTTTCCTCCGATCGCACGCCCGATTACCCGCGTCATCGCTGCAGCGGCCTGTGTCGTTGCACTGTTGCCTGCAGCGTCCCGCGCCGCCGACCTTCTCGATCCGCACAGCCTGACCGTCGCGACCGACGTGCCGGCTACGCAGGCACGTGCGCAAATCCTCGCCGCGCGTCGCTACGGCACGTTCTGGAATACCGGTGATGCGACCCTCGCCCGCACGGCGCTCGCGGCCGATTTCGTCGACCGGACATTGCCGGCCGGCCGTGAGCAAGGTGTAGCGGGACCGCTCGCGGCGTCCAGCACGATGCGCGCAGCCATCCCGGACCTGCATTGCGACATCGAACAGATGATCGTGGCGGGCGACCGTGTCGTCGTGCACCTGCACTTTCGCGGACATTTCACCGGCACGTTCAATGGCATGACCGGAAGCGGACAGTCGATCGACTTCATCGCGACCGACATCTACCGGATCGACCATGGCCGGATAGCGGAAAACTGGCACATCGAGGACAACCTGACGCTGATGCGTCAGCTCGGGCTCGTCGGCTGACGGAGGAAACGATGACTGACAGCAATCACGGTTCGACGACGCATCCGGCTCGCCGCACGTTTCTTGCACAAGCGGGTGCCGGGCTGGCAGCCGGCATCGCGATGGCCGCGGGCGCCTCCGGGTCGGCAACGGCCGCCCCGACACCGGGCCCCGCATCGACAGGTACCGGCAGGTTCTGGCAGGGCGACACGCGCCTCGTCATCTCGATCTCGATGCAGTTCGAGGCCGGCGGACAACCGCCCAAGGGCGCGGACAGCCCGTTCCCGTCCGTCGAATTTCCGTCGTCGGTGCCGGTCGATCTGGCCTCGGCCACGTGGTTCGCATATGGCTACCGTGAAGGAATTCCGCGCCTTCTCGACCTGTGGGACCGGCATGGCGTGAAAGTCACGTCGCACATGATCGGAGAGGCCGCACGCCGGCATCCCGAACTGGCACGCGAGATCGTGACGCGCGGCCACGAAGCGGCCGCGCACGGCCCGACCTGGCGATCGCAATTCGCGATGAGCCGCGACGACGAGCGCCGCTTCCTCACCGAAGCTCGCGACATGGTTGAAGCAGTGACGGGACAGCGACCGATCGGCTACAACTGTAACTGGCTGCGGCGCGGACCGAACACGCTGCCGCTGCTGCAGGAACTCGGCTACCTGTATCACATCGACGACGTCAGCCGCGACGAGCCGTTCATCGAAACCGTCGACGGCCGCGATTTCGCGGTCGTTCCGTACACGTTGCGCAACAACGACATCCTGCTGATCGAAGGCCGCAACTATTCCCCGACGATGTTCCTCGAGCAGATCAAACTCGATTTCGACCAGTTGTATGCGGAAGCCGGACAGCGGCGGCGATTGATGTCGATCAGCGCGCACGACCGGATTAGCGGCACGCCGCAGATGGTCCGCGCATGGGACGCATTCCTGCACTACGCTCGATCGCATCCGGGCGTAGCCTTCATGCGCAAGGATGACATTGCCCGCTTTGCCCTGCACAGCCCGTCGACGGTGCGCGAAGCCGAAACGATCTGACCGGATTGCGCCCACCTCTTCACCTCGGAAGGACCACCATGAACGATTCACTCCACGGAAAGAAGGTACTCGTCGTCGGCGGCAGCTCCGGCATCGGTGCCGCCGCCGCGAAAGCATTCGCACAACTTGGCGCTGTCGTCACGATTGCATCGCGCGACCCGACCAGGGTCAATGCAGATGCCACGCTGGGCGCGCCCGTGCGCACCGAAGCACTCGACATCACCGATACGACGGCCGTCGATGCGTTCTGCGCGCGCATCGGGCAGTTCGACCACGTCGTGATTTCGGCCGCGAAGACGGCGACGGGCCCGGTCCGCGCGCTGCCGCTTGCCGACGCGCAAGCCGCGATGGACAGCAAATTCTGGGGCGCATACCGCGTCGCACGCTCGATCGATATCGCGCCCGGCGGTTCATTGACGTTCGTGTCGGGTTACCTGAGCGTACGGCCGAACGCATCGTCGGTACTGCAGGGCGCGATCAACGCGGCGCTCGAGGCGCTCGCCCGCGGCCTTGCACTCGAGCTGGCACCCGTGAGAGTGAATGCCGTGTCACCCGGCCTGATCGCGACGCCGCTGTGGGACAAGCTCGCACCCGATGCGCGCGACGCGATGTACGCGGGCGCCGCGCAGCGCCTTCCGGCACGCCGCGTGGGCCAGCCGGAGGACGTCGCGAATGCGATCGTATATCTGGCGGCAACGCCTTATGCGACCGGCTCGACGGTGCTGATCGACGGCGGCGGTGCCATCGCGTAGCGTATGCGGCCATGACAAAACGCCCCGCGTTCCATAGGGGAACGCGGGGCGTCGAGCGTCGTGCCGGAAAGCCGGCGCTTACACGACCGCGCTCACATCGAGCGGCGCGCCCGTCTTCGCCTGGATCTCGTCGGCGCTCACGCCGTCGGCGAGTTCGAGCACTTTCAGGCCATTCGGCGTTACTTCGATCACGCCGAGATCGGTGATGATCAGGTCGACCACGCCAACACCCGTCAGCGGCAGGTTGCATTCGTCGAGGATCTTGTGCTGATCGCCCTTCGCGACGTGCTCCATCAGCACGACGACGCGCTTCACACCCGCGACGAGGTCCATCGCGCCGCCCATCCCCTTGATCATCTTGCCCGGGATCATCCAGTTCGCGAGGTCGCCCGTCTTGCTGACCTGCATCGCGCCGAGGATCGCGAGGTTGATGTGGCCGCCGCGGATCATCGCGAACGAATCGGCCGACGAGAAGATGGACGAACCCGGCAGCGTCGTGACGGTCTGCTTGCCGGCGTTGATCAGGTCGGCGTCGACTTCGTCCTCGGTCGGCGACGGGCCGATGCCGAGCAGGCCGTTTTCCGACTGCAGCCACACCTCGACGCCCGGCGGCACGTGGTTCGCGACGAGCGTCGGCAGCCCGATGCCGAGGTTCACATAGAAGCCGTCCTGCAGTTCCTTCGCCGCGCGCGCGGCCATCTGGTCACGATTCCAGGCCATGTCAGTCTCCTTTCGCGCGTACGACGCGTTGTTCGATGCGTTTTTCGGGCGTCGCGTTCAGCACGATGCGCTGCACGAAGATCCCCGGCGTATGGACCTGGTCCGGATCCAGCGTGCCGTTCTCGACGATCTCCTCGACTTCCGCCACGGTGATCTTGCCCGCCATCGCGCACATCGGGTTGAAGTTGCGCGCGGTGCGGCGATAGATCAGGTTGCCGGACTTGTCGGCCTTCCACGCCTTCACAAGCGCGACGTCGGCCGTCAGCGACGGCTCGAGCACGTAGTGGCGATCGCCGAACTGGCGTGTTTCCTTGCCTTCCGCGATCACGGTGCCGTAGCCGGTGTTCGTGAAAAACGCCGGGATGCCGGCACCGCCCGCGCGCAGCTTCTCGGCGAGCGTGCCCTGCGGCGTGAATTCGAGCTCGAGTTCGCCGGCCAGGTACTGCCGCTCGAACTCCTTGTTCTCGCCGACGTACGACGAGATCATCTTCTTGATCTGGCGCGTTTCCAGCAGCAGGCCGAGACCGAAGCCGTCGACACCCGCGTTGTTGCTGATGCAGGTGATGCCCTTGACGGCGGAATCGCGCAGCGCCGCGATCAACGCCTCCGGAATCCCGCACAGGCCGAAGCCGCCCACCGCGAAGGTCTGTCCGTCGCGGACGATCCCTTCCAGCGCGGCCGCCGCGCTTGGATAGACTTTGTTCATCTGTATGTCCCTTCCTCTATGGAAACCAGCAAAACCGGTTCACGCGCCCACTGGGCCGCAAGCCCGCCGCATCATTCTATGCATGCACGGCGATACCTGCGTCGAAGCGCGCTGTTTTTATATCGCGACAAGGCGCCGCGAGATGCCTGAAAGGGTACGATGCGGCGCGGATGCGGCACAATACGCAAAAATACATAAGCGTTTGCCTCCGCTTGCCTGCGCCATGCCCGCTCTCGATTACCAGACTGCCTTTCACCTCGCGCCGCTCGGCCTCGTGATGTCGCGCGACCGCGTGATCGAGGACTGCAACGACGCGCTCGCGTCGATCTTCCGCTGTGCGCGGGCCGATCTGATCGGGAAGTCGTACGAGGTGCTCTATCCGTCGCCGGACGAATTCCAGCGCATCGGCGAGCGCATCTCGCGCGTGATGATCGCGAACGGCACCTACGCCGATGACAGAATCATGAAACGAGCCGACGGCGAGCTGTTCTGGTGCCACGTGACGGGGCGCGCACTCGACCGCACCGCACCGCTCGCGGCCGGCGTCTGGACGTTCGAGGACCTGAGCGCGACGCGCCGCGTCGCTGTCGAGCTGACACCGCGCGAGCGCGAGATCGCCGCGCAGCTCGCGACCGGCAAGACCAGCAAGCAGATCGGGCGCGTGCTCGACATCAGTTCGCGCACGGTCGACATCTATCGGGCGCGGTTGATGCGCAAGTACGGCACGAACAATACGCCGGAACTGCTGCAGCGCTTGCTCGGCCAGTAAAACGCACCCGGGAATGGCAATCGGCCGCGTGAAGCGGCCGATTCGGGAAATCAACGGGAAATGGCGACACACCGGCGCCCGAGCGCCGGCTTCGGTGCCGCCGGGTTCAGCCGACCTTCGCCGCGAGCGCTCGCTCGATCGTATCGCGCAACAGTTGCGGCAGCGGCACCGACTTGCCGAGCGCGTAGTCGACCCACACGCATCGCGCGTTGCCGCGCGCATAGACATGCTCCGGATCGTCCGCGCGCGTCAGCTCGAAACCGGTGTCGAAGCTGCTGCGGCCGGGCTTCGCGGCCGACATCCTCGCGATCACGTCACCCGGATAGTGCAGTTGCTTCAGGAACTCCATCGACGCCGTGACGATCACGGGCCCCTGCCCCTCGCCGTTGCCGCCCGCGATGCCGAGTTCCTCGAACCACGAGATCCGGGCCTGCTCCATGTAGCGGAAATAGACCGTGTTGTTCACATGGCCGAATGCATCCATGTCGCCCCAGCGGATCGGCATCGACATTTCAAATACGGGGGAATATTCGCTCATTGCAGTCTTCTTTGTTGCTGAATGTCATCCACTCAGGCGAGGCCGAAGCCATCATCGGCGGAGATAATCGAGCCGTTGATGAACTGCGACTCGTCGGCCGCGAGCAGCAACAACAGCCCGTCGAGATCCTGCGGCTTGCCGACGCGCCGGCGCGGCAGCATCGACTGCAGCTTCTGGCCCTGCTCGGTTTCCCACAGGTAATGATTGATTTCGGTATCGATGTAACCCGGACAGATCGCGTTGACGTTGATTCCGTGGCGACCCCATTCGAGCGCCATCGCACGCGTCATCTGCACGACCGCCGCCTTGCTCATCGCATACAGCCCGATCTGCGGAAACACGCGCAGCCCGGCCACCGAAGCGATGTTGATGATCCGGTAAGGCGGCTTGCCGTTGCCGTTCGCGCGCATGATCATCCGCTTCGCGACTTCCTGCGCGACGAAAAACGCGCCGCGCGTGTTGGTGTCGAACACGAACTCGAAATCGGCGGGCGTCACGTCGACGAGCTTCTGCATCGTCGAGACGCCCGAATTGTTCACGAGGATGTCGATCGTGCCGGCTTCCGTTTCCGCGTGCGCGATGGCCGCCTTGATGCTCTGCACGTCGGTGACGTCAAGCGACACGACGTGCGCGGCACCGCCCGCCGCCTCGATTTCCGCGCGCAGCTCCTTCAGGCGCTCGACGCGGCGGCTCGCGAGCACGACCTTCGCGCCGGCCTGCGACAGCACCTGTGCAAAGCGTTGCCCGAGGCCGCTCGATGCGCCCGTGACCAGTGCGACCTTGCCTTCCAGATTGATCGATCGACCCATTGCACATCCCCTTTCGATGTCGTTTCGCCGCCGCGGGCGCCCTGTCCCACGCAGCATAACCCTAGCACAAAAAATAGAACGATCGTGCTAATCTACGCGCATGCTGTTGCGGCAAGCGTTTCGTTTCGCAGACAATACGCTCCCGAATAAAAGCATTCTAACGGTTAGAGGAACGCCAATGACCCCCGCAAGCCTCATCGAGCAATACGGCCCGCGCGAATCGATGGAATACGACGTCGTGATCGTCGGCGGCGGCCCCGCCGGGCTGTCGGCGGCGATCCGGCTCAAGCAGCTGGCCGCCGAGAAAGGCACCGAGATCGGCGTGTGCGTGCTCGAGAAGGGTTCCGAGATCGGCGCGCACATCCTGTCGGGCGCGGTGATGGACCCGCGCGCGATCACCGAACTGTTCCCCGACTGGAAGGAACAGGGCGCACCGCTCACCGTCGAGGTGACGGAGGACCGCTTCCTGTTCCTGTCCGAAAAGAGCGCGATCACGACGCCGAACTGGGCGCTGCCGGCCAACTTCCAGAACCACGGCAACTACGTGATCTCGCTGGGCAACGTCACGCGCTGGCTCGGCCAACAGGCGGAAGCCCTGGGCGTCGAGATCTTCCCGGGCTTCCCGGCTGCCGAGATTCTCTATCACGACGACGGCTCGGTGAAGGGCGTCGCCACCGGCAACATGGGCGTGGGCAAGGACGGCGAGCCGACCGAGAACTTCCAGCTCGGCATGGAGCTGCACGCGAAGTACACGCTGTTTGCCGAAGGCTGCCGCGGCCACCTCGGCCGCCAGCTGATCTCGAAGTTCAAGCTCGACGCAAACGCCGATCCGCAAGCGTACGGGATCGGCATCAAGGAACTGTGGGAAATCGATCCCGCGAAGCACAAGCCGGGCCTCGTGATCCACACGGCCGGCTGGCCGCTGAAATCGGACACATACGGCGGCTCGTTCCTGTATCACATGGACAACAACCAGGTCGTGGTCGGCTTCGTGGTGGGCCTGGGCTACACGAACCCGTATCTGTCGCCGTTCGAGGAATTCCAGCGCTACAAGACGCACCCGTCGATCCGCGCGTTCCTGGAAGGCGGCAAGCGCGTGTCGTACGGTGCGCGGGCGATCACGGCCGGCGGCCTGCTGTCGCTGCCGAAGACGGTGTTCCCGGGCGGCGCGCTGATTGGCGACGACGCGGGCTTCCTGAACGCATCGCGGATCAAGGGCAGCCACGCGGCGATCAAGACGGGCATGCTGGCGGCGGACGCCGCGTTCGACGCGCTGCAGGCCGGCCGCCAGAGTGACGAGCTCAACGCGTATCCGGACGCCTTCAAGCAGTCGTGGCTGCATACGGAGCTGTACCGCGCGCGCAACTTCAAGCAGTGGATGGCGAAGGGCCTGTACCTGGGCACGCTGATGGTCGGGCTCGAGCAGAAGGTGATGGGCGGCAACGTGCCGTGGACGCTGCACCACAAGCATGCGGATCACGAGATGCTGAAGCCGGCCTCGCAATGCACGCCGATCGAGTATCCGAAGCCGGATGGCAAGCTGACGTTCGACCGGCTGTCGTCGGTGTTCATCTCGAACACGAACCACGAGGAAAACCAGCCGGCGCACCTGACGCTGAAGGATGCGAACGTGCCGGTGAACGTGAACCTGCGGACCTACGCGGGGCCGGAGGGGCGCTTCTGCCCGGCGGCGGTGTACGAGTTCGTGAAGAACGACGACGGCAGCGACCGGCTGGTGATCAACGCGCAGAACTGCGTGCACTGCAAGACGTGCGACATCAAGGACCCGACGCAGAACATCGTGTGGGTCACGCCGGAAGGCGGCGGCGGGCCGAATTATCCGAACATGTAACCTGCCGGAAAACGCCGCCTTGCGCGGCGTTTTTTTTCGTCCGATCGGCATTCGACGCTGCCCTGCCCGCCATCGGTCGCGCGATTCATCCACCGCGCCCCGCACCGGCTGCGCTAGCGCGCCGCTATCCGTCGACGGAAATGCTCAGTACCGGACACGATCTTGTCGAGCACCGCATCGAGCGCCCAGAACCGCTCCCGCACGTCGTAGTCGATCGAGCGGCAGCGAATCGATCCGAACGTGCCGATCCGTTGATGATAGATCTTCGCGAGCGCCGGGTAGCCAAGCGCTTCCGACACCGCCGAGAGCACCAGGAAGGCCGACAATTCTTCGGCAAGCGCCGGATCCGAGTCACCCTGCGTCCGCAGCCACCGATACAGATCGGGATGGAAGTTGGTGAACACGCCGTTGAAACCGGCGGAGCCCGCCTTCATCGCATCCCATGCGATCGCGGCGTTCGCATTCAGGATCTTCATCGGCGAGCCCGCGGCCAGCGCAACGCGTCGCTTCACCGTCTCCAGGTCGCAGCTCACGTCCTTCAACATCACGAAGCGGCCCGTGTCGATGCACGCGCGCAGTTCGTCATCGGACAGCAATCGCCGATAAGGCGCCGGACATTCATACAAGCCAAGCGGCAGATCCGCCGGCAATCGGGCGAGCAGCTTGTGAAGATGATCGAGAAACGCGGCGCTGCCCTTGCGCTGTGGATCGAGGCGGTTGGTCACGAGCACGACGCCCTGCGCACCCGATTCCGCCGCGGCACACAGCTCGGCGACCTGCGCGTCCAGATCTTCGCTGACGTGCCCGGACGCGACGACAGGCACGCGCCCGGCCACCCGCTCGACCACGAAACGCGCAAGCTCCGCCCGTTCTGCAAGACTCAGGAATTGCATCTCGCTCGATTGCGCGACCGCGAACAGCGCATCCGAGCCGTGCGCCAGATACCATTCGATGAGTCGCTCGAGACCCGCGTAGTCGATCGAGCCGGTATCGTCGAACGGCGTCAGCATCACCGGCACGATCCCTTCGATGGTCGTGCTCGCCTGCTGATGTGATTGCATCTGTTTCTCCTTCCTTCAATGAATACAGGGGGTAGCCGGCGGCCTCAGGCCGGAAGCGCGCCAGGCGCCGCACTCGCGGACTGCTCGGGAATCGGCTTGCGCACCAGCAGCAGGTAAGCCATTGCGCCGGCGAATGCGATTGCCGCCGCCGTCAGCAGCGCCGGCACGAACGACCACTTCTGCGCGATCACACCCGTCAGGATCGGCGCGAGCGCACCGCCGATGAAACCACCGAAATTCTGGATCGCGCCGAGCGATGCGACACGGCTCGGCGGTGCGGCCGCCGTCGCGAGCGCCCACGAACATGCCGATGCCGCATTGGCGAGAAAGATCACGACCGAAATGCATGCGAGCGCCACCGTGTTGCTCTGCACGAGCGCGGCCGGAATCGTGAACGCGACCATCCCGAGCATCGCGACGACCACCGCATTGCGCCGGCTCACGACTGGCGAGCGGCTACGGCGCGTCACCAGATCCGACAGCCAGCCGGCAACGAGCGAACCGACGAACCCGCACAGGAACGGCACGGATGCCGCAAACCCGGTGCGAATGAGGCTCATGTGACGCTCCATCGTCAGATATCCCGGCAGCCAGGTCAGGTAGACCCAGTTCAGATACACCGAACCGAAGAATCCGATCAGCATGCCCCAGGTCGTGCCGTGCGAAAACAGACTGCGCCAGTCGGCGAAGGTCAGCTTGGGTGCCGCGACGGCCGTCTGCGCATCGGCATCGAGATACGCTCGTTCCGCCGCGGTCAATTGCGCACGCGCCGGATCGCGATACGACGCAAACCAGACGACGGCGACAACGAGACCGAGTGCCCCCGTGACGACGAATGCCCAGCGCCAGTCGAACGAAGCGACGAGCACCGACAGCAGCAACGGCGCGAGCGCGGTACCGAGCGGCGACGCCGCGTTGAAGATCCCGGTCGGCGTACCGCGTGCACGCAACGGAAACCAGTTGCTCACCACTCGCGCCGCCGACGGGAACTGCGGCGCCTCGCCGATGCCGAGCACGATGCGCGCGACGATGAACCAGCCGAAGGTGGATACGAGGCCGCCCGCTGCCTGCGCGAACGACCAGACGATCAGCCCGATGCCGAGCAGCCGTCGCGGCCCGATGCGATCGACGAGCCCGCCGACCGGAAACTGGCACAGCGCATAGCTCCACGAGAATGCCGACAGCAGCAACCCCATCTGCGAGAGCGACAGCCCGAGATCGCTCCGGATTGCCGAACTCGCGACGGCCAGCGTGCCGCGATCGAGATAGTTGACGATTCCGCTCGCCATCAGCAGCGCAAGCGCGATACGTTGTCCGCGCCGGATACGTGGCGGCGCAGTCGGAACAGCCTGGTCTTCGTTCATTTCGATTGTCTCCATGTCATAGGCGGGTGCCTGCCCGCGCTTTCCGTCGTCGCGGAATCTATACCGCCATGCTCTCCACTTCCTCGCGTGTCGGAATCGACGTCTGCGCCCCGTGGCGCGTGACGCTGATTGCAGCCGCGCGCTGGCCGAACGCGATCGCGTCGTCCATCGACGCACCACTCGTCCGGGCGGCCGCGAATCCGCCGACGAAGGTGTCGCCGGCCGCCGTGGTATCGACGGCGACCACCGCCATTGCCCGATGGCGGCCGTTCCCAGCGCTGCCGCGCCAGCAGACGCCGCGCGCACCCAGCGTGACCAGCACGTTGCCGACGCCTTTCGCGCGCAGCGCCTCGGCGGCGCGCACCGCCGAGGCGTCGTCGCCGACGGCGATGCCGGTCAGCGACTCCGCTTCCGTTTCGTTGACGACGAGGTAGTCGATCTGGGCCAGCAATGCGTCGAACAGCGGCCGTGCAGGCGCCGGATTGAGCAGCACCGGCGTGCGATATGCGATCGCACTGCCGATCGCGCGCGCGACGCTCTCGATCGGCACCTCGAGCTGGCACACCATCAGCGCCGCGCCGGCGATCGCGTCGCGCGCACCGTCGATCAATTCGGCATCGAGGCGCGCGTTTGCACCGGGCACGACCACGATGCTGTTCGCCCCGTGCGCATCGACTGTGATCGTCGCGACGCCGGTTGCCTCCCCGTCGATCCGGTGCAGGTGCGTCACGTCGATACGTTCGGCCGCCAGCGCGTCGTGCACGCGCGCCCCGAACGCGTCGTCGCCAACGCAGCCGATCATCGCGACCGATGCACCCAGACGGGCCGCCGCCACCGCCTGGTTCGCACCCTTGCCGCCGTGAACGGTCTGGAACGTCGTGCCGAGCAGCGTTTCGCCCGGCACGGGCAGCCGTGGCGCATGCGTGACGAGGTCGACGTTGATACTGCCGACGACCGCGATTCGAGGGGGCTTTGCGTGGAGTTTCATTCAATGTAACCGCTTACATTTGCGGCAAACAAAATAGCCGGACCGGCCGTCGTCGACGAAAATTTCACAATGCGGCTGCAATCTGTGTCTGACATAATACGGAGTAGCGTCAAGATAGCGCTTACATTCGCACAGGCACGACCGGGAATGCAAGCGGGACCACGATGAATCGAGGGTAAACGATGGCGTTTTTGACCACGCGCGGCGCCTGCGGGGCAGCCGCGCCCGGGGATGACCAATGAGTACACCCCCATCCAGCGGCGGCGCGGCTCGCGCACGCCGCGGCAGCGGCCGATCGGTGCTCGGGGATGTCGCGAAACTCGCCGGCGTGTCGACCGCGACCGTTTCGCGTGTCTACAACGACCCCGGCAAGGTCTCGGCCGACGTGCAGCAGCGCGTGCGCGACGCGGCACGCGCACTGAACTGGATTCCCAACGCGGCCGGCCGAGCACTCGCATCCACGCGAACCCACATCACGGGTGCGATCATCCCGACGCTCGACGACCAGGTGTTTGCGTCGCAGGTAGCGGGCATGCAGGCGGTCATGGCCGAGCACGGCATCACCCTGTTCCTCGGCTGCTCGAATTACGACCCGGCACAGGCGCTCGCGCAGGTGCGCGCGATGCTGTCGCGTGGCGTCGAAGCCGTGTCGCTGGTCGGCGAAGCCTATCCGGCGGAGGTATTCGAACTGCTCGACCTGCATCGGGTGCCGTATGTCGTCACCTATGCCTACCGCGACGACAGCCCGCACTGCTGCATCGGATTCGACAACCGCGCGGCATTCGCGCGACTGACCACGCACCTGCTCGACCTCGGGCATCGCGATTTTGCGATCATCATGCAGCCTTCGGCGGACAACGATCGTGTGCAGGCCCGCCTGCGCGGCATCCACGACACGCTCGCCGCGCGTGGGCTCGCGGTCCGGCCGATCCACCAGCATGAAGGCCCGGCCACGATCGCGTTCGGGCGTGCGAGCCTGCGCGCGATCGCCGACAGCGGGGCGACGCGCCCGACGGCCGTGATCTGCGGCAACGACGCGCTCGCGCTCGGCGCCCTACTGGAAGCGCAGGCAATCGGCCTCGAGGTGCCGTCGCAATTGTCGATCACCGGCTTCGACGATGTCGCGCTGGCTCGCGAAATCCGGCCTGCGCTGACGACGATGTGGGTCGACACCGATGCGATCGGCCGCAAGGCCGCCCGCGCGTTGCTCGACGCACTCGAGCACGGAGAAGCCGGGCCCGGTTGCGCGATACTGCCGGAGTTGCGGGTGCGCGAATCGGCCGCGCCGCCGAATTCGGCGGCCCAATGAAAACGGGGCGCCCCAGGCGCCCCGTTTCGCATCGAATCGGTCGAGCCGGCGCGTGCCGGCCCCGCTGCTTCAGGTCGCGCTGCCCGCGATCTTCGGCGTCGGCGTCTCGACGTCGCCGCACTGCGCACGATGGCGCAGCGCATGGTCGATCAGCACCAGCGCGAGCATCGACTCGGCGATCGGGGTCGCGCGAATGCCGACGCACGGATCGTGGCGGCCGAAGGTTTCGACCGTCGCCTCTTCGCCGGTCTTCGTGATCGAACGGCGCGGCGTGCGGATGCTGGACGTCGGCTTGATCGCGATCGACACGGTGATGTCCTGCCCCGTCGAGATCCCGCCGAGCACGCCGCCCGCATGGTTCCCGACGAAGCCGGCCGGCGTCAGTTCGTCACCGTGCACCGAGCCGCGCTGCGCGACGCTGTCGAAGCCCGCGCCGATCTCGACGCCCTTCACCGCGTTGATGCTCATCATCGCCTTCGCGATGTCCGCGTCGAGCCGGTCGAATACCGGCTCGCCCCAGCCAACCGGCACGCCCGACGCAACGACGTCGATGCGCGCGCCGATCGAGTCGCCGTCCTTGCGCAACGCGTCCATGTAGGCTTCCAGCTCCGGAACGACCGCCGCGTTCGGCGAGAAGAACGGATTCTCGCGAACGTGCGACCAGTCGACGAACGGCACGTCGATCTCGCCGAGACCGCTCATGTAGCCGCGCACCTCGACGCCGAAACGCTCGCGCAACCACTTCTTCGCAACCGCGCCCGCGCCGACGATCGGCGCGGTCAGGCGCGCGGACGAGCGGCCACCGCCGCGGTAGTCGCGGATGCCATATTTCTGCCAGTAGGTGTAGTCGGCATGGCCGGGGCGGAACGTCTCGACGATGTTGCCGTAGTCCTTGCTGCGCTGGTCGGTGTTGCGGATCAGCAGCGCGATCGGCGTGCCGGTCGTCACGCCTTCGAACACGCCGGACAGGATCTCGACCTCGTCCGCCTCCTGGCGCTGCGTCACGTGCCGCGACGTGCCGGGCTTGCGGCGATCGAGTTCGACCTGGATGTCGGCTTCGGTCAGCCCCATTCCCGGCGGGCAGCCGTCGATCACGCAGCCGATCGCGGGGCCGTGCGATTCGCCGAAGGTCGTGACAGTGAAAAGCGTGCCGAGGGTATTGCCGGACATGATGGAACCGCCCAAAGAGAATTGGACAAACCGATGCGCTGCCGGGACCGCTGGCAGGCCGATCGTTTGCCGGTCGAGAAAAAGAAGTAAACCGCTATTATGCCAGCCGTCCCGTACCCGCGGGCCGCGTGAACCGTTCAGACCACACGGACCTGCCACGCAGTGCGCTGGGCGCAAGGGCCGTCGACCCGCGCCGTTCCGGTCGAACGGGCCGGTTCGCCGCCGTCGGCACGGCCCGGCGGCATCGCGCCGGGCCCGCCCCTGCTCACTTTCGCGCGCCGCGCAACTCGGTCACCGCGGCCTGCAGCGCCTCGGGCGTCGCGACCGGGGCCGGGATCGGCTCGCCGACCGCGAGCGTCAGCCGGCTCATCACGGCGCGCTTGATGGGTCGCGGCATGCGCGCATCGGCATGACGGGAGAAATAGCTGCCCCACAGCCCGCGCAACGCCATCGGAATCACGGGCGCCGGCGTACGGCCCAGGATTTCGGTGATGCCGTGGTGGAACATGTTGATGTCCCCCGTCTTGGTCAGCTTGCCTTCCGGGAAGATGCACACGAGTTCACCATCCTTCAGCGCGGCCTCGCACGCGTCGTACGCGCGTGCGAGCATGTCGGGATCCTCATGGCGCGGCGCGATCGGAATCGCCTTCGCATGCCGGAACACCCAGCTCGCGAAGCGTGTCTTGAATATCCGGTGATCCATCACGAACCGGATCGGCCGCGGGCTCGCCGCCGCCAGCACGAGCGCGTCGACGTAGCTCACGTGGTTGCATACGAGCACGGCCGCGCCCTCTTCCGGGATCCGCTCCGCATGCACGAGGCGAATCCGGTAGAACGTGTGCACCAGCACCCACGCGACGAAGCGCAGCAGGAACTCCGGAACGAGCAGGTAGATGTACGTCGCGACCACGACGTTCAGCAGCGCGGTGACGAGGAACAGGCCCGGGATGTCGACGCCGGCCTTGGTCAGTCCCATCGCCATCAGAGCCGACAGGATCATGAACAGCGCGTTCAGGATGTTGTTCGCGGCGATGATCCGCGCACGATGGGTCGGCGCGCTGCGACTCTGGATCAACGCATACAGCGGCACGCTGTAGAAGCCGCCGAACATCGCGAGCAGGAACAGGTCGGCCAGGATGCGCCAGTGGCGCGCACCGGCCAGGAATTCCCCGACCGACAGCAAATGCCCGGGCGACGGCAGCGAGTGGCTGGCGAAATACAGCTCGATCGCGAACACGCTGATGCCGATCGAGCCGAGCGGCACGAGGCCGATCTCGACGCGCCGCTGCGACAGCCGCTCGCACAGCAGCGAGCCGAGGCCGATCCCGACGGAGAACGTCGCGAGCAGGACCGTGACGACATCGGGGCTCGCGGACAGCACGTCTTTCGCGAAATTGAAGAATGACGTCAGGAACGTCGCGCCGACGAACCACAGCCACGAGATGCCGAGCAGACTCAGAAACACGGTGCGATTCTGTCGCGCGAGCCCGAGGTTGCGCCACGTCTCGCTGAACGGGTTCCAGTTGATCACGAGATCGGGCTGCGGCGCCGGCGTCGGCGGCACGCGCTGCGCGACGAGCCGCCCCGCGATCGCGATGACGACGACGCTGACGGCGAGCACGCGCTCACCGCTGCCTTCGATGCCCGCGGCCGCACCGCCGATGATCGTCCCGATCAGGATCGCGATGAACGTGCCCATCTCGACGAGGCCATTGCCGCCGACCAGTTCGTGGTCGCCGAGATGCTGCGGCAGGTACGAATACTTGACGGGGCCGAACAGCGTCGAGTGCATCCCCATCATGAACGTGCACAGATACAGCAGCGTCGCGCTGTGCGTGACGAAGCCGGCCGCGCCGACCAACATCAGCACGATCTCGAAGGTCTTCACGAAGCGCGTGAGCGTCGCCTTGTCGTATTTGTCGGCGATCTGGCCGGAGGTGGCCGAAAACAGCACGAACGGCAGAATGAAGATCGCGGAAATCAGGAATGCGGCCGTCTTCGCGTCGACGCCCGAGAACCGCGCGGTGTGATAGGTGACGAGCGATGTGAATCCGATCTTGAATACGTTGTCGTTCAGCGCCCCGAGGAACTGGGTCGTGAAGAACGGCGCGAAACGGCGCTGGCGCAACAGGTCGAACTGCGACGCGTGGGCGCGCCGTTCGCCGCGCGACGCGGAAGAGACTTGCGTGTGATCGCTCATGCGGAATACGCGCGCATCGTCTAGGCGAAGCTGCGCGGGCCTTGTATGGTTGTCGAAAAAACGGCGGCGCAGGCTGAACCTGCGCCGCCGTGCGCCGAGTGGCAGCGCCCGCGCGTCATGGCACAGGGCGCGACGTGCTTCACGGCTTCTGCGCTTCGGCTTCCGATTCCGGCCAGTCGCGGATGTACGCCTTCAGCATCCGGTTCTCGAAGCTTTGCGCCTCGACGACCGTCTTCGCGACGTCGTAGAACGAGATGACGCCCATCAGCACCTTCTTGTCGAGCACCGGCATGTAGCGTGCGTGGCGCTCGAGCATCATCCGGCGCACTTCGTTGACATCGGTTTCCGGCGTGCACGTGAGCGGCTCGTCCATCACCTTGCGCACCTGCACGTCGCCGATCGCGCCGCCGTTCACGTGGAGGCGCAGGATGATCTCGCGGAACGTCAGCATCCCGACGAGATCGCCGTACTCCATTACGACGAGCGAACCGATATCGTGTTCGGCCATCGTATCGACCGCTTCGCGCAGCGGCTTATCGGGCGTCACCGTAAACAGCGTGTTGCCCTTCACTTTCAGAATATCGCTGACGCGCATCGTAGTCCCCTCATGCTTGAATGCAAATCCGCTTTCGATCCTATCGGAAAGCCTGTCAAAAGGAAAGCGCGGGCCCGCGCGGCGCGGCCGCCCCCGCTTGCGGACGCGGGCCACCCGCCGCACAATGACTCCATCGACAGCGGCCCGAGGAGACGGCCATGGCGCATACGCATACGGAGCAATTCGCCAGCTTCGCTGATTTCTACCCGTACTATCTGAACGAGCACCAGAACCTCACGTCGCGGCGGCTGCACTTCATCGGCTCGCTCGGCGTGATCGGCTGCGTCGCGATGGCGATCGCGACGGGCCACTGGCCGTGGCTGCCGGCGGCGGTCGTGTGCGGCTACGGATTCGCGTGGGTCGGACACTTCTTCTTCGAGAAGAACCGCCCCGCCACGTTCCGGCACCCGATCTACAGCCTGATGGGCGACTGGGTGATGTTCAAGGACATCTGCACCGGGAAGATCCCGCTGTAACGCCCGCCCGGCGGCGCGTCACGCCGTTTTCGGCGGCCGCGCGTGCGGGTCGGGCGCCGCGCCGGGCACGGACCCCGGCACGGTCTCCGCCGGCTGCACGCCGGCGAGCCGGTGCTCGGCGATAAGCGACGCAAGCGATACGTCGAACCGGTCGTTCGACAGCACCTCCAGCAATGCCGCACCTTCGACGTGGCTGCGGCGTCGCTGCAGCTGGTAGGTCAGTTCCGTGCGGTCGATCACCAGCACGTCGAACAGCTGCGCCAGCGTCAGTTGCTCCGGATTCGCCAGCAGGATGTAGCGCGGCGCGAGTTCGCCGCTGTCCAGCCGCGCGATCCATTCCCGCTCCTCCATCGTCAGCAGCAGCCGCTGCGCGGTTTCCATGTCGCAGCGCAACATGGTCGCGAGCCGCATCGCGGTATAGCCCGCCTTGCCGACCGCGCGCGCCTCGGCCAGTCGCGCGAGCAATTCGAGCGCGTCGAGCAGATCGCTGCCCGGATAGTGGATGCGATGGAACTGGCCGACGCGAATCGCCGGCAGCGCGGACGCCACCATCGCGCCGAGCAGCGCGATGAACCAGCTCAGGTACACCCACAGCAGGAACACCGGCAGCGCCGCGAACGCACCGTAGACGGCCGTATAGGTCGGAATGCGCCGCACGTAATAGCCGAAGCCGCGCTTCGCGAGCTCGAACGCGATGGCCGCGAACAGCCCGCCGATCACCGCGTCGCGCCATGCGACCGTGCAGTTCGGCAGGTACACGTACAGCAACGTGAACGCGAGCACGGTCAGCGGCAGCGACACGAACGCGAGCAGCCATTCGACGATCGACGTCGACGGCCCGGCGCCGGTGAACGCCAGCGACTGCGTGAATAGGTACGACGAGATCGACAGGCTCACGCCGAACAGCAAGGGGCCAAGCGTGATCAGCGCCCAGTACGCGAGCACGCGCTGCGCGAACGGCCGCGGCTTGCGCACCCGCCAGATCAGGTTGAACGCGGACTCGATCGTCATCATCGTCATCACCGACGTGACGACGAGCACGATCAGGCCGGCCGTCGTCAGCCCCTTGGCCTTCGACGCGAACTGGTTCAGGTACTTGAAGATCTGGACGTTGAACTGCGCGGGCATCAGGTGATCCGCGAGGAACCCCTGCAGCGAGATCTGAAACGATGCGAACATCGGGAACGCGGTGAACAGCGCGAACGCGACCGTCACGAGCGGCACGAGTGCCAGCATCGTCGTGAACGTGAGGCTGCCCGCCACTTGCGGGATGCGATCCTCGGCGCTACGCCGGGCCGCGAACTGCGCGAGGCGCTTGAGGGTGTCGAGATCGACGCTCAACTTCGGCAAACGGCTTCTCCTTCTCGATGGCGCGTGCGCGACGGCGCGCCGCCGCCGCGCTGCGCGACGACTTCAGCCCCTATAATAGCCGCTCGATCCAGCAGGGGCCGACTGCACCGGGCATGCGCGCGGCCGCACGCGGCCCCGTCGCCCATGAAAGACATTCTCGTCCTCTATTACAGCCGCCACGGCGCCACGCGCGATCTCGCGCTAGCTATCGCGAACGGCATCGACAGCGTGCCCGGCATGCAGGCCCGCATCCGCACCGTGCCGCCCGTCTCGACTGTCTGCGAAGCCACCGCCCCCGACATCCCCGACGACGGCCCGCCCTATGCGGAACTCCGCGACCTCGAGGAATGCGCGGGCCTCGCGCTCGGCTCGCCGACCCGCTTCGGCAACATGGCCGCCTCGCTCAAGTATTTCCTCGACGGCACGACCCCGCAATGGCTGTCAGGCGCGCTGACCGGCAAGCCGGCCTGCGTGTTCACGTCGACCGGCAGCCTGCACGGCGGCCAGGAATCGACGCTGCTGTCGATGATGCTGCCGCTGCTGCATCACGGGATGATGATCGTCGGGATCCCGTACACGGAAGCCGCGCTCAGCACGACACGCACCGGCGGCACGCCGTACGGCGCATCGCACGTGTCGCAGCACGATCGCAGCGCGCCCGAAGGGCTGTCGGCCGACGAAAAAGCACTCGCGGCCGCGCTCGGCGCGCGGCTCGCCCGCGCGGCGTCGGCCCTGTCCGCCGCCCAGGCGGCCGAAGCCGCATGAATGCGCCCGCCCGCCCCGCCGTCGCCGCCCGGCCGCGCTACGCGCTGGCCGCGGCCGCGTGCCTCGTCGCACTGATCGCGCTGTCGCTCGCGTGGGAACTGTGGCTCGCGCCGCTGCGGCCGGGCGGCTCGGCGCTGATGCTCAAGGCCGTGCCGCTCGCGCTCGCGCTGCCCGGCGTCTGGCGGCGTAACATCTATACGATGCAGTGGGCGAGCATGCTGATCCTCGTCTATTTCGCCGAAGGCATCGTGCGCGGCATGTCCGACCGCGGGTTGTCCGCGACGCTCGGCTGGTGCGAGACCGCGCTCGCCGTCGGCTTCTTCGTGGCAGCGCTTGCATACGTCGCGCCGTTCAAGCGCGCGGCGAAGCGGCAGCGCGCCGCGTCCTGACCCTTACGCGACCGAACGTGATGAATTCTTCCGAAGCCTTCGTTTCCGCCTGCCGCGACGCGATCGGCGCCACCTACGTTCTGACCGATCCGCACGACACCGAGCCGTTCCTGATCGACTGGCGCCGCCGCTACAAAGGCCGCGCGTGCGCGGTGCTGAAACCGGCCGATACGGCCGAAGTCGCCGCGCTCGTCCGGCTCGCGAACACGCATGGCGTCGCGCTCGTGCCGCAGGGCGGCAACACGGGCCTCGCCGGCGGCGCAACGCCTGACGCGAGCGGCGGCCAGGCCGTGCTGAGCCTCGCGCGCCTGAACCGCGTGCGCGCGCTCGATCCGCACAACAACACGATCACGGTCGAAGCCGGCGTGATCCTCGCCGACGTGCAGGCGCGCGCCCGCGAAGGCGGCCGCCTGTTCGCGCTGAGCCTCGCCGCCGAAGGCAGCTGCACGATCGGCGGCAACCTGTCGACCAACGCGGGCGGCACCGCGGTGCTGCGCTATGGCAACGCGCGCGAGCTGTGCCTCGGGCTCGAGATCGTGACGCCGCAGGGTGAGACCTGGGACGGCCTGCGCGGCTTGCGCAAGGACAACACGGGCTACGACCTGCGCGATTTGTTCATCGGTGCGGAGGGCACGCTCGGGATCATCACGGCCGCCGTGATGAAGCTGCATCCGCTGCCGGCCGCGCAGGTCACCGCGCTGGCCGCGCTCGAGTCGCCGCACGCGGCGCTCGACTTCCTCGCGCTCGCGCAGCGCGCGGCCGGCCCGCTGTTGACCGGCTTCGAGCTGATGTCCGACTTCTGCATGCAGCTCGTCGGCAAGCATTATCCGCAACTGCGCTATCCGTTCGACCGCACGCATGCGCAGACGGTGCTGCTCGAACTGTCGGACAACGAAAGCGAAACGCACGCCCGCGCGCTGTTCGAAAAGCTGATGGAAGAGGCGTTCGAGGCCGGGCTCGTGGTTGACGCGGTGGTCGCGGAAAATCTCGCGCAGTCGCGCGCGTTCTGGGATCTGCGCGAACACATCCCGCTCGCGCAGGCCGACGAGGGACTGAACATCAAGCACGACATCGCGGTGCCGATCTCGTCGATCGCGCGCTTCATCGACGAAACTGACGCGGCAATCCAGCAGGCCGCGCCCGGCGCACGGATGGTCACGTTCGGCCACCTCGGCGACGGCAACCTGCACTACAACGTGCAGACGCCCGAAGGCGGCGACCCGAAGGCGTTCCTCGCGGAATTCCAGAAGCCGATCAATCGCATCGTCTACGACAACGTGCACCACCACCACGGCACGATCAGCGCGGAGCACGGGATCGGCCAGTTGAAGATCGACGACGCGCAGCGCTACAAGTCGCCGGTCGAAACGGCACTCATGCGCACGCTGAAGAACGCGCTCGACCCACGCGGGCTGATGAATCCCGGCAAGGTTCTGCGCTGAAGCCCCCAACCCGGAGCGATGTCCATGAGAGTTCGCGTCCTTTCCGACCTGCATCTCGAAAGCAACCAGCCCGACACGATCGCGCATGCCGATGCGGATCTCGTCGTGCTGGCCGGCGATATCCACAATCACGCGGAAGGCCTGCGCTGGGCCGCCGAAACGTTCGACACGGACGTGCCGGTGATCTACGTGCCGGGCAACCACGAGTACTACGACGGGGAATTCGGCGCGCTCGAAACGGCGATGCGCGACGCCGCGCAGGCGATCGACAACGTGCATTACCTGAACAACGGCGTGTACGTCGATCCGGCGCAGCGCTTCCGCGTGCTGGGCACGACGCTGTGGTCCGATTTCTCGCTGTTCGGGGCCGACGAGACGAGCATCGCACGCGCGATCGATGCCGGCATGCGTGTGATGCTCGATTTCAAGGGCTTGATCCAGGTGACGTGGCCGCACGATGCGGCACTGCATGCGACGGTGGCGCCGGAGCGGGATTTCACGCCGGCCGACGCGATCGCGCTGCACCGGCAAGGCCGTGCGTGGCTGGAAGCACGGCTCGCGACGCCGTTCGACGGCCGCACGATCGTCGTCACCCATCATGCGCCGCACCTGCGCTCGCTGGCCGAGCGTTACGCGGAAGACCTCGCATCTGCGGGATTCGTCACGGACATGGCTGAACTCGTGCGGCCGCCCGTGGACCTGTGGATCCACGGCCACACGCATACATCATTCGATTACGTGACCGACAGCGGCACGCGCGTGGTGTGCAACCCGCGCGGCTATATCCACCGGCGCACCGGCGAACTGGAAAATCCCGCGTTTGCGTGGGACAGAGTGGTCGAACTCGGCTGAGCGCCATCGGGCCGCGTGATGCGGCCCTTCCCGATCCGAAAGGCCGCCCGATCAGCGATCGGCGCGGCGCGATCCGTTCGACGACGGGCGCACCCGCACCGGCACCGGCTTCATCCGTGCCTTCATCGCGCGCAGCAGATCGCGCGTCGCCGCGGCGGCAGCAGCCGCACCAAGCAGAACTCCAAGGCCGATCATCAGTTGCGTATCCATTGCGACTCCGGGTATGGGCAGATCCAAATCTCTCTGATTTGAACAGTATCAAACTGTCCGCCGTCCGAGGGTAAAAAAATGTTGCGCGAAGGACAAATCTCGTCAGATCGGGCTCGACCGCGCGCTCATGTCGCAGCCGTGAACTGCGCGAGCGCGGCTTCGTCGGCTTCGAGCGTGGCCGGCAACTCGTCGCGCAAAAAATCGACCCAGGTGCGGATTTTCGCGTCGAGGTACTGGCGCGACGGATACAGCGCGTAAATGTTCATCACGTGCGACCGGTATTCGGGCATCACGCGCACGATGTGTCCGCTGCGCAGCCCGCCGATCGCCGAATAGAGCGGCAACCCGCCGATCCCCATCCCTTCCCGCACGGCCACCGCGAGCGCCTCTGCGACGTTCACGCGGAACGGCGGCGCCGTGATCGGAATCACCTCGTCGCCGCGCGGCCCCGACAGCGACCACTCGTCGAAGTGAAATCCCGGCGCGACCATCCCGAGACAGACGTGATGCTCGAGATCCGCGGGAGTCCGCGGCACGCCGTGCGCGTCGACATAGCCGGGCGACGCGCACACGACGCTGTAGCTCTCGCCGAGCCGCTGCGACACGAGCCCCGAATCGGGCAGGTCGCGGCCGACGACGATCGCGACGTCGTACCCCTCGTCGAGCAGGTCGGGCATCCGCTGCGCGAGCGTCAGTTCGACGTGCACGTCCGGATAGCGCTGCCGATAGCGCGCGATGGCCGGCACCAGGTAGTGCTGCCCGAGGCTCGTGAAGCAATGGACCTTCAGCTTGCCCGACGGGCGCGCGTGCGCGTCGCCCGCTTCGGCCTCGGCCTGGTCGACGTACGCGAGGATCTGCTCGCAGCGCTGCAGGTAGCGCTCGCCTGCCTCGGTCAGCGCGATCCGGCGTGTCGTCCGGTTCAGGAGGCGCGTGCGCAGATGCGCCTCGAGATCCGACACGGCGCGCGACGCGTAGGCAGTAGTCGAATTCATCTGCTGGGCGGCCGCGGTAAAGCTTCCCGCGTCGACCACGCGGACGAATACCCGCATGTTTTGTAGCGTATCCATCCCATTACCCGTTTGAATCCGGATGGATTGTTGCACAGGGTCGAACAAATATTATCTCAGGATTCGTAAAAATGACTTGCATCCTTGTCCATTTATTCAGGAATCACTGAAAAATATAATCGCATCCGACTTATCTATATCCGAAAGGGAGAAAATCGTGCGGTCTCCGGCAACAAAAGGGACGCTGGCACTGGCGGTTCTTGCAGTCTCATTAATAATGGCCGGGTGCGCGAGCATGGGCGACAACAAGCCGCAGTCCGCCCGCATCGAAGCGAACACGCTCGATGCCGGTGCCGCCATCCGCGCGGCGAACCGCGACGCGGGCTGGCCCGCGTCCGACTGGTGGCGCGCGTACCGCGACCCGCAGCTCGACGCGTGGATCGCCGCCGCGCAGGCCGGCAACCCGACCCTCGCGGCCGCCGAGGCCCGCGTTCGCGAAGCGCAGGCGATGGCACGCGTGGCCCGTTCGGCGGAATTGCCGCAGATCAACGGCAACCTGTCGCTGATGCGCCAGCACTGGCCCGATAACGTCTACTACGGCCCGGGGCCGCTCGCCAACACCGACACGTGGAACAACACCGGCACGCTCGGCCTGTCGTACCACCTCGACCTGTGGGGCAAGGACAAGAACGCGACCGAGCGCGCGCTCGACACCGCGCATGCGACCGCAGCCGACGCACGGGCGGCGAAGCTCGAGCTCGAGGTCAACGTCGTACGCGCGTATGTCGGCATGTCGATGAACTACGCGCTGCTCGACCTCGCGCACGAAACGTTCGAACGCCAGCGCTCATTGGCCGATCTCGCGCGCAAGCGCCTGCAGGCGGGCCTCGGCACGCAGCTCGAAGTCAGCCAGGCCGAATCGACGCTGCCCGACTACGAGCGCCAGATCGACAGCTATGAAGAAGCGATCCAGCTCGCGCGCCACCAGCTCGCCGCGCTCGCTGGCAAGGGCCCGGGCGCCGGCGATGCGATCAAGCGGCCGAGCCTGACGCTCGACGCGCCGGCCGGCTTGCCGTCCGCCATGCCGGCCGACCTGCTCGGCCGCCGCCCGGACGTCGTCGCGGCCCGCTGGATGGTCGACGCGCAGGCACGGGGCATCGATGTCGCGAAAGCCGCGTTCTACCCGAACATCGACCTGCTCGCGACGGTCGGCGGCTTCGGCGTGACCGCGCCGTTCGCCGACTTCCTGCGGGCGATGAACGGCGGCTGGACCGCCGGCCCCGCGCTGTCGCTGCCGATCTTCGAAGGCGGCCGCCTGCGCGCGCAACTCGGTGCGGCCGACGCCGGCTACGACCAGGCGGTCGAGCGCTACAACCAGACGGTCGTCGGCGCGCTCAAGGACATCGCCGACCAGGTCGTGCGGATCCGCTCGCTCGATACGCAGAAGAAGGACGCCGCGCGCTCGGTCGCCGCCAACGACCGCAGCTACCAGCTGTCGCGCGAAGGCTTTCGCCGCGGGCTAACCGATTACGTGAACGTGCTGGTCGCGCAACAGCAGCTGCTGCGCGCGCAGGAGACGGCGGCCCGCATTGACGCGGAGCGCCTCGCCGCGCACGCGCAGCTGATGGCCGCGCTCGGCGGCGGCGTCGAGACGGAAACAGACGTTCAGGGCGGCCATCCGCCGCATGACGAATCCGCCGCGAGTGCCGCGTCGGCCGCACGGTAACGCGGAGCAACCGTCATGTCCGCCTCCTCCCCCGCTTCCACGCACGCCGCCGGCCCGCTCACGGCCTGGTCCACCGCGTTCGGCGACTGGGCCCGCAGCGACGGCGCCGCGTGGCTCTATCTGTTCAAGGCACTGCTCGCCGCGTTCATCGCGACCGGCGTGTCGATGCGGCTCGACCTGCCGGCGCCGAAGACGGCGATGACCACGGTGTTCATCGTGATGCAGCCGCAAAGCGGCGCGGTGCTCGCGAAGAGCTTCTACCGGGTCGCCGGCACGATCTTCGGGCTGATCGCGACGCTCACGTTCGTCGGGTTGTTCCCGCAGCAGCCGCAGCTGTTCCTGCTGGCCGTCGCGCTGTGGGTCGCCCTGTGCACGGCCGGCGCCGCGCGCAACCGCAACTTCCGCAGCTACGGCTTCCTGCTCGCCGGTTACACGACCGCGCTGATCGGGCTGCCGGCATCGCAACATCCGGACGGCGCGTTCATGAGCGCGATGACGCGGGTCGCCGAGATCATGGTCGGGATCGTGTCCGCAGGCGTCGTCAGCGCGCTGGTGTTTCCGCAGTACACCGGCGAGCAGATGCGCACGACCGTGCGCAAGCGCTTCAGCAGCTTCGTCGACTACGTCGCGGCGGCGCTGTCGGGCCAGCTCGACCGCGCGCACATCGAAACCATCCATGCGCGCTTCGTCGCGGATGTGGTCGGCTTCGAAGCGGCGCGCAGCATGGCCGTGTTCGAGGATCCGGACACGCGGATGCGCAGCGGCCGCCTCGCGCGGCTGAACAGCGAGTTCATGAGCGTATCGAGCCGCTTCCATGCACTGCACCAGTTGATGAACCGGTTGCGCGCGGCCGGCGCGCAGGCCGCGATCGATGCGATCGAGCCGTACTTCCGCGAAATCGCGCCCCTTCTGACGCGCAATGGCGAACCGGTACGCTCGTCGGCCGACGCCGCGCTCGCGGCTGAACAGCTGCTCGCGTGGCGCGACGCGCTGCCGCGCCGCATCCGCGTGACGCGCGCCGCGCTCGAGACGCAACCGGATTTTCCACTGCTCGACTTCGACACGGCCACCGAGCTGCTGTACCGCTTCATCACGGACCTGCACGAATACGCGGCGACCTATGCGTCGCTGTCGACCCCGACGCACGAGCGCGAACGCTGGATCGAGCGCTATGAACCGCGCACCAACGTGACGGCGATGGTGATCGCGGCGATTCGGACCGCGACCGTGATCCTGGTGCTCGGCTGGTTCTGGATCGAAACCGCGTGGCCGAGCGGCGTGACGATGACGCTGACGGCCGCGGCCACTTGCGCGCTCGCGTCGTCGACGCCGCGCCCGACCGCGATGTCCGCCCAGATGGGCATGGGTACCGCGCTGGCCGTATGCACGGGCTTCCTGCTGACATTCGGCATCTACCCGCACATCGACGGCTTCCCGCTGCTGTGCGCGGCCCTCGCGCCGCTGCTCGCGATCGGCATCTTCATGACGTTGAAGCCGAAGCTCGCGGGCTACGGGATGGGCTACCTGATCTTCTTCAGCTTCCTCGCCGGCCCCGACAACATCACGCACTACGACCCGATGAGCTTCATGAACGACGCGCTCGCGCTGGTGCTGTCGATGCTGGTCTCGGCGATCGCGTTCGCGGTGCTGTTTCCGCCGACCGCGCCGTGGCTCAAGAAGCGGCTGTTCGCCGACCTGCGCCACCAGGTGGTCGCCGCATGCCACGCACGTCTGGCCGGACTGCGCACGCGCTTCGAGAGCGGCGCGCGCGACCTGATGTTCCAGGCGCACACGCTATCGGCCGACCAGCCCGACGTGCAGCGCGACGCGCTGCGCTGGATGTTCGCGGTGCTGGAGACGGGCAATGCGGCGCTCGACCTGCGCACCGAACTGGCGATGCTGCCGTCCGACCCGCGCTATGCGCCGACGACGCCGTGGCGACGCGCGATCGAGACGATGCGCACCGCGCTGTCCGCGCTGTTCCGCAAGCCGAGCGCAGCGCGCTTCGACGCGACGCTCGACGCGGTCAACGCCGCGATCGACGCGACCCGGCAGACGCTCGATGCGTTCACGCCGTCGCGCGAGGAGCGTCATCGGCTGCAGCGCATCCTGAGTCATCTGCATTTCGTACGCACGGCGCTGCTCGATCCGGAATCGCCCCTCGAGCCGCTCAACCGCAATCGCCCCGTGCGTCCCCAACAAGGAGCCTCGTCATGATGCCGCGTGAAATCGCCATTCTCGATGCCTACATGCCCACGGTGGTCCTGATGTTCGTCCTGGGCGCGCTGGCGACCTGGGCCGTCGACCGCCTGCTTGCCTACACGGGCCTCTACCGTCTCGTGTGGCACCCGTCGCTGTTCCGCGCGTGCCTTCTCGTCTGCATTTGCGGCGGACTGAGTCTTGCCGTTTACCGTTGATTCCGAACCATCATGATTCTCAGAAAACTCTTCGGCTTCGTCGCGACCGCCGTCATCCTTCTCGTCGCGATCCTGATCGGGCGCTCGCTGTGGGTGCACTACATGGACGATCCCTGGACGCGCGACGGGCGCGTCCGTGCCGAGATCGTCAACGTCGCGCCGGACGTGTCGGGCGCGATCGTCGAGCTGCCGGTGCATGACAACCAGCTCGTGAAAAAGGGCGACCTGATCATGCAGATCGACCCGTCGCACTATCAGATCGCGGTCGAGCAGGCGCAGGCGGCCGTCGCCGCCCGCCGCGCGGAACTGCAGATGCGCCGCGACGACGCGGCCCGTCGTGCCGACCTCGACGCGCTCGTCGTGTCGAAGGAAAACCGCGAGAACGCGGCGCACAGCGCATCGAGCGCCGACGCGCAGTACCAGCAGGCAATCGCCGCGCTCGATGCCGCGAAGCTCAATCTCGAACGCACGCGCGTGGTCGCGCCGGTCGACGGCTACATCACGAACCTGCAGACGTTCAAGGGCAACTACGCGGTGGCCGGCCAGGCGAAGCTCGCGATCGTCGACAGCCATTCGTTCTGGGTCTACGGCTACTTCGAGGAGACCAAGCTGCCGCGCGTGAAGGTCGGCGCACCGGCCGAGATGCGGCTGATGAGCGGCGGCGTGATGAAGGGCCATGTCGAGAGCATCTCGCGCGGCATCTACGATCGCGACAACCCGCAAAGCCGCGACCTCGTCGCGGACGTGAACCCGACCTTCAACTGGGTGCGCCTCGCGCAGCGCGTGCCGGTGCGCATCCGCATCGACGAAGTGCCGGCCGACGTGGTGTTGTCGGCGGGCACGACCTGCACGGTCATCATCGATCCGGACAAGCAGAAGAAGTCGTGACGGCACTCCGGCCGGGCGCCACCGCACCCGGCCGCGTCATTCCCAGAAGAACCGGTAAGGCAGGAACGGCGACGGGCCGAGCCCGTATTCGCCGAGCATGTTGCGCATTCGCATCGCGAAGCCGACGGCGCCGATCAGGGCCAGCGCAACGATGACGTGCCGGCGCCGGATCCCCGGCACGTGCTGTATCGGCACGAACTGACAGCCCATCGCGAACAGCACGAGCCACTGGAAACGCAGCCCCGCATAGCTGACCCGCGCGAGCGCGAAGCTCGCGATCTCGCAAACGAACAGGAACACGAGCGTGCGCGGCATGCGCGCCAGCAGCACCCAGCCGGCAGCGAGCGTCAGCATCGCAAGGCCGAGCGGTGCGCCGCCCGATGTCTGCGCGGGCGGCGTGAACGCCGCATACAGGCCGACCTTCGCGAGCAGCGCGTCGTGATGCATCGCGAACAGCACGCCGCCGATCGCGACCGCCAGCCCCGCATAGCGCAGCAGGCGCAACCGTCGGATCTGCAGCAGCACGACAAGCAGCGCCGCCGACACGTGCATGCTGGTCGCCGCGGCAGCGAACGCGAGCGACGCGCCGTGCCGCCTGCGCGCCCACGCGTCCGAAGCAAGCTTCGCGACACAGAACGCGACGCCGTAGCGCAAGCCGCTCATCGCCATGTCGTAGAAGAACAGCGGAAAGATCAGCGTGGCGAACACACATGCGTCCTCGGCGCTCCGGCCGAACGCGGCCACGCAGGCGACGACGACCAGCAGCGACAGGATCACCATCGCGATGTGCGGATCGTGCCCGAGCCACTCGAGCGCGCGCACGAGCCAGACGAAGCCCGGTTCGAGCGTGCGCGGCACGACCTTCAGGTTACCGCTCCAGATGCCGGTAATGATGTCGTGGTAGATCGCCGTGTCGGTGCCCGTCCGGCCCCGCAGCACGGCGAACGCGGCGGCCGGCGCGATGCCCGCCGCGAGCCATCGCCACGCGGCCGTGCGCGTGCGCATTCCGATCGCGGCGGACGCGAGCATCCACACGTATCCCGTCAGGTAAATCGTCATCGTCGTTGTTACGACCCGCTCGGCGTGCTGTCGCCCCGGAGTCGGTGCGACCGCGCCGCGCGGATCTGGCCCCCAGCTATGTGGAGGCGCATTGTAAGGGATTGCGTGCGGGCCGACTGCACGGACTGTCACCGATCGACAGCAGCCCGCCAGCCTGCGCGTCGCCCACGGACGGCTCGCGACGGTGTGGGACGAAGCGACGCTCAGGCCGCGATGCGAAAGCGTCCGACCAGCGACTTGAGGGCCTGCGCCTGCTCGTCGAGCGCATTCGCTGCTGCGGCCGCCTGTTCGACGAGCGCCGCGTTCTGCTGCGTGCCCGCATCCATCTGCGTGACGGCGCGGCCGATCTCGTCGATTCCCGCGCTCTGCTCGTCCGACGCCGCGGAGATCTCGCCGATGATGTCGGTCACGCGCTTGACCGCCCGCACCACGTCGTTCATCGTGCGTCCCGCATCGTGCGCGAGCGCCGCGCCGTTCGCGACGCGCTCGACCGACGCGCCGATCAGCGCACGGATCTCCTTCGCCGCGGTCGCCGCGCGCTGCGCGAGCAGCCGCACCTCGCCCGCGACCACCGAAAAACCGCGTCCCTGCTCACCCGCGCGCGCCGCCTCGACCGCGGCGTTCAACGCGAGAATGTTGGTCTGGAACGCGATCCCCTCGATCGTGCCGATGATGTCGCGAATGTTCTTCGCGCTGTCGTCGATCTCGCTCATCGTCGCGACCACGCGCCCGACGACTTCGCCGCCCGCCTCCGCGACGGCCGACGCATTGGCCGCGAGCGTGCTCGCTTGCCGCGCGTTCTCGGCATTCTGCCGCACCGTCGACGTGAGTTCCTCCATGCTGGCCGCAGTGCGCTCCAGCGCGACGGCCTGCTGCTCGGTGCGCCGCGACAGGTCGAGGTTACCGGTCGAGATCTCGCCGGACGCGGCCGCGATCGCCTCGGCGCTGACGGCGATCTCGCCGACGGTCGCCGCGAGCCCGGTCTGCATGTCGGACAGCGCACGCACCATGCTGTCGCGGTCGTGCCGGCCGAGCGGTATATGCCGTGTGAGGTCGCCGCGCGCGATGTCGGCGGCGATCGCCTTCGCCTCCGCGGGCTCGCCGCCGAGCTGCGACGCGAGGCGGCGCACGACCCCTTCGGCAATCGCGATCGCCAGCACGATCAGCGCGGCCGTCATCGCCGCGATCATCGCGAACGACGACGAGAAGATCGTTGCGGACGCATCGAGCGTCGCCTTCGACTTCGCGCCGCGCGTCTTCACCAGCATCGCGACGAGCTTCTCGAGCTTGCCGGTCTCGACCAGCAGCGACACGTCCTGCGTGCCGACTTGCCAGTTCATCTGCGACAGGTCGAGCGGCTGCGCCTGCACGAGCGCGACGAAATCGCGCAGATGGCCGCTCCACGTGCCGACCGCCATCGAGAACGCGCGCAGTCGCGCGGAATCGTCCGCATCGGACGGATCCGCGTATCGCTGCAGCGTCGCGAGCGCCTGGCCGATCGACGCGAGCCCCGCGCCAACCTCGGCGCCCAGGTCGTCGCGCTCCTTCGCGGTGGTCGCGGTCAGCAGCATCTTCTGCGCGCGGCTCGCGCGCAGCACCTCGGCGCGCACCTCCTCCGCCGCCCGGCTCGCGACGTGCCCCTGCTCATAGACCGACGCAATCGACGCGTTCAGCCGGCTGATCTGCCACAACGAAAACACGCCGATCGCGAGCGTGCCGGCCAGCAGGATCGCGAAGGCCGCGCGCAACGTCGCCTTGACCGTCCACGACCGGCGTTCGCGCCGGGCTGAGCGCGCGCGCCATGCGGCGGGCCTGGCGGCTGCGTCGGATGCGGCGGCGGCCGCAACCGGCCGCGGATGCAATGAAGCTGCTTTCATCGATATTTCCCCGTATTGATCATGCCGCCGGAAAGGTCGGTTCCGGCGGCCGGCATTGCCGCGATGGCCCGCCATGCCGCGCGCCCTGTGCTCGCCCGGCTCGTGGCCGGTGCCGCACGTGGCGCACTTGTGATGTCGCTGCGTCGTTCTACGGCCGCCATCGGCGCGCCTTGAGTCCGGGCAAACACCGATCCGGTCCCGCGCGGCCCGATGAAAGGCGGACCCGCCGCAGCGTCGCAGCGTTATACCTGGCCAAAAAACGCGTCATGGCCGAATCGTCACAGCAATGTCCGAATCGCGACAAAACTTGTCCTGACATTCTCGATGCGCCACATTAGACTTCTTTGACGCAACAACGATTCGAACGCGCCGATCCCCATCAGAGCGCGTCCCGCCACCTCAACTCGCTCAGCTCACATGGAAACCAGCCTCGATACGGGCGCCGGCGCAACAGCCGCAGCCCAGCCGTCTGCCCCACCCGCTCCGCGTACCGTTTTCCCCGTGCTCGGCGCGATCAGCTTCTCGCACATGCTCAACGACATGATCCAGTCGTTGATCCTCGCGATCTATCCGATGCTCAAGAGCCAGTTCGCGCTGTCGTTCGCGCAGATCGGCCTGATCACGCTGACCTACCAGATCACCGCGTCGCTGCTGCAGCCGCTTGTCGGCCTGTACACGGACAAGCGGCCGAAACCGTATTCGCTGCCGGTCGGGATGGGCTTCACCCTCGCGGGGCTGCTGCTGATGTCGGCCGCGCAGAACTTCCCGACGCTGCTGGCGGCGGCGGCGCTGGTCGGCTGCGGCTCGTCGGTGTTCCATCCGGAATCGTCGCGCGTCGCGCGGATGGCATCGGGCGGCCAGCACGGGCTCGCGCAGTCGCTGTTCCAGGTCGGCGGCAACGCAGGTTCGGCACTCGGGCCGCTGCTCGCCGCGCTGGTGATCATTCCGCACGGCCAGCACAGCATTGCTTGGTTCTCGGCGGCCGCGCTCGTCGCGATGGTCGTCCTCACGCAGATCGGCCACTGGTACAAGAAGCATCCGTCGATGAAGAAGAAGGCCGCGGCGGCCGGCCATCCGACACTGTCGCAGGGCCGCGTGCTCGCCGCGATCGGCGTGCTGGTGCTGCTGGTCTTCTCGAAGTACTTCTACCTCGCAAGCATCAACAGCTATTTCACGTTCTACCTGATCGACAAGTTCCACCTGTCGGTGCAGGCCGCGCAGATCCACCTGTTCGTGTTCCTCGCGGCAGTCGCGGCCGGCACGCTGATCGGCGGCCCGGTTGGCGACCGGATCGGCCGCAAGTACGTGATCTGGGTGTCGATCCTCGGTGTCGCGCCGTTCACGCTGCTGCTGCCGTACGCGAACCTGTTCTGGACAAGCGTGCTGAGCGTGATCATCGGCGTCGTGCTGGCGTCGGCGTTCGCCGCGATCCTCGTCTATGCGACGGAGCTGATGCCCGGCAAGGTCGGGATGGTCGCGGGCCTGTTCTTTGGCTTCGCGTTCGGCCTGGGCGGCGTGGGTGCCGCCGTGCTCGGCCAGCTCGCGGATGCGACGAGCATCACGTTCGTCTACAAGGTGTGCTCGTTCCTGCCGCTGATCGGCGTGCTGACGGTGTTCCTGCCGAACCTCGAAAGCAGCCGGCGCAAGAAGACGTGACGAACCGGCCGCGGCATGTGTGCCGCGGCCGGCCGAGCGATTCGAAGGGAAAATACGACGGCGGCTTCAGGCCGCCGTCGTCGCATGCAGCGAAAGGAAACGCTTGAGGATGCCGGACGAATAGCTGCTCGCGATCGCCGACAGGAAATGCGAGAACGACTGCGTCGCGTGATCGTCGGCCGTATCGGAGATCGTGCGCACGATGGCGAACGGCACGTCGTGCTCGGCGCACACCTGCGCGATCGCCGCACCTTCCATCTCGACCGCGAGCGCGTCCGGCAGCGCGTCGCGCAGCGCGACGACTTCCCGCTCGCTCGACACGAAGCGGTCGCCGCTGATGATCAGCCCGCCGTGCAACGTCGCACCCGCCAGCCCGAAACGCTCGGCGAACCGCGCGCCCTCCTCGGCGACGAACAGCGTGCACGCGGCCTTCAGACGAGCCGTCAGCGCCGCATCGGTCGCGAACCGCGTGATGCCGAGCAGCGGCACCTCGTAGCGCGGAAACAGCGGCGACGCGTCGAGATCGTGCTGCAGCAGCAGATCGGCGACGACGACGTCGCCGACGCGTACCGTGCGCGACACCCCGCCGGCGACGCCGGTGAATACGATGCCGGACACGGCGAACACATGAATCAGTGCGCTGACCGTCGCGGCGGCCGCAACCTTGCCGACCCGCGCGAGCGTGACGACGCAGGCCGCGCCGTGCACGGTGCCGACGTGATAATCGCGGCGACCGAGCGTGATCGTCTTCATCACGCCTTCGGCACGCATCGCGGCGATCAGGTCGCCGAGTTCCTCGGGCAGCGCTGCCAGAATGCCGAGCGGGCGCGTCGAAACCGTTTCAGTCATGGCGATGCTCATCATTCCACCGCCTGCAGTTTCGCGACCGCCAGCGCGAGCCACTTCTCGCCGTGCCGTTTGAACTTCACCTGCGCCTTCGCATCGGCGCCGTTGCCTTCGAGCGCGGTGACCGTACCCTCGCCGAACTTGGTATGGAATACCTGCTGGCCGATGCGGAAGCCGGTGTCGGCCGCGCGCTGCTTGTTCGCGAACGCCGGCAGCGGCGCGGAGACCGCCGCGTCGACGACTTGCTCGCGACTGCCGCCGCCCGGCCGCGCGAACCAGTCGCGCCCCCAGCCGGCGTTGTCCGAGCGGCCGCCCCAGCGCGAACCCGCCTCGACCTTCGGCGTGAGCCACTTCAGCACGTGCTCCGGCAATTCGTCGAAAAAGCGCGAGCGCACGTTGTATCGCGTCTGGCCGTGCAGCATCCGGCTCTGCGCGAACGACAGGTAGAGCCGCTCCTTCGCGCGCGTGATCGCAACATACATCAGCCGCCGCTCTTCCTCGAGACCATCCGATTCGAGCACGCTGTTCTCGTGCGGGAACAGCCCTTCCTCGAGGCCGGTGATGAACACAGCCGAGAATTCGAGACCCTTCGCCGCGTGCACCGTCATCAGCTGCACCGCGTCCTGGCCGGCCTGCGCCTGGTTGTCGCCGGCCTCCAGCGACGCGTGCGACAGGAAGCCCGCGAGCGGCGTCATCGTGTCGGGGTTCTGCGCGGGGTCGCCGAGCGGCGCCGGATCGAGCACCTCGACTGTCGGATCGTCCACGTCCACGCCAAGCTCCGGCGCCGCGATCGCGCCCGCGCGCAGCGGAATCGAGCGGGCCGGCGCATCGAGCCCGTAGCCTTCCTCGCTCACGAACGCGGTGGCCGCGTTCACGAGTTCCTGCAAGTTCTCGAGGCGGTCCTGGCCTTCACGCTCGCCCTGGTAGAAATCGGCGAGGCCACTCGCGCGCACGACGTATTCGACCGTTTCCGGCAGGCTCATCTGCTGCGTCTCGGCGCGCATCTTCGCGACGAGGTTCGCGAACGCGCCGAGGCTCGTGCCGGCCTTGCCGGTGACGTACGGGATCGCCGCGGCCATCGAGCAGTCGTACAGGCGCGCGGCGTCCGCGAGCTGCTCGATCGAGCGCGCGCCGATCCCGCGCGTCGGGAAATTCACGACGCGCACGAACGCGGTGTCGTCGTTCGGGTTGTCGATCAGGCGCAGGTACGCGAGCGCGTGCTTCACTTCCTGGCGCTCGAAGAAGCGCAGGCCGCCGTACACGCGATACGGGATGCCCGACGTCATCAGCGTGTGCTCGATCGCACGCGATTGCGCATTGCTGCGATACAGGACGGCCACCTCGCTGCGCGACATCCCGGTGTTGATCAGCGAGCGGATCTCCTCGACGATCCAGCCGGCTTCCTGCGCATCGGTGCTCGCCTCGTACACGCGCACGGGCTCGCCATGGCCGGCGTCGGTGCGCAGGTTCTTGCCGAGGCGATGCGAGTTGTTCGAGATCAGCTGGTTCGCCGCGTCGAGGATGTTGCCGTGCGACCGGTAGTTCTGCTCGAGCTTGATCAGGTTGCGCACGCGGAATTCGTCTTCGAAGTCGCGCATGTTGCCGACGTTCGCACCGCGGAACGCGTAGATCGACTGGTCGTCGTCGCCGACCGCGAAGATCGCGTTCTCGCCGCCCGCGAGCATCTTGAGCCACGCGTACTGCAGCTTGTTGGTGTCCTGGAACTCGTCGACGAGAATATGCTTGAAGCGCGCCTGGTAGTGCGCGCGCAGCGGCGCGTTGTACGCGAGCAGCTCGTAGCAGCGCAGCAGCAGCTCGGGGAAGTCGACGACACCCTCGCGCTGGCACTGCTGGTCGTACGCCTGGTAGAGCTCGACGAACTTGCGGTTGAAGTTGTCGGACGCGTCGACCTTGTCGGGACGCAGCCCCTGCTCCTTCGCGTTGTTGATGAAGTACTGGACGTTCTTCGGCGGATATTTTTCGTCGTCGACATTTGCCGCCTTCATCAGCCGCTTGATCGCGGACAACTGGTCGGCCGTGTCGAGGATCTGGAAGGTCTGCGGCAGGCCGGCGTCGCGCCAGTGCGTGCGCAGCATCCGGTTGCACAGCCCGTGGAACGTGCCGATCCACATGCCGCGCGTGTCGATCGGCATCATCGCCGACAGCCGCGCCATCATTTCGCGCGCGGCCTTGTTCGTGAAGGTGACGGCAAGCACGGTGGCCGGCGACGCGTAGCCCTGCTGAATCAGCCACGCGATGCGCGTGATCAGCACGCGGGTCTTGCCGCTGCCCGCCCCCGCGAGGATCAGCGCCGGTTCGTTCGGCAGCGTGACGGCGGCGTATTGTTCAGGGTTCAGATTGGCGAGCAGATCGGGCATGGAGCGGCAGCGGACGTGCGAGAAAAGTGCGGACCCGCCATTATAAGTCGGCCGCGCGATGCCGTTTTCGATCCGTTCCGCCGCATGCCGTTACCCGCGTTGCGGCGCCCCTGCGACCTGCCCGCGCGGGCAAGCAATGGCTGGCCGATGTGCATCCATTTATAATTGTCAGATTCGGCATCCAATTCACGCAATTTTCGGCAGATTTCCACCATGAGCGACAACACGCTTGCGAAGAGTTTCGAGCCCCGCACCATCGAGTCCCAATGGGGGCCGGAGTGGGAAAAGCGCGGCTATGCGGCCCCGGCCTTCGATCCGGCCCGCCCCGATTTCTCGATCCAGTTGCCGCCGCCGAACGTGACGGGCACGCTGCACATGGGCCACGCGTTCAACCAGACGATCATGGACGGCCTCACCCGCTACCACCGGATGCTCGGCGAGAACACACTGTGGCTGCCCGGCACCGACCACGCGGGGATCGCGACCCAGATCGTCGTCGAGCGCCAGCTCGACGCACAGGGCGTGTCGCGACACGACCTCGGCCGTGAGAAGTTCGTCGAGCGCGTGTGGGAATGGAAGGAAAAATCCGGTTCGACGATCACCGGCCAGGTGCGCCGCCTCGGCGCGTCGCCCGACTGGTCGCGCGAATACTTCACGATGGACGACAAGATGTCGGCCGCCGTGCGCGACGTATTCGTCACGCTCTACGAACAGGGCCTGATCTACCGCGGCAAGCGCCTCGTCAACTGGGATCCGGTGCTGCTCACCGCGGTGTCGGATCTCGAGGTCGCGAGCGAAGAGGAAAACGGCCACCTGTGGCACATCCGCTACCCGCTCGTCGACGGTTCGGGCTCGCTGACCGTCGCGACGACGCGTCCCGAGACGATGCTCGGCGACGTCGCGCTGATGGTCCATCCGGAGGACGAGCGCTACGCGCACCTGATCGGCAAGCTCGTCACGCTGCCGCTGACGGGCCGCGAGATCCCGGTGATCGCCGACGACTACGTCGACCGCGAGTTCGGCACGGGTGTCGTGAAGGTCACGCCCGCGCACGACTTCAACGACTACCAGGTCGGCCTGCGCCACAACCTCACGCCGATCGAGATCCTGACGCTCGACGCCAAGATCAACGACAACGGCCCCGAGCAGTATCGCGGCCTCGACCGCTTCGACGCGCGCAAGGCGATCGTCGCCGACCTCGATGCGGAAGGCTTCCTCGACTCCGTGAAGCCGCACAAGCTGATGGTGCCGCGCGGCGACCGCACGGGCGTCGTGATCGAGCCGATGCTGACCGACCAGTGGTTCGTCGCGATGACGAAGCCGGCGCCGGAAGGCACGTTCAACCCGGGCAAGTCGATCACCGAAACGTCGCTCGACGTCGTGCGCAACGGCCAGATCAAGTTCGTGCCGGAAAACTGGACGACCACCTACTACCAGTGGCTCGAGAACATCCAGGACTGGTGCATCTCGCGCCAGCTGTGGTGGGGCCACCAGATTCCCGCATGGTACGGCGAGAACGGCGAGGTGTTCGTCGCACGCAACGAGGAAGACGCGCGCGCGAAGGCCGCCGCGCAGGGCTACACGGGCGCGCTGAAGCGCGACGAAGACGTGCTCGACACGTGGTTCTCGTCGGCGCTCGTGCCGTTCTCGTCGCTCGGCTGGCCGAACGAAACGCCTGAACTGAAGCACTTCCTGCCGTCGTCGGTACTCGTCACGGGCTTCGACATCATCTTCTTCTGGGTCGCCCGGATGGTGATGATGACGACGCACTTCACCGGCAAGGTGCCGTTCCACACGGTCTACGTGCACGGCCTCGTGCGCGACGCGGAAGGCCAGAAGATGTCGAAGAGCAAGGGCAACACGCTCGACCCGATCGACATCGTCGACGGCATCGACCTCGAGACGCTGGTCGCGAAGCGCACGACGGGCCTGATGAACCCGAAACAGGCCGCCACCATCGAGAAGAAGACGCGCAAGGAATTCCCGGACGGCATCGCCGCGTTCGGCACCGACGCGCTGCGCTTCACGATGGCGTCGATGGCGACGCTCGGCCGCAACGTGAATTTCGACCTCGCGCGCTGCGAAGGCTATCGCAACTTCTGCAACAAGCTGTGGAACGCCACGCGCTTCGTGCTGATGAACTGCGAAGGCCACGACTGCGGCGCCGACAAGCCGGAAGTGTGCGGCGCGGGCGACTGCGGCCCCGGCGGCTACCTCGACTTCTCGGCGGCCGACCGCTGGATCGTGTCGCTCCTGCAGCGCACCGAGGCCGACATCGCGAAGGGCTTCGCCGACTACCGCTTCGACAACATCGCCACCAGCATCTACAAGTTCGTGTGGGACGAGTACTGCGACTGGTACCTCGAACTCGCGAAGGTGCAGATCCAGAACGGCACGCCGGAACAGCAGCGCGCGACGCGCCGCACACTGCTGCGCGTGCTGGAAACGGTGCTGCGCCTCGCGCACCCGATCATTCCGTTCATCACCGAAGCGCTCTGGCAGAAGGTCGCGCCGCTCGCCGGCCGTTATCCGCAAGGCAAGGCCGAGGGCGAAGCGTCGCTGATGACGCAGGCGTATCCGATTGCGAACCTGCAGAAGATCGACGAGGCATCGGAGCAATGGGCGGCCGACCTGAAGGCGATCGTCGACGCGTGCCGCAACCTGCGCGGCGAGATGAACCTGTCGCCGGCGACCAAGGTGCCGCTGCTCGCGGCCGGCGATGCCGAGCGCCTGCGCTCGTTCGCGCCGTACGTCCAGGCCCTCGCCCGCCTGTCGGAAGTGCAGATCCTGGCCGACGAAGCGACGCTCGACCAGGCGGCGCACGGCGCGCCGATCGCGATCGTGGGCCCGAACAAGCTGGTGCTGAAGGTGGAAATCGACGTCGCGGCCGAACGCGAGCGCCTGTCGAAGGAAATCGCGCGTCTGACGGGCGAAATCGCGAAGTGCAACGCGAAGCTCGGCAACGAGGCGTTCGTCGCGAAAGCGCCGCCGGCCGTGGTCGAACAGGAGCAGAAGCGCGTCGCAGAATTCCAGAGCACGCTGGAAAAACTGCGCGCTCAGCTCGATCGGTTGCCTGCGTAACAAACAGTAAGGTCGTTTGCGTTCACTATAATCGGAACGTGAACATAGACTGTCTGACAAGTCGATTACAGGAATAAAGGTTCGATCATGTTGAAAGTCACCAAGGCGGTATTCCCCGTTGCCGGTCTCGGCACGCGGTTCCTCCCGGCAACGAAGGCGAGCCCGAAGGAAATGCTGCCCGTCGTCGACAAGCCGCTGATCCAGTACGCCGTCGAGGAAGCGATCGCCGCAGGCATCACCGAGATGATCTTCGTGACCGGGCGCAGCAAGCGCGCGATCGAGGATCACTTCGACAAGTCGTACGAAGTCGAGGCCGAACTCGAGGCGCGCGGCAAGGAGAAACTGCTCGAACTCGTGCGCAGCATCAAGCCGAGCCACGTCGACTGCTTCTACGTGCGCCAGCCGGAAGCGCTCGGCCTCGGCCATGCGGTGCTGTGCGCGGAGAAGCTCGTCGCCGACAACCCGTTCGCGGTGATCCTCGCCGACGACCTGCTCGACGGCAACCCGCCCGTGATGAAGCAGATGGTCGATGTGTTCGACCACTATCACAGCTCGGTGATCGGCGTGGAAGAGATCCCGCCGTCGGAGACGAAGTCGTACGGCATCGTCGACGGCAAGGAATGGGAAGAGTCGATCGTCAAGATGTCGGCGATCGTCGAGAAGCCGGCGCCGGAAGTCGCGCCGTCGAACCTCGGCGTGGTCGGCCGCTACATCCTGAAGCCGCGGATCTTCCAACACCTGCGCGCGCTGAAGCCGGGTGCGGGCGGCGAGTTGCAGCTCACCGACGCGATCCAGGCGCTGCTCGCCGATGAACAGGTGCTGGCGTACAAGTACCAGGGCACGCGCTACGACTGCGGCAGCAAGCTCGGCTACCTGAAGGCGACGGTCGAATTCGCGCTGCGCCACCCGGAAGTCGGCGCAGAGTTCGACGCGTACCTGCGCGCGCGCGGCAACGGGCACCCGGCTGCCTGAACGCGGCACGGGCCGGCCTCGCCTGCGCGGCGGGCCCGCCCTCACCTCACGGCCGGCGCGTCAGCGGATGGCGGCCGACTTCACAGAGACGACGCTTGGCATTGCGCCCGCGTCGTCTTTTTTCGTCTTCACGAGCCAGCCGTCGCCCTGCTCGAACGGCAGCTTCGCGAGCGCGCTCTTCACGAGCGTCGGCGCGGCCCGCTGCGTGCCCGCATCGCGATCGCGCATCGACGCCGACACGCGATAGACGTCGGCGCCCGACTTCGCGTCGACGAAACGCAGCGTCAGCACGTGGCGGTACACCTTGCCGGCGAACGGCAGCGCCAACGGTGCCGGCCCGTCGACGGTCACGCACGCGCTGCTTGCCGCACCGCACTGGTCGGCCGTCGCCGCGACCGACGCCGGCTGCGTCGCGTACGCGATCGACAGCCGGTAGCGCGCGGCCAGGCCGGGCTGCGCGTCGAAGCCGCGGTGCGCGAGTTCGTCGCGCACGAGCGTCTCGATCTGCCGGTATTCGGCGTCGTCCGCCTGCGCGGCCGTGCGAACGAAATCGTAGTCGTGCGCCCCGGATTCGAACGCGGTCGGCTGCCCGAGCGCGCTCACGCCGGTCGTGACGCCGGCGCAACCCGTCAACAGCGCCACCGCCACCGCGGTCGCTGCCCATTCCTTTCTCATGACTTCCCCCAAATGCCTGCCGTCGTGCCCGGCCCTGTCAGGCGGACGGCTCGTCGATCGCGGGCAGCGACACCGTCACCGCGGTGCCGACACCCACTTCGCTGTCGACCGTCACGCTGCCGCCGTGGCGCGTGACGACCGTCTTCACGAATGCCATGCCGAGCCCCGAGCCCGAGATTTCAGGCCGCTCGCCCGCATGGAATCGCTTGAAACGCTCGAACAGATGCCGCTGATCTTCCGGCGCAATGCCGTACCCCTGATCGCGAATCGTACAGAACATCCGCTTCGACGCATGCTCGACCGTCAGCGTACACGTGATCACCGTGTCGGACGGACTGTATTTGACCGCATTGTTCAGCAAGTTGACGAACGCGCGCGTGATCAGCGAGCGGTCGGCACGCGCCCAGCACATGTCGGTGCCGACGTCGGTCTCGATGCGGATGCGCTTCGCCTGCGCCTGCGGCCAGACTTCGTCGCTCGCGTCGATCAGCACGTCGACGAGGCTGGTCGGTTCGAGCTGATATGCCTGCGACTCCGCGCGCGCCAGCTGCACGAACTCGTCGGCGAGTGACAGCGCGCGGTGCGCATACCGCTCGATCCGCGCGAGCAGCCCGCGGATCGCGTCGGTTTCGACGCGATCGCGCTCGATCTCGACGAGCGCGAGGATCGACGACTGCGGCGAGCGCATGTCGTGCGACAGCAGGTGCAGCGCCTCCTCGCGCTGCCGCTCGGCCGCGTGCAGTTCGGTCACGTCGACGAGGCCGGCGATCCAGCCCGTCACGTGGCCCTGCGCATTCGTACACGGGGCGTAGCGTAACAGATGGTCGAGCCCGTCGCGATCGCGCACCTCGATGCCGCGCGCCATCGCTTCGTCTTCGGCCCCGAGCGTCGGGTCGAGCGCGGCCGGCCAGTGTTCGCGGATCGTGACGTCGTGTTCGGCGTTGCCGTCGACGGTCTTCATGAAGGTCAGCTCGCCGAGCGCGGCGCGCAGCGGCCGCCCTTCCGGCAGCGGCAGCGCGAGGCGTTCCCCGTAGCGCTTCGCCGCATGGTTCGCGATCAGCACGGTCCCGGCCAGGTCGGTGACGAAGATCGGCTCCGGCATGCTGTCGAGGCTGTCCCACACGAAGCGCTTCATGTCCTGGACGCGCTGCGCGGCCTGCGCCATCAACGCCATCTGCCGTTCGAGCACGTCGCCGCCGACGCTGCGCGTGCGCGGCGCCTCGGGCAGCAGGTGCGGCTCGTCGGCCAGCCGCTGCAGCTCGCGGCGCAGGTACGACATCGTCATTTCCAGGCGCCGCCAGTTCCAGATCGGGTAGACGGCGATCAGCCCGAAGATCGCCGGCGCGGGCGACAGCCACACGCGCGCCTCGAACAGCAGCGCCAGGCTCGCGACGACGGACAGCGCGGCCAGGCTCAGCGTCAGCAGCAGCGCGCGCCACGGCGACAGCATCAGGAATCCGCCCAGCAGCACGGCGAGCGGCAGCAGCGATGCGGCGAAGAGCCAGATACGAGACGCGGGCAGGATCGCGCTGCCGGTGGCCAGCATGTCGAGCACGTTCGCATGAATGTACACGCCGGCGAGCGGGCCGAAGTCACCCGACACCGGGGTCGCGAAGCGGTCGTAGAGGCCCGATGCGGTCACGCCGACGACGACGATCTTGCCGCGCAGCGCGTCGGGTTTCACGCGCCCTTCGAGCACGTCGTCGAACGACAGCGTCGGATAGGCGGGCGTGTTGCGGCTGAACGGGATCAGGTAGCGGCCCTCGCCGGTCGCGTCGCGGGACAGGTCGTGCGCATTCGCGCCGGGCACACCGCCGACCGGATGCAGCCGGCCGGCCTGGATCGCACGATAGACGGGCACCATCAGTTGCGGCCAGCGCACGCGTCCGTCGCTTTCGAACAGCGCGACGCTGCGCACGATACCGTCGGGGTCGACTTCGAGATTGATGTGGCCAAGCCCCGTCGTGCGTGCCGACAGCTCGGCCACCGGCGGATCGATGGTGCGCGTGCCGTCCGCCTGCTCGGGACTCAGCAAGACAGGCAGGAAGGTCGGCACACGGGTCATTGCGTCCGCGAACGCACGATCTTCCGGCGACGGCTCGGTAAACAGCACGTCGTAGACGACGGCAGCCGGCTGCGCACGCGCCAGCGTGTCGAGCAGCCGCGCGTGCACGCTGCGCGGCCACGGCCAGCGACCGAGTGCGGACACGCTCTGGTTGTCGATGTCGACGACGACGACATCGGGCGACAACGGCAGGCTGCGCAGCATCAGCAGCCGGTCGTAGATGAGCCCGTCGACGCTGGACGAGAATCGGCCGAACGCGCACGCGAGGATCACCGCGATCCCGAGGCAGCCGATCGCGATCCACTCGATCAGGAAGCGGCGGCCGAGGCGCCGCCGCGGGGAAACGGAGTCGGTTTTCATGCGCCGCGGGTCAGCGCGACAACGTGAACGCGCTGACCGGACTCGTCTTCTGATAGAACTTGCCGCCGTCGAACTCCTCGACCGTCACCGCCCAGTAGTAGTCGCCGGGCGGCAGGTGCGAAACCGTGATCCTGCGCGCCTGCAGGCCCATCTGGTCGACGACCGGCGCGCTCAGGTCCTTCGAGCGCGACAGCACGAACCGATAACGCGCATCCTTGCTCGCGCCGTTCGGCGACCAGCGGAACTCATAGCCGTTCGGGCCGGGCGACGCGGTCGCGTCGAGCCCCATCAGGCGCCGCTCGAACGCGTAAATGTGCGGCATGCCTTCGAGGCCGTTGTCGTCAATCGCGGCAATCCGGACGAAGTACGTACCGTTCGGCACCTGGCGGAACACCGCGCGCGACGAGACCGTGCGCGTTTCGCTGAACAGCTCGAGCATGCCCGCGTCGCGCGCGAGCTGCAGGTGATAGGCATGCGCACGCTCGAGCGGCACGATGTCGAAGGTGAGGTCGGACTCGTCCTGCACCTTGTCGGGATGCATGAGCGCGGGCGCCGGCAGCAGTGGCACGGGTGCGCCGACCGCGCCGGACGACGTCGAGACGCTGCCGAAGTTCGCATGCACGAGCGTCGGATCGGCCGACTGCTGCTTGCCCGCGACGCCGACGGTGCCGTCGAGCACCTCGACGCGCGTCGCCGCGTTGCCGGCGGCGTCGTAGTTCACGCGGAACCGCGTGCCGCGCACACCGGCCACGACCGACGGCGAGCGGATCTGGAAGCGGTCGTCGCGCTTCTTCAGATGCGTGACCTCGCTGTCGACCGAGCCGCGCGTGAGTTCGAATTCGCGATCGAGCGTGCCGGTCAGCACGGTGCGGCGCAAGGTCTTCAGGTCGAGCTGACTGTCGGGCGGCAGGCTCATGTGCGTGCCGTCGGCCAGTTCAAGCGTCAGGAAGCCGTTCGCGCCCGTGCGCACGCGGTCGCCCTCGGTGAGCGTCGCATCGCTCACGAGCGGCGCGTAAGCGGCGCCGGACGCGCGCTCGGCCGTGCCCTGCACTGCGACGACGCGCGCGGTCAGCTTTTCCTTGCGCAAGCGCGCGACGGGCAGCTTCAGCACAACGCCCGGCTGCAGGCGCTTCGGCGCGGGCACGCCGTTGATCTGCTGCAGGAGTTGCCAGTCGTCCGGGCCCTGCAGGTAGCGCGCGGCGACGTCGTACAGCGTGTCGCCGGCATGCGTGCGGTAGACGACCGTCTTGCCCACGTCAGCGGGCGGCTGCGCAACGGCCTGCTGTGCCGCGAACGCGAACGCGACCGCGCACGCCGCGTGCAGTGCCGCCGTGCGCTGCGTGATTCGCTGGGTCACTCCGGTTCTCCCTGGCCGACCCGCTCGAGCCGGTAGCCGTAGCCGTAGATCGGCGCGAGGCGATAGCCGTTTTCCGGCCGCAGGCCGAGCTTCGTGCGCAGCATCGAGATGTGCGTGTCCATCGTGCGCGACGGAATGTCGGTCGCCTGCTTCCACACGAGATCGAGAATGTGCGCGCGCGACAGCGGTCGGTCGAGGTGCTGGAACAGCAGCAGCGCGAGCTCGAATTCCTTCTGCGTGAGGCTCACGGCCTTGTCGCCGACGTACGCCTGCTTCAGGTTCACGTCGAAGCGGAACTGGTCGAACTCGCGAACGGTCGCCTCCGCGTTGACCGGATACGCGCGCCGCAGCAGCGAGCCGATGCGCGCGCGCAGGATCGGGCCCGACACGGGCTTGACCACGTAATCGTCGGCGCCGGCGTTGAGGATCTGCGTGATCCCCGCCTCGTCGTCGCGGCTCGTCATGAAGATGATCGGCAGGCTGTGCTCGGCCTGGTTCGCACGCACCCACTTGAGCACTTCCTCGCCGGACATGTCCGGCACATTCCAGTCGAGCACGAGCAGATCGAACGTCTCGCGCTGCAGACGCTTCTTCAGGGCCTTGCCTTCCTTGAACGCATAGCATGTGTGGCCGGCGGCCGTCAGCGTTTGACTGACGAAATCCGTCTGGGCCGGATCGTCATCCAGTACAGCAATTCTCATAGCACCCCGCAAATCGAAATCGATTCGTCCAGTTCAGCTCCCCGCGCTCACCCCGCGCAGCACACGCGCAGCCGCCGACGCCGGCCGGCGAGCCGTCGTTTGCCGAGCGCGCACCCTGCGCGACACGGCACCCCGGCAAAATATCTCGAAAACGGGGCACGGACGAACCGGCGATTTCACCATAGTAGTATGAAATTCGCCAAGAAATTGCGCGAACTACGGTCCTTTATTCGAATAATCCTTCCCGTCGCGCGATCGCGCGCCTAGTCGGGGCCCGCCTTGCCGGCCACCGGCTCGACCAGATCGTCGGTCGACAGGCGCCGCAGCCGCGCGGCTGGGAGATCTTCCGGCTGCCGCAGCAGCCGCTCCAGCTGGCCGCGCACGCGCTCCCACGCCGGCGCCGCGTAGTCGGGCTGGCTCGCCGCCCACGTCTGCGCGATATCGAACACGCGCTCGACCGTTGCGCCGCAATATGTGAAGCCTGCGCCGTCGTCCTGCGCGGCGCCGTGCAGCCTTTCATCGAGCGATTCGGCCAGCCACGGCATCTCAGCCGCCGCCGAATCGGCATACGCTTCCAGCGCGGCACGCGCGTGGCGATCCCGTTCCGGGTCGAGCTCGATCCGGCTCAACCCCGCCGCGCGTGCGGGCGCGATGCATTCCGCTGCGGACGGACTTCGAATGGTCCCTGGTCTGAAGGACATGTCCTCTCCCCGTTTGTACGACGGTAGCGTCAGGCATGGCCCCCGTGCGAGCCTCATGTGACGTACCGTGGCCGGCGCATCCATCCGAGACGGACGACCGGCCGGGTCAGTATACGCAGCCGGCCGTGTGACGAGGTTTAAGAATTGTCAGAGGTGCCAGAGGCGCGGCCAGACCGCAACGAGCGCTGCCCGTGCGGGTGCCGCAAGCGGCGCGTGATGCGGACCGTCAGCGGCGGCGCATCAGGAATACGAACGTCTTGTCCTGGGTCGTCACTTCGACGATCTCGTTGCCCGTCTGCTTCGCGAACGCGGCGAAATCGCGCTGCGAGCCCGGATCGGTCGCGAGCACCTTGAGGATCTGCCCACTCTCCATATCGGCGAGCGCTTTCTTGGCGCGCAGGATCGGCAACGGGCAATTGAGCCCGCGCGCATCCACTTCCTTGTGAATCTGCATCGGTTGTCGACCTTCGAATGACGCGCCACACGGGCGCGGGAGGAAACGGCAATTTTACCGCAGCGCCCCCCTGCCCGCGCGGCCGGGGCCCGGCCATGCGATGCGGCGCGCCCGCCCTCGCGAGCCCTCGCCCGTCAGGCGCCCGTGAAACCGCCCGCGAGCCGCTCGCGCAGGTGCCGCACGAGCGCGCGCACGGCACTCGGCACGACCGGGCTGTACGGCCGGATCGCGAAGATGTGGTCGCCGAACGCGCCCGACGGTCGCCAGCCGTCGAGCAGCGCGACGAGCCGGCCGGCGTCGAGATCGCGCCGCGCGCTGAAATCCGGCAGCAGCGCGATGCCGAGCCCGCCGAGCGCGGCCTCGCGCATCGCCTCGCTGTTGTTCGCCGCAAAGCTGCCGCGCACGGGCACGCTCACGCGCTGGCGCCGGCGGCCGTCCGGCTCGAAGCTCCAGGCCGCCGGTTCGTTGTCGCGCAGGTAGCACAGGCAGCTGTGGTCGACGAGTTCGCTCGGGTGGCGCGGCGTGCCGCGCGCGTCGAGGTAGTCTCGGCTCGCGACGAGCAACGAACGCGTGTCGCACAGCTTCCACGCGACGTGGGTTTGCGGCGCGATCGTCGTATGGCGGATCGCGAGGTCGAAACCCTCCTGCGTCAGCGAATGCAGCCGGTCGGATAGGTCGAGTTCGATATGCACGCCCGGATGCTGCCGCAGAAAATCGGGCAAGTGCGGCACGACCTGCTGGCGCCCCAGCGCGACGGGCACCGTCACGCGCAGCAGCCCGCGCGGTTCGCCGGCCAGGTCCTTCACGCGCGCGAAGTGCTGGCCGATCGATTCGAACGCGTCGCGCGTGCTGTCGACCAGCGTCTGCCCCGCGTCGGTGAGCCGAACGCTGCGCGTCGTGCGCCGCACCAGCGGCACGCCGGCCGCCTTCTCGAGATCGGCGATGCGCTGGCTCATCGCGGCCTTGCTGATGCCGAGCCGCTGCGCGGCGGCCGTGAAACTGCCTGCCGCCGCCAGCACGGTCAGCGAATGGATATGCGGCCAGAGCGCCTGGACATTTTGCTGATTCATTCGCCGATTATTCAGAATTCTGAACAGTGAATCAAGCTGCGCGGCCTTCTCCCGCCCCGCCGCTTTGCCTAGACTAGGTTCCGTCCACCCCCATCCTCTGGAGACACGATGAACCCGGTTCCCGCCTACACGTCCGACGCCGACGTCGGCCACTATGTCGACGGCGCGCCCGTTGCCGGCCGCAGCGGCCGCTTCCAGGACGTCCTCAATCCGGCGCTCGGCCGCGCGGTGCGCCGCGTCGCGCTCGCCGGCGACAACGAGGTGCAGAAAGCCGTCGCGTCCGCTCACGCCGCGTTCCCGGCCTGGGCCGAGACGCCGCCGATCCGCCGCGCACGCGTGCTGCACCGCTTCCTGCAGTTGATGAATGAACACCGCGACGCGCTCGCCGCGATCATCACGGCCGAGCACGGCAAGGTGTTCTCCGACGCGCAGGGCGAAGTCGCGCGCGGCATCGACATCATCGAATTCGCATGCGGCGTGCCGCAGCTTCTGAAGGGCGACTTCACCGATCAGGTCAGCACCGGCATCGATAACTGGACGATGCGCCAGCCGCTCGGCGTTGTCGCCGGGATCACGCCGTTCAACTTCCCCTGCATGGTGCCGTGCTGGATGTTCCCGGTCGCGCTCGCGACGGGCAACACGTTCGTGCTGAAGCCGAGCGAACGCGACCCGTCGGCGGCGCTGTTCATGGCCGACCTGCTGACGCAGGCCGGCCTGCCCGCCGGCGTGTTCAACGTCGTGCAGGGCGACAAGGGCGCGGTCGACGCGCTGCTCGACCATCCGGATGTGCAAGCCGTCAGCTTCGTCGGCTCGACGCCGATCGCGGCCTACGTGCAGCAGCGTGCGGTGCAGTCGGGCAAGCGCGTGCAGGCGCTCGGCGGCGCGAAGAACCACCTCGTCGTGATGCCCGACGCGAACATCGAGCAGGCGGTCGACGCGCTGATCGGCGCCGCGTACGGCTCGGCGGGCGAACGCTGCATGGCGATCAGCGTCGCGGTGCTGGTCGGCGACGTGGCCGACAAGATCGTGCCGGCGGTCGCCGAGCGCGCGCGCAAGCTGGTGATCGGCGACGGGATGTCGCCGGAAGTCGAGATGGGCCCGATCGTCACCGGCGAAGCGCTGAAGCGCATCGAAGGCTATATCGAGCAAGGCGTGAGCGAAGGCGCGCAACTGGTGGTCGACGGGCGCGGGCTGCGCGTGCCGGGCCGCGAGGCAGGCTTCTTCACCGGCGGCACGCTGTTCGATCATGTGACGCCCGACATGCGCATCTACAAGGAAGAAATCTTCGGGCCCGTGCTCGGCTGCGTGCGCGTGAAGGACTTCGGCGAAGCGGTCGACCTGATCAACGCGCACGAGTTCGGCAATGGCGTGTCGTGCTTCACGAGCGACGGCGGCATCGCGCGCGAATTCGCGCGGCGCATCCAGGTCGGCATGGTCGGCATCAACGTGCCGATCCCGGTGCCGATGGCATGGCACGGCTTCGGCGGCTGGAAGAAGAGCCTGTTCGGCGACATGCATGCATACGGCGAGGAAGGTGTGCGCTTCTACACGCGCCAGAAGTCGGTGATGCAGCGCTGGTCATCGAGCATCGGCAAGGGTGCCGAGTTCGCGATGCCGACCGCGAAGTAAGCGCGATGGGTATGCCGCCCGCCGGATGTGCCCGCGGGCGGCAGGCATGCGGAAGGCCGGTGTCAGCCGGCCTTCGTGCCGTGCGCTCCGTCGGCGGTCGGCAGGTACGACAGCTCGAGCCGGTATGCGAGCGCCACGAACAGGCTCTGCGCGAGGCCCATCGTCGCGGTCAGCGCACGGAACCCGAACGTCGCGCTGTCCTGCACCATCAGCGTCACCTCGGCATCCCGCGCCAGCGGGCTCATCCGGCTGTCGGTGATCGCGATCAGGCGCGCGCCGCGCTGCACGGCCTGCTGCGCGACCTGCACCGTCTCTTCCGCGTACGGCATGAACGAGATCACGATCATCACGTCGCCTTCGCGCACCGACCGGATCTGCCCGAGATGCATGCTGCCGAGCGCGCTGAACAGGCCGATGCGCTTGTCGGTGTGCTGCAGCGCGTAGTCGAGATAGACGGCGATCGGAAACGCGCGGCGCGAGCCGGCGATCCAGATTGCCTGCGTGTCGGCGAGCAGGTCGACGGCCTGCGCGAGCGCCTGCGGGTCGAGCGTCTGCCGCAGCTGCTGCATCCCGGCAATGCTGCCCTTGATGAATTCGTCGGCGATCTGCTCGGGCTGCAGGCTCGACGAGCCCGATTCGATGACGTCGCGCAATCGCAGGTTGTACGCGCGGCCCGGCGCGATCTGCTGGGCCAGGCCCTCGCGGAACAATCGCTGCATCTCGGAGAAGCCGGAAAAGCCGAAATGCTTCGCGAACCGCACGACGGCCGAAGGCTGGACCCCGCACGCCTCCGCGAGCGACTGGATGCCTTCCAGGCCAAGCTGATCCCGATTCGTTTCCACGTGACGCGCGATCACCTTCAGGCGATTGCTGAGGCCGTCGTACTCCTGCGTCAGATGCTGCAGGAACTGCTCGACGGTGGCGGGAGGTTTCTCGGATGAACTCATCGGATAGCGCGAAATTGACGGCCCCGATGCGCGCGCGATACCGACGCACGCCGCCCGGGACTCACCTGTACACATGCATGAAGGGCGAATTTAATCACGTTTGCGGCACGGACCGCGCCGCACGCTCGCTCCCACGCGCTCGATCATCACCTGCACACGCTCCACGGCTTGGCTGGAAACGATTTTCCAACGTGCTTGCCCCGGCGTAAAGACTAGGGCGTTCACCGACGCCGACGCCGGCATCGCCCCTCCATCGCTCAACGATAGTCGACCCACACGCCGCCCGCATCGGCGGAGCGCACGCAGTTCTCGACCCATCGCACGCCCTCGACACCCGCGCGGACGTCCGGAAAATGGATGGCCTCCAACGCCTGCCCGTCGCCGCGATCGGCGGCGTCCATCGCGAGCGCGAAGCGCGCGTACAGGTTCGACCACGCTTCGAACAGCCCTTCGGGATGCCCGGCGCCGATGCGATCCTCGCGCAATGCCTGCGGATGCAGATACCCCATCCCGCGATCGAGCACCTGCGCGGGCTGCCCCTGGATTTCGTAGCGCAACTGGTTCGGATGCTCGTCCCACCATTCGACGCTCGCCTTCGACCCGATCACGCGCACCTTCTGTCCGTGCATCGACCCCGCGTTCACCGCGCTCGACCAGACGTAGCCGATCGCGCCGGTGTCGTATTCCATGATCGTGAACGCGTTGTCCTCGAGCGGCGCGCGGCTCTTCACGAAGCTCTGCCTCGAACACATCAGCCGCTTGATCTTCAGTTCCGGCGCCATCACTTCCGAGATGTACAGCGGATGCGTGCCGATGTCGCCGAGCACGTAGCTCGGGCCCGCGAACTTCGGGTCGACGCGCCAGCGTGCAGCCGCGCTCGCGGCCTCGACGCCCTCGCTGTGGAAGCCGTGCGCGAACTGCATCTGCACGATGCGGATCTCGCCGAGATCGCCGCGCGCGATCATCTCGCGCGCCTGCTCGATCATCTGGTGTCCGGAATAACCGTACGCGACGCCGACGATGCGATTCTTCTCGACCGACAGCCGCTGCAGCGCCTCGGCCTCCTCGGTCGTGAAGCACAGCGGCTTCTCGCAGACAACGTGCAGCCCGGCGCTCAGCGCCGCGCGGCAGATCTCGAAGTGCGTGTTGTTCGGCGTCGCGATCGACACCGCGCGGATGCCGTCGGCGCGCTTCGCCTCGGCTTCGAACATCGTCCGGTAGTCGGAATAGCAGCGTTGCGCGTCGACACCGAGCTTCACGCCGAATTGCCGGCCGCGCTCGGCATCGATGTCGAACGCGCCGGCGACCAGCTGGAAACTGCCGTCGCGCAACGCGGCCGATCGGTGGCTGTAGCCGATCTGGCTGCCGAGGCCGCCGCCGACCGTGCCCCAGCGAATCGAATGCCCGAGCAGAATCTGTCCGTCAATCATGATGGTGGTGTTCCTGGTTCGTGTTCATAAGATCATGCAAAACCGGCCGACGCGAGAAACGCGCGGCTCGCGGCGACGTCGCGCAGGCTCGTGCCGGCGTTGCGCGGGTCGCGCTCCTGCTCGATCGTGATGTAACCGGCGTAGCCGATCTCGTCGAGCGCCTGGCGGATCGCGCGGTAGTCGAGCACGCCGGTGCCGATCGGGCACATCACGCCGCGCGCGCACGCGGCGAAGAACGCGATGTGCTCGCCCATCACCGCGTCGTACACCGCCGCGTCGATATCCTTGAAATGCACGTAGTCGACGCGCGCCGCGTGACGGCGCAGCCAGGCTTCCGGCTCCATGCCCGAGTAGTACAGGTGGCCCGTGTCGAGACAGAGGCCGGCCGTGTCGGCCGGAATGTCCGCGACGATCCGGTCGATCTCGTCCGCGAACTCGATGTAGCCGCCCGCGTGCGGATGAATCACCGCGCGCACGCCGAACTCGTCGCGCGCGATCGTCGCGATCTGCCGGATATGGTCGACCATCGTCGACCAGCGCTCGTCCGACAGCCGCGGCGCACGATCGCCGTGGCCAGCCGCGTAGTCGCGTTCCTCGTGGCCCCAGTCCATCACGACCAGGTACGGCGCCGCATGGCGCTGGCCGTCCTGCGTCGGCAGCCTGGGCAGCCGCGTGATCAGCGCGCAGATGTCGCGGGTCTGGCGCAGCAGGTTCGGCAGGTTCTCCGGCGACACGAGATCGTCGAAGATCGTGCCGGCGGTGATGCTCAGGCGTTGCTGCTCGAGCTCGGCGCTCACCACGTCCAGTTCGAGCGGAATGTAGCCGTAGGGCCCCAGCTCGATGCCCGAGTAACCGGCCTGCGCGGCCTCGGCGAGCACCTGCCGCCACGGCGGCAGGTGCGGGTTCTTCACGTCGTCGACACCCCAGCAGCACGGTGCGCAGCCAATCTTCATCGTCATGTCGGTCGGTCCGTTAGACAAGCGGCGGGTGGCCGCGGATCAGCCGCGATAGAACGCGGGACGGTCGGCCATCGCGATCGGTTCGACCGCGCCGCTCTTCTGTGCGCGCACGCACGCATCGGCCGCGACCGCCGCTGCGTAGCCGTCCCACGCGGACGGCCCGGTCAGCGCGCCCTGCCGCACGCCGTCGATGAACGCCTGCAGCTCGACGTCGTACGACGCGATGAAGCGCTCCTTCCAGTCGGTCATGATCTCGACCGACTGCCGTGCCGCATGCTTGAGCCCGACGGCCGGCGGATCGGGCAGCTTTGCGATGCCCTGCTCGCCGACCACCTCGCACTGGATGTCGTAGCCGTACTGGCAGTTCACGAAGATCTCGACGTCGATGCGCACGCCGCTCGCGGTTTCGAGCAGCACGATCTGCGGATCGGCGAGATGCGCTGACGCATGGCGCGTCTTCTTCGGATAGACGACCTGCGCGCTCGTGTAATCCTCGCCGAGCAGCCAGCGCAACACGTCGAGTTCGTGGATCAGCGTGTCGGTGATCGCCATGTCGGTCGTGTAGCGCTCGCCGACCGACTGGTTGCGGTGCGCGCAATGCAGCATCAACGGTGCGCCGATTTCGCCGCTGTCGATCACGCGCTTCAGCGCGCGGTAGCCTTCGTCGTACGGCCGCATGAAGCCGACCTGCACGAGCCGCTTGCCGTGCGCGACTTCGGCTTCGACGATCCGCATGCAGCCGTCGGCCGTGACGGCCAGCGGCTTCTCGCAGAACACCGGCTTGCCGTGCGCGATCGCGTCGAGCACGAACGCTTCGTGCGTCGGCCCCCACGACGTGACGAGCACGGCCTGCACGTCGGCGGCCGCGACGACCTCGTGGCCGTCGCCGTAGATCTCCGCATCGAGCCCGTACTTCGTCACCGCGTCGCGCGCCTGCTGCGGATCGATGTCATTGACGGCCACGACGCGCGCGCCGGACAGCGTGCGGGTCAGTCTGCGGATATGGTCCTGGCCGATCGCGCCGCAGCCGATCACGCCGATTTGCAAGGTCATCTACGAGTCTCCAGTCGTTCATCAGCGGCGCGGCCCGTGCCGCGCCGGTCAACAATCGGTCAGCGCGGTGCGGTCGAAATGGCGATCGACGTAGCGCTGGATGGTGTCGCGCATGTAGCGCGACGATGCTTCCGCGCGGTCCTCCCACGCGAACACGCACGACGACATCACGCCGTCGAAGCCGGCGGTGCCGAGCGCACGGAAAAACACGTCCCAGTCGATCTCGCCCTGCCCGATGTCGAGATGCTGGTGCACACGGATCTGGTTCGAACCGGGCGGGTTCACGATGTAGCGCAGCTGGCTGCTCTTGCGGTGGTCGAACGTATCGGCCACGCGCGCGTGCGCGAGGATCGGCGCGGCCTGCGCGATCATCGCGGCCATGTCGTCGCCGTAGTAGAACGTGTGCGGCGCGATGTACGACAGCTTCAGCGACGGCGAGCCGAGGTTCGTGACGATGTCGATCGCCGGCTGCAGCTGCTCGATCCAGTCCTCCGGATGCGGCTCGACAGACAGCACGATGCGTTCGCGCTCCAGAATCGGCAGCAGTTCGTCCATCGACCGGAACCATGCGGCCTCGCACAGCTCCTTCGGGTTCGCCCCCGGCCGCTCGCCGACCGAGCGCTCGGGCGACGCGCCGCGCCCGAACTCCGACACCATCAGCGCGCACTCCATCTCGACCGCGACCTCGATCGCCTTCTTCCAGCACCGCACGGCCCATTGCCGCTCGTCGTCGAACGGGCTCGCCCAACGGTACATCGGCTGCAGCGACGCGAGGCCGACGCCGCTTGCGCGCATCGCCTGGCGGAACGCGGCCATGCGCTCGCGGGTCGCACGCGGCATCACCCACCAGTCGAGAAAGTCGCTGCGCGGCGACAACTCGATCTGGTCGTAGCCGAGCTCGGCCACCGCGTGCGGCAGCCGGTCGAGCGGCAGGTGGCGAATCATGTAGGGATCCAGCGCAATCTTCATCGGGCTTCCTTCGCGAATGGGGGTGGCTGACGCGAGCGCAGGCGTGCGCTCAGCGGCGCGACTTCTTGTTGCGATACTGGTCGGCGATCACGGCCGCGACGATGATCGCGCCCTTGACCATCTCCTGGTAATACGCGTCGATCCGGATGAACGTGAAGCCCGACGTCATCACGCCGAGGATCAGCACGCCGATCACGGTGCCCGTCACGCGCCCGAGACCGCCCGACAGCGACGTGCCGCCGATCACGACGGCCGCGATTGCGTCGAGCTCGTACATCACGCCCATGCCCGACTGGCCGGAGATCGCACGCGCGGCCGTCACGGTGCCGGCGATCCCGCTCAAGAGGCCCGCGATCGCATAGACGAACACCAGGTGACGCGTGACGTTGATGCCCGACACGACGGCCGCGTGACGGTTCGCGCCGATCGCGTACGTGTACTTGCCGAAGCGCGTGTAGCGCAGCACGACGTGAAAGATCGCGGCCACCACGACGAAGATGATGACCGGGTTCGCCCCCGCGCCGATCGCCGCGAACTGGTCGGTCAGCATCGACACCGGCATCCCGTTGGTGAACCACTTCGCGAAGCCGCGCGCGGCAACCATCGTGCCGAGCGTCGCGATGAACGGCGGGATTCCCGTCAGCGCGATCAGCGAGCCGTTCAGGAGGCCGACCAGCAGGCCGACGCACACGCCGGCCAGCACCGGCCAGATGATCGGCAGGTCGGTCAGGTGCGGGAACACCGCGCGCGGAAAATCGGAGACCTGTGCGAGACTGGCCGACACGACGGCCGCCGCGGCGACGACCGACCCCGACGACAGGTCGATCCCGCTGGTGATGATCACGAGGTTCACGCCGACCGCGATGATGCCGATCACGGCCATCTGCAACACGATGATCTCGAGCCGCTCCGCGTTGAACAGGAAGCTCTGGCCGACGACGAGCCAGCCGATCACCTCGAAGAACAGGCTGATGCCCACCAGCACCAGGAAGATGCTCAGCTCGGGCGGCCACTTCGCGTGCCGCGTCTTGATCGTCATGGACTGCGCGTCCGCGACCGGATTCAGGTTGCCCATTTCAGTTGTCTCCATGCTTGTTGCGGCTCAGCGCGAGGCCAGGTCCATGATGCGGACCTGGTCGGCGTCCTTGCGCTCGACGATGCCGGTCATCCGGCCTTCGTGCATCACCATCACGCGGTCACTCATGCCGAGCACTTCCGGCATTTCCGACGAGATCATCAGAACCGCGACGCCCTTGCCGGCGAGCGCGCTGACGAGCCGGTGGATCTCGGCCTTCGCGCCGACGTCGATCCCGCGCGTCGGCTCGTCGAGGATCAGGATGCGCGGTTGCGTCAGCAACCACCGGCCGATCAGCACCTTCTGCTGGTTGCCGCCCGACAGGTTCTGGATTTCCTCGTGCAGCCCCGGCGTCTTCACGCGCAACATCCGGCTCATTTCCTCGCAGTCGCGCTTCAACTGCGCCTGCCGCACGAAATTGAACTTCACGTAGCGATGGCTGAGCACCGCCGCTTCCATGTTCGCGAGCAGGTCGAGATTCAGGAAGCAGCCGGTGTCCTTGCGGTCCTCGGTGAGGAACGCCATCCCGTGCTTCATCGCCTGCGCGGGCGTGGAAATTCGCACCGGCTTGCCGTCGATCCGGATCTCGCCCGAGGTCGCCGGCACGACGCCGAACAGCGCCTCCGCGACGTTCGAGCGCCCCGAGCCGACGAGGCCCGCCACACCGAGGATCTCGCCCGCGCGCAGCTCGAAGCTGACGTCGCGGAACACGCCGTCGACGCCGAGGTTCTTCACGGCCAGCACGACGTCGCCGATCGGCACCTCCTCCTTCGGGAACATCTGCGTGATCTCGCGGCCGACCATCATCCGGATGATGTCGTCGCGCGTGACGTCGGTCGACGCATGCGTGCCGATGTACTTGCCGTCGCGGAACACCGAGAATTCGTCGGCGATCTCGAACAGCTCGTTCATCTTGTGCGTGATGTAGACGATGCCCTTGCCCTGCTCGCGCAGCTGGCGAATGATCCGGAACAGGTGTGTGACCTCCTTGTCGGTCAGCGCGGAAGTCGGCTCGTCCATGATCAGCACGTCCGAGTCGAACGACACGGCCTTCGCGATCTCGACCATCTGGCGGCTCGCGACCGTCAGCGTGCGCACGTCGGCTTCAGGGTCGATGTCGATCGACAGCCGCTCGAACAGCGCGGCGGTGCGGCGGCGCAGCTCGGCGTGATCGATCAGGCCGAAGCGGTTCTTCGGTTCGCGGCGGATCCAGATGTTCTCCGCGACCGTCATGTACGGCATCAGGTTGAGTTCCTGGTGGATCATCGCGATCCCGCGATCGAGCGCGTCGAGCGGACCGCTCAGCACGACCGGCTCGCCGTTGATCAGGATCTCGCCCTGGTCGGGCGTGTAGACGCCGGCGATGATCTTCATCAGCGTCGACTTGCCGGCGCCGTTCTCGCCCATCAGCGCATGCACGGTGCCGCGGCGCACGCGGAACTGCACGCCGTCGAGCGCGACGACGCCGGGAAACGACTTGCCGACGCCGCGCACCTCCAGCAGGCAATCGTCGACGGGCGCAGCGGACGAACCCGATGCGGCGAACGAGGCGGCCGGCGCGCTTTCGCTGGCCATCGAGCGCGCCATCCTGGCTGTAAACATGGACGTTCCTCGAAATTCACACGCGAACCCGGACGCGCCGGGCCCGCGCAGTTCAGCGGAAAAACCGGTCAGTGCTTCGCGTACTGGTTCATGTTCTCGGGCGTGACGAGCTCGAACGGCACGTTCACGTAGCGGTCGACCGGCTGCTTCTTCGCGAGCTTCAGCGCGGTCGCGACGGCCTGCGCACCCTGCCCGGCCGCGTTCTGGTACACGGACACCTTCAGGTCGCCGCTCTTCATCGCCGCGAGCCCGTCCGGCGTCGCGTCGATGCCCGCGACGACCGTCTTCGGCGTCAGCTTGCGCGCGGCCTTCAGCGCGTTGATCGCGCCGATCGCCATTTCGTCGTTGTTCGACACGATCGCGTCGAACTTCGTCCCGGAGCTCAGCCAGTTCATCGTGATGTCCTGGCCCTGCGTGCGGCTCCACTTGCCTTCGCGCTTGTCGACGATCTTCATGCCGGAACAGTCCTTGCTCGCGATCACGTCCTCGATGTCCTTGGTGCGGGCGCGGGCCGACTCGTTGGACAGCTCGCCCATCAGCACGAGGATGTCGCCCTTGCCGCCGAGCAGCTTGCACACCTGGCGCGCCTGCAGCGTGCCGGACTGTTTCTCGTCGGACGCGACCACCGCGACACCGGCCGGCAACTTCTCGAAATCGACCGGCTTGCGGTTCACGTAGACGAGCGGAATCTTCGCGGCGGTCACCATCTTCGTGATCTTCGGCGTCGCGTCGGTATCGACCGCATTCACGATGATCGCGTCGACCTTCTGCGCGATCATGTTCTGGACCTGGCTCAACTGCTTGCCGACGTCGTTGCCGCCGTCCTCGATCTGTACGGTCGCGCCGTCCTTCTTCGCCGAATCGGCGATGCTGTTGCGCAGGATCGTCAGGAACGTGTCGTCGAACGATGCCATCGTCACGCCGATCTTCTCGGCATGCGCGAGCGGCATGGCCAGGATCGCGGCGGCCGCGGCGGCCATCAGCTTGGTCTTCATGATCACTCTGTCTCCTCATCTCCGGGGGGCGGAAAACGGCGCGTTGCGCGCCGCCGGGCCGAGTCCGATAACGGACTGAAGCATCCGGATGAAACTGTAGATCACTTCCTCGAACATTTGGAAATTTATTTCTACGTGATTTCACCTAGGGAACTGGATTTCCAAAAAGTCTAGACTCCGTTCCGTAGCCCGAGTCGTTGCGGCAGGCGCATTCGCGTCGCGTCGTGACATGCGACGAAGATCCGTCGCTGGATCGGTCCCCAATCCGCCGGCATGGTCGAACGCCGGCCGCGAGCGTGATACGTGATATGAGCCCGTTGAACTTTCCGACTGACCGCCCCGTCGATCTCGCCTGCCTCGGCCGCGTCGCCGTGGACCTTTACGCGCAACAATACGGCAGCCGCCTGGAAGACGCGCGCAGCTTCCAGATGTATCTCGGCGGCTCGTCGGGCAACGTCGCGTTCGGCGTCGCCCGGCTCGGGCTGAAGACCGCGATGATCTCGCGCGTCGGCGACGAGCAGATGGGCCGCTTCGTGCGCGAGACGCTCGAGCGCGAAGGCTGCGACACGAGCCAGCTGCAGACGGATCCGGAACGGCTGACCGCGCTGGTGCTGCTCGGTCTGAAGGATCGCGACACGTTCCCGCTGCTGTTCGTGCGCGAGAACTGCGCGGACATGGCCGTGCGCGCCGACGAGATCCGCGAGGACTTCATCGCCGGTTGCCGCGCGCTCGCGATCACGGGCACCCATCTGTCGACGCCGGGAACCCGCGAGGCATCGCTGACCGCGCTCGGCTACGCGCGCCGCCACGGCGTCGTGCGGATCCTCGACATCGATTACCGGCCGGTGCTGTGGGGGCTGACCGCGCGCGGCGCGGGCGAAAACCGTTACGTGCCGGACGCGCAGGTCACACGGCAGTTGCAGCAGGTGCTCGGCGAATTCGATCTGCTGGTCGGCACCGAGGAAGAATTCCTGATCGCGGGCGGCGTGCCGCACGACCTGATCGCGTCGCTGCAGGCCGTGCGTCGCGCGAGCGGTGCGGCGCTGGTGGTCAAGCGCGGTGCGCTCGGCTGCTGCGTGATCGAGGGCGACATCCCTGCACGCATCGAGGATGCGCCGACCTTCCATGGCGAACGCGTCGAAGTGCTGAACGTCCTCGGCGCGGGCGACGCGTTCCTGTCGGGCCTGCTGTCCGGGCTGCTGCGCGGGCGCGACTGGGCCGAATCGACGCGCATCGCGAATGCGTGCGGCGCGATCGTCGTGTCGCGCCACGCGTGTTCGGCCGCGATGCCGACGCCCGCCGAGCTCGCGCACTGGTTCGGCGGCAGCCGCAATCCGCGGGTGGACGCCGATCGCACGCTCGCGCACCTGCATCGCGTGACGGTGCCGCGCCGCGAATGGGACGACCTGTGCGTGATGGCGTTCGACCATCGCAGCCAGTTCTACGAACTCGCGGTGCAGGCCGGCGCGGACGAGGCGCGGATCAAGACGCTGAAGCGCCTGCTCGTGCGCGCGGCCGAACAGGTCGAGCGCGATCGCCATATCGAAGGTCATGTCGGCGTGCTGATCGATGGCGGCGCGTACGGCAGCGACGCGCTCGCGTCGGCCACCGGCCGCGGCTGGTGGGTCGGCCGCCCGGTCGAACTGCCCGGCTCGCGGCCGCTGTGTTTCGACGACACGCGCTCGGTCGGCTCGTCGCTCACGCACTGGCCGACCGAGCAGGTCGTGAAGTGCCTCGTCCACTACCACCCCGACGACGACGTCGACCTGCGCGTCGCGCAGGAGCAGCGCGTGCTGGAGCTGTGGGAAGCCACGCGCGCGAGCGGCAACGAGTTGCTGCTGGAAATCATTCCGCCGCGCGCGGTCACGCCGGCCGGCACCGAGGACGACGCGGTGCTGCGCACGGTCGCGCGCTTCTACAACCTCGGCGTGATGCCCGAGTGGTGGAAGCTCGCGCCGATGAGCGCCGACGGCTGGGCGCGGCTCGAGACGCTGGTTGCCGAGCGCGACCCGTACTGCCGCGGCGCGGTGATCCTCGGGCTGAACCAGCCGCTGCAGTATCTCGTCGACAGCTTCCGCTCGGCGACCAACCCGATCGTCAAGGGCTTCATGGTCGGCCGTACGCTGTGGGCCGACGCGTCGCTGCACTGGCTCGCCGGCCGGATCGACGACCAGGCGCTGATCGACGAAGTGGCCGGCAATTTCGCGCAGCTGGTCGACGCCTGGCTCGGCCGCCGTGCCGCCGCGCGCACCGCGGCAGCAGCCTGATGCAGATGTCCGTGACGACCACCCGACTCCTCTTGATCGACAGACGATGACCACCACCGTGAGACTGACCGTCAGCCAGGCGCTCGTGCGCTACCTGGCCGCCCTGCGCGCCGAAGTCGTCCAGCCGGACGGCCGCACCGAGATCCTGCCGTACTGCGGCGGCGTCTTCGCGATCTTCGGGCACGGCAACGTGGCCGGGCTCGGCGAAGCGCTGCACGCCGAAAAGGACCGGCTGCCGACGTTCCGCGCGCACAACGAGCAAGGCATGGCGAATGCAGCCGTCGCGTTCGCGAAAGCGAATTTCCGCCAGCGGATGATGGCGGCGACGTCGAGCATCGGCCCCGGCGCGACCAACATGCTGACCTCCGCCGCGCTCGCGCACGTCGGCCGGCTGCCGCTGTTGCTGCTGCCCGGCGACGTGTTCGTGTCGCGCTTGCCCGACCCGGTGCTGCAGCAGATCGAGGATTTCGAACAGGGCGACGTCAGCGCGAACGACTGCTTCCGGCCGGTGACGCGCTACTTCGACCGGATCACGTCGCCGGAACAGTTGCTCGTGGCGCTGCCGCGCGCGATCCAGGTGATGACCGATCCCGCACAGTGCGGACCCGTGTGTCTCGCGCTGCCGCAGGACGTGCAGACCTTCGCGTACGACTGGCCGGAGGATTTCTTCGCGCCACCGGTGATCCGGATGCGCCGGCCGCCCGCGGACTCGCTCGAACTCGCGGATGCGCTGGACGTGCTGAAGGCCGCGAAGAAGCCGCTGATCGTCGCCGGCGGCGGCGTGCTGTACAGCCAGGCATGGGACGCGCTGCGCACGTTCGCCGACACGCATGGCGTGCCGGTCGCCGAATCGCAGGCCGGCAAGGGCAGCCTCGCGTGGGACCACCCACTGAACCTCGGCTCGATCGGCGTGACGGGCTCGCCTGCCGCGAACCGCGCGGCCGCACAGGCCGACGTGGTGTTCGCGGTCGGCACGCGCCTGCAGGACTTCACGACCGGCTCGCACGCGCTGTTCGGCAACGCGACGCTGCTGAGCCTGAACGTGCAGCCGTTCGACGCGGGCAAGAAACGCGGCCGGCAATTGATCGCCGACGCGCGCACCGGCCTCGGCCAGCTGTCGGCCGCGCTCGCGGGCTGGCAGGCGGATGCGGCGTGGACCGCCGCGAACCGCGACCAGGCCGCCGCGTGGAACGCGCGCGTGACCGAGCTGACCACGCGCGTGCCGAAGGACACGCTGCCGTACGACGCGGAAGTGATCGGCGCGGTGCGCGACTCCGCGGCCGACGCGGGGCACGACAGCGCGCGCGACGATCTCGTCGTGTGCGCGGCCGGCACGCTGCCAGCCGAGCTGCACAAGCTGTGGCGCAGCGGCGTGCCGGGCAACTATCACATGGACTACGCGTATTCGTGCATGGGCTACGAGGTCGCGGGCGGCCTCGGCGCGAAGCTCGCGCGGCCCGAGCGCGAAGTGATCGTGATCGTCGGCGACGGCTCGTACATGATGCTCAACGCGGAGCTCGCGACGTCCGTGATGCTCGGCCGCAAGATCATCGTCGTGATCCTCGACAACCGCGGCTACGGCTGCATCGAGCGGCTGCAACTGAACTGCGGCGGCGCGAGCTTCAACAACATGCTCGACGACTGCGTGCCCGAGGGCGGCGAACGCTCGACGATCGACTTCGCGATGCATGCGCGCGCGATGGGCGCCGAAGCCGTGCACGTGCGCGACGTCGGCGAGCTGCGCGGCGAAATGAAGCGTGCGCGCGCGGCGAAGACGAGCCAGGTCATCGTGATCGACACGACGCACGAGCGCACGACCGCGGACGGCGGCGCGTGGTGGGAAGTCGCGGTGCCGCAAGTGTCCGCGCGCGCCGGCGTCGACGATGCGCATCGCGCGTATCTCGACGCGAAGACCCGGCAGCGGCGCTGACACGCTTTCCGTTTCAATCCGCCGCTCCGCGACAACAACATTCGAACCAAGGAAGCAAGTCATGAGCTGGAACGTTCGCATCGGTATCAATCCCCTGTCGTGGATGAACGACGACCTGCCGTCGCTCGGCGGCGAGACGCCGCTCGAGACGGCGCTGAAGGAAGGCGCCGAAATCGGCTATGCGGGCTTCGAGCTCGGCAACAAGTTTCCGAAGACGGGCCCCGAGCTGAAGGCGAAGCTCGCCGAATTCGGGCTCGTATGCGTGTCGGGCTGGTATTCGGGCTTCCTTGCGGAAGTCGAACCGGGCATGAGCGACGCCGATGCGCTCGCCGCCGAAATCGAGCGCTGCCGCGCGCACATGACGAAGCTGCAGTTCAACGACGTGAAGGTCGCGGTGTACGGCGAATGCGCGGGCACGATCCAGGGCCGCATCGACACGCCGGTCGCGAAGCGTCCGCGTTTCGTCGACGATGAAGCCTGGCGACGCTATGCGGCACGCCTCGACGCATTCGGCGCGCACCTGCTCGAGACCTACGGGATCAAGCTCGCCTACCATCACCACATGGGCGCTTACGTCGAATCGCCCGCCGACGTCGACCGGCTGATGGCGCTGACCGATCCGGCGAAGGTGTTCCTGCTGTTCGACACCGGTCACGCGTATTTCGGCGGCGCGGCCGATCCCGTTGCACTACTGAAGAAACACGTGTCGCGCGTCGTGCACGTGCACTGCAAGGACGTGCGGCCGCAGGTCGTCACGCAGGCGCGCAACGGCGGCTGGAGCTTCCTGAACGGCGTGATCAACGGCACCTTCACGGTGCCGGGCGACGGCGCGCTCGATTACGAAGCGACGCTTCGCACGCTGAAGGACGCCGGCTACGAAGGCTGGCTCGTGGTCGAAGCCGAGCAGGACCCGGCCGTCGCGCCGAGCTATCAGTACGCGAAGAAGGGCTACGAATCGCTGCGCGCGATCGTCGACCAGTTGAGCGCGTAAGCCCTGTCACCCCGCTGTCACCCCATTGCGGAGCCCCGTTCCATGACGATTTCTCCCCTGCTGGTCAAAGCATCCGCCGACCGCGAAATCTGCAACGTGACGCCCGAGTCGGCCGGCTGGAAACATGTCGGCTTTCGCGCGCTGCGCCTGAAGGCCGGCGACACCGAAACGCTCGATACCGGCGCGCGCGAACTGTGCGTCGTCGTGCTCACCGGTACGCTGCGCGCGCAAGTCGACGGCGAGACGTACGATGCGCTCGGCAAGCGCGACAGCGTGTTCGAGGAAGTGTCGCCGGACGCGCTGTACGTGCCGGGCGGCAAGACCGTCACGCTGGTCGCGACGCGCGATGCGGAAGTCGCGCTGTGCACCGCGCCTTACGCGAGCGGCGACAAGCGCGTGCAGCGCCTCGACGGCGAACGGATGCGGCGCGCGGTGCGCGGGCACGGCACCAACACGCGCTACGTGTGCGACATCCTGATGGGCGACAATCCGGCCGCCGACCGGCTGCTCGTCGTCGAAGTGATCACGCCCGCGAGCCACTCGAGCAGCTATCCGCCGCACAAGCACGATCGCGACGCGGCGCCGGACGAGACGTCGCTCGAGGAAACCTATTACCACCGGATCGATCCGCCGCAGGGTTTCGCGTTTCAGCGCGTGTACACGGACGACCGCAGCCTCGACGAGGCGTGCGCTGTCGAGAACCACGACGTGGTGCTGGTGCCGCGCGGCTATCACCCGGTGGTCGCGCCGCATGGCTACAACCTGTACTACCTGAACGTGATGGCCGGGCCGAGCCGCGCGTGGGCATTCAAGAACGACCCCGCGCACGAATGGATGCTCGACGCGGCACCCGGGCGCTGACGCATCGATGCGCTGAACGATCGACGGCCGGCGCGCGAGACGCAGGATGAAAACGCGTGCGTGAGCCGCATTTGCGACGACACGGAGTTGCCATGGCGACCACCTTCCCCCGCTTCGCACCCGCGCCCTTCTGCGACACGGCGTCGACGCCGATGCTGTCGCACTTCGATGCCGACGTCGCGCGCCGGCTCGGCGACATCGCCGTCAATCTCGCGGCGCGCCGCGGGCTGCCGATCGCGGTCGGCATCGTCGGTGAAGCCGCGCCGCTGTTCTATTGCGCGCTGGACGGCAGCCGCGCCAACGACAGCGACGCGATCCGCCGACGACAGAACACGGTGTTCCGTTTCGGCGTCAGTTCCTTCGAGGTCGGTGCGCGCTTTCGCCGCGCCGGCTGGTCGTTGCAGTCGCAGGGATTGTCGGACGCCGACTATGCGCTCGATGGCGGCGGCGTGCCGTTGCGGCTTGCCGGCGGCGGCATCGTCGGCGCGATGACCATCGCAGGGCTCGACGACGCACGCGATCACGCACTCGTCATCGAGAGCCTGCGCTGGCATGTCGGCGCGAACGCGCTCGCGATGATCGCGTAGCCGCGCGCGCCGACTCGCGCGATCAGTGCAGCCCGCCGCTCGCGACGAGGCGCTCGCCGGTCAGCCAGCGGGAGTCGTCCGATGCGAGGAACACGGCGACCGACGCGATGTCGTCCGGCTCGCCGAGGCGGCCGAGCGGCGTCTGGCTGCGCACCTGCTTGTCGAGATCCGAGCCGATGATGCCCGCGCTGTGCGTGCCTTCGGTCACGATCATGCCCGGGTTGATCGCGTTCACGCGGATCTTGCGCGGGCCGAGCTCGAGCGCGAGCACGCCGGTGATGGCGTCGACGGCGCCCTTGGTGCCGCTGTACACGGCGCTCGCGGGCGGCGTGATGCTCGTCACGACCGAGCTGATGTTAATGATGCTCGCGCCTTCGCCGAGATGCTTGACGGCGGCCTGCGTCGTCAGCAGCACGCCGAACACGTTCGTGTCGAACTGCCGGCGGTAGTGCTCTTCGGTGATCGCCTCGATCGGCGCGAACTCGTAGACGCCGGAGTTGTTGACCAGCACGTCGAGACGGCCATAGTTTTCGATAGCGGCATCGACGATGCGCTGCGCGTCCGTTGCCTTCGACACGTCGCCGCCCACCGCGACCGCACGGCCGCCCGTTTCGACGATCGCGCTCACGACGGCGTCGGCACCGGCCTTACTGCTCGCGTAGTTCACGACGACCGACGCGCCTTCGGCGGCCAGCGCCTTCGCGATCGCGGCGCCGATTCCCTTGGACCCGCCCGTGACGATCGCTACCTTGCCTGTCAGCTTGCTCATGATTTCATTCCTCAGTCGGAAGACATTCGATGGATGAGGGCCGGTTGCCGCGTGCGCGGCGCGCCGGCCTTGCTGGCAATATTCGCGGTTCGCGCGACGGCGATAAAGCGGCTCGACACGAATTGACTGGCGGGGTTTGCCGAACAATCGGCGCGCTTGCGCTCAACCGGCACTCAGCCACGCACTGACGACGTCGGCGCCGAGCCCGTCGAGCGCGCCGTCGTAGACGATCCGTCCCCGCCCCATCACCGCGACGCGCCGCGCGAGCCGCGGCGCGAGTTGCAGCCGCTGCTCGATCAGCAGGATCGCGACGCCGTCGGCCTGCAGCGCGGCGAGACAGGCGCCCACCTCGTCGACCGCGAGCGGCGCGAGCCCTTCGGCCGGTTCGTCGACGATCAGCACGCTCGGGCGGCCCGCGAGCGCGCGCACCAGCGCGAGCACCTGCTGTTCGCCGCCCGACAGCCGTCCGGCCTTCACGTCCGCCCGCGCGGCCAGCAGCGGAAAGCGCGCAAGCAACCGGTCGAGCGCCGCGCGTTCGGCCGTGCCGTGCACGCCGCGCAGCCCGAGCCGCAGGTTGTCGCGCACGCTCAGTAGCGGAAACACGTCGCAGCTTTCGGCGACGTAAGCGACACCGCGCCGCGCGATCTCGAAGGTGCGCGCGCCCGCGCATTCGGCGCCGGCGACGCGCACCGAACCCGCGGTGCGCACGAGTCCCATCACGGCCTTCGCGAGCGTCGAGCGGCCCGAGCCGTTGCGGCCGAGCAGCGCGAGCGTCTCGCCAGGCGCGAGCGCGAGATCGACACCGTCGAGCACGGGTTGCATCCCGTACCACGCGCGCAGGCCGCGAATGTCGAGCAGCACGCTCATGCGCCCTCGCCAAGATAGGCGGCGCGCACGGCCCGGTCCGCGCGGATCGCGTCGGGCGCGCCGGTTGCGACCACCGCGCCGCGCACGAGCACCGTAATGCGCTCGGCGAAGCCGAACACCGCATCCATGTCGTGCTCGATCATCAACACCGTGCGGCCATGCGTCGTCGCACGGATCAGCGCGATCATCCGCGCCGCCTGGTCGCGGTTCATGCCGGCCGTCGGTTCGTCGAGCAGCAGCGTGCGCGCGCCGCTCGCGAGCGCGATGCCGAGATCGAGCGCGCGCTGTTCCGCATAGCCGAGTTCGCCGGCCGGCGTGTCGCGCCGCGCATCGAGACCGATGTCGCTCAGCACGCGCGCGGCCACGCGATCGACCGACGCGGATTCGCGCAGCCGGTTCCACCAGCGCCGCCGCTCGGCCGGCGCATGCAGCGCCGCGCAGCGCAGGTTGTCGAACACGCTCAATCGTGCGAACACGCTCGTCTGCTGAAAACTGCGGCCGATGCCGAGCCGGCTCGCCACGATCGGCCCGCGCCCGCGCAGCTCGACGCCGTGCAGCAGGACGCGCCCGCGCGTCGGCCGCGTCGCGCCGGCGATCACGCCGAACAGCGTCGACTTGCCTGCGCCGTTCGGCCCGATCAGCGCGTGACGCTCGCCGGCCGGGACGTTCAGCTCGACGCCGTCGAGCACGGTCTGCACACCGAAGCGCTGCACGATCCCGTGCAACTCGATCGCGCTGCCGCTCATCGCCCGTCCCCCCGCTTGCCTTGCCCGTGGTTCTGGAACCGTGCGCGCCAGCCCCACAGCAACGTGCCGATGCCGGCCGCCGAGCATGCGACGGCCCAGCCCGCCGGCGCATCGGCGTCGATGCCCCACGCGCCGAACGCGATGCCCGTGCCGTCGTCCTGCGCGAAGCGCCATGCATAGCCGAGCTCGGCCGCGCAGACGATCGCGACGGCCCAGAACGCACATGCGCTGACGCCACACAGCACGCGCCAGCGCTCGGCGGGAGGTGCGTCGCCGCGCAACGCATGCGCCAGCGTCTGCGCGATGCCCGCGATCCCGCGCGGCGCCGCGACGACGACCGCGACGAACAGGAAGCCGAGATACAGCGCCCATGCGCGCGACACGCCCGCGACGACGACGCTCAGCGCGGTCAGCACCACCGCGCCGGCCGCCGGCCCGAAGAATGTGCCCGTGCCGCCGATCACTGCTGCAATCAGCACGGTCGCCGAACGCGCCATCGACACGCTGTCGGGTGTCGCGATCTCGACGTCGATCAGCGTCAACGTGCCGGCAATGCCCGCGAAGAACGACGCGCAGGTCACCATCGCAAGCCGCACGCGACGCGGCTCGGTGCCGAGCGCGGCAACGCGCGCGGGGTTGTCGCGCACCGCGTTCGCGAGCCGCGCGAGCGGCGTGCGCGTCAGCGCGTGCATCGCCACCGCGGAGACGATGCACCATGCGGCAATCACGGCGTAGGCCTGCATTTGCGCGCCGAAATGCCAGCCGCCCAAAGGCGTGCCGCTCGCGCGGTCGATCGGTACGCCGCCGAGGCCGCCGAACCACGCCGGCACGCTCCACGCCGCAGCCGCGACGCACTCGCCGAGGCCGAGCGTAATCATCGCGAACACGGTGCCCGCGCGGCGTGTCGCGAGCAGTCCGGCGATGAACCCGAAGCCCGCGCCGGCCACGCCGCCGACGAGCGGCAACAGCGGCAGCGGGCCGCCGACATGATTGAACCAATGCGCGGCGGCGAATGCGCCAAGGCCCGCGAAGGCTGCATGACCGAACGACAGCAGCCCGGTCGTACCGAGCTGCAGGTTGTACGACAGCGCGAGCACGACGAGCGCGGCCGTCTGTGCGAGATAGCCAAGCACCGCGCCGTGCGGCCACAGCCACGCGGGCAGCGCGACGCACGCGGCGAACAGCACCCAGCGCAGTGCGCCGGCCCGTGCGCGGCTAGCCATCGACACGCTCGCCGAACAGTCCGCGCGGGCGGGCGACCAGCACCGCGACGAGCAGCAGGTACGGGACCAGCGGTGCGAGCTGCGCGATCGACACGGCAGCGACGCTGTCGGGCAGCGCGACACCCGACCCTTGCGCGAGGTCGCGCAGCGACGTGTCGCTGGCCGCCGCGAAGGTCTGCGCGAAGCCGACCGCAAGCGACGCGACGAACGCGCCGCCGAGCGAGCCGAGCCCGCCGATCACGACGACCGCGAACACCACCGACCCGACGGTCTCGGCCAGCGCCGGTTCGATCACCGCAAGCGGCGCGCCGATCACGCCGGCCAGCGCCGCGAGCGCGGTGCCGGCGCCGAACAGGCCCGTCATCACGCCCGGCACGTCGTAGCCGAGCGCCTCGACGGCCGCGCGGTGCGTGAGCGCGGCGCGCACGACGAGCCCGATGCGCGACGCGCGCAGCAGCGCGCCGAGCGCGACCAGCATCGCCGTGGCAATCGCCATCATGAAGAGCCGGTAGCGCGGCAGCGCGAGGCCGAACACGGCCACGGGCGCACCGTCGAACAGCGGCGGCACCGGCGCCGGCAGCGGCGCGAGGCCCCACAGGAGTTTCGCGCCCTCGCCGATCAGGTACGCGAGCCCGACGGTCAGCAGCAGTTCGCTCGTGTATCCATGCGGCTGTACGCGACGCAGCAGCCAGCGCTCGCAGCCGGCGCCGAGCAACCCGACCGCGAGCGGCGCGAGCGCGAGCGCGGCCCAGAAACCCGCGCGGGCCGCGATGCTGTATCCAATGTATGCGCCGAGCATGTAGAAGCTCGCGTGCGCGAAGTTGAGCACGCCCTGCACGCTGAAGATCAGCGTGAGGCCAGCCGACAGCATGAACAGCAGCAACCCGTAGCTGAGGCCATTGAACGCCTGGAGCGCGAACGCGTGCACGCCGCGCGCCCGTCAGCCGGCGAGCGGTTCGAGCGCCGCGCGCAGCGCGTCGGGCAGCGGCACCGGGCGGCGTGTGCCGCGATCGACGTACACGTGCACGAAATGCCCTTGCGCGGCCGGCGCGGCTTCCCCAGCCGCGAACAATCCGATCTCGTAGCGCACACTCGACGTGCCGAGCTTCGCGACGCGCAGCCCCGCATCGACCGACTGCGGAAACACGAGCGGCGCGAAGTAGTTGCACTGCGTCTCGACCACGAGCCCGATCGTCTGCCCGTGCTCGACGTCGAGCACACCCGCGCGGATCAGGTATTCGTTCACGACGGTGTCGAAGTAGCTGTAGTAGACGACGTTGTTCACGTGCCCGTAGACGTCGTTGTCCATCCAGCGGGTCGTGATCGGCAGGAAGTGGCGATAGGTGTCGCGGGAACGCGGCTGCGGCTTGTCGGACATGGCGATGGCGGTCAGGATGAAGAAGGCGCAGCGGACGGCGCGCGGTGGCCGTTCGCGACGGCGCGCCGGCCAACGGCGGGATGCCGCGTCGCGATCGCGCGCGGCGCGGCGGATGACATTCCGGGAGCGGCGCGGCCCGTCACTGCCCCGCTCGATCGACGAATTCGAAATCGAGGCCGCGCGCGCGCATCCAGTCGGCCAGCGCGTAGCCGGTGCCGGCGCGCCACGGGCGCAGCAACGGCGGCTCGACGAGCCGGTATTCGAGCAGCTCCGGCGACAGCGCGACGGTGCCCGACGCGCGCACGTGGTACGCGATGATCAGCTCGTTCTTGCGCATGAATTCATAGACGCCGACCAGCGTGACCTGCTCGGCCTTCAGCGCGGTTTCCTCGAACACCTCGCGCGCGATGCCGTCCTCGGGCGTCTCGCCGTTCTCGAGGAAACCGGTGATCAGCGCGAACATCCCCTCCGGCCAGGCCGCATTGCGCGCGAGCAGGATCTTGCCGTCGAGCTCGACGATCGCGGCCACCACCGGCAGCGGGTTGTTCCAGTGCACGTAGCCACACTCGTCATCCGGGCAGGCCTGGCGGACGCGCCCGCCCTCGTGTTCGGGATCGGCGCGCTCGGTCAGCGGACGCGCGCAGCGCGGGCAAAAACGGTAGTCGGCGATGGTCATCGATGGGGATCTGGCAGGCACCGACGGCGGCCGGCAAGCCGCCTCGCACGCCCGCTCGGCGCAGGAAAGGCTTCATTCTAGCGAGTTTGCCCGCGTCGCTGACGATCCGGCCCCGATGACGTCAGGGTTGCATGCCCGGTTGCGCACGCCCGCGTGCGGCCGTCGCCGCGAAGCCGGCGGCACCGACGAGCAAGGCACCCGCCGCGACCCACAGCGCCGGCGAGAACGACCCGAAACGCGCGGTCAGCGGCGCCGCGACGAGCGGGCCGAGAATCTGCCCGACCCCGTAGGACGCGGTCGCATAGCCCATCAGCCCGGCCGCGCGTTCGCCGTGCAGCCGCCGCGCCTCGCGCATCGCGAACAGCGTGATGGCGGTGAACGGCAGGCCGAGCAGCGCGCTCCCGATGGAGAAGCCCACCGCGTTCGGCCACACGATCCCCGCCGTGATCCCGAGCGCCTGCGTCGCGCAGCCGGCGGCGAGCAGCAGCCGGTTGTCCCAATGGCCGGGCAGCCGCGCGGCCGCGATCGCGCCGACGATCAGCGCCGCGCCGAACATCGGCCAGAACAGGTCCGGCCACGGCGAGCCGGCCGGCAGCGCGGCGCGCGCGATCACTGGCAGGAACGTCGCGGTGATGATGTAGCCGAAACCCGGCATCCCGTACAGGACGACGAGCCATGCGGCGTCGGCCCGATGGCGCCGCGCGTCGTGCGGTGCCGCGTCCGTCGCCGCATGCAGGACGGGCGCGGCCGACGTGGCGCCTGCCGCCGCCGGCACCGGCGCGCTGCCGAACGTGCGCCAGATCGCGATCGACAACACCGCCGACAACGCCGCGAAGCCGAGCCAGCCGGGCGCCGCGCGATGGCCGGCCAGTGCGCTGCCGATCAGGCCCGTCAGCACGATGCCGACGCCGGGCCCCGCGTAGATCACCCCGCTCCATTCGGGCGCGTGCAGTTCCGCGAGCCGCCGCAGCCCCCATTGCGACACGAACACGAACGTCCATGCGCTGACGACGCCCGCGACGAAGCGCACCACGAGCCACACCGGCAGCACATGGCCGATGCCCATCGCGGCGGTCAGCAGCACGGTGGCGGCAAGCCCGAAGCGCACCATTCGCGCGGGCGCGACGCGCATCGCCGCGCAACTGACCGCGCCGACGAAATAGCCCGCGTAGTTCGCCGACGCGAGCCAGCTGCCGGCTTTCAGGCCGATCGAACCGTCGGCGAGCATCAGCGGCAGCAGCGGCGTGAACGCGAAGCGGCCGATGCCGAGCGCGACGGCAAGCCCGATCATGCAGGCAAGCGCGACCGCGCGGGCGCGACGGTCGGCGTCATCGGAAAGGGGTACGCCGGCGGCGCTCGGAGCATCGGAACGGGACATGGCGGCATGGGCCGCGCGGGTTGCGCAACGGCCGGAACGAGAATCGGATTGCTTGTATCGTAGCTTGACCGAACGTTCTCTAAAAACGAATAATTGAGAATCCAGCAATCTCACGGAGAGAATCATGGACCTGGCGGCGCTGGCGATTTTCCGGGCCGTCGTGCGCGAGAACGGCATCACGCGCGCGGCGGCGAAGCTCAATCGCGTGCAGTCGAACGTGACGACGCGCATCAAGCAGCTCGAGGAGGAACTCGGCGCGGCGCTGTTCGTGCGCGACGGCCGCCGGCTCGTGCTGACGCCGGCCGGGCATACGCTGCTGCCGTACGCGGAGCGGCTGCTCGAGCTTGCCGACGAGGCGCGCGACGCCGTGCGCGAGGACACGCCGCGCGGGCGGCTGCGGCTCGGCACGATGGAAAGCACGGCCGCGAGCCGGCTGCCGACCGTGCTCGCGCGCTATCACCATGCGTGGCCCGACGTGTCGCTGGAGCTCGTGACCGGCACGACCGGCTGGCTGATCGACAAGGTGCGCGACTTCGAGGTCGACGCGGCGCTGTTCGCGCGGCCGCCCGAGCCGGACACGCTGCCCGACACGTTCGAGACGGTGCCCATCTTCCGCGAGGACCTGGTGCTGCTGACGCCGCGCGGCCATCCGCCGGTGCGCACGCCGCGCGACGTGATCCTGCCGACGCTGATCGCGTTCGAGCGCGGCTGCACGTACCGGAAGTATGTCGAGCGATGGTATGCGGCGCACGGGATGAAACCCGCGCGCGTGCTCGAACTGGGTTCGTATCACGCGATCGTCGCGTGCGTCGCGGCCGGTGCGGGCGTCGCGGTCGCGCCGCGCTCGGTGCTCGAGCTTCAGCCCGAGACCGGCAACGTCGCCGCCCACAGGATCGCGGAACTCGAAGCAATCGACACGCTGCTCGCGTGGCGGCACGGTTACGCGTCGGCGGCACTCGCCGCGTTGCGCGATGCGCTCGGCGATGCCGCGCGGCAGTCGGGAGATTCGCCCTCGTTGCCGGCAACGGCATTACCGGCCTGATTCCGCCGCGCCGACGCGCCGGCATGCGCTCATCCTGCGCACCGGCAAAAATAAAACGACCCGACCGGCCACTGCCGATCGGGTCGTTTTCTCGTGCGCTGCGACGAGGTCAGCAAGACCGCATCGCATCAGCCATGCCGATCAAAGACGCTCTTCAACCCAGCCCTTGACGCCTGCCAGCGCGCCCGGCAGGTTCGCCGGTTCCGTGCCGCCTGCCTGCGCCATGTCCGGACGGCCACCGCCCTTGCCGCCCACCTGCTGCGCGACGAAGTTCACGAGCTCGCCGGCCTTGACCTTCTTGCTCGCGTCCGGCGTGACGCCCGCGATCAGGCTGACCTTGCCGCCTTCGACGGCCGCGAGCACGATCGCCGCGCTCTTCAGCTTGTCCTTCAGCTTGTCGACCGTTTCGCGCAGCGTCTTCGCGTCGGCACCGTCGAGCGTCGCCGCGAGCACGTACACACCGCCAATTTCGACGGCCTGCTGCGCGAGTTCATCACCCTGGCTCGATGCGAGCTTCGACTTCAGCGCGCCCAGTTCCTTCTCGAGCGACTTCACCTGGTCCTGCACCTGCGCGATGCGCTGCGTGAGCTCCGACGGCTGTGCCTTCAGCGCCGCCGCCGCCTGGTTCACGCGGGCGTCGAGTTCCTGCACATAGCGCACCGCGTTGTCACCGGTGATCGCCTCGACGCGGCGGATGCCGGCCGCGACGCCGCCTTCGACGACGATCTTGAAGAAGCCGATATCGCCGGTACGGTGCACGTGCGTGCCGCCGCACAGTTCGCGCGAGAAGCCGAGGTCGAGCACGCGCACTTCGTCGCCGTACTTCTCGCCGAACAGCGCCATCGCGCCGCCCTTCACCGCTTCGTCGTACGGCATCACGCGCACGATGCCCGGCGCGTTCGCGAGGATTTCGTTGTTGACGATCTGCTCGACGCGACGGATTTCGTCGTCGGTCATCGGCGCGTTGTGCGCGAAGTCGAAGCGGGTTTTCTCCGCGTCGACGAGCGAACCCTTCTGCTGCACGTGCGCGCCGAGCACTTCACGCAGCGCCTTGTGCATCAGGTGGGTGGCCGAGTGGTTGCGCTGGGTGCGCGCGCGGCGGTGCGCGTCGATTTCCGCGCGCAGCACGTCGCCGATCTTCAGCGTGCCCTGTTCGAGCGTGCCGTGGTGGCCGATCACGTCGGCCTGCACCTTCAGCGTGTCGGCCACCGCGAAGCGCGTCGACGCATTCGCGAGCACGCCCTGGTCGCCGACCTGGCCGCCCGATTCCGCGTAGAACGGCGTGTGGTCGAGCACGACGACCGCATCCTGGCCGTGCTTCACTTCGTTGACGGCAGAACCGTCGACGTACAGCGCGACGACCTTCGCGTCGTCGAACGCGATTTCCTCATAGCCGTGGAAGGTGGTCTTCGCGCCCGAGTATTCGAGGCCCTGCGTGGCCTTGAACTTGCCGGCCGCGCGCGCCTGCTCGCGCTGGCGCGCCATCGCGTCGTCGAACGCCGGCTCGTCGACCGTCATCCCGCGCTCGCGGCACACGTCGGCCGTGAGGTCGAGCGGGAAGCCGTAGGTGTCGTGCAGCTTGAACGCGAGTTCGCCGTCGAGCACCTTGCCGCCCTTCGCCTCGACATCCGCCAGCGCGGCCTCGAGGATCGACATCCCGTGTTCGATCGTCTCGAAGAAGCGCTCTTCTTCCTGACGCAGCACGTCCGTCACGCGCTGTTCGGCTTCCTTCAGTTCCGGATACGCGGCGCCCATCTCGGCGACGAGGTCGGCCACCAGCTTGTGGAAGAACGAGCCCTTGCGGCCGAGCTTGTAGCCGTGGCGGATCGCGCGGCGCACGATGCGGCGCAGCACGTAGCCGCGGCCTTCGTTGCCGGGGATCACGCCGTCGACGATCAGGAACGAGCACGCGCGGATGTGATCGGCGATCACCTTCAGCGAGTTGTTGTTCAGGTCGCTGATCTCGGTCACGCGCGCGGCGGCCTTGATCAGGTTCTGGAACAGGTCGATCTCGTAGTTGCTATGCACGTGCTGCAACACCGCGGCGAGACGCTCGAGGCCCATGCCGGTGTCGACCGACTGCTTCGGCAGGCGCGTCATGTTGCCCTGCGCGTCGCGGTTGAACTGCATGAACACGAGGTTCCAGATCTCGATGTAGCGGTCGCCGTCTTCTTCGGGCGATCCCGGCGGACCACCCCAGACGTCCGGGCCGTGGTCGTAGAAGATTTCCGTGCACGGGCCGCACGGGCCCGTGTCGCCCATCGTCCAGAAGTTGTCCGACGCGTAGCGCGCGCCCTTGTTGTCGCCGATGCGGATGATCCGCTCGGTCGGCACGCCGACTTCCTTCGCCCAGATGTCGTAGGCTTCGTCGTCTTCCTGGTAGACGGTGACCCACAGCTTTTCCTTCGGCAGCTGGTAGACCGTGGTCAGCAGTTCCCACGCGAACTTGATCGCGTCATGCTTGAAGTAGTCGCCGAACGAGAAATTGCCGAGCATCTCGAAGAACGTGTGGTGGCGCGCCGTGTAGCCGACGTTCTCGAGGTCGTTGTGCTTGCCGCCCGCGCGCACGCTGCGCTGCGCCGTGGTGGCGCGCGAGTACGGACGCGGGTCCGTGCCGAGGAACACGTCCTTGAACTGGACCATGCCCGAGTTCGTGAACATCAGCGTGGGGTCGTTACCGGGCACGAGGCTCGACGAGCGGACGATCGTGTGGCCCTTCGATTCGAAGAATTTGAGGAATTTCTCGCGGATTTCGGCAGCTTTCATGGCGTGCGGGGAATGTCTGGCTGAGACGGCTTCAAACGCCGGCCGTCCTCGCGGACGCACGGCGGGCAAATATCGTAATCGAACGATTATACGATACAGACCGGCGCCCCAGACGGCAGCGGCCCGGCGCGGCGGACGACCGGCCTGGGCCACCCGTGCGGCCGATTCGCCTTAAGATGCTCGGCATGCCAATCCGCCTTGCCCCGGCCAGGCGAGCCATGAAAGGAGACGATTCGACGATGGGTGCCTTGAGCCATATCCGCGTGCTTGACCTGACCCGCGTGCTCGCGGGCCCGTGGTGCGCGCAGACGCTCGCCGACTTCGGCGCGGACGTAATCAAGGTCGAGCGCCCCGGCGCCGGCGACGACACGCGCCACTGGGGGCCGCCGTACCTGAAGGACGCGAACGGCGACGATACGGCGGAGGCCGCGTACTATCTGGCGGCGAACCGCAACAAGCGCTCGGTGACGGTCGACATCGCGACGCCGGAAGGCCAGCAGATCGTGCGCGAGCTCGCCGCGCAGAGCGACGTCGTGCTCGAGAACTACAAGGTCGGGCAGTTGAAGAAGTACGGGCTCGATTACGAATCGCTGCGCGCGGTGAAACCCGATCTCGTCTACTGCTCGGTCACGGGCTTTGGCCAGACGGGCCCGTACGCGCACCGCGCGGGCTACGACTTCATCGTCCAGGGAATCGGCGGATTCATGAGCATCACCGGCGAGCGCGACAGCGAGCCGGGCGGCGGCCCGCAGAAGGCCGGCGTCGCGATCGCCGATCTCGCGACGGGCCTCTACTCGACGATCGCGGTACTCGCCGCGCTTGCGCACCGCGACCGGACGGGCGAAGGCCAGTACATCGACATGGCGCTGCTCGACGTGCAGGTCGCGCTGCTCGCGAACATGAACACCAACTTCCTCGCGAGCGGCAAGCCGCCGGTGCGCTGGGGCAACGCGCACCCGAACATCGTGCCGTACCAGACGTTCCAGACGAGCGACGGCTGGATCATCGTCGCGGTCGGCAACGACGGGCAGTTCCGCAAGTTCGTCGAGGCCGGCGGCCGGCCCGAGCTGGCCGACGACGAACGGTTCGCGACCAACCCGTCGCGCGTGCGCCATCGCGATACGCTGGTGCCGATCCTCGCCGAGATGGTGAAGACGCGCGGCAAGGCCGACTGGATCGGCGCGCTCGAAGCGGCCGGCGTGCCGTGCGGGCCGATCAACGAGCTCGACGAGGTGTTCGACAACGAGCAGGTGGTCGCGCGCGGGATGCAGGTGTCGCTGCCGCACCCGTGCGGCGCGGACGTGAAGCTCGTGCGCAATCCGATCCGGATGAGCGCGACGCCGCCCGATGCGCGCACCGCCCCGCCGCTGCTCGGCGCGCAGACGGAAGACGTACTGCGCGACATGCTCGGCTACGACGCGGCGCGCATTGCGGCGCTGAAGGCGAAGCAGGCGATCTGAACCGACCCGGACGGGTGCGCCGCGGCGTCTTCCGAGGCATGCGGCGGCGTGCCCGGGCGCCAGCAGACGCTGACGGATCGATGGACCGGCGGTTAACGGTTAGCAGCTAACCACTAGCGCGCGAGCGCATCGAGCCAGCCTCGCGCGTCGGGCCAGTCGCCGAGTCCGCTGTCCGCGTTGATGTGGCCGCGCGGGCCGAGGTCATGGAAGGCGCTGCCCCACGCATCCGCGCAGCCGCGCGCGAACGCGATCGAGCCGTACGGATCGTCGCTGCTTGCAACCACGCGGGTCGGAAACGGCAGCCGCTCATGCGGCACCGGCCCGAAGCCGTGCGCGTCGGCCGGAAACGCCGGCCCGGCCGGATCGGGCAACGCGACGAGCAACGCACCGCGCACCTTCGCGAGCGCGGCCGGCCGCGCGTAGCGCGTCGCCCACCACGCGGTGGTCAACGTGCCGAGGCTGTGCGCGGCGATCGTCACGGGGCCCGGTGCGGTTTCGACCGCGCGGTCGAGCGCGAGACACCAGGCGTTGCGGAACGCACTGTTCCAGTCGGGCATCGCGACGCGCACGAAACGCGCGTCGGCGCGCTCCCAACGGCTTTGCCAGTGGAGCGGACCGGAGTTGCCGTAGCCCGGCAGCACGAAAACGAGAGAATCGCTCATGGATGGTTCGTCGACGAATGAAGTCGTTATGTAACGTCGACGAAGTGTCGCACACCCGCTCCTCCCTGATGCTGCCTGTCGAATCGCGGAATGGATGTGCGAAGCAGAAACGGGCCGTGACGCTGCGGCAACACCGTCACGACCAGCCGGCGCTCATGCGCGCCGGCTTCGATCAGCGCACGCCGGCGCCGACCAGGCCACCCGCCGCGGCGCCGGCAACCGTGCCGACCGGGCCGCCCGTGATCAGGTAGCCCAGCGCGCCGCCCGCGGCCGCGCCGATACCGGCATTACGCTGCGTATGCGTCATCGCGCATGCGCCGAGCTGCGACAGGGCCGCGACGATTACCGCGGTACGAACGAGAAAAGTGGTCTTCTTCATCATGATTGTTGGTGTCCTCCCGCCAGCAAAAAATACGAATGGCGGCATTGAATCGGTAAAAGCCATCATAGGAAAAGCCGAATGCGCCGGGCAATCCGATTTACGTCGTGTTACAGCCGACACACAATCGAGATATTGCGGTTCCGCGCCGCGAACCGCCCGCCCGGTGGCGCAACCCGCGCGGGACGGACCCCGGTCAGGTAGAATTGCGGGATTACCCCGGCGCGACGCGCCGACACAACCTGACGCCAACCGCATGAGCACCGAACGCAACGACGCCCCCGCGGCTTCCAATTTCATCCGCAACATCATCGACGACGACAACCGCACCGGCAAATGGGGCGGCCGCGTCGAGACGCGCTTTCCGCCCGAGCCGAACGGCTATCTGCACATCGGCCATGCCAAGAGCATCTGCCTGAACTTCAGCGTCGCGCGCGACTACGGCGGCGTGTGCCACCTGCGCTTCGACGACACGAACCCCGAAAAGGAAAGCGTCGAGTACGTCGACTCGATCGTCGACGCGGTCCGCTGGCTCGGCTTCGACTGGCGCAAGGATGCGGTCGATCACCAGTATTTCGCGAGCGACTACTACGACAAGCTGTACGAATTCGCCGAGTTGCTGATCCAGCGCGGCAAGGCATACGTCGACAGCCAGAGCGCCGAGGAAATGCGCGCGAACCGCGGCTCGCTGACCGAAGGAGGCAAGCCGTCGCCGTTCCGCGACCGTTCGCCCGAGGAAAACCTCGACCTGTTCCGCCGCATGAAGGCCGGCGAGTTCAAGGAAGGCGAGCACGTGCTGCGCGCGAAGATCGACATGGCTTCGCCGAACATGAACATGCGCGATCCGGTGATCTACCGGATCCGCTATGCGCACCACTACCGCACCGGCGACGCGTGGTGCGTGTATCCGATGTACGACTACACGCACTGCATCTCGGATGCGCTCGAAGGCATCACGCATTCGCTGTGCACGCTCGAGTTCGAGGATCACCGCCCGCTGTACGACTGGGTGCTGAACGAACTCGCGGAAGCCGGCGTGTTCACGCGCCCGCTGCCGCAGCAAATCGAATTCTCGCGGCTGAACCTCACGTACGCGATCACCAGCAAGCGCAAGCTGCTGCAGCTCGTCACCGAAGGCCACGTCGACGGCTGGGACGACCCGCGGATGCCGACGATCGTCGGCGTGCGACGCCGCGGCTTCACGCCGGAGAGCATCCACTTGTTCTGCGAGCGGATCGGCGTGACGAAGATCGATTCGTGGATCGACATGAGCATCTTCGAAGGCGCGCTGCGCGACGACCTCGACGACAAGGCGGCGCGTACGGTCGCGGTGCTCGATCCGCTGAAGCTCGTGATCGACAACTATCCGGAAGGCCAGGAAGAAGCGTGCACGGCGCCCGTGCATCCGCATCACCCGGAGCGCGGCGTGCGCACGTTCCCGATCTCGCGCGAGCTCTGGATCGAACGCGAGGACTTCGTCGAGAACCCGCCGAAGGGTTATTTCCGCCTGTTCCCGGGTAACAAGGTGCGCCTGCGCTACGGCTACGTGATCGAGTGCACGGGCTTCGACAAGGACGCCGACGGCAACGTGACGGCCGTGCACTGCAACTATTTCCCGGACAGCAAGTCGGGCACCGAAGGCGCGAACACCTACAAGGTCAAGGGCAACATCCACTGGGTCAGCGTGAAGCATGCGCAGGCGGCCGAAGTCCGGATCTACGACCGGCTGTTCAAGGAGCCGCATCCGGACGCGGGCGGTGCGAACTTCCTCGAGGCGCTGAATCCGGATTCGAAGAAGGTCACGCAGGCCTACGTCGAACCGGGCGCCGGCGACGTTGCGCCGGAAACGCGCCTCCAGTTCGAGCGTCACGGCTATTTCGTCGCCGACCGCGTCGATTCGAAACCGGGCAAGCCCGTGTTCAACCGGATCGTCGGGCTGCGCGACAGCTGGGGCAAGCCGGCCTGACGGCCTGCTCCATGCACGGCGCGCGGCTCCGGGCCGGCGCCGCGGAACGATAAAAAAAACCGGCCTTCGGGCCGGTTTTTTATTGCGCGCGCGGGATCGTCGGAATCGACGCGGCAGCGCTCACGCGCCCGCCAGTCGCCGGTGCAGATCCGCGAGCGACAGCGTCGTGCGAAACAACCGCGCGAGGCTGCGGCTCGCATATGCGTCGACGTCGCCGGGCGCGGTCCAGCGATACGCGTCCATCTCGGGAATCGGCGAGCCGTCGCGACGGCTCGGGAACATCGACGTGCACGTGCAGTGCGCGGGATCGATCTCGTCGTCCGCGACCTGCACCGCGAACAGGTGCAGGTCCTTGTCGTGACGATATGCGAAGCGGCCGAGATCGAGCAGCCGCGCCGCCGCGAGTTCGATGCCGGTTTCCTCGCGCAACTCCCGCAGCGCCGCGTCGGCCGGTGACTCGCCGGGCTCGCCCTGCCCCTTCGGGATGTCCCAGTGCGTGGTATCCGTCGCGTGCGCGAGGAACACGCGGCCGGCCCCGTCGAGAATCACGACGCCGCACGATACCGTGCGCCGCGCACCGCTGCGCTTCATTGCTCGCGCGCTCAGCGCTTCTGCAGCTGCCACTTGCCCGCGGCGGTCTTGCAGTAGACGGGCTTGAGCGTCATCGTCTGGCCCTTCGCGGTAATGTCGGTGGCGATTTCGCGGCAGGTCTTGCCGTCGTTCTCGGACGTCGACGGCGTGAGCTTCGCGTCGATCTGCGTGCCGCGGCCGCTGCTCTGCCACGTCGTGGTCTCGCCGTCCTTGCCTTCGTCGCGCACCTGCACGACGGCCTTGGCCAGCGACGCGCGGTCGGTCTTGCTGAAGTAGGTCAGCGGCGTGTCGTTCAGGAAGCCCAGGTTGCTTTGCGCGTGGGCGGGCAGCATCGCGGCTGCGCACGCGGCGCCGGCCAGCACGCGCGTGACGACGGAAAGGGATGCACGCATCGACATGTGTTGTTCTCCTTGGATGTTCGATCGAACGGCGTGGCGCACGGCCGGCGACCCGGCACGCGCCACGCCCGTCAGCCAGCGAGCATAGCATGCGTGCCGCACGGCCCGTGTTCTAGCGCGCGGCCGACGTGGCCGCCGGTTGATATCCGTCGGTCAGCGTGTTCAGGAACGCGATCACGTCCTTGATCTCGGCCGCATTCAGCGCGGGGGCGTCGCCGCGCTTGCGGTCGAACGGCGGCTCGCGGTTGATGTTCGGCCAGTAGCGCTTCGGCAGGTCGTCATACACCTGCACCTTGCCGTGCACGACCGGATAGAACTTCTCGGGATGGATGTCGCGCTCGACATAGAAGCGCATCACGTCCTCGAGCGAGTGGTACACGCCGTTGTGGAAGAACGTCTTGCGCAACGCGACGTTGCGCAGCGACGGTGTGCGGAACAGCCCGCAGAATTCGTCGCGGCCCTTCAGGTCGGTGCGCTCGGGGCCGCACGCGCCGAGATCGTGGAAGCGCGGATCGCGATTGACCGGCAGCGCGCGGTTGCGCGGCACCGCGATCGCGATCAGGCCGAAATCGCTGAACTGCGGCGGCCCCCCTTCGAGCGTGCGCTGGCTCACGTGACAGCTCGCGCAGTTGCCCTTCTTCTCGTCGTTGAACAGCTGCAGCCCGTGCAACTCGGCGGGCGTGAGTTGCGCGTGGCCGGCCAGATACGCGTCGTACTTGCTCGTGTACGGATCGAACAATGCCGGCTGCTGCTGGAATGCGTCGAGCGCACGCAGCACCGCGCCGAACGTCGCCTGGTCGTCGCCGAGGACCCGATCGCCGAATGCCTTGCGGAACGCGTCGGCATAGGGCGCGGCACGCACCGCCTTCGCGACCCGCGCCGGCGAGCTGCTCATCTCGAATGGCGACGTGAGGGGAATACGCGCCTGCGCATCGCGCGTGTCGACGCGACCGTCCCAGGTCAATCCACCGGTCGGGCCTGCATCGATGCTTTCGTCGCCTTCGTCGGGCGAATCGTGGAAGTGCTCGGTGAATGGCGGAATGCCGCGCACGTACTTCAGCGACGGCACCGCGCGAAAGCCCATGCGATGCATGTCGTCGCCGCCGAGCTGCACCGACAGCGCGTTCGGCGGGCCGAACGCATGCTCGGCGCTATGACACGACGCGCATGCGAGCTTGCCGGAGCCGGACAGCGACGGATCGAAGAACAACTGCTTGCCGAGCGCCGTCATCTGCTTCACGCCCTCGAATACCTGCGCGCGTGTCTGCGGCTGGCTGGCCGGCGCGACCGCCGGGGCGGCTTGTGCCGCCGACACGACGGAGACCGCCTGCGCGTTCGCACCGGGCCGCGCATCGCAGCCGGCGAGCGGCGCGAGCCCGCCCATCAGCGCGAGCGTCGCCGCGGCGGGGATCAACGATCGCGCGAACGCGAAGGATTTCAGAAGGCTGTGCATCGTCGTTCTTCTTGTAGCGGTGGGCAATCGGCCGGAGCTTATGTCAGTTCCGTGACCGGTGCATGACGTTCGACCGACAGTCAATTGAAAGCGCCCCTACACCCGGCTGTCAAACGGGTTCCAGATAATGCGCGCAGCCGGTTGGTGCCCCGTGGTTCCTGCGCCGGCCCGACGCCAACCCGGTTCCCACACGCGACAAACGACGAAAGAGAGAGAACATCGCATGAAGAAGCACGCCTGGATTCGCTACACGCCGATCGCCCTCGCGGCCGCGCTCAGCCTGACCGCCTGCGGCGGCGACGATGTCACGCAGCAAGGCCTGTCGGCCGTCAAGAACGTCGTCGTGATCTACGCGGAAAACCGCAGCTTCGACAACCTCTACGGCAACTTCCCGGGCGCGAACGGTCTGCAGAACGCAACGACTGCGAACTCGGTGCAGAAGGACCGCGACGGCTCGACGATGGCGACCCTGCCGAAGATCTGGGGTGGCCTGACCGCAACCGGCATCACGCCTGCGGTCACCGAAGCGATGACGGCGAACCTGCCGAACGCACCGTTCGCGATCGACGATCCCAACGGCTTCAACCAGTCGATGAGCATCGCGACGCGCGACATCGTGCACCGCTTCTACCAGGACCAGATGCAGATCGACGGCGGCAAGAACGACATGTATGCCGCATGGACCGATGCGGGCGGCCTGACGATGGGCCACTACACGCCGGATCCGTCGAAGCTGCCGCTGTGGAAGATCGCGCAGCAATACGTGCTGGCCGACAACTTCTTCATGGGCGCGTTCGGCGGCTCGTTCCTGAACCACCAGTACCTGATCTGCGCATGCGCGCCGTTCTACGCGAACGCCGACAAGAGTCCGGCGGCCGGCAAGATCGCAGTCCTGAACGCCGACGGCAAGTCGCTCGCAGTCGCCTCGAACTCGCCGGCCTCGGCGCTGAGCGGCCCGCCGAAGTTCGTCAACGACGGCGCACTGACGCCGGACTTCTACGTTGTCAACACGATGCAGCCGGCGTACCAGCCGAGCGGTAACAAAGCCGCCACGGGCGGCGACCCGCTGCTCGCCGACCCGGCCAATCCTTCGACGATGCCGCCGCAGACGGCGACCAACATCGGCGACCTGATGACCAACGCAAACGTGTCGTGGGCATGGTATAGCGGCGCATGGGGCCAGGCGCTGCAGGCGAGCCAGAACGGCACGTCGAACGTGATCTACGGCGCCGACCTCTCCACGCCGAACTTCCAGCCGCACCATCAGCCGTTCAACTACTACGCGAACCAGGCACCGGGCACCGCGAGCCGCGCGCAGCACCTGCTCGACGGCGGCGCGAACGGCGCGGACTTCATCAAGGCGATCGACGCGGGCACGCTGCCGCAAGTTACGTTCTACAAGCCGCAGGGCAACCTGAACGAGCACCCGGGGTACACGGACGTCACCTCCGGCGATCAGCACATCGCGGACGTGATCGCGCACCTGCAGGCCAGCCCGCAGTGGAAGAACATGGTCGTGGTCGTCACGTACGACGAAAACGGTGGCTTCTGGGATCACGCCGCGCCGCCGAGCGGCGATCGCTGGGGCCCCGGCACCCGCATTCCGGCGCTGATCGTGTCGCCGTTCGCGAAGAAGGGTTTCGTGGACCATACGCAGTACGACACGGGTTCGATCCTGCGCTTCATCACGCGTCGCTTCTCGCTGCCGCGCCTCGCGGGCCTGCAGCAGCGCGACGACGCGCTGAAGGCGAACGGCGCGCAGCCGATGGGCGACCTGACGAACGCGCTCGCGCTGTCGCCGAACCTGTAACGCCATCGCGGCGAACGGGCCGGCCGCGGTGCCGGCCCGGACGCACGAAGGGCGGCCCCGCGGGGCCGCCCTTTTTTCATGCGCGCGCGTTGCCGCGCGGCCGCGTCACCAGCCGTACTTCAGCTCGATGCCGGCGTAGTCCGCGTTGTGCCCGCCCGCCTGCCGGATCGCGTCGCCGACCTGGAAGTGCACGGCCTCGACCGCGCCGATCAGGTTCGCGGCGATCGTCCAGTCCGCACGCAGCTGCACGTACATCCCCGTCCACAGGCCGCCCTTGCCTGCCGTGCCGGGCACCGCGACGTTCGGCTGCTGATAGACGGCGTCGCCGGTGGTCTCGCGCCACTGGAAGCCGAGCGCACCGAGCAGCGACAGGTTCGGCGACGGCTTCAGCGTCACCGACGGCTTCACGTGGATCAGGTTCGAGTAGCCCGTGTAGCCGGCCAGCGTGAAGTAATAACCGTTCGGAAAGAGCGGGTTGAAGGTGCCGACGCGGCCATCGTGCGGATGCCGGTCACCCGATGCCGCATCGACCTGCAGCGCGATGCGCGGCGACCACGGCGCATCGAGCTTGTAGCCGGCGATCGAGCCGACGGCCCACGCACCGATCGTGTTGTTACCGACCGTCCCCGTCTGCAGCATCGTCTCGAGATCCCAGTCGAAGCGGCCCTGCGTGCCGGTGTAGCGCAAGTCCCATACGTCCCGATGCTCGGGGCCGCTCGCATCGAGGAAACGCGCGTTGCTGCGGTTGTAGCGCGACCAGTAGCCGGACAGATCCCCCGGCCCGACCGACTGCCGCTCGAAGCGCACGCCGCTGAACGTGAGGTCGCGGTTCGACACGTCATCGAACGCGGACATCGTGCGGTTCTGCACGGGCTGCGTCGCATACCCGATGAAGCGCCACTTCTGATATTCGTAGTCGGCCCAGACTGCATCGAACGCCTGCCTCACGTTCGGGCCGTCGCGCGTGGCAATGAAGCGCTGCAAGTCGAACGCCATTTCCTGCCGGCCGACGCGGAACTTGAACGTGCCACCGCCGAGCGCGCCCGTGTAGGTCGCGAACGCCTGTTCGAGATCGAGCGGGTTCCTGTCGACCGGCGAGATCGTGTTCTTGCCGAATGCGCGGTCGTCCTGCAACTGCACGAAGAACTGCCAGTGCTGGCCCAGATGCGCATCGGCATGCACTTCGACGCGCTGGATCAGGTACGTATCCGATTGCGCGGAGCCGATCCCGAACAGCGGCGCGTCGTTGGTCTCCAGCCGCTCGCGCAGGTTCACGCCGAGCGACAGATAGGAGGCCGGATCATTGCCGAGCGGAATGTATTTGAGCCCGTCGAGCGGCGCGCGCGGCACGCACGGATTCGCCAGCACCGACCAGTCTTCCTGCCAGCGGTTGAACAGCACCGTCGGCCGTTTCGCCGTGCATGTCGAAGCGGTTGCGTCACCGGGTGTCGATGTCGACGTGGAGGTCGACGTGGAAGTCGACGTGGATGTCGCCGCCGTTTCCGCGAACGCCGCGTCGGCGCCCGCGAACAGCAGGCCCGCGACGATGGACAAGCGCGCGGCCTGCTCGAAGCGGCGGCCGTGGCGCCTCCCTTGACTCCCCCGCTCCCGCGCGATCATGCGCGCTCCTGCGTGGCCGGTCCGGCCGCTTGCGCCGCACACAGTGCGAGCATCGCAAGCACGCCGACGGGTACGAGCAGCGCCAGGAATCCGACATGGCGGAACCCGAGCGCACCGCCCGCCGCGCCGAGCGCGAACGCGACGATCGCCGGCAGCATCTTGCCGAAGCGCGCCCGCGCCGCCGCGCGCGCGGTGTCTGCGGTGCCGGCCGACAGCAGGTCGACGACATCGAGGATCGCCTGCGTCACGTTGCCCGTCATCACCGTATTCGGCACGCCGCCCGCACGCGGAATCACGCGCGGATGCGCGTTCTGCACCCCCATCGCGAACGTACCGACAATGCCGGCCACGAGTGCCGGCAACGCGTCGGGCTGCGTGACGGGCGTCGCCCACACGCCGGCCGCGCAGAAGCCGAGCAGCAGCACGGCCTGCACCGCGTGCAGCGCGCGCGCACCCTGCCAGGCGGGCCGCCCGGACATCGACCGCGCGATCAGGCTGCTCGCGATCACGCCGCACACGAACGCGGGAAACACGCTGAGCTTCAGCACGACACCCTGGCCGAAGCCCGCGATGCCCGCGCCGATCAGCACGAAGTTGCCGGTCACGTGTGCGGTGAACAGCCCGAATAGCGCGACGAAGCTCAGCGTATCGACGAAGCCGGCCACCGCGGCAAGGAGCGTGTCTTCGTGCTTCATCGCGCGGCGCTCGCATGGATCTCGGCGACATAGCCGCCCGGGAACTGCACGAGTGCAGCGTCGCGCCCATCCGCCGTGAACGGCGGCACGAGCACGGTCGCACCCGCGGCTTCGGCCTTCTTCAGCGTCGCGGCGAGATCGGGCACGTCGTAGCCGGTCATCTCGCGCCCGAACGGGTAAGGCAGATGGCCGTCGGTCACGAGCACGGTCATCTTGCCGAAGCCCGACTCGATGCGGATGCGGCGGTACGTGTCGTTCGGCCGGCCGATCTCGATGCCCGGCGCCTTCAGGTTGTCCGACACCACCTTGCCCTTCGAGAACTTGACGAAGTCGTGCACGAACTTGCGTACGCTTTGCGGCGACACGTAGACGCGGTTCTCGGGGATCGTCTGCAACGCGTCGTAGTTCGGCGCCTGCGTATGCCAGTAGAGCTGCATCTTCACGCCGCCCGCCCACGCAATGACCGCATCGCGGCCGATGGGATCCGGGAACGTGTCGACGATCACGTCGGCGCCATGCTCACGCGCCGACTTCACGGCGACATCCATGTCCGTGACGAGATAGCCGGTGCGCTCCGCGCAGAACGGATACGGGATCGGCGTCTTGAAGCCGAACACCGAGATCGTGCCGACGGGCGTCAACACGAGCTGCGACATCGTCTGGCTCGGTGTCGGCGTGACCTGGAACACGCCCTGCTTCGACTTCTTGCCGCCGAACGTAGCGACCAAGCTGTCGGTGAAGCGGTCGAAATCTTCCGGTGCCACGCACACGTGCGTCGTATCGTACTGCGGACCGACGGCAACCGTGGGCGCGACGGCGGGCGGCACGGGCGGTTTCGCGAACGCGGCAGGCGCGGCGACGAGGCCGCTGGCAACCGCAAGCGCCAGCAACGCGGAACGAAGGATTTTCATGACGGATGTCCTTGTTGTTTCATCAAATGGTGCAGCGGCTCGGGCGATCCCGGTCACCCGAGGCCGTCGCCGGCCGGTTGCCGAGCATCGGCGAGCACGGTCTCGATCACGAGTGCCGCGATCAGCCCAAGATGCTCGAAAAAGCTGTTGAGCGCCGTGAAATGTTCGGCGCCCGAGCGGTTCCAGAAATCGTTCGCCACGACCATCGCGACGAAGCGGCCCGCGGTGATCGCCACTGCGGTCGCAGACGGGTTTGCGCGGTCGAGCGTCGTGAACCTTCCGTCGTGAAGGATCAGATCCCGTTGGGACTCGGTTGCGCTCATCAATATGTCCTCGATGCAATCAGAAACCGAGCCAGTGACGGACCGGTGCGACGACCGCCACGCCGATCAGCATGCCGGCCAGCCCGACCAGCGCGATCAACGGCGGTGCGGGCGAGCGCACCTTGATCACGCTGTATATGACGCCGACCAGCACGCCCGCGCCCAATGAAGCCAGATACGATTCCATACGCCCTTCCCGACTGAATTAGAATGTGCCGCATTGCCGCCCGGGCGCGGTGCGCCGGCTGCACGAACCGTTGCCGCCCCGTCCGCTTCACTTCGCCGCCACGCTCTCCAGCCATGCAACATCTTCCCGATCTCGAAGCCTGGGCCATCTTCGCGCGCGTCGCCGAGACCGGTTCGTTCGCCAAGGCCGCCGACCTGCTCGGCATCTCGCAACCGACCGTGTCGAAAGCGATCGCACGCCTCGAAAAGCGCCTCGGCGCGATGCTGCTGTACCGCACGTCGCGCAAGCTGTCGCTCACACCGACCGGCGAACTGCTGCGCGATCGCGCGATCCGGTTGCTCGCCGACGCCGAGCTGATCGAGGGCGAGGCATCCGCGCACGCGCTCGAACCGCACGGCCTCGTGCGCGTGAACGCGCCGATGTCGTTCGGGCTGCACCACCTGGCGCCGGTGCTGCCCGCGTTTCTCGAACGCTACCCGCGCGTCGACATCGACCTCGTGCTGACCGACCACTTCGTCGACATCGTGTCGGGCGGTTTCGACGTCGCGATCCGGATCGCCGAGCTGAACGATTCCTCGCTGCGGGCGCGTCGTCTCTGCGCGGTGCGCCGGCCGCTCGTCGCATCGCCTGCGTATCTCGACCGGCATGGCCGGCCGACCCATCCGAGCGAACTCGACCAGCACGTGTGCCTGACCTACACGAACATCCCGACGCCCGACTACTGGCGCTTTCGCCACGCCGCGTCGAACGACGAAATCGGCATACCCGTGCGCGGCCGCATCCGCACCAACAACGCCGACGTCATTGGCCCCGCGCTGCTTGCAGGCCACGGTCTCGCGCTGCAGCCGACATTCCTGGTGTGGGATGCGCTGCAAAGCGGCGAGCTCGAGGAAGTCATGCACGACTGGAAAATCGCCGACATCAACGTCAATCTCGTCACGCCACCCGGCATGCTGCGTGCCGCGCGCGTAACGGCACTGCTCGACTTCCTCGTCGAACATCTGTCGCACGCGCCGTGGGCACTGCCGCCCGTCTGAACGGGCGGCCCGCACCCGTTACTTCGCCGGCACGGCCGGGATCGACTCGTGCGGCGTCGCGGTGCGCTGCGCGGCCTTGTGGACCATCGTGTACGCGTAGTCGACGCCCATGCCGTACGCACCCGAATGTTCCTTCGCGATCGCCATCACGGCGTCATACGTCTCGCGGCGTGCCCAGTCGCGCTGCCACTCGAGCGCGACCTGCTGCCAGGTGACGGGCACGACGCCGGCTTGGATCATCCGCTGCATCGCGAAGTCGTGCGCGTCCTTCGACGTGCCGCCCGACGCGTCGGCCACCATATAGATCTCGTAGTCGCCTTCGAGCATCGCGCAGAGCGCGAACGTCGTATTGCAGACTTCCGTCCACAGGCCCGAGACGACCACCTTCTTGCGACCATTCGCGGCCAGCGCATCGCGCACCTTCTGGTCGTCCCACGAGTTCATCGACGTGCGTTCGAGCGTCTTCTGGTTCGGGAACACGTCGAGCAGTTCGGGATAGGTGTAACCCGAGAAGCTGTCGCTTTCGACGGTCGTGATCGTGGTCGGGATGTTGAATGCCTTCGCGGCCTTGGCGAGCCCGACGACGTTGTTCTTCAACGTCTGGCGATCGATCGACTGCACGCCGAATGCCATCTGTGGCTGCTGGTCGATGAAGATCAACTGGCTGTTCTGGGGGGTGAGGACTTCAAGCTTCGGGTTGCGCATGGCGCGAATCATCCTTTGAACAGGAATCGTGGGAGGCTTGCCTCGATCGGAAACCGAGAGGAGCCGGCTGTGCGTTACCCCGGATCTGCGTCTTCCGGTTGCAGGCATTTAATCGGAAAAGCCGCGGCTCGAACATCCAAGAAATGGAATCGATCGAATTCCGAAAGAAGGGGCTCTTCAAGGGCTATCCGCCCTTTTGTTCCACACGTAAACCCGATACGCTTCCAGCACGTTGAAGACGCGCCCTTCGCCCCCCGATCAGCCTATCACGAACGATTTTCATCATGAAACCGTATTTTCTGTCGCTGTTCGCAGGCATCCTCGCCGGCGTCATCTACGGCGCGCTCGGCGTGAATTCGCCGGCGCCGCCGATCATCGCGCTCCTCGGCCTGCTCGGCATGCTGGCCGGCGAGCAGATCCTGCCGCTCGCGCGCCGGATGCTGTCCGGCTACCGGCTGAATACCGCGTGGCGCGATGCGCAATGCAGCCAGCACATGTTCGGCACGCTGCCGGGCGGCGCCGCGAACGACCGCAAACCGTCGTGATGCAAGGCTCATGACCAACGTCGAACTGTTTCATTACCTGCTGCTGTTGATCTGCGGCGCGGGCGCGCTCACGTGGCTCGCGGAGCGGATCTCGATTCCACCGGCCGTCGTGCTGCTGCTCGGCGGCTGCGTGGTGGCCGTCGCCGGCAAGCGCGTGCCCGACATGGACCCGGCGCTGCTGCTTGCGGCCGTGTTGCCGCCGCTGCTGATGTCGAGCGGCTTCTATACGGCATGGAAGGAATTCCGGCACGAGCTCGGATCGATCGCGTCGCTCGCGCTCGGTGCGGTAGCGTTCACGACGGTTGCGGTCGCGCTCGCCGTGCATGCGGTCAATCCGGCGCTGCCGTGGGCCGCGTGTTTCACGCTCGGCGCGATCGTGTCGCCGCCCGACGCCGTCGCCGCGAAGGCGATCCTGCAGCGCCATCCGCTGCCCGCCCGGCTCGTCGCGGTGCTCGAAGGCGAAAGCCTCGTCAACGATGCGTCGGGCCTGCTGCTGTATCAGATGGCCGTGTCGGCCGCGCTCGCCGTCACCATCACGACCGCGAGCGCCACCGGCCTGTTCTTCTCGCTCACGCTGATCGGCATCGCGGTCGGTCTCGCATGCGGTCATGCGATGTGCTGGGTGTTGCAGCGCCTGCGCGAGCCGATGCTCGGCATCGTCGTGACCTTCGCGATGGCGTGGGGCAGCTACGGGATCGCGGAAGCCGTGCACGGCTCGGGGGTGCTGTCGGTCGTGACCTGCGGCCTCGTGCTCGGCGTGCGCCAGCATCGCGTGTTCGACGCCGACATGCGGATCAAGGCGAAGGCGACCTGGGAAGCGATCGTCTTCGTGCTCGACGCGCTCGTGTTCATCCTGATCGGCCTCGCGCTGCACGCGATCCTCGCGCGCGTGAACCACGAAGGCGCGGTGCTGATGGCCGGCCTGCGCGTCGCGCTGCCGGCGACGGCCGCCGCGATCGCCGCGCGCGTCGTGTGGGTGTTCGTCGCGATGTGGCTGCCGGGCCGCCTGCGCACGCCGCGCGCGGGCCACGCGCCGTGGTCGTGGCGCGAAGCCGTCGTGCTCGGCTGGTCCGGCATGCGCGGCGTCGTGAGCCTCGCGGCCGCGATCGCGCTGCCGAACGACTTCCCCGGGCGCGACCTGATCCTGTTCAGCACGTTCCTGCTGATCATCGCGACGCTGGTGGTGCAAGGCGGCACGCTCGCGCCGCTGATCCGCGTGCTGAAGCTGCGCCCGGCCGCGCGGCACACGATGTCCGAGCATGCGGCGCGCGCGTATACGTTCGGGGCGGCGCTCGCCGAACTCGATGCTCGCGAACAGCGCGGCCCGGGCCTCGAACGTGCATCGCTCGACCGGCTGCTGACCGAATACCGCAGCCGCGTCGCGTTCAACGAGCACGCGCACCGCGACGGCGCGCAACCGGCGGACGTACGCGCGCGGATGCTGCGCGTCGAGCTCGAGCTGGTCGGCGTGTCGCGCGACGCGCTGCTCGACCTGCATCGCGACGGCCGGGTCGACGACGCGGTGCTGCACCGCATAGAATCCGAGCTGGATTTCGAGGAACTGCGACTGCAGCGCCTGCTCGAACCGTGACGCCCGGCCATGCCTGGCCGGCCCGTCTCCCCTTTCCCCACATGGAATTGCAATGAGCGAACTGTCCGTCGAAGCGAGCATCGGCTCCGTCGATTACCTGGTCCATTTCACCGACGGCGTGCATCAGTGGCGCGCCGACGAACCCGTGTCGCTCGGCGGCGGCGACACCGCACCGACACCCGTCGCGCTGCTGCTGTCGAGCCTCGGCGCCTGCACCGCGATCACCCTGAAGATGTACGCGCAACGCAAGGGCTGGCCGCTCGCCGAAGTCCACGTGAAACTCGCGCACGAAGCGGGCAGCGCGGGCAGCACGATCATGCGCCGCATCACGCTCGACGGCGACCTGACCGACGAGCAGCGCGAGCGCCTGCTGCAGATCGCGAACGCGTGCCCGGTGCACAAGATCCTCACGCACCCGATCACGATCGATACGGCCATCGCCTGACTCACCGAAACCGGGAGACCCACCATGTCCGCATCGATCAAGACCCTGCTCACGCCGCGCGAGAGCGACATCGGCAACCTCGTCGTGCGGCGCGTGCTGCCCGCGCGCGCCGCGCGCCTCGTCGGTCCGTTCATCTTCTTCGACGAAATGGGGCCGGCCGTGCTGCCGGCCGGCAGCGGGATCGACGTGTTGCCGCATCCGCACATCGGCCTCGCGACCGTCACCTACCTGTTCGACGGCACGCTGATGCATCACGACAGCCTCGGCTTCCGGCAAAAGATCGTGCCCGGCGACGTGAACTGGATGACGGCCGGGCGCGGCATCGTCCACTCGGAGCGCTCGCCCGACGAGGACCGCCCGCATGAACAGCCCGTGCACGGGATCCAGACTTGGGTCGCGCTGCCGGTCGAGCACGAGGACACGGCGCCCGCGTTCGTGCATCACGCGGCCGACACGCTGCCGTCGTTCACGCGCGACGGCGCGAGCGTGCGCGTGATCGCGGGCACTGCATTCGGGCTCACGTCGCCCGTCGCCGTGTTCTCGCCGACGCTGTATGCGTATGCGGAATTCGCCGCGGGCGGGCAACTCGCGCTCGATGCGGAACACGACGAGCGCGGCGTGTATCTCGTCGACGGCGACCTCACGATCGACGGCACGCCGCTCGCAGCCGCGACGATGGCCGTGCTCGAACCCGGCGCGAACGTCGCGCTCGCCAGCGGGAACGGCGCGCGCGTCATGCTGCTCGGCGGTGCGCACCTGCCGGGCGAGCGGTTCATCGAATGGAATTTCGTGTCGAGCGAGCGCGCGAAAATCGAGGCGGCCCGCAACGCGTGGGCCGAGCAGACCTTCGGCAAGGTGCCCGGTGAGGAAAACGAGTGGACGCGCCAGCCGGCGCGCCGCGCGCAGTAGGCCGGCAGCGGTCGGCTCATCGATGCGACGCGGCCGGCTTTCACGCCGGCCGCGTCGCGTTTACCGCTTCAATCCCATCAGCTTCGCCAGCACCGGCCAGCGGTCGAGCGATTCGACGAACGCGCGCCGCGCCTGCTCGTCGACGTAGCGTGCCGGGTCCAGCGCGGGCAAGTGCCGCGCGAGGCCGAGCACGTCGTTCGGTTGCGACAGGCGATCGTCGTCGCCTTCGCCGATATTTACTGTTCGTCGATCCATACGCCGTCCGGGGTCTTGACCGCATAGCCGGCGCTCGTCTGTATCGTCACCGTGCCTTCGTTCTCGCCGACCATCCGCGTGCGCGGCAGGTCGGCAGCATATTGCGCGAGCGTCGCGCCCGGCTTGAACGGGCTGTTCGACACGAGGTTCGACAGCAGCTGCGCGAGCGCGAGAAAGCTCGTCGGCTGATCGATCACGGTCGTCGTGCCGTGATTGCCGGCGAAACCGACGAGCCGCACGCCGACCGGCCCGTGAACGATGCGCGGCGTCGGAATCTCGCGCAGGCCCGCAACCTGGTTCTTGTCGCCGCGCAGCGCGGCGCCGTGCTCGGGCACGAACACGATCACCGCGCGCCGGCCCGATTGCGCGATCAGGTCGGCGAGCCGGTCGAAGTCGTTCATCAGCTTGGTCGCGCGCTGCGGATACGAATCGATGCTGGTCAGCGCGCTACCCGCCACGCGGTTGCCGTCGTGCAGGCTGATCGTGTTGTAGTACAGCGCGACCGGGCCCGGCACCGACGCGCGCTGCGCGTACCAGTTCGCGAGCGTGCCGTAATCGTCCTTGATCGGCGAACCGTCGAACGCATGCATCGCGACCGGGGCGGCGGCGTTCGAGATCATCGGCGCGTCGGGCACGCCGATATTGTCGTGAATGACCTGCAGGAAGTTGTCGAAATGGCCGTCGTGGTTCAGCAGCGACTGCACCGTGTAGCCGGCGGACGCGAGCTGCGAGAACAGATAGCACTGCTGGGGGGCGGCCTTGTAGAGGTCCGCATGCGCTTCCTGCCCGCAGCTTGCGCGCAGCACGCGGATCGCGGCCGGGCCGCTGTAGCTCGCGGCCGTGCTGAAGTTGTTGAACAGGTAGTCGAAGTGACTCAGCATCGGGTGGTTGCGCACCTTCGCGGCGTCGAGGTCGTCCCACGACAGCGAGCAGACATGCAGCACGATCACGTCGAACTGCGCGGCCGAGTCGTTGCCGAGATGACCGAACGCGACCTGGCGCTGAGATTCCTGTGCGCGGAACGTCGCGAGCGCCGCGTTGTGATCCTCGGGCTGGCCGGCGCGCGCGCCCGTCGCATCGGCCTGCTGCGGAAGCGGCGCGACGACGCGCGCCATCAGCCCGTTGCCGGCCTGCCAGAGCGGCATCACGATCAGCGCGGCCAGCACGAAGGTCGCGACACGCACCCAGCGGTTGACGACGAAATAGACGATCAGCACGCCCGCGACCGTCAGCACCAGCACCGGCGGCAACAGGCGCGGCAGCAGCTCCATCCAGTAGTCGAGGCGGAACGTGGCGACCTCGCGCGCGGCTTCGGCGAGGCGTGCGAGCGGCGGCGCATGCATTTCGCGCGCGAGAAGCGGCACCGCGATCGCGATCGCGACGAGCTGTCGCACGATGCGCCACGCGCGCCGCCGGATCGGCGCGCTCGCCGCGAGCGCCAGCGCGAACGCGAGGTTCGCGAGCCACAGCGGCTGCAGGTGGCCGGTCGCGAACAGCGCGAACTTCAGGATGAAATACAGATTCCAGAACGTCATCTAAACCACTCCGTGATGGGCGCCGCGTCAGTCGCGCGCCCGATCGAGCTTCGGCGCCAGCATCGACTGCACGCCGCGCGCCGCGCCCTTCCACATTCGTACGTAACCGTCCAGGCCCACGCGCAGCACTTCCTTCAGCCCGCGCAGCGGCGTGTCCGTGCGCGCGCCCGCGTGCCAGTCGAGCCACGCGTCCGCGCGGCCGAACGTGCACTGCACGAGCTGGCGCTCCTGCTCGAGCGTCAGCGCCTCGAAGCTCACGCCGACATGCGTCGGCGTCACGCGGCTCACGCGCACCGGGAACGGGAACGGCCGGTCGCCACGCGTCACGCACACCGTCAGCGTGTCGCCGACCGCGAGCGGCAGCCCCGGCACCGCTTCGAGGCCGAGGCCGCCGGTCGAGTAGTCGCTGGTGAAACAAGCCCCCGTCGACCCGTCGGCGAGCAGCAGCGTCGCCGGCACACGCATCGCGATCCGGTGCGTGACGCGCACCTGCTTGGTCTCGCGCGCGACGGCCAGCGCGGCGCCGAGCATCGCGAGGTTGTAGACGGTCCAGCCGAGCGTGATCAGGATCGTCGACGCCTCGTCACCCTGGTCGGCCACGAGCCGCCACACGCCGGCCACGATCGCGAGCACGTTCAGCGCGAACAGCACGAGGTACGGCTTCGACGTCGACCAGTCGACGTAGCCTTCGTCGATCTTGCCGCCCTTGTCGGTCACGTTGAACTTGCCGTGCTTCGGGCTGAAGAACGCGACGGTGGTCGGCAGCGCGATGTACCACGCGAGCACGGATTCGTAGACTTCGGCCCAGAACGAGTGGCGATAGCGCCCCTGCATCCGCGAGTTGGCGACGTTCGCGAGCACCAGGTACGGGATCACGTAGCTCGCGAGCGCGATCGACGACGCATTGATGAAGTACAGGTGGAAGAACAGGTATGCGAGCGGGATCGTCAGGAACACGAGCCGCGGGATCCCGTAGAAGAAATGCAGCATCGCATTGCCGTAGCAGATCCGCTGGATGAGGCCGAGCCCGCGCCCGAGGAACGGATTGTCGATGCGGAAGATCTGCGCCATCCCGCGCGCCCAGCGCGTACGCTGCTTCACGTGGCCCGCGAGGCTCTCGGTCGCGAGGCCGGCCGCCTGCACGGTCGGCAAGTATGCCGACGTGTAGCCGCGGCGATGCAGCTTGAGCGCGGTGTGCGCGTCCTCCGTCACGGTCTCGACGGCGACGCCGCCCACCTCCTCCAGCGCGCTGCGCTTGAGCACCGCGCACGATCCGCAGAAGAACGTCGCGTTCCACAGGTCGTTGCCCGACTGCACGAGCCCGTAGAACAGGTTGCCCTCGTTCGGAATCTCGCGGAACGTGCCGAGGTTGCGCTCGAACGGATCGGGCGAGAAGAAATGGTGCGGCGTCTGCACCAGCGCGCACTTCGGATCGCGCAGGAACACGCCCATCGTGGTCTGCAGGAACGAGCGCGTCGGCACGTGATCGCAGTCGAAGATCGCGATGTATTCGCCGTGCGTCTTCGGCAGCGCGCGGTTGATGTTGCCGGCCTTCGCGTGGCGATTGTCGTCGCGCGTCAGGTAGCCGATTCCCGCTTCCCGCGCGAACGCCTCGAACTCGGGGCGGCGGCCGTCGTCGAGCAGGTACACGCGCAGCTTGGCCGTCGGCCAGTCGATGCTCTGCGACGCGAACACGGTCGGCTTCACGACCGACAGCGGCTCATTGTAGGTCGGGATATAGATGTCGACGCTCGGCCAGCTGTCGGGATCGTCGGGCAACGGCACGATCGGCCGATCGAGCGGCCATGCGGTCTGTATGAAGCCGAGCAGCAGGATCATCCACGTGTAGGCTTCGGCACCGTACAACAGATAGCCGGCGAACGCCTCGATTGGGCTGCGGAAATCGAGCGTCTGGGTCGTGCGCCACCATATATAGCGGAGCGTGGCGAGCAGCGCGAGCGACGCGAGCGCGAGGGTCGGCAGATGGCCCGGCAGGCGGCGCAGCGCCAGCGCCAGCACCGCGACGATCGCGAAAAACGCGAACTGCGCGCCGGGCATCAGCGGCGACATCCCGGCCGCGGCCCACATCAGCGCACCGGCAATCAGCAGCAGCGGCGCAAGCCAGCGGTGCCGGCCGACGCCGTGCGCGCGCGCGTCGAGCCAGCCGCCCCAGCGCGCCCACGGCAGGCGCCCGAGGAGCGCGTCGAGGCGGGCGCCGAGCGCGCGCGCCGCGACGTAGACCGGCACGACGAACGTGTCGAACCATGCGAGCGGATCGCGCGCGGGCCGCTCGTCGGCCGCGCGCGGCGCGCGCACGATCGCGCGCCACAGCCATTCGCGCGGGCTCAGCGGCTGCAGCACGCCCCACTCCTGCGCGAGCCGCAGGAAGACAACGCGCGCCCGGCGGCCCACGGGATCGGCCCGGCCGGGCGGCGGCGCATGGAAGAACAGCCGCACGAGCCAGTCGAGCAGTGTGCGCTGGGCCGGCAGCCCGATCCCGCGCGCGCACCAGTCGGTCGCACGCCGGGTCGCGGCGCGCCAGCGCGACACGAACGCGGCCTTCATCGCCGCGCTCCCGTGCGGCCGGCCGCGGCTGCCACGAGCCACGTGTCGACCCAGTTCGCGACGCCGTTCAGGTCGTGCGACGCCTGCGAATACGGCGCGTCGTCGAAGATCCAGGTGCCGCGCGCAAGCGTCTCGGGCACGGCCGCATCGACGTGAATCCGCTGTTCGAGCATCGACGCGGACCCCGCGACCGCGCGCAGCATCGCGAGCGCATCGCGCTGCATGTCGCGCGCCGGGTTCAGCCGGTTCACGACGATCTGCAGGTCGCCGCCGCCGGCCCGCAACGCATCGAGGCGCGCGGCGACCGTCGCGCACGCGGCCGGTTCGGGCGGCACGACGACGAGCGTCAGGTCGGCACGGCGAATCGCCTGCTCGGCCTGCGGCGACGGATAGCGCGCGGTGTCGACCAGCACGACACCGTCGGCCGGCAGCGCGATCTCGTCGAGCGCGCGCGACAGCCAGGCCGGATCGGCCGCGAGCCGCGCATCGCAGGCGGCGGCGCCCGCCGCGTCGACCTGCCCGTACGGCACGAACAGCACGCCATCGGCATTGCGCCACGTATGCGCGTGCCACGGCGCGGCGTCGCCCGCGTCACCGAGCAGGCTGTGCGCGAGCCCGTGCTCGGCCAGCGTATCGAGACCGAGCGTCGCGCCCATCAGGTTCTGCGCGTCGAACTCGACCGCGACGACGGGCCGGCCGCGGCGCGCGAGCAGCACCGCGAGCGCGCCCGCGAGCGTCGTGCGGCCCGCGCCGCCGGTCGTCGACGTGACGGCGATCGTCTTCATGGCGCGGCCTCGTCGGTACGGCCGGCTTCGGGCAACAGACGCCCGCGCAGCGCGACCGGCACGAGTTCGCACGGCACCGCGTCGCGCCGGTGCAGCCCGCGCGGCGCATGAAAGCCGCGGCCGAGGCCCAGGTGCTGCGCGATGATCCACACCGGCACCGCGATCGCGATGCCGACAACGAATCCGATGACGAGTTCGGCGATCATGCGCCCTCCGGCTTGCGCAGCGGCATCGCACTGCGGGTGGCGCCGCGCGTGCGCGCGACGGGAAATTCGGCGGACGGTGCCCGCGCATCGGCGGCCGGTGTTGCGTCGTCGGCGTGCGGCGGCGCATCGGCATGCTCGTCGACCGTCCCGGCCGCTGCGACTTCGGCGTCCGGTTCGGCGGGCGTCGCGACATCCCCGGCGCGTTCGATCGGCGCGCGCGCCGCACCGGCCGGCTTCACCGTCGCGAACAGGTCGCTGTAGTCGGCGATCGGCGCGCGCCGGTTCTCGGTCTTCAGCGCATCGAGCTCGGTGTCGATGCTGCCCTGCCCGAGACACACGACGCGATCGGACAGCGTATCGACCGGCACGTCGAAGATCCGTGCAAGCGCGTCATCGGCATCGGCCGGCTCGCACGCGAACAGGAACACGTACAGGTGTCCGGCATCGGCGGTCACGACATCGCCCGCGCGGCGCGGCCGACAGTGCCGCAGCGCATCGACGTGCGACACGCCGGGCAGCAGCGCGATCTTCGCGAGCGTATGCGGCAACGCGAGCACGGCGCCGCGATCGAGCACCGCGCGAATCCGCAGGCAAAAGGCGCCGACCGGCAGGTAGCCCAGCACCGAATCGCCGAGCGCGGCCGCGAGCGCCGCACGATAGTCGGCCGCGACGGGCCGCGCATAGAGCTGCCCGCGCAGCGCGTTCACGGCCGCGTGCATCCGCGACACCGGCAGGTCGCGCGCGACCACGCGGTTCGCGCCGACGCTCAGCACGAGCATCTCGAACTGCTGGCGCAACACCTCGCCGCGTTCGACGACGGCGATCTTCAATGCGCCGCCGGATTGCCGGCGCAGCGTGTGAACGGCCGCGCACAGCGCCTCGAGCTGCGCGTGCGTGCGGAACGCCAGAACCGCGGTCGCGGCCTGCGCATGCGCACAGGCGGCGACGACCGCCGCGTTGTCGTCGACGATTTCCCAGCCGGCGGGTACGCGACTCGCTTCGTCGAGCGCCGCGCGGCTGACGACGACGCGATCCTCGTCGATCGCGAGCTTCATCCGGCGCGACGGCTCGGCGGCGCCGCCGTCGACGATCGCCGCGAGCCGACCGCTCGGCGCGAAACGCAGCGGCCGCACTTCACCGGCCGCGAGCGTGTCGCCGGCACGCCAGAAATCGACGACCCACAGCAGCTCGCCATGCGTGCGCTGCAGCTGCGAGACGCCCGAGCACACCGCGTGAAAGCCGCTGCGCGGCGCGCGATTCGCATCGCGCACGAGCGGCGGATCGTCGGTATCCGGGTCCGCGCCGGTGCGCACGATCTCGGGATCGACCAGCAGCACCAGCGCGATCCGGTGCGTGCGGCACCAGTCGGCGAGCGCGTGTGCCTCTTCCGCGAGCGCCGCCGGATCGTCCCAGCTGAACCAGCGCTGCGCGCCTTCGATGAAATACAGCGAGCGCGCACGAAAGCCGTAGCGCTTCATCGCGCGCAAGCCGCCGGTGAGCCGTGCGAACGGAGCGGGCGCCGCACGGCGCGGCGCACCCGGTTCGCGCGCGGCATCGCCGCCGGCCGGCTCATGCGCGGGCGGCATCGCCAGCACGTTCAGGTTACGCGGCCAGCCGGCCGGCTGCGCGCCGCCCGCGAAACCGCGCGACGCCATCTGCGCGGCAACGCGCGCCGCGTCGCGCGACAGCACGACCGTCACGTCGCGCGTGCGCGACTGCCGCGCGCTTTCCCACACCAGCGCGTCGCACGCCGGCGTGCCGGCAGCGGCATAGATCGTGTACAGGCCGCCCGCTTCCAGCTGCGTCCACGCATCGGGCAGCCCGTCGATCGCGAGCCGGCTCAGCGGGCCGGTGCGGCCGCCGGGCCGCCCGGTGCGCAGCAGCGCGCGCAGGCGGCCCAGCAGGCCGGCGGCGCCGAGCGCGGGACGGGTTGCATCGATTTCCGTATTCACGCGCTTCCCCTAGTAATCCGAATAAAGCCGCACCGGCGTCGGCGTGACGAGCCAGCTGCGCTCCGCGCGTGCGTCGAATGCATAGCGCAGGTACACGAGCGCCGAACTTGGCGCATAGTCGTGCGACCGATCGACGTGCAGTTGCGCGCCGACGCTCAGGTGCGGATTCACGCGATATTCGACGATGCCGTTCACGCCGTACGAGAACGACACGCCACGTGTCGAACTGCTCGCGTAGACGAGCCCCGCCGCCTCCTGCGCGGCGCGCTGGTTCGCGAGGGTCGGGTAGAACAGCGAATCCTTTTCGTAGCTGTTCGAGATCCCGGCCGTGACGGTCAGGTCCCACGACAGCGCGTCGCGCCGCCCTGCCCACTCGATCGGCACGCCGAGCGACAGGTAGCGCTGCGGGCTGTAGTAACCGCCCTGCCCATACGTGTAGTAACGCAGGTTCTGCGCGTAGTGCCACGCATTGCCGACGAGCCCCGTGCTCACCTTCATCGTCGCGCGTTCGTACACGGGCACCGTGAAGCCCGAGCGCAGCGTCACTTCCGCGTTGCGCTCGACGTTGCGGCCGGACAGCACGCCCGCGCCGAGTTCGGCGAACAGGTTCACGCGCCCGACGTCGACCGACCCGCGCAGGTTCACGCCATCGCGACGCACGCCGCCCCATACCGCCCCGGTCCACGGATCGCGCATCCCCGCATACGACAGCACGCTGCTCGTCTCCGGCCGGCGCGACGCGTTCACGGTGAAGCTCGCCGGCCCCGCGTCGAAGCGATAGCGTACGCCACCGACCAGGTAATGCACCGGGAAGCCGAGCGGCGACGTGCCGAGATCGACGCGCCACGCGTCCGTGAGATAGCCGGCGCCGAGCGCGACGCCCGTCATCGGTTGATGCAGGTCGCCCGGCGGATGCGCGATCAACGCGGCGGCCGACGGATTCGCGGCGAACGGCGCGGGCAGCCCGATCGGCGTGTTGAGCGCCGCGTAGGTCCCGAACGTCTTCAGCGAATACGCGTTCGGGTCGCTCGTATCGAGCGTGCCGGCGTCCAGATGCACGGTGTCGAGTTGCAGGAACGCATGCCCGTCGTAGCGCACCGGCAGCTGCATGTAGATCGGCACCTGCTGCGCGCGGTACGCGGAAATCCCCTCGTCGCCCGACTTGTACGCGGGCAGCCAGCCGATCTCGATCTCGGGATCGCGCCGCTGTGCGAGATCCGTGAACGCGGCCTGCGCGGGCGTGCGGCCGTCGCGGCCCGGGCTCACGCCGCTCGTGCGCTCCTGCGACAGCGACAGCCGGTACAGCGATGCGGCATCGTCGTAGCGACCCTGCGCCTCGGCCACGCGCCCCGCCGCGACCGTCACGTCGGCACGCGCAGGGTACGCGGCCTGCAGCGGGTCGATCACCTGCGCGGCTTCGTCCGCGCGGCGCAGCGCGTTCAGGCGGCGCACGACCGACAGCCGCGTGTCGACGTCGTCGTCCGGCGTGCGCGCAAGCACGGCCTGCACGCGTGCGAGCGCGGCCGCGCGATGGCCGCTGTCCTCGTCGATGCGCGCGAGCGCGAGCTGCGTATCGGCATCGTCCGGCGTGCGCGCGACGACCGGCGCAAGCGCGTCGCGTGCCGCGTCGTAATGGCCCTGCGCGCGTTCGAGGTCGGCCAGTTCAAGTGCGTAGCGCTTGTCCGCGCGTCCCGCCGGACTCGCCTGATCGAGCAGCGTGCGGGCGCGCGCGTAGTCGCGTTGCGCGATCGCGTTGTCCGTCCGCCGCAGAACGAGCCGCAGCGACTGGTCCTCGATCCGCGCGGTCTGTGCCGGCGTCAGCGCCGGCTCGCGGCGCAGCGCGTCGAGCCACGCGGCGAGCGCGTCGTCGCGCCCCGCGCTGCCGAGCAGGTCGCCGTAGCGTAGCCGCACGTCGGGATCGGCCTCGTGCGGATGCGCGGCGATCCAGTCGCGCAGCGGCGCGAGGCCGCGCTCGGGTTCGCCCGCGTCGATCCACTGCGCGCCGATCGCGGCCAGCATGTCGGGATCGTCCGGCGCGCTCGCCTGCGCATGTGCGAGCGACGCGGCGAAGGCCGCACGATCGCCACGACCGAGCGCGCCGCGCGCGCCGGCCAGCGAACTTTCCGCGTCGAGCTTGCGCGCGAGCGCACGCATGCCGTCCGAGCGTTGCGCGTCGTCGACGCCCGCAAGCGCGGCCTGGGCGCCCGCGATGTCGTCGAGCGAGTTGCGATACAGCGCGGTCGCATAGCGCATCTCGGGCGTGTCGCTTTGCGCGAGCCCGTCGTCCATCACCGTGCGGCCGAGCTGCGGCAGCCCCATGTCGCGATACAACCGGGCGAGCGCGAAACGCGTCCACGGCGCATCGGGCGCCGCGCGCACCGCCGCTTCGTAGCGTTGCGCGGCTGGCCCGCGTTCGCCCTTGTCCGCAAGCGCGCGGGCCTCGCTCGCGAGCAGGTCGGCGCGCAAGCCGTCGAGCGCGCGGCGGTCGTCGCGGCCCGTCACGCGGCTCTGCAGCGCGTCGAGCAGCGGGCCGATTCGATCCGCGCGGCCGGTGTTCTCGTACAGCGTCGCCGTGCCGCGCACCGCCGACAGATTCGGCGAACGTGCGGCGAGCAACTCGCGCAGCAACGGCTCCGCGCGCACCCAGTCGCGCTGCGCGAGCAGCGCATCGGCAAGCTGCAGCTTCGCGTCCGGGCTGTCGGGCTGCATCGCGAGCGCGGCGCGCGCCGCGCGCTCGGCATCCTGCGGCCGTCCGGCCGACGCCGCCGCGCGCCCCTGCGCGATCAGCCCCCAGAACTGCGCGGTGCGTGCGAGGCTCTGCCACTTGACGCGCTGGTCGGTCGACAGCGCCGCGGCACGCGTAAACAGCGCGCGCGCTTCGTCGTGCCGGCCTTCGCGCAGACGCAGCAGGCCGAGCCCGCCGACCGCATCGGCGTCGCCCGCACGCGCCTGCGCGGCGCGCGCGAGCAGCGGATCGGCGCCGGCCAGGTCGCCGCGCGCGAGCGCCTGCAAGCCACGCTGTTGCGCGATGTAGCCCGGATCGCGCTCAAGCAGCCGCTGCGCGTCGCGCTGCCGGTCGAGTGCGGCGACGCGATCGCGGAATTCGGTGTCGTCCGGCACGAGCGCGAGATATGCATGCAATGCGTCGAGATAGGCGGGATCGGTGCCGGCGGACTGCAGCACGCGCCGCCACACGGCCATCGCTTCCGTATGATCGGCGTCGCCCCGCTTCGCGAGCGACCACGCGATGCGGTTGGCCTCCGCACGCGTGTCGTCGCGCTGGTTCAGGAGCCGCGCGAGCGCCAGCGCCGCGCTCGAATCCTGTGGGTCCGCCGCGACCGCGCGGCGCAGCGCGGCGATCGCCGGTTCGCGGCCGCCAGGCGCGTTTGCGACGATCTGGTAGTACTCGGCGCCGAGCGCACCGGACGGCGCACCGTTCGGAAACAGCGCGACGATCCGCCGGGCCGCCTCGTCGGCGCGGCCGCTGCGCGCGAGCAGGCGGATCTGCGCCATCTCGCCGCGGCCGCTCGTCGCGACGCGGTATTCGTCGGCCGCGCGGCGCGTGTCGGGCGCCGCGGGCGCGCGCGCCTGCAGGCGTGCCAGCGTGGCCTGCGCACCTTGCGCGTCGCCGAGCCGCAACAGCACGCGCACCTGTTCCGCGAGCAGTTCGGGATCGTCCGGCGCGATCAGGAGCCCCTTGCGCAGTGCGTCCCGCGCGAGGTCGTCGCGATGCTTGGCGCCCCACATGCGGGCGGTCGCGAGCTGAAGCCGCGCATCGGACGAAGCGGACGCAGCGGCCGAAGCCGGCGCCGACGCGGCTTTCGGCGCGACGGGTTTCGTCGCCGCGACGGCAACGGCGGCCGGCACCCCCGCAGAGACCGACGACGCGAGCCACGCAAGCCCCGCGACACGCCGCGCGGTGTACTTCATCGGCCTGCGCATGACGGGCCCTCCCAGCGCGCATCGAGCGACCCGTCCGCGCCGAACCGGTAGCGGCCATCGCGCCATCCGAGGCCGAACAGCGTCAGCACGCTCGTGTAGTAGCCGGGCGCCGACTGGCGCGCGAGCGCGTCGACACGGGCCACCTGGGCATCGGCGAGCGCATGCTGGCCGCGCGCGTCGAGGAACGGCACGGCCGCCGCCGAGAAGCCGCCATTGCCGTCGTTCGGCCCCGCGACGCCGGTTGTCGTGTCGACCTTCTCCGGCGGCGCGCCATGCGCGGCGATGTGATCGGCGAACGGCGCGAAGCGCGCGAGCAGCGGTGCCGCGAGCGGATCGGCGCGATCGAGCATGCCGGCCCACAAATACACGCGAATCGCGTTGTAGGCGCTTTCCGCATGGGTCTGCGGATCGGGCCCGAAGCCGGCACCGGCGCGATACAACGCCCAGTCCGGCGCAAAGCCCTTCGGCGCGGTGTCGAGCAGCACGCGGCCGGTGCTGGCCGCGAGCGCGGACCAGCGGCGATCGTCCGGCAGGCGCGCGGCGAGCCCGCGGATCACCTGCGGCGGCGAATAGCTCGGGTTCACGCGCCATCGCCCGTCGGCCAGCCTGAAGCCGGTCGGCCCGGGCAGCAGCGTGAGGCCGAGGCCCGGCACGCTGGCCGTCTCGTCGTCGAGCACGCGCTTCGCGAGCAGCGCGCCGCGCGCGGTATAGCTGCGCTCGTACCACAGCCGTCCGGCTTCGACGAGCGTGTACGCGATCCACAGGTCGGCATCCGACGCCGCGTTCGCGTCGAGCACGCGCCACGCGCCGTCCGGCGCGCGGCCCCACAGCCACGCCGGCAGACGGGCGCTCAGGTCGCCCTGTGCAAGGTTGTTCTCGGTCCATGCGAGGATCGTGTCGAACGTGTGCCGGTCGTTCGCGACGAGCGCGAAGAACAGTCCATACGCCTGCCCCTCCGATACCGTGCGCGAATCCGCCGAGCCGACGTCGATCACCCGGCCGTCGGCCGACACGAAATCGCGCTTGAACGCGTCCCAGCGCGGCCACGCCGCGCCGCACCGCACGTCGGCCGCGCCGCTTTGCGCGGCCTGCGCGCGCCCGGCGGCGCCGGTCGCCGCGCACGCTGCCGCGACGGCCATCACGAGCGTCGTGCCGACCCGCCGCGCCGGCTGCGTTGCCCGTCGCCTTGCGAATGCCCACGCCATCCGTTACATCCCCCGTCGGCGCGCGGCGATTCTCTGCAGCACGCTGAACACGCCGAGCGCGAGCAGCAGCCCCGCGACGACGCCGACCACGCCGAGCACCACCGGGTGCTGCGCCGCGTGCGTCCAGACGCGCGCGTACCACGGCACGAAGCCGACCACGTAAGGCTCGCCGACGCGCAGGCTGTCGACCTGCCCCGGCCGCACCAGCGCGAGGTCGCCCTGCAGCTGCGACACGAGGCCCGGCTTCTCGAACACGTCGAGCAGGTCGGCAAGACGCGTCTGGTCGGTGGCCGTCAGCGCCACGACGCTGCGGCCATGGCTGCCCGGCAGCTCGAACCCGGCCAGCGCCGCGAGCGAGCCCGTCTGTTCGATATGCGCGCCGCCGTCGGCCATGCCGATGCCGTTGCGCCAGCGCTCCTTCACCGAAAACGCGACACGCGTCGCGCCCGTGCCGGCCTGCTGGTCGATCGACAGCGGCAACGCCGCGCGCCAGTGCGACAGCAGCGGCGACGCGGGCGAGCCGTCGATCACGAGCAGGTCCTTGCGGCCCGCGAGCGCGGCGACGTCGCCGGGCCGCGCGACCTGCACGCGCAGCGCCGGGAAGCCGGTCCACTGCCCCATGTGGCCGAGCATCGTCAGGTAGGCTTCCAGTTCCTGCGGCGACGGCCGGTCCGGCATCACGACCGCCGTCTGCGACAGGTCGGCGAAGCGCGTGAACGGGAAACCGCTGTTCGCGAAGAACGCCAGGTTCGGCAATTGCGCGTAATGGACGAAGTGCGAGAAGTCGATCGTCGAATCCGGATCGATCGCCGCGCGCTGCGGCTCGGTCGCGGTGCTCGAGCAGAGCCCCGTCTTCTGCGAATCGAGCGTGAAGCGGAACTGCAGCTGGTTGCCGCTGCCGACGCGGAACGCCGGGATGTCGACATCGCTCGTCACGCGCCCTTCCGGCACCGACAGCAGCGGCAGTTGCATGCGCCCGCGCGCGTCTTCCGCGTGGGCCGGCCCGAGCCGGTACGACTTCACGAGCTGTTCGTTGATCTCGACGGCGAGCGTCGAGTTGTCCTGCACGGTCGGCGCCGTGTAGCGGTAGCGCAGCGTGATCGGCACGCCCGAGCCGTTCCACGAATGCAGATCGGCCGGCACGCGCAGGTTCAGCCGGATCGCGTCGGGCGACGTGCCGCGCACTTCGAGTTCGCGCGGATCCGACACCAATTCGCGGAACGCGATCGGCCGGTTCACCGGCAGCCAGCGCGGTGCGTCGTACGGCTTGCGCGGCGCGCCGAGATCCACGTGCGCGACCGTCGCCGCCGGGCCGGACAGCGCCGCGCGGCCGAGCACGAGCGCCGCCACCGCGTCGTCGACCTCGGCGGCCGTGCGGCCCGTCACGACCAGCAGCTTGCGGCCCGGCGCGGCCGGGTTGTCGGCGACGGCGAGCAACGGCCCGTTGACCGACGGCAGCGCGAGGCCGGCCGGCAACGTCGCGGCCGTGCCGACCACCACCGCCTGGTCGTCGGCCGGAAGCGTCGCTGCAACCGGGAAGCGCGCCTGCCGGTAGTCGGCCTGCGCGCCGAACCACGACGCGAGCACGCCGGCGCTGCGCAGCGTTGCCGAGTCGGGCGACGCAGGCAGCACGAACGGCAGCCGCAGGAGCCCGTTGTCACGCCGGTCGAAGAACGGCGCGGGCAAGAGCGCGAGATCGTTCGGCAAGCGCACTGGCGACTCGTCGAGGATCAGTTCGCTCGTTGGGCTCACGTCGGCCCACAGCGCCGAGCTCGACGGATCCTCGCAGTGGTCGAGTGTGTAATGCGCGATCAGGCGCAGGCCGATCTGGTTGAAATCGGAGAAGTAGCGCGGATCGATCGGGATGTCCTGCGTGACGGTGCGGCCCGCGCGCGTCGCGTCGAACGGGACGGTCGCGACCACCTCGCCGTTCATCGACACCTTCAGGTGCGACATTGGGAAGACCAGCGACGGCGAATACGCGTAGGTCAGGCGCAGCCGCGCGCCGGTGACCACGCGGTCGAGCCGCACGCCCGCATTGATCGTGCGCGCGTCGTCGGCGCCGCGCAGGTGGACCGGATCGAACGCGCCGAGCGACGCGAACGGCAGGTGCACGGTCGTCGCGGGCAGGCCGGCGGACGCCGCGCTGGCGGCGCTCGGCATGGCCGCGAGAGGCGGCACGGCCGCGCCGCTGGCGAGCACCGGCACGGCCTGACTGCCGGCTGACGCCGAAGCGGCCGCAGCCGGCATGGGCGCGGCCGCCAGCGCGGCCGCATGGAACGCGCCGAACGTGGCGACCGACAGGACGAACAGCGACGCGGCCGGCTTCATGCGCGGCCCCGCATCGTCACGATCGTCCGGTTATCAAGCGCGCCGCAACCGACGCGCGCAAAGCAGCTATGCCCGTGAGTGCACATCCCCACTGCTTCCCCTCAAAGTCTGGCCTGAATGCATTTATCGAAACAACACGGCGAATCATTTCGCTGCCGACTCGTCGGACAGCGCGCACCTGGCACCGGCGCTCGCACATTCATCACACTATCTCAAAATCAAGACAAAACTCGCCCTGATTCGTGCTGACGAAGCGAAAAACAACTCAATCCGGTCGGAAATGCTGCGCGTCGCGATGGAATGGCAAGAGTTACACCGTTGCTGCCGGCCGGACCGACCGGCATACTGCCGGCGCTGCCGAACCGACGGCCCGGCGCCCCGGGAAACCGGCCGGATGCCGGCGGCGGCCCGTTGCGGGCCGCCCGGAACGCGCTGCCGCGTGAGCGGCGCGTATGCTACCGCAAGCTCGGGCCGCGCGCTGTGCTTTCTTCCTGGAAAACTGACTTGGATCAAATCGTCGACACCGCCACTCCGTCCCCCGACACGCTGCTGCGCATCATCGCCGCGCAAACCGAGATCGCGAAACTCGGCCTCGATCTCGGCAGCGTGATGGCTTACGTGACCGAGCAGGTGCCGCAGCTCACCGGCGCGAGCGGCGCGGCGGTCGAATTCGCCGAAGGCGACGACATGGTGTACCGCGCCGCGTCAGGCTCCGCCGCCGGGATGCTCGGGCTGCGGCTGCGCCGCTCGGGCAGCCTGTCCGGCCTGTGCGTGACGCGCGGCGAACTGCTGCACTGCAAGGATTCGGAATCCGACCCCCGCGTCGACCGCGATGCGTGCCGCCGCGTGGGACTGCGCTCGATGCTGGTGATGCCGCTCACCCATGCGGACACGACGGTCGGCGTGCTGAAGGTGATGTCGCCGGACCTCGACGGTTTTTCGGCCGCCGATGCCGGGACGCTGCGGCTCACGGCCGACCTGATCGCCGCCGCGATGTTCCATGCGGCGCGCAACGAGGCCAACGAGTTGTACCTGCGCGCGACGCACGACGCGCTCACCGGCCTGCCGAACCGCGCGCTGTTCTACGACCGCCTGCGCCAGTCGATGCATACGGCGCTGCGCGCGAACGGCCGGCTCGGCATCCTCAACATCGACATGGACGGGCTCAAGCCGATCAACGACGGCTACGGCCACCGCGCGGGCGACGCCGCGCTGCGTGCGATCGCCACGCGGATGCAGCGCGCCGTGCGGCGCTCGGACACGGTCGCGCGCGTGGGCGGCGACGAGTTCGCGGTGATCCTGCCGGACATCGGCAGCCGCGACGACGTCGATGCGCAACGCGCACGGCTCGCCCGGCAGGTCGGCGAGCCGTTCGAATTCGAGGGGCATCCGCTGCGGCTCGGCGTCAGTGTCGGCGTCGCGATACTGCCTGACGACGGCACCGACATGAACGCGCTGATCGAGCACGCGGACCAGGCGATGTACGCGGTGAAGCGCACGCGGACGCAGCGGGCGGCGCACGCATGACCCGCTTGGCCACCGCGAGCCGCGGCCGTCCGGGCCGGTCACGGATGGCTGACCGACCCGCGCCGGGCGAGCGGCCGTGGCCGCGCGCATCTCATGCGAAGAACGCGAAGTCCGGTAGGTCGAGCTCGTCGATGCGGTGCGCGACGCGCGCAGAATGTTCGTGGCCGTGATGCAGCAGCACGATCGCACCACGGCAGCGCGGACCCGTCGCGGGCCCGTGACGATAGAACGGCGCTTCGCCGTCGCGTGTGATGAAGTCTGCCTCGCGGGCCGCGCTTGCGTTCATGCGGTCTCGCTCGTTTCGTTATTCGAATCATGCGGCGGCGCCCTCCGGCGCCGGTCCCACTACCGCCGTCAGCCGCCTGCTTCGGCGATCCCGGCCCGCACCCGCCGCACCACCGTCACGATCGACAGCACGATCAGCACGCGCCACAGCCACGCGGCGAGGCTGCCGACCGGCAGACCGAAGCCGATCCACAGCGCGAACGCGCCGAGCGCGAGCGCGCGGTCGCTCTTGCCGAACGGGCCGTCGTAGCGGCGCGTCGCGCCGGCGAGCGGGCCGATCAGCCCCGCGCATTCGACGATGACCGCCGTCAGCGCGAACAGCCAGACGTCCGCCGCAGCGAACGCGGGAATCGCGAGAAACGGCAGCACGAGCGCGACGTCGGACACGACGTCGCCGAGCTCGTTCAGGTAAGCGCCGAGCGTGCTCTTCTGCCCGTGCTCGCGGGCGAGCATGCCGTCGATCGCGTTGAGCGCCATCCGCACGAACAGCCAGATCGGGATCAGCAGGAACAGCACGCGGGCGAACACGCCAAGCCCCGCGAGCGCGCCGACGACGATCGAGCCGCCGGCCGCGAACAGCGTGACCTGGTTGGCCGTGACGCCGCGTTCGGCAAGCGAATCCGCGAACGGACGCAGACGATTCTGGAATTTCGGTTTGAGTGCGTAGAGGCTCATCGTTTTATTGGTTCTTTGCGTTCGGACACGTTTGCGGCCCGGCCCCGGGCAGCGCACCCGTCGGCGGCGGCTTTCGACAGGTGGGCGTAATCGTCGCCGAGCGGTCCCCACGCGTCAAGCCGCACCCCGCTCCGTGCCATGCCGGGCAATCTGGCGTTTTCGACGGAAACTCGCGATAATCCGCTGGCCCGCGAGCGCAGCAATTCATTCGAACTGTGGCCGGGCGCGCGTGCAACAGCCGATTATCACGCCGTCGAACGGCGAATTCGCCGCGACGCAACACCCGCCGGTGCATCGTCCGATTATCGCGGCCCTGCAACAGGCAGCCACGAATTTGAAAAAACTTAAACAAGGGCCGACCGGCGCGCATCCTGCCGCACCGGCATTCCGGGATTCCGCCCGCCGCGCATGCGCGGCCGCGCGGGCATGCATGCAGGAGGCGCGGCGCCGATGAACATCCTGAACGTCTGGCAGCGCGATTTCCTGCTGTCGATCGTGCGGCTCGTCGCCGGCGCGTATCCGGTCTGGCATCAGGCGCCGCCTTCCCCGACGCAGAAGATCTACTTCTCGAACCATACGAGCCACATCGACACGCTCGCGATCCTCGCCGCGCTGCCGCGCGACGTGCGCGCGGTCGTGCGGCCCGTCGCCGCGCGCGACTACTGGGACAGCAGCAACGTGAAGCGTCACATCGCGCAGAAGCTGCTGAATGTCGTGCTGATCGACCGTCACCGCGAAAGCGGCGGCGACCCGTTGGACCCGGTGCGCGATGCACTACGGCAAGGCCACTCGATCATCATCTTTCCGGAAGGCACGCGCGGCGCCGAAGTCTTGCCGCAGCCGTTCAAGAGCGGCCTGTTCCATCTCGCGACCGAGTTTGCGGAGGTCGCGCTCGCGCCGGTCTATCTCGAGAACCTGCAGCGCATCATGCCGAAGGGCGCGATCTGGCCCGTGCCGCTGATCTGCAAGGTGCACTTCGGTGCGAACGAGGCGCTCGGCGCCGGCGAAGACAAGCCGACCTTCCTCGCCCGCATGCGCGACGCGATCGTCGCGCTCGCGCCGCCGCAGCGGCCGGCCGGCTGAACGCGGCGCCCCTCTCTCCCTTTTCCGGACCTCTCCATGCGAACTCTCTTCTGGGAACTGGTCGCAGGCGTCACCGGCGTGCTGGTGCTCGCGACCGTGATAGGCGCGATCCTCGGCGCGCGCAGCGGCGGCACCAGCGCGACCATCGTCAACCTGAACCAGCGCATCCGCGCGTGGTGGGCGATGATCGCGATCATGGTCATCGCGATCAGCCTCGGCAACAACGTCACGTATCTGGTGTTCGCGCTGCTGTCGTACCTGACGCTGCGCGAATTCATCACGCTCACGCCGACGACCGCAAGCGACCACACGACGCTCTTCATCGCGTTCTTCATCGCGATTCCGGTGCAGTACCTGCTGCTCGGGATCAACTGGTACGGGATGTATTCGATCTTCGTGCCGGTGCACCTGTTCTTCGCGATGTCGCTGGTGTCGGCACTCACGCAGGACACGCGGGAATTCCTGAGCCGCAACGCGAAGATCAACTGGGCGCTGATGGTGTGCGTGTACGGGTTGAGCCATGCGCCGGCCGTGCTGATCCTCGACATCCCTCGCTACGCCGGGCAGAACGCGCTGCTGCTGTTCTTCTTCCTGTTCGTCGTGCAGATCAGCGACGTGCTGCAATACGTCGTCGGCAAGTTGTTCGGACGCCGCAAGATCGCGCCGCAGCTGTCGCCGTCGAAGACGATCGAGGGCTTCATCGGCGGCGGGCTGCTGGCCACGCTATGCGGCGCGTCGCTGTATCGCGTGACGCCGTTCAGCTTCGGCGCGGCGTTCGGGATCTCCCTCGCGATCGTGATCGCGGGCTTCGTCGGCGGGCTGGTGCTGTCGGCCGTGAAACGCTCGCTCGGCACCAAGGACTGGGGCTCGATGATCGCGGGCCATGGCGGGATGCTCGATCGCGTCGATTCGATCTGCTTCGCCGCGCCGGTGTTCTTCCACCTCGTGCGCTACGCGTACGTGTGATGCGCGGGCGGCGCCACGCCGCCCGGTTCCGATTGCTGCACGCTCGATCTCGCGCACGACGTCGTCGACGCCGCGCTGGACGCGGCCGGCTGCCCGCCCGACGCCTACTCTGCGGCCGGATCGACGTGCAGCGATTCCCCGATCGCATAGAAGTTGCCGCCCGCGATGTAGTGCAGGCTGCGCAGCGCCGGATCGGCCGATTCGAAATACCAGTGGCCGTCGCGAAACACCCGCGTGTCGGACCACGCCGCGACCACTTCCCCGATGAACAGGTCGTAGGTCTGCTGGTTGTGCGGCTCGGGAACCAGCCTGCACGCGAGCCAGCCCGAGCAGCCGGCGACGAACGGCAGGTCGTGGCCTTCGACGTCGAACAGCGTGACGCCCGCCTCGCGCAGCTTGTCCGGCCGCTCCGCGAGACTGTGGCTGCCGACCGCATGCGTAAGCTGCAGTTGCCCGGCCGTCGGCACCTGGATGACGAACGTCCCGCTGCGCTCGACGAGCTCGCGCGTCTTCGCCGACTTGTCGAGCACGACCGTCAGCTTCGGCGGCAGGAAGTCGAGCGCGCAGGCCCATGCGGCGGCCATCACGTTGTCGACGCCGTCATGACGGGCCGACACGAGCACGGTCGGGCCATGGTTGAGAAGACGGTAGGCTTTCTTCAGCTCCACCGGAGCGATGTGAATGTCCATGCGGGTTCCCTGGTGAGCGGCACGACGCGTGCCGGCCGAAGGCCGCATTCTCGCACCCGATGCCAATTGCCGCTGACGGTGAGCGCGCCGCATCACGCTCGCGCGATGCGCGCTATAACACACCCCGGCCCGCATCACGCGATTCAATTCATTAAATAATCAATTGATGAATCGACGACGAATGCGTCGCCATCGAAATTCGACCGAAAATCGTGCGGAATTATCACGAATCCGGCAATGCACCAATCGCCCCATCCTGAAATTCAGATCGATTGATGCACAGTTCTCAATAATGTGAATCTCTCAATGGACCTTGCCGCAGCATGTGCATGTCTGCTTTACGTCACATCGAAGAATTTCATTTTTGCCGTTCGTCGGCGGCTCGGTAGTCTCCTGCCCATCCGGTTCAAGCAAGCCAATCGCAAGGAGATGAAATGAAACGCACGACCCTCTCGCTGATTTCGCTCGCATCGTTCGCGGCGATGCCCGCCGCGCATGCGCAGTCGAGCGTCACGCTGTACGGCGTGATCGACACGTCGATCACGTACGTGAATCACGCGCAGGGTAAGGACAATGCATGGATGCTCGGCAACAGCAGCGCGGGCAATCTTGCCGGCAGCCGCTGGGGCGTGAAGGGCACCGAGGATCTCGGCGGCGGGCTGAAGGCGCTATTCCAGCTCGAGAGCGGCTTCGACCCGAGCAGCGGCCGGCAGGGCCAGGGCGGCCGCCTGTTCGGCCGGCAGGCGTTCGTCGGGCTGTCGAGCGACCGCTACGGCACGCTCACGTTCGGCCGCCAGTACGATCCGCTCGTCGACCTCGTGCAGGGCATCACCGCCGACAACTATCTCGGCAGCGTGTTCGCGACGCCGGGCGACGTCGACAACTACGACAACAGCTTCCGCGTCGACAACGCGGTGAAGTACACGTCGGCCGTGTATTCGGGCCTGCAGTTCTCGGCGATGTACTCGTTCGGAGGCATCGCCGGCAGCACCGGCGCCGCGCAGTCGTATTCGGCTGCCGTGTCGTACAACAATGGCCCGTTCAGCGTCGCGGGCGGCTACTTCCACGCGACCAACAGCCCCGCGTCGAACGGGCTGCGCAACGGCTGGACCAGCTCGTCGGACGGCACCTTCGACGGCCCGATCAACACCGGCTATGCGAGCGCGCACTCGATCGGCATCGCCCGCATCGCGGGCCAGTACGTCGCCGGCCCGTTCACGTTCGGCCTCGGCTACAGCAACGCGCAGTACCGCCGCGACGCGAGCTCGGTGTTCAACTCGAACGAGCACTACAACACCGGCCAGGGCTTCGTGAACTACCAGGCGACCAATGCGCTGCTCGTCGGCGTCGGCTACAGCTATACGCGCTCGGGCGGCGATACGTCGGCGACCTATCACCAGGTGTCGGCCGGCGCGGACTACAACCTGTCGAAGCGCACGGACGTGTACCTGACCGCCGCGTACCAGCACGCGAGCGGCCAGACGGGCGACGGCAACGGCGGGGCGATGGCCGCGCAGGCGTCGATCGGTTCGTACGGCTATGCGGGCACCAGCTCGCAGACGATGGTCAACCTGGGCCTGCGTCACCGCTTCTGATCGACGATGGCCGGTTGCGCGGCATCGCGTGGCCGGTCGATCGGTACCGAATCGGGGATCGAGAAATCACCGACACGGCGGCTGCGGCCGCCGTCGTCGCTTCTACGGCCCGCGCAGCGCCGGATGCGCCTCTCGTCTCCGCTTCGCTGCGCCATTCACTGCCGCCTCCGCGGCGCATCTGACGCGTGGCGTCAGTATTGCGACTGCGCGCGCCTGCCGGCATGCGCACGATTGCAGTCTTTTTTACCGATTCCGTCCTGCCGCGCGTCGATACCGGCGCCAACGAAAATGCGCGACACATGCGCCGGCAAATGCAAAGGAAAGTTTGACGCGAGCCATTTGACTGCGCGCTATGGCACACTTCGCGTCTGCGTAATTTCCTTGCACCGGGCGGCCGGATTCCGCCCCATCCTGCCATGCCGCGTCAGACTGCCCGTTCGATCAGCCACGCCACGCCGAAGATCGCCGCGACGATCGCGCTGTCGTGCGCGCTGCACGGATTCGCGCGTGCCGACTGCCTCGACGACGCGGCCACGTTCCAGAAGGTGAGCGTGAGCCTGCTGCGCGGCATCGCGCAGGTCGAATCGGGAATGAACCCGAATGCCGTCAACACCAACACGAACGGCACCGTCGACATCGGGCTGATGCAGATCAACAGCACGTGGCTGCCGACGCTCGCGCGCGAAGGCATCTCGCGGGAAAGCCTGTTCGATGCGTGCACCAACGCGTACGTCGGCGCGTGGATCCTGTCGCAGAACATCCGACAGCTCGGCGCCAACTGGAACGCGATCGGCGCGTACAACTCCGCGTCGCCCGACAAGCGCCTCGCGTATGCCCGCAAGGTCTATGATGCAATCCGGACCATGCCGGATTCGCCGGATACTCCCATGCCCATCCTGCCACCCTCTTTCACGCCGCCGCAGCAGGTGCAGGCGTACAACCCGTTCGCGAGCCTGAGCGTGTCGGCACCGCCGGTCGCGCGTGCCCGCACGCTCGCGCCGGCCGCCCCGCCGCCGCAGCCGCAAGGCGGGCCCGCCGGCCCGGCCGGCACGTACAACTTCGGCTGGACGGTCACGGGTGCCGACCAGGCCAAGCCGACCCAGGTGTTCGACGACGGCGCGCGAATCTACGTGCAGTTCAGCGACATGAAGCACGTGCCGGCGATCTTCACCGAGACGTCGTCGGGCCGCGTGCTGATGTCGTGGGAGCTGCAGTTCCCGTATGCCGTTCTGACGCGTCCCGCGCAAACGTTAATCTTCCAGCTCGGGCCGTTCGAGGCGCGCGCGCAGCGCGGTGCGGCAGGGGCGACTGCGCAGGCAGGGGCTGGGGCGGGAGCGGCAGCGGGAACGCCGCGTTCAGGCGCGACGGCGGCAACGGCTGCCGCGGCACCGACCGTGAAGCACACTGCCAATGCGCTCTGGTATATCGATACGGCGTCGACGTCAGGATCGGCGGCGACCTCGAGTACGGCAAATACCTCGACGGCATCGACCACGTCGCAGACGCCCGCGACGTGGCCCACCGCCGTGACGTCGAACACGCCGCCCCCCGTCGCGACACCTCAGGCGCCGGCCGCGACGAAGCCGGCTGCACGCGTCAGCACCGACGCGCTCTGGTATATCTCGAAGTAACGCACGCACCGCCCAGCCGCATCACCCGCGCCGCACCCAGATCACCTTGCCGTCGCGAATGCCAAGGTCGCGGCGCTCCGGGCGATAGTCCATCGTGCCTGGCAACGACTGGCCGTCGCGCTCGAGCACGCGCCACAGGCAGCCGTCGAGCAGTGCGGCCGCCTCGCCCTCCGTCTTGCCGATCAGCGCATCGTCCGGCGCGGCGTCCGCCTTGCATGCGTTCACGGCGCCCGACGGAGCCGGGTTCGTCACTGCGCCGCCGGCGGTGGCGTTGCGGTGTTTCGTGTTCATGTCCGCACATCCTGCGAAGGTTGCGCTCGCAACGAGTGCCACGAGCATCGCGATCGTTCTCTTCATCGGTATCTCCCTGTCGCGGCCCGGCGATTCACGTGCGGCATGCGTGCAAGGCCGGGTATCGCTTGCGTGATCGGCGCCGCGCGCCGCCGGCCCTATCCTGACGGATGGCGGCCGGCGAATGGCGGCGATGGACGACGCGGTCGAGCCGTTCAGGCGCACCGGCGTCGCAGGCCCGGCGCGACGCCTGACCCGCCCGCATGTTACCGCACGCGGTTCGCGGCGTCGGCCGTTCAGGCGCACCGGCGCGTCATGTCCGGCACGCGCGCGCCGGCCACCCGTTCAAAACCTGTAGGTCGCGCCGGCCATCCCGTAGTAGTTGCTGCGCGACTGGACGATCGGGCTGTCGCCATAGCGCCCGAGCAGGCGCGTCACGCCGCCCGTCGCGAGGACCGACCAGTGCCGCGACAGGCTCCAGTGCCACGCGACCGACATCGTCGCGCTGTCGATCCCGCCGCTCGTCGAATATGGCCGGAAGCGGCTCGCCATCGACTGCGCGTCGGTCACGCCGTAGAACGTCTGTGTGTAGCGTCCGGTCCCGGCATGCACGCTGCCCGTCACGACGATCTCGTGCCGCGCGGTCTTGAACACCGGCACCGCGAGGTCGACATGCCCCGACACGCCGCGCGACGTATGCGTCACCGGGGTGTCGACCGACACGCTCAGCTCCGCCGCATCGAACAGCGTCAGCCCTGCCCGCACACCGACGAGCACCGAGCCGGGAATCCGGCCCATCCCCTTCAGGTAGTCCGAACCGGGCAGGTCGAAGCGGTTCTCGTCCGCGCGGCCCGCGTCATAGCTCACCGCCGCCGACACGAACGCGCCGTGCGGGAGGTCCAGCCGATAGCCGGCGCCCGCGGTGCTGTCGATGAAGAAGCCGTTGCCGAACTTCGCGGAAAACCCCGGCGCGACGACGCCGCGATACTGGTTGCTCCCCTGGTAGCGCGGCGCGAACCCGCCACCGAGCGAAAGCGAATACTGGTTTTCCGCATGGGCGGCGGCGGCAAGGGTCAGGCCGGCAGTCAGGCCGGCAAGCGGCACGCAATAACGGGAGCGGCGAAGGGTTGGGCGCACAATATTGAAATAAGAGTGACGGAGCCCGAAGTCTAGGTGCCGCCGTGCGCCGGGACTGTCCGGAATCTGCGGGGAATCTGTGCTCAATTGTGTTCGATTGTTCGCGATTGTCGCCTTGCTGCCCAGGCCGCCGGAACGCCGGATAGAATTCGCGTGCCGCGCCGCGCGCCCGCCTGCCGGGATGCGGGACGACGCGCGCGCATCGAGGAGACCATGTACGACAATCCGCTCAAATACCGTGTACTGCTGATCGAGGACGACGACCGCCTCGCGCAGCTCGTGCGCGAATACCTCGACAACTACGAATTCGCGGTGACGGTCGTGCGACGCGGCGACCTGGCGGTCGCGGCGGTGCGCGAACACCAGCCCGCGCTCGTGATCCTCGACCTGATGCTGCCGAACCTCGACGGGATGGAAGTGTGCCGGCGCATTCGCGCGTTCACCAACGTCCCGGTGCTGATTCTCACCGCGCGCGCGGACGTCTACGATCAGGTCGCGGGCCTCGAAACCGGCGCCGACGACTACGTGACGAAGCCGATCGAGCCGCGGGTGCTGGTGGCGCGCGCCCGCGCGCTGCTGCGCCGCGCGCAGCCGGCCGCGACGGATAGGCCCGCCGCCGCGCCCGAAGCGCTGGTATTCGGAGAACTGACGATCTCGCCGCCGAACCGCACCGTCACATGGCGCGGCGATCCTGTCGACCTGAAGACGGCCGAGTTCAACCTGCTGCTGATCCTCGCGCGCGCGGCCGGCACCGTGCTGAGCCGCGACGACATCCTGAAGCAGTTGCGTGGGATCGAGTTCGACGGGCTCGACCGCTCGGTCGATTCCGGCATCTCGAAGCTGCGCCGGCGCTTCGAGGATGCGTCGTCGGAGCCGCACAAGATCAAGACGATCTGGGGCCGCGGCTACCTGTTCAGCCCTTCCGCGTGGGACGAATAAATGCTGCGCCCGTTGATCAGGCTGTACTTCATCGTGATCCTGTGCGTCGCCGGATCGATCGCTTTCATCCAGTTCTCGTTCGACCGGATCTTCTATGATCGCGTCGCGCAGGCGCAGCGCGATTCGCTGACGACCTACGCGTTCGTGCTGAACGATTATCTGGAGCGTCATCCGGGCGCGCAGCGCATGCTCGCGCTGCGCGAACTCGCGAAGCACGGCAACGAAGGATTCGGCTTCATGACGATGGCCGACGCCCGCGCGCAGTTGAGCGGCACACCGCTGCGCGATCTCGACGCGGGCCGGATCGCGATCAGCTACGACGCCAAGGATTACTACATGCCGCTCGCGGACGGGTCCGTGCTGCATGCGCGCCCGACCGAGGCGGCCGATCTCGACATCAAGATCTACGCGTACCTGCTGCTCGCGCTCGCCGCGCTGTTGGCCGTGGTGCTGTGGATCTCGTATCACTGGCGCGACCTGCGCAAGCTGCAGGCCGCCGCGCACGCGTTCGGTGCGGGCAAGCTGTCGACGCGCGTGAAGCTGTCCGGGCGATCGAACATCTACGAGCTGTCGCAGCAGTTCAACGACATGGCCGAGCGGATCGAGGCGTCGATCAAGCAGCAGCGCGAAATGATGCATGGCATCTCGCATGAGCTGAAGACGCCGCTCGCGCGCCTCGAATTCGGGCTCGCGCTGCTCGCCGAATCCGACGAGAGCGGGCGGATGCGCGAACGCCGCGACGAACTTCGACGCGACGTGCGCGAACTCGACGGTCTCGTGACCGAGCTGCTGACGATCGGGCGGCTCGAACAAGGCGCAAGCGAGCTCGCGCCGATGGACGTCGTCGTCGATGCGCTGATCGACAGCGTGGCCGGCAACGTCGCGAACGACGTCGCCGACCGCGGCCTCACGCTCGGCGTGTCGACGAGCGGCGCCCCTGCCTCGCACGTGTGCGATCCGAAGCTCGTCGCACGCGCGCTGCTGAACCTGATCCGCAACGGCGCGCGTTATGCGTCGCGCACCGTCCTGCTGTCCGCGACGCACGATGCGTCCGGCGCGCTGGTGCTGAGCGTCGACGACGATGGTCCCGGCATTCCGGTCGCCGAACGCGCGCGCGTGTTCGAACCGTTCCAGCGGCTCGACTCGAGCCGCGACCGGCAGACCGGCGGATTCGGGCTCGGGCTCGCGATCGTGCGACGCGTCGCGCTCGTGCACGGCGGCGACGTGCGGCTCGAGGATTCGCCGCTCGGCGGCGCACGCTTCGTGATTACTCTGCCGCCGCGGGCGTTGCCGGACTTCCTCGGCGACGCACCGGAGAATACGGCACGTGGCCGGGCCGGCCACGCATCGTCCATATCACTGCGTAAATGAATGCAAGCGGGGCGTCGCCGCCCCCTCACCCGCCGCTCCTGAACGCCGGCAGCTGCTGCCCGAGCCGTGCGCCCATCTCCGCGCCGAGCGCCTGCAGCGCGTTGAACGGACGGATCATCACCTCGAATTCGACGATCCGTCCGTCGGCGTCGAAGCGGATCATGTCGATCCCCTTCAGCCGCTTGTCGCCGACCGTCGCACTGAATTCCAGCACGACGCTCGTGCCGTCGTCGTCGGCGAACGCGCGGTGATATTCGAAGTTCTCGAGGATCGTGAGCACCGTGCGCAGCGCGAGCAACAGTGCGGGCGCCGGCCCGTACGGCTTGAACGCCATCGGCGAACGGAACACGGCATCCGGATGGACGATCGTGTCGAGCGCGCTGAAATCCTTGCGCGCGAGCATCGCGTGCCACGCAGCAAGCGAGGCCGCGACGGCAGGCTGCAGATTCGACAGGGATTGCATGGTCAGCGACTCCGGTAGAGTTACACGAAAGAACCTCGATCGAAGGCGACGCCCGGGCGGGCCGCCGCCGCGTGAACCGGCACCGGCGTGATCACGCGTCCGGCAGGATCACGACCTTGCCCTTGACCTGCCGGTTCGCCATGCGCGCAATGGCGTCGGCCGCACCCGCGAGCGGCACGCGCTCGGTGATCGCGGGCCGCACCTTGCCGGCCGCGAACCATTGCGCGAGCTGGCGCATGTTCGCCGCATGCTGCGCCGGGTCGCGCCGCACCGCATCGCCCCAGAACACGCCCAGAATGTCGCGCTCCTTGAGCAGTGCAAGGTTCAGCGCGATCTTCGGAATTTCGCCGGCTGCGAAACCGACCACGAGGAACCGGCCGCGCCACGCGGTCGCGCGCAGCGCGGCCTCGCTGTACGCGCCGCCGACCGGATCGTAGACGACGTCCGCGCCGCGTCCGCCGGTCAGTTCGTCGACGCGGCGCCGCAGGTCCTCGGTCGCATAGTCGATCGTGTCGTCGGCGCCGGCTTCGCGGCATAGCGCCAGTTTGTCCGCGCTCGACGCGGCCGCGATCACGCGCGCGCCCAGCGCCTTCGCGATCTCGATCGCGGCGAGCCCGACACCGCCGCCCGCGCCCAGCACCAGCAGCGTCTCGCCCTGCTGCAGGCGCGCGCGCTGCTGCAGCGCATGCAGCGACGTGCCATACGCCAGCACGAGCGCCGCGCCCTGCTCGAACGTCATCCCCGGCGGCAGCGCCGCGATCTGGTGCACGTCGGCCACGCACTGCGCGGCGAAGCCGCCGTGGCCGGTGAACGCGACCACCTCGTCGCCCGGCCGCCAGGCGCTCACGCCGTCGCCGACCGCGTCGATCACGCCGGCGAATTCGGCGCCGGGCGAGAACGGCAATGCCGGCTTCACCTGATACAGCCCCTGGACGATCAGCGCATCGGGGAAATTGAGCGACGCCGCCTTCACGCGAATCCGCACCTGACCAGCGGCCGGTTCAGGAATCGCGACGTCCTCGATACGCAAGCGGTCGATCGGGCCGAATGCGGTACACAACAGCGCTTTCATGCTCTCCATTCTCCTTGCGCGACATCGCCGCGCATCGATACGGCAGCGGGACGCGCCCGCGCGACCGGCGCGCGGCGCAGGCCAGACGGCCCGCACCGCGGCACCTTCATCCGTGCGGCGCGACGCTCAGAACCACGCGTCGCGCATGTCGAGCGTCGTCGTATCGACGCTCGCCAGCAGGTCGAGCTGCGCATCCACCTTCGGCAGTTCCCAGCGAAAGAAGTATCGCGCGGCGGCTCGCTTGCCGTCGTGAAAATCGTCATCGCGTCCGCGCGCGGCGAGCGTCACGTCGAGCCACAGCCACGCGACAACCAGATGACCGAACGCCTCCAGATAGACGCTCGCATTCGCGAGCCGCACCTGCGGATCGCCGAGCGCGGCCAATGCGCGCGTGACGTCGACGAGCCGTGCCCAGCGCGGCGCCAGCGCATCGGCATGCACGCGCGTATCGCCATCCGCCGCCCGCGCGCGTTCGAGCGTCGTTTCGATACGTGCATCGAGCGTACGCAGCAGCGCGCCGTCGTCCTGACCGACCTTGCGGCCCAGCAGGTCGAGCGCCTGGATGCCGTGCGTGCCTTCATGGATCGGGTTCAGGCGGTTGTCGCGATAGAACCGCTCGACCGGATAGTCGCGCGTATAGCCATATCCGCCGTGCACCTGGATCGCGAGATCGTTGGCCGCGAGACACCACTGCGACGGCCAGCTTTTCGCGATCGGCGTCAGGATGTCGAGCAGGCGCGCGGCCTCGGCGCGCACCGCCGCATCGCCGTGCGCGCGCGCTTCGTCGACGAGCCGCGCGCAGTACAGGATCAGCGCGAGCCCGCCTTCGACGTACGCCTTCTGCGCGAGCAGCATGCGCCGCACGTCCGGGTGCGCGACGATCGGCGTCTGCGGCGCCGCCGCGTCCTTGCCGGCCGGTCCCAGCGGACGCCCCTGCGGCCGGTTGCGCGCATAGTCGAGCGCATGCAGGTAACCGGTGTAGCCGAGCGCCACCGCACCCGCGCCGACACCGATGCGCGCCTCGTTCATCATGTGGAACATGTAAGCGAGGCCGTGATTGGGCTCGCCGACCAGATAGCCGATCGCACCGGCGCGCCCCTGCGGACGATGGCGCGTGCCTTCGCCGAAGTTCAGCAGGCAGTTGGTCGTACCGCGATAGCCCATCTTGTGATTCAGGCCCGCAAGCACCACGTCGTTGTGCTCGCCTTGAGCGGCGCCGTCCTCGGCCGGCAGATACCTGGGGACGATGAACAGCGAGATGCCGCGCGTGCCGGGCAGCAGCCGCCCTTGTTCGTCGGGAATCTTCGCGAGCACGAGGTGAACGATGTTCTCCGCCAGTTCGTGCTCGCCACCCGAAATCCACATCTTGTTGCCGGTGATCCGGTAGCGCGGGCCGAGCGGCGACGCACGCTCGAAGTCGGCACGCGTGACGATGTCCGACAGCGACGAACCGGCCTGCGGCTCGGACAGGCACATCGTGCCGAAGAAGCGCCCTTCCAGCTCGGGACGCGCGAACGCGTCGATCTGCGCGGGGCTGCCGTGCGCGAGCAGCAGGTTCGCGTTCGCGACGGTGAGGAACGGATACGCGGCGGTCGCGATGTTCGCGGCCTGGAAGAACAGGAACGATGCGGCTTCGATGAGTTTCGGCAGCCGCATCCCGCCGAATGCTTCGTCCTGGCCCGCGGCGATCAGGCCGGCGGCGGCGAAGGCCCGCACCGCCGGCTCGACCTCGGGAATCAGCGTCACGCGCTCGCCGTCGAACCGCGGCTCCTCGCGGTCGCCGCGCGCCGCATGCGGCGCGAACAGGTCCACCGCGATCCGCTCGCTGGTGTCGAGCACCGCATCGAACGTCTCGCGGCTGTGCTCCGCATAGCGCGGCAGCGCGGCGAGCGCATTCGCATCGAGCCAGTCGTACAGCAGAAACGCGAGATCGCGTCGCGACATCAGCAGGCTCATCGCGACGCCCTCCATGCGGCCCGCTTGCCCGGCTCGGTCCGCGGGTGCTCGATCGATGCATGCTCCATCACGTCTGTCTCCTGTCGGGCGACGCGCAGGCGCGCCCGTTGGCGCCGGTTGCCGGAACCGGATGATTAGGTCGGTGACTGCAAATGCTGGCGGGAATTTAGCACGGTCGTTCTAAAACGACAATGGCGAGTCACCCCGACGGCGAACCGAGCGATGGCGGCGTGCGAAGGTCGGTCGATGCGGGGCTGTCTCGGCAATTGATCCTTCGAAGCGCAACGCTTTTGCAGCCTTCCAATTGCTTGCCGAATCCGGATTCGGCCTCGGGAAAGACAGGAAAGTGCCCGCTGGTATGCAGTCGTCGCTTGCCGTTCAGCGTTTCGGACGGTGTCCACATAATTCACCTCGATACGATCTTTTCAGCCCGGACGGCGATGAAGGGGCAATCGTTCGAAGATGTCGCCCAAACTGCGATCCAGTTCGGGAACGATACCGACACGACAGCAGTGGTCGCGTGTGGTTTGGCTGGTATCAAATTCGGCATCGAACGAATCCCGCCCCGATGGCTGGCGCAGTTGCGTGGATTCGAGATCGTAGAACCGCTGATTGTTAGGCTTTTGTGAGGCATTGCAATGCACGATCAATCTTTTCTATGCCGACTATCTATTCTCTTGTAACTGTTCCTGTCACAATGACGAAACGTCGCCGGGTGGCGGCAATAAATTGCGAACTATTCAAGAAAGTTGCGGGGTATGAATGGCTGACGAAGTGATGACATTTCCGGGTGGTTCTCGAAAGCGAGTTAATCGGGCGGGAAACAACGTGCGAGACGGTGTGGCTACGTCGGAGGATTTGGATGTCATTGAGGAGTGGCGCGCTGCCCATCGTGGGGTACTGAATACATTTCAGGCTATTTTGAGAACCCGTACCAAGGGTACGAATGTAACCGTAGCGCAGCGGCACAAAAGGAAGAATACTATTTTTGGGAAGTTGGCACGTTTGCCTGATATGCAATTGGGTAGGATGGACGACGTCGCAGGGTGTAGGCTGATATTCAAAAATGCAAATGATCTTCGTAAATTTAGAGTCAAGTTTCATGATGCTAGGTTTAATCATAGGCTAAGGAATGATCCTGAAAAATATAATTACATTTCTCGCCCAAAATCTACTGGTTATAGAGGGATTCATGATATATATGAATATAATGTGAATTCTGAAAGTGGTAGGCATTTGACTGGTCTCTACATCGAGATTCAGTATCGCACTCTTGTGCAGCACGCATGGGCTACTGCTGTGGAGGTCATTGGATTCGTTACAGAGAGTCAGCCAAAATTTCAGCAGGGGGATAAGAGGTATGAGCATGCAATGTGCCTTGCTAGTGAAATTTTGGCGAGGGCGCATGAGGGGATGACGGGGGTGTTTCCCGATAAAACGGATCGCGAAGTGCTCGAAGAGTTTTTGTCGGCGGAGAACGAAATCGGCCTGTTGCAGACGTTGAGGGGATTGAATCAGGCGAGAAGTGAAATTTCGGGGAAGAAGAATGCGATTCTTATTTTCTCTGGTGAGGGAGATTTGGAGGTTCTGAGTTATCGTGATGCCCCAGATGCGCTTCGCGCATTATTTGAATTGGAAAAAAAGATGCCAAATGCGGATATTGTCCTTGTGAGGGCTGATTCGGGTAAGGAGGTTCGCTTGGCCTTTAGGAATTATTTTACTGATGCTAGAGAGTTCATTAAATTGATCGACGCTGCATGTGCGAAGCTGAGTGGGCATACGGTACCAAAACGCCCGCGCAGAGCAATGAAGGCGGCAGTGTAGTCCGACTGGGTGATCACTTTTGCAGGCAACAGGCCCTCACGTTACTGTCTAGCGGATCGGGGGGGACGTGACTTGATGAGCGGGATCTCCAGCCGAATGGGTCGAGGACAACGTGTTGCATTCGACCAGAGTGACCATCTCGTTATGGAGCGCGGCGACGCAGCCAAAATCATGTACGTTCCCGGAGAACCGGGGCACATGCCTTGTCTTTGCTGCTAGTCTAGCTTTTTCGCAAGGTCTTCGGCTCGTAGGTGGGTGTACCGCCGTAGCATCGAGAGCGTCTTGTGTCCGGTGATACTGGCAACTTCCATGATGTTCAGTCCGTGTTCAAAAAAACGGCTTGTCGCTTCGTGCCGGAGATCGTGTAGCCTGACACCGACAAGCCAACGCGGGTCCTCTGGTTGATCGAGTTCGCGACAATCTGCTTCGTACCGGGTGCGTGCCCGCTGTATAGATCGATTGAAAGCCCGCGTGAACGCGTTGGCCGTTATTGAGAAAAGCTGCACATGCCCCGCATCCTTGCGGGCTTGCAGTATGGCTATCGCGACCGTGGACAAGGGAACAGTACGGGGTGAATCTGTCTTTGTTACTGGCAGGTACGCCGTTCGCCGTTCAAGGTCGATGTTTTCCCATCGCAAAGATACAATTTCGCTTCGACGCATACCAGTGGCGACAGCCAGTCGGATGAAGTCCCGGAGATTGTTGGATTCGGTGGCATCAATGATGGCCTGAATTTCATCGGGGTGTATGCGTCACAGTAGCTTGTGGATCGATTTGCGACTGAATCGCAGCAACCACCTTCTCGAAGGCGATGCCCGGTTGTTCAGGTTTTGGGCGGCGTGACTTCTTCATCGTGGTAATCGAATTGCGGTGGCATCGTAGACATTATGCCTTTCGGCCAATCCGCCGACACCTGACGAAATCACGAAGCATGCCCCAACAACGCCGCCAGAATCTCTTCCAACGGCCCTGCGACATCGCGAGCATCGAGACTCACGTAGTGCAGGTGCGGCACGTCCCGAATCCCCAACGCGTCGGCGCATGTCCCTGAATCCGGCGCAGGATCGCAAAAGAGATGCCCTGTCGTACCGCCACGCTGGCTAGCAGTTTCTTCAGATCGTGCAATGTGAAGTCTGGCGCTCCCGCCCGTCTTGCCAGTTCCGTGACGTATCGGCAGATGGCCGTCAGACATGAAGCATCGTTCGCGGCGCAACAGTCGCGCGGAACGGTTTGCAGAAGGTAGAATCCGGTCACACTCTGGTCACACTGAATTGTGACTGGCTCTGCAACCGACCGGGAAACAGACCGAGTGCAACCCGTTGATCTTTTGGGGAATTTCTGGCCCGCCCTACACGATTCGAACGTGTGACCTACGGCTTAGAAGGCCGTTGCTCTATCCAACTGAGCTAAGGGCGGGTCGAGGGGAAAAGACACGGCCACACAAACCGGGCCGCATTTGACGCGAAAGGCTTCGAGCACAACACGGCACAAACCGGACTCAAAGCCCCGAAACGAAACGGGCCCGGCATGAAGCCGAGCCCGAAATTATACCTGATCATCGCGTCATATCATGCGCGACGCGCAACCGGCACCGCAACCGTCAAACCGGCTGCGGATGCAGCATGAACCACCCAAGGCAAAACACTCCGGCAATCACGCAATACACGCCGAACGAAGCCAGCCGCCCGCGCCCTTCGAAATAGCGCATCAAAAACCGCACGCTCAGATAAGCGGCAATCGCCGTCAGCACGCCACCGAGCAACGCGTCCGCGAGCTGGTCGCGTGCATGGAACAGCTTCGGCAGTTCCAGCACGCCCGCCGCAAAAATGATCGGCGTGCCGAGCAGGAACGAAAACTCCGCCGCCTTTTCCGCCGTCAGCCCCGCCGCGTTACCGGCAATCATCGTCAGCCCGCTGCGCGAAAAACCCGGGATCAGCGCGCCGATCTGCGCGAGGCCCACGAAGAACGCCTGCTTGAACGTCATCTTCTCGGGCGGCTGGTGTGCACGGCTGCGCTGGATCCGATCGCCGACCCACAGCAGCACGCCGTTGATGATCAGCGCGATCGCGACGATCCGCAGGTCGTGGAACACGCGCTCGATGCGCTTCTCGAGCAGCAGGCCGACGATCCCGGTCGGGATCGTGCCGATGATCAGCGCCCACATCAGGTGCCCGTCGTCGTTCTTGCGGCCGCCGAGCTGCGCGAAGAAGCCGCTGATCAGCGCGATCCAGCGTGCGCGGAAGTACCACAGCAGTGCGAGCGCGGTGCCGAGGTGCAGCGCGACGAGGAACGGCAGCAACTGCGGTGCGTGCTTGTCGATGTGCATGCCGAACAGCGCGGGCACGAGCAGCGTGTGGCCGAGACTGCTGACGGGGAAGAGTTCGGTGACGCCCTGCAGGACGCTCAGGAATATCAGAAACCAGAGACTCACGCGTCGGTCCTTTTAGTGATGATCAATCGGGTAGAAAAGCGGACGACGCATCGCGCGTCCGAAAAAACGCGCCCCGATTATGCCCAGCCAGGATTACTGCGCCAAGGCATTTGGCCGGTTATTGCGGCAATGCACACAAACGCTTGCAACTTGTAAGCGCTCAGAAAGCAAAAAGCCCGCCATTTGCATGGCGGGCCTTTCGATTCCGGCAGAAATTGCCGTCAGCGGCCGAGCTGATAGAAAAACAATACCGTGCTGCCGGTAAACATGCCGAACAGTGCGATACCCATTGCCATTGCCAGATCCATGGCCCCCTCCACGAAGTGTCATGACCCGGCAACATCACCGGTTTAACCGCATTATCCAGACCGTCGGCAGTCTGAAAAACTCGCGATTTCCCCGAGAAGGGTTTTCCCCGACCGCCTCGCGGCCCGATAATGGAGCGCACCACCGCGCACCCGTCCACCCGTTCATACCGATTCGCCATGCCGATCTTCCAGCAGCACGACATTCATGAACTTCACGCCGGCCCGTCGCTCGTCCGGGTCGCCCCGCAATTCGGCGGCCGCCTGCTGTCGTGGCACGTCGACAACGAGCCGGTCATCTTCTGGCCGGAAGCCGCCGACTGGAGCAACCTCGCGCGCGTGCGCGGCGGCAATCCCCTGCTGTTCCCGTTCCTCGGCCGCCATCGCGTCGACGGCGAACTGGGCCGCTGGCGCGATGCCGCCGGCGTGGTCCGCGACCTGCCGATGCATGGTTTCGCGCGCGACCTCCCGTTCGCGGCACAACCGTCGGCCGACGGCGCCGCGCTATCGATGACGCTCGATGCGAACGACGCGCTGCACGACAGCTACCCGTTCGATTTCCGGTTCGAGACGACCTACCGGCTCGCCGATGCCCACACGCTCGACGTCGCACTCACCACGACCAATCGCGGCGACACGCCACTGCCCTACTACGCGGGCCACCATTTCTACTTCGCACTGCCGCACGGCGAGCGCGCGCAAACCACGCTCGAGCTGCCGCCGACGCGCCGCTGCATGCAGCGCGCCGACGGCTCGATCAGCCCGCTCGAGCCCGGCGAAGCATCGTACAGCCTCGGCGATCCAGACATTCTCGACCGCTTCCACTGCCTCGACGGCGCGCCGTCCGAGCCGGTGCGCATCGTGATGCCGGGCCGCCACCACACGATAGAGATCGCGCTCGACGTCCCGGGCTCGATTCCGTGGTACGCGGTCACGACCTGGACGGAAAAGCCGGAATCGGACTTCTACTGCGTCGAGCCGTGGCTCGGCCTGCCGGACGCGATCCACAACGGCCTCGGGCTGCGCACGCTCGCACCCGGCGCGACCGAAACGGCGGCGCTGCGGATTCGCGTGCTGCCGCTCGCCGGCTGACGTCGGCCGCACCGGCGAATCGGTGCGCGCCGGCGGCGCCCGCGGCCCGAAACTGCGGTGCTCGGGTCGAACCCGTTAAAATCGGACGTTTTGTATCGCCTGCCGCATCGCGCGCGGCGGGGTTTTGCGAGGTTCAATGTTCGGAACAACAACGAAGCGGCTCTTCGCGGCCGCCTGCGCCGCACTGCTCGTCGCGTGCGGCTCCGCACCCGTCGGCCCGGGTTACTACCGCGTCGAGCGCGGCGACACGCTCTACAAGATCGCGCGCGAGAATCGCACGTCGATGGCGAACATCGTGCGCTGGAACCAGATCACGAATCCCGACGCGATCGAGGTCGGCCAGGTGCTGCGCGTCGCGCCGCCGCCCGGCACGACGACCGCATCGACCACCGGCACCGGCAGTGCGGGCCGCAGCCGCCCCGCGCCTTCGGCGCCGGTCGAATCGGCCGTCAAGCCGGCCACCAGCATCGCGCTGATCTGGCCGGCCGCCGGCAACGTGGTGCGCAGCTTCGACGGCTCGAAATCCAAGGGCATCGATATCGCCAACGCCACGGGCACGCCGGTGCTGGCCGCCGCACCGGGCACCGTCGTCTACGCGGGCAACGGATTGCGCGGCTACGGCAACTTGATCATCCTCAAGCACAATGCCGACTACCTGACGGCCTACGCGCACAACCGTGCGCTGCTCGTGAAGGAAGGCCAGTCGGTCACGCAGGGGCAAACGATCGCGGAGATGGGCAACAGCGACAGCGATCGCGTCGCGCTGCACTTCGAGCTGCGCTACGGCGGCCGCTCGATCGATCCGGCACGCTACCTGCCGGCGCGCTGAGCACGCCACCGCCGAAGGAGGACGACACGCGATGCCGGCATGCATCGCATGTCGTCGCGAGGGAGATCGGTAAGGTTGTGTCAGCGCTTGCGCAGACGGCCGGTGAACCGGCCCGACAACGGATCGACGCGGCTGGCAAACGCCACCAGCGCACCGATTCCGAACAGGCTGAACCCCGCAGCTATCAGAAGCAAATCCATGGTCTCATCACTGTTTTGTCATGATCTTATGCGTCATGGCGGAATCGTGCACTGAGCCGCCCCCGTTGGACGAGTCCGCACATTCCCTATCCATCAGGCGCCATTGTGATTTCGGTCGCGTGAAATGCCGATGTAATCTATCGACCAATGCCGACGATCGACGCCAAGGAGACACACGATGCTACCCGCCGCCGACCGCTACGACGACCTGCTCTCCCGCTTCGCGTGGGACGTTCCGGCCCGTTACAACATTGGTGTGGACGTCTGCGACAAGTGGGCCGACGGCAGCGGACGGCTCGCGCTGATTCACGAAACGACGCAAGGCGACGTGTCCCACCTCACGTTCGACGACCTGAGGAATGCTTCTAACCGGCTCGCGAACAGCTTTGCGCGTGCGGGATTGCAACGCGGCGACCGGATCGCCATCTTCCTCGCGCAGGGCCCCGAAACCGCGATCGCCCATCTCGCCGCGTACAAACTCGGCGCGATCGCGGTGCCGCTGTTCACGCTGTTCGGCGCCGACGCGCTCGAATACCGGCTCTCGAACAGCGAAGCCGCCGCGCTCGTCACCGACGCGGCCGGTTACGCGAAGATCGCGCCGCTGCGCGCGCAACTGCCGGCGCTGCGCACGTGCTACTGCATCGGCGACGATGCGCCCGATGCGCCCGGCGTGCTGCGCTTCGACGCCGCACTCGCCGCCGAATCGCCGGATTTCGTGCCGGCGGACACCGCCGCCGACGACCCGGCGGTCATCATCTACACGTCCGGGACGACCGGGAAGCCGAAAGGCGCACTCCATGCGCATCGCGTGCTGCTGGGCCACCTGCCGGGCGTCGAGATGTCGCAGCAATGCTTTCCGCGCGATGCGCGCCTGTTCTGGACACCCGCCGACTGGGCGTGGATCGGCGGGCTCCTCGACGTGCTGCTGCCGTCATGGCACCACGGCGTGCCCGTGCTCGCGCGCCGCTTCGAGAAGTTCGACGGCGAAGCCGCGTTCGCGCTGATGGCGCGGCACGGCGTGACCCATGCGTTCCTGCCGCCGACCGCGTTGAAGCTGATGCGCGCGGTGCTCGCGCCGCGCGAGCGCCATGCGCTGGCGCTGAAATCGGTCGCGAGCGGCGGAGAATCTCTCGGCACCGAACTGACCGCCTGGGGACGCGACGCGCTCGGCGTGACGATCAACGAGTTCTACGGACAGACCGAATGCAACATGGTGCTGTCGTCATGCGCGGCGCTGTTCGACGCGCAGCCCGGTGCGATCGGCAAGGCCGTGCCCGGCCATGCGGTCGCGATCGTCGACGAGCACGGCACGCCGCTCCCGCCCGGCGTCGAGGGGCGCATCGCGGTGCGTTGCCCCGACCCGGTGATGTTCCTCGAATACTGGCGCAATCCCGCCGCGACGCGCGACAAGTTCGCGGGCGACTACCTCCTCACCGGCGACACCGGCACCATCGATGACAACGGCTTCGTGCGATTCGTCGGCCGCGACGACGACGTGATCACGAGCGCCGGCTACCGGATCGGGCCGGGGCCGATTGAAGACTGCCTGCTCACGCACCCGGCGGTGCGGATGGCGGCCGTCGTCGGCGTGCCCGATCCGACGCGCACCGAGATCGTCAAGGCGTTCGTGGTGCTGAACCCCGGCCACGTCGGCAACGACGCGCTCTTGCAGGCACTGCAGGCCCACGTGCGAACGCGCCTGGCCGCGCACGAGTACCCGCGCGCGATCGCGTTCGTCGACAGCCTGCCGATGACGGCAACCGGCAAGATCGTGCGCCGCGCGCTGCGCGACGCATGAACCGGGCGCGTGCCGCCGCGCCGCGTGGCTGGCCGCGCGCCCGGATGGTTTATAGTGGCGCCCACGCAGTCTTTTCAGTACACGACCGATGTCCTCCGACCAACACGAATCCGCCGCGGGCGCGTCGCACAGCCCGCTCTACGCCAAACTCCTCGGCGAAACCGCCAAGATCGACTGGTGCGACCTCGAGCGCTTCTTCGCGCAGGGCAAGCTGCTGTCGGTCGCACGCGATCTCGATCTCGTCAGCGTCGCGGAAGCGATCGCCGGCGACGACGCCGAACAGGTTACGCGCTGGCTGTCGTCCAGTCTCGTCGCGCGCATGCCCGCGGAAACCGCCGCCGACTTCGCGGCGCGCAATCCGGAGCTGTGGGCGGTAGTGGTGTCGCCGTGGGTCTGCGTGCAGGAACGCGCCTGACGCGTTCGCCATGTCCGAATCCGCATTACCGCACGGAGCCGGCACCGGGTCGGCCGCGGTCTCGCACCGGCGCGTCCTCGCGCTCGCCTTCCCGATCGTCCTTGCGAACCTGACCCAGCCGATCCTCGGCGCGGTCGACACGGCCGTCGCCGGCCACCTCGACGGCGCGCAGTATCTCGGCGGCGTCGCGCTCGGCGGGCTGTTCTTCAACTTCGTGTTCTGGGGCTTCGGCTTCCTGCGCATGGGCACGACCGGCCTCGTCGCGCAGGCGCACGGCGCCGGCGACGCCGCCAGCATCCGGCTCAACGTGCTGCGCGCGCTGATCGTCGCGTTCGCGCTCGGCGCCGCCGTGCTCGCGCTGCAGGTGCCGCTGCTGTCATTCGCGCTGACCGCGCTGGGCGGCAGCGACGCCGTCCGCGCGACGGCGCTGGCCTATGGCCACGCACGAATCTGGAGCGCGCCGTTCGCGCTCGCGAACTACGTCGTGCTCGGCTATCTGTTCGGCGTGCAGCGCGTGCGGCTCGCGCTCGTCGCGCAGGTCTTCATCAACGCGGTGAACATCGGCGCCGTGCTGCTGTACGTGTACGGCTTCGGCTGGGGTATCGCCGGGATCGGTGCGGCGACCGCGACCGCGGACGCGTGCGGCTTCGCGCTCGGCGCATGGATGCTATGGCAACTGCGCCCGCGCGGCCTTGCGCCGCTGGCCGCGGGTGCATTGGCGGATCGCGCGGCGCTCAAGCGGCTGATCGCGCTCAATCGCGACATCTTCCTTCGCACGCTGTGCCTGCTCGGCGCGTTCGGCTGGTTCGCGCACCTGGGCGCCAAACAGGGTGACGCGACGCTCGCGGCCAACGCATTGCTGCTGAATTTCCAGACCTTCATGGCGTACGGGCTCGACGGCTTCGCGCATGCGGCAGAGGCGCTCGTCGGCGCCGCAGCCGGCGCGCGCGACCGCGCCGCATTCCGGTGGGCCGTGCGGGTCACGCTGCTGTGGTCCGCGCTCGGCGCGCTGCTGTTCGCGCTCGTCTACTGGGCGGCCGGCGGCTGGATCGTCGCACGGCTGACCGACCAGGCCGGGATCCGCGCGGTCGCGCTGCAATACCTGCCGTGGGCAGCGATCTCGCCGATCGTGTCCGTATGGGGGTTCCTGCTCGACGGCGTGTTCATCGGCGCGACGCAGACGCAATCGCTGATGCGCGCGATGGTCGTGTCGTTCGCGATCTTCATTGCCGCGACGCTGGCGGCTGTCGGCCCGTTCGGCAATCACGGGCTGTGGTTCGCGCTGCTGCTGTTCATGGTGGCGCGCGGCGCGACGCTCGCGCGCTACCTGCCGGCGCTGACGCGGCGAATCGGCGCCGACGCACCCGCAGCCGGCACCTGACGGCCACGCAGGCCGGCCGGTTTCGTTATTGCGCGGGTGCGGGTGCTGACGGCCCAGGCGCACCGAGCATCGACGGTGGCGTCATGTCGGTCGGCACGCCGTGGTAATCGGCCGGATCTTGCGGCGGGTGGCCGCGGCGGGCCTGGCGGGGATCGCCGGAACAGCCGGCGAGAACGGACGCGGCCAGCACGGCCAGCATGAAACGGGTCATCGGTGAGGCTCCGGAAAACGGCGCGCCCATCGCGCGCCAGGACCGCGCCGAGTCTAGCGGAATTCCGGGTTAGGGGTTGTCCCGCGCATGTTCTACCATGTACCCATGGCGCTGTGCCGTTGAAAGGAGGCTGCCATGTCGTCTGAAGAAATCGCCGGCCTGATCGGTCTGTTCATCGGTCTGATGGTGCTCGTCGCCCTGTCCTATTTCGAGTCGCGCGAATACAAGCGCAGCCACGGCGGCGAAGGAATGATCCATCACTGGATGGCCGAACACCACCTGCTCGACTGGCGGCGCAAGCACTAGGCAAGCCCGCCCTGTCGTCCGGGCCGCCGCTTGCGCGGCCTGCTCCGAACGTGCTCCTGCGTGCACGGTGGGCAGTGCGTACCGCCCAAATTAACAGGGCCGGATAGAACAACTTCCTCGGAACGAACAAACGCCGTCGCGCGGCAATCTGCCGTGCGACGGCGTTCGCTTGCGTGCGCGCCTGAGCAGCGCGCCGCGATCAGAATGGCTCAGCCCAGAAAGTGCCGGGCGTAGCGGGCGTTGATGTCCGACAACCGGAACAGCGTCAGGAAGTCCGCGCAGTTGAAGTCGGGATCCCACGCCGGAGCACCGCAAATCTTCGCACCGAGACGCAGGTAGCCCTTGATCAGCGGCGGCGGTGCGACGACGGTGCCCGTCTGCAGTTCGTCGACCGGCAGCGCCGTATGAGGGAACGCGCGGTATTCCGGCGCCGTCAGCGAGTTGGCCGGCAGCGACTGATACAGGTTCGCCGCATAGTGCCCGCCGTCGGCCATCGACACGCTCGCGCAGCCGAGCATCGTCTCGTAGCCGTTCTGCATCATGTACGCGCCGAGACCGCCCCAGAGCGCCATGATGACGGCGCCGCTGCGGTAGTCGCTGTGCACGCACGAGCGGCCGACCTCGACCATCTTGCCGCGCAGGTGCGTAAGGCGCGACAGGTCGAATTCGCCTTCGGCGTAGAGACGGCCGACACGCGCGGCCTGGTGCGGCGGCAGCACACGGTACGTGCCGACCACCTTCAGCGTATCGAGATCGCGCACCAGCAGATGATCGCAATAGGCGTCGAACGGATCGACGTCGAGACCGGATGGACCGCTGACCTGTGCGCCCATCTCTTCGGCGAACACGGTGTAACGCAGGCGCTGGGCCTCGCGCAGTTCGTCTTCCGTGCGTGCCCAGGCGGCCCGCAGACGGAACTCGGATGTGACGGTTTCAGCAGCGCGCGGCAGGTGACGCCGCGACGTGTCGAGGGGAAGCGAGGCAAAGGGGAGCGTAGGCGTCGGCAGTTCTCGCATTAGGCTTTCCTGATCGTAAGGAATAGGACGACATGCCAGCCAATGTAGTAACCGGTCGTTACCGTTCTGTGGCACGACCGTGTCCTTTCAATGACGTGTCGCCGAATTGACTTTAGCAGAAAGCCTGCGAAACCGTATGATCAATGCCTTCGAACCCCGTCAGACAAGGTCTGGCGTCAATACCGCGCGCAGCACGGCCTGACGGCTGCCGTCGCGCGTGCGGCTCGCGAGCCACACGATACCGCCCTTCTTGACGCTCCAACTGTCGCCGTTGCCGGCGATCAGCTGCGCCGCGACGCTGCCGAGCGTCGGCTGGTGCCCGACGATCACGACCGTCGGCGCGATGCCGTCGGGCCACCCGGCGGCCGCCAGCACGTCGTCGACGCTGCAGCCCGGCGCGAGCGCATCGACGGTCCGGTACTGGTCGGTCAGCGCCTCGACGGTCTGCACGGTGCGCGCCGCCGGGCTGGCGAGGATCACGCTGCTCGACTCGAGCCGGCCGCGCAGCCATTTGGCCATGGCCTGCGCTTCCTTGCGCCCGCGGGCCGTCAACTGGCGTGCGAGGTCGCTTGCCGCGTAGTCCTCGGCTTCGGCGTGGCGCCACAGGATCAGGTTCATCATGATGTCTCTCCAGGCTTCGACGAATGATCCGGCCGCACACTCGCAGGCCGGACGATCACGCTTCGAATTGTCGCCAATCGTGAGCGTTTCGTGATGACGTGCGCCTTATGCAAAACGTGATTGACCCAGTTACCCATTAGACGATAGAATCTTTGGCTCGTCGGAGCGTAGCGCAGCCTGGTAGCGCATCTGATTTGGGATCAGAGGGTCGTAGGTTCGAATCCTATCGCTCCGACCAAAGGAATCAAGGGGTTACATGCCAAAAGCGTGTAACCCCTTTTTCTTTATTCGGTTCATATAACCCGATTCAGCCTAGGTCAATCCACATCGATCCATCTCGGCTTCCACCAGTTTCGCATCCCCACTTCCATTCAGCGACGATCCAGCTAAGTTTTCGATGTGATGTCAGTGCTTATGGGGCCGGATACAATAGTCGCCAGCAGAGCGAGAGCGCGTTCCGGGCCCGTGACACCAAGACGGCTGACCGCGCCCTGGAACCAGACAACCCAACACTATCTCAGCCCACACCCCAATGATGCAGCAGTACCTGCGCCTTACCTGCTAATGCTCGGCGGACAAACCTACGCCAAAACCTACGCTCGCCGTTTTGGGGAACCGCCACCGATTGCGGATTCAACCCGTCACACTGGTACACCCAATTCGCTATTAGAAAAATCGGGGGCAAAGCGATGAAAGTGATATACGTGTCCAGGAATGGTCACAACTTTACAAGTGTCAAGAACCGAGCTGGATTCCTAGCAGAAATGGGGTTTGAGCCGATCGTACGGAAGGGTTCCTGCGGGTGCAGCAGGCTCGATTGCCTGTGCCTGATTGATCCGTTTGCGACGGCCGAGCAGCACGATGTCAAACTCGATATAGGCGACAAGCATGACACTTGGCACTATTTGTTCCTCGGCAACGAGAGGTATTCGAGGCGCCCGGCTTATGTCATCCAGTGTGAAACTCGCGACTGGGATCCCGATACGCGGCCCAATGACGACCGGAGCAACAGTCTGAACCCGAACAACCCAGCCTCCAAGGCAGCGACAGATAATCGGACGGATCAATTGAATCCCAATAACCCTGAATACAAAGGGCGTTGACTGGTCGGCATCAACTTTGCGCCTAAGACGCATCCAGCATGCGTCCGCCAGCAAGGGTGTCACCCACCTCATTCGAGGGCCGACCGGGATGCTCGGATGCACGCCTCGCCCGATTCGCACAAATCCACGGTGACTTCGCGATAACCGTAGACGCCGCCGCTGGCCAGCCAGTGATGCTTGATCAGCCCCAACAGTCGATCATCCTCGCGCTTACGGGCGCTGACCAACTGGCGCTGCCAGACGTAATAGCCGCTGCGATGCACGCCAAGCACTCTGCACATTGTGCGCAGACAATGCTCGTTGATATGGGCTCGCATGAACGCGTACCTTGCCGTTATCCCTTTGCAAAGTACGCGGCGGCTTTTTTTAGAATGTCGCGTTCCTCGGTCACGCGTTTAAGCTCGGCCTTCAGGCGCCGTACCTCGGCATTCTGGTCTAGCTCCGCTTTTCGCACGACATCCGGCTTATCGAACTTCGCTTTCTAGGCATACAGACTATGAGTCGTGATGCCCAGTCGCTGCGCCACATCAGCTACCGAATGACCTCACTCGGTGACTTGCTTGACTGCCTCAATCTTGAACTCATCCGTGTACCGCTTGCCGCTCATATCGACCTCCTCGGTTGCCATAAATTATGGCTCGAAGATGTCTACGAAAGGCTGGCCGGTCCAGAGGTCAACGTGAAGCACTTAACGGTAATCAAAAATACGGTAGCATGCCTCGCGCCATGTCATTCAAGGCTTGAAATTAAACGACAACCACATGTTCCAAGATGGCCTTGCCGTGCAATCGGAACACCGTGATCCTTGATATTTGGATCACCCTCTTCGATCACATTCGGATTAACATCTGGGTGAATTGGACACTTTATTTTATCCCCTTTTCTCGCGACCCCTCGCCCATTTATCTTCATAATCCGTGACGCCTCAACAACCTCACCACCGTGATCAGTCGAATCACCCATTCGAATAGCGTTCAGCATACCATCACACCTCGACCTAAAAAACATCACAATTGAGGCAATCAAAAAATATTCACCACACAGCCTCATCTCAATGCAATTATCCAGGACGGCCAGTCAATCCAGAACAATTCTTGGTCGGCGAAATCTTCCCAACGTGCCCCTCATATACTATACACAGTGGCTTCTTTGCACCGGCCTTTAATCTCCTGCCGCCACACGCAGAATCAGCACCTACGATCCCACCCTTATCAACACACACGCTCCCAGATTGCATAAGCTGAATTTCTCTATACAAAATTATTTTCCCACCAACCACCTCATAAACCCTTCTCCACGATCCGTCGGCCTGATCGAAATCATAGAAGTACGCTGCCTTCCCAACATAATCTGCTCCGACGGGCAAATATCCGGCAAATGTCGCCTTACCGCCCTGCAGCGCGTAAACATTCATCTGGACATTGGCTCCCGACCTTCCAGGATTTATCATAACCAGCGTGACATCAGATTCAGCCAGCTGATTTACGATCCATTCTGCCCCGACACAATTGTCTGAGTCGTCCAACTTCTGATCAATCAATACACCTGCCTCCCCGTCGATCTTATCACCCGCAAACACCTTAATTTCAGGCTGACCGACTTCGCAAACAAATGTGAAAGACTCACCACCCGACTTAGCCAAAATAGTAACATCAGATGGACTTGCAGCCCAAACCCCACGCAATCCCGCAAAAAAAAGAATAGCGAAAATCCAAAATTTCGATCTCAAGATAAAATCCCCTTAATTCTTCCCGCCTCCGACAATCTCTGAGGGAAATGAGCATCGGCGGGAAAATCCGCCGCCGAAGAAGCATGATCCCCTCTGATCTTATTTGTCAAATTTATTGCATCGTCTCTATCAGCAATACCAAGCAGCAAATTCTTCGCCCAGAAAAATCCTGCCGTATCAATAGACACATAGGCATCATCTGACACAATATCAGGATTCGAAATAATTGGCGGTCTCAAGGTCGAAATGAGCTGAGCAACAGTTGTTGAATTTTGAATCGGCGTCAAATCCTTATGCTGCGCCGAATGATAGGGAGGAGTAAAACCCCACCAGCGCGCATCGTTCCACCACACCTCCGCGAAGGAAGATTTTTGAAACCACCCTCGATAGACAAAATATTTGGAGTAATTTGCCCTTCCAGTTAGCTGCTTGAAACCTCTACCCCGGAATTTTCCGCCGTCATTCCACTCCACGTTCCCCAGCCATCCGGCATAATTCTTCGCCTTCTCGTACTTTCTAAAATATTCGTATGGATCACCATTGTAGAGCTCGGCCATCCAGCGAAGTTGACCCGACTCGACGGAGGCTTGACCAAAAAAGTGCGACAGTCTGAGCGTTGTGGTCAAGCAATATTTATTCACCGTCTTGTTGATACTTGTTCGATATTTCTGGACTGAACTCGCAGAAGCAGATGGATAAATTTGCTTAAACTCATCCTCACTAAACCACTTACACTTCATGAAGTGTCGAATAAATGCTGTAGGCGGCCAATGCCAGCAATCATCAGCCGCTGGCTTCTCGCCTTGAATTTTCTCCCAAAATGCCAAAGCCTGCACATGCCCTTCAAACAACTTGAAATCATCATCGGAGAGCGGTGCGCTTAACGCCTCATGTTCAGTCTTTAACCAACCATAGAGCTCGTCTAAATTGCTAGCAGACCATTCCGTAGAAAATCGGCACACCACCTGTGCAAGACGTTTTCTGAGAGCTGCGTTCTGCAGTGCGCCTACCATTCCGGCATGATCAATTTGTGTCTCACCAGAAGCATCCAGCAGCCATTTCTTTAACGTTGGCGAGTCACAGAGATTGCTTTTCGTCGAATCGTCTTGAATAAAATTCCAGCCCGCCCATTCTGGAAAATCGGCGTCACTATATGCCTGAACGCCCTGACCAGACAGGTTGATCCATCCCTGACCGACAGGAGTATTCACCTTTCGCCAATGGTTAAAATTCGCATTAGCTTGTTCATTGATACATCGCCCGAAACGTAAAACTTCGAAGATTACGCTGGTTGACGGAGGTGTTCCTTGAGAGTATTTCCCATTCAACTGCTGCGATCGATTATAAAGATCATATTCAGCATCCTGTTCTGGCGGCATATCAGCGCAAACTTCCCAACTGCCATCGGCGGTGCATTGATATGTCGTCAGGGTACATCCCCTGTCATAATGCATCCGCACGGCAAGCGGACTCGTCGTCTGCGAAATTGCGACCTGGGGTGGTGCTCCGTCTACTGAAACGCTACCATCGCTCTTAGCAGGGTGCGGCTCGTTCGAATATAAATTCGCTCCGACTGGAACAAAAAACCAAATATCTCCATAGATCGCGTCGATACGGCCTGCACTCCCCATTGGCCCCGGAGCACGTCCGAGTAACTTCGTCATGTTTTGACTGTCGCAAACAATTTCGAAGTGGATGCGCCCCGGCCGACTATACACAATCCCCGGCAAACCTAGCTTGTCCTTGCGGTGGACTTTTTTTCCTGCCGTCAGTGGTTCCACACTTTGCAGATGCATATACACAGAAAAGAAGGTGACCTTTGATTGCTCGCCGTCCCCGATCTCCGTGTCATGCCGAATGACTACACAACCGTCGTCAGTTCGTACGCCGGCATAGTTCAATTCAGGTTTGTTCTTCGTATCCGTGGCACGAACGAACACAATCGTACCGTCTGCAATCGCTCTAACCGGAAGTAGATGCCCCTGATTGTCGACCGGAGCTTCCAGATGCGCTCCGCCGTGCCATCCGAGATTAAAACTGACGGGAAATGCCCCGTTTCCAGGACCACACTCCAGCATAGGGAACGAATCCCGCGCAGGATCGACGTTCGGATCGTTATCAGGCTGAGCCGAATTCACAAAAGGCGGACTAATAATCATGGCGACTCTGTCAGATAAAATTACAGGGAATGGAGATATGTGTTTGCAACTTCGCCCGAAGAAAACGACGGCATAGGTACCTGTTTTGAATCAGCGGCTTCAACGTCCCAGGATGAGCAGCGCTCCCTGATCTGTCCTACCGTACCGTTCTCGATACCCGACGAAGTGATGCGAATATACGAGCCACCCACATAGAGTCCAATTTCCTGTGCCGCAGCAATTACAACCTTACCTCCCACACTCTTGATTGAGAGGTCCTTCTGCGACGCCATGTCCAATTCGGCCCCCTGTGCCTGAATTTCCACCCTCCCTTTGGCTGCAAACAGTTTCATCCCAGCGTTCTGCACAAACAGACTTATCTTCTCCGCGACACTCGCCACCAGCGACTTTCGACTGGCGATAAATGTACTCTGCCCGCTGACGAAATTGGTTTGCTGATCGCTCGCGATATGCACCGATTGCGGCGTCGATAACGCAATCCCCAATGGACTTGCGAACAACATGACGGGGGTCTTGAACGCGTTCGCGCTGCCCATGCCACCGTCTCCGGTCCTGCCACCTGATTGCGAGCCCTGTACGGTGCCCTGAGTCGCGTTGGTAAATGTCTTCAACGCCTCGCGGCCAGCACCGAGACTTTCCGCTTGGTGTTGCTGGCTCACCTGCGACATAGCCTCAATGGCGCCCTCAGCCCCAGTGAGCTGTTGCTGCGCCTCACTCACATCGAGTTGCTGGCTATTTACCTGTTTCTGATACGTAGTGACGTACAGCCCCTGCGCGGCACGTACGGCACCAGACAAGTCCGTCTTCAAGTCGAAGCCTGAACCAAGAATTGCACCGCGTGTGTTGCCGTTTTGCTCGATCAGATATCCGAGGTGAAGCAAGCTGTTCCCTGTACTGCTGAACAATCTGGCTCGATTCTGTCCTGTCGCATCGTCAAGGACCATCTCGTTATAACCGCTCCCCAAATACTCCTTCGAACGGTAGCCGGACAAGATGCCGTTGCTATGCCATTGCGGCTGAACGCTACCGTTGTAGACACGATGCAGGACTATAGGCCTATCACAATCTCCGCCTATGTAGCCCACTAGGACTTCCTCACCGACTCTCGGAACGTGCACGCTTCCGTAGCCGCCGCCCGTGTCTGACTGCGCGACTCTCACCCAGCACGAGGCATTTGCGTTACCTGAGTTCTGTCGGTCCCAAACGAACATGACCTTTACGCGATTCAGTGCATCCGTGTACACCTCTTCGCCCTGCGGCCCAACGACGATTGCCGTCTCTAACTCCATCGTTGGCTTCTTGTGCTCGAACGGGCTCCTATACGGAACCGTCACGCGCTGCGCCTCGACTTCGACTAGATAAAAACCTGCCGAGCCGTCTTCGTGAGTGACGACCTCTCCCGTTTGTTCGAACTTCGCCTGTGCTAGTTCACTCTGCAAGCTATACGGAAAGTTCGCTTCGTGATTCGATAACGGCAGGTTGTTCTCAATGTACCGACGCACTTTGATCGCAGCGAATTCTCGCTGCCCGGCTTGATCATGATCGTGCTCAGGATGGCCCGTCAGTATGAATCGACGGCCGGCATCGATAGTCCGAACACCTCCGATACCAAGGAATCGCTTTGCCCTCGACTCCCATTCTTCTAGGTGAATCCTCGAAAGATGCTCACCGCGATCCTGGTTCAAATACGTGTAGGCACCGGTATATTCGTAGACTTCAGCCTGCTCAGGTAAATTTCCTTGACCGGCCATCGTCGGCAACGTCGTACCTTTGGGATTGGCCAGCGAGGACGGCGCCTTATAGTCAAACGTGCGCGTCGTGTACACGGTACTCTGCAACGTCCGCGACCCTGCCCATTGCGTAAATGCGCCCGTTTCGTTACTTGTGCCCGACCTCGAGAATCCGACCTGTTTGGGCGAGACCTCATCAAGCGAGTAAATGTCGTCGGTCACGACGAACCTATGCGACTTCCCCTCGTTGTCCTGACGCCAAAAGCCGAACAAGCCTTCTTCTTCCATCAATCGATGGACAAAATTCCAGTCCGTCTCACTCTGACGGCAGTACGAGCGCGAGGGTACCGACAACGCGCGGTACGCATCGGCGTTCGACGGTGCGATGAGCACATAGTCGTCAACGTACCGGAACCACCGGATTTCGCTGACGGTCATCCGCTGATCGAACGGATTCAGGAATAGTTCAGCCAGTGCGCGCGACGCTTGGCCGCCGACAGGAAGCCCGAACGAGCGGCCCGCCGAAAATTTCCCTAGTAGCGCGGTGATCTGGTTGCCAACCCGGCCGTCAGGAAAAAGGTCGTTGATTGAGTTTTGAACTTAATGATGCGAAACATGCTCATAGAAGCTGGAAACGTCGGTCTGAACAACTATCGCATCGTCAGGCAGGCTGCGAGCCTCAGCAACGGTAGCCTCTCGGAACGATCGCCACGAGAAGCTTCTGTCAAACAACTCCTCGGTGCCGTCGCGCCGGAAGCGGTATGAACGCGCGTGAGGGTCACGTTGGTCTTCAAGCGCATTCGCTATTGCAACACCCAGGCCGTTGAAGTAGACGGACCAGAAAGGATCATCCCTTACCACGGGTACCACGCCCTCCTGGAGTCCGACATCGTCAATTTTCTGTCCCAGAAAGCGAAAATTCAGATAATCCATACGGCGCACCGTATTCGACAATCGATTCCAAAATGTTCGAGCCAGCCTCGGAAATTATCTCCGACATATATTTCGATTTTCCCGAGTTTACGTATGCAAGATGTGCGACATGACCAATTACCATGGTCATAAATACAAGTGCATTCAGACCAGCAGGGTTGCCTCTAAATAGGGACTCCTGCATCCACGGATTCTCAGTTTCATCTGCATCAAGGTAGAACGCCAAGCTTTCCGGGGTGATAGGCTTGCCATCCAACCAATCTTTACAAGCAACCAAGGCGCGCTCGCACAATTTAAAACTCTCCGGATGCGATGCCTTGATCGTCTCGTTTGCGCGGTTTGCCATCGCAAGCAGTGAAATAATTCGTTTCTCCCACGGCATAGCCATCAGCTTATTTACGATATCAGTTAGCAATCTTTCCTCCGCGAACCACAATGGTTGTACGTCCGGGCATTGCATTTCCGCCAACTGCAGAAATCCTTACCGTCAAATTTGGATACCGATTACTAAATTGTTGAACCACACCACTCAAATCCGAAGACCCTGTCAATCCGGTAGTGCATTTATTGCAAACGCCGCTCATATTTGAAATCTGCACATCAAGGGTCTTTCCGGCCAAATCAGCACTCTTCAATCCACTCGAATCAATTTGCTGCGCCACTCTATTAAAGAGGTCTTCCTCAGCATAACGCGTAAACAGAGGGTTTTCGTCAAGGGCATCGGCCTAGTGTCGAGTACGGAGAACTACATGACGCTGCTCAATATTCCGGTCGAAGCGCACCCCGTAACACTCACTGCCAGCACCAGCAGTACAACCCGACCTGCGATCGTTCGGGGCATGTCGTTCTCCTTCTCCGTCGGTCAAACCTCCGTATACGATGCCGACTGTGACGCCACCAGTTTCGGCGGAATCGGACATGCGCACGGACAGAGGTCGTCACTCAGCGCCGACTGTCGGCAATCCGGTCCGGTGCTCGAATGACGTGGGCCGTCGCCCTCGATCACGCCGAGTGTCTTGCACACCGGGCACCATACCGGATCGTGTTCATACGCTTGTTCGCGGTCGTGCAGCATGTCTTGTCCGTCACCACCCTGCACGATGCCTCCGACTGTCGTCGCGTCACCCTTCACTATGTCGTAGCGTCGCATGTCGCCTCCGCTCAGACTGCGCCAGGCCGCAGTCGCAGGCTGTTCAGCAGTGTGTCCCACGTTTGCAGCGCACCAGCCTCGTCCACCGGCGAACTTGCCTGGTCGGGCGACAGGTCGGGACTGGGTGCGCCTAAGAGCAATTGAATCGCCGTATGTGGCTTCGCCAACGTACTCGGATCACCTGGCGCGAGCAGATAGAAACGGTACGACGTAATCTCGCCTTCCTTCAACGCGAACAGCACTTCCTCGGCAACCATCCCGGCCACCGTGCGCTTGCCCTGCCGCAGAATGCGATAGCTCCCGCTCGATATCTGATCCATCTTCGCGCGCAGATCAGGCAACGTCTTGGTCAGTGGCGATTTCTGGTCGCCGGTTACCGATTCGCGCATCTGGATCACGAGCAGCGCTGGCCGCCCCGGCATCAACGCGAACGACTGGCTGACCTCCTCGGAGAAGGTCGACGAACCCGTGGCTATGCCGCCGTCAAAGCAGAACCCCGACTCGGTCGGCACCGACCAATTGTCACGTGCCTTGATGCGCCGATAGAGGTCCGTGTAAACAGGTTCAAACTTGTCCAAACCGGTCGAACCAAATGACCCGGTTGTATGGAATAACGTGTTGTTTTCGTAGATATAACCCTCCGTATCGAAAGGTAATTTTACACCTTCCGTATACGCATCCACGTAAGCAAATACCTTTGCATTTGCTCTTGGAGAGATTTCTCTTTCCAGCCATACGTGATTCAATTTGTTATTATTTCCGGGGTCGATTCTTTTTTCCGTCTTTAATTTTTTCTCCAAACCTCCGACTTTTGTCTGATATGTAGCAATAGCAACATTGTGTTGTGTCTCCAGCTTATCCCCCCAAAACCCATATCGTTGATTCGTGAGTTCGCTCGTCGCAGGTCGATTGAACACGAAGCGTCCGACACACCACGGGCGCGGTTTGGACAGCAGAGGATTCGTCATCGTCGGTTCCACAGAAAAACTGATCGAACAGGCGCAGATGCCCACTACAAAAAACAGCAATCGTCCAATACGTGTCAGCATTGCGGCTCCTTTGCATCTTGTGCGATTTGCACGATACTGTAGAGCAACGCCCAGCGAGTCCACGGCTGGTTGTAGCTTTCCTGATGCACGTAGCCCCCTTGGTCAAATACCACTTGTACACCGTGGGCCGCTCCACCATTTACACCGTAAGCAGGAGCTTCGGCCGACCAGACCGGCACGGTACCCTCACCTGGGATGATCCCGTTCTTCTTAGGATCGGGGACTTTGCTGTCAGGCGGTAGCTTAGGCTGTTTCTGAACCTCGAATTCGATGGTGACGTTGCGCGAATCCAAGTGCACGCGTAGCGTGCCGCTGTGCGTATCGTGCAAGATCCGCGCGGCGCTCAGTTCCTCCGCCGTTACCCTGCGGGCACGTTTCCCTTCCAGATCACCGTGCCCCATGCCAACAAATCGGTCAGCTTCTTGCCTTTCTCGATTGTGGGTTTGCCGTGATTGTCGCCCGATTCGGTTGCTCCCTTGGGTTTCAACTCCCCATCCCCGTAAGCCACATACGTATTATCGTAGTAGGCGCACTTTATATTGGTTTGATTCTCAACCACCTTTTTCATTACCTTGCTGAAATTCTCAGATACGGTGGACTTTATTGGGTTAGCGTACGAGTCGTACCTGGATGATTCCTGCCGGGTCGAGCAACGATGTCGACTGCTCCGGCACCAAGCCGTACCATTTCGAATTGGTATAAATCTGCGCATATGCGCTCCCATCTTTCGGAAACTCCATCACCGGTGTGCCATCGAGCCGTGCAAAAATCCACCATGCCTCACCGTTGTGATAATCCGGCATCGGCAGCAACTCGAGCGCCTCCGGTGCATTCGCGGCCGCCGCCACAAATTCGTTCGCATTACGCCCGAGCAGGGCACCATTGATGAAACCGTCTATCGAACCCTCGCTTCCACCGCCGGTACGGAACCGCTTCGCCGCGATCGGCGCCCCGGTCGCCGGCAGCACGTTGTGGAATACTCCCTGCCCCGTGCATGGCAATCGCAATCCGAGCCACCAACCCGCCCATCGAGTGCGTCAGGATAATCGCCTTGCCGCCATGCTTGCCACGAGCCCATCGTGCGGCGCAGGTCATGCAACCGGAGATTGGCGATGCCAGCCATATCGAGGATGATCCTCCATGCCTTCTTCGGTGACACGAGATGTCCCGCCTCGCCAGAACCTGGAAACACGAACGGCGAGTCCCCTCGCTCTTTATCCCGCGCCCGCAGAATAGCCACCACATCAGGAACCAGCGGAACGCTTTGCGGCGTTCCATTTTTTGTATCCGGGATACGCCACTCCGCTCGGTCGGGATCACCTGTTCCCAACGCATCGCAAGAACATTCCTCTGCGCGCGCCAGTCTGCAGGCTGACCAAGATGTAGTCCAGCACCGTGGCATTCGGATATGCCAGCACCTGCTCGAAGAACTTCGGCAGTTCGTCCGGCTGCAGGAAGCGATCCCGGCTGACTTCGCTATGTTTGCGGATACCGTGGCATGGATTGATCTGGTTCCAGATTCCCCATTCGATCGCCTTGCCAAAGATACTGCTGACAAGCGCAAGCACCCGGCTCGCCATCACCTTGTGATCCTTGCTGATCTTGATGAACAGTTGAGCAACTGTCGCCGTCGTGATTTCCGATAGCTGCCGCGACGCGAGGTTGATACCGTCCCCATTACTCGAAAGGTATTCCTCGAATTTCTGCTTGTCTTCCGCTGCCGTCTTTTTGTGCGGAACGCTGCGATTCTCGTAGTACTGGTCAAACAGCTCGCCAAAAGTCATCTCCGCGCGACGGGCACGCTTCAGCTCGGCTGGATTCGTCCCACCGGCGATGTCTGCGATCAGGGTCAGAGCGTGCGTCCTCGCCTTATCAACCGTCAGATCGGGATAGCGCCCAATCTTGATTCGGTCTGACTTACGATTGACTTTCCGATAGAGAATGAACGTCTTGACGCCGCTCGGGCCGATGCCGATCGCGAGACCACTCACCTTCGTGTCGTTGTAATACTTCCAGCCCTTCTCTGGCATCGGCAACGCTTCGATCCAGCGTTGTGGGTCGGAACAGCAAATCGCAATGAGCTTAAGTTCCACATCAAATCAATGATTTATAACTTCCATCGATCGCCAGCGACGTTGAAAAATAGTAGGGACACCCGATTTGGAATCAGAGGGTCGTAGGTTCGAATCCTATCGCTCCGACCACGAGATACACGATAAGGGTTGCAAGCCATCGCGCTTGCAGCCCTTTTTCGTTTGGTCCGCCGCCCGCTTGCGCCACCGGTGCCGTACCGCCCGCAGCCCGCGCACGAAAATTGCGGGAACACGCGATAATGTCCGCGACCAACCCGCAATCGCGCATGAAAAACCACGTTTTCAAGACTGCCCTGCTCGGCGTGCTGCTCGCAATCGGCACCCTCGGCGCGTCCGGCGTCGCATCGGCCAAGTCGCTCGATGATGCGCTCGACTGCCATTCGAACGGCCACAAGTTCGTCGCGCCGCTGCTCGCGGCAGGTGACATCCAGTCGGAGCCGATGCACGTCGAATCGAATTCGGTGAACGCATTCCGCACGAATCATCCGCTGACCGCCTACGGCTTCGGCGTCTATGTCGTGCTCGGCTACCAGGCGAACGATCCGATTTTCCAGCCCGGCGATGGCACGCCGATCGGCAACTGGGCATACGGCGTCGTGGTGCGCGGCACGAAGAACGCGGTCGAGCAGGCCGTGCGCAAGGCCGGCAGCGACGCGACCGTCAAGCAGGCATTCCCGTTCCTGACCGCGATCGTGTGCTCGGACTGAGCGCATCGCAAGGGCAGCCTGGCGGCGCGAGCGCGCCGCCGTCGTGCCGGCGCGTCACGCGCCCGTATAAACCACGCGGTACGGAATACCGACCTTCTCCCACTCGGCCGCTTCCTGGCTGAGGCTGTAGTCGGTCAGCGGGTTCTGCTCGACCCATGCGCCCGGCAGGCGCACTTCATACCCGCCCTTCTTCATCTGCGACACGGAAATGTCCGGCAGCCCGGCATCGGTCCGGCGCCGGCACAGCAGCGCCGCGAGCCGCAGGCAGAACAGCAGCGGCCATTCGACGTCGCGCGCCTGCGACAGCTTGCCGAGCTTGCCCGCATGCCCGAGCACGAGCGCGGCAAGGCGCGCCTGGTCGGTGCGCGAGAAACCCGGCATGTCGGCGTTGCTCGCGATATAGGCGGAATGCTTGTGATACGAGCTGTGCGAGATCGACAGGCCGATCTCGTGCAACGCGGCGGCCCAACCGAGGAACATCCTGCCTTCCTCGCGTTCTTCGTCGTCGGATTCGTCGAGCTCGTCGTAGAACCGCACCGCGAGCGCACCGATGCGCCCGGCCTGCGCGCGATCGACGCCGTAGCGGCGCGTGAAGCCCTCGACGGTCACCGCGCGCATGTCCTCGTGCTGGGTCCGGCCGAGCAGGTCATACAGCACGCCGAGACGCAGCGCGCCGTCGGTGGTATCGACGTAGTCGACCCCCAGCTCCTCGAATACCGCAAGCATGATCGCGAGGCCGCCGGCGAGCACCGGCACGCGATCGGGCTTCAGCGCGATCAGCTTCAGCCGGTTCACGTTCTCGGACTTGATCAGCGCGCGCTTCAGGCGTTCGAGCCCGCCGCGTGAAATGCCGTGCGTGATGCCCGCGTCGTTGAAGCCGTTCGCCTCGACGAGCTCGGCGAGCGCACGCGCCGTGCCGGACGAACCGATCGCCTGGTCCCATCCGGCCTTCTTGTACTCGCTGGAAATGATCTGGATCTCGCGCTTGGCCGCGAGTTCGGCCTGCCGCATCGTGTATTCGTCGACGTTGCCGGCCGGGAAGAACGCGCGGCTATGGCTCACGCAGCCGATGTAGAGGCTCTCCATCACGATCGGCGTGTAATGCGAGCCGATGATGAATTCGGTCGAGCCACCGCCGATGTCGACGACGAGCCGCTTGCCGGCGCTCGCCGGCACCGAATGTGCGGCGCCCGCATAGATCAGACGCGCCTCTTCGCGGCCCGCGATCACTTCGATCGGAAAACCAAGCGCCGCTTCGGCCTCGCCGAGAAATTCGCCCGCATTCTTCGCGACGCGCAGCGTGTTGGTCGCCACCGCGCGCACATGATCGGGATGGAAATCGCGCAGGCGCTCGCCGAACCGCTTGAGCGCCTCCCAGCCACGCTCCTGCGACGCGCGATCGAGCATCTTGTCGCTCGACAGGCCCGCGGCCAGTCGAACGGGCTCGCGCAGCGCATCGACGGGATAGATCTGGCTGCCCGCCGGCGTTTCCTCGACGCGCCCGACGATCAGCCGAAAGCTGTTCGAGCCGAGATCGACGGCAGCCAGCAAGTGGGGGGATGTAACCATCAGAAGGGGGCTCCGTGCGCGTTCGCCCGCGGCAGCCGGCCGGCCACGCTGGGCGATCAATCAAAGGCGACATTTTAAGCGTGGAACGCTTGCCGTTGCCACGCTTCACGGGCATGTACACGGGTAGATTGTATATGGCCGAAACATTTATGAGACAAAATGGTTCAGGCGTAGAATTTCCCGATATAAATACATTATCGTCATCAGCACGTCATCGTACCGTGAGAGTTTCCGAGCGTCCTTTCGAATCATCGCCTGAATCACCCCCTACTCTGCCGATGTCCGTCCGCTATCCGCTTCTCAATCGTGAACTCGGCATCCTCGGTTTCAACGAGCGCGTGCTGGCCCAGGCGGCTGACCCGCAGATTCCGTTGCTCGAGCGACTCCGCTTCATCTGCATCACGAGCAGCAACCTCGACGAATTTTTCGAAGTCCGGATGGCCGGCCTTCAGGAACAGATCCGCGACAACCCGGGCGCACTGACCCCCGACGGCATGTCGCTGCAGCACGCTTACGACCTCGTCGTCGAGCGCGCGCAACGGCTCGTGCACCGCCAGTACACGATGCTGCACGATACCGTGCTGCCCGCGCTCGAACAGGAAGGCATCTACTTCCACGCGAGCGACACGTGGAACGAAGAGCAGCTCGAATGGGCGCGCCGCTACTTCCTCGATGAACTGCTGCCGGTGCTGACGCCGATCGGCCTCGATCCCGCGCACCCGTTCCCGCGCGTGCTGAACAAGAGCCTGAACTTCGTCGTCGAGCTCGAGGGCCGAGACGCGTTCGGCCGCCAGGCGGTGATGGGCATCGTGCAGGCGCCGCGCGCGCTGCCGCGCGTCGTGCGCATGCCGCAGGCGCTGTCGGGCTTCGAGCACGGCTTCGTGCTGCTCAGCTCGTTCATGCAGCGCTTCGTCGGCGAACTGTTCCCGCAACTGGTCGTGAAGAGCTGCAACCAGTTTCGCATCACGCGCAACAGCGAGCTCTTCGTCGACGAGGACGAAATCACCAACCTGCGCGTCGCGCTGCAGGGCGAGCTGCCCGCGCGCCACCTCGGCAACGCGGTACGGCTCGAGGTGTCGGCCGATACGCCGGCGCATATCGTTCGGCGCCTGCTCGAGGAAAGCCTGCTCAGCGAGAAGGACTGCTATCGCGTGGCCGGCTCCGTGAACCTCGTGCGGCTGATGCAGATCCCCGATCTCGTCGATCGCCCCGACCTGAAGTTCGCGCCGTTCGCCGCGTCGATCCCGCCCGCGATCGTCAACGCGCCGACGATGTTCGACGCGATCGACGACGGCGACATCCTGCTGCACCATCCGTACGAAAGTTTCCAGCCGGTGCTCGAACTGCTGCAGCAGGCCGCGAAGGACCCGAGCGTCGTCGCGATCAAGCAGACGATCTACCGCACCGGCACCGATTCGCCGTTGATGGACGCGCTGATGGAAGCCGCGCGCAACGGCAAGGAAGTGACCGTCGTCGTCGAGCTGCTCGCGCGCTTCGACGAGGAAACCAACATCAACTGGGCGTCGCAGCTCGAAGCCGTCGGCGCGCACGTCGTGTACGGCGTGGTCGGCCACAAGTGCCACGCGAAGATGATGCTGATCGTGCGGCGCGTCGTGCAGAACGGCAAGGCGTCGCTGCGCCGCTACGTGCACCTCGGCACCGGCAACTATCACCCGCGCACCGCCCGCCTCTACACCGACTTCGGCCTGATGACGGCCGACCAGAAAATCTGCGAGGACGTCCACCACGTCTTCCAGCAACTGACCGGGATCGGCGGCGAGCTCACGCTGCACGAGCTGTGGCAGTCGCCGTTCTCGCTGCATCCGCGCATCATCGAATCGATCCGCGCGGAGATCGACAATGCGCGCGCCGGCAAGCGCGCGCGCGTGGTCGCGAAGATGAACGCGCTGCTGGAGCCGTCGGTGATCGCCGCGCTGTACGAAGCGTCCCAGGCCGGCGTCAAGGTCGACCTGATCGTGCGCGGCGTGTGCGCGCTGAAGCCCGGCGTGCCGGGGCTGTCGGAAAACATCACGGTGCGCTCGATCGTCGGGCGCTTCCTCGAACACCACCGCATCTACTATTTCCACGCGGGCGGCGCCGAGGAGGTCTATCTGTCGAGCGCCGACTGGATGGACCGCAACCTGTTCCGCCGCGTCGAAGTCGCGTTCCCGATCCGCGAGCGCAAGCTGAAGCGCCGCGTGATCGCCGAAGGGCTGTCGGTCTGCCTCGGCGACAACCAGTCGGCCTGGCAGATGCTCAGCGACGGCCACTACCGCCGGCGCCGTGCGGGCAAGACGCTCCGCAACGCGCAGCTCGGGCTGCTCGCGAAGTTCTGTTCGTAGACACGGGACGGCGCGCGGTTTCGCGTGCCGCGCCACCAAACAAAAAAGCACAGCCCGTGGGCTGTGCTTTTTTGTTTGCGGCGTATTTGCGTTGGGATGCCGACGTCAGGCACCCGACTCGCGTCACGCGCTCATGCTTCGAACGCGGCCGGCCGGATCGCGATGATTCGCGAGGCCGGGAAGCGCGCGGTGAACGTGCTGCCGCGCCCCTCCTCGCTCTGCACGTACAGGTGTGAGTCGTGCCGCTGCAGCACGTGCTTGACGATCGCGAGGCCGAGCCCCGTGCCGCCCGTATCGCGCGAGCGGCTGCGGTCGACGCGGTAGAAGCGCTCGGTCAGCCGCGGCAGGTCGGCGGCCGGGATGCCGAAGCCGCTGTCGGTGACCGAGAACACGCCTTGCGCGCCCTCGCGCCGCCACGACACGAAGATCTTGCCACCGTCCGGCGTATAGCGGATCGCATTGGTCACGAGATTCGCGAACGCACTGAACACTTCGGTCTGCGCGCCCGTGACGCCGAGCGTCTCGTCGATCGTGAACGTAATCTCGTGATGCCCGTTCGACAGCGTCTGCGCATCCTCCTTCAGATGGTCGAACACGGCACGCATGTCGATCGCGTGATCCATCGGCGGCTTGCTTTCGCCCTCGAGCTTCGCGAGCACCAGCAGATCGGTGACGATGTGCCGCATCCGCGACGCCTGCTGCTCCATCATCTCGAGATAGCGCGCGCGATCTTCCTCGTTCAGCGGCAGTTCGCGCATCGTCTCGAGGAAGCCCGACAGCACGGTGAGCGGCGTCTTCAGTTCGTGCGACACGTTCGCGACGAAGTCGCGCCGCATCGCGTCGGTGCGCTCGAGCTCCGTGATGTCCTGCGTGAGCAGCAGCTTGCGGTTCTCGCCGTACGGAAACACCTGCACTTCCAGCACGTTCTGCCGCGAGTCGCCCATCCCGCGCATCACGAGCGTCTCGTCGTAATGCTGCGCGTTCAGGTAGCGCACGAATTCCGGATGACGAACCAGGTTCGTGATGTGCTGGCGCAGGTCGCGCTTCGCATCGAGGCCGAAATGCACCTCGGCGATCGCGTTGCACCACTCGATCTGGTCATGGTCGTCGAGCATCGCGACGCCGTTCGGCGACGCCTGGATCGCCTGGATGAAGCGCGAATGCTGCTGCTCGACCTGCCGCACCTGCGCATGCCACTGCTTCGCGAGCTTGTGCAGCCGGTAGTAGATTTCACCCCAGATGCCCGGCGCGCTCGGCACCTCGCCGTAGACGGGCGCATCGAGCAGACGCCACAGGCGTTGCGTATGGAAGGTACTGAAGAAGCCCTGCGCGACCAGCATCACGACCGCGAACCCGAGGCCCGCGATCGGGCCGGCGAACACGCCGACCAATACGCTGATCAGCACGAGCAGCACGAGCGACACGAGAAAGCGCGCCCAGATGATGTTCATGTTTCAGCGCCCGAAAGAATGAACGGCATGCCGTGGCACACGGCATGTCCGGATACGTTACGCGTGCTTGGCGAGCCGGTAGCCGCTGCCGCGCACGGTCTCGATCATCGCATCGCAACCGGCCGGTTTCAAGGCCGCGCGCAATCGTTTGATATGGACGTCGACGGTACGTTCTTCGACGAACACGTGATCGCCCCAGACCTGATCGAGCAGTTGCGTGCGGCTGTGCACGCGCTCCGGATGCGTCATGAAGAAATGCAGCAGGCGGAATTCGGTCGGGCCGAGATCGAGCTTGATCTCGCTGCCGTCGCCGTGCGCGGCGACCCGATGCGTGGCCGGATCGAGGCGCAGCCCGTTGATCGACACGACGTCCTCGGTCAGCTGCGGCGCGCGACGGCGCAGCACGGCCTTGATCCGCGCCATCAGTTCCTTCGGCGAGAACGGCTTCGTCACGTAGTCGTCCGCGCCGATCTCGAGGCCGAGCACCTTGTCCTGCTCGTCGCCACGCGCGGTCAGCATGATGATCGGGATGTGCTTGGTCCGTTCGTTGTTGCGCAGGTCGCGCGCAAACGCAATGCCGGACTTGCCCGGCAGCATCCAGTCGAGCAGCACGAGGTCGGGCAGCACGTCGCTGATCAGGTTCTGCGCCTGCTCGGCGTTGTACGCGCGAATCGGGCAGTGACCGGCATGCTGGAGATTCACCGAGATCAGTTCGGAAATCGCGGGCTCATCTTCGACGACGAGAATGTTGCTGGGCATCGGCACCTCTGTTCTTCCTTACGGAGTCGATTAACTGTTGGCTTCGCGATCGAGCGTGTCGCGCGGCTGGTGCCGCACGTCGGTGCCCTTCACGATGTAGATGATGAATTCGGCGATGTTCTTCGCGTGGTCGCCGATCCGTTCGATCGCCTTCGCGATGAACAGGTACTCGAGGCCGACCGAGATCGTGCGCGGGTCTTCCTGCATGTACGACACGAGCTTGCGCAAGAACGCGCGGAATTCGAGGTCGATTTCCTTGTCGTCCTTGACGATCTGCGCGGCCGCTACCGTATCGAGGCGCGCGAATGCGTCGAGTGCGCGGCGCAGGATCGTCACGGCCATCTCGCCCGACACCTTGATCTCGGCGATGTTCACCGCACGCGCGGCCGGCTCGTCGATCAGGCGGCGCACGCGTTTCGCGATCTTCTCGGCCTCGTCGCCGGCGCGCTCGAGGTTCGTAATCGTTTTCGAAATCGACATCAGAAGACGCAGATCGCGCGCGGCTGGCTGCCTCCGCGCGATGATGTTGCCGCACTCCTGGTCGATGTCGACTTCCATCGCGTTCAGCGTTTCCTCGGCCGCGATCACCTTCTCGGCCGTCTCGCGGTCGAATTCGTTCAGCGCATGCATCGCACCGACGATCTGCGACTCGACGAGTCCGCCCATTTCCAGCACTTTCGACGACACGGCATTCAGGTCCGCGTCGAACTGGCTCGACAGATGTTTATCCGACATGGTTGTGATTCTCCGTCATCAGCCGAAACGGCCGGTGATGTAGTCTTCCGTTTCCTTGCGCACCGGCTTGATGAAGATCTTTTCGGTTTCGCCGAATTCGATCAGTTCGCCCAGGTACATGTAGGCCGTGTAGTCCGAGCAGCGCGCAGCCTGCTGCATGTTGTGCGTGACGATCACGACCGTGTAGTCGCTCTTCAGCTCCGCGATCAGCTCCTCGATGCGGCCCGTCGAGATCGGGTCGAGCGCCGAGCACGGCTCGTCGAGCAGCAGCACTTCCGGACGGATCGCGATACCGCGCGCGATGCACAGACGCTGCTGCTGGCCGCCGGACAGCCCGTAGCCGCTCTGGTTCAGCTTGTCCTTCACTTCGTTCCACAGCGCGGCCTTCGTCAGCGCCCACTCGACGCGATCGTCCATCTCCGAGCGCGTGAGCTTCTCGAACATCTTCACGCCGAACGCGATGTTGTCGTAGATCGACATCGGGAACGGGGTCGGCTTCTGGAACACCATGCCGATCCGCGCGCGCAGCAGCGAAATGTCGCGCTTGGTGGTCAGCAGGTTCTCGCCGTCCATCAGGATTTCGCCTTCGGCGCGCTGCTCCGGATAGAGCGCGTACATCTTGTTGAACGTGCGCAGGAGCGTCGACTTGCCGCAACCCGACGGACCGATGAACGCCGTCACCTTCCCTTCGGGAATGCGCAGGTTGATGTTCTTCAGCGCGTGGAACTTGTTGTAGAAGAAGTTGAGGTTGTTGACCTCGATCTTCGCGTTCAGCGGCGCCAGCGGACGGCCATGTGCCGCATCTTGCGTGCCGGCGGGCGCAGCGGTGCGCTCGACGGGATTCAGGTGGCTTTCTGCCATATTCATCGGATTGCTCCGCCGTTACTTTTTCGAGAAGATCGAGCGCGCCAGGATGTTGAGTCCGAGCACCCCGAGCGTGATCAGGAACACGCCCGCCCATGCGAGCGACTGCCATTCGGCGAACGGGCTCATCGCGAACTTGTAGATCGTCACGGGCAGGTTCGCCATCGGCTGGCTCATGTCCCACGAGAAGAACTGGTTCGACAGCGCGGTGAACAGCAGCGGCGCCGTTTCGCCGGCGATCCGCGCGATGGCGAGCAGCACGCCCGTGATGATGCCGCCCACCGATGCGCGCAGCGTGATCTTCAGCACCATTCGCCACTTCGGCGTGCCGAGCGCGAAGGCTGCTTCGCGCAGCGCGTTCGGCACGAGCTTCAGCATGTTCTCGGTCGTGCGGATCACGATCGGGATCTGCAGCAGCGCAAGTGCGATCACGCCGGCCCAGCCCGAGAAGCGCCCCGACTTCGCGACGACGATCGCGTACACGAACAGGCCGATGACGATCGACGGCGCCGACAGCAGGATGTCGTTGATGAAGCGGATCGTGCCCGCCAGCAGGTTCTTCTGGCCGTATTCGGCGAGATAGACGCCCGCGAGGATGCCGATCGGCGTGCCGACCAGCGTGCCGAAACCGCACAGCAGCAGGCTGCCGACGATCGCGTTCGCCAGACCGCCGCCTTCCGTGTTCGGTGCCGGCGTCGATTCGGTGAACAGCTGCAGCGACAGGCCGCCGATGCCGAGATGCACCGTGGTGTAGAGAATCCATACAAGCCACAGCAGGCCGAACGCCATTGCAGCGAGCGACGCGGTCAGCGCGATCGCGTTGGTCACCTTGCGCTTGCGCTGCAGGCGGTTGCGCATCGCGTCGAGCGCGGCGCCGTTCGGCCCCGGGAAATTCATGACGGGCTCGCTCATTTCTTGCCCTCTCCTTTCTCGAGACGAAGCAGCAGCAGTTTGGAGATGGACAGCACGATGAACGTGATCACGAACAGGATCAGGCCCAGCTCCATCAGCGCGGACGTATGCAGGCCCGGTTGCGCTTCCGCGAATTCGTTCGCGAGCGCCGACGTGATGCTGTTGCCCGGCGCGAACAGCGACACGCTGTCGAGCAGGTTGGTGTTGCCGATCACGAAGGTCACGGCCATCGTTTCGCCGAGCGCGCGGCCGAGGCCGAGCATCACCCCGCCGATTACGCCGGTCTTCGTGTAGGGCAGCACGACCTTCCACATCACTTCCCACGTCGTGCAGCCGATCCCGTAGGCCGATTCCTTCAGCAGCACGGGCGTGACTTCGAACACGTCGCGCATCACCGATGCGATGTACGGGATGATCATGATCGCGAGGATCACGCCGGCGGCGAGAATGCCGATGCCGATCGGCGGGCCCGCCGTCAGCGGACCGAGCACCCACACGTCCTTGAACAGACGGCCGATCGGCTTCTGGAAGTATTCAGCGAAGATCGGCGCGAACACGAGCAGGCCCCACATGCCGTACACGATCGACGGAATCGCGGCGAGCAGCTCGATCGCGATGCCGAGCGGGCGACGCAGCCACACGGGCGACAATTCGGTAAGGAACAATGCGATGCCGAAGCTGACCGGCACCGCGATGACGAGTGCGATGATCGACGTCACGATCGTGCCGTAGATCGGCACCACTGCACCGTAGATATCCGAGTTCGGATCCCACTCGGTTTGCAACAAGAAGCCGAGGCCGAACTTCTGGATGGTCGGCATCGACGCAATGATCAGGGAAACGATGATCCCACCCAGCAGCAGCAGGGTCACGATCGCGGCGAGCCGTGCGAGGCCGCCGAACAGAACGTCTCCGAGACGACTCGGCGCGCGTTGCTGCGGGACATCGGACCGGGAAGACGTGTAGGAAATATCAGACATGGGCGCCTGTTCTGGATCGCCGGGCGCCGTGACGCCCAGCCTTACCGCACACACTGCCCGGCCGGCACGGCCGGGCAGCGAACCGCTGGATTGCTTACTCTGCGGCGACCGGCTTGCCCGATGCGTCCGTCACCTTCGTCTTCCACTGCTTGCGGATTTCCGTCTCGACCGACGACGGCAGCGAGATGTAGTCGAGGCTGTCGGCTGCCTTCTCGCCGTTCTTGAACGCCCAGCTGAAGAACTTCAGCGTTTCGGCGCCCTGCTCCGGCTTGTCCTGCTTCGCGTGCAGCAGCACGAACGTCGCGCCGACGACCGGCCATGCTTCCTTGCCCGGCTGGTTCGTCAGGATCTGGTAGAACGACTTCGACCAGTTCGCGCCAGCAGCAGCAGCCTTGAACGTTTCGGTCTTCGGCTCGACCACCGTGCCCGTCGAGTTCTTCAGGGCCGTGTAGGTCATGTTGTTCTTCTTCGCGTACGCCCACTCGACGTAGCCGATCGCGCCCGGCAGGCGCTGCACGAAAGCCGCGACGCCGTCGTTGCCCTTGCCGCCCGTGCCCGTCGGCCAGTTGACCGTCGTGCCTTCGCCGATCTTCGACTTCCACTCGTCGTTGACCTTCGACAGGTAGTTCGTCCAGATGAAGCTCGTGCCCGAGCCGTCAGCGCGGCGAACGACCGCGATGTCCGTATCCGGCAGCTTGACCTTCGGGTTCAGCGCGGCGATCGCCGGGTCGTTCCACTTCTTGATCTTGCCGAGGTAGATGTCGCCGAGCACCGGGCCCGACAGCGTCAGTTCGCCGGCCTTCACGCCCGGCACGTTGACGACCGGCACCACGCCGCCGACCACCGTCGGGAACTGGAACAGGCCTTCCTTCGCGAGCTCTTCATCCTTCAGCGGCGCGTCCGAACCGGCAAAATCGACCGTCTTCGCGTTGATCTGCTTGAGGCCGCCCGACGAACCGATACCCTGGTAGTTCACCTTCGCGCCGCCGGACTGCTGGTAGTCGGCAGCCCATTTCGTATAGATCGGCATCGCGAACGTGCTGCCTGCGCCCGTGATGTCGGCAGCTTGCGCGGCGACTGCGAAAAGCGCGCCAGCCAGGCCGGCAATCGCGGTTTGCATCAATTTCATGAGACCTCCAGTGTGTGAGCGGATGACTACGGCACCGCGAAGGTTAGGGGCTCCTCATGACGATAATGTGACAATCGATGAAACTGGTGTGACAGTAACATGACTGGTTGAAAGGGAGTATCGGGCCCTGTGAGGGCGGCCGCGCAAGGGCAGCGCGGCGGGAATGACGGCAAGAATTACCGGTCAGGAAGGGCTGTTCGGTACCCGCTGATGCGAGGCCCGGGGCGAGACATATGCACCGCACGTGGGGGCAGGAAAACCCATTGCCACAGTCAATGCAATTCAGGGTCGGATGTTTTCCTCCGTCAGACGAAATCCGCGCCGAAGCCGCCCTCTATTTAATAGCGCAAACCTTTGCGTCTGACGAATTGCGGCGCCTGAAAGCGCCGCCCGTCGAATCACCAAAGAGGCGGCGCGCACACGGCCTGACCGTCGCGCGCCGTCACCGGTTCGGCTCAGCTCGTCGCCGCGCGCACCGCGTCGGCAATCGCTTCCGCGTGAAGGGTCGCGTCGGCGGCATGCTGTGCCTCGACCATCACACGCAGCACGGGCTCGGTGCCCGACGCGCGGATCAGCACACGGCCGCGGCCGGCGAGCGCGCTTTCGGCTGCGTCGATCGCCGCGCGAATCGATGCGCTGCCCTTCCAGTCGGCACCCGCCTTCATCCGCACGTTGATCAGCTTCTGCGGGAACAGCGTGACGCCGTCCAGCATCTGCGCAAGCGTGCGGCCGCTGCGCTTGAGCGCGGCCAGCACGAGCAGCGCCGACACGATGCCGTCGCCGGTCGAATGGCGGTCGAGCGACAGGATGTGGCCCGAGCCTTCCGCGCCAAGCTGCCAGCCGCGCTCGCGCAGCTGTTCGAGCACGTAGCGGTCGCCGACGGCCGCCCGCACGAACTGCACGCCCTCGCGCTGCAGCGCGACCTCGACCGCGAGGTTCGTCATCAGCGTGCCGACCGCGCCGTCGACCTTGCCGGCGGTCGCAATCCGGTCCTTCACGAGCACGTAGAGCAACTCGTCGCCGTTGTACAGCCGGCCCGTCGAATCGACGACCTGCAGGCGGTCCGCATCGCCGTCGAGCGCGATGCCGAGGTCCGCATGGTTCGCCCGCACGGCACGCACCAGTGCGTCGGGCGCCGTCGCGCCGACACCGTCGTTGATGTTGAAGCCGTTCGGCGCGACGCCGATCGGGATCACGTCCGCGCCGAGTTCGTGGAATACGTGCGGTGCGATCTGGTACGCGGCGCCGTGGGCGCAGTCGATCACGAGCTTCAGCCCGCGCAGGTCGTATGCAGCCGGGAACGTGCTCTTGCAGAACTCGATGTAGCGGCCGGCCGCGTCGTCGAGGCGGCGCGCCTTGCCGAGCCGGTCCGACGACGCGCATTCGAGCGGCTTGTCGAGCCATGCTTCGATCTCGGCCTCGGTGTCGTCGGGCAGCTTGTTGCCATCGGCGGAGAAGAACTTGATCCCGTTGTCCTGATACGGGTTGTGCGATGCGCTGATCACGACACCGGCCGACAGGCGCAGCGCGCGCGTCAGGTATGCGACGCCCGGCGTCGGCATCGGGCCGGCCAGCATCACGTCGACGCCTGCCGCCGAAAAACCGGCCTCGAGCGCGGCCTCGAGCATGTAGCCCGACACGCGCGTGTCCTTGCCGATCAGCACCGTCGGACGTGCCCCCGCCGCGACGTCGGCCGCGCCGGCCAGTACCTTGCCGGCTGCATAGCCGAGACGCAACACGAAATCAGGCGTGATGGGCGCATCGCCCACCGTGCCGCGAATGCCGTCCGTGCCGAAATATCGACGTCCCATGGCTTACCTTCCTCCTTCGTCTTTCTGACTTCTGACTTATCGTTGCCGCGCGGCTTCGCGCACGGCGTTCCAGACCTTCAGCGCATCGACCGTCGCCGCGACGTCGTGCACACGTACGATCGCCGCACCGCGCCAGACCGCGCACAACGCGGCCGCCACGCTCGCCGCGACGCGTTCGATCGGCGGCTTGCCGCCGATCACCGCGCCGAGCATCGACTTGCGCGACATGCCTGCGAGAATCGGATACGCGCGCCCGTCAGGCCGCGCGGGGGCCGTGTCCGGCAACGCGGCCAGCAGCGCGTAGTTGTCATCGACCACGGCCTTGCCGAATCCGAACCCGGGGTCGACGCAGATCCGTTCCGGCGCGACGCCCGCGTCGCGCAGCGCCTGCACGCGTGCGGCGAGAAAGTCGCGCACGTCGGTCACGACGTCGCCGTAGTCGGGCTCGCCGACCTGCATCGTCCGCGGCTCGCCGAGCATGTGCATCGCGCACAGCCCGCCGTTGCCTTCGCGCACGGCGTCGATCGCACCCGGCTGGCGGAACCCCCATATGTCGTTGATCATATCCGCGCCGGCAGCGAGCGCCGCACGCATCACGTCCGGCTTGTAGGTGTCGATCGAAAGCGGCACGTTCAGTGGCCGCAGCGCTTCGACGAGCGGGATCACGCGCGCGAGTTCCTGGTCGAGCGGCACGGGCGGCGCACCGGGACGCGTCGACTCGCCGCCGATGTCGATCAGGTCGACGCCTTCGGCGATCATCCGCTCGGCCTGGCGCAGCGCATCGTCGCGCGCGAGGAAGCGGCCGCCGTCGGAAAACGAATCGGGGGTGGCGTTGAGAATGCCCATCACGAGCGGGCGTTCGAACGTCAGCGAGAAACGGCCGCACTGGAGCGGCGCGGGAATGGAGGGTGGAACTGCGGATTCGGGCACGGGCGGGAGACGTTGATGAATGCAAAACGGGCCGGTGTGAAGCCACACCAGCCCGTGAACGGTGCTACGGCGAAGGTCAGGCGGGCGAAGCAGGCGCCGGCGCGTTGCCGGGCTTCACTTCGGCAGCCGTGCCGCCACCCGAGGAATCGCCGCCGACGGCCGGCGAGCTCTTCGGCGAGCGCGGCGGACGCCCTTCCATGATGTCGTTGATCTGATCGGCGTCGATCGTCTCCCACTCCATCAGCGCGGCCGTCATTGCCTCGACCTTGTCGCGGTTCTCTTCGAGCAGGCGACGCGCAAGCCCGTACTGTTCGTCGAGCACTCGACGGATTTCGCTGTCGACCTTCTGCTGCGTCGCTTCCGAGATCGTGCGGGTGAAGCCGCGGCCAAACGGGCTGCTGTCGTTCTCGTCGTCGACGTAGACCATCGGTCCGAGCGCATCGGTCATGCCGAAACGCGCCACCATCGCACGCGCCGTCTGCGTCGCCTTGTTGAAGTCGTCCGACGCGCCGGTGCTGATCAGGTTCAGGAACAGCTCCTCAGCCACGCGGCCGCCGAACAGGATCGCCAGGCGGTCGAGCAGGTAGTCCTTCGAGTACGTCTCGTTGTCATGCTCCGGCAGCTGCCACGTGACACCCAGCGCGCGACCGCGCGGGATGATCGTGACCTTGTGCACCGGGTCGGCCTTCGGCAGCAGCTTCGCGATCACCGCGTGGCCCGACTCGTGGTAAGCCGTCGCACGCTTCGCTTCTTCGCGAATCACCGCCGACTTGCGCTCCGGACCCATGAAGATCTTGTCCTTCGCGTCCTCGAAATCCTGCATCTCGACGATGCGCTTGCCGCGACGTGCGGCGAACAGCGCCGCTTCGTTCACGAGGTTCGCGAGATCGGCGCCCGAGAAGCCCGGCGTGCCGCGCGCGATGACCGCTGCGTCGACGTCGTTCGCGATCGGCACCTTGCGCAGGTGCACGCGCATGATCTGCTCGCGGCCGCGGATGTCCGGCAGGCCGACATAGACCTGGCGGTCGAAACGGCCCGGACGCAGCAGCGCCTTGTCGAGCACGTCGGAACGGTTGGTCGCGGCGATCACGATCACGCCCGAGTTCGCTTCGAAGCCATCCATCTCGACCAGCATCTGGTTCAGCGTCTGCTCGCGCTCGTCGTTGCCGCCGCCCATGCCGGCGCCGCGATGACGACCGACCGCGTCGATTTCGTCGATGAACACGATGCACGGTGCGTGCTTCTTCGCCTGCTCGAACATGTCGCGCACACGGGCCGCGCCGACGCCGACGAACATTTCGACGAAGTCGGAACCCGAGATACTGAAGAACGGCACCTTCGCTTCACCGGCGATCGCGCGGGCGAGCAGCGTCTTGCCGGTACCCGGGGGGCCAACGAGCAGCACGCCGCGCGGAATGCGACCGCCCAGCTTCTGGAATTTCTGCGGGTCGCGCAGGAAGTCGACGAGCTCGGACACTTCTTCCTTCGCTTCGTCGCAGCCCGCGACGTCGGAGAAGTTCACCGCGTTGTTGTTCTCGTCGATCAGCCGCGCCCGCGATTTCCCGAACGAAAATGCGCCGCCTTTGCCGCCTCCCTGCATCTGTCTCATCATGTAGAACCAGAACACGATGATCAGGATCGTCGGCCCGAGGTAGTACAACGCGGACATCAGCGCGTTCGGTTCGTCATCGGCCTTGCCGCTGACCTGCACGCCGTACTTCATCAGATCGCCGACCATCCAGATGTCGCCGGGCGACACGATCTGGTATTTTTGGCCATCAGCCGGAGTGACGGTGAGGTTGCGCCCCTGCACGATGACGTTCTTGACCTTGCCGTTCTTGGCGTCGTCCATGAACTGCGAATAGGACACACCTTCCTGGACGCGGGGCTTGTCGAACTGCTTGAACACCGTAAACAGCACCAGTGCGATCACCAGCCACACCGCTGCCTTCGAAAACATATTGTTGTTCAAAGCACCACTCCTTCACTCGTAGACGAGCGCCTACATTTTCCTTGCGGCGCTCCTCGGTCATTCTAATCCAGTCCGACCACCCCTGCCATAAGCATTGACAACCGTCGCAATAGCGCTTCGCTTGTCTGGCAAGGGCCGGAGCCCGTTTGCGGCACAGCGCGCCGCGTCACCGCGGATGCTTCAGTTGCCGGCCCAAAATGAACGTTTCGGACGATTTGTCGCGGGACGCCTTCGGCTTGCGCGGCGCGACGATCTTAAACTGCTGTTTGAACTTTTCGACGATCTGGCTGTAGCCACTGCCGTGGAAACACTTCACGAGCAGCGCACCTTCCGGCTTCAGATGATTCTGCGCAAATTCGAGCGCCAGATCGCACAGATGCTCGATGCGCGCCGCGTCCGCCGAGGCCACGCCCGAGAGGTTGGGGGCCATGTCCGAAATAACAAGGTCCACCGAGCGGCCTTCGAGCACTTCCTCCAGCCGGTGAAGAACCTCGTCCTCGCGGAAGTCGCCCTGGAGGAAGTGGACGTCGGCGATCGGTTCCATCGGCAGGATGTCGAGCGCCACGATCGTGCCGTCGATGCCGCCTTCGCGCTCCGCGTCACGCTTCTTGCCCTGCGCGAGCTTGTTGCGGGCATACTGGCTCCAACTGCCCGGCGTCGCGCCGAGATCGACGATCACCTGGCCCGGACGGATCAGCTTGTCCTGCTCGTCGATTTCCTTCAGCTTGTACGCGGCACGCGCGCGATAGCCCTCCCGCTGCGCCATTTTGACGTACGGGTCGTTGATGTGGTCGTGCAGCCAGTGCTGGTTAAAGCGGTTTTTTGCCATTCGAGAGAGAGATTGCTGCTATTTGCTTCGTGAAGCCGTGCTTTTGGCGGATAATACGCGTCTTCTTCGCGCGGCTACGGCCCCTTCCAGGGCCCAAGCCGCGATTTTACGTGGTTTCGGCGCGCGGCTGATGCGGTAACTTCCCGCGATTCGCTTCTGATGCAGCGCGCCCCTATTTAGATTTCGACATTTCCATGCCCGCCCTTTCGCTTTCCCCCGCCGAGCGCTCCGCGCTGCGCTCCCAGGCCCATGCGCTCAAGCCCGTCGTGCTGATCGGCGCCGAAGGGCTGACCGACGCCGTGCTGAAGGAAATCAAGGTACACCTCGCCGCGCACCAGCTGATCAAGATCCGTGTGTTCGGTGACGAGCGCGACGAGCGCGTCGCCATTTACGACGAGATCTGCGACCGCCTGAACGCGGCGCCGATCCAGCACATCGGCAAGCTGCTGGTGATCTGGAAGCCCGAGGCTGCCGTGGCGGCCCCGACCCGCGGCCGTCGCGCCGGCGCGCTGCCGAGCGCAGCCGAAGCCGTCGACGACAAGAAAGGCCGTGCGCCGCGCACCGTCAAGGTCGTCAAGGTGTCGCCGAACGCGAGCCCCGTGCGTCGTCCGAAGCCGACCAAGGTCGTCGTGCGCGGCAACGAGCGCGTGACGGCGGGCGGCAACGTGAAGCGCGCGAAAAAGCGCCAGGCAAGCACGAAGCGGCCGCACCAGGACAAGTAATCCTGCCGCGCGGCACGGGGCAGCCCGTGCCGCCCTGCCGGTGCGACGCTCAGGCCGTTCAGGCGTCTTGCGCCGGCAAACGCCAGATCAGCATCAGCCCCAGCACGCTCTCGACGAGATAGAGCAGGCTCGAGACGCCGTGCAGCATCCCGAAGCGGCTCGCATACGGCGAGTTCGCGATATCGGTGCCCGCCTCCATCGCGGCCACCCGCAGCGCGTTCATGAACGGCTGCAGCGCAAAATACCCGACCAGCACGCACGCGACCATCGCTGCGACGATCCAGCGCACGCGACGGTAATCACCGCTGCCGCGCCGCACCTGCTGGTTCGACAGCGCGAGCAGCAACACACCGCATACGACACCGAGGATCGCCTCGATGCGAAACAACTGGGCGGCGACCGTGCCGGCCGTCATCCGCTCCAGCGTCTTGAACAGCACGGGCGCGACCGCATACCCGATCGTCAGCAGGCTGCCGACCCACACGGCCGACAGCAGACGGAACACGCGATGCGGCATCACGTCGCCCCGCTTCAGATGTAGCTGACCGAGATGATTTCGTATTCGCGCACGCCGCTCGGCGCCTGCACGGCCGCGACGTCGCCTTCGGACTTGCCGATCAGTGCGCGTGCGATCGGCGAGCTGACCGAGATCAGGCCGTGATCGATGTCGGCTTCGTCGTCGCCGACGATCTGGTACTTGACGGTGTCGCCGGACTCGAGATCCTCGAGTTCGACCGTCGATGCGAAAACCACTCGGCCTTCGGCGTCGAGCACGGTGGGATCGATGACCTGCGCGGCCGACAGCTTCGATTCGAGTTCCGCGATACGACCCTCGATGAAGCCCTGCTTTTCCTTCGCGGCATCGTATTCGGCGTTTTCGGACAGGTCGCCCTGTGCGCGGGCCTCCGCGATCGCGTTGATCACGGCCGGCCGCTCGACGGACTTGAGGCGCTGCAATTCATCGCGCAGGAGTTCTGCGCCACGCTTTGTCAACGGAATGGTGCTCATAAACGGCTCAATCGCTAAAAACGGCTTTAAAAAAAATCACCGCGATTAAGCGCATTTCCGGCGAACCGGAAACACCGCTTAATCGCGGCACGTGTTGCTTCGACAGGTAACTGACCGCTTAGTTTAGGCGAGCGTGAAGACCTTGTAAATCATAGACTTCCAGATCCTTCAGGTAGCGCAAGCCTTCGACGGCCGCGCGCGCGCCCGACATCGTCGTGTAGTACGTGACCTTGTGCGCCTGCGCGCTCATGCGGATCGAACGCGAATCGGCGATCGCCTGGCGCGTCTCGTCGACCGTCGTGAACACGAGTGCGATCTCGCCGTTCTTGATCATGTCGACGATGTGCGGACGGCCGTCCTTCACCTTGTTGACGACCTTCACCGGCACGCCGGCCGCTTCGATCGCGGCGGCCGTGCCCTTGGTCGCGACGATCGGGTAGCCGAGGTCGTGCAGCATGCGCGCGACTTCGACCGCCTTCGGCTTGTCGGCGTCCATCACGGTCAGCAGCACCGTGCCCGACTCCGGCAGGCGCGAACCGGCCGCGAGCTGCGACTTGAACAACGCCTCGCCGAACGTCTGGCCGACGCCCATCACTTCGCCGGTCGAACGCATTTCAGGCCCGAGGACCGGATCGACGGTCGGGAACTTCACGAACGGGAACACCGCTTCCTTCACGCTGAAATACGGCGGCTCGACTTCCTTCGTCACGCCCTGCTGCGCGAGCTTCTGGCCGACCATCGCGCGCGCCGCGATCTTCGCGAGCGGCAGGCTGGTCGCCTTCGACACGTACGGCACCGTGCGCGATGCGCGCGGGTTCACTTCGAGCACGTAGATGATGTCCTGCTTCGACCCGTCCGCCTGCGGCACCTGCTGGATCGCAAACTGCACGTTCATCAGGCCGACCACGTTCAGCGCCTTCGCCATCGCACCCGTCTGGCGCTTCAGTTCGGCGACCGTTTCCTTCGACAGCGAGTACGGCGGCAGCGAGCATGCCGAGTCGCCCGAGTGAACGCCCGCCTGCTCGATGTGCTCCATCACGCCGCCGATGAACACGGCTTCGCCGTCGCAGATGCAGTCGACGTCACACTCGATCGCGTCGTTCAGGAAGCGGTCGAGCAGCACCGGCGAATCGTTCGACACCTTCACGGCCTCGCGCATGTAGCGCTCGAGGTCGCGCGGCTCGTGGACGATTTCCATCGCGCGGCCGCCCAGCACGTACGACGGGCGCACGACCAGCGGATAGCCGATTTCCTCGGCAAGCTTGAGCGCTTCGTCTTCGGCGCGTGCGGTGCGGTTCGGCGGCTGGCGCAGGCCGAGGTCCTGCAGCAGCTTCTGGAAGCGTTCGCGGTCTTCGGCCGCATCGATCATGTCCGGCGACGTGCCGACGATCGGCACGCCGTGCGCCTCGAGGTCGAGCGCGAGCTTCAGCGGCGTCTGGCCGCCGTACTGGACGATCACGCCGACCGGCTTTTCCTTGTCGACGATCTCGAGCACGTCTTCCAGCGTCAGCGGCTCGAAGTACAGGCGGTCGGACGTGTCATAGTCGGTCGACACCGTTTCCGGGTTGCAGTTGACCATGATCGTTTCGTAGCCGTCCTCGCGCATCGCGAGCGCCGCGTGCACGCAGCAGTAGTCGAACTCGATGCCCTGGCCGATCCGGTTCGGGCCGCCGCCCAGCACCATGATCTTCTTGTTGGTGGTCGGCTGCGCCTCGCACTCTTCCTCGTAGGTCGAGTACATGTAGGCCGTCTTGGTCGCGAACTCGGCCGCGCAGGTGTCGACGCGCTTGTACACCGGACGCACGTTGAGTTCGATGCGGCGGCGGCGCACGTCTTCCGGCGTCGCGCCGAGCAGCTTCGCGAGGCGGCGGTCGGAGAAGCCGCTCTGCTTCAGGTAGCGCAGCTCGTCGAACGTCAGCGACGCGAGCGTGCGGCCCGCGAGCGCCGTTTCCTTCAGGATGATCTGCTCGATCTGATGGAGGAACCAAGGATCGATCGCGGTTTCCGCGAAGATTTCCTCGGCCGTCATGCCGATGCGGAACGCGTCGCCGACATACCAGATGCGGTCCGGGCCCGGCTCGTGGATCTCGATCGCGATCTCGTCGCGGTTGGTCGACTTCTCGTCGAGACCGTCGACGCCGACTTCGAGGCCGCGCAGCGCCTTCTGGAACGACTCCTGGAACGTGCGGCCGATCGCCATCACTTCGCCGACCGACTTCATCTGCGTGGTCAGGCGCGAATCGGCTTCACGGAACTTCTCGAATGCGAAACGCGGGATCTTCGTGACGACGTAGTCGATCGTCGGCTCGAACGATGCCGGCGTCTGGCCGCCGGTGATTTCGTTCTTCAGCTCGTCGAGCGTGTAGCCGACCGCCAGCTTCGCCGCGACCTTCGCGATCGGGAAGCCGGTCGCCTTCGATGCGAGCGCCGACGAACGCGACACGCGCGGGTTCATCTCGATGACGACCATGCGGCCGTCCTTCGGGTTGATCGAGAACTGCACGTTCGAGCCGCCGGTGTCGACGCCGATCTCGCGCAGCACCGCGAGCGATGCGTTACGCAGGATCTGGTACTCCTTGTCGGTGAGCGTCTGCGCCGGCGCGACCGTGATCGAGTCGCCGGTGTGCACGCCCATCGGGTCGAGGTTTTCGATCGAGCACACGATGATGCAGTTGTCGGCGCGGTCGCGCACGACTTCCATCTCGTACTCCTTCCAGCCGAGCAGCGACTCTTCGATCAGCAGCTCGCGCGTGGGCGACAGGTCGAGACCGCGCTTGCAGATCTCTTCGAACTCTTCGCGGTTGTACGCAATGCCGCCGCCCGAGCCGCCGAGCGTGAACGACGGACGGATCACGACCGGGTAGCCGCTGCCGCCCGTCTCCGCCATGATCTCGGCGTGCACCTTGGTCGCCTCTTCCATCGAGTGCGCGATGCCCGACTTCGCGGAGCCGAGACCGATCTTGGTCATCGCTTCCTTGAATTTCTGGCGGTCTTCCGCCTTGTCGATCGCTTCCGGCGACGCGCCGATCAGTTCGACGCCGAACTTCTCGAGCACGCCGTGGTGGTGCAGGTCGAGCGCGCAGTTCAGCGCGGTCTGGCCGCCCATCGTCGGCAGGATCGCGTCCGGGCGCTCCTTCTCGATGATGCGTGCGACGACTTCCCACGTGATCGGCTCGATGTAGGTCACGTCGGCCGTGTTCGGGTCGGTCATGATCGTCGCCGGGTTGCTGTTGACGAGAATGACCTTGTAGCCCTCCTCACGCAACGCCTTGCAAGCCTGCGCGCCCGAATAGTCGAACTCGCACGCCTGGCCGATGATGATCGGGCCGGCGCCGATGATGAGGATGCTTTTGATGTCTGTGCGTTTTGGCATGGCTTGTGAATTCAGTAAGTAATCTTTGTCGTGGCGTTGTCGCGGATCGGCGGTTGCGCTCAGCTCATGGTGGCGAGCGCGAGCTTCACCGAGAAACCGATGAACAGGCCGCCCACGCTGCTCGCTGCGCCCGCCGCGAGCCTGCGGCGGCGGCGGAAATGCTCGGCGAGCCGCGCGCCCGCGAAGATCAGCGTGCTCAGGTACAGGAAGCTCGCGCATTGCGCGATCGCCCCGAGCACGACGAACGACAGCGCGGGATGCGGGAACGCCGGGTCGACGAACTGGATGAAGAACGAGATGAAGAACAGGATCGCCTTCGGATTCAGGAGGCTCACGATCAGCGCCTTGCGGAATGGCCGCTCGCCGTCGACCGCACGCGGTGCATCGGCCGGCGCATCGGCGCGCGCGCGCAGCTTCTGCCACGCGCTGCGCAGCATCCCCGTGCCGATGTACAGCAGGTACGCGGCACCGCCGTACTTGACGACGGAGAACAGCAGCGGGTTCGCCTTCAGCAGCGACGCGACGCCCGCAGCGGACAGCACCATCAGCACCGTGTCGCCCAGGAACACGCCGCAGGCCGCGCGATAGCCGGCCTTCACGCCGCGCTGGGCCGCAAGCGACAGCACGTACATCGAGTTCGGCCCCGGCAGCAGGATGATGAAGATCACGCCGAACACGTAGGTCCAGATATCCGTGATGCCGAGTGCGTGGCCGAACATGATGCGAATCTCCCGTTCTTCGGTTGCTTCAGTCGCGTCAGGCGTTGCGCTGCTTCGCCGCGTCCATCAGTGCGGTGAAACGGTCGAACAGATACGCGATGTCGTGCGGGCCGGGCGACGCTTCCGGGTGACCCTGGAAGCAGAATGCCGGCTTGTCGGTCAGCTCGAAACCCTGCAGCGTGCCGTCGAACAGCGACACGTGCGTCACGCGCGCGTTGGCCGGCAGCGAATCCGCGTCGACCGCGAAACCGTGGTTCTGCGACGTGATCACCACGCGACCGTCGCCGAGATCCTTCACCGGGTGGTTCGCGCCGTGGTGGCCTGTCTTCATCTTCAGCGTCTTCGCGCCGACCGCGAGGCCCATGATCTGGTGGCCGAGGCAGATGCCGAAGGTCGGCACGCCGCGCTCGATGAACTCCTTGGCTGCCGCGATCGCGTAGTCGCACGGCTCCGGGTCGCCCGGGCCGTTCGACAGGAAGATGCCGTCCGGATTCAGCGCGAGCGCGTCGGCCGCGCTCGCCTCGGCCGGCAGCACCGTCACGTGGCAGCCGCGCTCCGCGAGCATGCGCAGGATGTTGTACTTGACGCCGAAGTCGTACGCGACGACGCGGTACTTCGGCGCTTCCTGCATGCCGTAGCCGCTGCCGAGGCGCCATTCGGTCTGCTTCCACTCGAACGGCTTCGTGGTCGACACGACCTTCGCGAGATCCATGCCCGCGAGGCCGGGGAACGAGCGAGCGAGTTCGATCGCCTTCGCCTCGTCGTTCGAGCCGGCCAGGATGCAACCGTTCTGCGCGCCCTTGTCGCGCAGGATACGGGTCAGCTTGCGGGTATCGATGCCGGCGATCGCGACGACGCCTTCGTCGCGCAGGTAGTCGCCGAGCGTGCGGTCCATGCGGAAATTCGATGCGAGCGTCGGCAGATCACGGATGATCAGGCCGGCGGCATGGACTTTCGTGGCTTCGACATCTTCGGCGTTGACGCCGACGTTGCCGATATGCGGGTAGGTGAGCGTGACGATCTGACGCGCGTAGCTCGGATCAGTCAGGATTTCCTGATAGCCGGTAATCGCGGTGTTGAACACGACTTCACCGATCGTGTGGCCTTCGGCCCCGATCGAATAACCACGAAAGACCGTGCCGTCGGCGAGTGCAAGCAAGGCGGGAGAAAAAGACGGCAACACGGGAGGCTCCTTGGGGAACACCCTGCTGCCGACCTGTTTACCCTGCCGCGCGAGCGCCGCGCTGCATAGGCGCGCGGAGTCGCTAGCTGGACGCGACCTGCTGTGTCGGCACGCGAACCCGGCGCGTGGCGCACGAGGCTTCGCGGCATCGCCCGACAGGCGGCGTGCGGCGGATGAACGGGATAAGTGAGGTAGGCGCTAGGGTGCGAGGTTGATCAGCACAAACTTTCAAATTATAGCCCGAAAATGACCTTATCTTCAATTGATATGGCCGTCCGATCACGCATGCGGCGCGCGCAATGCGGTGGCATCAGGCGCGACATCCCTTGCTGCGGCCCCGTTTCCGCAGCCGCCCTACCCGTCAGCGTACCGCCGGATCAACGTGCTTGCCAGCACTGCGCGCGGGCCACACGTACCAGACCGCGCTCGCAAGCTGCAGCGCGAGCAGCACGCTCCACGCGGTGACGTGGGCGGCAGCCGGGTAATGGCCGTCGACGGCCGGCCAGTGCGACAGCACCGCGCCGATACCGATCTGGAACGCAAAGATCAGCACGAAGATCACGAGCGTCAGTGTCGTATTCGCGCGGCCGATCAGATGCGCCGGGAAGTGACCGGCAAGCACAGCATAGGTCAGGATCCCGACGCCGCCGAACATTCCGTAGGCCGCCCACAGCACGGCCGGCGGCAGCGGCACGCGCGCGACGATCGCGATTTGCGTGGTGACGAACAGCACCATGCCGACGCCGCAAAATGCCTGGACGGACACCCCGCGGCGCTCGAGCACGCGCGCCGCCGCGCCGAAACCGACACAGCCGGCCATCATCGCGAAGCCGAGCACCGACACGAGCCGTGCGGCGTGCTGCGCATCGAACCCCGCGACGTCGCGCAGGTACGGACCGACCCACAGTGACTGCATCGCGTAGAACACGCCCTGCGTGACGATCGAGAATGACGAGATCTTCCAGAATGCGCGGCTGCCCAGGATGTGCCACGTGCCCTTGAACTGGCTAACGAGCCCGCCCTGATGGCGCGGCCGCTCCGCTTCCGGCGCACCGAAGCCGATCGCGGCCGCGACGACGACCGTCAGCACCGCGAGGCCGCCGCAGATCACACGCCAGCTCGTGACGCCGAGCAGCCAGGTCAACGGCGAGCCGACCGCGACGCCGCCCAGGCCGCCGACGGCCATCACGAGACCGTTGACGAGCGGCAGCCGGCCGACCGGAAAATGCTGCGCGAGCGCCTTGAACGCCGCACCTAGACACACCGATACGCCGACGCCGATCAGCAGCCGGCCGACCATCATCGTGCCGAGGTCGTGCGCGACGCCAAACACGGCGGCACCGGCGGCCGCGAACAGCAGCATCCCAGCCGTCACGCGGCGCGGGCCGAAATGGTCGAGCAGCACGCCGGCCGGAATCTGCGCGCCGGCAAAACCGAGGAAATAGAGACTGGTGAGCAGTCCGAGATCGGCGGCCGATAGCCCGAGCTCGTGCGTGACGAACGGCGCGAAGCCTAGATTGACGCCACGGAACACATAGGACACGAAATATCCGACCGCAAACAGCGCGAGCACCCTCACCTGCACCGACGACATCGCTCCTCCTTGTGATCCGATCCCGGCCCCGCGAAGCAGCGACCCCGCTGCCGCGCACAAACGAAAACGCCGTCACCTTGGTGACGGCGTTGCTTCGTGTTTCATCGGATGATAACGCAAACGCACGGTCCGGCCGGACCGCCGCGCCGCGTTCGCGACCGCGTTACTTCTTCTTGCCCTTGCTTGCAGCGGCCTTCGGCGCTGCCTTGGCCGGCGCCGCCTTCGCGGGAGCAGCCTTCGTCGCGCGAGCCGCCGGCTTCGCGGCACCGCGCTTCGCGCCGCGCGACTTGCCGCCGACGGACAGGCTCGCGCGCTCGATATGCGCGCCGGAGGTCGACGTCGCGATCCGTTCCGGACCCGGCTCGGCCGGCACTGCGCGGCCGACCGGCACGTGCAGCACGAGCGCCTGGCCCGGCATCGCGAGATCGCGATGCGTGCGGTTCCATGCCTTCAGCTGGCCGACCGACACGCCGTAGCGGCCGGCGATCGCCGCCATCGACTGCTTGCGGCGCACGCGGATCAGCATCTTGCGCGTGTCGGGTACGTCGGGCTCCATCGCGAGTACGCCGTTTTCCGCAACGTCCGCGCTGATGTCCTCGTCGTCGTCATCGCCGCGCGGCACGACGATCGTCGAGCCCGGCTTCAGGCGCATGCCGGCGGGAATCTTGTTGACCGACATCAGCGTATCGGGGTCGACACCGATCTTCTCGGCGATCGCGGCCGGGCGCGCGCGCTCGCTGACCGTATAGGTGGTCCACGTCGACAACTGGCCGTTGTAAGCCTTCAGGTTCTTCTCGAACGCTGAGGCGTTGTCGAACGGCAGCAGGATCTGCGGCTCGGTCGCGCCGAGGATCACCGGCTTCGAGAACGACGGGTTCAGCGAACGGAACTCGTCGAGCGACAGGTTCGCGAGCTTCGCGGCCACCGCCACATCGATGTCGCGCGACGTCGTGACCGTCACGAAATACGGGTGGTTCGGGATCTCCGGCAGCGTCAGGCCGAACTGCTGCGGATTCGCGATGATGTTCTTCACCGCCTGCAGCTTCGGCACGTAGTTGCGCGTCTCGTTCGGCATCCGCAGGCTCTGGTAGTCGGTCGGCAGGCCGGCCGCCTGGTTGCGTGCAATCGCACGCTGCACGTTGCCCTCGCCCCAGTTGTATGCGGCCAGCGCCAGATACCAGTCGCCGAACATGTCATGCAGGCGCGACAGGTAGTCGAGCGCGGCGCTCGTCGACGCGAGCACGTCGCGGCGCTCGTCCTGCCACATGTTGCGCTTCAGGTTGTACGTGCGGCCCGTGCCCGGCATGAACTGCCACATGCCGGCAGCCTTCGCGACCGACAGCGCCTGCGGATTGAACGCGGATTCGATGAACGGCAGCAGCGCGAGCTCGGTCGGCATATGGCGCGCCTCGAGCTCTTCGACGATGTGATACAGATACTTCTGCGAGCGCTCGGTCATGCGCTGCACGTAATCGGGACGCTGCGTGTACCAGGTCGTCTGCATGTCGACGAGGTCGCTCTGCAGGTCGGGCATCTGGAAGCCGCGACGGATACGGCCCCAGAGATCGGAATCTGCACTGGTCAGGTCGCCGACGGATTGCTTGTCGACGTCGACAGTTTCTTTGGCGGTGGCTGATTTACGGAGGTAGTTGGACGCTGCCTGCGAATCGGCGGCGTTGTTGGCGACAGGAGCCTGGCTCGCACAAGCGGCGAGCAGCAGGACCACCATCGCACTCAATATAAGTCGCATGAAAATCTCGGCTTCCGACGGCTGGAAATTGCTGGCGATACTACGGAAGTGCGTGCTTCACGTCAATAAAAACACCGAAAACTCAGCCAAATCCTACAGTTGGAGCAATTTTTACAGGCTCTGCCTGAGCTTTTTGGAGTCCTCCGGAAATCGTCATCGGAACCGGTTTTTCCACTCGCGCATCAGCGTGAATGCCGCCAGGCGATCCGGCACGGTTTCGTGCAGCTCGGCCTCGAGCGTCGCATGGATGGCCGCGCTGTCCGACCGCATGAACGGGTTGACGGCGCGTTCGTGCGCGATCGTAGTGGGCAGCGTCGGCACGCCGCGCGCGCGCAGCGCCTGCGCTTCGTCGCGCCAGGCGGCGAGCGCCGCATTGCCCGGTTCGCACGCGAGCGCGAAGCGGATGTTCGACAGCGTATATTCGTGTGCGCAATGCACGCGGGTGTCGCCGGGCAGCGCCGCGAGCGCGTCGAGCGACGCCAGCATCTGCGCGGGCGTGCCTTCGAACAGGCGACCGCAGCCGCACGAGAACAGCGTGTCGCCGCAGAACACATGAGGGGTGGCGGCGCCCTGCCCGGCCGCCTGGAAATAGGCGATGTGACCGCGCGTATGCCCCGGCACGTCGAGCACGTCGAACGTGAGCGCCGGTGCGTCGAGCGTCACGCGATCGCCGCCCGCGAGCGGCCGCATGACCACGCCGATCGCCTCGGCCGCCGGGCCGAAGACGACCAGTGGCACATCGTCCGGTTGGCCATCGCGCAGCGCGGCGACACCGCCGACATGGTCGGCGTGATGGTGCGTGAGTAAAATAGCGGTCAACCGCCAGCCGCGTTCGGCAAGAACACGGCGTACGGGCGCGGCTTCACCCGGATCGACGGCGATCGCATCGCGGCCGTCCGAGACGAGCCAGATATAGTTGTCTTCGAATGCCGGAACCGGCACGTATTCCAGCTCGTTCATGGGCGCGCAATCATCGTTATGTCCGATCGTCAAATTATAGACTGGCCCGCCTGGACCGACTCGCCGCCCGGCCGCTATGTGCTGGACTGGGAGCAAGCGCAGCTCGACCGGATCGTGTCCGACGTCTTCGGGTTTCACGCGCTGCAGCTCGGCCTGCCGCAGCTCGATGCGCTGCGCGAGAACCGCATGCCGTATCGCGGCCTCGTGCTCGACCCGGCAAGCGGCGCGAGCGCGCCCTACCAGTATCCGTGGGCGCGCGAGGCGCACGCGCCCGAACACGCGCCGGCCGGTCGCAGCACCACGTGGTGCGACCTGCTCGACCTGCCGTTCGAGTCGCAGAGCGTCGACCTGATCGTGATGCCGCACACGCTTGAATTCACGTCCGACCCTCACCGCCTGCTGCGCGAAGCCGAGCGCGTGCTGATGCCGGAAGGCCAGCTCGTGATCACCGGCTTCAATTCGTTGAGCCTGTGGGGCATGCGGCAATCGTTCGGGCGCATGGCGAACCGTCCGTTCGTGCCGGCCGCGCGCGACCAGATCGCGTTCATCCGGCTCAAGGACTGGATCAAGCTGCTCGGCTTCGATCTCGAGCGCGGCCGCTTCGGCTGCTACCGGCCGCCGCTCGTCACCGACAAATGGCTTGCCCGCTACGGCTTCATGGAAGCCGCCGGCGACCGCTGGTGGCCAATCTTCGGCGCCGTCTACATGGTCACGGCCGTCAAGCGCGTGCGCGGCATGCGCCTCGTCGGCCCGATCAAGATGAAGAAGCCCGTGCTCGCGCCGGGCCTCACGCCGGCGGCCACCCCGACCACCCATCAAGAACACTCATGACCACCGACACCATCGACATCTATACCGACGGCGCCTGCAAGGGCAACCCCGGCCCCGGCGGCTGGGGCGCACTGCTGCGCTACGGCGACCGCGAAAAGGAGCTGTTCGGCGGCGAGCCCGACACGACCAACAACCGCATGGAACTGATGGGCGTGATCGCCGCGCTCGAGGCGCTGAAACGGCCGTGCCGCGTGATCGTGCATACCGACTCGCAATACGTGCAGAAAGGCATCAGCGAGTGGATCCACGGCTGGAAGAAGAAGGGCTGGGTCACTGCGGCGAAAACCCCGGTGAAGAACGCCGACCTGTGGAAGCGCCTCGACGCGCTCGTCGCGCAGCACGAGGTCGAGTGGCGCTGGGTGAAGGGCCATGCGGGCCACCCCGAAAACGAACGCGCGGACGCGCTCGCGAATCGCGGTGTCGAATCGCTCGTGGCCTGAACGCAGGCCACCCAACCCTACTGTCTTTCCCGATTTATCCGACATGCGCCAGATCATTCTCGATACCGAAACCACCGGCCTGAATCCCCGCACGGGCGACCGCCTGATCGAAATCGGCTGCGTCGAGCTGCTGAACCGGCGGCTCACCGGCAACAACCTGCACATCTACGTGAACCCCGAGCGCGACAGCGATCCGGGCGCACTGGCCGTGCACGGCCTCACGACCGAATTCCTGAGCGACAAGCCGAAGTTCGCGGAAGTCGTCGACCAGATCCGCGACTTCGTGAAGGACGCCGAGCTGATCATCCACAACGCGCCGTTCGACCTCGGGTTCCTCGACGCCGAATTCGCCCGGCTCGACCTGCCGCCGTTCAGCGAGCATTGCAGCGGCGTGATCGACACGCTCGTGCAGGCCAAGCAGATGTTTCCCGGCAAGCGCAATTCGCTCGACGCGCTGTGCGACCGGTTCGGCATCAGCAACGCGCACCGTACGCTGCACGGCGCACTGCTCGACTCGGAACTGCTCGCCGAAGTCTATCTCGCGATGACGCGCGGCCAGGACAGCCTCGTGATCGACATGCTCGACGACGCAGGCGCCGACGGTGGCGCCGCGAACGGCCAGCGCGTGTCGCTCGCGTCGCTCGACCTGCCGGTTCTCTCAGCGAGCGACGACGAACTCGCCGCCCACCAGACCCAACTCGACGAACTCGACAAGTCGGTCAAGGGCACCTGCGTGTGGCGCAAGTCCGCCGACGCGGATGCTGGCGAAGCCGCCAAAGCCGCCTGACGCAGCATCTCCCGACCGACGCCTGCAGCCGCGCTCACGCGCGCGGCTGCAGCGCGATGATGGTCATCCCGCCGAGCGCAAGCACCGCGCCAGCCACATCCCAGCGGGACAGCGCGATGCCGTCGACCACCCGCAGCCAGATCAGCGCCACCGCGATATACACGCCGCCGTACGCCGCATAGGTGCGCCCCGCCGCGCTCGGATGCAGCGTCAGCAGCCACGCGAACAACGCGAGCGACAGCGCTGCCGGTACCAGCAGCCACACGGGCCGGCCGCCCTTCAGCACGAGCCAAGGCAGGTAGCAGCCGACGATTTCGGCCAGTGCAGTGACGGCGAACAGCGCCGCAATCCTGATCAGTTCGGTCATCCGTTTCCTCGCAGATTCGCCCCACCCGCCCGGTGGGCCGCGCGCCGCCGATCATACCGGAGGCGACCCGGGCGGAACCGCCGCCAGACGGGGGATTCCGGGCAATTTGCACGATCGTCTGCCATCGTGCTATCATGTCGCCTGTTTCAACATTCAATATCTGTCTATTCGATTTCGAAAGGAGTCCGTCCGCGCGTTGCGGGCCGGTGCTTCGACCGAAATTGCATCCACAGGAAAGCCCGCCCGACAGGCCCGCTTTTCTCGTTTCGTTGCCCCTCCGGGGCGCTTGCCGGGACGCCGGACACCGTCCGCACCGGCATCTGCCGCTTGCATCACGCGGCCCATTCTTCATGAGCGCACAGTCGCGACGGCCCATCGGGCCCGCGTCGAAGCAGTCCCTTCCGGCCCTTTACCGCCTCATGTGCAGTAAGCGCTTAAATGGCCTGCCCCGACGCGCAGCACGCGACATCGCGCTCGCCGGCAAACCGTGTCGGACGGCCCGCCCGTTCCGGCGCAGTCAAAGGAGTGCATGACCTTGACCGCAACACACGTCAGCCCGACCGCTGCTTCTTCCTCCACGTCGTCCGGCGAGGCCCCACTCGCCGCGGACGACATTACCGTCGTCGACCAGAGCCTGCTCAAGCGCGCCGTCAGCGCGATGGCCATCGGCAATGCGATGGAATGGTTCGACTTCGGTGTCTACAGCTATATCGCCGTCACGCTCGGCAAGGTGTTCTTCCCCTCCAGCAGCCCGTCCGCGCAGTTGCTCGCGACCTTCGGCACGTTCGCGGCCGCATTCCTCGTACGTCCGCTCGGCGGCATGGTGTTCGGCCCGCTCGGCGACCGCATCGGCCGCCAGCGCGTGCTCGCCGCCACCATGATCATGATGGCCGTCGGCACCTTCGCGATCGGCCTGATCCCCAGCTACGCGTCGATCGGCATCATGGCGCCTGTACTGCTGCTCGTCGCCCGCCTCGTGCAGGGCTTCTCGACCGGCGGCGAATACGGCGGCGCCGCCACCTTCATCGCCGAATTCTCGACCGACAAGCGCCGCGGCTTCATGGGCAGCTTCCTCGAGTTCGGCACGCTGATCGGCTATGTGATGGGTGCGGGTGTCGTCGCGCTGCTGACCGCATCGCTGTCGCAGGAGGCGCTGCTGTCGTGGGGCTGGCGCGTGCCGTTCCTGATCGCCGGCCCGCTCGGCCTGATCGGCCTCTACATCCGGATGAAGCTCGAGGAAACGCCGGCGTTCAAGCGCCAGGCCGAAGAGCGCGAAGCGCAGGACAAGGCCGTGCCGAAGGCGCGCTTCCGCGAAACGCTGATGCGCAACTGGCGTGCGCTGCTGCTCTGCGTCGGTCTCGTGCTGATCTTCAACGTGACCGACTACATGGTGCTGTCGTACCTGCCGAGCTTCATGTCGTCGACGCTGCACTTCGACGAATCGCACAGCCTCGTGCTGGTGCTGATCGTGATGGTGCTGATGATGCCGCTGACGCTCGCCGCCGGCCGCCTGTCGGACAGGATCGGCCGCAAGCCCGTGATGCTGGCCGGCTGCGTCGGCCTGCTCGTGCTGTCGATCCCGTCGATGATGCTGATCCATACGGGCACCACCGCGTCGGTGTTCGGCGGCCTGCTGATCCTCGGCGTGCTGCTGTCGTGCTTCACCGGTGTGATGCCGTCGGCACTGCCGGCGCTATTCCCGACCGAGATCCGCTACGGCGCGCTCGCGATCGGCTTCAACGTGTCGGTGTCGCTGTTCGGCGGCACGACGCCGCTCGTCACCGCGTGGCTCGTCGACGTGACCCATAACCTGATGATGCCCGCGTACTACATGATGGGCGCCGCCGTGATCGGCATCGTGTCGGTCGTCGCGCTTGCCGAAACCGCGCGCCAGCCGCTCAAGGGCTCGCCGCCGGCCGTCGCGACGCGCCGCGAGGCGCACCAGCTGGTGCGCCAGATGCGCGAAGACGACGATGCGGAGATTTACGGCGTCGTGTCGACTGTACGCGCCTGAGCCTCGCCCAAGAAAAAGCCCCGGCAAAAGCCGGGGCCCGATCGAATCCGATCCGCCCGACCGGCTTGCGCCGGCCGGGCTTTTTTTCATCTGTTGGGTGGCTGCGCGATCATGCGTGCGCTTCGCAGTGGCGGCAGAAGATCAGCGCCCGCGAACGCGACACCGCAGCCTGCGCACCGCGCGCCGCGACGATCAGGCCGACCTGGCCGAGATTGAAATCGCGCTCGACCATCAGCTGCGTCAGCGCGGCAAGCGGCAACACGACGGACGGGTGGTACAGACTCGATTCGATCAGCGCTCTCATCATCGGCTCCATCAGGCAATGCTTATTCGATGGAGTGGATTCTAGGGATCGGCCGCAACCGGATAAACAGCGCGAATGCGAAGTCACTTGTCAGTGACGGAGAACAATCGGCCGGGCCTTTGGCGCACGGGGCCGAGCGGGCGGCGGCGGATGGTTCGGGAGCGCCAGACGGACGGCGCGCGGCGGCGTCTTGCGGACGCTGCGCCGGGCGAAAACGGGCGACCGGACGGCCGATAGCGGCCGGTTCGATCCGTGCCGGAAGCCGGCACGAGTCCCGGCGGGACCGCACGCCGGTCGCGTCGCCCGCCGCCCGCCGCCCTCGCTCCCGTGCCGACGCGACAGCCGCCGGCTTCAGTCGAGCGGCGTCTCGGCAAACGCCGGCAGCGCTTCCGCCCGCGCCGAATGCGCGGCGAGTGCCGGATAACGGGCCGGATCGATCCGTGCGAGCGCCGGGTAATCGGCGGTCATGAATTGCGTGAAGCGCCACGCGACGGCGACGGTCACGTCGGACTGCAGCAGGCGCGCGCCGCCGAGCCAGCCGTTCGCGGCCGCGACGAGCGGCTCGAGCTCGCCATACGCGGCCTCGATCTGGCCCAGCACGCGCTCGAGCCATGGCGCGTGCTGCTTCTCGGCGGGCCGCAGCGCGTGCTCGTACACCACCTGCACGGTCTTCTCCGCCGCTGCCAGCGCGAATCCGACCGGCACGAGCGTGCGCAGCCGCGCGTCGGCGGCGTCGGGCAGCAGGCGCCGCTCGGGCGCGACGCGATGGTCGAGATAGTCGACGATCAGCGACGAATCGATCAGCGTCGCACCGTCGTCGGTCACGAGGGTCGGCGCCTTCACGACCGGGTTGAATGTCTGGAACCGGTCGAACTGACGGAACACCGAGATCGACTCGTGTTCGAACGGCAGGTCGAGCAGCTTCGCCGAAATGGCGGCACGGCGCACGAACGGGGAATCCAGCATGCCGATCAGCTTCATCGCGAACGCTCCGCTTGAGGGAATGGGACCGACGACTGTAGCAGCGCCGTGCGTCGCCGCCTAGGGCCTGTTCGCGTTTCCGACACCCGCTGCGCGGCCAGAGTGACCATAATGCAGATTCACGCCCCCTCCGCCCCAAGGTTCGCCATGTGGTACACCGTCGTCGAGCAGCAGCGGGAATGGATGCGCGCCTGGCGCGCGGCGACGCGCCAGGCGTTCGACGCATGGCCCGCCGCGACGCTGGCGCACGCCGCGTCGTCGTGCTACGACGACCTGTTCGAGCCGCTCCTCGGGCCCGCCGCCGGGCCGCCGCGATTCGAGATCCGGCGCCCGGCGATCGACGAGCGGATCGTCGCGCGCACGCCGTTCTGCCAGTTGCGACGCTTCGCGCGCGACGCCGCGCGGCGCACGGTGCTGCTGTGCGCACCGCTCGCCGGACATGCGGCCGTGATGATGCGGGAGACCGTCGAGGCGCTGCTCGCGGACGGCGACGTCTGCGTGACCGACTGGGTCAATGCGCGCGACGTCCCGCTCGCGGCCGGTCGCTTCGGGCTCGACGAATACGTGGCGACGCTCGACGGCTTCGTCGACGCGCTCGCCCGCGACGAGCGACCGCTGCACGTCGTCGCCGTGTGCCAGGCCACCGTTCCCGCGCTCGGCGCACTTGCGCTGCGCGCCGCTCGCGGCCTCGCACCGCCCGCGAGCATCACGCTGATCGGCGGGCCGCTCGACGCGCGCGTCAACCCGACCACGCTCGGCACGACCGCCGCGTCCCGGTCGCTCGCGTGGTGCCGCCGCCACCTGATCGACATTGTGCCGCCCCGCTTCCCCGGCCGCGGCCGCCACGTGTTTCCGACCTATCTTCAGCAAGGCGAGATCGCGCTGCTGTATCCGCAACGCTTTCTGACGCTGATCGAGGACTACGCGCGCGCGGCGTCGCATTTCGACCTGACGGCGCTGGCGGACGCGCGGCGTGCGCTGCGCGAATACACGGCGCTGCTCGACATGCCGGCCGAATACTTCCTGGATACCGTCGATATCGTGTTTCATCGAATGTGCCTCGCGAACGGCACGTGGGACGTCGGCGGGCAGCGCGTCGAGCCGGCCGCGCTGCGCGGCGTCGCGCTTCTGACGGTCGAAGGCGGATGCGACGCCGTCACGGGCATCGGCCAGACGCATGCAGCGCTGGCCATGTGTCGCGGCCTCAAGGCCGGCGAGCGCCAGCGCCTCGATGTCGACGATTGCGATCATTACGGGTTGTTCACGGGCGCGCGCTGGCACGGCGAAGTCCATCCGGCGCTGCAGCGCGTATTCGTGCAGGCCGAAGCCGCTCGCCCGGGATCGCGCCGGCGCCGTATCAGGCGGACGTGATGTCGTCGTCAGGCGCGCGGGCCGCGTCGAGGAGCGCACGCACCTCGTCGTCCCCGGTCTGGTCGAAACGCGCGTAGAACTGGCTGATTCCGAGGAACGACAGCGGCTGCAACACCGTCACGAACGCGTCGGCCAGATCGTCGAACGCATGCCGGGCACCGCCCGGCGCGACGGGTGCGGCGGCCACGATGCGCGCGGGATGGCGTTCGCGCAGCGCCTGCAGCGCAACGCGCATCGACGCGCCGGTCGCAACGCCATCGTCGACGACGATCGCGATCCGGCCGTCGACCGGCAGCGGCGGCCGGGCGCCACGATACAACGCTTCGCGGCGCTGCAGTTCGGCTGTCTCGCGCGCGATCACGTCGGCCAGTTGCGCATCGGTCACGCCCATCGCGCGGATCGCCGAATGCTGCAGGTGGATCGCTCCGCCGGTCGCGATCGCGCCGATCGCGAATTCCGGATCGGACGGCATGCCGAGCTTGCGCACCACCAGCACGTCGAGCGGCGCGCGCAGCGCCTGCGCGACCGGGAATGCGACCGGCACGCCGCCACGCGGCAGCGCGAGCACGACGACGTCGCGACGCCCCGCATAGTCCTGCAGCGCATGCGCAAGCCGGCGCCCCGCGTCGGCGCGATCGGCAAAACATTCGATCACGATGGCTCCCTGCCCGTTGCGCCGGATGCGCGACGCGCGCACCGGCACCCTGTTCAACGAGCATGGTTCATCGGACGCGCCGATGCAAGCGGGGTCATACCGGCGCGCGCGGCATGCGGATTACGGCGGGAAAAGGATGGGTGGCGTTTGCCCGGGCGGGTCCGCCGTCAGGCGCTCAGAGCCCGCCGGCCTGCCGGTACAGCCGCCAGAACGACTGCGCGTACGACTGCGCGAGCTCCGGTGCGCGCTGGAACACGTTCACCGTTTCCGCGTGCGCGGGCGCGCCGTCGGACAGCGTCGTCAGCGCGACGCTGTCGTCGACGATCACGAAGCGCGGCGCGGGATCGCCGTGCCGCGAATCGATCGCGACGTCGATGCCGGCCGATTTCAGATAACCCGCGCCGCTGTACTTGCCTGCACGCGGCGAACGCACCAGCACGACCCGCACTTCGATCCCGCGCGAACGCGCGTCGCGCAGCGCCGCCGCGACCGCGGGCGGCACGTACGCGTAGCCGGCCAGCAGCACGCGGCGCTGCGCCTGTCCGATCAGGTCGACGGTCGCGTCGGCCGCCGCATTGTCATACGAAAAGTACGTGCCGACCGATGCGGCATCGGACGGAATCGGGCTGGCGTGGGCGGTCGCCGCGCAGCAAAGCACGGCGAGGAGGAAGGCGGCTGGTCTCATGGCGGGCGCCATTGTAGCGACGCCAATTCGCGTGGCAAGCGCCTGCTGCGACGCTGCTGCGCCGGCGCAACACCCGGTGCGCAACCACCACCTGGCGGGCCGGTTCCGGAATCGATCTCGCCGGGATTTCCAGGCGTTTCCGGGCCGCTCGCGCGCCGCCCGTCAGCCGGGCGCGACGCGCGCGAGCCAGTTCGCGATACCGTCGACCGAACGGAAATCCGCGACGCTGCGTGCCGGCAGTGCCGGATAAGCGCCGCCCGCCATCTCGGCCAAGGCTCGGCCCGGGCCAAGTTCGAGAAACGCGGTCGCGCCGGCCTCGACGCACGCGGCCAGGCAGGCCGCCCACTCGACCGGCTCCGCGATCTGCCGCGCGAGCTTGTCCAGCCCCGTGCCGACATCGAGCACCGACGCGCCGTCGATCCCCGAAAACAGCCGCGTACCGGGCAACGGCCGGCGCACGTTCACGCCAGCCAGCGACGCGCGAAACGCGGGCACCGCCGACGCGAGCCAGCGCGTGTGCGACGCGATCCGTACGCACACGGGCGCGACGCGCAGCGCACCGTCGCGTGCCGCGTCGTCGGCCACCGCGGCAACGTCGGCCTGCCGCCCGGCCACCACGAATGCGTCGCCCGGATTGGCGATCGCGATCGCCGCATCGCGACCGTCGCACAGTTGCGTGAGCTGCGCGCGCGTCAGCCCGCGCACGAACGCCATCCGTTCGTCGTCGCCGCTCGCGGCGTCCATCGCGCGCGCGCGCGCGTCGGCCAGATCCAGCGCGTCGTGCGGATCAATCATCCCCGCGACGCTCCACGACGCGACTTCGCCGACGCTGTACCCCGCGACACAGCGCCTGCGCGGCCACACCGCATCGAGCAACGCGGCCGCCGCGAGCGCCTGCACCGTGCAAAGGATCTGCGCGGCGCGGTTCTCGCGCAGCGCGTCCGGTCGGGCATGCCGCACCCAGTCGCGCGGATCGTCGCCAAGGAGCCGGCCCGCATGCTCGAACAGCGTATCAGCCTGTGGCGCGGCGCCGGTCAACTCGAACATGTCCGCCCGCTGCGCGCCTTGCCCCGAACACAGGATCGCCAGCGTCATCACCCCTCCTCGGCCGCTTCGAGTGCGTCGACGAACACGCTCATCGCCAGCAGGTCGGCCGCGCCGCCCGGGCTCAGCCGGCGTGCGACGAACGCGCGGTGTGCGGCCGCTGCGCGCAATCGCCAGTCGCGAGCGCGTATGCCGCCGCGGGCGACGAATGCGCGTGCCGTGGCCCGCGCGAAATCGAGGCCGGCCTGCCCACCCCGGTGCAGCAGATTCGTATCGTCGAGCGCGGCGATCAGCGCGAAGCATGCGTCGACGCGCGCGGCCTCCGGATCGTCCGGCACGCGGCGCTGCGCGCTGCGCAGCGCCGGCAATCCGACGCCGTACACGGTCGCGAACCCGTCGGCCGCCTCGCGACGCGCGCCGCCGACGCCGTAGCGGCGGCTCGCGCGCTCGCCGTGACTGTCGGGCAGCCGCGGGCCGCCGAGGATCTCGGTGCCCCACCGCTGCGCGACGAACGCGCCGAGCGTCATCGTGCGGGCCGCCGTGCCGGGCACCGTGCGGCGGCCGGCGGCCGCGCACAGCAACCCGAGCCCGAAAATCGCGCCGCGATGCGTGTTGACGCCGCCGGTCGCCGCGAGCATCGCGTGTTCCGCGCGCAGCCCGATCTTGCGCAGCACGGCCATATCCGCGTCACGCGCGCCGGCGTCGGCGAGTTCCGCGAAGTACGGCCGCAGCACGGCCGCGCTGCGCGCGAACGTCGCGGCGTCCATGTCCGCATGGCTGCCGGTGTCGACGTGACTGACGAGGCCCGGTTTCGGATATGTCTCGATCTCGAGCACGAGGCTGCGCTCGGCGAGTTCTGCGATGCGCTCGGCCTCGGACGGCGCCACCGCCCGGCGGGCGGCCCATACACTCATCGCGTGCCTCCCGTGAATGCGTCGGCGGACATCAGTTCGACGGTGATCGCCGTCTTGACCGCGACTTCAGGCAGCCGCGCATGCAATTCGCGCCAGTTCGCGCCCGCGCCGTCGTCGCGCAGCAGCTCGCCGTCGATGCGCATCGGCGCGCGCGCGTCGAGTGCCGCCAGGCCGTCGAGCAGCGCGGCGAGCGATGCGGCGTCCGGCAGCGGGAACACGATGTCGAGATCGGAGGACGCGCTCAGATAGCGCTCGCCCGTCAGCGCCTGCCACGCGAGGCTGCCGAACACGCGACCCTGCACGCCGCAGCGCGCGCCAAGCGCATCCAGCTCGCGCAGCGTCGCGTGCCATGCGTCGGGCGCAGCGGCCAGCACGTCGGCCAGCGTGGGCAGCGGGCCGACCGACTCCACCGCGTCGGCGGCGACGTTCAGTGCGATGCGCCGTTTGCCCGCGGAAGGCGGCAGCGGCAAGCCGAGCGGCACGCGCCGCGCATCGGCCTCGTCGGGCGACGCGCGGCGCACGATCGTCGGCCAGCCGCGCGCGGCCCACGCGTGCACGAGCGGATCGGCCGCCAGCGCGGGATCGCGCGCGCATGCCGCGCGCCACCCGGCCGCCGTCAGCGTGACGAGCGTGTGGCGTCGCAGCGGCGTGTCAGCGTGCGGCACGCGCGAGTGCCTCGACGCGCCGCGCGACGTCGGCCGCGACCGGCCGGCCGCGCGCCGCACGACCATCGGTGCGATCGGCCGGCTTGCCGAGCCATTCGCCGACCTGCGCGTCGAGCGCGCGGGCTGGATCGAGCACGGCGTCGACGGCGCCCATCTTCACGAGATTGTCGAGCCCCGGCGCGAACACCGGCGTCGAGCGTGCCATTGCCTTCAGCACGTCGATCGGCAGCTTCGTCACGCGCGACATCGACGGCAGGTCCATCACCTCGGGCTCGGCACCCGGCACCGCGAGCAGCGTGCGTGTCGCGAGCGCGGTCGCGATGAACGCGCCCGCGGCCGTATGACCGTACAGCAGGCCGATCGTCCGGTGCCCGGCAAGCTCCGCATGCATCAGGCATTTCGCGAGATGCGACAGCCCTTCGTTCAGGCCGAGCAGTTCGTCGCGCTTGCTCATCCGCTGGCTGTCGCTGTCGACGAGCACGAGAATCGGCGTGCCGCCGCCACGCTCGATCGTGTCGAGCACGTGCGATGCGAGCGTGATGGCTTCGTCGATGCCGAACGGCAAGCGATCGGCGACGCCGATCACGTCGACGCGCGTGCCGGTCAGTTCAGCGTGGCCCGACAACAGGCCGCCGCTTCGCTTGATCGAATGGCCTTCGGGAAACAGCGAATTCAGAACTTCATCGAGCGTCATGCTGCCTCCCGCCGGGCCACCCCAAGGGAGGCAGGCACCCCCTCGGGGGGCAGCGAACCAAGTGAGCGTGGGGGTCGTGTCATTTCTGCTCCTGCAGTTGATCGGCGAGCTTCGCGAATTCATCGTCGGACATGCCGGGAATCGCTTCCGGCTCGCTCGCGCCGAGCGCGCGCCACACGTCGAGCGCATCCCTGCACGCGCCGAACCGCTCGACGCGCGCTTCGAGCCGCGCCTGCTCCGCACGCAGCATCGCCGCATCGAATGTCGGCGCACGGCCGATCAGGTCGAGCGCGGCCGCGCGAAACGCATCGGGCGTATCGGCCACATAACGATCCGCGGTGCCGATCAGCCGACGGTGCTTGCCGCCCATCGTGCGCCAGATCAGCGCGCGGTCCTTCGCGTCGAATTCCTCGACACCTCGGTTGGTCTCGATCACCTCGGGCCCCGACACGCTGATGCGCCCCTGCTCGGACACCGCGAGCGCCGAGCAGCACGCGGCGAGCAGCCCGCCGCCGCCGTAGCAGCCCGCGCGCCCGCCGATCAGGCCGATCACCGGCACGCCTGCCGCGCGCGCCTCGACGAGCGCACGCATGATCTCGGCGATCGCGAGCTCGCCCGCATTCGCTTCCTGCAGCCGCACGCCGCCGGTGTCGAACAGGATCAGTACCGGCTTGCCGACGTCGCGCGCGGCGCGCAGCAACCCGGTGAGCTTCGCGCCGTGCACTTCGCCGAACGCACCGCCCATGAAGCGGCCCTCCTGCGCGGCGACGAACACCGGCTGGCCGCCGAGCCGGCCGTGGCCGACCACCATCCCGTCGTCGAACTGCTGCGGCAGGTCGAACAGCGGCAAGTGCGGGCTCGTCACACGCTCGCCCGGCCCGAGAAATTCCGTGAAGCTGCCCGCGTCGAGCAGTCCGTCGACGCGCTGGCGCGCCGACGCTTCGTACCAGCTCGCGGCGTTCGCGACGAACGCGGGTGCGTCGTGGATCGCGTCGGTCATCATGCGTCCCCCTCGATCGCGCGCACGGCTTGCGCGAGCCGCAGCGACACCATGTCCGGCCGCGCGCCGCCGTCGTTGATCGACAGCTTCAGGCCGCCCGGCGCGCGCCGTTCGACGAAGTCCGACACCACCGCCTGCCACACCGCGCCGAAACCGACCGCCGCAGTGCGGATGTCGATCTCGCATTCGTTGCCCGGCAGCACGCGCTCGACGAGCACCTCGAGATTGCCGGACGCGACCACGCCAACGAGCGCGGTGGCCAGTTCGCCCCGCGCACGCCCGCGCGCGGTGAAGCGATAGTTCAACTGTTCCATGCCCTCTTCCTCACCAGTTGCGGAACCGGGCCGGCGGCGCATACAGGCCGCCCGACCAGTGCACGAGATCCTTGATCGAGCGCGCGGCGAGCCAGCGGCGGTCGGCGTCGAGCGGATCGATGCCGAGATCTTCCGGGCGGCGGATCACGCCGCGCTCGCGCAGGCGCTCGACCATTCTGCGGTCGCGGCCGCGGCCGACTTCCGTATAGCCGGCCACGCCGCGGATCGCATGCTCGCGTTCGTCCTTGTCGCGGCACATCAGCAGGTTCGCGATCCCTTCCTCGGTGACGATGTGCGTGACGTCGTCGCCGTAGACCATGATCGGTGCGAGGTCGAGCTGCAGCTTGTCGGCGAGCTTCAGCGCATCGAGCTTCTCGACGAACATCGGCACGTTCTTGTCGCCGAAGGTCTCGCCGATCTGCACGACCAGCTTGCGGCCGCGCCTGAGCGCCGCCGGCGTGTCCGGGTCGGCTTCCGCGCCGGCCTTCAGCCACGGCTCGCTCGGGTGGCGGCGGCCGCGCGCGTCGCTGCCCATGTTCGGCGCGCCGCCGAAACCGGCGATCCGCTCGGCGGTGACCGTCGACGAATGGCCGGACAGGTCGATCTGCAGCGTCGAGCCGATGAACATGTCGCACGCGTAAAGGCCGGCGGTCTGGCAGAACGCACGGTTCGAGCGCAGCGAGCCGTCCGGGCCCGTGAACCACACGTCGGAGCGCGCGCGGATGTAGTCGTCCATCCCGACTTCGGAGCCGAAGCAGTGGATCTGCTCGACCCAGCCCGATTCGATCGCGGGAATCAGCGTCGGGTGCGGATTGAGCGCCCAGTGCGTGCAGACCTTGCCTTTGAGCCCGAGCTTCGCGCCGTAGGTCGGCAGCAGCAGCTCGATCGCGGCCGTGTTGAAGCCGATCCCGTGATTCAGGCGCTTGATCCCGTACGGTTCGTAGATGCCCTTGATCGCGAGCATCGCGGTCAGGATCTGTGTCTCGGTGATCGCGGCCGGGTCGCGCGTGAACAGCGGCTCGACGTAGAACGGCCGGCCGGCCTCGACGACGAAATGCACGCGGTCGCCCGGGATGTCGACGCGCGGCACCTTGTCGACGATCCGGTCGACCTGCGCGATCACGATGCCGTCCTTGAACGCGGTGGCCTCGACGACGGTCGGCGTGTCTTCCGTGTTCGGGCCGGTATAGAGATTGCCGTCGGCGTCGGCGCTGACCGCCGCGATGAGCGCGACATGCGGCGTGAGGTCGATGAAGTAGCGCGCGAACAGTTCGAGATACGTGTGCACCGCGCCGAGCGCGATCTTGCCGCCGAACAGCAGCTTCGCGATCCGCTGCGACTGCGGGCCCGAATACGCGAAGTCGAGCCGCTTCGCGATGCCGCGCTCGAACACGTCGAGATGCTCGGGCAGCACGACGCCCGACTGCACCATGTGCAGGTCGTGGATCTTCGCGCTGTCGACGTCGGCGAGCGCCGTCGCGAGCAGGTCGGCCTGCTTCTGGTTGTCGCCTTCGAGGCACACGCGATCGCCAGGCCGCAGCACTGCTTCCAGCAACGCGACGGTGTCGCGCGCATCGACCCGCTTGCCCTGCGCGAAGGCTGCGCCGGCCGCGAGGCGTGCATCGCGCGCCTGCCGCGCGTGATTCCATCCCGTCATGAACAGTTCTCCCGCTTCGATGGTTCAGCGGCATTCTAAGCCTGGCGCCGCCGCCGATTGATGATGTTGACGAATGCGACTCAGAGGACGCCGCGATGGATGCGGCCCGCGCGCGACGGGCCATGTGCGGTCACGCGCCGACCAGCGCGCGCGTCGTGAAGAACAGCACCGACGGCCCGAGCAGGCAGCCGACGCCGGTATGGAACGTCGCGACCAGCGCGCCATACGGCACGAGCCGGCGGTCGGTCGCGGCAAGCCCCGCACTCACGCCGCTCACGGTGCCGGCAAGGCCGCCGAAGATCATCGCGGAGCGCGGCGTCTTCAGGCCCATGAAGCTGGCCGCGACCGGCGTGCCGACCATCACGATGATCGCCTTCACGAGCCCGGTCGCGATGCTGAGCGCGATCACGTCGGAGCTCGCACCGATCGCCGCGCCCGTGACGGGCCCGACGATGTAGGTGACGGCGCCCGCGCCGATCGTCGTCATGCTGACCGCGTCGGTATAGCCGAACGCGCGCGCGATGCACGCGCCGACGATGAACGGCAGCACGGTGCCGAGCAGCAGCGACACGACGCCGACGAGGCCGGCCTTGCGCGCCTCGGCCGGCTGCACTTCGAACGCGGTCGCGACGATCGCGAAATCGCGCAGCATCGCACCGCCCATCAGGCCGATACCGGCGAACAGCTTGACGTCGGCCAGCCCCTTCTCGCCACCGGTGAATGCGCCGCCGACATAGGCGAGCACGAGGCCGATCACGATCGCGATCGCGGAGCCGTGCACGCGGCCGAACGTGAGCTTGCGCGACGCGATCGACGACAGCCACATGATCAGGCCGACCAGCGCGAACGATGCGACGAGCCCGTTGTGGGCGACGGTTTTTTCGAGCATCTGCAACATGGTGGCCTCCGTCACTGTTCTTCGAATTGCGGCACGCCCGCGAAGGCCGTGTCGTCGCGCCCGGTGCGCACGAGTACCGCGATGCAGCATGCGCAGATCGCGACCGCGCCAATGGCGGCCAGCAGCGCGACGGGGCCGCCCTTGAGCGCGGCGACGACGTTCTGGTTCGCGGCCATCGCGACGACCACCGGGATGTACATCGCGCCCCAGAAACCGACGCCGGCCTCGGTCTCCTTCGGCAGCCAGCCACGGCGATGCAGCCACAGGCGCAGGCAGATCAGCAGCAGCATCGCGATGCCGACGCCGCCGACGTTGGTTTTCACGCCGATCGCGGTGCCAAGCAGGTCGCCAAGGAACAGTCCGGCCAGGTGGCAGAACGCCAGCAGCGCGGTTCCGTAGATGATCATGAGTCGTCTCCAGTCTCTTCGTGACGGGCGCCGAACGCGTGCGGGAGTCAGGCCCGCACGCCGATCCCGGGCGGACTGTCTGTCTCCTGCGGCGGTGCGCCGCGGCCCGGCGGCTCGTCGTGCGAGCACGTTCTCGGGGTCGATGGGATGATGCGGTTTCGGGCCGGACGCCGGATGGCTTAGACTGACCGATGCAGCCGGCGGCGCGACACGGGCTACGCGTCCGGCGGCCCCGTTCGCAGAGGCCGCACCGGCGCGTGATCCGATACTAGCGCCGCATAATCCGGCCATTTATGAAGTTGTCGAAACCGATTCAGTGGATTTAGCAATGCGCCCGTTACCGCCTGAGCTGCTGCGCAGCTTCGTTGCCGTCGCCCAGTCCGGCAGTTTCACCGCCGCATCCGAGCGCGTGAGCCTGTCGCAGTCGACCGTCAGCCAGCACATCCGCCGCCTCGAGGAGCTGCTCGACCGGCCGCTGTTCGAGCGCGACACGCGCAACGTGCACCTGTCGCAGCACGGCGACGCGCTGTTCCGCTACGCGGTGCGCATCCTCGAGCTGATGGACGAGGCCGTCACGTCGGTGTGCGGCCCACCGCTGTCGGGCAAGGTGCGGCTCGCAATGTCGGAGGATTTCGCGTCCGCGCACCTGACGGCCGCGCTCGCGAGCTTCGTGCAGCGCAATCCGGACGTCGAGCTTGCGATCTCGACGGGGCTGTCGGGCGACCTGTTCGACGCGCTCGACGAAGGCCGGCACGATCTGGTGTTCGCGAAACGCATCGCCGGCAGCCGGCGCGGCCGCGTGATCCGCAGCGAGCCGCTGTACTGGTGCACCGGCCCCGATTCGCGGATCACCGGCCACGAGGCCGTGCTGCCGCTCGCGATGCATCCGGAGCCGAGCGTATCGCGCCGCCGCGTGCTCGAGTCGCTCGAGGCGGTCGGCCGCCCGTACCGGATCGCCGTCGTGAGCAGCAGCATCGCGGTGCTGCGCGCGGCCGCGAGCGCGGGGCTCGGCGTCAGCGCCTTCGCCGGCTACGTGATTCCGGCCGGGCTCGCGCGGCTCGACGCAGGGCTGCCCGAACTCGGCGAACTCGAATACGTGATCGACCGCCCGGCGGCCGCGTCGCGCTCGACGCTCGCGCTCGAAGCCACGCTGATCACGGCGGCGGCCGAGCTGTAGCGGCACCGCGCGCCCGGCCGCACCCGGGCGCGTCCGTCGCACCTGACAGCGTTGCCCGGAACGCGTCATCGTCCGCGCAGCACCCGCTCGCGACAATGGGCTCCCATCGGAACGCATCGCACCTCGCCGCGCGCCTCCGGTACCCCGTCCCATTGATCGGAGCCCACCATGAAGAACGTCCTGCGATTCGCCGTCGCGACCGCTGCAGCCGCCCTGCTGTCCCCCGCCTTTGCCCAGACCGATGCGTCGGCCCCCACACCGGGGCTGACCCGCGCGGAAGTCATCGACCAGCTCAAGCAGGCCTATCTCGACGGCGAACTGCCGACGAACGACGGCAACTACCCGCCGAACGCTGCGACGCGCGCGCGCAATCGCGAACTCGTGCAGGCCGCGAGCCCCGCCTGGCTGGCCCAGACGCCGCCGGCCCGCCAGGCGATGTCGCAGCAATAGCCGGCGCAGCCGCGCCGGCGCGCCCGGATCAGGGCAGGAAGCTGCGGCGCCGCGCGTCGATCAGCTCGACGAGCAACCGGTCGCGCTCGGCCGCCAGTTCCTGCATCGAATGCTCACCCTGGATCGCGCGCAGTTCATCGTTCAACTTGCGATCGACGGCCGGATCGAACGACGGCGTGCCGAGGTCGTCCCACCAGCTCGTGATCGGCCCCGACAGGTGTTCGAGAAAGTGCGCGATCCCGCCCGCGCCGCCGCCGAGGTGATAGGTCAGGCACTGCCCCATCAGCCCCCAGCGCAAGCCCGGGCCCCAAGCGACGGCCTTGTCCGCATCGGCGACGCTCACGACGCCTTCGCCGACGAGGTGATACACCTCGCGGAACAGCGCGGCCGCGAGGCGGTTCGCGACGTGGCCGGTCATCTCCTTGTTGAGTACGATCGTCTGCTTGCCGAGCGCGTCGTAGAAATCCTTCACGCGCGCGATCACGCTCGAGTCGGTCGCGTCGCCGCCGACCAGCTCGACGAGCGGGATCAGGTGCGGCGGATTGAACGGGTGCGCGATCAGGCAGCGTTCGGGATGCTTCGCGCACGCGGTCTGGATATCGGACATTTTCAGGCCCGACGAGCTCGACGCGATCGGCACGTGCGCGGGCAGCACGTCGTCCATCTGCCGGTACAGCGCACGCTTCAGGTCGAGCCGCTCGGGGCCGTTCTCCTGCACGAAGTCGACACCGTCCAGTGCACGCACGAGATCGGCATCGAACGACAGCCGCGCGGCAAGTTCGGCGGCGCGCTCGCCGAGAAACGCAGCCAGCGCGTCGCGCAGCCGCACGTCGGCCTGCGGCGCCGGGTCGGTCGCGACGACGTCGAAACCCTGCGTCAGATAGAAAGCCGTCCAGCTCGCGCCGATCACGCCGGTGCCGACGATCGCGATACGTTGAATGTCCATGTGCGTCCCGTTTCCGTGGTCAGTTGATGCGCGGGGATTGTCGCATCGATTCGCGGCGTCGCGCTGCGGCGATGCAACGTGCGATTTCCCTCTTGAAATACGTTTCGACGGCCTCTAATTACGCGGTGCCGGGCAGTGCCGGTATCGCGCGCCGCCCCGTTTCAATCCCGCGGAAAACCGCGCGGCACCTTGTCGTCAACGCCCGTCGCGTATTCCGCGCTTCACGTGCAGGAGGACCATCATGAGCGATCTCTATTTCGGCAACGACCTGTTCGACGAATTCGCCCGCGTCCAGCGCCAGATGGCGGGCCTGTTCGGCGGGCTTCCGACCGGCATCCGCGAGGGCCGGCCGAGCGCGTTCCCCGCGCTGAACATCGGCGCCACCGACGACACGATCGAAATCGTCGCGTTCGCGCCCGGCATGGCCGCGGCGGACTTCGACGTATCGATCGACAAGGATCTGCTGACGATCAGCGGCGAGCGCAAGCCCGTGCCGCAGCAAGCCGGCGACGACGTGCGCACGTATGCGCAGGAGCGCTTTCACGGCAAGTTCCGCCGCGTGGTCGAGCTGCCGCAGAACGCCGATCCCGACAACGTCAGCGCCCGCTACCAAAACGGCTGCCTGCTGATTCGCGTCGGGCGTCGCGAAGAATCGAAGCCGCGCGCCATCACCGTCCAGTAACCTCGGCATCACCTTCAGGAGAACGACATGAATACGAGCCAGACCCTGACCGAACGCCAGCCCGGCACCCCGTCCGCTGGCGCTACCGCCGCCGCCGAGGACGCATCGCGTCGGCCCGCGATCGTGCCGGCCGTCGACATCGTCGAAGATTCGCAGTGCGTCACGCTGCGCGCCGACCTGCCCGGCGTGCCGCGGGAAAACCTCGACGTGAAGGTGCACGACAGTACGCTGACGATCGAAGCCGAAGCGCGCATCGACACGCCGGCCGAGTTGCGCGTGCGGCATGCGGAAGTTCGCGCGCCGCGCTTCGTGCGCACGTTCGCGCTGAGTGCGGACCTCGACACGTCGAGGATCGACGCGAACCTGCGCGACGGCGTGCTCACGCTGACGATTCCGCGTCGCGAAGAGGCCCGCCCGCGCCGTATCGACGTGAAAGCCGGAGACGCATGAGCGTCGCGCTCCGGTACTGCCCGAGGCCGTACCAACGATGAACAAGCCCCGCCAGGCAACGCCTGTGCGGGGCTTGTTTCACGACGCGCGGCATGCGGCGGCCGCCGGCGGCTTCAATCGAAATCGAACAGGTCGAACACCGACTTCTTGCGACGCCGGCCGTCGTGCCGGTAACGCTCGTCGTGCGAGCGTCCGTCGCGCCCCCAGCCATCGTCGCGACCGCGCTGCGCGGGCGCATCGGACGGCGCCGGCGCGGCGTCGCGGCGTGCCGGCGCGTCATCGGTTTCGCGGGCGATCAGCTTGTCGAGTTCGCCGCGATCGAGCCACACGCCGCGGCAGGTGGGACAGTAGTCGATCTCGATCGACTGGCGCTCGGCCATCAGCAGGTCGGGCGTCTTGCAGACAGGGCATTTCATCGCGTCTCTCCTTTCCGGGCGAATGTCGTCCGGGTTCCGTGTGACGCGCGCGAGCCGGCCATAGCCGGCGTCACGCGCGGTGGCTCAGTGACCTTGCGTGCGTGCCGCGCGCTTCGCCTTCGCACGCCGCGCCAGCATGTTCATGCCTTCGACGAAGGCCGAGAACGCCATCGCCGCGTAGATGTAACCCTTCGGCACGTGCGAACCGAACCCTTCGGCGATCAGCGTCATGCCGATCACGACCAGGAACGACAGCGCGAGCATCACGATGGTCGGGTTGCGGTCGATGAAGCGTGCGAGCGGCTGCGCGGCGAACAGCATCACGCTCACCGCGACGATCACCGCGACGAACATGATCGGCACGTGTTCGGTCATGCCGATCGCGGTCACGATGCTGTCGATCGAGAACACGATGTCGAGCATCACGATCTGGCCGATCGCGGCCCACATCGTCAGGCCGGCCGCGCCGCCGGCACCGCCCGCGCCTTCACCGTCGTGCGACACGTGGTGATGGATCTCGGTGGTCGCTTTCCACACGAGGAACAGGCCGCCCGACAGCAGGATCATGTCGCGCCACGAGAACGCGTGATCGAACAGGGTGAATACGGGTTCGGTGAGGCTCGCGATCCACGCGACGCTGCCGAGCAACGCGAGGCGCATCACGAGCGCGAGCGCGATACCGAGACGCTGCGTGCGGGCGCGCTGCGCTTCCGGCAGCTTGTTGCTGAGGATCGAGATGAAGATCAGGTTGTCGATGCCGAGCACGACTTCCATCACGACGAGCGTGAGGAGCGCGGCCCAGACGGCGGGGTCGGCGGCAAGCGTCAGCAGGTAGTCCATGAATGGGCCGATACGAAAGTGGAAAGCCAGATGATATGCCGCCACGAACTTCGTAAAAATCAGAGATAATCTGATTTTTGGTTCGGTTTTTCCGAAATTACGATCCGATGCTCAATTTCCGACATCTGTACTATTTCTGGGTCGTCGTGAAGGAAGGCGGCTTCGCGCGCGCGGCCGCGCGGCTCGACATGGCCGTGCAGACGATCAGCGCGCAGGTGCGCGAACTGGAAAAGTCGCTCGGCCACCAGTTGCTGCGCCCCGCCGGGCGCGGCGTCGCGATGACCGACGCCGGCCAGGCCGCGTATGCGCGCGCGGAGGTCATCTTCGAGATGGGCCGGCTGATTCCCGACGAAGTGCGCGCGGCGGCCAGCCAGCCGACTGTGCGGCTCGCGGTCGGGCTCGCCGACGGCATCTCCAAGCTCGCCGCGCACGCGATCCTCGCGCCCGTGCTGGATACGCCCACGCTGCGGCTGCTGTGCCACGAGGGCGAGCACGACGCGCTGCTCGCGGAACTGGCGCTGCATCACCTCGACCTCGTGCTGGCGGGCCAGGGCGCGCCGTCGGGGTCGAACCTGCGCGTGACGAGCGAGCGGCTCGTCGCGTCGCCGGTCGACTGGTACGGACCCGCGGCACTCGTCACGCCGGCTGCGCGGCAGCGCTTTCCGCAGTGCCTCGCCGAGCTGCCGGTGCTGCTGCCGACCGCCCACTCGGCGCTGCGCGCCCGCCTCGACCTGTGGCTGGAACGGGAACGGATCGTGCCGCGCGTGGCCGGGGAATTCGAGGACAGCGCGCTGATGGCCGTGTTCGCGGCGCGCGGCCTCGGCGTGTTTCCGCTCAGCGAACTCGGCGCGAACGACGCGTCGCTGCTGCGCGGGCTGCGCCGGCTCGGCCGGGCGGGCGACGTGACCGAGGAGATCCATGCGATCCGCTCGCGGCGCGGCGAACACCACCCGCTGGCGTCGCGACTGCTCGCCGCCGCGCGGCCGGCGCCGACCGCCTGAAGCGAGCGCGACATCAAACGAAACTATAATGACGCCCCGGCCATACGAGATTGCCACGCGCATCGCACCGGCCCCGCCGCTGCGCCCGCAGCCCCGCGCATCTCGCCGAGCCTTCTGAAAGACGCCATGCACAACCGATTTCGCCTGTTTTCCGTTTCGTGCGCGCTCGCGGCCGCGACCGTGCTGGCGGCGTGCTCGTCGCCGCCCAAGCCGATCTACCAGCAGGAGCAGTTCGACGCAACGAGCAGCCCGTACGCGCACACGTTCCGCTCGAAATCCGACGCGTCCTGCGAGGCCGCGCGGCGCGCGCTGCTGAGCCAGGGCTACGTGGTGTCGTCGTCGCGCAACGATGCGGTCGACGGCAGCAAGAATTTCCAGCCGAGCAACGACATGCACGTCGTGATCGAGTTTCACGTCGTGTGCGCCGACGCGAATGCCGACGGCTCGTCGAGCATCGCGTACGTGAACGCGGTGCAGGACCGCTACACGCTGAAGAAGTCGAATACGTCGGCGAGCGTCGGGCTCAGCGTGTTCGGCTCGCTGTCGCTGCCGATCGGGTCGAGCGACGACGCGCTCGTCAAGACCGCCAGCGAGACGATTCCCGCCGGCGTGTTCTATGAGCGCTTCTTCAATCTCGTCGAGCATTTTCTGAAGATCGATCCGGCCCGCCGCGACCGCGCGACCGTGAAGGCGGCCGAGAAGGAACCCGTCACCCCACTGCCCGAACCCGCGCCGACGCCGCAGGGCGAGCCGATGAAGATGACGACGCCGGTCGTGCCGACGCCGCCCGCCGCGCCGGTGCCGCTGTCGGGGCCGGGCGTCGCGCCGGCTTCGGGCATGTCGGCCGCGCCTGCCTCGCCTGCGGCATCGGCCGTGGTCGCGCCGGCGGCGATGCGGGGTGGCGTGCCGGCCTCGGCTTCGGCACCTGCGTCGGCTTCGGCCGCAGTCCCGGCTTCCTCCTCGGCATCCGCTCCGGCACCCGCGTCGGCTGTGCCTGCTTCGATCTCGGCTTCGGCACCTGCCTCCGTTCGGACGCCCGCGTCTGCCTCGGCACCGCCCGCATCGACGCCTGCCGCTGCCACGCGAACTGCACCAACGTCGGCATCGGCCGCGCCTGCCCCGGCAGCCTCGGCACCTGCCCCCGCGAATGCTGCTCCGGTATCGGCGGACAAGGCGCCCGCGCCCGCTGCCGCCGATCCAGTCGCCTCGTCCGCACCGACCGGTGCCAGCGCGCCGTCCGCGAACTGATCGCGCGACCGTCTCTCCGCGTCGTGCGCCCGTCGCGCGCGGCGCGCCATGTGCGCCCTTCCCCGCCGCGCCACGTGATCGTCGTACACCCGAAGGCCGGTTGCGCATGCGCGCCGTAACGTGACCGGCGATCGAGTGCAACCCGTCGCGCGGACCACATGAATCCCGGGTCCTCGGACGCCCCCGATCATTCCCGCCGCGCGATCACGCCGTCGTTACGTCTTCGCCCGCATCTCCGCCCGGCTGCGCCGCGGCACGCGCGCCACCGCGTTACTGCAACGTCGCGTTCAGCGTCTGCAACTGCTCGGCCGTCGCCGTCACGCCGCCGCACACGATCACCGCGATATCCGACGCACGAGCAAGCACCGGCACCGACTGTTCGAGCGCGGCCAGCGCGGCGCCGCACGCCGGCTCGACGACGATCCGGTGCTCGTCCACGAACCGCAGCGACGCAGCCACCGCCTGCGCATCCGACACGACGACCGGATGGATCGCGTGCCGCTTCGCCCACTCGACCGCCGCGTCGCACGGCCGCTTCGCGCCGAGCGACGTCGCGATGCTCGTGATCGCCGGCAATTCGACCGGATGCCCCTGCGCGACCGAGCGCGCATAGCTGTCCGCGCCCTCCGTCTCGACCGCGACGACCGGCACGTCTTGCCAGCCGTTGCGTGCGAGCCCCTCGAGGACGCCGCACAGCAGCCCGCCCCCACCGACCGCGAGCACGACCGCGTCGGGTTTCGGGCCGGCCGCCGCCATCTCGTCGATCATCGTCGCGTGCCCCTGCCACAGCACGGGGTCGTCGAACGGATGGACGAACGCGTCCTGCGCGCCGACGGCCGACAGCGCGTAAGCGTTCGCCTCGACCCAGCTCGCGCCATGTACGACCACCTCCGCGCCCTCTGCGCGGATCAGCGCCCGCGCGCGGGCCGACGCGGTTTCCGGCACGGCGACGAGCACCGGCACGCCGAGCTCGCGACCGCAATACGCGACCGCGATGCCCGCATTGCCGCCCGACGACGACACGAACCGGCGCGCGCCGGCCGCATGCCGCGCTTCGCACACCGCGCCGATGCCGCGCAATTTGAACGAACCGGACGGCTGCAGCGCGTCGAGCTTCAATCGGATGTGCTTGCCGAGACGGCGCGACGCGATTTGCGAGCGGATATAGGGGGTCTGGATATGAAGCGGCATGGTGCGGGACACGGTCGGGACAAAGGGAACGCACGCGGCCCGTGAACGGGCCCGGCAATTTCGATCATCGTACGGCACTCCCGCCATGCTTTTCCAATACCATCGAATGGCACTTGCTATGCTTGACAGGCATATCCACCGAATCAAGGCCGACAACCGGAGTCGACACCGCATGCGCCAGATCGAACTGCGTCACCTGCGTTACTTCGTGGCCGTCGCGCAGGCCGGCAGCGTGATGGCCGGCGCCCGCGCGGCGGGCATCGTCCAGCCTGCGCTGTCGCGGCAGATTCGCGAGCTCGAGGATGCGATCGGCACGCCGCTGCTGATCCGCCGCGCGACGGGCGTCACGCTGACGGCGGCCGGCGCGAGTTTCCTGCAGGATGCGACGGGCCTGCTCGCGACGTTGCAGGACAGCCGCGAACGCGCGTTGCGCAGCGCGTCCGGCCAGCTCGGCGAGTTGCGCCTCGGCGCGCTGCCGAACTGCCTGCCGCTGCCGGTCGTCGCGAACGTGCTGAAGGCGTTTCGCGACGCGTGTCCGGACGTGAAGCTATCGATCGCGCCGATGCTGTCTGCCGAACAGGCGGCAGCGCTGATGCGCGGCCAGCTCGACGGCGGCATCATGGCGTGGCGCCGAGACGAAGCGCCGCATCTGTCGGGCGTGCGGCTGCTGAGCGACCGCTTCGTGCTCGCGATGCCCGCGCCGCCCGGCGGCCGCTTCCGCGCGCCGCGCACGCTCGCCGACGTCGCACACGAACCGTTCGTCTGGTTCGACGCGCAGCGCTCCGCCGCGCACCACCGCTTCCTGATGGTGCAGTGCGAACAGGCCGGCTTCACGCCGCGCATCGCGCAGGTGGGTAGCGACATCCCGACGCTGATCGGTCTCGTGGCGGCCGGCATGGGCTGCGCATTCGTGCCGGAAAGCGCGTCGCCGACGTGCCCGCGCACGGTCCGGCTCGTCGCGCTCGACGAACTCGCGAGCCGCTTCGACATCGAGTTCGTATTCGACGGTGCGGCGGTTCCGGCGTCACCCGTCGTCGCGCGATTTCTCGAAGCGGTGCGCGACGCGGCCGGCCAGGCGGAATGATCGATCGCCGACATGCGCCATCCGTGCGCGGGCGGTGGATTCCGCCTCGTCGCATGGCCGTGGATTCAGCCGGCTTCGCCGTCATCGCGCACTAAACATCCGCTCGGACCGACGAAAAATCTTTCAGATCGAAGGCGAATGACGCCGTCACGTCGGAATTGTTAAATTGGCACCAAAAGAGGCCGTTAAACGTCAGTTCGAAAGCCTATGCCCCGAAATATACTGCGCCCGCATCCAACCCTCGTGCCAAAGAGAGGATGCTTTTCGCCCCGGTCACGGTCCCCCTGTGACCGGGGCTTTTTTCGACGGCGAGCCGCGCCGACGAATCGCTGAAACCTGCTCCCCACGGGCCGCACGCGTATGCCGACTCGACTCCGGATTATTGATATCGAATCAAGATAATTTCGCCGGAGCGCGGCTTTTTCCGCAAAAGTAATGCAGGCACACTTCACCCTGTCCGCAATGGCCCGGTGCCGTTGCCCAATGCTTGCAGGAGCTCATCGCGTGAACAGCACGACTTCTTCCCCTTCCCGCCCGGGCGGCAGCGCCGCGCTGCCGCTGCTGGCGCTCGCCGCCGGGGCCTTCGGCATCGGCACGACCGAGTTCTCGCCGATGGGCCTCTTGCCCGTGATCGCCGACGGCGTGCACGTGTCGATTCCGCAGGCAGGCATGCTGATCAGCGCGTATGCGATCGGCGTGATGGTCGGCGCGCCGCTGATGACGCTGCTGCTCGCGCGCTGGTCGCATCGCTCGGCGCTGATCGCGCTGATGTCGATCTTCACGATCGGCAACCTGTTGTCGGCCGTCGCGCCGGACTACACGACGCTGCTGCTCGCGCGGCTCGTCACGAGCCTCAACCACGGCGCATTCTTCGGGCTCGGCTCGGTGGTCGCGGCGAGCCTCGTGCCGCGTGAAAAGCAGGCCAGCGCGGTCGCGACGATGTTCATGGGCCTCACGATCGCGAACGTCGGCGGCGTGCCGGCCGCGACCTGGCTCGGCCAGATGATCGGCTGGCGCATGTCGTTCGCGGCAACCGCGGCGCTCGGCCTGATCGCGATCGCCGGCCTGTTGGCCGCGCTGCCGAAGGGCGCAGCCAGCAAGATGCCGAACCTGCGCGCCGAACTGTCCGTGCTCACGCGCCCCGTCGTGCTCGGCGCGCTCGGGACCACGGTGCTCGGCGCCGGCGCGATGTTCACGCTGTACACGTATGTCGCCCCGACGCTCGAACACCTGACCGGCGCGACACCCGGCTTCGTCACCGCGATGCTCGTGCTGATCGGCGTCGGCTTCTCGATCGGCAACATCGCCGGCGGCCGCCTCGCCGATCGCTCGCTCGACGGCACGCTCATCGGCTTCCTCGTACTGCTGATCATGACGATGGCAGCGTTCTCGCTGCTCGCCCGCACGCATGTCGGTGCCGCGGTCACGCTGCTCGTCTGGGGTGTCGCGACGTTCGCGGTGGTCCCGCCGCTGCAGATGCGCGTGATGCGTGCCGCACACGAAGCGCCGGGCCTCGCCTCGGCCGTCAACATCGGCGCGTTCAATCTCGGCAACGCGCTCGGCGCGGCAGCCGGCGGTGCGGCGATTTCGGCCGGCTTCGGCTATGGGGCAGTGCCGCTCGTCGGCGGGCTGATCGCCGCGGCGGGACTCGCGCTGGTCGCATTGCAGATGATCCAGCGCCGCCGCGCGCCGGTCGCCGCGCGTTCGTAAGCACACGGCGATCCGCACGGCGGCGGTAAGCGGCACCGCAATTGGGAAACGCCCGCACCGGCACGAACAGCTCGGCTGCCTGCCGGCACGCGGGCGACGCGATGCGCCAGTCAGTTCAGTGCTGAACCTCGCCGCGTTCGAGCGGCAGGATCAGGCGCTCGGGGATGCTGCGTCGCGATGCACGCGCACCGAAGTAGTACAGCACGGCCGGCACGACGAGGCCGAGGATCCACGAGATGTCGGTGCCGCCGAGCGCGTCGACGAGCGGGCCCGTGTAGATATGCGTCGACATGAACGGCAGCTGCACGAGGATGCCGACCACGTAGATCGTGATCGCCATCACGTTCCAGCGGCCATAGCGGCCGTCCGGATCGGACAGCGCCGGCACATCGTAGCGCGAGCGCGTGAAGCAGTAATAGTCGACCAGGTTGATCGCGCTCCAAGGCGTGAAGAACGCGAGCAGGAACAGGATGAACGCGGTGAATTCCTTCAGGAACGAATGGCGGCCGGCGAGCGCGATCAGCGTCGACACGCAGATCATCCCGAAGATGTACGCGAGACGGCTGCGTGACGACACCGCGCCCTTGCCGCGGAAACCGCTGACGATCGTCGCCATCGACATGAAGCTGCCGTACGCGTTGAGTGCCGTCACCGTCACCTTGCCGAACGCGATGGTGAAATACAGCAACGCAGCCACGGCGCCCGTCGAGCCGAGGCCGACGATATAGGACACCTCATGGTGCGCGAACTGGCTGCCGGCCAGCGCGGCCGCGAACACGCCGAACACCATTGCCGCCTGCGCGCCGATCACCGAGCCGAGGCCAACCGCGAGGAACGTGGCGACCGACGACGTCGAGCGCGGCAGGTAGCGCGAATAATCGGCGACGTACGGGCCGAACGCAATCTGCCACGACGCGGACAGCGACATCGACAGCAGGAAGCTCGCGAGCGAGAAGTGCCGGTTCGCGAGCAGCGCGCCGACGTCGTGGTTCGCGAACAGCTGCGCGAACATGTAGACGAAAGCGACGATGCCGATCACGCTCGCGATCCGGCCAACGAAGTGGATCGCACGATAGCCGAACACCGTCAGCACGACGATCACGGCCGCGAACAGCAGGATGCCGGCCGCGTCGTCGACGTGCAGCAGTTGCGCGACGGCCTGCCCGGCGAGCACCGAGCCGCTGGCGGAAAAACCGATGTACATCAGGCACACGAGCACGATCGGGATCATCGCGCCGTAGACGCCGAACTGCACGCGACTCGAGATCATCTGCGGCAAGCCGAGTTGCGGCCCCTGCGCGCCGTGCAACGCCATCACCGCGCCGCCGACGAACTGGCCGAGCAGCAGCGCGACCAGCGACCAGAACACGTCGCCGCCGAGCACGACCGCCAGCGCCCCCGTGACGATGGCCGTGATCTGCATGTTCGCCGACAGCCACAGCGTGAACTGGCTCAGCAGGCCGCCGTGGCGTTCGGCGTCGGGAATGAAATCGATCGAGCGTACCTCGATCAGACCACCGGCTTTTCCATTGGGATTCGTCGACACGGGAAAATCTCCAGGATACTGAGGATCGCAAATGGTTTGGACGAGACGGGGAACGTGCCGAGCCGCCCCTCCGACTCGTCGGGTGCGGCGCGCCGTGGATCGCCGGGGCACGCGCCACGCAAGGTCCGCACGCGGGCGCGCAGCCGGCACGACCCGCGCCGAGAGTGCCAGCGGATCATCTTGTATATACAACATGGCTGATATCGGTGATTACCCGGTGTCTGGCAGTTTTGCATATCGCCCGGGAAAGCCGAGCACATCCGGCGGCCGGATGCGTCAGTTGAACGCATGAAAAATGCAGGGAAAACGAAACCTCAGGTGCCAGCGGGCGACACCTGATCGGATGCGGCGACCATGTCCCCGGCGGGAAGGAGCGTCAGCATGCGCCGCGCAGCCTCGACGTCGCGCGCATGCAGCCATTCGTCGTAGTCGTCGCGACGCAGGATCACGACGCCCCGCTTCTCGTCGCCGGGCCGATGCATGCGCGCGAACACCGGATGATCGTCGGCATTGACCGTGAGCATCGTCATGCCGATGCACTCATGGCCATCGGCGGTTTCGTAACGCCGCCAGAGGCCGGCGACGCAGCACGGTTGCCAGCCGTCGACACCGATCCGGTGCCATACGTTGCGGCCCGTTTCGTAGCACGGCTCGAAGATCCAGCGCACTGGAATCAGGCAGCGCTGGCCGTTGCGCCAGGCGTTGCCGTAGAGTCGCGACGAACCGATCGTTTCCGCGCGCGCGTTCACCGTATCGAGCTTCTTTCGCTTACGGCCGTTCTCGTCGAGACGCTCGGGCTGCATGAACTTCGGCCAGAAGCCGAACACCGCGCGAACGACCGCGAGGCCGTCACCGTCGGCACGCGCGATGGGTGCCGCGTAATCCGGATAGACGTCGGGCTCCCACGGAGCGCGACGAAACAGGTCGCCGATGCCGATCCTCAGCTCGCTGATACCCGGGTCTTCATCAGGGGCGCGGTAGTGGGTGCACACGGTTGGGCAGACGATGGACGCGATGTCTTCATCGTAGGTCAGCGTGCAGCCACTTGTCCGCCATTGCGTGGTGTGACGAAACAGTCTTACAGCAGTTCGGCCCGCTCGACGGCGTCGTGCGCGAACAGCCGGCGCGGGCCGTCCGTTCGTTCATCCGTGCCGCCGGCAGCGCGTCGTCGCCCGTTCCGGTTCAGGCCAACCGTTCCGATCCGATCACATGCACGCCCGGGCGCGCCTCGAGCGCGGCGTCGAGCAGCGCGCGGGCAATGCGCGGCGCGGGATTCACGCGCCACTTCCGCGGCAGCAGCGGCCCGGCGACGCTCAACGCAAGCACCAGCATCCGTTCGCCGAACCGGAATTCGTCGCGGCTGCCGCCGATCAGGCCCGGTCGCACGCAGGTCAGCGACGCGAACCCGATGCCCGCGAGCGCGCGCTCGACCTCGCCCTTCACGCGGTTGTAGAAGATGCGCGAGCCCGGATCGGCGCCGAGCGCGGAATTCAGCACGTAGGTCGGCGTGCCGGACCGATGCGCGAGATGCGCAACCGCGAGCGGATAGTCGTGATCGACGCGTCGAAATGCGGCCTGCGAGCCCGCGACGCGCATCGTGGTGCCGAGCGTGCAGATCACCGCGTCGGCCTGCCACCAGTCGGCCGCCTCGGGCAGATGATCGAAGTCGACCTCCAGCGCGCGCATCTTCGGATGCGGCGACAACGGCCGGCGCGCGAGCACGACGACCTGGTCCACCCGCGCATCGGCCAGCGCGGCTTCAAGGACGTGACGCCCGACGAGTCCGGTCGCGCCGACGAGCAACAGTTTCATGGCAAGTCATTCCGTGTGAGGCCGGTGAATCGGCGTGGAACCGACACGATGAACGGTCCGCGCGGGAGGGTCAACCGCAACCCGCATCCCGCCCGCTACGAGCGCGTTCCCGCCAGCCACGACACGCTCGGCGCGACGCTGGTCCAGCGCTTGTGCGCCTGCGAGAACGGCGACAAGTCGCTGAACCCCAGTTCCGCCGCGATTTTCCTTGATCGACAACCGCCCTTCGGCGACCAGCGCCTGCGCGTGCGTCTTGCGCACCGCATTCGAGATGTCGCCGAAGCATGCGCCCTCTTCCTGCAGCCGGCGCGTGAGCCTGTGCTCGCTCGTGTTCAGCAGCGTCGCGATGCCCTTCAGCTGCGGCGGACGGTCGAACGGCCGCGCCCGTAACCCGCGCACACAAAAAAGCCCCGCCGTGGCGGGGCTTCGATCGATATGAACAACGACGCGGAGATCACACATGCAACGCATGCCCCAGCGCGCGCAACGCCGCCTCCTGCATCGCTTCGCCGAGCGTCGGATGCGCGTGGATCGTGCCTCCGATGTCTTCGAGCCGCGCGCCCATCTCGAGCGACTGCGAAAACGCCGCGGCCAGTTCCGACACACCGCGCCCGACCGCCTGCCAGCCGACGATCAGATGCGTGTCGCGCCGCGCGACGACGCGCACGAAGCCATCGGTCGCCTGCAGCGTCATCGCGCGGCCGTTCGCCGCGAACGGGAACGACGCGCTGATGCAGTCGACGCCGTCCGCCTTCGCGTCGTCGGGCGACCAGCCGGACGTGACGACCTCGGGATCGGTGAAGCACACGGCCGGGATCGATGCCGGCGTGAACTTGCGGCGGCGTCCGGCGATCAGCTCGGCCACCATCTCGCCCTGCGCCATCGCGCGATGCGCGAGCATCGGCTCGCCGGCGACGTCGCCGATCGCCCATACGTTGCGCATCGACGTCCTGCATTCGTCATCGATGCGCAGCGCGCGGCCATTGCGATCGAGCGGCAGCGATTCGAGCCCGAAGCCGTCGACGCGCGGCCGGCGGCCGACCGCGACCAGCACGCGATCGGCCGGCAGCGTCTTCTCCGCGCCGTCGGGTGCCTGCACGCGCACCGCGCCGTCGCTCGCGAGGCCCAGCACCTTGTGGCCCAGCCAGAGCCCGACGCCGAGCCGCGCGAGCGAATCGGCGACCGGCTTCGCGAGTTCCGCGTCGTATGCGGGCAGCACGCGTTCGGCCACCTCGACGATGCCGACGTCGACGCCGAGCTTGCGATAGACGAATCCGAGTTCGAGCCCGATGTACCCGGCGCCGACGACGATCAGCCGCTTCGGCAACGACGCGGGCGACAGCGCCTGGGTCGACGACACGACGTGGCCGCCGAACGGCATCGACGGCAGCGCGACCGGTTCCGAACCCGACGCGAGCAACAGGTGCTCGCATGCGATCCGCGTCGTGTGGTCGCCGGCCACGACGTCGACCGTCTTGCCGTCGACGACGCGCGCATCGCCGTGCAACACGCGCACGCCGTGCTTCTTCAGCAGCGCGCCGACCCCGCGCGTGAGCCGCTCGACGATGCCGTCCTTCCACGCGACGCTTTTCGCGATGTCGATCTCCGGCGTGCGCACGCGAATCCCGAGCATCCCTTCGCCGGCCTGACCGCACGCCTGCTCGAACGCATCGGCGACATGGATCAGCGCCTTCGACGGAATGCAGCCGATGTTCAGGCACGTGCCGCCGAGCCGTTCGCGCTCGACCAGCACCGTCGGAATGCCGAGCTGCCCCGCGCGAATCGCAGCGACGTAACCGCCCGGCCCGCCGCCGATCACGAGCAACGTGGTGTGTTCGTTCTTCATCGCGCTCACTCCACGAACAGCAGCGCCGGACGCTCGAGCAACCCGCGCACGGCCTGGATGAATTCGGCCGCATCCGCGCCGTCGACGACGCGATGGTCGAACGACGACGACAGGTTCATCATCTTGCGCGCGACGATCGCGCCGTCGCGGATCATCGGTCGCTCGACGATCCGGTTCACGCCGACGATTGCGACCTCGGGATGATTGATGACCGGCGTCGACACGATGCCGCCGAGTGCGCCGAGGCTCGAGATCGTGATCGTCGAGCCGGTCAGTTCGTCGCGCTGCGCGCGGTTCGCGCGCACCGCGTCGGCGAGCCGCGCGATTTCCGCCGAGATCGACCACACGTCGCGCGCTTCCGCATGACGCAGGACCGGCACCGTGAGACCGCCGTCCGTCTGCGTCGCGACGCCCACGTGCACCGCGCCGTAGCGCGTGACCACACCGGCTTCGTCGTCGTAGCGCGCGTTGATCTGCGGGAAGTCGCGCAACGCGATCGCCATCGCGCGAATCAGCAGCGGCAGCAGCGTGAGCCGGCCGCGCGTGTCGCCGTGGCGCCGGTTCAGCTCGGCGCGCAGCGATTCGAGCTCGGTGACGTCGAGCTCCTCGACGTAGCTGAAGTGCGGAATGCGGCGCTTCGCTTCCTGCATCTTGCGCGCGATCGCGCGCCGCAGGCCGATCACCGGCACGTCGGTTTCGTCGTTGCGCTCGTCGTAGCCGCGCGCCTGGGATCCGCGCGGCGCGCCGCCGCCCGTGCGTGCGTACGCATCGAGGTCCGCATGCAGGATCCGCCCGGCTTCGCCGGTGCCGCGCACGTAGCGCAGCTCGATGCCCATGTCCCATGCGCGCTGGCGCACCGCCGGCGACGCGAGCGGCCGTTCGCCGGGCGCGAGCGCCGCGCGCGGCGGCACCGCGTGTTCCGCGTGTTCCGCGCGGCGCGTCTCGGCCGGCACGCGGGCCGCGGCAGGCGGCGGCGCCGTCGGTGACGCATGTGTTTCGGATCCCTCAGCGATGGACGACGTCTCCGCACGCACATCGACCACCGCCGGAGGCCGCGTCACCTCCGCGCCGGCATCGCGCGCCTTCGCGCCCGGCTTCAGGTTGCCGTCGCCTTCGACTTCGAGACGGATCAACTCGCTGCCGACCGCCATCATCTCGCCGATTCGCCCGCCAAGCTCCAGCACCTTGCCGGCCACCGGCGACGGAATCTCCACCGCCGCCTTGTCGGTCATCACATCGGCGAGCGGCTGGTCTTCGGCGATCGTCTGCCCCGGTTGCACGTGCCAGGCCACCAGCTCGACCTCGGCAATCCCTTCGCCGATATCCGGCATCTTGATGACATGAATCCCCATCTCAGGCCTCCATCACGCGTCGCAACGATTCGCCGACCCGGGCCGGGCCGGGGAAATACGCCCATTCCTGCGCGTGCGGATACGGCGTGTCCCAGCCGGTCGTCCGCTCGATCGGCGCTTCCAGATGGTAGAAGCAGTGCTCCTGGACGAGCGACACCAGCTCCGCGCCGTAGCCGCAGGTGCGCGTCGCTTCGTGCACCACCACGCAGCGGCCGGTCTTGCGCACCGACGCGACGATCGTGTCGAGATCGACCGGCCACAGCGTGCGCAGGTCGATCACTTCCGCATCGATGCCGGTCTCCTCGGCGGCGGCCAGCGACACGTGCACGGTCGTGCCGTACGTCAGCACCGTCAAGTCGTTGCCGGGCCGAACGACGGCAGCCGTATCGAGCGGCACCGTGTAATAGCCTTCCGGCACCGCGCTGCCCGGATGCTTGAGCCACGACGTGACGGGACGCTCGTGATGGCCGTCGAACGGCCCGTTGTACAGGCGTTTCGGTTCGAGGAAGATCACCGGATCGTCGTTCTCGATCGAGGCGATCAGGAGTCCTTTCGCGTCGTACGGATTCGACGGCATCACCGTACGCAATCCGCAGACCTGCGTGAACATCGCCTCCGGGCTCTGGCTGTGCGTCTGGCCGCCGTAGATGCCGCCGCCGCACGGCATCCGGATCGTCATCGGCGCCGTGAACTGGCCCGCGGAGCGATAGCGCAGCCGCGCGCCTTCCGACACGATCTGGTCGGACGCCGGATAGAAGTAGTCCGCGAACTGGATCTCGCAGACCGGCCGCAATCCATACGCGCCCATCCCGACCGCGGCGCCGACGATCCCGCCTTCCGAGATCGGCGCATCGAACACGCGCGACTTGCCGTACTTGGCCTGCAGCCCCTCGGTGCAGCGGAACACGCCGCCGAAGTAGCCGACGTCCTGCCCGAACACGACCACGTCGTCGTCTCGGCCGAGCATCACGTCCATCGCGGAGCGCAGCGCCTGGATCATCGTCATCGGCTGCGCCGATGCCGTCGTCGTTTCATGTTGCGCCATGATCAGGCTCCCAGTTCCTGGCGCTGACGGCGCAGATGCGCGGGCAGCTCCTTGTACACGTCGTCGAACATCGAGGCCGGCGACGGAATCCGGTCGTCGGCCAGCGTCCCGAACTTCTCCGCTTCCTTCTGCGCGGCCATCACCTCGGCCTCCAGCTCGGCCGTGAGCGCGTCGTGCGCGCTGTCCGACCAGATGCCCTTCGCGATCAGGTGCTGCTTGAAGCGGGCGATCGGATCGCCGAGCGGAAAATGTGCCCAGTCGTCGCTCGGCCGGTATTTGGTCGGATCGTCCGACGTCGAGTGCGCGCCGGCGCGATAGGTCACCCACTCGATCAGCGTCGGGCCGAGATTGCGGCGCGCGCGTTCGGCCGCCCAGGTCGATGCCGCGTAGATCGCGAGGAAGTCGTTGCCGTCGACGCGCAGCGAAGCGATACCGCAGCCGACGCCGCGCCCGGCGAACGTCGTGCCCTCGCCGCCCGCGATCGCCTGGAACGTCGAGATCGCCCACTGGTTGTTGACGACGTTCAGCACGACCGGCGCGCGATACACGTGCGCGAACGTCAGCGCGGTGTGAAAGTCGGATTCCGCGGTCGCGCCGTCGCCGATCCATGCGGACGAGATCTTCGTGTCGCCCTTGATCGCCGACGCCATCGCCCAGCCGACCGCCTGGATGAACTGCGTCGCCAGATTGCCCGAGATCGAGAAGAAGCCGGCTTCGCGGTCCGAATACATGACCGGAAGCTGGCGCCCCTTCAGCGGATCGCCTTCGTTCGACATCAACTGGCAGATCATCCGTTCGAGCGACACGTCGCGCGCAATCAGGATGCTTTGCTGGCGGTAAGTCGGGAAGCACATGTCGCCATGACGCAGCGCCATCGCATGCGCGGCGCCGATCGCCTCTTCGCCGAGGCTCACCATGTAGAAGGAGATTTTCTTCTGACGCTGCGCGATCATCATGCGCGCGTCGAAGATGCGGGTCTTGAGCATCGCGCGCATCCCCGCGATCAGGCGCGCATCGTCGAGGTCCGGCGCCCACGGGCCGAGGGCTTCGCCGTGGTCGTCGAGCACGCGCACCAGGCTGCGGGCGAGATGGGCGGTATCCGCCGGCGCAACGTCGATCGGCGGGCGGCGAACCGCGCCTGCCGGCGATAGATGCAGATAGGAAAAATCCGTCTTGCAGCCCGGACGCCCGGTGGGCTCCGGCACATGCAGACGCAATGGCTCTGACAGGCTCATCGTGTCGTCTCCACGCTCGATTGTGTCTCACGCTGATGGACGCGCGCGGCCGGTTGCCGGCTCACGCGCGAGCTGGCGCACGGATAAGCGCGCCAACCCTGGAAATTTATGCCTTATGGCGCGAAACGTCGATGGCCAACCCGCTCGTTGCGGGTGAGCAGATTTGCCATGGCGGGGTCGATGGACGATCGATGCTGGCGGCGGCGTGAACGCACGCCGCCCGTGCTGCGCTGCGTCAACGGCCGGTGGAGCGTGCGTATCGAGGCCGGACCGATCGGCACACCGTGGTCATATCGGACGATACGAAGCAAAAGACCCCGCGAAATCCTGGATCCCGGCGGGGTCTCGGTGCGTCGGGGCGCTTGCGCGCCAGCTTGGCCGGCTGGCCGACTGGCCCCGGCGGACGATGAATCACGCGTCGGGGCGCGCGATGTCGAAGCGGCTGCCGGGCGTCACGTGCACGTAGGCCGATGGGCCGCCGGCGCGCAGAATGATGCCCGCGCCGAACGTGTCGAAGATGCCGTCCTTCAGCAGGTCATGACGGATATGCACGGCGATGACCTCGCCGAGCACCAGCGTCGCCGGTGTCTCGACGCCGCGGTGATCGCGCAGCCGGATCACGTCGGTCACCTTGCATTCGAAGTTCACGCCACTTTCCGCCACGCGCGGCACGTCGACGAGGCGCGACGCAATCGCGGTCAGGCCGCCGAGTTCGAATTCGTTGACGCCATACGGCACCGCGGCACAGGTCTGGTTCATCCGCTCGGCAAGGTCGCGCGTCGCGAGGTTCCAGACGAACTCGCCGGTTTCCTGCACGTTGCGCAGGCTGTCCTTCGCGGCGGTGCTCGAAAAGCCGATGATCGGCGGACGATAGTTGAACGCGTTGAAGAAGCTGTACGGCGCGAGGTTCAGCGTGCCGTCGGCGCCTCGGGATGAAATCCAGCCGATCGGGCGCGGACCCACGATCGCGTTCAGCGGGTCGTGCGGCAGCCCGTGGCCTTGCGACGGTTCGTAATAGTGATAGTTCGAATCGGTCATGGCGGATCGTGTTGCGACAGGCAAATGGTGTTGAAAGCGCTCGGCGCAGGTGCGTGTGCCGGTGAAGCACATGCGTGCGGCGCGACGTGTGTTCCAAGTATCACATGGCCTCACGTTCGTCGCAGCGAAGCTGCACCGCGGGCAGCGTTGCAACGCCGATGCGGGCGGCGCGCACAATGAAAAACCCGCGAGTGCATGGCATCTCGCGGGTCTTATCGAGGCCGGACTCCACGCGATCCACCCGTCCGGCACCACTGCAAGAGGAGAACGGCCCGCGATCCTTCACGCTATCGCGTGCGGGCCGATGCGGTGGCTGGCGAACGGTGCCCGCGAACAGCAGCCGTGTCAGAAATGATGCAGTAGCGCGACACGCACGACGTACTGGTTCGGGCTCGACGAGATGTCGGCCGCGCCCGGAACGTACGCGTAGTCGAAGTCGGTCCCGGTGTGTGCGTTCATTGCATGCTGATAGACCCCTTCCACGAATACTGACGTGCGCTTCGACATGTCGTAATTCAACTTCGTGCTCAGCTGATGCCACTTCGGATTGAACGAGCCGACCGTCGAGGCGACACGGGCCTGCGTATAGGTGTAAGCCGCGCCGAGGTATAACGCGGGCGTGAAATGATAGAGCCCGTTGACCTCGAAGTTATCGAATTTCCACGCGTTCCATGTGCCGCCGGCCGGCTGCGTCGTCCCGGTGAAATACGCATTGGACGTCGGATCGTACACATCCACGTGCGAGTATGTGAACCCGACGAGCGCATTCGCAAACGCGTAGTTCACGCCGATGCCGATGTTCTGCTGCGACGACGCATCGAACGTGTTGTCGCCGGTGATCGCGCCGGTCGTATCGCCATTGTGTGCGTTGTTGATCTTCAAATACGACGCGCCGACCGTCAGCCCGCCCTGCTGGTACTGCAGCGCGGCGCCATACAGACGATTGTTCGCAAAGCCGCCCGCCTGATTGCTGAATCCGTACATGGCTTCCGCGGTAATCCCGTGCCACACGGGCGACACGTATTTCACCGAGTTGTTCACCCGGAACGAGTAATCGGTGTTGTCGTTGTCGTAGGGATGCGCAAACAGATAGCCCGTCCAGTTTCCGTTCGCGGTGAGCGGCGAGAAAATGTCGACGCTCGGATCGTACTGGCGGCCGAACGTCACGGTACCGTAACGCTCCGACGCGATGCCGACGAAAGCCTGACGGCCGAATTCCCGGCCGCCCTGGCTCATTTTCCCGTTGTTGACGTCGAAACCGCTCTCGAGCGTGAAGATGGCCTGGTAGCCTCCGCCGAGGTCCTCTGTACCCCTGATGCCCCAGCGGCTGCCGTAATCGTAGCCGCTTTGCAGTTGCACGGTACCGTGGCCGCGTGCGTTGCTCGTGTAGTTGATACCGTCCTCGATCTTGCCGTAGAGCGTCACGCTGCTTTGCGCATGCGCCGCGGTGGCAAGCAACGCGGCGGGCACGATGATCCCCCAACGCTTGTTCATGATGATTTACCCCCCAAGGTCTCTCGTTTGCTGGTCGCAAGGCTTGCGCGCTGCGAATGCGTGCCGCGTCGATGTATCCCGCGATGCGACGGGCGCAGTGTAATGAGCCGTTTTTCTACTGTTAGTGACCGGCAGCGGAAAGGTGCTCTCCGGAACGGAGACTATTTTTCGGCACGGAAACCGGATAGCAAGGCGGTAAAGACCACTTCATCGTGGGCGACGACGTGCGACGCGTAACAGCCCGTACCTATATGCCCGCATACACCCGCATGCCCTCGGACGTGAATGGCACCCGAGCAGGACCTGAAAACAAAAGACCCGCGAGAAACGTGTTTCTCGCGGGTCTTCTGAACTTCGTGGCATCGCATTGAAGCGAATCTGGTGCCGGGGACCGGACTTGAACCGGCAAGCCAATCAAGGCGGCGGATTTTCGTCACACTGCTTCTTTCAAAGCCGGCGGCGTCGAAACGAAGCCGTTCGTGCGCTGGACTATGCCTTCGCCGTCGCGCACGGGCGTGATCGCCGCCCGTGCGCCTTAGGCGCCCCCCGTCTAGTCTCTACACCTTCCTCGCTTGAGCTGTACCGCGAGGCTTGGCTCGGCGTTGCCTCGATGCGCGCATCAGGGGTTTCGCCGAATTTGAAGGGTTCTGCACCAACCGTTTCCGGCCGGGCACTCAATCGTTTAAGTCCGCTATGTTTACCAATTTCATCACCCCGGCAAAAGGGCGGACGCGATTCTACCATTGCTTGCACATGCGTTAGCGGATTCACGCGCATTGCATCGCGATGCAGCATGTCGGCCCACACCGTCCGCGCCCCGATCTATCCGCCGTCATCGACATCGACGCGACATCTTCATCGATTTCGTCCCGCGCCGCAGCATCCGCCGATACAATCGAATCCGCCCCGCTCGCCGGGCGCCAAACGTCAGATGTTTGTATCGTGCTGCTCGCGAAACAGACGTCTCGCGCGTCATCGCGAGGTCACAAACGTTTTCGATAATTTCCCTGCCGAAAACGTTTACATCGCGTAACTTCATGACCCCGACCATCAAGGACGTCGCCACGCTCGCCGGCTTCTCGATCGCCACCGTCTCGCGCGCGATCAACGCGCCGCACACTGTCAGCCCCGCCACGCTGGCGACGATCCGCACCGCCATCGACACGCTGCAGTTCCGCCCGAGCCCGCTCGGCCGGCAGTTGCGCGGCGAGCGTACGCGGCTCGTCGGCGTCGTCGTGCCGACGCTGTCGAACCCGGTCTTCGCCGACTGCCTGCAGGGCATCGACGAACTCGCGACCGCAGCCGGCTTCAAGCTGATCCTGATGACGACCGAATACGATGCGGCGCGCGAGCGCCATGCGATCGAGACGCTGCGCGAGCAGCGCGTCGAGGGGCTGATCCTGACCGTCGCCGATGCGGACACGCATCCGCTGCTCGACATGCTCGACCGCGACGGCCCGCATTACGTGCTGATGCACAACGACACGCAACGCCGCCCGTCGGTGTCGGTCGACAACCGCCGCGCCGCCTATGACGGCGTCCGTCTGCTGACCGCGCGCGGTCATCGCCGCGTGCTGATGCTGGCCGGCTCGCTCGCCGCGTCGGATCGCGCACGCCAGCGCCATCTCGGCTACGCGCAGGCACTCGAGGAAGCCGGCGTCGCGACGCTGCCGCCGGTCGAAGTCGACTTCAACGCGGCCGAGTTGCCCGACGCGGTGCTCGCGCACCTCACCGCGCAGGCCACGCGCCCGACCGCCCTCTTCTGCAGCAACGACCTGCTCGCGATGGTCGTCATGCGCGGCCTGCGCCGCGCGGGCTTCTCGATTCCCGACGACCTGTCGGTGCTCGGCTTCGACGGCATCGCGATCGGCGAGTTGCTCGCGCCGCCGCTCGCGAGCGTCGCGACGCCGAACCAGGACATCGGCCGCCATGCATGGCGGCGTCTCGTCGAATGCATCGGCGGCGCGACGATCGAGCGCACGTCGCTGATCCTGCCGCATACCGTGCGCGACGGCGCGACGGTCGCGCCGCCGGCCGCCGACCTTCAGTTGCACCAGGCCTGAACGCACGCGCCGCGCCATCGCGCACGGCGCGGCGACCTACCCTTACCCTGCCCGGAGACCCACCGTGTCCTTTCGCCTGACCTCGCTGCTGCGCGTGCTCGCGGCACCCCTCGCCTGCGCCGCGCTCGTCGCGTTCGCACCCGCCGCCCACGCCGACGAAACCGCGATCTGCTACAACTGCCCGCCCGAATGGGCAGACTGGGCCGCGCAGATCGCGGCGATCAAGCAGAAGACCGGCATCCGCGTGCCGTTCGACAACAAGAACTCGGGCCAGGCGATCGCGCAGCTGATCGCCGAGCAGAAGAGCCCGGTCGCCGACGTCGTCTATCTCGGCGTGTCGTCGGCGTTCCAGGCGAAGGACAAGGACGTGATCGCACCGTACAAGCCCGCGCACTGGAACGACATCCCCGCGAACCTGAAAGACCCGCAGGGCTACTGGTTCGCGATCCACTCGGGCACGCTCGGCTTCTTCGTGAACAAGGACGCGCTCGACGGCAAGCCGGTTCCGCGCTCGTGGGCCGACCTGCTGAAGCCCGAATACAAGGGGATGGTCGGCTACCTCGATCCGTCGAGCGCGTTCGTCGGCTATGCGGGCGCGGTCGCCGTCAACCAGGCGCTCGGCGGCAGCCTCGACAACTTCAAGCCGGCGCTCGACTGGTTCCGCAAGCTGAAGGCCAACGCGCCTATCGTGCCGAAGCAGACCGCGTATGCGCGCGTGCTGTCCGGCGAGATTCCGATCCTGCTCGACTACGACTTCGACGCGTATCGCGCGAAGTACAAGGATCACGCGAACGTCGAGTTCGTGATTCCGAAGGAAGGCACGATCGCGGTGCCGTACGTGATGAGCCTCGTCAAGGGCGCGCCGCACGATGCGAACGGCAGGAAGGTGCTCGACTTCGTGCTGTCCGACGAAGGCCAGAAGCTGTGGGCCAACGCATACCTGCGTCCGGTGCGCGCGCAGACGCTCGGCGCCGACGTCGCCGCGAAGTTCCTGCCGGCGAGCGAATATGCGCGGGCGAAATCGGTCGACTTCGGCAAGATGGCCGCCGGTCAGCAGGCGTTCGGCCAACAATACCTGCAGGTGATGCAGTAAGCGCCGGACTCAAGCCATGCTCGACCTGACTTTCCCGCTGCGCTGGCGCGTCGCGCTCGTCGCGCCGGCGCTCGCGGTGTTCGCCGCGTTCTGGCTGCTGCCGATGGCGGCACTCGTGCAGGTGTCCGCCGACGGCGCGTTCTTCACGCAGTACGCGACGCTGCTCGGCAACGCGCGTTACATGAAGAGCCTCGGTGAAACGGTTGCGTTGTCGGCCGGCGTCACGCTCGCGACGCTCGCGCTGTCGACGATCTCGGGCCTGCTGCTGGCGCGCCGCGAATTCGCCGGCAAGCGCGTGCTGCTCGCGCTGCTCACCTTTCCGCTCGCGTTCCCGGGCGTCGTGGTCGGCTTCATGGTGATCATGCTCGCCGGCAGGCAAGGGCTGATCGGGATGCTGTCCGCGAAGCTGACCGGCGACAAGTGGGTGTTCGCGTATTCGGTTGCGGGGCTGTTCGTCGGCTACCTGTACTTCTCGATTCCGCGCGTGATCGTCACGGTGATCGCGGCCGCGTCGAAGCTCGACGCGTCGCTCGAGGAAGCCGCGCGCTCGCTCGGCGCGTCGCCGTGGCGCATCTTCGTCGACATCGTGCTGCCGGCGCTCGCGCCGGGCCTGATCGCGGCCGGCGCGATCTGCTTCGCGACCGCGATGGGCGCGTTCGGCACCGCCTTCACGCTCGCCACCGACCTGAACGTGCTGCCGATGACGATCTACACCGAATTCACGCTGAACGCGAACATCGCAACGGCGGCCGGCCTGTCGATCGTGCTCGGCATCGTCACCTGGGCCGTGCTCGCGCTCGCGCGCCGGTTCACCGGCCATACCGCCGCCGCCGCGGCCTGAGGATTTCTTCATGCAATCGCTTTCCGGTTCGTCGGCGCCGTCGCCAGCACCCGCCCCGTCGCATGCGCACGGCGCCGCACGGCGCGCGCCGCGCGTGTCGGGCGCGCGTGCAATCGCCGCGCTGCAATGGGGCGTCACGCTGCTGCTGTGCGCGTTCCTGATCGTGCCCGTCGTGATGTCGGTGCTCGCGGGCCTCACCGTCAACTATTTCCGCGGGCTGTCGAGCGGCCTCACGCTGCGCTGGCTCGAACAGGTGTGGCAGCAATACCAGGGTTCGGTCGCGCTGTCGCTCGGCGTCGCGTTCGCGACACTCGCGATCGTGCTCGTCGTCGGCGTGCCGGCCGGCTATGCGCTCGCACGCAGCAAGAACCGCGTCGCCCGCGTGATCGAGGAAGCGCTCGTGCTGCCGGTCGCGCTGCCGGGCCTCGCCTCGGCGCTCGCGCTGCTGGTCGTGTACGGCGGCTTCACCGCGTTCCGGATGAGCCTGTGGTTCATCGTCGTCGGCCACGTCGTGTTCACGCTGCCGTTCATGGTGCGCGCGGTCGCGGCGGTTGCCGCCGGTGCCGACCTGCGCACGCTCGAGGAAGGCGCGGCGAGCCTCGGCGCGTCGTTCGTCACGCGCTTCGTCACGATCGTGCTGCCGAACCTGCGCCCCGGCATCGTCGCGGGCGCGCTCGCGGTGCTCACGCTGTCGATCGGCGAATTCAACCTGACGTGGATGCTGCATACGCCCGACACGAAGACGTTGCCCGTCGGGCTCGCCGACACCTACGCATCGCTGCGCCTCGAGGTCGGCAGCGCCTACACGATCGTGTTCCTGCTGATGACGCTGCCGCTTCTCGTCGCGATGCAGTGGCTCGGCGTCGATCCGTCCGGCACGCGCGCGCTGAAGCGTCGCCCGCGCTGACCCTGCGTTGACTTTCCCGCTCCCATGAAACTCGATTCCACTCCCATCACCCTGACCCGCTGCGCGAAGACGTTCCGCGGCACGCGCGTGCTCGAACCGCTCGACCTGTCGATCGGCGCGGGCGAGACGCTCGTGCTGCTCGGCCCGTCGGGCTGCGGCAAGACGACGACGTTGCGCCTGATCGCCGGCCTCGACACACCGGACGCCGGCGGCACGATCCTGTTCGGCGGCGACGACGTGACCGCGCTTCCGATCGAGCGCCGCGAGGTCGGCATGGTGTTCCAGAACTACGCGCTGTTCCCGAACCTGACGGTGCGCGGCAACGTCGGCTACGGACTGAAGATCCGCAAGACGGAGCCGCGCGCGCTGCGCGAACGCGTCGACGAATTGCTCGCGATGATGCGGCTCGACGCGCATGCGGACAAACCGGTCGATCAGTTGTCGGGCGGCCAGCGCCAGCGTGTCGCGCTGGCGCGCGCGCTCGCGGTGCGCCCGCGCGTGCTGCTGCTCGACGAGCCGCTGACCGCGCTCGACGCGAAGCTGCGCGACGTGCTGCGCCGCGAGATGAATACGCTGCTGCGTGACCTCGGTGTAACGACCGTCTACGTCACGCACGACCAGGCCGAGGCGATGGAGCTCGGCGACCGGATCGTCGTGATGGGCGCGGGCCGCATCGAGCAGATCGGCACGCCGCGCGACATCTATTACCGGCCGGCGAACCGCACGGTCGCGCAGTTCATCGGCACGCTGAACCGGCTTGCGGGACAATGGCGGGACGGCGCGCTCGTGACGACCGGTGGCTCGATCGTCACGCCGCACGCCGCCGACGAGTGGTTCTTCCGCCCGGAGGATGCGCAGCTCGCCGATCCCGCGCATGCGCCGCTGCGCGGCGCGATCGGCGCGTGCGCGTTCCTTGGCGAGCGCACGCGGCTCACGATCGAGCATGCGGCGCCCGACGCGCTCGTCATCGACGTGCCGGGCCGCATCGAGCTCGCGCGCGGCACGGCGGTCGGCCTCACGATCGCGGCAGAGGGCCTGATCGCACTCGCCGCGTAAGTAATACCGCCCAACGATAACCAGACATTCCGAGGAACGACGATGCTGCTTGCTCAAATCAGCGATCTCCACATCAAGCGTCCGGGCCAGCTCGCGTACCGGCGCGTCGACACCGCCGCCGCGCTCGCACGCTGCATCGAGAAGCTGAACGCGCTGGTGCCGCGTCCCGACGCGGTGCTCGTCACGGGCGACCTGACCGACTTCGGCCACGACGACGAATACCGCCATCTGCGCGACCTGCTCGCGCCGCTCGAGATTCCGTATTACCTGATGGTCGGCAATCACGACGATCGCGCGGGGCTGCGCCGCGCGTTCGCCGATCGCCCCGAATTGCAGGACGGCGAATTCGTGCAGTACGCACTCGACGTCGGCGCCGTGCGCGTGCTCGCGCTCGATTCGCAGGTGCCCGGCGCCAGCCACGGCGACCTGTGCGACGCGCGGCTCGCGTGGCTCGCCGCGCAGCTCGACGCCGCGCGCGACCGGCCGGTGATCGTCGCGCTGCACCATCCGCCGTTCGCATCCGGGATCGGGCACATGGACGCGCTGCGCCTCGCGCCCGCGGCCGCCGCGAAACTCGATGCGCTGCTGCGCGGCCATCCGAACGTGGAACGCGTGCTGTGCGGCCACGTGCACCGGACGATGTTCACCCGCTTTGGCGGCACGCTTGCGTCGGCCGTGCCGGCGCCCGCGCACCAGGTCACGTTCGACCTGCGCGCGGACGCGCCGTCCGCGTTCCGGCTCGAGCCGCCCGCGTTCGCGGTCCACGTGCTTACGCCGGAAGGGGGAATGATGTCCCATCACGTGTACGTGGACGAAGGCGACGGGCCTTATCCGTTCTATGAACCGAGCGGCGAACTGGTCGACTGAAGGCGCGCGTCGCTCGCGATGACGGGCGGCTGCGGGCGGTCGCGGCCCGTTCGGCGGATCGCGACCGATAGCGACCGATAGCGACTGAAAGCGGCCCGTCACGCCCTGGCCGTGCCGCCCGATCGCCTGGCGGCACGGCCGGCAGGATTCACCGTGCTCGGGTATGATCGGCACCCTCGATCGGCGCGCGGCCGACGCCGTGCCGCGCGCCCACGCCGCCCAACTTCGTTCCGTTGCCGCCATGTCCGCCGCCTCCACCGATCGTCCGACCGACGCCGCCTCGCCCCACTATTCGCGCAGCCTGCTGTTGCTGCTCGCGACGATCGCGGGCGTATCGGTCGCGAACATCTATTACAACCAGCCGCTACTCGACAGCTTTCGCTCGGCCTTTCCCGACGGCGCGTCATGGATCGGCGCGGTGCCGACCGCGACGCAGCTCGGCTACGCGGCCGGCATGTTCCTGCTCGCGCCGCTCGGCGACCGTTTCGATCGCCGCGGGCTGATCCTGATGCAGATCGCGGGCCTGTCGATCGCGCTGATCGTGGCCGCGACCGCGCCATCGCTGGCGGTGCTCGCCGGCGCGAGCCTCGCGATCGGCGTGCTCGCGACGATCGCGCAGCAGGCCGTGCCGTTCGCGGCCGAAATCGCGCCGCCGGCCGAGCGCGGGCATGCGGTCGGCACCGTGATGAGCGGCCTGCTGCTCGGCATCCTGCTGGCGCGCACGGCGGCCGGCTTCGTCGCCGAATATTTCGGCTGGCGGGCGGTGTTCGGTGCATCGGTCGCAGCGCTCGTCGCGCTGGCCGCGGTGATCGTGCTGCGACTGCCGCGCAGTTCGCCGACGTCGACGCTGCCGTACGGCAAGCTGCTCGGTTCGATGTGGCACCTCGTGGTCGAACTGCGCGGGCTGCGCGAGGCATCGCTGACCGGCGCCGCGCTGTTCGCCGCGTTCAGCGCGTTCTGGCCGGTGCTCACGCTGCTGCTCGCCGGCGCGCCGTTCCACCTCGGCCCGCAGGCCGCAGGTCTCTTCGGAATCGTCGGCGCGGCGGGTGCGCTGGCCGCGCCATACGCGGGACGTTTCGCGGACAAGCGCGGCCCGCGCGCGATCATCTCGCTCGCGATCGCACTGCTCGCGGCGTCGTTCGTGATTTTCGCGCTGTCGGGGACGAGCCTCGTCGGGCTCGTGATCGGCGTGATCGTGCTGGATGTCGGCGTGCAGGCCGCGCAGATCTCGAACCAGTCGCGCATCTATGCGCTGAAGCCCGAGGCGCGCAGCCGCGTGAACACCGTGTACATGGTGTGCTACTTCATTGGCGGCGCGCTCGGCTCGTCGGCCGGCGTCGCCGCGTGGCACGCGTTCGGCTGGACCGGCATGTGCGCGGCCGGCCTGCTGTTTGCCGCGCTCGCCGGCTGGTCCCACCATCGCGGCGCACGGCACGGCTGAACGCCGCCCCGCGCGCCGGCGTCACGCGTCGGCGCGAGACGCGGCCGGTTCGTCGGCCGGTGGAAGCGTGAATGCCGGGGCGGGATCCATGACCGCGGCCGGGTCCACGACGGCAGCCGGTACCGGCACCGCAAGCGATACCGCGGAAGGCGCGAGGATCGGTGCCGGGTCCGGCATCGCGGCCTGATCCGGTGCGGACGCTGCACCTGCCGCCGATTCGACGGCCACGGTTGCCGCGGCCGATGAAGCGTCGGCCGCCGCGCGCGCCGCTGGCCGGCGCGCGGGATCGAACACGAACGACAGCCCGACGCTGCCGAGAATCGCGACGGTCGCGACCACGGTCGCCGTCGTCACGGGCTCGCCGAGCATCAGCGCGCCGAGCGCGACCGCGACGATCGGGTTCACGTACATGCAGCTGCTCGCGATGATCGGGCTCGTATGGCGAATCAGGTAGCCGTACGCGACGTACGCGGCCATCGTGCAGAACACCATCAGGTAGACGAACGCGAACACCGGACCGACCGCGACCTGCTCGATGCGCTCGCCCATCAGCCACGCGGCGATCGTGGACATCAACCCGCCCAGGCCGATCTGCAGCGATGTCGACAGAAACAGGTCCGACGGCAGCTTGAGCCGCGTCGCGAGATGCGCGCCGCCCGCCCAGAACAGCGCGCCGGCGAGCACGCAGATCGTGCCGAGCGCCGAGTTCGCGGCGGCTGCGCCGCCGGAATTCAGCACGACGATGCCGACCATCCCGAGCGCGACGGCCGCCCACTCGCCCTTCGTCACCGGACGCCCGGCGACCGCCGCGATCACGGTCGCGAAAAGCGGCACGGTCGCGACCATCACCGCGGCCGAGCCGCTGCTGACCGTGCGCATCCCGAGCGCAATGGTGCCGGACGACAGCGCGACCAGCATCGTGCCGACGATCGCCGAGTTGCGGATTTCCAGCAGCGTCGGCCATTCGGGCTTGCGACGCAGCGCGAAGATGAACAGACCGATCCCGCCGAGCAGGTTGCGCAGCCCCGACAGCAGCAGCGGCGGGAACGACTGCAGCGCGAAATGCAGGCCGCTGTAGGTCGAGCCCCAGACGAAATAGATGAATACCAGGGCCAGAGCGACACGGCCGCCGCGGCTTTGCGGCAGGCGGATCCGGATCGGCAGGCGGGCGAGGAAATCGAGGAGGCGGTCGAGCGGCGTCATCGTTCAGCTCGCCCGCACGACGTGTCGCGTGCTCCGCTGAAAGACGCCGGCAATGCCGGCAAACGGCCCCGACGGGACCAGGAAGGCGGAGACGAACGTGCGGAACGACATGGCAGTGCGAACGGCGACGAATAAGGACCGGCAAGCGGCGGCAGAGGGTCGAAAACACGCGCGCAGACGGCTTTGGCCGCGCACGCTCGGCATTATGGCATCAAGGATTCGAAAGCATCATCGGACCCGTCTGAAAGGATATCGACTGACGTTTCGGCGCGACATTTTTCGGCATCCGGACCAACGGGAATCCGGGGCCGGATAGGCGCTGCGCGGACGTCGCGCGGGCCGCACGGCGCTATCGTGCGTTGACGATCGGGAAGAAACGATGACCGACGGATGCGATACGCATGTCCGTGACGCCAGCGAGGGCCAGCCGGCCGAAGCCGCGAAGCAGCTGGGCGTCACTCAGCCGCGCGGGTCCGATCTGCTGCGCGGCAAGATCAAACGGTTCGAGTTCGACGCGCTCGTGAACATGGCGGCGGCGGTCGGCCTGCGCGTCGATCTGCAGGTACGCGAATCCGCGTGACGCACCCGTGAAGCACGGCGGTGCGGGGCCGCGCCCCGCCGCTCACGATCCGCCGAACCAGTTGTACCCCTGATCGACCCAGTAGCCGCCCGGGTAGGTATCGGTCACGAAGATTTCCATGATGTGCTTCGGATTCTTGTAGCCGAGCTTGGTCGGCATCCGCAGCTTCATCGGAAAGCCGAATTCGGGCGGCAGGCGACGGCCGTCGTAGTCGAATGCGAGCAGCGTCTGCGGATGCAGCGCGGTCGGCATGTCGATGCTTTCGTAGTAATCGTCCGCGCATTTGAAGCCGACGTATTTCGCGTGCGTATCGGCGCCGACGCGTGCCAGAAACGCGCCGAACGGCGTGCCGCCCCAGCGGCCGATCGCGCTCCACCCTTCCACGCAGATGTGCCGCGTGATCTGCTCCGCGTGCGGCAGCGCATACAGCTCGTCGAGCGTCCACACGCGCTTGCCCGTCACCCGGCCCGACAGCACGAGCTGGTACGTCGATGCGTCGACGTGCGGCACGTCGTCGATGCCGTAATACGCATTGAACGGGAACGGCCGCGTGATGTCGGCCTCGGTATAGGTCGGCGCGAGCCGCTCGCCGCTGAACAGCCAGGCCTGCACGCGATCGTTCATGCGCGACACCTTCTCGAGGAACGCGTTGACCGATGCGTCGTCCTGCAGCGTGCAGCCGGTCAGCATCGTCAGGCCGCCGAGCGTCAGCACGCGCCGGTTGAAGAGGCGCCGCGACGGCATCTCGAGTTCGCGGCGCACGTCGAGCTCGAGCGACTTGCGGTCGAGCGTCCAGCTCGGCTGACCGCGGTTGTTTCCGGATTCCGACATGATGGGTTCCTTCGCCCGCGGCGTGCGGGTCAGCGACCGCGCAGCATCGCGAGCAGCGAGCGCGGCACCAGCAGCGCCATCGCGACGTGTACGACGAAAAATGCAACGAGCAGCGACATCGCCCAGAAGTGCACGACGCGCGCGTTGTCGTAACCGCCGAACAACTCGCGCAGCAGCGGAAACTGCACGGACTTCCAGATCGTGAGCCCCGACAGCACCAGCACGATCAGATCGACGATCGCGGTCAGGTATGCCGCACGCTGCACCGCGTTGTAGACGCTGAGGTCGTCGTGCGACAACCGGCCGCCCAGCGCCGCGCGCACGTCGCGCCATATCGACGCCGGCGTGACCGGCAGCATCTTGCGCGCGAGGCGGCCCGTCGCGATCGACATCGCGAGGTAGAACAGCCCGTTGCCGACCAGCAGCCACATCGCCGCGAAATGCCATTGGAGCGCGCCGCCCAGCCAGCCGCCGAGCGTGATGCCGTGCGCGAACGTGAACGGCGGATAGATCGGCGACGCATCGTAGATGCGCCAGCCGGACAGTGCCATCAGGATCGCCGCAAGCGCGTTGAGCCAGTGGCTCACGCGCACCCACAGCGGATGAATCTTGCGGGCGGGCGGCGTGGCTGCCGTGCGCCCGGCAGCGGGAACGGTTTGCATGATGAAGACTCCCGAAACGTTGCGGCGGTGCGCGATGCGCGTGCGGCCTCGTGTACCGCATGCGCGGGCCGCGCCCCGCCCGCGTCGGTCAGTTCGACGGTGCCATCTTGTCGCCCGACATCGACTTGCCCATCGCGTCGTGCGACATCGCGTCCTTCTTCATCGCGTGCTTCTTCATGGCGCCTTTCTTCATCGCCCCATCCTTCGCCATCGCGTCGTGGCCCATCGCATCCTTCGACATCGACGAGCCTTCCTTCGACATCGCGTCGTTCTGCGCATACGCACCCGTTGCGGCCATGGCGAAACCGGCGACACACGCTGCGATCAGTACTTTTTTCATGACATCTCTCCGAAACATGGGTTTGAGGAGACGAATAGACGGAGGACGTCGCGGGATATGACAGCCGTTTCGAAAATATTTTTTTTGGGCTGCCAGAAGTGCCGCAATGCTGCGCCGCGCCGTCGTTGTCAGCCGGGCTGCAGGGCCGTGCGGCGGTGTCATGCATCGCGGCTTGCGCGGCTGGCGCGCCGCCCGCAATGCTGCAACTGCACCGCGGCAACCGATCTGCCACCGGTTGAAACCGCCGCGAAGCCAGTGTATCGTGTGCGCTGCTAACGCGGGGGTCCTGCAATGCGTTCGGTCAAACAACCGGCATTGCGGGTGAGAAATACCCTTTGAACCTGATCTGGATAATGCCAGCGCAGGGAAGCGTACGGATTTCGCCGCCATCCTTCTGACGAAATCCGCCGCCTCACCAAGCCTCGTCTCCTGCTTAGCTCGAGCCCCACATTCGTCAAGGGCTCCGGGCAAGCGCCGTGGCGCCTGTCCGGCGCTCACACAGGAGATTGCATGAACGCCAATCCGAAGTTTCTGTCCGCGGACGCCCATGTCGACGCCGCTGCCGTCGCCCCGCTGCCCAATTCGCGAAAGGTTTATGTAACCGGCTCGCAGCCCGACATCCGCGTGCCGATGCGTGAAATCACGCAGGCCGACACCCCGACCGGCTTCGGCGGCGAAAAGAACCCGCCGATCTACGTGTACGACACGTCGGGCCCCTACACCGATCCGGACGCGAAGATCGACATCCGCGCCGGCCTGCCGGCACTGCGCCAGCGCTGGATCGAAGCGCGCGGCGACACCGAGGTGCTCGACGGCCTGTCGAGCCGGTACGGCCTCGAGCGCGCGGCCGACCCGGCCACCGCCGATCTGCGTTTCCCGGGCCTGCACCGCAACCCGCGCCGCGCGCAAGGCGGCAAGAACGTCACGCAGATGCACTACGCGCGCCAGGGCATCATCACGCCGGAAATGGAATACATCGCGATCCGCGAGAACCAGCGCCGCGCCGAGTACATCGAGAGCCTGAAGTCGAGCGGCCCGAACGGCGCGAAGCTCGCCGCGATGATGGGCCGCCAGCACCCGGGCCAGGCGTTCGGCGCCGCGGCCTTCGGCGCGAACGCGCTCGCCGAGATCACCCCCGAGTTCGTGCGTGACGAAGTCGCGCGCGGCCGCGCGATCATCCCCGCGAACATCAACCACCCGGAATCCGAGCCGATGATCATCGGCCGCAACTTCCTCGTGAAGATCAACGCGAACATCGGCAACTCGGCCGTCACGTCGTCGATCGGCGAGGAAGTCGACAAGATGACGTGGGCGATCCGCTGGGGCGGCGACACGGTGATGGACCTGTCGACCGGCAAGCACATCCACGAAACGCGCGAGTGGATCATCCGCAACAGCCCGGTGCCGATCGGCACGGTGCCGATCTACCAGGCGCTCGAAAAGGTCAACGGCAAGGCGGAGGACCTGACCTGGGAAATCTTCCGCGACACGCTGATCGAACAGGCCGAGCAAGGTGTCGACTACTTCACGATCCACGCGGGCGTGCGCCTGCAGTACGTGCCGCTCACCGCGAACCGGATGACGGGCATCGTGTCGCGCGGCGGCTCGATCATGGCGAAGTGGTGCCTCGCGCATCACAAGGAAAGCTTCCTGTACGAACACTTCGAAGAGATCTGCGAGATCATGAAGGCGTACGACGTGAGCTTCTCCCTCGGCGACGGCCTGCGTCCCGGCTCGATCTACGACGCGAACGACGAAGCGCAGCTCGGCGAACTGAAGACGCTCGGCGAGCTCACGCAGATCGCGTGGAAGCACGACGTGCAGGTGATGATCGAAGGCCCCGGCCACGTGCCGATGCAGTTGATCAAGGAGAACATGGATCTCCAGCTCGACTGGTGCAAGGAAGCACCGTTCTATACGCTCGGGCCGCTGACCACCGACATCGCACCGGGCTACGACCACATCACGTCGGGCATCGGCGCCGCGATGATCGGCTGGTTCGGCACCGCGATGCTGTGCTACGTGACGCCGAAGGAGCACCTCGGGCTGCCGAACAAGGACGACGTGAAGGAAGGGATCATCACGTACAAGCTCGCCGCGCACGCGGCCGACCTGGCCAAGGGTCACCCCGGCGCGCAGGTGCGCGACAACGCGCTGTCGAAGGCGCGTTTCGAGTTCCGCTGGGAAGACCAGTTCAACATCGGCCTCGACCCGGACAAGGCGCGCGAATTCCACGACGAGACGCTGCCGAAGGATTCGGCGAAGGTCGCGCACTTCTGCTCGATGTGCGGCCCGCACTTCTGCTCGATGAAGATCACGCAGGACGTGCGCGAGTTCGCGGCGCAGCAGGGCGTGTCGGAAACCGAGGCGCTGAAGAAGGGGATGGAAGTCAAGGCGGTCGAGTTCGTGAAGACCGGCGCCGAGATCTATCACCGTCAGTAAGTCGGCAAGCGAACGCGGCGGTCCGCACGGACCGCTTCGCTTCGTGAAGCACGGCAGAAAGCCCGCTTTCGAGCGGGCTTTTTTGCGCGCACGCATCCCGCGCGCACGCATCCCGTGTACCCGCCGGCGCACGGGAAACAATTGATTACGAAACCGCTCGAGCCTTAACAAGTCCTTACAACCGCCGCGCGGAACGACGCGTAGATTGATTGCATGCGCGGCCGTCAGGCGGTCGCGCGACCTCCGTTCACTACCACAAGGACAACGATCATGAACCATTCGATTCGGCGTTTTGGGGTATGCGCGCTGCTCGTCGCGACGGTGGCCAGCCTCTCGGCCTGTGATTCGATGACACGACGCCAGCGCGATACCGCGATTGGTGCGGGTGTCGGCGGCGTCGCCGGCGCGGCGATCGGCGGCAACGCGCTGTCGACGCTGGGCGGCGCGGCAGCCGGCGGCATCATCGGCAACCAGGTCGGCAAATAAGCCGGCCGGCTTATCCGGCTGCCGCGCGGCGCGCGGCAAGCTCCGGCCTGACGGCGTTTCCGCACGGCGGAAACGCCGTTTTTCACATGCGGCGCCGCAACACGCCGCAGCGGCCCGGAAATGATCCGTTACCGTTTAGCGCATCTTGTCATCCCCGGGCGGCCTAAGCTTTAAGCATCTGCCGATTGCCGGCTCCGCCGGAGAGACATCATGAACAGGACCCTCGTCGCCGCGGCGCTCGCGTGCACGACGCTCGCCGGCTGTTACTACCCTTACGGCTACTATCCGTCCGGCTATTACACGGCGGCGCCGGTGCAGCCCGCGCCCGTCTATGTCGATCCGGGCCCCGCGTACTACTATCCGGCCCCCGCCTATGCCCCGGCCTGGGGTGGCTACTGGGGCCCCGCGGTGTCGCTCAATTTCGGCTTCGGTGGACGCGGCGGCTGGCGCCATCATTGAACGGCCGCCCAGGCCGGCCGTCCGGCCGGTTCGCGTCGGGGGCGAGCGGATTTCCCGGTTCTTGCCGGTTCTTGCCGTTTCATCCGATCGTGAAACGATGGCACGGGAGCGCGGTGTAAGATTCTCCGCATCCCGTCCCCTCGCCCGCCACGCTCGATGTCACCCAAGAACGCCTTTCTGCTGACCGTCCTCGCTGCCCTGTGGGGCGCGTCGTTCCTGTTCATCCGGATCGGCGTCGCCGACTTCGGTGTCGCGCCGCTGATGGCGCTGCGCGTTGGAATCGGCGCGCTGTTTCTCGCAGGCTTCGCGCTGACTCGCTTCAAGCCCGCCGAGCTCGGCGCGCAGCTACGCCGTCGCGCGTGGCCATTGTTCGTCGTTGGCGCGCTGAACTCGGGCATCCCGTTCTGCCTGTTCGCGTTCGCCGAACTGACGCTGTCGGCCGGCGTGACGTCGGTGATCAACGCGACGACACCGCTGTGGGGCGCGCTCGTCGCCTATGTTTGGCTGAAGGACAAGCTGTCGCTGCCGCGCGCGCTCGGCCTCGTGATCGGCTTTGCCGGCGTCCTCACGCTCGTGTGGGATCAGATCGCGAACGCGCACGGCAGCACCGGCGCCAACGCGACCGCGCTCGCCGCCGCCGCCGCGCTCGGCGCGACGCTGCTGTACGGCATCGCGGCCAACTACACGAAACGCACGCTCAGCGGCGTCGATCCGCTCGTCAACGCGACCGGCAGCATGATCGGCTCGACCGTGCTGCTGCTGCCGTTCGCGATCGCGACCTGGCCCGCGGCAGCCGTCGGCGCGCATGCATGGGGCGCCGTGCTCGCGCTCGGCATCGCCTGCACGGGGATCGCGTATTTCATCTTCTTCTACCTGATCGCGCATGTCGGCCCGGCCCGCGCGATTACGGTGACGTTCGTGATCCCGGTGTTCGGCCTGCTATGGGGCGCGCTGTTCCTCGGCGAACACGTATCGGTCGTGATGATCGAAGGCTGCGCGATCGTGCTCGTCGGCACCGCGCTTGCCACCGGCGTGATCAAGCGGATTCCCGGGCTCCGCCCACGCGGCGGCGAAGCGGCCTGAGCGGCGGGCAGGGCCGGCACCCCGCCGGTGCGGGCTCCCCGCGACGCGCCGGCCGCCGATGCTCCAGCGCCGCGCGTCGGCCGGTGCGCGACGGCGCATCTCGAGTTTCGCCTGATGCCGATGCAGCCGCCCGGCTTTGCCGCTCTCCCGCATTCTTCGCACGCGATGCACGCGGCACACGCGACGCTGTCGCCGCATACGCGACCGGTGGCCCTTGCGTGTCGCGCTCCCGGGCGGAATGCCCCGTCCAGCCGTCGGTGTAGCGTTTGCGTCTGGAGTTACCCTGATACGCGCGCCGCGCCATTCCCGTTACACTCGGATCACTCATCCGCAGAAGGCGGTTACGATGCACCACGTTCTCTCGCGTCCACCTGTGCGTGCGACGGTTTCTGCGTGGCGCGCACGATACCGCCCCCCGATCGCCCCAGGGCATCGTTGACATGAAGCCCTCCCGCGACCTCTCGCTCGATTCCCTGCTCGAACGCCTCACGCCGACGCCCAGCGGCTGGATCGCCACGTATCGCGAGACGACGCTGCGCAGTGTGTTTCAACCCGTGCTGTCGATCACGCACAAGCGCGTGGTCGGCTATGAAGCGCTGCTGCGCGTCGTGGACGAGAACGGCACGCTGGTTTCGCCGGTCGCGCTGTTCGACAGGACGCGTGCCGCTGCCGACGCGTTGCTGCTCGACCGGCTCGCTCGCTGCCTGCATACGGCGAACTTCGTTGCGCAAGGCATCGGCGACGGCTGGCTGTTCCTGAACGTGACGCCGCGCGTGCTCGATTCGGGCCTCGTGCAACGCGAATTCGTCGAGGCGCTGTGCCGTCATTTCGCGCTGCCGCCGAACCGCATCGTGCTGGAAGTCGTCGAGCAACCGGCGCGCGATGAAGCCGCGCTCGCCCGCACGATCGACATGATCCAGCATCGGGACTTCCTGATCGCGATCGACGATTTCGGCACCGGGTTCTCGAATTTCGACCGCGTGTGGCGCGCACGGCCCGATATCGTCAAGCTCGATCGATCGCTCGTCGAACGCGCGAACGCGTCGGCCGACGATCGCCGCATCATGCATCACCTGGTATCGATGCTCCATCAGGCCGGCGCGATGGTGCTCGCCGAGGGTGTCGAAAGCGACGACGCGCTGCAGACGCTGATGGAAGCCGATATCGATTTCGTCCAGGGCTTCCAGTTCGGCCAGCCCGATGCGTCGATCGCGCACGCGAGCGCCGCGGCGCCCGCGATGCTCGACGCCGCGTGGCAACGCTTTATCGCCCGTCGGCATACGCCAGCGATCGCCGAGCAGCCGGGCTTCGACGCGATCGAGCGGCTCGTGCTCGCCGGCGCGGCCGCATTTTCCGCGAGCGGCAGCCTGCAGGACGCCGCGCAGCGCGTATTCGTGGTGCCGGCCGCGCGCCGGGTGTTCGTCACGGACGAGATCGGCGAACAGTTCCTGCCGTCGATCGGCGCGCGTCCCGAGGACGGCCAGACGAGCGGCACGCGGCTCTCGCCGCTGTTCCCGGAGACGCACAGCAACTGGTCGCGGCGACCGTACTTCCAGCGCGCGATCGCGGCGCCAGGGCGCGTCGCGCTAATGGGTCCGCACTTCTCGCTGACCGAAGGCCGCGATTGCTACACCGCAGCCGTCGCGATTCGCGCGCAAAACCGTCTCGTCGTGTTCTGCGTCGACTTCGTGCTCGACAGTGCGGGCACCGTGATGCGGTAGCGCATATTGCCGCACGACGCCGCCCGCCATGCCGGCCGGTCGGCCTTTTCTTTCGTCAGTCGATCACCTTCCCTCTTCCGGACTTCACCACGCTGCGGCGCGACTTGTGTTCGAGCCGCCGCTCCTTCGATGCGCGTGTCGGCCGTGTCGCGACCCGCGCACGCGGCGTGTACGCGACGCTGCCGATCAACGCATCGAGCCGCGCGAGTGCTGCGTCGCGGTTTTTCTCCTGGGTGCGGTATTCCTGTGACTTGATCACGACGATGCCGTCGCGCGTGATGCGCTGGTCGGACAGCGCGAGAAGCCGTTCCTTGATGACGGGCGGCAGCGACGACGCGCGGATGTCGAAACGCAAGTGAATCGCGCTCGACACCTTGTTGACGTTCTGGCCGCCGGCACCCTGCGCGCGCACGGCAGTCCATTCGACTTCGGCCGGATCGAGCGTATAGCGGATCATCATCGCGACGTCTCCTTGCGGCGCCGCGCGAGCGCCTCGTCGACGCGGGCCGCAAGGCCCGAATCGCGTTGCGTACGTGTCGCGACTGCCTGCGCCAGCACGCGCCGCGGGCCGATCACCTGCACGCGCGTGCGCGCACGCGTGACGGCGGTGTAGACGAGTTCGCGCGTGAGCACACGGCTGAACGACGCCGGCAGCACGAGCGCGGCCTCGTCGAATTCGGAGCCCTGCGACTTGTGGACGGTCAGCGCAAACGCCGTCTCATGCGGCGGCAGCGCCGCGGGCGACACGGCGCGCGCGGTGCCGTCCGCGCGGCGGAACCATACGCGCAGCACGCCGTGCGCGTCCGGCAACGCGATGCCAATGTCGCCGTTGAACAGTCCGAGCGCATAGTCATTGCGCGTCACCATGATCGGCCGGCCGGTGAACCAGTGTGCGCCGACCGCGAGCGGCACGCGCACGGCATGCCGCACGTGCGTGGCCACCAGTGCATTGACGTGCTCGGCGCCGCGTGAGCCGGTGCGCGTCGCGCACAGGATCCGGAAGCGGTTGAGCGCATCGAACAACGGCAACGGATCGGGCTGCGGCCCGGACAACGCGGTGCGCAACGCATCGATGTACGCACCGAACCGGCGCGCGAGCCGCTCGACCGTCGACGCCGCAAGCGTCTCGCCCGCGTCGTCGTGAAACGACGCGGCAGCGGCATCGTCAGCCGGCAACGCGTCGAGCGCGCCCTGCACGTCGCCGCGGCGGATCGCGAGCGACAGGCGGCCGATTGGCGAATCGAGACCGAAGCGGTAATTGCGTTCGAGCCACACGACGCAGTCTGCGAGCGGTGCGGGTGACGGGGCGGCGATGTCATCGGCTCGCGTTGCAGCGGTCGACACCCGCGTTGCCGCCCCTCCCGCATCGGCCGGATCGATCGGCGCGAGCTCGACCGCGTCGAGCCACGCGAGTTCGTCGGCTTCGATCCATGCAGGATCGGTGGCTACGGAGGTGCCTTCGAGGTCAGCGGGTGCAGGTGACGACGAAGCCGCCGGGGAAACCACTTCGTCCTGCGGGTCGTCGTCGAACAACGACGCCTGGCGCGTATCCACGTTGCGCCGCGCCGGTGGCTTGCGCGCCGCGTTCGCCGACAATGGCGCAGACGCCGGGGGTTGAGCCGCAACAGCAACCACCCCCGCCGCCTCGCCGTCCGGCACCGGCAAGGCCGCGACGAAAGCCGCTTCGTCGATCCCGAGCGCATCCGCGATGCGCGTGCGCGCAGCGGCGGTGAACGTCGGCCGTGCGCTGAGTTCGGCGAACACGGCGCCGGCCTCGACCGCGGCAAGCTGATCCTTGTCGCCGAGCAGCACGAGCCGGGCGCCCGGCGCGAGCGCATCGAGCAGATGCGCGGCGAGCGCGACGTCGATCATCGACGCCTCGTCGACCACGATCAGGTCGTACGGCAACGGATTGTCGCGATGATGGCGGAAGCCAGCCGCCCCGCCGCCGCCGAGCAGGCGATGCAGCGTGTACGACGTGTCGGGCAGGCGCGCGGCAAGTTCCGGCGGCAGGTCGCCCGCCCGCGCGTGCAGCGCTTCCTGCATCCGCTGCGCAGCCTTGCCGGTGGGTGCCGCCAGCGCGATGCGCAATCCCGGCTGCGCGTCGAGCAGACAAGCCAGCACGCCGACGACGGTCGTCGTCTTGCCGGTGCCGGGGCCGCCGCTGACGATCGTCACGCGTCCTGTCAGCGCAACGATCGCCGCGACGCGCTGCCAGTCCACTTCGCCCGTCGCGGGCCCGAAGTAACGAACGAGACTGTCGCGCAACCGGTCGGGCGACAGCACGTCGCCCGGTGCGGCGACGCCGGCCTGCGCGACGAGCGCATCGGCGAGCCGACGTTCGTAGTCGAAATAACGCGACAGATACAGATGGTCGTGCCGGTCGACGATCAGCGGCCGCTCGTCGCCGCGCGCGAGCGTGCCGAAGGCCACCACGCCGCTCGCGGCAAGCGCTGCGCGCACGTCGTCGACCGGTTCCTCGTAGCGCTGCGCGAGCGCGCCGAGCGACACGCATACGTGGCCGCCCGCGGTCGCCCGGCTCGTCGCAAACGCGGCACGCGCCGCCCAGCGCGCAGCCGCGGCCGGCGCACCCGCGCGGCGCGACAGGTCGCCGATGCGCCGCGCGAATCCTTCCGCGAGCGCGATGCCGAAATCAGCCGGCTCGGGCAGGCGCGCAACGAGGCCGCCGGTGAATTCGAGCGTATCGTCGGACACGTTCATGCGCGGCTCCCTTCCATCATCCGGTCGAGCGCGTCGACGAGTTCGCGCGCCGGCCGCCGCACATGCACGCCGGCCGGTTCGCCGGCACTGCGCCAGTCCGGCCGCACGCCACGCACGAACAGGTACAGATAGCCCGCGATATGCGTGTCGTAGTCATAGTCGGGCAGCCGCCCGCGCAAATAGCGATGCAGCGCAACCGTATAGAGCAGCGCCTGCAGGTGATAGGCATGATTGGCCATCGCGACGTCGAGCGCACGCGGGCCATAAGCGTCCGGCGTATTGCCGAGATGGTTCGACTTCCAGTCGACGATCCAGAAGCGGCCTTCGTGTTCGACGATCATGTCGATGAAACCCTTGATGAAACCGGCGAGCACACCCGCGTCCAGCGCAACGTCCGGATAGCCGTGCGCGACCAGCAGCCGACGCAGCGCGCCCAGCTCGAGCGACGGCGCCGGGAACAGGAAACCCATTTCGTCGAGCCGCTTGGCGGGATCGAGATCCGCGAGCCGCATGCCCGGCACGAGCTCCGTGCGAACGACATCGTCGACGAGCCGCGCCATCATCGCGGGCAGGCGCGTCGCGAGTTCGGGCTCGGCCTCGACTGGCCGGTCGTGCAGCGCGCCGAGCGCCGCCTGGTGCCACGAATCGGGCTCGGTGAACCGGCTGAGTTCGAACAGGCGGTGCAGACACTCGCCCGCTGCCGCGCCGCGCGGAAACATGAGGATATCGTCGTCCGGCGGCTCGACCTCGACCGCGACGGTGTCGGCCACGGCAAGCGCGCCGTCCGGCGCGACGGCGGCAAGCGCATCGTGATCGGGCCGCAGATCGTCGTCCGGCACGACCGCGACGCCCACCTCCTCGCGCGCCATCGACGCGGTCAGCGAACTGAAGCTCGCCATCCGCCACGCGTCGCGCAGCACGCGCGTCGCATGGCGTGCGGCGAGCGTCTGCGATGCATCGTGGCCGGCAGCCAGCCGCTCACGGCGCGCCGGCACCGGCAACGGTGCAACGCTCACGGGCCCGCCCGCGAGCGCTTGCCACGCGGCGTCGAGCGCCGCTTCGTCGGGCGGCTCGTCGAGCCACGCGTCGAACGACTGGCCGGCCCCGGCCACGAGCCAGTTCAGCACGCTGCGCCGCGCCTCGCGGGTCGAGCGCGACGACAGATAAGGCCCGGCGACGAGATAGCACCGATAGACCGCGCGCGTGAGCGCCACGTAGACGAGCCGCGCGCGTTCCGCCGCCTGTTCGCGCAACGCCTGGCGCGCGGCATGCTCGGCTGCTTCGTCGTCGCACCCGTAATGCAGCACGGCGTCGCCCGCATCGTCGTGATACTCGCGCGCGTCGGGTAGCGCCGACGCGGGCGGCTCGCGCAGCCCCCCGTCGTTCAGGAACGGACAGAACACGACCGCATATTCGAGGCCCTTCGACTTATGCACGGTCACGATCTGCACGAGGTTGCGATCGGATTCGAGACGCAGTTGCGCTTCCTCGCCGCCGCCGTCGAGCCGTTGCGCGGCGAGCCAGCGCAGCGTCGGCGCGATGCCCGGCTGCGCGGACGCACGCGCCTGCGTCAATTCGGCCAGGTGGTTGATGTCGGTCACGCGGCGTTCGCCGTCGGCGCCGGCCATCAGCCGCTCGGCGACCCGCAGCTCGCGCGTGAACGTGCGCCACATCACCGCGAAGCCGCGTTCGCGCCACAACAGCCGATAGCGCGAGAAGCGCTCGACCCAGCTCATCGCGTCCGCACCGTCGGCCGCTGCGCGCGACACATCGCCGTCGCCCTGCTCCATCCGCCACAGCGCCCCCGCATCGAGGCCGAACCAGTCGGCGGCCAGCGCCGCACGCAAGCGCCGCAGGTCGCCCGGCGCATCGATCGCTGCAAGCACGCGCTCGAGCTGCTCCGCATCGCCGGTCGAAAACACGGACGCCTGCGCGAGTTCGACGCTGCCGATGCCCCACGTGGCGAGCACGCGTTTCACGAGGCTGCCCTGCCGGTGCGTCTGCACCAGCACCGCGACGTCGCCCGGCGACAGCGGCGTATCGCCGAGCCGCACATGTCCTTCGCGCGCGCCGCGCATCAGCCGTGCGATCTCGGCCGCGCACGCCTGGGCGGCCTGTGCCTGCGCGTCGCGCTTGAGCAGCGTGCCGTCGCCGCCCGGCAGCGCCCAGATCCGGAAATCGCCGGATGGGCCAGGATCGGTTCCGTCGACGAACGGTGTGCGCACGCGCGTGCCGGCGCGCACCGCGTAATAGTCGAGCCCGTCGAGCACGAACGCACGCGGGTTCGACATGAAGAAGCGGTTGCACGCATCGACGATCGCCGGTGTCGAGCGCTGGTTGACCGCGAGCGTGTAGCACGCGCTCGCGCCTGCCCGCGCGGCGAGATACGTATGCAGATCCGCCGCGCGGAAGCTGTAAATGGCCTGCTTCGGATCGCCGACGAGAAAGAGCGGCCCGCCCGGTGCGAAGATCCTGTTGAAGATCGCGAACTGCAGCGGGTCCGTATCCTGGAATTCGTCGATCAGCGCGGCCGGATAGCGCGCGCGCAGCGTCTCGGCGAGCCACGGATGCACGTGCAACGCGTGATACAGGTTCGCCAGCAGATCGTCGAACGACACGACGCGGCGCGTACGCTTGCGTTCGGCCAGCTCGCCCGGCGCTGTGTCGAGCCAGTCGGCGACCAGCGCGAGCCAGCGCGCGCGTTGCGCGGCCTCGGCGGCGGCCACCGCCGCTTCGAGCGCGTCGGCCACGTCGAAGAACGGGTGTTCGGGGGTCGCGCCGCCCTTTTTCGTCGCCTTCGCGAGCGCGGTGCGGGTGAGCTTGAGCGCCGCCTTCGGTATCGCGGCAGCCGCGTTGCCTTGCGCGAAATGCGCGGACCACGCGCCGAGCGCATCGGCAACCGCGTCGAGCTTGTGCGAACGCTGATTGAGCACGGGCTGCGCGGTGCGCAGCAATGCGTCGATCGCATCCCGCTCGTCGGCCCACATCCGCGCGGCCTCCGCGAAGCATTCGACGGCAGCGGCCTCCGCCGATGCGTCCGGTTCGACGACGCCGTCCCAGCGCAGCGCGGCGAGCGGCTTCTTCAGCCGCCGCGCGAGCTGGGCGTCGAGCGCGGCCGGGCCCGCGCCCGAATCGACGAGCCACGTCGCGAAGCCGGGCCAGCGCGCGGCCATCGGCTCGACGCGCGTGCGCCAGAAGTCCGCCGCGAGCTCGAAGCGCAGCGCCGCATCGTCGGCCTGCATCTCGAACGCGAACGGCATCGCGGCCGCGAACGGTGCCTCCTGCAGCGCACGCTGGCAGAACGCGTGGATCGTGTGGATCGCCGCCTGGTCGAATGAGCGCAGCGCTCGCCGGATCCGCTTCGCGGCGGTCTCGGGGTCGAGCGCGCCGGCTTCGCCGAGCGTCGTCTCGAGCAGGCGCGCGACGAACGGATCGCCGCCGTCGTCATCGGTATCGAGCGCATGCGCGAGTTGCGCCAGCCGCCCGCGGATCCGCTCGTGCAGTTCGGCCGTCGCCGCCTTCGTGAAGGTCACGACGAGGATTTCGTCCGCGCCGAGATCCTTCTCCAGCAGCAGGCGCACGTAAAGCGCGCAAATGTTCCACGTCTTGCCGGTACCGGCCGACGCCTCGATCTGGTTGACGCCGTCGAGCGGACACGCGAACACGTCGAGTTCGAGCGCCGCCTGCGGCTGGGATGCGGCGCTCATGCGACCTCCTTCAGATGTTCCAGCATCGGCTCGAACACGAGCCGGGCGAGCGTGCCGAACGGCTCGTCGAGCGACGGATGTGCGCCGCGCCACGCGATCGCGATCGCCGGATCGTCGGCTTCGCTCACCACGCGCTCGTTGATCCAGACGCTCGCGGCCTTCGCCTCGCCGTCGGAAATGCGCGCCCACGCACTGCGCGGGAAGAACCGCAGCGGCATGCGCCGCCCCGCGCGAAACAGCGCGGCGAGCGGCGCGAGGCGCTCGAGCGGTGCCGCGACCGGCGTGAGTTCGAACGCGCCGCCGCTGCCGAACCACAGCGTGCGGCGCGGGCCGTCGGGCTCCACCGCGCAGTAGACGAGGTGCGCGAGCCACGCGGACAGGTAGTCGCGCGCGCTCGGCCGTGCATAGCGATAGATGATCTGGCCCGCCGGCGTCAGCCGGTTCAGCGTGCCGTGCAACTCGAGCGGCGCGCTCACCGCATCGCCCGACAGCATCGCGTCATCGGCACCGAACAGCGCCTGTTCGGTGTCGGGCCATGCAGGCGCGATCGCGAGCGTGAATGGCCGCCGTTCCATGCCGTCGGCCAGCGCACGCCGCACGTTCGACGCAAGCTGCGTCATCGAGCCGAGCGCCTGGTCGCGCCAGACGGCGCCTGTCGCGCCGCCCGGCAGCTCCGGGCTGGCGTCCGCGATGCGCAGCGCGTGATCGTGCACGCCGCCTTCATCCGATTCGATCAAAAGCGGCAGCAGGCGCTCGGCGAGCGCGTCGCTGCCCGCGAAGTCGAGTGCGAACGGCTCCGTATCGAGCAGTTCGGCCTGCGCGTCGGCCAGCACGATGCCGAGCCGCGCGCGCAGCAGCGCGCGGGCCGGATGCCGCCAGAACCGCTCGAATTCGCTGAACGCGACGGGTTCGACCGGCTCGGCCGGCAGCGGTTGCGCGAAGAACGGCTGCTCTTGCGTGGCATCGCGTGCGGCTTCGGCTGCCAGCAGTGCCGCGAGCGTCGCGCGCTCGGCGTCGTACGAAGCCAGTTCGCTGCCGGGCCGGAAATATTCGGCCGCGAACGGTTGCAGCGGATGTTCGACGATGAACGCGCGCCGCGCGGCATCGACGGCGTCCGGCGGGGCGTCCGCGCCGGCCGTGACGAGCGCGAGATGGTCGAGCAATTCGTCGACGAGCGCCGCGGGCGGCAACGGCGCGTTGTCGCGAATGCTGCGCCCCGTATAGGCAATCAGCAGCCGGTCGCGCGCGGCGAGCAGCAGGTCGAGGAACAGGTTGCGTTCGTCGTCGCGGCGCTGCCGGTCGCCGAGCTTCGGCAACACGGCCATCAGGTCGAACTCGTCCGCGCGAGCGAGGCTCGGCAGCACGCCGTCGTCCATGCCGAGCAGGCACACGACGCGGTATGGCAGCCCGCGCAGGCTCGTCAGCGACGAGAACGTGACGCCGCCCCACGGCACCCCGCCGCGCGCCGGATCGTCAAGCGCGGCTGCCAGCCCCGCGCGTACGACGGCCGCGGGCAAGGCTTCGTCGGGCGCGCCTTCCGTCATCGCGGCGAGCATCGCGTCGAGCGCGTCGCGCACGCCCGACAGCGCATCGGCATATGCGGCACCGGAGTCGAAGAACCGCGCGAGCGTGTCGGCGAACAGTTCGCTCCAGGCGCGCGGCGTGTGCGCGTCGGCGAGCCGTCGCGAGAAGCCGTCGAGATCGTCCGTGAAGCGCGCGAGCCGGCCGAGCAGTTCGGCCTCGCTGCCGGTCGCCGCCTCGATCGGCAGCCACGCGCCGACCGGTGCCGCGCCTTCGGGCATCGCATAGCCGAGGAAGAGCCGCGCGAGCGCATCGGAAAACGTATGGCGCGGCGCAGGCACCGCCGCATCGTCGCTCACCGTCGGCGACAGCCCGCGCCGCGCGCCTGCGGCCGCGAGCCAGGTCTGAACCGTCTCGAGCGCGGTTGCGTCGATGCCGTAACGGGCCGCCACCGCGTCGACGCGCAGCCATTCGACCAACTCAGGCGCGCCGACCTGCCGCTCCGGCAACGCGAGCCATTCCAGCAGCACGCGCGCGACCGGGTTCGCCTGCGACGGCGGCAGGCCGGTGATCCGGTAAGGCACGCGCGCGCCGCCGGCGCCCGCCGTTCCGAACACGGCATCGATCAGTGGCCCGGCCGCCGCGAGATCGGCGACCGCCACGAGCACATCGGACGGCTGCAGTGTCGCGTCCGCATCGAACCACGCGAGCAGGCGGTCATGCAGCACCTCGAGCTGGCGCGCGAGGCTGTGGCACACGTGCACCTCGATCCCGCGCTCGGCCGGCGCTTCGCCGAGCTCGGCCTCCGGTTGCAGGTCGAGGATGGCGTTCTGCACGCGCGCGAGCCAGGTCGGCGCGGGATTCCCGACGAAACGCGACGCATCGCCTGACGCGGCGCTTTCAGTCAGTTCGTGCAGCATGTGCAGCTGCGCCTGCGTCTGCCGGCCCCACTCCGCGAGCAGGGGATGGCCGACTTCCTGATAGTCGAGCCGGCCGGCCGCATCGAGCGCTTCGGCATGCGCGGCGGTGACGATGTCGAACCAGAATTCGCGGCACGGATTGAGCGCATAGACGCGCACGTCGATCCAGCGCGACAGCTCGCGCAGCAACGCGACGTGCAGCGGCGGCATCGTCGGCAGCGCGAACACGCTGACCGATTCCGGCCAGTCGGCACGCGCGACGGTCTCGAGATCGAGGTTGCGCGCCTCCACGAGGAAGCGATGCGCGGGTGGCGTGCCGCTGTCGCTCAGCTCCGCGAGCAGCGCACGCCACAGCGCCGCCTGCCAGTGCTCGTCGTCCCGTGCGGCATCGCTGATTCCGCGCGGCGCGGCGTCGCCCGCGAGCACCGACTCGCCGGCCTGCCATGCGGCCAGCCATTCGGGCCGATAGGTCAGGTAATGATCGAGCACGGCCGCGACGCGCTGTGCGAGCTCGTAGCGCATCGCGTCGTCGGACGCCGACAGATACGCAGCCAGCCGCGGCGACGCGAGCCACGGCGCGCTGCCCGCGCCCTGTGCGAACAGCCGGTAGCAGCGCCACACGAGGCGATCGGGTGCGAACGGCGAGCGCGCGGGCACCGTCAGCACGCGGCCGATCTGCGCCCACAGCCACTGCGCGAGATACGTGAACTCGACGTTCGCGCACACGCCGTGGCGCGCGGCGATGTCGAGTTCCAGACGGCGGCGAAGCGCCGCGCTCGGTACGATGACCTGTTGCGGCGCCCACGGGCCGTTGCGGGCCGGGAACGCGGCCAGGTCGTCGAGCAGCGCGTCGGCCAGCGTTTCGTGACGGTTCGAATAGAAGAGATGGAGCATGAAGCGGGTGTCGGAGTCTCGCGCCGGCCAGGCCGTGCGAACGGGAGCACCAAGGATAGCAAAAGGGCCGTCGCGGCGAACCTCGTCCGAAAGGCCAGGTTTTGCGGACAGCGAAATACGATAGACTCGTCGCCAGTCATTACGACGCCCCGGGGCGTCTTCGTCTGTCATTCAGCCCATCGATGCGCTATTCGGTCGAAATCAGAAAGTTTTTCTACAGCCAGTACTTTTTCGGCGGCCTGCGGATCGCGGTCGGCGTATCGCTGCCGGCCGTGCTGTGCCTGATCGTGTTTCACAACCGGGAGCTCGGCTTCACGATCTCGACCGGTGCGCTCGGCGCGTGCGTCGTCGACATGCCGGGCCCGCTGAAGTACAAGCACAACGAAATGCTCGCGTGCAGCGTGATCGGCTTCCTGGCCGCGCTCGCGACCGGCCTCGCCACGCCGAACATCTTCGCGCTGTGGCTGACGATCGTGCCGCTCACGTTCGTGCTGTCGCTGATCGTCGTCTACGGCAACCGCTGGCCGCAGATCAGCTTCGCGACGCTGTTCATGATGGTGATGACGCTCGAGGAGAATTTCACGCCGCTGCAAGCGTTCGTCAATGCCGGCTGGATTCTCGCCGGCGGCCTCTGGTACACGTACTGGGCGACGCTCGTGTCGCAATGGCAGGCGCGCCGGATCGAACAGCAGGCGCTCGCCGAAAGCCTGTTCGCATGCGCCGACTACCTGCTCGCCCGTGCGCAATTCTACGATCTCGATGCCGATCTCGACGAGTGCTATCGCAATCTCGTCGCGAAGCAGATCACCGCGGTCGAAACCCAGGAAACCGCGCGCGACATCGTGCTGCGCAACCTGCCGAAGCTGCGCCGCGGCAAGCTCGACCCCGGCCGCACGATGATGTACAACCTGTTCATCAACAGCGTCGACCTGCACGAGCTGTTCGTCGGCGCGCACACCGACTACCCGCTCGTGCGCAACACGTTCGGCGGCTCCGACCTGATCATTTTCTATCGCGACCTGATCCACAAGGCGGCCCGCGACCTCGAGGAAATCGGCCTCGCGGTGCTCGAGAATCGCGCGCCGCATTCTCGGATCAACGTGAAGGCCGAACTGCGCGCGATCGAGTACGAGATCGAGCTGATGCGCAAGAAGAACTTCCCGGCCACCAACGCGGAAGCCTACGCAGCCGTGCTCGCGACCTTCCGCCGCATCTGGAGCGCGACGCGCCTGATCGACCGGATGCGCCGCAACCTGTCGGGCCATGCCGATCCGCAGCAGACCGAACTGAAGATCGACAAGGCGCTCACGCGCTTCCTGCAGCGGCGCCGGATGTCGCCGCTCCTGATCTTCTCGAACCTGAACATGCGCTCGCCGAGCTTTCGCCACGCGCTGCGCGTGACGATCGCGGTCGCGGTCGGCTTCTGGCTCGGCCGGCTGCTGCCGCTCACGAATGCCTACTGGATCGTGATGACGACCATCATCATCCTGAAGCCCGGCTACTCGCTCACCAAGCAGCGCAACGCGCAGCGTATCGTCGGCACGCTGATCGGCTGCGCGGCGAGCATCGCGCTGATCTACACGGTCAAGGAACCGCACCTGCTGATCGCAATCATGTTCGGGTCGATGGTGATGAGCTACAGCCTGCTGCTGTTCAACTACGCGGCGAGCGTCGTGTTCACATCGTCTTACGTGCTGCTGATGTTCCACCTGCTCGCGCCGGGCAGCATGCGGATCATCGGCGAGCGCGCGATCGACACGGTGGTCGGCTGCATGATCGCAATCGCGGCGAGCCGCCTGTTCCCGTACTGGGAATACCGGCTGATGGGCAAGCTCGTCACCGACATGCTGACCTCGACACGCAGGTATTTCGAAGCAGTGTGGCGCGCCGGGCGCGGCGTGTCGCCGCCGCCCGTGCCGGCCGCCGACGGCGCGGCGGTCGTGCCGGTCGTCGCGGCGGCAATCGAGACGCCGGCCGCCGCCCTCGACGACGACTACCGCTACCGCCTCGCGCGCAAGGACGTGCACATCGCGTTCGCGAACCTCGGCCAGGCGTTCCAGCGGATGATGATCGAGCCGAAGGCGCACCAGCGCTTCGTGCCGGAGCTGAACGACCTGCTCGTGCAGACCCACGTGCTCGGTGCGCAGATCACCGCCGCCGCGCCACTGATCCGGAGCGCGTGTGCGGCCGACGAGAACATCGTCCACGACGATGCGTTGCGCCGCGGCCTGTCCGCCGTGCTCGAGAACCTCGAGAAGGCAGAAGCCGGCGAACCGCCGCCGGCCGACCAGCTCGACGCGACGAAGCAGATCACCCGCGACCTCGACGCGATGGTCGTGTCCGCGGAAAAATCCGACGCGGTCGGCGCCGAGCTCACGCACGACCTGAAGGTGCTCGCGCACCAGTGCAAGCAGATGCTCGCGTCGTCGCTGCTGATCCGCAAGGACGCGAGCGTCATCCGCCTGCCCGCATGACGCCATGACGTCGTTCCGCCACCGGCCGCCCGCACACACAAGCGGGCCGGCCGGCAGCGCTCCCCGCGCCCGCAACACCCTTCCCGAAGCATGACCCGCACGCCCCTTACGGCCCACGCGCCCGCTGCGCGATGGCCCCACCTTCGATTGCGCCGGTTGCGCCAGTCAGGGAATACCCGATTCCGGTCGCATGGTCAGGCTTGTTATCATTCGGGCACGCCTAAGTTGTATATACAACTTGAATCAACCGGGCCGGCCCCGTTCGCCCGGTCTGTCGCATAACGATATCGGAGACTCAATGAAGAACTTGCAGCGCCATCTGAGCGCGCGGCACATCCGCTTTCTCGCGCTGGGCTCGGCGATCGGCACCGGCCTGTTCTACGGCTCGGCGTCCGCGATCCAGCTCGCGGGCCCGGCGGTGATCCTGGCCTACATCCTGGGCGGCGCGGCTGTCTACATGGTGATGCGCGCGCTCGGCGAGATGGCCGTGCGCGAGCCCGTCGCCGGCTCGTTCGGCCACTATGCGACCGAAAACCTCGGCCCATTCGCGGGCTTCGTCACCGGCTGGACCTACACGCTTGAAATGGTGATCGTCGCCATCGCCGACATCACCGCGTTCGGCATCTACATGGGCTTCTGGTTTCCGGATGTCCCTCAATGGATCTGGGTGCTCGGCGTCGTCGCGGTCATCTGCGGGCTGAACCTGTGCCATGTGAAGGTGTTCGGCGAGCTCGAATTCTGGCTGTCGCTCATCAAGGTCGGCGCGATCGTCGCGATGATCGGCGGCGGCGTTGCGATCCTGCTGACCGGCATGCGTTTCGGCCATTCGGCCGACGTGCCGACGTTCGCGAACCTGTGGAACCACGGCGGCTTCTTCCCGAACGGGATCGGCGGGTTGATCGCGTCGCTGTCGGTCGTGATCTTCGCGTACGGCGGCATCGAGGTGATCGGGATGAGCGCCGGTGAGGCCAAGGATCCGGAGCGCGTGATTCCGCGCGCCATCAACGCGGTGCCCGCGCGCATCCTGTTGTTCTACGTGCTGACGATGGTCGTGCTGATGTCGATCAGCCCGTGGACCGGCGTCGGCAGCGACGGCAGCCCGTTCGTGCAGATCTTCTCGGCGCTCGGCGTGAAGTCGGCCGCGACCATTCTCAACCTCGTGGTGATCAGCGCGGCGATCTCGGCGATCAACAGCGACATCTTCGGCGCGGGCCGGATGATGTTCGGGATGGCGCGGCAGGGCCAGGCGCCGCGCGTGCTGATGGCGACGTCGCGGCACGGCGTGCCATGGGTCACGGTGCTCGTGATGGCCGGCGCGCTGCTGATCGGCGTGGTGCTCAACTACCTGATGCCGAAGGACGTGTTCCTGGTGGTGGCGGCGATCGCGACGTTCGCGACCGTGTGGGTGTGGCTGATGATCCTGCTGTCGCAGGTCGCGATGCGCCGTCGCCTGTCGAGCGCGGAAGTCGCGGCGCTGAAGTTCAAGGTGCCGCTGTGGCCCGTCGCACCCGCGCTGACGATCGCGTTCATGGCTTTCGTGATCGTGATGCTCGGCTGGTTCGAAGATACGCGCGTCGCGCTCTACGTCGGCGCGGCATGGCTCGTGCTGCTCGCGGCCGTGTTCTACGCACGAATCCGCCCGAAATTTGCGCCTGCGTCACGTTGACGCACGGCTGACCCTTCCACGCGGCGCGCCGGCCTCGGCGCCCGCGCCCGTCCCGGTGCGATGCCTCGCGCCGCGCACCGCGTCCACGCTTCCTGCCGTTCCTGCGCATCGCTGGCGGCCCGACCGGGCCGCCCAGCGATCATGCGCATCCGCGCCGGCGTCAGTGCGACGCGGCGCTCGCGGCCTCGGCCGGATGGGCCTCGTCGTACGCGTGCTTCTGTGAGATCGCGTTATACAGGATCGTCCCGATCACGAGCAGCACGGCCACGACGATCAGGATGCTCACGTTGCGGACAGGGTTCTTCTTGCGCTGATCGTTCATGATCGGTACGGCTCCGTCGATTTCGTTGAAGCGGGCATTCTACGCGCTTGCGCCCGCGCTGCGACGCCCCGGTAGCGCCCCCTCCTTCCACCTTCCTCCCTGCTTTCCACCACCTTTTATTTGATAATCATTCCCATTCCGATCTAGAATCCGAAATCTTTCGTTTTGTAATGTTTCGGGTTGCTCGGGCGGCAGGCACGCCCCGGAACGCTTCTTCGTCCGCCTGCCTCATCGGAGTCTTCATGTCGAATCCGCGCACCCGCCTGCTGCCGCTCGTCGGCGCCCTCGCCCTTGCCGCCGCCGCATTCGCGCCCCTCGCCCACGCGGCCGAGGAAGTGAGCCTGTACACCACCCGCGAACCGAAGCTGATCCAGCCGCTCATCGACGCGTTCACGAAACAGAGCGGCGTCAAGGTCAACACGGTGTTCGTGAAGGACGGCCTGCTCGAGCGCGTGAAGGCGGAAGGCGCGCAGTCGCCGGCCGACGTGCTGATGACGGTCGACATCGGCAACCTGCTCGACCTTGTCGACGGCGGGCTCGCGCAGCCGGTGCGCTCGAAGGTGCTCGACGATGCGATCCCCGCGAACCTGCGCGGCGCGCAGGGTGACTGGTACGCGCTGTCGCTGCGCGATCGCGTGCTGTACGTGGAGAAGGACCTGAAGGTCGACGCGTTCCGCTACGAGGATCTCGCCGATCCGAAATGGAAGGGCAAGGTCTGCATCCGCTCGGGGCAGCATCCGTACAACACGGCACTCGTCGCGGCGATGATCGCGCACGACGGCGAAGCCGCGACCGAAAAGTGGCTGCGAGGCGTGAAGGCGAACCTTGCCCGCAAGGCGACGGGCGGCGACCGCGACGTCGCGCGCGACATTCTCGGCGGCATCTGCGACGTCGGCCTGGCCAACGCGTACTACGTCGGTCACATGAAGAACGCGGAGCCGGGCACCGATGCGCGCAAGTGGGGCGACGCGATCAAGGTCGTGCGGCCGACGTTCGCGAACGCGAAGAGCGGTGGCACGCACGTGAACATCAGCGGCGCGACGGTTGCGAAGCACGCGCCGCACAAGGCCAACGCGGTGAAGCTGCTCGAGTACCTCGTGTCGCCGGAAGCGCAGGCGCTGTATGCGCAGGCGAACTATGAATATCCGGTGCGCGCGAACGTGAAGCTCGATCCGGTGATCGCGAGCTTCGGCACGCTGAAGGTCGACCCGCTTGCGCTGACCGACATCGCGAAGCACCGCAAGGCGGCCAGCCAGCTCGTCGACAAGGTCGGCTTTGACAACTGACGCACCGTTCGCCCGCACGCGCCGCCGGCCGCTCCGTTCGCGCGCGGGCGGCCTCTGGCTGGGCGCGGCCGTCGCGATCGCGGCGGCGGTCGCGGCGCCGCTCGCGGTGCTGGTCGCCGCCGCGTTCGGCGCCGATCTCGCACACTGGAAGCATCTCGCCGAGTTCGTGCTGCCGCAGGCGCTCGTCAACACGCTGCTGTTGCTCGCGGGCGTCGGCGCGATCGTCACGGTGGTCGGCACCGGCTGCGCGTGGCTCGTCACCGCGTACGATTTTCCCGGCCGCCGGATGCTGACCTGGGCGCTGCTGCTGCCGCTCGCGGTGCCCACCTATATCGTCGCATTCGCCTATCTCGACCTGCTCCACCCGATCGGCCCCGTGCAGGGCGCGATCCGCTGGCTGCTCGGCTTCGACAGCCCGCGCCAGTTCCGTCTGCCCGACCTGCGCTCGCTGCCCGGTGCGATCTTCGTGCTCGGCTTCGTGCTGTATCCGTACGTGTACCTGAGCACGCGCGCAATGTTCGTCACGCAGTCCGCGAGTCTTCTCGAAGCCGCGCGCACGCTCGGCGCGGGACGCATCGCGACGTTCTGGCGCGTCGTCGTGCCGCTCGCCCGGCCCGCGATCGCCGTCGGCGTGAGCCTTGCGCTGCTCGAAACGCTGAACGACATCGGCGCATCGGAATTCCTCGGTGTGCAGACGCTGACCGTGTCGGTCTACACGACGTGGATCACGCGCTCCGATCTCGCCGGCGCCGCGCAGATCGCGCTCGCGATGCTCGCGATCGTCGTCGGCATGATCGTGCTCGAACGTTACGGGCGCCGTCGCCAGCGCTACGCGCACGGCCGACGCATGCGTCCGGTCGCACCGCGCAAGCTGACGGGCGCGGCCGCGTGGAGCGCCGCCGCGCTCGGCTGGCTGCCGGTGCTGCTCGGCTTCGGCGCGCCGGCCGCATACCTCGCGGTCGAGACCGGCAAGCGGCTGCATCTCGTCGGCGGCGTATCCGCTCAATTGATGACCGGGCTCGCGAACACGCTGACGATCGCCGCCGCCGCAACCGTCGCGACACTCGCATGCGGGCTCGTCGTCTCGTGGGCGGCGCGCGCGCAGCGCGACAGCGCGCGTGCGGGCCCCGCCCGCGTGTGCGCGCGCATCGCGAGCCTCGGCTACGCGGTGCCGGGCACCGTGCTCGCGATCGGCCTGCTGATCCCGTTTGCGGCGGCCGACCGGCTGCTCGGCGCGGCGCTCGGCCGTGACGGGCTACTGCTGATGGGGTCGGCGGCCGCGCTCGTGATCGCCTACACCGTCCGCTTTCTCGCGATCTCGGCCGGCAGCATCGAAGCCGGCCTTGCGCGCATTCCGCCGTCGCTCGAACACGCCGCGCGCTCGCTCGGCGAGACGGCCGGCGGCACGCTGCGCCGCGTGCACCTGCCGCTGCTGCGGCCCGCGCTCACGACGAGCGCACTGCTCGTCTTCGTCGACGCGATGAAAGAGCTGCCGGCGACACTGCTGCTGCGCCCGCTGAATTTCGACACGCTCGCGACCTGGCTGTACGCGGAGGCCGCGCGCGGAACCTATGAGGAAGGCGCGGTCGCCGCGCTCGCAATCGTGCTCGCCGGGCTCGTGCCCGTGATCCTGCTCGCGCGCACCCGTCACAAGATCGGAGCCTGACACCGTGAATCTGCTCGAACTCGACGACCTCTGCGTCGCCTATGACACGCCGCACGGCCGCCGCGCGGTGGTCGACGGGCTGAGCCTCGCGCTGCCGCGCGGCGATATCGGCTGCCTGCTCGGCGCATCGGGCTGCGGCAAGACCACCGTGCTGCGCGCGATCGCGGGCTTCGAGCCCGTACGCATGGGACGCATCGTGCTGGACGGCACGCCCGTCGCGGCGCCGTCGCTCGACGTGCCGCCCGAGCAGCGGCGCATCGGGATGATGTTCCAGGACTATGCGCTGTTCCCGCACCTGAGTGCGGCCGACAACGTCGCGTTCGGCCTGCGGCGCATGCCGAAGGCCGAGCGGCGCGCGCGCGTCGCGGACATGCTCGAGCTGGTCGGGCTCGCCGCTTCCGGTAGCGCGTATCCGCACGAACTGTCGGGCGGCCAGCAGCAGCGCGTCGCCCTCGCCCGTGCGCTCGCGCCGTCACCGGAGCTGCTGCTGCTCGACGAGCCATTCTCGAATCTGGACGTCGATACACGCGAGCGGCTCGCGTTCGAGCTGCGCGACATCCTGAAGCGCACGGGTCACACCGCGATCCTCGTCACGCACAATCAGGCGGAAGCGTTCGCGATCGCCGACCGGATCGGCGTGATGAAGGATGGCCAGCTCGCGCAATGGGACACGCCGTACGCGCTGCACCACCATCCGGCCAGTCCGTTCGTCGCGGAGTTCGTGCGCCGCGACGCGCTGGCGGACGAACGCGCACGCGCGCTGTCGCGCGGCCGCTGACCGGGTGACAACGGTGCGTATTGGCGGCGCACACGCGTAACATCCATGCGCACCGACGCGCTCCGTTGCCGTCCCGCGCGCTATGCCGGCTCGGACAGATCGCGCACCGGCAGCGCGGTCGAATACTTGATCTGCTCCATCGCGAACGACGAGCTCACGTCGAACAGCGGCACCGCGCGGATCAGTTGCTTGTATACGCGATCGTAATCGTCGATGCCGGCCACCACGACCCGCAGCAGATAGTCGGTCTCGCCGCTCATCCGATAGACCTCGACGACTTCCGGCATGTCGCGCACGGCCTGCGTGAAGCGCTGCGCCCACTCCTCGGTGTGCTGGTTCGTGCGGATCGCGACGAACACGGTCGTGCCGACACCGAGCTTGCGCGGATCGCACAGCGCGACCTGCGCACGGATCGCGCCGGTTTCCTTGAGCCGCTGCACGCGCTTCCAGCACGGCGTCTGCGACAGGTTCACGCGCTGCGCGAGCTCCGCGATCGGCAAGGTGGCATCTGCCTGCAACAGCTCAAGCAGTTTGCGATCGATGGCATCCATTTACCCAGTCCCTCGTAGATAGAAATTTTTTCTATGCATCCTGCATGACGGGGAACAATATGGAAACCGCTGCGCGGCGTCGACCGGGATAAATACCAATCAGGCCGGGAAGAATCCGCATCACGCACGATCCCGTGCGCAGCGGCCCATCGATCATCGGCACACCAGACGAAACAGGCGATTCCACCCGTCGAGGTGGAATCGCCTGAAGTCGCTGCGCCTGCGCTGCCTGGCCAGCCGCTCACGACGAATACGGCACCTGCGCGCCGCCTCGCCGTGAGATCGCTCAATACGCGACCGTCGCGATCTCGCGCACGAAGCCGTTTTGCTCGAGCGCGTCGACGAACGCGACCGCATAGTCTTCGGCCGAGATCCTGCTGTTGCCCTCTGCGTCCACGATCAGCTTGCCCACGCCCGTGCGGAACGTGCCGGTGCGCTCGCCCGGCGCGATCAGGGCCGCAGGCGCGAAGAACGTCCAGTCGAGATCGCCGACCGTTTCAAGATAATCGAGCGCATCGCGGTGCGCGAGCGCGACCGCCTTGTACGCCTCCGGGAAACCTTCGGTGTCGACCAGCTGCTTGCCCGGCGCAACTTCGAGCGAACCGGCGCCCCCCACTACCACGAGCCGCTTCAGGCCCGCCTGGCGCGTGCTTTCCACCAGCGCCTTCGCCGCGGCGACGATCTTCGCGGGATCGTCCTGCTTCGGGCTGTACGCGCTCGCGACGACGTCGTGGCCCGGCAGCGCGGCCGCGATGCTGGCCGCATCGAACAGGTCGGCAGCCTTCGCCGTGATGCCGTCGCCGGCCGCGCCCGGGTGGCGCGACAGCGCGGTCACGCGATGGCCACGGCGCACGGCTTCCGCCGCGATGCGCGAGCCGATCATCCCGGTGGCGCCGAACAGTGCGATGTTCAAGGTACGTTGCGTCATGTCGATTCTCCAGAAATAAAAAGTAACTGCAGTGATTACATATCAGACCGAAAAAAAACGGAGCAACACTCCGTCGTGCCGGCCGCCGCGCATGCGCGTCACCCGGCCTCCTGCCCGGCATCATCCATTGCCCGCGATCACCCGCCGGCGCTTCCCGCCGGCCGGCTGCGCTGCTCCGATTCGAGCACGTCGGCCGTGACGTCCGCGAGCGTGCGTGTGGCAAGCGATGCTTCCATCGCGCGCTGCGCGTCGCCGATATAGTCGATCAGCACGCCCTGGATGTGCCGCCCGACGAGACACGCGGGATTCGGCGCCTCGCGATGCAGCGCGAACAGCTGCGCATCGTCGACCGCGCGATACACGTCGAGCAACGTGATCTCGCCGGGCTCGCGCGCCAGCAGCGCGCCGCCGCCCGCGCCGAGCTGCGACGTGGTCAGCCCCGCGGCCGCCAGCATCGACAGCAGACGGCGAATCAGCGCCGGATTCGTGTTCACGCTACCCGCGATGATGTCGGACGACAGCGGCGCACCTTCCTGCATCGACAGCAACGCAAGCACATGAACGGCAAACGCGAACCGGCTGCTGGTATTCATTCCTCACTCTCTCGGTGACGCCGGCTCGAACGGCAGCCGGCGACGATGTGTAACCATGATAATTACATATTGAAGATTCCGCAAGGGCCCTTCACTCGCCGCTGGCCGGCTTCGCACCCGAGGCGTTCTGCTGGCTCCACTGCTGGAGCTTCTTGCCGGCCTCCGCCATCTTCGCGCCCGCTTCCGATGCCGCGTGTGCGACGACGGCGGAAGCGGCCGCATCGATCTGCGCCTGCGCGGCGGACGCAAGGCCGCTCGCCGACAGCGGCGGCACGGCCGAGGCCGCGCTCGCAATGCCGGCCTTCGCGGCATTGATCTGCTGGTTGACGGTGCTCGCCACCTGGTCGAGCGCCTTGGCCGCGTTGTTGGCGGCATCGGCGGCCGCGCTGGCGGCCGTATCGGGTTGCGTGGCCGGCGTGCCGGACTTCTCGCAGCCTGCGAGCAACAGCACCGCACCGACGGCCGCGGCCGCCAGCACGGACCCGGGCACGCAACGCGCCGGCCAAGTCTTCATCTTCATCAGCGATCTCCGGCCGTGCGCAGCACGGCCTGAATGGTTGGACCAGCGTCGATGATACCGCCTGTGGAACAGGGCCAATGACGACTCGTGATTAAAAATGCCTTTCAATTTCGGATTTGTCTGATTCAATTGCAGGCGTGCCGAGACTAAAGTGGGCAGGCTTCAATCCGCTCCGTCTGCTTCCCGTTTCTTCATGGCTTTCCTCATCGACTGGTTCATCGCGCTGGCCGCCGCGCTCGCCACCACCTTGTTCCTGTGCCTTCGTTCACCGTCCGCGCCGCGCCTGCGTGCAGCCGGGCGCCCGCGCCGCGTGGCGTGCGCTCGCCTGCTCGTTCAGGCTGTGATCGGTTTCTGGACGGCTGCGCTGATCGTCGCGCAGGGCATCCTTGGCCCCGACGGCGACGGCCAGTCGCACGCTGGCTTCGCGGCGCTCGCATTTGCCGCACTCGGGCTCACCACCGTCGCCGCCTACTGGTGCGCCTGCGCATTGCGGCTGCGGCGCTCACGCGTGCTGTTCGCCCGCCGCTGACGCGCCAGACCGGTGCATCGCGGCGCACCACGCCACGCATCGCGCGCACCATTTGAGCTCTCATCGCACCACGCGCGTGCACCCACTGCGGCTCCGGGCCCACACGCGGCCTGCCCCGCTACCGTGCACGCATCGCCCGCGTGCCGCATCGCACGGCCTTCCGCACCACTTGTACGCACGCGTTCACCAAGTTGGCTCGATATTTGCATTCCTTGCCCGTTTTTTGCGCAAGGAAGCCACGGCATGGATGGTCTGAAATCCGGCGTCGATACACTGTTCCTCTTGATCGGTGCCGTCATGGTGCTCGCGATGCACGCGGGCTTCGCATTTCTCGAGCTCGGCACGGTCCGCAAGAAGAACCAGGTCAACGCGCTCGTGAAGATCCTGGTCGACTTCTCGGTGTCGACGCTCGCGTATTTCTTCATCGGCTATACGATCGCGTACGGCGTCGAGTTCTTCGACGATATCGGCACGCTGTCGCAGCACAGCGGCTACGCGCTCGTGCGCTTCTTCTTCCTGCTGACGTTCGCGGCGGCCATTCCCGCGATCGTGTCCGGCGGCATCGCCGAACGCGCGAAATTCAATCCTCAGCTCGTCGCGACGCTGATCATCGTCGGCTTCATCTATCCGTTCTTCGAAGGGATCGCATGGAATGAACGCTTCGGCGTGCAGGGCTGGCTCACGCATGCCTTCGGCGCGCCGTTCCACGATTTCGCGGGCTCGGTCGTCGTGCATGCGTTCGGCGGCTGGGTCGCGCTGCCGGCCGTGCTGCTGCTCGGCGCACGCCACGGCCGCTATGCGAAGGACGGCCGGATCGCCGCGCACCCGCCGTCGAACATTCCGTTTCTCGCACTCGGCGCGTGGGTGCTCGCGGTCGGCTGGTTCGGCTTCAACGTGATGAGCGCGCAGACGCTCGACAAGATCAGCGGCCTGGTCGCCGTGAACTCGCTGATGGCGATGGTCGGCGGCACGCTCGCCGCGTGGATGGCCGGCCGCAACGATCCGGGCTTCACGTACAACGGCCCGCTCGCGGGCCTCGTCGCGGTCTGCGCGGGCTCCGACGTGATGCACCCGATCGGTGCGCTCGTCACCGGCGCGGCAGCCGGCGCACTGTTCGTCGCGATGTTCACCTGCGTGCAGAACAAGTGGCGCATCGACGACGTGCTCGGCGTGTGGCCGCTGCACGGAATGTGCGGCGCGCTCGGCGGCATCGCGGCCGGTGTGTTCGGGCAACCCGCGTTCGGCGGCCTCGGCGGCGTGTCGTTCGTGTCGCAACTCATCGGCACGCTCGGCGGCATCGCGATCGCCACCGCGGGCGGCACGCTCGTGTACGGCGCGCTGAAGGCGACCGTCGGGCTGCGCCTCGAGCGCGAAGCCGAATTCGACGGCGCCGACCTGTCGATCCATCGCATCTCGGCGACGCCCGAGCGCGACTGAGCGCGAATACGCGTCCGATCGGCGTCCGGCAGCCCGCCTGACGGACGCCCAACGCATCATTACGTTTTCAATTCAAAAAACTTTCATCGAGCGCCCCTAAACTTCGGTCCAGTTTTCAACTTGCCTTCGCAATGCTTGCTGATCGCCTGCTTCGCGAAAGGCGATTCTTCCAACATTCGAAACTGGACTCCACATGCCCGCGTTGCCCAATGCTTCCCGTCGTCAGGCCCTGAAGATCCTCGCCGGCGCACCCATGCTGCCCCTCTCCGGCCTCGCGCTGCCGGCCCTGCTGACAGGTTGCGGCGGCGACGACAATCCGGCGGCGACGCCGGCCGCCGCCGCGTACACGTCGGCGGCGTTCTCGGCGATGGCCGCGCCCACGCTCGACAACGCGGCCGCGATGGCCACGACGACGGTCGGTTCGACGCTGTCGGTGTCCTTCTCGGACGGCTCGTCGCGCAACTTCAAGCTCGCGTACCGGCCGTTCTTCGTGACGGGCGACATGGTGCCGGACGGCAAGGGCGGCACGACGCTCGCGGGCGGCTACTACGACATCAACAACCAGCCGATCATCGATCGCTCGGTGGCCGGCAAGGAGCGCCAGTTCTATTCCGACTGCCCGGACGGCAGCTCGCTGCTGACGCTGAAAAATGCGAACGTGCCCGGCGTGAAGGGCAACACGGTGTTCGCGGTCGTGCAGTTCGAATACACGACGCGCGACCAGGCGAGCGCGTCGCAGTACGGCCAGTTGCCGTCGCCGATCGCCGTGCTCACGCTCGACCAGGATCCGTCCACCGGCGCGCTGAAGGTCGTGAAGTACCACAACGTCGACACGTCGAAGGCGCACGGCCTGTGGATCACCTGCGGCGCGAGCCTGTCGCCGTGGGGCACGCACCTGTCGAGCGAGGAATACGAGCCGGACGCGACGAAGGCCGCGACCGACGCGCAGTTCAAGGCGTTCAGCAAGAACACGTTCGGTGACGAGACGAAGGCGAACCCCTACCACTACGGCCACCTGCCCGAGATCACCGTGAATCCGGACGGCACCGGCACCGTGAAGAAGCACTACTGCCTCGGCCGCATCTCGCACGAGCTGATCCAGGTGATGCCGGACCAGCGCACCGTGATGATGGGCGACGACGCCACCAACGGCGGCCTGTTCATGTTCGTCGCCGACAAGGCGGCCGACCTGTCGGCCGGCACGCTGTACGTCGCGAAGTGGACGCAGACGTCATCGGCCGGCGCCGGCACCGCGACGCTCACGTGGATCAGGATCGGCCATGCGACCAGCAGCGAGATCGAAACGCTCGCGAACACGCTGAAGGCGTCGGACATCATGGACCTGGTGACCACCGACCCGAACGATGCGAGCTACACGAAGATCCATTTCGGCGGCAAGTTCAACTGGATCCGCGTGAAACCGGGCATGGAAAAAGCAGCCGCGTTCCTCGAGACGCACCGCTACGCGGCGCTGCTCGGCGGCAGCATGGCGTTCACGAAGCTCGAAGGCACGACCGTGAACGCGAAGGACAAGATCGTCTACACGGCGATGTCGCGGATCGAGACGTCGATGGTCCAGGGCAACGCGGTGTCGCGCGACGTCGCGGTCGACAAGAAGATCGCCTCGGGCGCGGTCTACGCGCTGAACCTGAAGGCCGGCCAGCGCGACACGACGGGCGGCGCGATCGACAGCGAGTGGGTGCCGGTCGACATGGGCGCGCCGGCCGCGCTCGTCGGCGAGGACCTCGCTGCGGCCGATGCGCTCGGCAACCTGGCGAACCCGGACAAGATCGCGAACCCCGACAACCTGAAGTTCTCCGAGAAGCTGCGCACGCTCTTCATCGGCGAAGACTCGGGCATGCACGTCAACAACTTCCTGTGGGCGTACAACGTCGACACGAAGTCGCTCGCGCGCGTGCTGTCGTGCCCGGCCGGCGCGGAATCGACGGGCCTGCACGCGGTCGACGAGATCAACGGCTGGACCTACATCATGAGCAACTTCCAGCACGCGGGCGACTGGGAGTCGCCGCTGCACGACAAGGTCAAGCCGACGCTCGATCCGCTCGTGCGCGCGAACTTCAAGGACCGCTTCGGCGCCAGCGTCGGCTACCTGACGGCCGAGCCGACCAGCATCAAGCTCGCGAAGGCCTGACCGCTTCGCACGAGGGGGTCAGCGCCCTTGGCAGGCCGCCCCTCACCGGGCGTCCCTGACCGGGCGTCCCTAACCGGGCGTCCCTTTCTTCATCACCGTTCATTCGTCGGTGCTCCACGCCGGTTTACGCGCGATGCCCATTGCAGGCATCGCGCTTTTTTTTGCGCGCGCCACGCGCACGCGAGTGCGCACGAGCCCGGTCGAACGGGCGATTTCAGCGATCGGGGGATAATACGGACCTGACGCGTCCGGCGGACGGGCAAAAAAAAGCGCCACGGAGACCGTGGCGCTAAAAAAGTTCTAGCCATTCCGAGGGCCGTGCTAGAACCTGAGAGACTGCGCGAAACACCGTTGCCGGTTAAACTCCTGAAACGATGTTTCGAAAACGTGAGACATTCTTTCCGTTTCCGCCCGACAAGTCAAGCGGTATTTGCACCGGTTTGTTCACTTTCCGGCAATGCTCATTTGAGCGCTTTCCTAATAAACCAAGGGTGAACCCGTAAAATCTCATTCGATGAACGATTCACCCATGGAACATGCATCTTTTGACAATCATCCTACAATACCAACAAAATTGAAATCGAGTTTCGGAAATAGAGAGAATCCCTCGTGTCGACACCTGTAACGCCTCCCGCGCCCCGAGACCGCGAATCGTCGCCGGACGAGATCACCGCGCTCGCGCGCGGCCTCGCCGTGCTGCGGCGCATCGCGGCCGCCGACGCCCCGGTCAGCAACCGCGAGCTCACCGAATTGACGGGCATCCCGAAGCCGACCGTGTCACGCATCACGGCGACGCTCGTCAGCGCCGGCTTCCTGTTCCAGTTGCCCGACAGCGAGCGCTTCGTGCTGACCGCGTCGGTCCTGGAGCTGAGCCACGGCTTCCTGCGCAACTTCGACATCCGCGCCCGCTCGCGGCCGTTCATGATCGAACTCGCCGAGCGCACGTCGCTGTCGGTGCACCTCGCGGTGCGCGACCGGCTCGACATGGTCGCGATCGACGTGATCCGGCCGCGCTCGGCCGTGCTCGTCACGCGCCTCGAGATCGGCTCGCGGATGGACATCGCACGCACCGCGGTCGGCCGCGCGTATCTCGCGGCACTGGAGGACGACGAGCGGCGCGCGCTGCTCGACGCGCTGCGCGCGACGGCCGGCGATGACTGGCCGCACGTATCGGCGCGCCTGACCCCCGGTCTCGAGGACGCAATGCGCGCGGGCCATGCGATCGCGATCGGCGAATGGCGTGAAGGGCTGAACGCGGTCGCGGCCGGTTTCGTCGGCCCGTCGGGCCAGCGCTATTCGGTGAACTGCGGCGGCGCATCCAGTCAGTGCCCGCCCGAATGGCTGCAGGAACACGTGGTGCCCGCGTTGCACGAATGCATCGCGAAAATCACCCGCGAGATCGGCGGCTCGCCAGCCCGGCGCAGCGCCGTGTAATCGGTCCGTCATCGTCCTGTCGCCTTATGTAACGACCGTAACCCGTTGAAAGATAGACGACTGGACTGTAACGGGGACGGGACGTAGCATCATGCCCATCGTCGCGCCGCATCCGCGGCGCGCACCGCTCTTTTCTTTTTCCCGCGCGGACCGGAAGGGCCCGGACCGAGCCGGCCCTCCGGCACCGCATGCCCACGCGCCGCCCCAGGCCCGTCTCCCGGCCCGCCGCGCCGTCTTCCTGACAGAACACGATGGACAACCAACAAAAGCCCACGCCCCCTTCGAAGGATCCCGCCTCCCCCGCCGCGCGCCGCCCGCGCCGCACGCTGGTGATCGGGACGCTCGCGGTCGTCGTCATCGGCGGCTTGCTGTGGTGGCACCCGTGGAGCCGTACGCAGGCGGACGCGTCGGCGGCAGGCAACGCGGCCTCCGGCGCGAGCGCCGGCGGCAGTAACGGCCATCGCGGCCGCGGCGGCCCCGCCGCCATGGCGAACGTTCCGCAGCCCGTATCGGTCGCGACCGCGACGCAGGGCGAGATGCCGATCGTGCTGTCCGCGCTCGGCACCGTGACGCCGCTCGCGAGCGTGACTGTCAAGACGCAGCTGTCGGGTTATCTGCAGTCGGTCGCGTTCCGGGAAGGCCAGATCGTCAAGAAAGGCGACCTGCTCGCGCAGATCGACCCGCGCCCCTACCAGGTCGCGCTCGAGAATGCCGAAGGCACGCACGCGCGCGACTCGGCGCTGCTCGCGACGGCCCGCATCGACCTGAAGCGCTACCAGACGCTGCTGTCACAGGACTCGATCGCGTCGCAGACGGTCGACACCCAGGCCTCACTCGTCAAGCAATACGAAGGAACGGTGAAGACCGACCAGGCAGCGATCGACTCCGCGAAACTGAACCTCACGTACGCGCGCATCACGGCGCCCGTGTCGGGCCGCGTCGGCCTGCGCCAGGTCGACCCCGGCAACTACGTGACTGCGGGCGACACGAACGGGATCGTCGTGATCACGCAACTGCAGCCGATGAGCGTGATCTTCACGACCTCGGAGGACAACCTGCCGCAGATCGTCAAGCAGGTGAACGCGGGCCAGAAGCTGTCGGTCACCGCTTACAATCGCAACAACACCGTGCCGCTCGAGACGGGTTCGCTCGAAACGCTCGACAACCAGATCGACACGAGCACCGGCACGGTCAAGCTGCGCGCGACCTTCGACAACAAGGAAGGCCTGCTGTTTCCGAATCAGTTCGTGAACACGCGGCTGCTGGTCGACGTGATGCGCAATGCGACGATCGTGCCGACGGCCGCCGTGCTGACGGGCTCGATCGGCCAGTTCGTGTACATCGTGAAACCCGACAACACGGTGACGGTGCGCAAGGTCAAGGTCGGCCCGGTCGACGGCGAGCGCACCAGCATCGTCAGCGGCGTCGCGATCGGCGAGCGCGTGGTCACCGACGGCTCCGACCGGCTGCGCGAGGGCGCGAAGATCACGATCCCGGCCGACAAGCCGAAAGGCGCGTCGGGCGCGCATGGCGCCGGCGCGGCGTCCGGCGCATCGGGTGCGGCCGCCCACCGCGGCGGACACAAGCACGACCCGTCGCAGGCTGCGGCCCCCGCGGCCCAGTAACGCGCGGGCCGCTCGATGAATCCGTCCCGCCTCTTCATTCTCCGGCCTGTCGGCACCGCCCTCCTGATGGCGGCGATCATGCTGGCCGGCCTCGTCGCGCTGCGCTTCCTGCCGCTCGCCGCGCTGCCCGAAGTCGACTACCCGACGATCCAGGTCCAGACCTTCTATCCGGGCGCGAGCCCGGAGGTCATGACGTCGTCGGTCACCGCGCCGCTGGAGCGGCAGTTCGGCCAGATGCCGTCGCTGAACCAGATGTCGTCGCAAAGCTCGGCCGGCGCATCGGTGATCACGCTGCAGTTCTCGCTCGACCTGCCGCTCGACATCGCCGAACAGGAAGTGCAGGCCGCGATCAACGCGGCCGGCAACCTGCTGCCGTCCGATCTGCCCGCCCCCCCGATCTACGCGAAGGTCAACCCGGCCGACGCGCCGGTGCTGACGCTGGCCATCACGTCGAAGACCTTGCCGCTCACGCAGGTGCAGGACCTGACCGACACGCGCCTCGCGATGAAGATCTCGCAGATCGCGGGTGTCGGCCTCGTCAGCCTGTCGGGCGGCAACCGGCCGGCCGTGCGGATCCAGGCGAACCCGACCGCGCTCGCGCAGTACGGGATGAACCTCGACGACCTGCGCACGACGATCTCGAACCTGAACGTGAACACGCCGAAAGGCAACTTCGACGGCCCGACGCGCGCGTACACGATCAACGCGAACGACCAGCTCACCAGCGCCGATCAATACAACGACGCGGTCGTCGCCTACAAGAGCGGCCGTCCGGTGATGCTGACCGACGTCGCGAAGGTCGTCGCCGGCTCGGAGAACACCAAGCTCGGCGCGTGGGTGAACTCGGAGCCCGCGATCATCCTGAACGTGCAGCGCCAGCCGGGCGCGAACGTGATCGCGACCGTCGACGCGATCAAGGCACAGCTGCCGAAGCTGCAGGAGACGCTGCCCGCCGCGCTCGACGTGCAGATCGTCACCGACCGCACGACGATGATCCGCGCCGCCGTGCGCGACGTGCAGTTCGAGCTGCTGCTCGCGGTCGGGCTCGTCGTACTGGTGATGTACCTGTTCCTCGCGAACGTCTACGCGACGATCATCCCGAGCCTGTCGGTGCCACTGTCGCTGATCGGCACGCTCGCGGTGATGTACATGGCCGGCTTCTCGCTGAACAACCTGTCGCTGATGGCGCTCACCATCGCGACCGGCTTCGTCGTCGACGACGCGATCGTGATGATCGAGAACATCGCCCGCTACGTCGAGGAAGGCGATTCGGGGCTCGAGGCCGCGCTGAAGGGCTCGCGGCAGATCGGTTTCACGATCATCTCGTTGACGGTGTCGCTGATCGCGGTGCTGATCCCGCTGCTGTTCATGGGCGACGTGGTCGGCCGGCTGTTTCACGAGTTCGCGATCACACTCGCAGTGACGATCGTGATCTCGGCGATCGTGTCGCTCACGCTCGTGCCGATGATGTGCGCGAAGCTGCTGCGCCATTCGCCGCCGCCCGAAAGCCACCGCTTCGAGGCGCGCGTGCACCGCGCGATCGACTGGGTGATCGCGCGCTACGCGGTCGCGCTCGAATGGGTGCTGAACCGCCAGCGCTCGACGCTCGTCGTCGCGCTGCTGACGCTCGGGCTCACCGCCCTGCTCTACGTGTACGTGCCGAAAGGCTTCTTCCCCGCGCAGGATACCGGCGTGATCCAGGCGATCACGCAGGCGCCGCAGTCGATCTCGTACGGCGCGATGGCCGAACGCCAGCAGGCGCTCGCGGCCGAGATCCTGAAGGATCCGAACGTCGAAAGCCTCACGTCGTTCATCGGCGTCGACGGCAGCAACATCACGCTGAACAGCGGCCGGATGCTGATCAACCTGAAGGCGCGCGACGATCGCGCCGAGTCGGCCGCGCAGATCATCCGCAACCTGCAGCAGCGCGTCGCGAACGTGACCGGCATCACGCTCTTCATGCAGTCGGTGCAGGACCTGACGATCGACTCGACCGTGAGCCCGACGCAGTACCAGTTCATGCTGACGAGCCCGAATCCGGACGAGTTCGCGACCTGGGTGCCGAAGCTCGTCACGCGGCTGCAGAAGGAGCCGTCGCTCGCCGACGTCGCGACCGACCTGCAGAGCAACGGCCAGTCGGTCTACATCGAGATCGACCGCGCGAGCGCCGCGCGCTTCGGCATCACGCCGGCGACCGTCGACAACGCACTGTACGACGCGTTCGGCCAGCGTATCGTGTCGACCATCTTCACGCAGTCGAACCAGTACCGCGTGATTCTCGAGTCGGAGCCGAAGGAGCAGCATTACGCCGAATCGCTGAACGACATCTACCTGCCGTCAGCGGGCGGCGGCCAGGTGCCGCTGTCGTCGATCGCGTCGTTCCATGAACGGCCGTCGCCGCTGCTCGTCGCGCACCTGTCTCAGTTCCCGTCGACGACGGTCTCGTTCAACCTCGCACCGGGCGCGTCGCTCGGCGAAGCCGTGAAGGCGATCGACGCCGCGGAGAAGGACATCGGCCTGCCCGGCTCGTTCCAGACGCGCTTCCAGGGCGCGGCGCTCGCGTTCCAGGCGTCGCTGTCGAACCAGCTGTTCCTGATCCTCGCCGCGGTCGTCACGATGTACATCGTGCTCGGCGTGCTATACGAGAGCTACATCCACCCGATCACGATCCTGTCGACGCTGCCGTCGGCCGGCGTCGGCGCGCTGCTCGCGCTGATGATCACCGGGCACGACCTCGACATCATCGGGATCATCGGGATCGTGCTGCTGATCGGCATCGTGAAGAAGAACGCGATCATGATGATCGACTTCGCGCTCGAGGCCGAGCGCGTCGAAGGCAAACCGCCGCGTGAGGCGATCTACCAGGCGTGCCTGCTGCGCTTCCGGCCGATCCTGATGACGACGCTCGCCGCGCTGCTCGGCGCGGTGCCGCTGATCGTCGGCGCCGGCGCGGGCTCCGAGCTGCGCCAGCCGCTCGGGATCGCGATCGCGGGCGGCCTGATCGTGTCGCAGGTGCTGACACTGTTCACGACGCCGGTGATCTACCTCGGCTTCGACAGCCTCGCACGGCGCGTGCGCGGCTGGTTCGAACGGCACGGCCCCGGCCGCGACACCGGCAAGCACACGGGCGCATAAGCGATGAACCTGTCGCGTCCCTTCATCACCCGCCCGGTCGCGACGACGCTGCTCGCGCTCGGCGTCGCGCTCGCGGGCCTGTTCGCATTCATCAAGCTGCCGGTGTCGCCGCTGCCGCAGGTCGACTTCCCGACCATCTCGGTGCAGGCGTCGCTGCCCGGCGCGAGTCCCGAGACGGTCGCGACCAGCGTGACGAGCCCGCTCGAGCGGCACCTCGGCTCGATCGCCGACGTCAGCGAAATGACGTCGACCAGCACCGTCGGCAACGCACGGATCATCCTGCAGTTCGGGCTGAACCGGGACATCGACGGCGCCGCGCGCGACGTGCAGGCCGCGATCAACGCGGCGCGCGCCGACCTGCCCGCATCACTGAAAAGCAACCCGACGTACCGCAAGGTCAACCCGGCCGATTCGCCGATCATGGTCGTGTCGCTGACATCGGAAACGTCGTCGCCCGCGAAGCTGTACGACGCCGCGTCGACGGTGCTGCAGCAGTCGCTGTCGCAGATCGACGGGGTCGGCCAGGTGTCGGTGAGCGGCTCCGCGAACCCGGCCGTGCGTGTCGAGCTCGAACCTCACGCGCTGTTCCACTACGGAATCGGCCTCGAGGACGTGCGGGCCGCGCTCGCATCCGCGAACGCGAACAGCCCGAAGGGTGCGATCGAATTCGGCCCGAAGCACTATCAGCTCTATACGAACGACCAGGCCTCGCAGGCGTCGCAGTACAGCGACCTGGTCGTCGCCTACCGCAACGGCGCGGCCGTGCGGCTGTCCGACCTGTCCGAGGTCGTCGACGGCGTCGAGGACCTCCGCAACCTTGGCCTGTCGAACGGCAAGCGCGCGGTGCTCGTGATCCTCTACCGCTCGCCCGGCGCGAATATCATCGAGACGATCGACCGCGTGCGCGCGGCGCTGCCGCAGCTCACCGCGTCGCTGCCGGCCGACATCACGGTGACGCCGGTGCTCGACCGTTCGACGACAATCCGCGCGTCGCTGAAGGACACCGAACGCACGCTGCTGATCGCGGTGAGCCTCGTCGTGATGGTCGTATTCCTGTTCCTGCGCAACTGGCGCGCGACGCTGATTCCGAGCGTCGCGGTGCCGATCTCGATCATCGGCACGTTCGGCGCGATGTACCTGCTCGGCTTCTCGATCGACAACCTGTCGCTGATGGCGCTGATCGTCGCGACCGGCTTCGTCGTCGACGATGCGATCGTCGTGCTCGAGAACATCACGCGTCACATCGAGAACGGCAAGCCGCGGCTGCAGGCTGCGTTCGACGGCGCGCGCGAGGTCGGCTTCACCGTGCTGTCGATGAGCATTTCGCTCGTCGCGGTGTTCCTGCCGATCCTGCTGATGGGCGGCATCGTCGGGCGCCTGTTCCGCGAATTCGCGTTGACGCTGTCGCTCGCGATTGGCGTGTCGCTCGCCGTTTCGCTGACCGTCACGCCGATGATGTGCGCGCGGCTGCTGCGCGAGTCGCACGAGGTGCAGGAGGAAGGCCGCCTCGGCCGGTTCCTCGAGCGCTTCTTCACGCGGATGCAGCGCGGCTACGAGCGCACGCTGTCGTGGGCGCTGCGCCGTCCGCTGCTGGTCCTGCTGATCCTGTTCGCGACGATCGGCCTGAACGTCTACCTGTACATCGTCGTGCCGAAGGGCTTCTTTCCGCAGCAGGATACCGGGCTGATGATCGGCGGCATCCAGGCCGACCAGTCGACGTCGTTCCAGGCGATGAAGCTGAAGTTCTCCGAGATGATGCGGATCGTGCAGGCGAACCCGAACGTGAAGAGCGTCGCGGGCTTCACCGGCGGCACGCAGACCAACTCGGGCTTCATGTTCGTCACGCTGAAGGACCGCACCGAGCGCAAGCTGTCGGCCGACCAGGTGATCCAGCAGCTGCGCAAGCCGCTCGCGGACGTCGCTGGTGCGCGCACGTTCCTGCAGGCCGCGCAGGACATCCGCGTCGGCGGCCGGCAGAGCAATGCGCAGTACCAGTTCACGCTGCTCGGCGATTCGAGCGCCGAGCTGTACAAGTGGGGGCCGCTGCTGACCGAGGCGCTGCAGAAGCGCGCCGAGCTGACCGACGTGAACTCCGACCAGCAGCAAGGCGGCCTCGAAGCGATGGTGACGATCGACCGCGCAACTGCCGCGCGGCTCGGCATCAAGCCCGCACAGATCGACAACACGCTGTACGACGCGTTCGGCCAACGCCAGGTCTCGACGATCTACAACCCGCTGAACCAGTACCACGTCGTGATGGAAGTCGCGCCGAAATACTGGCAGAGCCCGGAGATGCTGAACCAGGTGTGGATCAGCACGTCGGGAGGCAGCGCGAACGGCTCGCAGACGACCAACGCCGCGGCCGGCACCTTCGTCGCGACCTCGGCCGGCACGTCGAGCGCCGGGACGGCCGCCACCAGCGCCGCGGCGATCGCGTCCGATTCCGCGCGCAACCAGGCGCTGAACTCGATCGCGTCGAGCGGCAAGTCGAGCGCGTCGTCGGGCGCGGCGGTGTCGACGTCGAAGTCGACGATGATTCCGCTTTCCGCGATCGCGACCTTCGGCCCGAGCACGACGCCGCTGTCGGTCAACCACCAGGGGCTGTTCGTCGCGACGACGATCTCGTTCAACCTGCCGCCGGGCGTGTCGCTGTCTCAGGCGACCCAGGTGATCTACCAGACGATGGCGCAGATCGGCGTGCCGCCGACGATCGTCGGCAGCTTCCAGGGCACCGCGCAGGCGTTCCAGCAGTCGCTGAACAACCAGCCGATCCTGATTCTCGCGGCACTCCTGGCCGTCTACATCGTGCTCGGGATCCTGTACGAGAGCTACATCCACCCGATCACGATCCTGTCGACACTGCCGTCGGCCGGCGTGGGCGCCCTGCTCGCGCTGCTGCTGTTCAAGACCGAGTTCAGCATCATCGCGCTGATCGGCGTGATCCTGCTGATCGGTATCGTGAAGAAGAACGCGATCATGATGGTCGACTTCGCGATCGACCAGACGCGCAACGGCAACAAGTCGTCGTTCGATGCGATCCACGAGGCGTGCCTGCTGCGCTTCCGGCCGATCATGATGACGACGATGGCGGCGCTCCTCGGCGCGCTGCCGCTCGCGTTCGGCCACGGCGACGGCGCCGAGCTGCGCGCGCCGCTCGGGATCGCGATCGCCGGCGGCCTGATCATGTCGCAGGTGCTGACGCTCTATACGACGCCGGTGGTCTACCTGTACATGGATCGGTTCCGCGTGTGGGGCGAGAAGCGCCGCAACCGGCGCGGCAATTCGGGCGGACCGGCGGTGGCGGGCGAGTAAGCGGGTAACGGCACGAGCGACGGGCTTGCACACCGGCCGCAATCGGCTATCGTGTGTCCATGCCCATCCTCGCGCCCCGTTCCGGGGACCCGTCATGAACGTCCAGCTGAACCATACGATCGTCTGGTGCCGCGACAAGCACGCGTCGAGCCGCTTTCTCACCGAGCTTCTGGAACTGCCGGCGCCGACGCCATTCGGCGCGATGCTGGTCGTCCAGCTCGACAACGGTGTGTCGCTCGATTTCTACGAGAAGGCGGGAGACATCACGGCGCAGCACTATGCATTTCTGACCGACGAAGCCGGCTTCGATCGCGTGTATGCGCGCATTCGCGAGCGAGGGCTGCCGCACTGGGCCGATCCGGCCAAGCGGCAGCCCGATGACATCTACCGCCATAACGGCGGCCGCGGCGTGTATTTCGACGATCCTGACGGTCACTTCCTCGAAGTGATGACCCAGCCGTATGTGCTGAACGGATAACGGAACGCATCGGCCGGCGTTGCGCCGGCCGACGTGACGGCACGAGCGACGGGCACCCGGCGCCCGACCGAGGGTGGGGGTAGCGCCGTCGCGTCGGACAGCGGCCCCCGCCCTGCCACCGTTACTCGGCGGCAGCCGCCGTCTTGCGCGGACGACGCGCGCGGGTCGCCGTCTTGCGAGCCGGCTTCTTCGGCTTGGTGCCGGTGGCTGCTTCACCAGCTCCTTCACCAACCGCTTCCCCGGCCGGCTCGGCCGCCGGTACGGCCGGTGCTGCGTCGTGCGACGGCTGCGCGGCGGGTGCCCCCGCGACGTAGCCGCCAGCCGTCGGCGCCGCATGCTGCGCCGCAACATGGCGGTCGTCGCCATGCTCCGGGTCGCGATGTGCCGCTTCGGCGTGCTTGCCGTCCGCGCGTGCGTCGCCACCGTGCTTCGCGGCGGCGCCCTTCTTCGCACCGGCCTTCTTCGCCGTGCTCTTGCGCGCGCGCTTGCGGCCATCCTTCGCGTCACCGTGCGTCTCGACCGCTTCGGTCATTTCGGCTGCTTCGGCCGGCACGCTCGCCGCCTCGCTCGTCACGTCGACGATAGCCTCCTCCACGTCGACCTGCTCGCGTTCAGGCGAGGCCGCTTCCGCGCGCTGCCCGCGACGTCGCGACCCGCGCTCGGCCGGTGCCGGCTCCGCGTGGCGTCCGCCGTGACCGTGGTGCGCGCCGCCCGTATCGCGGTGCGCCATCACCGGTTCGGCCACGGCCGGCTGACGCGGCCGCGACACGAACGCACCCGACTTGTCGTCGCGGCCCACTTCGAGCAGGCCGCGTGCCTGCGCTTCGTCGAGCAGGTTGCCAAACGCGCGGAAACCGTAATACGACTCGTTGAAGTCCGGCTTGCGGCGCTTGATCGCGCTCTTGAGCACCGACGCCCAGATCTTGCCGACGTCGTCGCGCTCCGATGCCAGCGCATCGAAGGTCTCGACCGCAAGCGCGATCGCCTCGCTGCGGCGCGCTTCCAGCTCCGGCTTGCGCGACGGCTCGTCGGGCCGCTTCGCGCCGCCGTTGCCCGTGCGCTGCTGTTCGCGCTTCGCCAGCGCGCGCTGCTGCTCGCGCACCAGGTCGTCGTAGAAAATGAATTCGTCGCAGTTCGCGACCAGCAGGTCCGACGTCGACTTCTTCACGCCGACCCCGATCACCTTCTTCGCGTTCTCGCGCAGCTTCGACACGAGCGGCGAGAAATCCGAGTCGCCGCTGATGATCACGAACGTGTCGACATGCGACTTCGTGTAGCAGAGGTCGAGCGCGTCCACGACGAGCCGGATGTCGGCCGAATTCTTGCCCGACTGGCGCACGTGCGGAATCTCGATCAGTTCGAAGCTCGCCTCGTGCATCGACGCCTTGAAGCCCTTGTAGCGCTCCCAGTCGCAATACGCCTTCTTCACGACGATGCTGCCTTTCAGCAGCAGCCGCTCCAGCACGGGCTTGATGTCGAATTTCTCGTACTTCGCGTCGCGCACGCCGAGCGCGACGTTCTCGAAGTCGCAGAACACGGCCATGCTGACGTTGTCCAGGGGTAATGCCATGTGTACTCCAACCGGTTGGTCGCCGCGTTGTATTGCGTAGCGGCGAAGAATGCATCGCGCACATGATAGCCGGTCGGCGGGTCGATTCCGCCATCCATGCGCGCGACCGCGCGGATAACGGGTTGCAGCGCCGGCCGTTACGGAGTGGTGCAGCCCCAATTACCCGCGCGCCGCCGCCCCAAATCGACATACACTTGAGTATCGGTCGTCCGTCCCTATCTGGGAGGATGACGCATCGCGCAAGGAGCGGTTTCATGACGACGAAGGTATTGCTGATTGGCGCGACCGGCCGCACGGGTCGGGCCTGCGCGGATCTGCTGCTCGAGCAGCCGGAATTCGAGGTGACTGCGCTGGTGCGCCGGCATGGCTATGCGCTGCCGGGCGCGAAGGTCGTCGAGGCCGATCTGACGGGCGATTTCTCGCACGCGTTCCAGGGCATCTCGCACGTGATCTACGCGGCCGGCTCGGCGGAATCGGAAGGCGCCGCCGAAGAGGAGCAGATCGACCGCGACGCGGTCGCCCGCACGGCCGAGCATGCGCTCGCCTACAACGTGCAGAAGCTGGTCGTGATCAGTTCGCTGAGCGCCTACTGGCCGGAGCGCAGCGGCGACGCGCTGCGCCACTACTCGCAGATGAAGCGCGAAGGCGACGAGCGCGTGATCGCGTCGGGCATCGATTACGTGATCCTGCGCCCCGGCCCGCTCGCGGACGGGCCAGGCGTCGGCAAGATCGCGCTGACCGAGGAACCGCTCGACTCGGCGCCGCCGGTGTCGCGCCAGGATGTCGCATGGGCCGCGATCGAGGCGATCAAGCTCGGCATTTCACGCAAGGTCGTCGGTTTCGTCGGCGGCAGCGTGCCGATCGAACAGGCGTTGCGCGCGTAACACACGCCCGGGCCGCCACGGGGCGGCGCATTTCGTCGTGCCGGCGGCCCGCGATGCGGGCCGCTTGACTGCGCGCCTGCTGCCTCCGGCTTACTGCTTCGGATGCGCGTCGGCCCACGCCTTCACCGCGCCGAGCGTGTTCTCGACGTGCTTGTCGGGCGACAGGCTCGTGTATTCGTACAGCACCTTCCGCTCCGGTGAAATCACGTAGGACACGCGGTTCGCACGATCGAGCGCGGGCAGCTTCGCGTCGTATTCGCGGATGATCTTCGCGTCCGGATCGGCCGCGACCGGGAACTTGCTGCGGCACTCGCTCACCGAAAACTTCGTCAGCGTGTCGATGTTGTCCGCGGATACGCCGATTACCGTCGCGCCGTAAGCCTTGTAACGATCGACCGCGTCCGCGAACGCATGTGCCTCGATGGTGCAACCCTTCGTGAACGCCGCCGGGTAGAAGTACAGCACGACCGGCCCGTGCTTCAGCGCATCGGCCAGCGAGTACGCGTAGGTCTTGCCGCCCAGCGACGCCTGCGTCGTGAAGTCGGGCGCCGTGTCGCCGGGCTTCAGTTGCGCCTGCGCAACCAGCGCATGGCCGGCCACCATCAGCGCCGCCGCGGCGCCCACCAACAGTTTTCGCTTCATCTGCGTCCTCATTTCTTATAAAGTCAGCCTCGATGTAGGCCATACTGGCGTTCGCCTGTCGAACGCCAGTGTGCATGACCCGGTCCGGCGGCAACGCCAGCCGCGGCCGACCGGTTAAAGATTCCGCCTGGTCTGCCGTTATTCCTTCCGGACAGCCGGTTCCAGCCCTTCACGTCAGCGAGATACATGGAAGCCAACAGGAAACAGACGCCACGCAAGGGCTCCTGGCGCAACGCCTTGCATACGCTGCGCCGCTTCGCCTGGTCGGGCGGCGCGCTGATGCCTGCACGCGCCGGCACGCCGCGCCGCGACGACACCGTGCGCAACTGGCTGGAACAGACGGTCGGCACGGTGGATTTCCTCGCCCATGTCGACCGCGAGCTGCGCTTTCTGTACGTGTCCGACGCAAGCCTGCGCTTCATCGGTTATCACCGCGACTACCTGCACACGCTGACGCTGCGCGACCTGATCGCGGAACAGGATACCGCGGCGCTCGAAGGTCTGCTTGCGCGCGCCGCGCGTTCCGGCCAGGTCGAAAAGGCGACGATGTGCATCGTCAAGTCGCTCACCTACCCGCTCGACGTTGAGATCCGCGCGTTCAAGAGCCGCCACCACGGCGTCGATGGCTTCGCGATCGCGGCGTTCGACGTGTCGGCCTGGCGTGCGCTCGAGGCGCGCCTGACGTACGAAATGCACCACGACCCGATGACGGGGCTCGACAATCTGTCCGCGCTCGTGCCCGCGCTGATGCGCGCGCAGCAGGCCGCCGACGAAAGCGGCACCTGCGCGGCGCTGCTGCTGCTCGACCTCGACGACTACCAGCGCATCAACCGCGCGCTCGGCTACGACGCCGGCGACACGCTGCTGCGCGACACCGCGCAGCGGCTGCAGGCGCTCGTCGCGCCCGGCGAGCAGCTCGCGCGCGTCGCGAGCGACAAGTTCGCGATCGTGTTCACCGCGCCGGACCGCGCGCGGGCAAGCGATGCCGCCGACGCGCTCGCGCGCCGGCTGCAGGCCGCGGTGCGTGAGCCTTACGCCTACCAGGGGCAGACCGTCCACCTGTCCGCGAGCATCGGCATCGCGCTGTACCCGGACGAACGCGCCGCACACCATCGCGCGCAGCATCACAGCCCGCTGCTGCGCCGCGCCGACCATGCGCTCGCGCAGGCAAAGGCGTCCGGCGGCAATGCGCTCGCGTTCCATGAGCCGGTCGACGATCCGGCCGACGCGGAACGACTGAAGCTCGAGGCCGACCTGTACGACGGCGTGCGCAACGGCGAGTTCTCGCTGCACTTCCAGCCGATCACGCGCAGCCAGTCGGGTGCGGTGGACGGCGTCGAGGCGCTGATCCGCTGGCGTCATCCCGTGCACGGCCTCGTGCCGCCGGCAACCTTCATTCCGCTCGCCGAATCGATCGGCCTCATCAACTATCTCGGCAACTGGGTGCTCAAGGCCGCGTGCATGCAGCTCGTCGCCTGGGATCGCCAGGGGCTCGCGCTGCAGTATGTGGCGGTCAACGTGTCGCCGCAGCAGTTCCGCGACCCGCGCTTCACGCAAAGCGTGCGCGAGGCGATCGCGTTGACGGGCATCGACCCGCGCCGCATCGTGCTGGAAATCACCGAAAGCCTGCTGATGCACGATCCCGTCCAGGCGAAGGGGCTGCTCGAGGAGCTGACCGCGCTCGGCATCCGCTTCGCGATCGACGATTTCGGTACCGGCTATTCGAGCCTTGCGTACCTGCAGCGCTTCCCGCTCGCGAAGCTGAAGATCGACCGCAGCTTCGTCGAAAACCTGCTGACGTCGCGCAACGACCGCGCGATCGTGTCGGCGGTGGTCGGCCTCGCGCAAACGCTCGATCTCGAGCTCGTCGCGGAAGGCGTCGAGACCGAGGCGCAGCGCGAGCTGCTGACCGAGATGGGCTGCAACCACATCCAGGGCTGGCTCGTCTGTCAGGCGCTGCCGTCCGAGGAGCTCGCGCGGCGCTTCGAGGCGCAGCAGTTGCGCCTGCACGCCGCCTGACGCGCGCGGCGAACCGGATACATCCGTATGTCAATCACCGCACACCTGCCCCGCACGGCGCTGCTCGACAAGCTGTGGGCCCGGATGAACGAACGGGGCGACTTCCCGCTGCTGTCGGAGTCGCTACGCGCGACGATGGCCGCGATGAAGAACGACGATCTCGACTTCACCGCGCTCGTGAGCGTCGTGCTGTCGGATTTCGCGCTCACGCAGAAAGTCCTGCGGCTCGCCAATTCCGCGATGTACATGGCGTTCGGCGGCAACATCACGACCGTCACGCGGGCGCTGATGGTGCTCGGCATGGACACCGTCGGCCATCTCGTCGTCGGGCTCAAGCTCGTCGACCATTTCCACCAAAGCACGCCGCGCCGCATCGACGCGAAGCTCGAGCTGAACCGCGCACTGCTGTCCGGTTGCGTCGCCCGCAAGCTGACCGAGCATGCCGAGTTGCGCGGCGGGGAGGAAGCCGTCGTCTGCACGCTGATGCGTCAGGTCGGCAAGCTGCTGGTGGTGTGCTATCTCGACAGCGAGTGGGACCGGATCCGGCGCCGCGCCGCCGAGCTGAACGGCGACGAAGCGGCCGCGTGTGTCGACGTCTTGGGCGTCGGCTTCGACGAGATCGGTCTCGAGGCCGCCGCGAGCTGGCGACTGCCCGACGTGATCCGCGCCGGCATGGCCGACGGCGACGGCGGTAGCGCACACGCCGCCGGCCTCGACGAGGACGACATCGACGAAGACCGCCAGCGGCCCCGCGACGCCTGCGCCGACGACAGCCCCGAGCGCGTGCGCTGGCTGCGCGCGGTGAGCCGCTGCTCGACCGACGTCGCCGGTGCGCTCGCGATGCCCGCGGGCCCGCAGCGCGATGCGCATATCGCGGCGCTCGCGCAGCACTACGCGCAGGAGTTGGACATCGACGCCGACGCGCTGGTGGAAATCGCCGACCGGCTCGCAAGCGAGGAAGCGAGCGACACCGTGATGCGCGAGATCGTCGAGCTGCGCGCGAACGCCGACGCGATCGCGCGGGCGCAGCCCGATCCCGAGGCATGCCTCGAGGCCGGCCTCGCCGACCTGCGCGCGCTGCCGTCCGAACACGTGCTGACGCCGGTGCTCGCACTCGCGTCGGAAAGCCTGCTCGCGGGCCTCGCGTTCACGCGCACCGTGATGTTCGTGCGCCGTGAAGACGGCGCGTTCGCCGCGCGGCTCGGCTTCGGCCAGGACGTCGACGCGGCGCTCGACCGGCTGTGCTTCGACGAGCGCTTCGAGCCGGATGTGTTCCATCTCGCGATCACGAACTCGGTCGGCATCTTCATCGAGCAGGCGCAGGACCCGAAGATGGTGAAGCGCCTGCCCGCGTGGTATCTCAATGCGCTTCCCGGCACGCGCGCGTTCGTGCTGCTGCCGGTACGCGTCGGCACGAAGACCGTCGGCCTGCTGTACGGCGACTGGGCCGGTGCGCAGCCGGCGCGCAAGATCACGCAGCAGGAGATGAGCGTGCTGAACGAGCTCGCGCGGGAACTGGGGCGGTTCTTCCCCGCGTAACGCAAGTGGTGCCCCAAAAGCAAACCGGCCGCGAAAGCGGCCGGCTGCATCGTGCGACGGATCGAAACGCTTACTTGAGCGTGACCGGCACGCTGAAGTACTTCTTCGCGAGGTTGTCGATCGTGCCGTCGGCCTTCAGTTCCTTCAGCGCCTGATCGAGCGCCGTCTTCAACGCCGCGTCGTTCTTGCGCAGACCGAAACCGACGCCCGAGCCGAGGATCTCCGCATCGCTGACCGTGCCGCCGGCGAAGCCGAAGCCCTGGCCTTGCGGCTTCGACAGGAAGCCCTTCGAGCCCGCCTCCGAATCCTGGAACGTCGCGTCGAGACGGCCGGACTTCAGGTCCGCGTAGGCCAGGTCCTGCGTCTGGTACGGCACGACGTCGACGCCGGCCGGCGCCCACTTCTTCTTCGCGTACGCTTCCTGGATCGTGCCCTGCAGCACGCCGACGCGCTTGCCCTTCAGCGCTTGCGGGGTCGGCAGCAGGCCGCTGCCCTGCTTCGCGATCAGCTGGTTCGGGATCGTGTAGATCGGATCGGTGAACGCGATCGCGTGCTTGCGCTGGTCGGTGATCGTCATGTCCGAGTTGATCGCGTCGAACTTGCGCGCCTGCAGCGCGGGGATCAGGCCGTCGAAGTCGTTCTCGACCCACACGCACTTCGTCTTCAGCTTCGCGCACACCGCGTTGCCGATGTCGATGTCGAAGCCGGTCAGCTTGCCGTCGGGCGTCTTGTATTCGAACGGCGCGTACGAGGCCTCGACGCCGAACCGGATCTCCTTCGGATCCGCAGCCATCGCGCTGCCTGCCGCCACGGCCGATGCCGCCACTACCGCGTGCGCGGCCACTTTACGCCAATCCAACTTCATCAGGTGTTCTCCTCGATACTCGAATGTTCCGGAACTACGGGCGCATGCATCATTGCAGGGTCGGATGACAACCACAATGCCGATGCCGCGCCTTGATGCGGCGCAACAGCCGCAAGGCCGCGATTGTACCAATCCGCGAGGCCCGATACGGCAAAGCGGCCGCCGGCACACGATGCTGCACTGCATGCGCGATGACGACCGGATGCGCCGTCGAACTTGCAAGACGATGTCGCAAATACGCAAGGCGCGACGCGCGGGCCGTCTGCACGGCATGCGGGCGTCGACGCACTTCGGGGATGCTGCCGGACGATGCGCGGGCGACGGATCGCCGTAGCCGCGCACCGCCGGTCTTCCGTCAGACGAGTGCGGCGAGCGTCTCGCGCGTGGTGTCGACGACGAGCAGGCCCGCGCGCAAACCCGGCTTCACGGTCGGATTCGGAAACACGATGCGCTCCTCGTCGTGCTGCACCGTGTAGCGGTAGTCGCCGTCCTGCGCGAGCACGGTGCCGCGCGCGAACGCGGTGAAGTTCGCGACGTCGGCCGCGACGAACAGCTCGAGCGCGTCACTCTGCTTCGTGATCTGGTCGATCACCGTGAACACGCGCGGCAACGGCGGAGGGTCGACGTCGCGCGGCGCGCCCGAGACGAGGTTGCGCACCGCATGATCGGCCGACGCGAAGCGCGACAGATCGTTCTGGCCGAACGGCCGCACCTTGCCGAGTTCGAGCGTGCACGCGTGCGCGCCGCAATGCTCGGCCGTGTAATGCGAATACGTATTGCCCTTCGCGCTATGCAGCAGCACGGCCGCGATGCGCGCATCGCCGAGCCATTCGACCATCGCGCGGGTCGGCGGCGTGCCCGTGTGCGGCAGCAGCGCGAACTGCTCGAACACCGATGCGCGGATCGCCGTGTGCATGTCGATGTGCCAGCGCGCACCGCCCGCCGGCGCGGCCGCGAAGAACGCGGCAGCCGCCGCTTCGAGTTGCACCGCGCGCGGCGCCTCGCGGCTCGCGGGCACTTGCGCGTGACGGCCGCTGAACAGGCGGTTCAGGTCGTCGTCGAGATAGCGTTCGCCCGCGCGCATCGCCGGCACGTTGCCAAGCACGACGAGCAATCGGCACGCGAGCGGCAGCGTGCCTGCCGCGAGATCGCGCACGAGCATCGACAGCAGCTCGATCGGCGCAGTCTCGTCGCCATGCACGCCGGCCGACACGAGCACGCTCGACGCGTCGCCGGCCCCATCGGCCGAAGCCGGCGCGAGTTGGAGCAGCCCGTCGCCGAGCCACTGCCAGCGCACCGCACCGTCCGCGCACGTGCCGTCCTTCACGGGCGGCGCGTCGCCCGCGAGCGTGAACGCGAGAAAATCGTCGAGCAGCGCAGCGCCCGGCATGCCGGACTCAGCGCTGGAAGTCATACAGCGATCCGACGCGCAGGATCTGCGTGAGTTCGTCGAGCGCCGTGCGCGATTCGTCGAGCAGCGTCGGATCGGCGAGGTCTTCCGGTGCGAGACGGTCGCGATAGTGCTTTTCGATCCACGCGTCGAGCGACGAGAACAGCGTGTCGTTGATCCACACGTTCGACGTGACGGCCGCGCGCTCGGCCTCGTTCAGCACGACGCGCAGGCGCAGGCACGCGGGGCCGCCGCCGTTCTTCATGCTTTCGCGCAGGTCGAACACCAGCACGTCCCGGATCGGCCCGTTGCCGGCCGCGAGCTGGTCCAGATAGGCGGCAACGTTCGCGTTCTCGCGGCACTCCTGCGGCACGACGAGCACCTGCGAGCCGTCCGCGCGCGACAGCAGCTGGCTATTGAACAGATACGACGTGACAGCGTCGTTCACGCTCACGGCCGCATCGGGTACCTCGATCACGTTCAGCCGTGCGCCGCGTGCGTCGAGCGCGGCGGTCAGCGTGTCGTAGATCGCCTGCTTGTTGACGAACGCGCGCTCGTGCGTGAACAGCGTGTCGCGGTTGCCGACCGAGATCACGTCGTTGTGGAACACGCCTGCATCGATCACGTCCGGATCCTGCTGCGCATAGACCGTCGCCGTCTCGGCGAGACCGTGGCGATGCGCGACCGCGCGGCTCGCCTCGAAGGTCTGGCGCGCCGGGAAGCGCTTCGGCTCCGGGCCGCGGCGATATTCCGCGCGGCCGTACACGAAGAACTCGACGCCCGGCTGGCCGTATTCCGCGCAAAAGCGCGTATGGTTCGCGGCCCCCTCGTCGCCGAGTGCCGGCGTGCCCGTCAGCGCCTCGTGCACCGCGAAGTGCGCGGGATCGGCGAACAGCGTCGACAGCGTGCGGCGCGTCGCTTCGTGCTCGATCGCGCGATGCAGCTTGCTGCACAGGTTGGCCGGCGTGAAGTGCACGCGGCCGTCGCTCGTGTCGGCCGACGGGCTGACGGTCGCCGCGTTCGCGGTCCACATTGCCGACGCCGAGCTCGCCGCGGCGAGCAATTCGGGCGCCTGCTTCGCGGCCTTCGCGATCACGTCCGCGTCCTTGCCGGAGAAGCCGAGCTCGCGCAACAGGCGCAGCGACGGGCGCTCCTGCGGCGGCAGCACGCCTTGTGCGAAGCCGAGATCCGCGAGCTGCTTCATCTTGCGCAGCCCCTGCTTCGCGGCGGCCTTCGGGTTCGCGGCCGACTTCTCGTTGTTGAGCGACGCCACGTTACCGAACGACAGCCCGGCGTAGTTGTGGGTCGGGCCGACGAGTCCGTCGAAATTGGCTTCTTGTGCGTTCATCGTCGTTCCCTCGATCAGAAATGCAGGCCCGGCGACAAGCTCGCGGGCAAGGTCAGTTCGGTGCTTTCCACCGACGCCATCGGATACGCGCAATAGTCGGCCGCGTAGTACGCGCTCGGCCGATGATTGCCCGAGCGGCCCGTGCCGCCGAACGGTGCGGCGGACGATGCACCGTTGGTCGGGCGGTTCCAGTTGACGATCCCCGCCCGGATCGTGCGGCGAAAGTGGTCCCATGCCGTCGCGTCGTCGGCCAGCAAGCCGGCGGACAGGCCGAACGCCGTGTCGTTCGCGCGCTCGATCGCTTCGTCGAACGTCGCGTAGCGGACGATCTGCGCGAGCGGGCCGAAATGCTCTTCGTCGGGCAGGTTCGCCACGCCGGTCACGTCGATGATCGACGCGTTCACGAAACCCAGGCGCGGATCGCGCTGCGTCATCGCGATGATCGGCTTCGCGCCCTGCTCGATCAGACGCGACTGCGCGTCGACGAGCTTCGCGGCCGCGCGTGCCGAGATCACCGCGCCCATGAACGGCTGCGGATCGGCGTCGAACACGTCGGCCGTGATCTTCGACGTGACGTCGGCGAAACGTGCGAGGAAGCGGTCGCCGAACGCGCCTTGCGGCACGAAGATGCGGCGTGCGCACGTGCAGCGCTGGCCGGCCGACAGGAACGCCGACTGGATCGTGTGATGCACGGCCGCGTCGATGTCCTCGACTTCGCCGATCACGAGTGGGTTGTTGCCGCCCATCTCGAGCGCGAGCACGATTTCCGGACGGCCGCCGAACTGCTTGTGCAGCAGCGTGCCGGTGTCCGAGCTGCCGGTGAAGAACAGCCCGTCGATCTGCCGATGATTCGCGAGCGCGATGCCCGTGTCCTTCTCGCCCTGCACGAGGTTCAGCACGCCGGCCGGCAGCCCGGCTTCCTGCCACACCTCGACCGTCGCGCGCGCGACGCCCGGCGCGAGCTCCGACGGCTTGAACACGACCGTGTTGCCCGCGATCAGCGCCGGCACGATATGGCCGTTCGGCAAGTGGCCGGGGAAGTTGTACGGGCCGAACACCGCGACGACGCCGTGCGGACGATGGCGCAGCACCGCGACGCCGTCGGCCATGTCCTGGCGCTTCTCGCCGGTGCGTTCCTGGTACGCCTGGATCGAGATGCCGACCTTCGCGGCCATCGCCGCGACTTCGGTGCGCGCTTCCCACAGCGGCTTGCCCGTCTCGCGGCCGATCGCGGTGGCGATCGCTTCCTTGCGCTCGGTGAGCAGCGCCGCGAAGCGCTTGGCGATCGCGCAGCGCGATTCGAAGTCGAGTGCCGACCAGCCGGCGAATGCGCGACGCGCGCTCGCGACCGCGCGGTCGACGTCGGCCGCCGATGCGCTGTCGCCCTGCCATGCGATCGCGTCGGTGCCCGGGTTGCGCGAAGCGAAGACGGGGCCCGAGCCTGCGACCCAGGCGCCGTCGATGAAGAGTTCCGTCATGATTCGTTTATCCCTGTTTGACTTTGAGCGGCAGCACGCGGACCGGATCGCCGGCCTTCACGTCGAGCGCGGCGGCATCGTCGGCCGACAGCACGAACGAGCCATTCGCGACCACGCCCGGCGCGACGCCGACGCGGAAATCGCCGAGCGACGTATTCGACACGAGCGACTTCGGCGGATGGCCGCCCCACGCATCCTCTCGCGCATCCGGCTCGCCGATCGCGACCGGCACGACGACGCTTTCGCGCACCGTGCGCAGGTCGTTGACGTGGCATTCGAGCACCGGGCCCGCGTCGAAGATGTCGACGTGATTCTGGTAGCGCAGCCCTTCCGCTTCGAGCATCTTGCGGGCCGGCAGCGTGTCGCGGTGCGTGAGGCCGACCGCGTCCTGCGCGTCCTGCGGCAGCAGGTCGACGTACACCGGATAGCGCGGCATCAGTTCCGCGAGGAACGACTTGCGGCCGTGCGAACTGAGATAGTCGGCCGCGTTGAAATCGATCTGGTAGAAGTGCGAACCGACCGCGCGCCAGAACGGCGACGTGCCGTCCTCGTCGAAGTGGCCGCGCAGCTCCGCGCAGATGCGTTCCGGAAAGCGGTCGCGGAACTGCGCGATGAACATGAAGCGCGAGCGCGACAGCAGGCCGCCGACACCGCCCGTGCGATAGCGCGGGCTCAGGAACAGCGAGCACACTTCCGCGTAGCCAGTCAGGTCGTGCGAGATGTTCAGCGCGTGCATCCGCGTCCACACGCCGAGCTCCTGGCTCGCATGCACGACCGTGCTCACGCGATAGTTGTAGAACGGCTGTTCGAGGCCGACCTGCGACTCGATCCCGCACACGCCCGCGATGTCGCCCGTCTTCGAATCTTCCATCACGAAGAAGTAGCCGGCTTCGCCCGGCGCGGCCTCGCCGTCGAGCGTGCGACGCGTACGTTCGATGCGCGCGGCGAGCGCGTCGCGGTCGGGCTTGAACGTGGTCAGGCCCGGCCCGGTTTCCTTCGCGAGCGACACGAGCGCGTCGACGTCGCCCGTTTGTACGACCCGAACGACGATCATGCTGCGTCTCCCTTCATCTCTTCATCGTCGCGGCGATGCAGCGGCACGCAGCGCACGACATCACCATCCTTCACATCGAGCGCCGCGCGCACGTCGCCGGCCAGCGGCGCGTCGGCCGTGTCGCCCGGCAGGTCGGCCAGCACGCAGCGGAACGATTCGCCGCTGCCCGTCGACACCATGTACGCGACATCGCCCTGCTGACGCGCCGCTTCGCGCACGGTGCGCTCCGCGCCGTGCTTCACGCATGCGGTGCGGTCGACCTGCGCGGTCAGCACCGGGCCCGCGTCGAAGATGTCGACGAAGCGGTCCGGCTCGAAACCTTCCTCGAGATGGATGTCGTAGGCGAGCAGTGCCGTTTCGTTCGGCTCGCCGAGCACGCGCTGCGCCGCTTCCGGCAGCAGCGGCACGTAGAGCGGATACGCCGGCATCACTTCCGCGATGAACGTGCGGCTGCGGCCGCCCGACGCGATGTCGACGTCGGTGAAGTTGCGGCCGAAGAACTTGCGGCCCACCGCTTCCCAGAACGGCGATGCACCCGTGTCGTCGCTCACGCCGAGCAGCAGCGTGAACACTTCCGGCGTGAAGCGGCGGCGGTTGGCGGCGATGTACATCATCCGCGCACGCGAGATCAGGTGGGCGGCCGCGTCGCCGCGCAGCGACGGATCGACGTAGAAGCCCGCCAGCCGGCTCTTGCCGGTCAGCTCATGCGACATCGTGAGCGCGTGGATCTTGCGGTTCACGTGCAACTCGCGCGACGCGTGGATCAGTGCGTCGTTGCGGAACGCGTAGAACGGTTCCGAGTAGCCGGCCGCGGCCACGATGCTCGCCGTGCCGAGCAGCTTGCCCGTCGACGAATCCTCGAGCACGAAGAGATAGAACTCTTCGCCGGCGAAATCGACGTCCGCGCGAAACGAATCCTCGGAGAGCGCCACGCGCGCTTCGAGCGCCGCGCGGTCGTGCGGCAGCGAGTGCAGGACCGGCTGCGCGGTGCGCGCCATGTGCGCGAGCGCATCGAGATCCGTGAGTTTGCCGGGGCGAACAAATAGCATCGTCGTTCCTGTCTGCGATGGGTGCGCCGATCAGCGCGCGGTGGCTTCCTGGGCCGCGAGCACCTGCTCGACTGCCTTCTCGAAGCGCTTCACGCCTTCGTCGAGCAGGTCGAACGGGATCACGAGCGACGGGACGAAGCGCAGCACGTTCGGGCCTGCGATCAGCATGATCAGGCCGTTCTCGGCCGCGGCGGCGACGAAGTCCTTCGCGCGGCCGTCGAATGCGGCGGTGAGTTCCGCGCCGACCAGCAGGCCCTTGCCGCGGATGTCCTTGAAGATGCCAAAGCGTGCGTTGATGCGTTCCAGCGCGCCCTTCAGCCGGACGCTGCGTTCGCGCACGCCTTCGAGCAGTGCAGGGTCGCCGATCAGTTCGACGACCTTGTCCGCGATCGCCGACGCGAGCGGGTTGCCGCCGTACGTCGTGCCGTGCACGCCGACCTTGAAGTGTGCGGCCAGTTCGTTCGTCGTCAGCATCGCGCCGATCGGGAAGCCGTTGCCGAGCGCTTTCGCGGTCGTGAGGATGTCCGGCGTGACGCCCGTGTCCATGTACGCGTAGAACTGGCCCGTGCGGCCGACGCCCGTTTGCACTTCGTCGAAGATCAGCAGTGCGTCGTTCGCGTCGCATGCTTCGCGCAGTGCCTTCAGGAAGGCCGGATCGGCCGGGATCACCCCGCCTTCGCCCTGCACCGGCTCGACGATCACCGCGCAGGTTTGCGGGCCGATCGCGGCCTTCGCGGCTTCGATGTCGTTGAACGGCAGGTGCTTGATGCCGGCCGGCACCGGGCCGAAGCCTTCCGAGTATTTCGGCTGGCCGCCGACGCTGACCGTGAAGAACGTGCGGCCGTGGAACGACTGGACGAACGACACGATTTCGTATTTGTCGGCGCCATGGCGGTCGAATGCGACGCGGCGTGCGAGTTTCAGCGCGGCTTCGTTCGCTTCCGCGCCCGAGTTCGCGAAGAACGCGCGGTCGGCGAAGGTCAGCGATTCGAGGCGCTTGGCGAGGCGCAGCACCGGCTCGTTCGTGTAGCCGTTGCCGATGTGCCAGAGCTTGCGGCCTTGTTCGTCCAGGACCTTCAGCAGTTCCGGGTGGCCGTGGCCCAGCGACGTCACTGCGATGCCGCAGGCGAAGTCCACATACTCGCGGCCGGCCGTGTCCCACACGCGCGAGCCCTCTGCACGGTCCGGCACGAACGGCGCGGGGGAGAATACCGGCACCATCACTTCATCGAATGTCTGGCGGGTCACGGTCGAGGTCGTCATGGTCGTTCCTTTCGGTTTCGTAAGAGGGTTCAACAGGATCAAGTTTAGGTAAGGGTGACGCAAGCGTCTTGCGGATTTGCGACGGGTTCTATCGGAAGCGCTTTTCTTCGGTCTATTTTGCCCTTCCCGGCGGGGGGTTCGGGGGTGGCGGTATTTTCGGGCTTCTCGGGTGGTGCGCCCGCGTTCTTCGTGAAGCACCTGTGATCGTGTCGGTCTAATAGCGTCGCCCCTGCGCGGGGCGGCGGTTACTTTTCTTTGTCTTGCCAAAGAAAAGTAACCAAAAGAAAGGCGCTCGGATAACGCATGACTTCCCGGTGCCGTGGCCCACGAAGTGGCCCTCGCCTAAGTGTCGGCGCCAGTCAGGAAACCGGAGTGGTTCGAGCAATGGTTCTGACACCTCTCGCCACACAACAAAGCGGTATACCGCCCGCTAGCTCCATCCTCGCTTCGCTCGGCTGCAAGGTACTTCAAGCCGCGCGGTTTGCGTTTATGTGCTTCCACTCGCGAAGCATTGCCGGGGCCGGCACGCTCGCCGTTTGTACGGTCGGGCCGGTCGTCTGCCATCAATGCTGGGCCAGCGGCGCTATGCTGGCGCGCGTTTCCGCATGTGCGTTGAGTGCGTCCCTTTTTCTGAAGTAAGGGATGCGGATCGCATGCGTCCCGGATTCTGGGCGTGGATTATTTCGATAGTGCTGCCTGAGGGAATGTGCCTTGCAGCCGAGCGAAGCGAGGATGGAGCTAGCGGGCGGTATACCGCTCCGTCGGGTGGTGCGACGAGTCAGAACCATTGCTCGAACCACTCCGGTTTCCTGACTGGCGCCGACACTTAGGCGAGGGCCACTTCGTGGGCCACGGCACCGGGAGGTCATGCGTTTTCACAGCGCCTTTCTTTTGGTTACTTTTCTTTGGCAAGACAAAGAAAAGTAACCGCCGCCCCGCGCAGGGGCGACGCTAATAGACCGACACGATCACAGGTGCTTCACGCCAACCGGCGAGCAACCCACGAGAATCAATCCTTCGCCCCGCGCTCGACCAACGCCCCCCCGCGAGGCTCACTCCCGGTTTGCTTTTCGAGCCAGGCTCGCCGGTCCTCGCGTGGCGTCACGCCGAACCGCTCCCGATAGGCATTGGAAAAATGCGCAGCAGAAGAAAACCCACAAGCGAGACTGACCTGCACGACCGATTTGCTCGTGCGCTGCAACTGCGTCCTTGCCTTGAGCAACCGGAGATTGAGGTAATACTTGGAGGGCATCGCCCCGAGATACTGCCGAAAGAGCCTTTCGAGCTGCCGCCGCGACACGCCCACGAGCCCGGCGATCTCGTCGGTCGTCAGGGGATCCTCGATATTGGCTTCCATCAAAAGCAACGCATCGTTCAGCCGAGGATGCCGCTCGCCCGGCGCAGTCACGAAAGGAATCCGCTGCCGCTCCTCGCCGCTGCGCAGCGTGCCGGCCCCGAGCGCATCGGCAATCCGCTCACCGAGATCGGGCCCATGTTCCCGGCCAATCATGGCCAGCATGAAATCCACGGTAGCCTGCCCACCCGCGCAGGTCGCGCGGTCCCGATCGATCTCGAAGATCTGCTGCGTGACGATCGACCGCTCGAACTGCTCGGCGAACTGCTGATACGTCTCCCAGTTCACGCTCACGCGATATCCGGAAAGCTGTCCGGCCATCGCAAGCCACCACACGCCGTGATGAATGCCGGTCACGACCGGCGTCCGCTGCCCGACCCGCGCGAGACTCGCGAGAAACAACCGGTAGTCGGCAAACTGCTGAAACCGCTCCGACACGACGATCAGCCAGTCGCACGCGATCGCATCGTTGAACGCCGCATCGGCATGCCACTGCGCCCCGCCGACGAGCGGCACCGGCCGCCCGTCCCACGAACACACCTGCCAGCGATACAGCAAGCGCCCGTCGATCTCGTTCGCGAGATGCAACGCATCGACGATCGGACCCACGCCCGACATCGACACGGGCGGCAATGCAACGATCACCACCTGCGTCGTGCGGGTGGCGCCTGCGGGACGAGACACCGGTACCACGTATGAAACCCGCCCTTCGCGTTACTTGAGACTGCCCGACAGGAACTGCTTCAGACGCTCGCTCTGCGGACGCACCAGCACCTCCTTCGGATCACCCTCTTCCTCGGTCCGCCCCTGATGCAGGAACATCACGTGGTTCGACACGTTGCGCGCGAAACCCATCTCGTGCGTGACGACGATCATCGTGCGGCCTTCCTCGGCCAGCTTCTGCATCACCTTCAGCACTTCGCCGACCAGTTCCGGGTCGAGCGCCGAGGTCGGCTCGTCGAACAGCATCACGTCGGGATGCATCGCCAGCGCACGCGCGATCGCGACACGCTGCTGCTGGCCGCCCGAAAGATGCGACGGATACTGCTTCTCGACGCGCGGCGCGAGGCCGACCTTCTCCAGGTACTCGCGCGCACGCTCCTCGGCTTCCTTCTTCGAAATGCCGAGCACGTGCACCGGCGCTTCCATCACGTTCTCGAGCACGTTCATGTGCGCCCACAGATTGAAGTGCTGGAACACCATCGCGAGCTTCGTGCGGATGCGCTGCAATTGCTTGTGATCGGCAACCTCGAGCGCGCCGGCGCGGTCGGTCTTCGTGCGCACCGCCTCGCCGTCGACGACGATCTGCCCCGCATTCGGCCGTTCGAGAAAATTGATGCAGCGCAGGAACGTGCTCTTGCCCGAACCGCTCGCACCGATGATGCTGATGACGTCGCCCGCCTTCGCGTTCAACGACACGCCCTTGAGCACCTCGTTGTCGCCGTAGCGCTTGTGAATGTCGACCGCTGCAAGCTTGACGGAAGCGGACGCGCTCGTTTGAGTGATCTCGGCCAACTGGCTCTCCTCGAAGTGAAATCAATGACGGCCGGCCGCGAGATACGCGAGCCAGTGGCGCTCCGCCCGGCGAAATGCCGCGACGAGTGCGAACGATACCGCAAGATAGATCAGCGCGGCGATTCCGAACGACTGGAACGCCATGTAGGTCGCGGAATTGGCGTCGCGCGCGACCTTCAGGATGTCGGGCACGGTCGCCGTGAACGCGACGGTGGTCGCGTGCAGCATCAGGATCACCTCGTTGCTGTACAGCGGCAGCGCGCGGCGCAGCGCCGACGGCAGGATCACCCGGCGGTACATCGTGAACGGCGACATCCCGTAAGCACGCGCTGCCTCGACCTCGCCGTGCGGAATCGCGCGAATCGCGCCGGCGAAGATCTCGGTCGTGTACGCGCAGGTGTTCAGCGCGAACGCGAGGATCGCGCAATTGAAGCCGCTGCGGAAAAACGCGTCGAGCAGCGAGTGCGACCGCACGAACTCGAGGCTGTACATGCCCGTGTACATCAGCAGCAGTTGCACGTAGAGCGGCGTGCCGCGGAACACGTACGTGTAGAACCGCACCGGCATCGAAAGCCACTTCTTCTTCGATACGCGCGCGACCGCGAGCGGCACTGCGCATACGAAGCCGAGCGAAATCGACGCGACGAGCAGCCACAACGTCACCGCAAGGCCGGAGAGGCGCTGGCCGTCCCAGTAAAGGAACGCCTGGCCGAATTCCTGGAGGATCTCGATCATAGTTCTGCGTGCCGCACGCCCATGGAATAACGCTTCTCGAGCTGGATCAGCACGAGGTTGGAAACGGTCGTGATCGCGAGGTAGATCAGCGCCGCGACGAGGATGAAGAAGAACATGTTGAACGTGCTCTTGCCGGCGTCCTGCGCGGCCTTCACGACGTCCGCGAGACCGATGATCGACACCAGCGCGGTCGCCTTCACAAGCACCTGCCAGTTGTTGCCGATGCCCGGCAGCGCGAAACGCATCATCTGCGGAAACATGATCCGCACGAACACGCGCATGCCGCTCATCCCGTACGCCGCGCCGGCCTCGAGCTGGCCGCGCGGCACCGACAGGAACGCACCGCGGAACGTCTCGGTGAAGTACGCGCCGTAGATGAAGCCGAGCGTCAGCACGCCGGCGACGAACGGGTCGATGTCGATCTGGTCCCAGCCGACGAGGTCGGTGAACTGGTTCAGCCAGATCTGGATGCTGTAGAACAGCAGCAGCATCAGGACGAGATCGGGCACCGAGCGGATGAGCGTCGTATAACCGGTCGCGATCGCTCGCAGCACCCGGTTGTGCGACAGCTTCGCCACCACGCCGATCAGCCCCAGCGCCACCGCGGCGGCGAGCGACAGCACCGACAGTTCGATGGTCTGCACGGTGCCGGCCCAGAGAACAGGACCAAAGCCGTAAAGGAACACGCGCGTCTCCAGTGTTGATATGAACACCGGCGCGCATACCTTTCCGCGCCGGGCTGACGCGGATAGTCGCAAGCGAAATTGATTGCCTCAAATCACCGTGCACGCGATTGCTGCGCCGCAGCAATTCGTCCCACCATTTGCGGGCACGGCCTACGCTACTGTTTCAAAAGGGAAAAAGCCGCTTCCTGACAGTCGGATGACACGCAGGGAAGCGGACTTTTTGCAATTTTCCGGTCGCTTTTTCGATATAGCGCCGCAGCCGGTCTCACCGCCCCTTCAGGATGTCGGAGCGCGAAGTCGTATAGACAAGCCCGTCCGGGCCGAAATGAACGTTAAAGAATGCGTCGGTGTTCACGCCGTCCTCGAGCCAGCGCCAGCTCCACACCGTCTCGGGCTTCAGCGGGTATTGCGCGATGTCGCCCGGCTTGCCGAGCAGGCGCCGCACCTCGTCCTCGGTCATCCCGGGACGCACCTTCGCGAAATTCTCGGCGGTCAGCACCTGCGTCGCGCCCGTGTAGTGCCCGCTCGCGTCGAGGTCGACGAACCAGGTCTGGTTGCCCATCGGGCCGCGCGGATATTCGAGGCGCTTCGAGCCGTCGGTGAAGGCGCGCTCGGTCTCGGGCTTGCCCATCGTGGCGCGCACGTCGGCTTCGGTCGATACGCCGGCCTTCAGCCCCTTGAGCAGCAGCGGTGCCGGCTTGATCGCGTTGAAAAAGTCCCTGATGCGTTGCACGTCGAAATTGCCTTGCTTGTCGTCGCAGCCGGTCAGCGCCAGCGCGGCGGCCAGCATCGTCACGGGAAGAAGCCGGAAACGGAAAATCATCAGAAGAAATGCGCGTCGAGAAAACACGCGGCAAGGATAACCGCGCGACGCCAAAAGCGCGAGACGGGCGCGCGGCCCGTCTCGTGTTCAATGCATCGTTTCGGTTTCCACCTCGGCCTCGCGGCTCGCCTGCGCCGCGCGCCCCCCGGCCGGCGCGGCCTTGATCCGGCGGCGCGTGCGCACCAGTTCGGCCAGCTGCCACGAACCGAGCGCCAGGCAGCCGAACAGCACCTCGCGGCCGCGCTTGACCAGCGCGAGCGACAGCGCCGTCTCGCGATCGACGCCGAACATCTGCGCGAGCAGCACGACGGTCGCCTCCTGCACGCCGAGACCGCCCGGCACCATGAACGCCGCATGCCGCACGGCCTGCGTCATCGCCTCGATGGCGATCGCGCCACCGATCGACACCGGATGGCCGAGCAGCGCGAGCGCCCAGTAAATTTCGAGCGCGCCAAGCACATAGCCGGACAGCTGCCAGAAGAACGCGCTGAACAGCAGGCCCGTGCGCGACATCAGCCCATCGATGTCGGCATCGAGCCGCTTGCCGTCGACGCCCTGCAGCAACCGGTGCGAATCGCCGAGCAGACGCCCCGCGAATCGCTCGATCGCGTGGAAGATTCCGCCGCGCCGCATCAGCACGACGCCGAGCACCGGCAGCGGCAGCGTCAGCAGCAGCGCGAGGCCAATCGTGCCGCCGCCCATGTCGTGCGTCGTCGCGAGCAGCAGCACGAGGCCGAGCGCGGCAAACGCATACTGGACGACGATCGTCACCAGCACCTCGACGATCACCGACGCGGTCACGCGGCTCGCATCGGGCACCTGCCAGCGCGCCATCCGGATCCCGACCAGCTCGCCGCCGATCCCGACCACCGGCAGCAGCCGGTTCACGGCTTCGCGCACGGTCGCGACCCACCACAGGAACGACAGCGGCGCGCGCCGGTCGAGCAACTGGTGCCACGCATACGCGTCGAGCAGCAGCGGCAGCGCATGGAACGGCACGAGCCACAGCAGCGCGAAACCGGCGCGCTCGAGCATCTGGGTCACGTCGCCGATGCCTTCGTGCAACCCGAGCGCGAGGAGGATGCCGATGGCGATCGGCCAGCCGAGCCATTTGATCCACTTGGTCATGACGGCTGCGCTCCCGGTGCGCGCGACGATTGCGCGCCGCGCCGCACCGCGGGCTGGCCGAATACGTCGGCAAAACCGCCGGTCGCGACGCCCGCAGCCTTCAGCGCGGCCGCGACGCGCGGAGACAGCAGCGCGTCCAGTTCGTCGACCGGACGGTAATCGGCCATCGTCGGCGTGATCGGGCCATCGCCCGCTTCCGCCGGATGACAGTAGATCTCGCCGACTCCGGGCGGCAGCTTGGCCAGCGCGTCGAGCAGCACGGCCTCGTCCATCGCGCCCGTATGCTCGATCCCGACCACATAGTCGTTATGTGCGAGCCCCGCGCGGTCGAGCCGCGCGCGCACCAGCGCGATCCACGGCTTGAGCAGCGCGGGCGCGCTCGTTTCGTACGGCAGCCGCACCGCGCGCAGCCCGTAGTCGCGGCCGATCTCGATGATCATCGACAGCACGGTCGGATGCAGGTGGAAATGCTTGTGCGCGTTCACGTGGTCGAGCGGCAGGCCGCTCGCCGCAAAAACTTCGAACTGCGCGCGGATCTCGCGGCGCAGCTGCGCACGTACGTGCGGCAGGAAGAAGAAGCGGCAGCCGTCCTTCGCCATCGCGTCGCCGAACCGCCCGTCGGGGCCGACGAGCGCGGGGATCTCATGCGCGGGCAGCGTGGCCGGCCCATCCGCGAGGACCAGATGCAGGCCGACCGCGAGCGACGGCAGGCGCCGCGCGCGTTCGATCGCATCCTGCGCCGCGGGCGCACCGACCATCAGGCTCGCGGCGTTCAGCACGCCGTCGCGATGCGCGCGCTCGACCGCCGCGTTGACGCGCGGGTGCAGCCCGAAGTCGTCCGCGGTGAAGATCAGCGCCCGCGCCGCCCGCTGCGTCGTCACGAATCAGGCCTCGTGCGCGCGCAGGAAGCGGAAGAACTCGACGCCTTCGCGCAGCCGGCGCTTCATCATGTCCCAGCTCGTCAGCATTTCGCGGACGATCTCCCAGATCTTCGACGGACGGAAGTAGAACTGGCGATAGAACTGCTCGAGGTGGTGATAGATCTCGTCGCGCGACAGGTGCGCATAGCCGATCGCCGCCAGCTGCACGCCTTCCTTGCTCACCAGGTTGATGGTCTTGTTCTCTTCCATCCAGCCGTTTTCCACGGCCTGCTTGTAGAGCGTCGTGCCCGGATACGGCGCGGCGAGCGACACCTGGATCGTATGCGGATTGATTTCCTTCGCGTACTCGATCGTCTTCTTGATGGTTTCCTGCGTCTCGCCCGGCAGGCCGAGAATGAAGGTGCCGTGGATCTTGATGCCGAGCTTCTTGCAGTCCGCGCTGAAGCGGCGCGCGAAATCGGTGCGCACGCCCTTCTTGATGTTCACGAGGATCTGGTCGTCGCCGGATTCGAAGCCGACCAGCAGCAGGCGCAGGCCGTTTTCCTTCATGACCTTCAGCGTCTTGTACGGCACGTTCGCCTTCGCGTTGCACGACCACGTCATGCCGAGCTTGCCCAGGCCGATAGCGATGGCTTCGGCGCGCGGCAGGTCGTCGGTGAAGGTGTCGTCGTCGAACATCAGTTCCTTCACTTCCGGCATGTTGTCGCGGATCCACTTCGCTTCGGCGAGCACGTTCTCGACCGAGCGCGTGCGGTAGCGATGGCCGCTGACCGTCTGCGGCCACAGGCAGAACGTGCAGCGCGACTTGCAGCCGCGGCCCGTATAGATCGACACGTACGGGTAGTTCAGGTAGCCGATGAAGTAGTTGTCGATCTTCAGGTCGCGCTTGTAGACGGGCGCGACGAACGGCAGTTCGTCCATGTTCTCGAGGATCGGACGCGCTTCGTTGTGCTCGATCGAGCCGTCCTTCGCGCGCCAGCTCAAGCCCTTGATCTCGGGGAACGGCTTGCCTTCGGCGATTTCCTTGCAGGTGTAGTCGAATTCCTCGCGGCACACGAAGTCGATCGCCTCGCTCGCCGTGAGCGAATTGTGCGGATCGACCATCACCTTCGCGCCCACCATGCCGACCAGCATCGACGGCTTCATCTTCTTCAGATCCTGCGCGAACATCGCGTCGGTCGGGAAGGACGGCGTGCTCGTGTGGATGATCACGAGATCGTAGTCGTTGGCGATCTTCAGCGTCTCTTCGACCGACAGGCCGTCGGCCGGCGCGTCGACGACGCGGCTGCCCGGCACGAGCGCCGCCGGCTGCGCAAGCCACGTCGGGTACCAGAAGGAACGGATTTCGCGCTTCGCCTGGTAGCGCGAACCGGCTCCGCCGTCGAAGCCGTCATACGAAGGGGCCTGCAAGAACAGCGTTTTCATGAATGCTCCGGTAGCCTGCATAGTTCGATTCGTTTTCAACGATTCAGTCAATCAACCGCGGGCCGCCCTGCCGGCGCCCGCCTCTCTGTCATGTCGCGTCGCACGGGCGTTGCCGCGCGGCGCGTCTCGGCCTTCGGGCCGGATTCGATCGGGACCGCACGCATGGCCGGCTCCCTCGGGAAACGCACCTCAGCGGCCGTCCCCGCCTTCCACTGCCGCCGTCGCGCGTTCGCCGCCGACGACCGTCATCCTCGCGCCACGCCACACGACGTGCGTGCCGAACGCGGCCGCGAGCCATTCGAGCGCGAGCAGCGTGTCGCGCACCGCGACGAGCGGGAGATCGCGCCAGAAGGCGCACCAGCCGTCCTCGCCGCGCGCGTGCAGCACGAGCCGCCCGAACGCACCGACGACGGCCGCGCCACCCGCCAGCGTCCCGGCGACGGTGCCGTCGAGGCGCAGTGCCAGTGCCGCGCCGATCGCGAGCCACGGCGCGGTAAACGTGATGAACAGGAACGCGAAGCCGGCCGGATTCAGCGAACGGATCGTGCGCAGCCAGCGCGTCTCGCGGTGCCAGAGCGGCCCGAACGACGGCTCGATCACGTCGGTCGCGACCTCGACCTCGGACAGCACGGTGCGCCGCCCGAGGCGACGCGGCAGCTCGGCAAGCCAGAAATCGTCGGCCAGTTCGTCCTTCAACGCGATGAAGCCGCCGATCCGGGCGAGCGTGTCGCGCGTCAGCGCGAGCGTCGCGCCGAAGCCGAAGCGGCTCGAGCGGCCGAGGTGCGTGATCCGTACCGACGGCGCGAACCAGGCATCGACGAACTGCGCGCCGATCCGCGTCCAGAACCCGCCGACGCTGCGCGCATGATACAGGCACGTGACGACCCCGACCGACGCATCGGCGAGCGGCGCCGTCACGCGCTCCAGATAATCCGGCTTCACCGCGATGTCGCTGTCCGCGATCACGATGCGGCCGTACTTCGCCCGCTCGGCCAGATTGATCAGGTTGCTGACCTTCAGGTTCTTGCCGTGCACGCGCGCGTCAATCACGAGCGTGATGTCGCATTCCGGATAATCGGCGCGCAGCCGCTCCACCACGGCGATGGCCGGATCAGCCGCCGAAGCGACCCCGAACAGCACTTCATGGCGCGGGTGGCGCTGCTCGCAGAACGTCGCGAGGTTCTCGTACAGGTGCGGCTCCGCGCCGCACAGCGGTTTGAGCACGCTGACTGGCTCGAAGCCGTCGCGCGCGGCGGTGCGCGGCGTGCGCGGCTGCGGCGCGAACGCGGCGACGAGCGCGTAGCCAGCGGCGGCCAGCGTGAACACGGTCAGGAGCCAGTCCAGCAGCGTGACGGCCGGCGTCATGCGCGATGCCCTCCGGCAACGCGCGCGCCCTGCCGATCGATCGAACCGGGTTGAACGTGATTGGATATTCCGACAGCAACGAACGCGGGCACGACCCGACTCCTTGTTCCAGCAGCGTCTGTGTAATGGGGAGGCACGGCCCAGTCCCCGAAGGCGGCCATGCCCGGCTTCGCGTGGCACATCCTCGCGCGATGCCCGGACGGGATGCGGGAAGATTCGAATGGCTACCATCGGCACAACATGGGCAAGCGCCGGATTTTATCAGCCCGAGCCGACGTGCGCTCGGACGCCTCGCGTAACGGACTGGTGCGATTTCGGCAAAGCTGTGCGGCCGGGGAACCATTCTGGTGCCACCCCGTTCACGTTAGCGTAAGCGCTTTGCAGGCATATTGCAGTCTTGAAAATCAAACGTTTCGTGGAAATTTGTACGTCGATGCGAAGACACGCGCAATCGCGGTAAAGATCGGTAATTATTTGGTGATTGGGTCCATTTTTGCAACAATCACCAGACCTTACCTTGCACCCCTGAAAGGCGCATGGGTATCCGCGCGTCGCCAGCGCGTTCCGGAACCCTTTGGCAAAATCGTCGCCATCTGTTGCGCATGCGCATCACCGCGCCCCTCCCTTTCGAAGGCCACCCGATGATTCCGTTTTCCGTACTCGATCTCGCTCCCATTCCCGCCGGCGCAGACGCTGCCCAGGCGTTCCGCAACACCGTCGATCTCGCACAGCACGCGGAGCGCCTCGGTTATCGGCGCTACTGGCTCGCCGAACATCACAACATGCCGGGAATCGCGAGCGCGGCGACCGCCGTCGTGATCGGTCACGTGGCGGGCGCGACGAAGACGATCCGTGTCGGCTCGGGCGGGATCATGCTGCCGAACCACGCGCCGCTCGTGATCGCCGAGCAGTTCGGCACGCTCGCGTCGCTGTATCCGGGGCGCATCGACCTCGGGCTCGGCCGCGCGCCCGGCACCGACCAGACCACGTCGCGCGCGCTGCGCCGCGACCTGATCGGCAGCGCCGACTCGTTTCCGGACGACGTCGCCGAGCTGCAGCGCTACTTCGCGGAGCCGGTGCCCGGCCAGCGCGTGCGCGCGGTGCCCGGCGCGGGGCTGGACGTGCCCGTGTGGCTGCTGGGTTCGAGCCTCTTCAGCGCGCAGCTCGCCGCGATGCTCGGGCTGCCGTTCGCGTTCGCGTCGCACTTCGCGCCGGACTATCTGATGCGTGCGCTCGAGCTGTATCGCGCGCAGTACCGGCCGTCGGCCGCGTGGCCGAAGCCGCATGCGATGGTCGGGGTCAACGTGTTCGCGGCCGATACCGACGACGAGGCCCGGCGCCTCTTCACGTCGCTGCAGCAGCAGTTCATCAACCTGCGCCGCGGCACGCCGGGCAAGCTGCCGCCGCCCGTCGACGCGCTCGAGGCGAGCGAGTTCGAACTCGCGAACGTCGCGCACGCGCTGTCGTTCGCGGCCGTCGGCTCGCGCGACACGGTGCGCGACAAGCTGCGCGACCGGATCGCGCAGACGGGCGCGGACGAGGTCATCATCACCGCGCAGATCTACGATCACGCCGCACGGGTGCGCTCGTTCGAACTGGCGGCACAGATCCGCGACGAACTCGCGAACGAAACCTGCTGACCGGGCGGGTGCGCCCGCGCACGCGTCATTGCGGCGGGTGCACCGCCTCCATCCCTTCGAGCAGCGCCTTGTGGAACGCGTCCGGGTCCTGGATCTGCGGCGCATGCCCGAGCGTCGGGAATTCGACGAGCTGCGCGCCGGGAATCGCCGCCTGCGTGCGTTTCGCGAGTTCCGGGTAACGACCGAGCTTCGCGTGCACGTCGGGCGGCGCCACGTCCTTGCCGATCGCGGTCGTGTCCTTGTCGCCGATCAGCAGCAGCGTCGGCACGCGAATCGCGCCGAGTTCGTAGACCACCGGCTGCGTGAGGATCATGTCGTAGATCAGCGCGGAGTTCCACGCGACCGCGTCGCGGCCCGGGCCGCGATACATGCCGGCGAGCATCTGCACCCAGCGCTCGTAGGACGGTGCCCACTTGCCCGCGTAGTAGGTCGCCTGCTCGTAGCGGCGGATGCCGTCCGCCGTCGTCTTCTGCTCGCGTGCATACCAGTAGTCGACCGACAGCGGCGGCACGCCGAGCGCCTTCCAGTCCTCGAGGCCGATCGGGTTCACCAGCACGAGCTGCTCGGTCGCCTTCGGGTACGTCAGCGCGTAGCGCATCGCGAGCATACCGCCCGTCGAATGTCCGACGATCGTCGCCGACTTCACGCCGATCGACTCGAGCAGCGCATGCGTGTTGCGCGCGAGCTGCTGGAAGCTGAACTGGTAGCGCTCGGGCTTCGACGATTTGCAGAAGCCGATCTGGTCCGGCGCGATCACGCGATAGCCGGCGCGGCTCAGCACGCCGATCGTGTCCTCCCACGTCGCCGCGCAGAAGTTCTTCCCGTGCAGCAGCACGACGGTGCGGCCGTTCGGGTGCGCCGGCCGCACGTCCATGTACATCATCTCGAGGGTTTCGCGCTGGGACACGAACGCGTAGCGGTGCACCGGCTCCGGATAGGCGAAGCCTTCCAGGCGGGGGCCGTACGCGGGCCCGTCGTTACCGGCAGGCGCCGGGACGGCGGCCGCGGCTGGCGTCGCGCATGCGGCAGCGACACCCGCGCCGAGCACGGCGGCACGCGCGAGGGACAACATCTTGCAAATCGAGGGCATGGCGATCACGGTAATGGGAAATGCACGCGGGCAACCAGGCGGCCCCGCGCACCGCGATTCTACGCGGTCGGGCTGACGACGGCGCGCAACACTCGATGACTGCGCGGCTTCCGCGCACGCGACGATCTCGGGTATCGTGTGACGTGACCCTGAAACGCCTGCAGGCGAACGCTCATGAAAAACGTCCTCAGCATTCAGTCGCACGTCATCTACGGACACGCCGGCAACAGCGCGGCCGTGTTCCCGATGCAGCGCCTCGGCGTCAACGTCTGGCCGCTCAACACCGTCCAGCTGTCGAATCACATGCAGTACGGCCACTGGGCCGGCAGCGCGATCGATGCCGCGAAGATGGAGCAGCTCGTCGACGGCGTCGCCGCGATCGGCGCGCTCAAGCGCTGCGACGCGGTGCTGTCCGGCTTCGTCGGCTCGCCCGCGCAGGCGCGCGCGACGGTCGAAATCGTGCGCACGGTGAAGGCGATGAACCCGAACGCGTGGTACTTCTGCGATCCGGCGCTGGGCCAGACGGGCGGCATCCGCCCCGAACCCGGCGTCGAGGAATTCATCGTCCAGGAGATGCCAGCGCTCGCGGACGGCATGTCGCCGAACCACACCGAGCTGCAGAAGCTCGCCGGGCGGCGCATCGAGACCGTCGCCGAAGCCGTCGATGCCTGCCGCGCGCTGATCCGCCGCGGCCCGAAGATCATCCTCGTCAAGCACCTGCACGACCGCAACAGCCCGGCCGACCGCTTCAACATGCTCGCCGTCACCGAGACCGAGGCGTGGATCGGCCAGCGCCCGCTGTATGCGTTTCCGCGCCATCCGGTCGGCGTCGGCGACCTCACCAGCGCCATCTTCGTCGCACGCCGGCTGCGCGGCGACTCGGTGCGCGCCGCGTTCGAGCACACGCTCGCGGCCGTGCACGCGGTCGTGAAGGCGACCTACGACGCGCGCCGCTACGAGCTCGAACTCGTCGCCGCGCAGGATGAAATCGCCCGCCCGAGCGAATGGTTCGGCGCGTGGGTGACGGACGCCTGACGCCGCCGCATCCGCGTCGCCGGCGCGCGCCCTCTGCTGCCCCGCTGTCCCGCTGTCCCGCTGTCCCGCTGTCCCGCCTTCCTGCTGTCCGCGTCCCCGTTTCCCTTGCACCACGACCGCCGGCCGTTGTCCGTTCAACGCCGCGCCTGCAAACGTTTCCGGACTTCACATGAATGACACCGAATACTCGCTATGCTCGCGGCGGCACGACCGGTGCAGCCGCATCCTGCGCCGCAGACGCGCCCGTTATTTCCCGCATGTCCCGCCAACCGGCTCCCTCTTTAACGCACGATAACGACCATGACCCGATCGAACCGTCGTGACTTCCTGCGCGTCGCCGCCGGCACCGCCGGCGCCGCCGCGCTGAACCTGTTCCCGCCCGTGATCCGCGATGCGCTCGCCATTCCCGCGAACCGCCGTACCGGCACGATCCGCGACATCGAACACATCGTGATTCTGATGCAGGAGAATCGCTCGTTCGACCATTACTTCGGCACGATGCGCGGCGTCCGCGGCTTCGGCGACCCGCGCCCGCTGCGCCTCGCGAACGGCAAATCGGTGTTTCACCAGCCCGTCGGCCCGGCCGAGCTGCTGCCGTTCCACCCGGGCGCCGACAAGCTCGGTTTGCAGTTCCTGCAGGACCTGCCGCACGGCTGGCAGGACATGCACGCCGCGTGGAACAAGGGCCGCTACGACCAGTGGGTGCCGAACAAGGGCACCACGACGATGGCGTACCTGAAGCGCGACGACATTCCGTTCCACTACCAGCTCGCCGACGCGTTCACGATCTGCGACGCGTACCACTGCGCGATCCCGAGCTCGACCGACCCGAACCGCTACTACATGTGGACCGGCTACGTCGGCAATGACGGCACGGGCGGTGGCCCGGTGCTCGGCAACGAGGAAAAGGGCTACGGCTGGACGACCTATCCGGAAGTGCTCGAGCAGGCCGGTGTGTCGTGGAAGATCTACCAGGACATCGGCACGGGGCTCGACGCGAACGGCTCGTGGGGCTGGACGCAGAACCCGTACATCGGCAACTACGGCGACAACGCGCTGCTCTACTTCAACCAGTACCGCAGCGCGCTGCCCGGCACGCCGCTGTACGACAAGGCGCGCACCGGCACCAACATCAGCGCCGGCGGCACGCTGTTCGACGTGCTGCAGCAGGACGTTAAGAACGGCACGCTGCCGCAGGTGTCGTGGATCTGCGCGCCGGAAGCGTACTCGGAGCACCCGAACTGGCCGGCGAACTACGGCGCGTGGTACATCGAGCAGGTGCTGAAGGCGCTCGTGTCGAATCCGGACGTGTGGAGCAAGACCGCGCTCTTTATCACCTACGACGAGAACGACGGCTTCTTCGATCACGTGCAGCCGCCGTTCGCGCCGCAGTCGCGCGACAACGGGCTGTCAACGGTCGCGACGACCAACGAGGTGTTCGCCGGCGATGCGTCGCACATGGCCGGCCCGTACGGGCTCGGGCCGCGCGTGCCGATGCTGGTGGTATCGCCGTGGACCAAGGGCGGCTGGGTCTGTTCGCAGACCTTCGATCACACGTCGCTGCTGCAATTCATCGAAGCGCGCTTCGGCGCGCAGTACGCGGTCACCGCGGCGAACGTGTCGCCGTGGCGCCGTACGGTGTGCGGCAACCTGACGTCCGCGTTCGACTTCGCAACGCCCGACGCAAGCTGGCCACAGCTCCCGGACACGAGCGGCTACGCGCCGCCCGACCGCAACCGTCACCCCGACTACATCCCGGTGCCGCCGGTCGTCCAGCATCTGCCGAAGCAGGAGGCCGGCCTGCGTCCGGCGCGCGCGCTGCCGTACGAACTGTTCGTGCACGGACGGATCGACAACGCGAGCGGCCAGTTCCGGCTGACCTTCGCGAACACCGGCGCGGCGGGCGCGGCGTTCCAGGTTCAGGCACGCAACCGCGTCGACGGCCCGTGGACCTACACGGTCGATGCCGGCAAGCGGCTCTCCGACACGTGGAGCCCGGCGCCGTCGCTCGGCCTGTACGACCTCGACGTGTACGGCCCGAACGGCTTCTATTGCCACTTCCGCAGCCCCGCCGCATCGGCGGTCGGCCCCGCGAGCGTCAACCCCGAGGTGATCTACGGCTACGACGTCGCGAACGGCAACATCACGCTGCGCCTGATGAACCGCGGCCACAAGACCGTGCGGCTCAAGGTGACGAACGCATACGGCCACGGCCATGCACGTGAGTTCGACCTCAAGCCGGGTACGCACGTCGACGACTACTGGGACCTGCGCGGCAGCAACGGCTGGTACGACCTGACCGTCAGCGACGGCAAGCCGCTCAGATTCCAGCGCCGCTTCGCGGGCCACGTCGAGACCGGCCGCCCGAGCACCAGCGACCCGCTGATCCGCACGACCGCGGCGCACGACGACGCCGAAGCCGCATCGGACGCGCTGTCCGACTGACGGCTCGCATGACGCGGCGCGGCCCCGGCGGGCCGCGCCGTGTCTGCCCCCCACCGCCGCCCGCCTTCCGACCCGTTGCGCTCGCGACGGGAAACTCCCGATACCGGCCGCCCACGCTCGCGTAGAAGCTATGCGCAAATCCGCACCGAATGCGCAGCAAATTGCCAAGACCCGCGCATATCGGCGACCTATATATCGAAGCGATCGGGGCTCCTCGCAGAGCCTGACGGGAGATTCTTCCGGGAAGCATCAGCATGCCAACCTCCCCGCCCGATTCCGAGAAGCGGTCGAACCGCCCACCCGTCGCACGCGCCCGGCCCGCCGGCTGCGTGCGGTACCCACCCGCTGGTGTAAGAACAAGAGGAACGAACATGAAATTCCGTCATTCCCTGTTGTCGGTATCGGTCGTATCCGCGGTAGCTCTCCTCTCGCAACAGGCTGCTCAGGCGGCCGACTCAACCGACGTGAAGGTCGGCTTCGCCGCGCCGCTCACCGGCGTGAACGCCGGTTACGGCAAGGATCTCCAGAACGGCGTGCAGCTCGCGCTCGACGATGCGGCCGCGCAGAAGATCCAGATCGCCGGCAAGCCCGCGCACTTCAACCTCGTCGTGCAGGACGACCAGGCCGACCCGCGCATCGGCGTGCAGGCCGCCCAGGCGCTCGTCGACCAGAACGTGTCGGTGGTGGTCGGCCACTTCAACTCGGGCACGACGATTCCGGCGTCGGTGGTCTACGACAAGGCCGGCATCCCGGTGATCGACCCGGCCGCGACCAACCCGACGCTCACGTCGCGCGGGCTCGCGAACATGTTCATGGTGATCGCGACCGACGGCCAGAACGCCGGCAACGCGGGCAAGTACGCCGTGGACGTGACCAAGGCGAAGCGCATCGCGATCATCGACGACCGCACCGCGTTCGGCCAGGGCGAGGCCGACGAGTTCGAGAAGGCCGTGAAGGCGGCCGGCGGCAACATCATCGGCCGCGAGTTCACCAGCAACCAGGCGGTCGACTTCCGCGCGCAGATCACGAGCCTGAAGGGCAAGAATCCCGACCTGATCTTCTTCGGCGGTCTCGACTCGCTCGCCGCGAACTTCATCAAGCAGATGCGCCAGCTCGGGCTGAACGCGCAGTTCGTCGGCGGCGGCGGCGTGAAGGACAACGAGTTCATCAAGATCGCCGGCCCGGCCGCGGAAGGCGCGATGGCGTGGGAATACGGACGGCCGCTCGACGAGCTGCCGCAGGGCAAGGATTTCGAGCAGCGGTTCAAGAAGCGCTTCGGGGTCGACGTGCTGTCGTATGCGCAGTTCGGCTACGACGCGGCGTGGGCGGCGATCAAGGCGATGCAGGCAGTCAACTCGACCGATCCGAAGGTCTATCGCCCGGCGTTGAAGAAAGTCGATTTCGAAGGTGTCACCGGCCGCATCTCGTTCGCGAGCGACGGCTCGCTGAAGAGCGGGATGTCGACGCTGTATCAGGTGAAGAGCGGTACGTGGAAGACCATCGTGACGAAGGGAGGCTGATCGAGCAGGATCAGCTGCCTGGATAGCCAGGCGGCCTGGGGGCGGGCCACGGCGGAAACGCCGCCCCGCCTTCTCTCGCACGATGCGCGTGCCGACGGATGCATCGCCAGCAATAAAACGATCGGCGCACTCGCGTCGATCTTGTACGATGACTGATGTTTAGACGGTATTCGACGTGACCCGCGGCATTGTGCGGGGCGTCTCGTCAGCTGGCCTGCGTGTCGCGTTCCGCCTCGGCCGCCTCGTGCGCACGGCGCAGCCGCTCGCGGCTGTTGGTCAGGTGCGTGCGCATTGCGGCACGCGCGGCCTCCGGGTCGTGACGCGCGATCGCCTCGTAAATGTCTTCATGCTCGTGATTGAGCCGGCCGACATAGCGCTCGAGGTCGTCACCGGCGAAGCGCGCCGAATTCACGCGCGTGCGCGGAATGATCGACGCGCCGAGCTGCGTCATGATGTCGACGAAGTAGCGGTTGCCGGTGGACTGCGCGATCTGCAGGTGGAACTGGAAATCGAGCTGCGCCGTGTCGCGACCACCGCCCGCCCCCGACGCGATTGCGTCGAGCGCCCGCCGCAGCGCGGCGAGGTCGGTATCGCTCGCGCGCTGCGCGGCGAGGCTCGCGCATTCGCTTTCGAGGCTGATGCGCAGCTCGAGCACGGCTAGTACGTCGCGCAGCGTCGTGATGGTCGCGGGATCGATGCCGAGTGCCTGACGGCGCGTCGGTTCGAGCACAAAGCTGCCGATGCCGTGGCGCGTCTCGACGAGGCCGCTCGCCTGCATCCGCGAGATCGCTTCGCGCACGACCGTGCGGCTGACGCCCTGCGCCGCCATGACTTCGGTTTCGGTCGGCAGCTTGTCGCCGGGACGCAGCGTGCCGTTTTCGATCTGCGCGGTCAGCGCGTCGACGACATCTTGTGCGAGGCTGCGTGCGCGACGGCGCGGCGCTGTGGGAAGCGTGGGCACGGACATGAGGCCGGTTCCTTTTTGAATGATCGTAATGTGAGCCGAGGGTTTACGCGGGGTTTGAGCGAACGCCGATGATTCATTATACTGCGTCACAAGTCATCCGACGACTGATGATCGCGATACGGATCTCCTGTTGACCAAGGCTGGTGTACAAGCACCTGCCGGGTCCCGTGGTTCGCGATCGGCCAGCATGCGCGCTTGTGCGCGGCTGCCGGCGCCCGGTTTCACGGTCGACACCGAAGCGCGCATCCGCGCTTGGCTCCGGTCCGCCGGGACACCGGCATCAAGCGGGTCGCCCTCACCCTTTCGGGTTGCTGTCGACATGCGGGGCTTGCGCGCCGCGCACGTCGGTTGTCGAATGATCGCACCTCCCGCCGCGCGCGGCAAAGCTTTTGCCGCACGGCATTGCCCACTCTTTCGCCATCGCCGCCATGAACGCCGTCACTGCCTCGCCTTCCCACGACACGCCGCGCATCGTCGACCTGCAAGCCATCCCGGTCGCCGGCCACGACAGCATGCTGCTCAACCTGAGCGGTGCGCACGGCCCGTTCTTCACCCGCAACCTCCTGATCCTGAAGGACAGCGCGGGCCGCACCGGCGTCGGCGAGGTGCCGGGCGGCGAAAGCATCCGCCGCACGCTCGAGGATGCGCGCGCGCTCGTCGTCGGTCAGCCGGTCGGCAACTACCATGCGGTGCTCAACGACGTGCGGCGCACCTTTGCCGACCGCGACGCGAGCGGCCGCGGCCTGCAGACCTTCGACCTGCGCACCACGATCCACGCGGTCACCGCGCTCGAAGCCGCGCTGCTCGACCTGCTCGGCCAGCATCTCGGCGTGCCCGTGGCCGCCCTGCTCGGCGAGGGACAGCAGCGCGAGCGCGTCGAGATGCTCGGCTACCTGTTCTACGTCGGCGACCGGACGCAAACCGCGCTGCCCTATCGCGACGGCCGCGGCGCGACCGACGACTGGACGCGCGTGCGCGACGAGGCCGCGCTGACACCCGAGGCGGTCGTGCGCCTCGCCGAAGCCGCGCATGCGCGCTACGGGTTCAACGACTTCAAGCTGAAGGGCGGCGTGTTCGAAGGCGCGCGCGAGATCGAAGCCGTGACGGCGCTCGCCGAGCGCTTCCCCGACGCGCGCGTGACGCTCGATCCGAACGGCGCGTGGTCGCTCGACGAGGCCGTGCAGCTGTGCCGCGACCTGCATCACGTGCTCGCCTATGCGGAAGATCCGTGCGGTGCGGAAAACGGCTACTCGGGCCGCGAGGTGATGGCCGAATTCCGCCGCTCGACCGGGCTGCCGACGGCGACCAACATGATCGCGACCGACTGGCGGCAGATGGGCCATGCGGTGCAGTTGCAGGCGGTCGACATCCCGCTCGCCGACCCGCACTTCTGGACGATGCAGGGCTCGGTGCGCGTCGCGCAGATGTGCCGCGACTGGGGCCTCACGTGGGGCTCGCATTCGAACAACCACTTCGACGTGTCGCTCGCGATGTTCACGCACGTCGCGGCCGCCGCGCCCGGTCGAGTCACCGCGATCGACACGCACTGGATCTGGCAGGACGGCGAACGGCTGACGCGCGAGCCGCTGAAGATCGAGAACGGGCTCGTGGAAGTGCCGAAGCGTCCGGGTCTCGGCATCGACATCGACATGGATGCGGTCGCGGTCGCGCACGAGTTGTACAAGCAGCACGGGCTCGGCGCGCGCGACGATGCAGCCGCGATGCAGTATCTGATTCCGGGCTGGACGTTCAACAACAAGCGCCCCTGCCTCGTGCGCTGAGCGCAGGACGAGCCGGGCGGCTGGTCCGCCCGGCCGGAAGGCCTAACCGGCCGCCCCGATCCCCCGCGCCATTCCCGACGCGGCAAACACGATGACCATCACGAGCACGGCCTGCCAATGGCCGATGCGCACATAGGTCCGTGCGCGGCCCAGATCGGGCATCTGCTGTTGCCGCGCGGCGATGCGCCAGCGGATCAGCCCGAGCATCGGCGCGATCTCGAGCAGCAGGATCAGCACGAGCGCGGTCATCTTGAGGTGGAAGAGCGGCGCGTGAAGGTAATACGCGGCGCCCTTCTCGAAGCCGCCGAACGCGCGCGCGAGCCCCGTCGCGATCAGCACCAGCGCGGACAATCCCCAGGCCGCGTCGGCCTTGAACACGCCGGGCAGGTCGGCGGCCTGCGCCGACGCGATGACCCGGCGCAGCGCGCGGTTGCGCCCCGCGATCGCGGCGAACGCGACGCCGAACGCCATCAGGTGAACGGCTGCCAGCAACCAGCGAACGATCATTGCGCCTCCTTGTCGCCCGCGCGCCGCGCAGGCCTTGTCAGACGATCTGCTTGAGCGCGGCGTCAAGCGCGAGCACCGCAACGCGGTCACCCTCGGTCGCGAGCGGCGCGCGCATCACGATCTGCCGGTTATGGCCGACGGCCGCCGGAGAATCCCACAGCAGTTCCACCTTCGGCCGCCGAAACAGGCTGCCGCGACGCGGCGGCACGACGGCCGCCTGCGCACCCTGCTCGGCCGCGGCGGACGCGCCCCGGCCGGGCCAGCGCACCGACAGTTCGCGCGCGTCGTACTGGCCGACCTTACGGCTCTCCATCCAGACGATCGCGGTACGCGTGAGCGTATCGAGCGAGATCGCGTAGCGGCCGACCGCGAAGCGTCGCGCGGCCACGTTGGTGCGCCACAGCGGCCGCGGGCGACACATCCACACGATCGCCGCATACAGCGCCGGCGCGGCAATGAGCCAACCGTTGGTCGCCGTCACCGCGTGCAGCGCACGGCGCCAGCCGGCCGCCCACGCGAACGCGCCGATCGACCACACGGCAAACAGGAAACCGATCAGCGCGAAGACCCGCAGCGCCTGGCGCAGCCACTGCGGCAGCGGATGGAACGGCCGCTCGGCGCGCGCGACGGCGCCCGGCAGCGCGAGCAGCAGGAAAATCAGCACGAGATAGACGAACGCCCACGGCGACGACACCATCGCCGACAGCGACGCGCGATAGCCCATCTGCGACATCGAGAACAGCCAGCGCGCGAGCAGCACGAGACCGATCGCGCGCAACGCGAAGATCACGCCGGCGCCGGGGGCCGGCGCTGCGCGCGTGGTTTTCGATCTCGCCAAGACTGCTCTCCTCTCGATGTTCGTGCGGGGCCGGATTTCGCGGCACGGCCATTATAGGGACATTACCGTCTGGACAGACGACCGGATGGCGTGCCGGGCCGCTTCCGGGACCGTTCGCGGCGCCGGGCGCGGCGAGAATACAACAGATCGGCGCCGCAGATGTGACAACGCCCCGCCGGGGACCCGGACGGGGCGTCAATGACGGCCTCAGCCGCAGTGCGGCCGACGCGCCGGCATCAGCCTGCGTTGACTTCGCGCAGCACCGTGCGGTGCTTCTGGCGCAGCAGTTCCTCGTAGCCCTTCACGTAGTTCTGCGCCATCACCTTCGACGAGAAACGTGCTTCGAACGCGGCGCGCACCTTCTCGCGCGGCAACGTATCGAGACGCTTGAGCGCCGCGACGGCCGACAGTTCGTCTTCGACGACGAAGCCCGACACGCCGTTTTCGATCACTTCCGGCACCGAACCGCGCTTGAATGCGATCACCGGCGTGCCGCAGGCCATCGCCTCGATCATCACCAGGCCGAACGGCTCCGGCCAGTCGATCGGGAACAGCAGCGCGTGCGCGTTGCCAAGGAATTCGGTCTTTTCCGATTCGCTGATTTCGCCGATGTACTCGACGTGCGGCAGCGCGAACAGCGGCTTGATCTTCTCTTCGTAGTACGCGCGGTCGGCCTTGTCGAGCTTCGCGGCGATCTTGATCGGCAGGCCGGCCTGCTCGGCGATGCGAATCGCGGTGTCGACGCGCTTCTCCGGCGAGATGCGGCCGAGGAATGCGAGGTAGCTCGGCTTCACGTTCGGGATCGGCGTCAGCAGGTTTTCCGGCAGGCCGTGGTACACGGTCGACAGCCAGTTCGCCTGCGGCAGCGGGATGCGCTGGTTGTCGGAGATCGACACGACCGGCACGTCGCTGAACGCGTTGAAGATCGGCTGCAGTTCCGGCAGGTCGAGACGGCCGTGCATCGTCGTCAGATGCGGGACCGGCTGGCGCGAGAACAGCGAGAACGGGTAGTAGTCGATGTGGCAGTGCAGGACGTCGAACTCTTCCGCACGGCGGCGCACCTGCTCGAGGAGCAGCATGTGCGGGGCCATCACGTCGCGGATCGTCGGGTCGAGGCGCAGCGCCTGCGGCCAGCACGCTTCGAGCTTCGCCGACGTTTGCGAATCGCCGCTCGCGAACAGCGTGACGTCATGCCCCATCTCGACAAGCGCTTCGGTGAGGTAGGACACCACTCGCTCGGTACCACCGTACAGTTTCGGGGGCACCGCTTCGTGCAACGGAGCGATTTGGGCGATTCGCATGCGTAACTCCTAAAAAATCGGCTAAAAACCAGGTATGGGTCGGCAACCTGCCGGCGGTCCGGGCTGGATGCATTTCGTCCGAAAATCGGACGAATCAGCCTGCCGGGGGCGTCGAACCCGCGCTGCTCAAGGAGCGTCGGCGACGCGACAGGCATAGAACGTTTGAAACGAAGACCCGTTGACAGGGGTTCGTAAAAACCTGGAATCGAACCCGGAGCCGATTATCTAGGGTTAATCCTGATACGGCGCACAACATTTCAAACACTTTACTTTGTTACAAAGGTGCAACACTTTGCAACCCGCGGACTTGGGCGTCCGTTCTAGAGTGGAAGGCCCTTTTGGCGTTCCGAGTCGTCCCCTCGCTGCCGGCATCGCGATTCCGGCGCATGCGGCAGGACGGATGCCGAATTTTATCTCAAAATTGGTCGCGCGCCCCTGACCAAGGCAAGATTCGCGCAGCGCAATGCACGGCCTTGTTTACAATGCCGGATTATTCAGTCCGGGCGACCGTGGGCTGCGATCCACCGATCCGCTCAATCACCGAATCACCGCACGCATATTTTGGAATCTCTCACCCCTGCCCAGCGCAACGCCCACAACGCGAAGCTGTCGAGCTACGCGCATCGGCCGATCGCGTTTCTGTTCCGCTACATCCGCCTGCATCCCGTCGCGCACCTGATCGTGCTCTGCAGCGTGCTGGCCGCCGTCGGCTGCGCGCTCGGCTCGCAATACGCGATCAAACACCTGATCGACGTGCTCGCGACCGGGCGTCATCATCCTGGCCCGCTGTGGAGTGCGTTCGCGCTGCTCGTCGGGCTGATCGCGGCCGACAACCTGCTGTGGCGCGTCGGCGGCTGGGTCGCCGCGCACACGTTCGTCGCGGTCACCGGCGACCTGCGGCGCGACCTGTTCCAGTACCTGATCGGCCATTCGCCGACGTACTACTCGGAAAAGCAGCCGGGCACGCTCGCGAGCCGCATCACCGCCACGTCGAACGCCGTCTATACGTCTGAGAACACGATGGCGTGGAATGTGCTGCCGCCGTGCATCGCGGTGATGGGCGCGATCCTGATGATCATCGTGGTGAACCCGCTGATGGCCGCCGGCCTGCTCGGCTGTTCGGCCGTGCTCTCGGTCGTGTTGTTCAAGCTTGCCGGGCGCGGTTCCGCGCGCCATCACGCGTTCGCGTCGAAGGCCGCGGCGGTCGACGGCGAGCTCGTCGACGTGATCGGCAACATGGGCCTCGTGCGCGCGTTCGGGATGACGCTGCGCGAACAGAAGCGCTTCGGCGCGACGGTGAAGGCCGAGATGGACGCGCGCCAGCAAAGCCTGCTCTATCTCGAGAAGCTGCGCCTGCTGCACGCGGTGATCACCGCGATGCTGTCCGCCGGCCTGCTCGGCTGGGCGCTGTGGCTGTGGGACCAAGGCCGCGCGACCTCCGGCGACATCGTACTCGTCAGCTCGCTCGGCTTCACGATCCTGCACGGCACGCGCGATCTGGCGGTCGCGCTCGTCGACGTCACGCAGCATGTGGCGCGCCTGTCCGAAGCCGTGAAGACGCTGCTCGAGCCGCACGGGATGCCGGACCGCTCCGACGCGCAACCGCTGTCGGCCAAGGGTGGGCGCGTCGATTTCGAACGCGTGACGTTCGCGTATCCGCATCGCCGCGCGATCCTCGACCACTTCGACCTCCATATCGAACCGGGCCAGCGCGTCGGCCTCATCGGCAAGTCGGGCGCCGGCAAGTCGACCGTGCTCGCGCTGCTGCAGCGCTTCTACGACACGCAGGACGGCGCCGTGAAGGTCGACGGGCAGGACGTGAAGGCGATCACGCAGGACAGCCTGCGGCACGCGATCGCGCTCGTGCCGCAAGACATCTCGCTGCTGCACCGGACCATCTACGACAATATCGCATACGGCCGCCCCGATGCGACCCGCGAGGAAGTGCTCGCCGCCGCGCGCGACGCCCGCTGCTCGGAGTTCATCGAGGCGATGCCGGAAGGCTATGACACGATCGTCGGCGACCGCGGCGTGAAGCTGTCGGGCGGCCAGCGCCAGCGCATCGCGATCGCGCGTGCGATCCTGAAGGATGCGCCGATCCTGCTGCTCGACGAAGCGACGTCCGCACTCGACAGCGCATCCGAGGAAGCGATCCAGAGCGCGCTCGACCGCCTGATGGTCGGCCGCACGGTGATCGCGATCGCGCACCGGCTGTCGACGCTGCGCAACTTCGACCGGATCATCGTGATGAGCAACGGCAAGGTGATCGACGACGGCAGCCCCGACGTGCTGCGCAACCGTCCGGGCCTGTACCGCGACCTGCTCGCGAAGCAGCACGGCCGCCATCACGCGCCCGACGGCACCGCACCGACCGGCGAACGCGTGGCCTGACGCCGCGCAGCGCAGCCGACAAAAAAAGCCGCCGTGCTTCGCGCACGGCGGCTTTTTTTCACGGCATCGCGCGGCCTCCGCCGTGCAGCGCGCGGGTTACACGCGCTGCAGGTCGCGCAGGAAGTTGTCGCGCCACACCGACACGTTGTTCTCGCGCAGCTGCGCGATCATGTCCGCATAGCGCGCGCGCCGCTCGGCGAGCGGCATCGTCAGCGCCTGCGACAGTGCATCGGCCATCCCGTCGATGTCGATCGGATTGACGATCAGCGCGCCCGTCAGCTCGCGCGCGGCGCCCGCGAAACGCGACAGCACGAGCACGCCCGGATCGTCCGGATTCTGCGCGGACACGTATTCCTTCGCGACGAGGTTCATGCCGTCGCGCAACGGCGTCACGAAGCCCACGCGCGCGAGGCGATACAGCGCGGCCAGCACCTGTCGGTCGTACTGGCGGTGAATGTAGAGGATCGGCGCCCAGTCGAGCTCCGCGTAGCGGCCGTTGATGCGCCCCGACTCCGCTTCGAGCTGCAGGCGAATGTCCTGGTACGCGCGCAGGTCGGCGCGCGTCGACGGCGCGATCTGCAGGAACGACACGCGGTTGCGGATCGACGCCTGGTGCTCCAGCAGCTTCTCGAACGCGCGGAACCGCTCGACGAGCCCCTTCGAATAATCCAGCCGGTCGACGCTCATGATCAGCTGGCGCCCGCGCAGCGACATGGCCATGCGCGCGGCCTTGCCGTTCTCGCCGGCCTGCGCGAGCGACGCGATCTCGTCCGGATACACGCCGATCGGATAGGCCGCCGCACGCAGCGTTTTGCCGAACGCGCTGACGCGCACCGTGCGCCCTTCGCGCGCCACTTCGCCGCCGGCCTCGAACTCGATGTAGTCGCAGAACGCGCGCAGGTCCGGCTCGGTCTGAAAGCCGAGCAGGTCGAACGCGCACAGCGACTCGACGAGTTCGCGATGCGGCGGCACGTTGACGAGCACCTGTGCGGCCGGAAACGGAATGTGCAGGAAAAAGCCGATGCAGTTCTTCACGCCGGCCGCACGAAGCGCACGCGCGAACGGGATCAGGTGATAGTCGTGCACCCAGATCACGTCGTCGTCCTGCAGCAGCGGCACGAGCTGCTGTGCGAGCCAGACGTTCACGCGGCTGTAGCCTTCGAACTCGTGGCGGTCGTACTGGATCAAGTCGGCGCGGTAATGAAACGCGGGCCACAGCGTCGCGTTCGAGAAACCTCGGTAGTACTGGTCGTAATCGCGACGTGACAGCCCGACGGTCGCGAACGTCACGGGGCCGCGCTCCTCGACCCGGATCTGCGGCGCACCAGACGCGACCACCTCGCCGCTCCAGCCGAACCACATGCCGCCCGTCTCCTTCAGCGCGTCGTACACGCCGATCGCGAGGCCGCCCGCCGCCGGCTCGCCTTCCGAAATCGGGGCGACGCGGTTCGAAACGATGATGAGTCGACTCATGCGCCCTGCTGCTCCGCGCCAAGCCAGCGGGCGATCTGCTCGTGCAGCGCGTCGACCGAGTCGAGCCGCGTGCGGGCCGACGTCTCGCCCGCGCCGACCTTGATCGACAGGCCGCCGCGCGCGTTGACCACCGCGAAGCCCTTCTCGTCGGTCAGGTCGTCGCCCGCGAACAGCGGCATGCGGCCCGCGAACGGCGGCTCGTCGAGAAACGCGGCCAGCGCGCGACCCTTGTCGACGCCCTTCGGCTTGATCTCGAATACCATCTTGCCGGGTTGCAGCACGTACGCATCCGCATATTCGGCGACGAGGCGCTCGGCCGCCTCGCGCGCGGCCGGCTCGCGCTCGGGTGCGTTGCGGTAATGCAGCGCGACGGCCGCACCCTTGATTTCGAGCAGCATGCCCGGATGACGGTCGACGACGGCCGCGAGCTCGCGCTCGATGCGCAGCAGCCGTTCGTCGTTGAAGCCGATACGCTGCGTGTCGCCGTTCGCATCGCGACGCTCGGCGCCGTGCAGGCCTGCGATCGGCAGGTCCGGCATGTTCAGGAACGTGTCGAGATTGTCGATGCCGCGACCCGACACGACGGCGACCGCACCGTGCGTGCGACGCCGCAGTTCATCGAGCAGCGTCAGCAGCGACGGTGGCACGTGAATGCTGTCGGGCGTCGGCGCCAGCTCGACGAGCGTGCCGTCGAAGTCGAAAAAGAACGCGGTATCGGTCAGGGACAGGGAAGCCGGAACGGATTGCATCGATTCGATGGTCTGAGGAGCGGCCTGCAAACGCGGGCCGCCGCTGCGAGAATGGAATTGTGCGCATCTTACCGCGCCTGCGTAGCGAGATGGGCGAAACCGGTGGCGGGCGAGCCTCGCGCAGCCATCCGCGTCAACTGCGACATATTGCCCCGCTCGCCCATGCCGTACGGGTTTCGAAAGGACGCAGGCGCAGGAATTGCGCTACAGTCTGCAACCGCCGGCCGCGCGACGCATGGCGCCGCGCCGGCCGACGACCGTTCCGTCCGATCGAGCCCCAGGATGTCGTCTGCCCGTCCCGCGCCGCACCGGCGCCTCTTCAGTCTGACCCGCTTCGTCCGCACGGTCGCGGCGCTGACCGCCGCCGTCGCGCTCGCCGCATGCACGCACGACGAGCCGAACTGGCACCTGACCAACGTCACGGGCCACCTGCCCGACCTGTCGTTCACGCTCACCGGCGGCGACGGCCAGGCAGTCGACGCGAACGCGTTTCGCGGCCGCGTCGCGCTCGTCTACTTCGGCTATACGCACTGTCCGGACGTCTGCCCCGAAACGATGGCACGGCTGATGGAAGTGCTCGCGAAGCTCGGCCCGCGGGCGAACGACGTGCGCATCCTGTTCGTCTCGGTCGACCCCGCGCGCGACACGCCGCAGACGATGCAGGCGTACGTCGCCGCGTTCGACGCCGCGCACGCGCGCGGCCTGACCGGCACCGACAGCCAGATCGAATCGCTCGCGAAACGCTATCGCGTCGCGTACCAGATGGAAAAACGCGATCCGTCCGGCGGCTACGAGGTTACGCACAGCTCGGCCGTCTACATCTTCGACGCGAACGGTCGCGCGCGCCTGCTCGCGACCGACCGCGATTCACCCGACGCCATCGCCGCCGATGTGCGCCGGATCATCGACACCGCCTCCACCACCTGAACTCCGACATGAAGACGCCCCTCAAGACGTTCGCCCTCCTCGCCGCGCTGTGCACCGGCGCGCACGCGTATGCCGCCGGCGCGATCATCGCGCAGAACGCATGGGTGCGCTGGCTGCCGAACAAGCTGCCCGCGGGCGGCTACGTGACGCTCGTCAACACGGGCGACAAACCGGTCGATCTCGTCGACGTCGACAGCCCCGACTACGGGATGGCGATGCTGCACCAGACCGTGTCGAACGGCTCGACGCAGAAGATGGAAATGGTCGACAAGCTGACGATCCCCGCGCGCGGCAAGGTCGACATCGCGCCGGGCGGCTATCACTTCATGCTCGAGGAACCCAGGCACACGATCAAGCCGGGCGACACCGTGCGCCTGCGCCTGAAGTTCTCCGATGGCGAGACGGTCGACACGCCGTTCGCCGTGAAGTCGCCGGCCCAGGCGAAGTGATGCGCGCGCGATGAACGTCCTGTACTGGCTCGATCCGTGGGAACCGTCGCCGACCGTGGTCATCGCGGTGCTGACGGCCGCCGTGCTGTTCGCGCGCGGCGTGAAGAAGGCGAAGGTGTCGCCGCTGCGGCAGTTCTCGTTCTGGCTCGGGCTGACGGCGCTCTACATCGCGCTCCATACCCGGCTCGACTACTTCTTCGAGCACGAATTCTTCATGCACCGTGCGCAGCACCTCGTGCTGCATCACCTCGGGCCGTTCTTCATCGCGCTGGCCTACCCGGGTGCGGCGATCCGCGCGGGCATACCGTTTCGCTGGCGGCAGCGCTTCGTGCGCCCCGCGCTCGCGTGGGCGCCCATGCGCGCGACGCTCGACGTGGTGTTCCATCCGGTCGTCGCGGTCGTGCTGTTCGTCGGGCTGATCTATTTCTGGCTGCTATCGCCGATCCACTTCATCGCGATGCTCGACTGGCGCCTGTATCGCGTGATGAACTGGAGCATGGTAATCGACGGGCTGCTGTTCTGGTGGCTCGTCGTCGATCCGCGTCCCGCGCCGCCCGCGCGGCTGTCACCGGGCCGCCGGATCCTGATCGTCGTTGCGGCGATCCCGCCGCAGATCGCGCTCGGTGCGCTGATCTTCTTCACGCCGCACGAGTTGTATCCGATCTACTCGATCTGCGGACGCGCATTCACGTGGCTCAGCCCGCTGCGCGACCAGCAGATCGGCGGCCTGCTGCTGTGGATCCCGGGTTCGATGATGAGCGTGATCGGCGCGCTGATCGCGCTGCGGCACTGGCTGCGACTGTCGGCGCGCGGCCGCCTGGTCGACGAACGGGCGGCCGCCCGGCACGCGCAAAACTCGTCGGTGACTCGCGCCGCCCACTGACGGCGCGGCGCGTCAGCCGCGCACGCTGGTCATCCACACGTGCGGGATGCCGTCCTCGTCGTGCACGTCCGAGCTCGGCGTGAAACCGAATGCCCCATAGAAGCGCTGCAGATGGGCTTGCGCATGCAGGCTCACCTGCGCATCCGGCCACTGCGCGCGGATGAACTCGAGCGCGCGCGACAGCAACGCGTTGCCGAGGCCCGCGCCGCGAAACGGCGCGGTCGTCAGCACGCGGCCGATGCGCACGTCAGTGTGCTGCGCATCCGGCAGCAGCACGCGCAGATAGCCGGCGAGGCGGCCCGCCGGGTCGTACGCGGCCAGGTGCCATGCGGCCTGATCCGCACCGTCGATGTCGCGATACACGCAGTTCTGCTCGACAACGAACACGGCGCTGCGCGCGTCGAGGATCGAATAGAGTTCACGCGCCGTCAGCGCGTCGAAGGATTTCCAGTGCCAGTCGAGATCGTCGGCGCGCACGGAGGCGGCAGGTGCGGAAGCGTTCATGGTCGGTCCTGAATCAAGCGCGCCGGCCGGCGCGCAGCAACCGATGATTATGCCTCGAAGCGCACGCGGCACGCGTGCAGCCGCGCCGCGCATGAAAAAAAGCCCCGCATTGCGCGGGGCCTGTCCGTCACACCGGCATCTGGCCGAAGCGGCCGCTGTTGAAATCGTCGATCGCGGTCCGGATTTCCTCTTGCGAGTTCATCACGAACGGCCCGTAACCGACGACCGGCTCATCGATCGGCTCGCCGCTCAGAATCAGCAGCTTGGCATCGCCGTTCGCTTCGATCTCGACGTCGCGGCCGTCGCGGCTCAGTTGCACGAACTGCGCTTCGCGGGCGACCGTCTCGCCGTTCACCAGCAATGTCCCGCTCAGCACGACCACCGCGAGCGTCCGCCCTTCGGCGATCGGGAACCGAGCACGGCCGCCTGCTGCAAGCCGCACGTCCCACACATCGATCGGCGTGTGCGTGCGGGCCGGGCCGCGCCGCCCGTCGAACTCGCCCGCGATGATCCGCGCGCGACCTGCGCCGTCCGGCAATTCGACCACCGGGATGTCCGCGTTCAGAAGCGTCTGATAACCGGGCGCACCCATCTTGTCGGCGGCGGGCAGGTTCACCCACAGCTGCACCATCTCGAGCGGGCCGCCACGCTTCGTGAACGCTTCCGAGTGAAATTCCTCGTGCAGGATCCCGCTCGCCGCCGTCATCCACTGCACGTCGCCCGGGCCGATCACGCCGCCCGCGCCGGTCGAGTCGCGGTGTGCGACTTCGCCGTCATAGACGATCGTCACCGTTTCGAACCCGCGGTGCGGATGCTGCCCCACCCCGCGCGGCGCCGAAGCCGGCTCGAAGTTCGCAGGACCGGCGTAGTCGAGCAGCAGGAACGGGCTCAGATGTGCGCCGTGAGACTGATAGCTGAACATCGAACGCACCGGGAAACCGTCGCCGACCCAATGACCGCGCGGCGCACTGTACACACCCTGGATCTTCTTCATTTGCCTTCTCCGAATTGCGGCGAAACACGTGTTTCGCATCCTGAGAAGGAATATAGAGGTGGAACGATCGATGCGGTAGACTGCCAAAATCGCACTCAGCGTTCTATTTCATGAACGATAACGAACGGGATCTGAACGATCTCTATTACTTCGTGCAGGTGGTCGAGCACGGCGGCTTCGCGCCGGCCGGACGCGCGCTGAACATGCCGAAATCGAAGCTGAGCCGCCGCATCGCGCTGCTTGAAGCGCGGCTCGGCATGCGGCTGATCCAGCGCTCGACACGCCGCTTCACTGTCACCGACGTCGGCCAGACCTATTACGCGCATTGTCGCGCGATGCTCGTCGAAGCGGACGCCGCCGACGAGGCGATCGCGCTGCTGCACGAGGAGCCGCGCGGCATCGTGCGGGTCAGTTGCCCGGTCGTGCTGCTCGATTCGCTGGTCGGCGCGATGATCGCCGCGTTCATGGTCACGTGCCCGCGCGTCGAGATTCATCTCGAAGCGACCAACCGGCGCGTCGACGTCGTCGGCGAAGGGATCGACGTCGCGATTCGCGTGCGCCCGCCGCCGCTCGAGGACAGCGATCTCGCATTGCGCGTGCTGGCCGAGCGCGGGCAGTGTCTCGTCGCGAGCCCCGCGTTGCTGCGCGAGCGCGGCGTGCCGGCCGTCCCCGCAGACCTGACCCGCTCGCCGAGCCTCGATCACGGCGTGCCGCAGGCCGCGCACGTATGGCGGCTGCGCGGCCCCGACGGCGCGCAGGCGGAAATCCATCACCAGCCGCGGCTCGTGACGGGCGGCATGCTCGCACTGCGTGCGGCGGCCGTCGCCGGCGTCGGCATCGTGCAGTTGCCGACGATGATGGTGCGCGACGAAGTCGCGCGCGGCGAACTGGCGACCGTGCTGCCGGACTGGGCACCGCGGCGCGAAATCGTGCACGCGGTGTTCGCGTCGCGGCGCGGGCTGCTGCCCGCGGTGCGCGCGCTGCTCGATTTCCTGGCCGAACGGTTCGCCGAGCTCGAACCTGATTGAACGACGGCGCTGCGCGTTCACCAGGGCGCCCGCGAACCACGCGCTGCAAACGAGCCGCGCGTGCCGTAGACTGCGGGACGCGCATCGCGCTTTTCACAATCCCGCTGCCCACAACCCTTTTCGCATTTCAGCCATGTTCACGCTGTCCACCGCCCCTCACGCCTCCAAGGCCGAACTCTATGCGACGCTCGTCGAGCAGGCACGCGCGCTCGTCGAAACGGAACGCGACCTGACCGCGAACGCCGCGAACTTCTCCGCGCTCGTCTATCACTCGCTCGACCGCCTGAACTGGGCCGGCTTCTATTTCTTCGACGGGACGGAACTCGTGGTCGGCCCGTTCCAGGGCAAGCCCGCGTGCGTGCGGATCGCGCTCGGCAAAGGTGTGTGCGGCACGGCCGCGCAGACCCGCGAGACGCAGGTCGTGCGCGACGTGCACGAATTCCCCGGCCATATCGCCTGCGATGCCGCGTCGGAATCGGAAATCGTCGTGCCGCTGGTGGCCGCCGACGGCACGCTGATCGGCGTGTGGGACGTCGACAGCCCCGTTGCCGCACGTTTCGATGACGAGGACCGCAACGGAATGGAAGCGCTGTGCCGCGTATTCGTCGAGCACGCATGGCAGAAGGCGCGCGGTTGAGCCGCGTGGCGCTGCGGGTCGCGGCGGTGGAGACGATCCTCTGCTGATCGCGCCGCGCGACTCCAAATGAAAAGGGCCCCATGACGGGGCCTTTTTCATTGCGCCGCTGCGTGCGGCACGCCGCGCGTCAGGCCGCGTGCGTGCCGGACAGCGCCGCGAACGCCGGCGGCTTCACATCGTCCGACAGGATCTCGAAGCCCTGCTCCGTCACGACGACCATGTGCTCCCATTGGGCGGATAGCGAATGGTCCTTGGTGACGACCGTCCAGCCGTCGGCCAGCACGCGCGTATCGCGCTTGCCCGCATTCAGCATCGGCTCGATCGTGAAGATCATCCCTGGCCGCAGCGGCACGCCGGTGCCCGGGCGGCCGTAGTGCAGCACCTGAGGCTCGTCGTGATACACGTCGCCGATCCCGTGCCCGCAATACTCGCGGACCACGCTGAACCCTTCTCGATGTGCGACCTGCTGGATCGCGTAGCCGACGTCGCCGAGCGTCGCGCCCGGACGAACCGCGCGGATGCCCGCATGCATCGCCTCGTAGGTCGTCGCGACGAGGCGCCGCGCCAGTTCGCCCGGCTCGCCGACGAAGTACATGCGGCTCGTGTCGCCGAACCAGCCGTCCTTGATCACCGCGATGTCGAGATTCACGATGTCGCCGTCGCGCATCGGCCGCGACGACGGAATGCCGTGACAGACCACGTGATTGACCGACGTGCACAGGGTTTTCGGATACCCGTGGTAGCCAATGTTCGCCGGGATCGCGCGGAGTTCGTCAACGATGTATTCGCGGCAGCGCGCATCCAGCTCGTCGGTGGTGACGCCCGGCTTCACGTGCTCGGTGATCATCGTCAGCACCTGGGACGCGAGCTTCGCAGCCTCGCGCGACCTGGCGATTTCCGCGGCACCGCGGATCGGGATTTCGCGTCTCGCCATCACGCCACCTGCTCGATGCCGTGGGCGACCGACTCTGTCGGCCCGGCATCGCCGCCGCGCGCTTCGGTCTCGATCAGCATCCGGCAGATATCGCCGTAGGACAGTGACGGATTGAGCTCCGCCAGCATCCCGACGCGCAGCCAGTGCTCCGCCTGTGCATTGATCGAACGGCTCAGCGCGGTGCTGGTCGAGCGCAGCCGTTCGTGCATGTGCTCGGATATCTTGATGATTCCCATATGTCTCTAATTAAACGAAATATAGCTGTTTCGTATATTACGCTCGCCCGGGTCGTCCGGCAAGCACGCGACCGACAGCGAATCGTCATCCCGCGACGGCAGGAATTCCGTTGACATCAAATTCCAGCTTGCTGGACAATAAATCCATCATGCAAGAATCAACCGCTGCCCCCGCTGACGACACCGGCATCAACGAACGCATTGCCCGGCGCGTGCGCGACCTGCGCACGCTGCGAGGCTACACGCTGGATGCGCTCGCCGCGCGTTCCGGCGTCAGCCGTTCGATGATTTCGCTCATCGAGCGTGCGTCGGCGAGCCCGACGGCCGTCGTGCTCGACAAGCTCGCGGCCGGTCTGGGCGTGTCGCTGGCCGGGCTGTTCGCCGGCGATCGCGACGCCGCACCCGCGCAGCCGCTGGTGCGGCGCGCACAGCAGGCGGAATGGCGCGATCCGGCATCCGGGTACGTGCGGCGCAATCTGTCGCCGCCCGGATGGCCGTCGCCGATCCAGCTCGTCGAGGTCGATTTCCCGCCCGGCGCGCGCGTCGCGTACGACTCCGGCGGGCGCGAAAGCGCGCTGCATCAACAGGTGTGGGTCGTCCGCGGGTGCATCGACGTCACATTCGGCGATCAGCTTCACAAACTACACGAAGGCGACTGTCTGGCCATGCGCGTCGATCAGCCGCTGGTTTTCAGCAACCCGTCGTCGCACGTCGCGCGCTATGTCGTCGCGATCTGCGATGCCCCCGCCGCCATCGGCGCGCGGAATGTGTCATCCGTTCAAGGCCGACAGGCGCAGGAGCCCGTATGAATTCCCCGACACCGCGCGACGACGTGCGCCTGATCGATTGCAACGAGGCCGAGCATGCCGAGGCCATTCTCGAGATCCTGAACGATGCGATCTTGCACTCCACCGCGCTGTACGACTACCAGCCTCGCCCACCGGAAGCGATGGTCACCTGGTTCGCGACGAAGCGCGCCGGCGGGTTTCCGGTCGTCGGCGCGGTCGACGAATCGGGCACACTGGTCGGCTTCGCGAGCTGGGGCACGTTCCGCGCGTTCCCGGCGTTCAAGTACACGGTCGAGCACAGCGTCTACGTCCACCGCGACCATCGCGGCCGCGGGCTCGGCGAATTGCTGCTGCGCGAGTTGATCCGGCGTGCGCGCGAAGCTGACGTGCATTTGCTGGTCGGCTGCATCGACGCCACCAACAGCGGCAGCGTCGCGCTGCATACGCGGCTCGGCTTCGCGCACTCGGGCACGATCACCGAAGCGGGCTTCAAGTTCGGCCGCTGGCTCGATGCGGCGTTCTATCAGCTGAGGCTCGACACGCCGGCACGGCCGGTCGACGGCTGACCGGCATCGCCGAACGTTCGGCATGCTCATGATGACGCGGCCGGTATGGACGACCCGCAGCACGCCCATCGCTTCGCCCGCGACAACGCGCGATCGCCCCCCCTCCCCACCGGAGCGCGTTGTCGCCCCTCCTCCGGGCCTTCCCAGGCCGAGGCCTCGCCCCTTTGCCCCGTGACCGCACGTGTGACGTTCGCCGCATTCTTCTGCGAGAACGGTAGCGATACGGTATTCCCCAGCGGCCGCAGCACGGCCGCGTACCGATCCATCACCCGGAGAATGCCGTATGAAAACGCCCCCTGTCCTGTCGCACCTTGCCGGATCGCGACGCGATGCCGGCCTCGCGCGCCGCGCGGCCCGACGCGTTGCGTGGTCGCTTGCCGCCCTCCCGCTTTTCTGCGGACAAGCTTTCGCGGCCGCCGCGTGTCCGACGCCGTTCGCGTTGAGCGGCAACACCGATCTGCTGTGGAAGGAAGTCACCAACAACCAGTGGCGCAACATGCTGCCGCGCGGCTGGACCGACAACGGTTTTCATTTCTACAGCCGGGTGCGCAGCCGCGGGCCGGAGAACGGCATCAACACGCCGTCGGACCTCGAATCGGAAATCCGCAAACAGGTGTCGGACGAACCCGCCGCCGGCGGCAACCCGAATCGGCGGACGATCACGCTGCCGATACTGAACAGCAAGGGCCAGCATCTGCTCGCGATTTACGACTACGACGGCAAGAGCACGTCGAAGTGCGAGTTGGTGACGCTGACATATCCGGCGGAATAGATGAGCGAATGAGGCGCGGAAAAAAGAAAAGCCCCGCCGAAGCGGGGCTTTTTCTTTTCTTACCTGGAGGCGCGAGCCGGAGTCGAACCGGCCTAAACGGCTTTGCAGGCCGCTGCATAACCGCTTTGCTATCGCGCCAAAAGCGGACTGTCCGGATGCCGTGGCGGCAAGCGACAGATTCTTTATTCGAGGACCATCAGTCCATCAAATAAAAAGGGAAGCGTGGCTTCCCCATTACTTGGAGCGGGAGACGAGTCTCGAACTCGCGACCTCAACCTTGGCAAGGTTGCGCTCTACCAACTGAGCTACTCCCGCATTGTCCTGCACCTGCAGCGCTTTGCCATTCAACACGCTGCCAGAAAAATCTGGAGCGGGAGACGAGTCTCGAACTCGCGACCTCAACCTTGGCAAGGTTGCGCTCTACCAACTGAGCTACTCCCGCATGTGTCCTGCATCTGCAGCGCTTTGCCGTACAACACGCTGCCAGAAAAAAACTGGAGCGGGAGACGAGTCTCGAACTCGCGACCTCAACCTTGGCAAGGTTGCGCTCTACCAACTGAGCTACTCCCGCGTATTGCTACGCTACTGCTTCCCCGTCACACGCTTACTTCGTCGTGCAGCGGAGAAGCGAGATTATGTCGAAGGCACATTCGTGTGTCAAGGGCTTTTCCAGCCCTTTTTCCAAAAACCTGCGCAACCGACCATGCGGGGCCAATCACGCGCCGCCTCGCTCGCGAATCTGCGGCCACGCAAGCTTCATGTAGTACAGCATCGACCAGATCGTCAGCACCGCGGCGAGATACATCAGCCACTCGCCCCACACGCGCGTATCGATCGTCGCGATACCGAGCGGCAGCGGGCCGTAGTACAGCAGCATCGGGATCGCGACCATCTGGCACGCGGTCTTGAACTTGCCGAGCTGGTTGACCGCGACGCTCTTCGACGCGCCGATCTGTGCCATCCATTCGCGTAGCGCCGAGATCGCGATCTCGCGGCCGACGATCACGAGCGCGATCGCCGCATCGACCCGCGAAATCTGCACGAGGATCAGCAGCGCGGCGGTCACCATCAGCTTGTCAGCAACCGGATCGAGGAACGCGCCGAACGACGACGTCTGGTTCCACTTGCGGGCGAGAAACCCGTCGAACCAGTCGGTCAGCGCGGCGAGAATGAAGATCGCCGCCGCCGCGAGGTTGCGGTGCGCGCCGCCCATCACCGTGTCCGGCAGATAGAACACGCCGACGACGAGCGGGATCAGCACGATCCGTACCCACGTCAGGAAAATCGGGAAATTGAACGGCATGGCAGGCGGGTCAGTAAAGGATTTGCAATTGTGCCGTGTCGACCGGCCTGCCACAAGAACGCGAGATCGCGCGCAGGAGCCGCCGGCCGCACGGCCGCTTCAGTGAAGCTGCTTGTAGATCTGCTCGGCGAGTGCGTGCGAGATACCGTCGACGCTCGCCAGTTCCTCGACGCTCGCGGCGACCACGCCGCGCAGCCCGCCGAACCGCGCGAGCAGTCGCTGCCGGCGTTTCGCGCCGATCCCTTCGAGCTCCTCGAGCCGCGAGGTCTGGCGCGCCTTCGCCCGCTTCGCGCGCATTCCGGTGATCGCAAAACGATGCGCCTCGTCGCGGATCTGCGCGACGAGCATCAGCGCGGCACTCTCCTTGCCGAGTTCGAGCGGCGCGCGACCGTCCGCGAACACGAGCGTCTCGAGGCCGACCTTGCGCCCTTCGCCCTTCGCGACGCCCACCAGCATTGACGTGTCGAGCCCGAGTTCGGTGAACACCTGTCGCGCGATCTCGACCTGCCCCTTGCCGCCATCGATCAGCACGATATTCGGCAGCAGGCTCGATGCCTCGGCCTTGCGCGTCGATTCGCCGTCGATGCCGGCTGCGTCGTCGGCGGCCGCCGCCTGCGCGGCCTGCTCGACCATCTTCTCGTAACGGCGCGTCAGCACCTGCCGCATGGCCGCGTAATCGTCGCCCGGCGTGATCCCGGTGATGTTGTAGCGACGGTACTCGCCCGATTGCATCTTGTGATGGTGATATACGACGCACGACGCCTGCGTCGCCTCGCCCATCGTGTGGCTGATGTCGAAACATTCGATCCGCAGCGTGGCAAGATCGTCGCATTCGAAGCTGAGCGTCTCCGCGAGCGCGCGCGTGCGGGCCTGCTGCGAGCCCTGCTCGGACAGCAACCGTGCGAGCGCAATCTGCGCGTTCTGCTCGGCCATCGACAGCCACGCGCGCCGCTGCCCCTGCGGCTGCCGCACCAGCGAGACCTTGTGACCGGCCTGCTCGGACAGCAAGTCGAGCAGGTCGCGGCTCGCGGGCGCGTGGCTTACGACCAGCACGGGCGGCACGCGATTGCCGAGATAGTGCTGCGCGATGAACGCATCGAGCACCTCGGCCTCCACCGACGCCCCCGCGTCGCGCGCTACGGCAGCGTCTTCCTCGGGTGTCTCGGGCAATGCCGCGACGGTTTCGTCGGCTGCGTCCGCCGCCTCGGCTTCGTCGCCGAGCCCGCCTTCGGCAAGCGTCAGCGCGCTTTCGACGTGCGTCGGGAAATACGCCTTGTCGCCGAGATGCCGGCCGCCGCGCACCATCGCCAGGTTCACGCACACGCGCCCGCCCTGCGCGACGACCGCCAGGATGTCGACGTCGCTGTCGCTGCCGACCTCGATCGCCTGCTGGTGCAGCACCGTCGCGAGCGAGCTCATCTGGTTGCGCACGGCGGCCGCCTGCTCGAACTTCAGCTCGGCCGCGAACGCATGCATCTTCTGCTCGAGCTCCTTCATCACTTCCGACTGCCGACCGAGCAGAAACCGCGCGGCATTCGACACGTCGATCGCGTAGTCGTCCTCGGAAATCGCGCCGACGCACGGCGCCGTGCAGCGCCCGATCTGATGGAGCAGGCATGGCCGCGTGCGGTTGTTGAAGACCGAATCCTCGCAGGTGCGCAGCTGGAACACGCGCTGCAGGATCTGGATGCTCTCGCGCACGGCCCATGCGCTCGGGAACGGCCCGAAGTACTGGTTCTGCTTGTCGACCGAGCCGCGGTAGTAAGCCATGCGCGGAAAGCGGTGCGCGGTGAGCTTCAGGTACGGATACGACTTGTCGTCGCGAAACAGGATGTTGTAGCGCGGCGTGAGCGCCTTGATCAGATTGTTCTCGAGCAGCAGCGCTTCGGCCTCCGAGCGCGTGACGGTCGTCTCGATGCGTGCGATGCGCGTGACCATCATCGCGATGCGCGGCGACAGCTGCGTCTTCGTGAAATAGCTGGATACGCGCTTCTTCAGGTCGCGCGCCTTGCCTACGTAAAGTACGGCGCCCGCCGTGTCGTAGTAGCGGTAGACGCCCGGCATGTGCGGCAACTGCGCGAGGATCTTCTTGGGTTCGAACGGGATGTCGGCGGCTTCTGGGGATGTCATGCGTGATCCGGGTGCCTTGTGGCGCGGAACGGGTCCATTAGAATCGCCAGTTTAGAGCATTCACCGGTCCGCTTCGATGCCCCGCACCACCCCCGCCTCCCATGCGCCGCTCGCACCCGACGAACCGATCGCGTGCGACCTCTTCTGCACCGTGATCGACAACTTCGGCGACATCGGCGTGTGCTGGCGCCTCGCGCGCCAGCTCGCACACGAGCACGGCTGGCAGGTGCGCCTGTTCGTCGACGATCTGCGCACCTTCGCGCGTCTGCTGCCGGGGGTCGATCCCGATGCCGGACGGCAGACGCTCGACGCCATCGTGATCGAACACTGGCATGCGGAAGCCGGCGACGCGCTGGAGATCGCCGACGTCGTGATCGAGGCGTTCGCGTGCGAGCTGCCCGGCGCGTATCTCGCGGCGATGGCGCGCCGCGCTCGCCGCCCCGTGTGGATCAATCTCGAATACCTGAGCGCCGAGGACTGGGTCGCCGATTTCCATCTGCGGCCGTCGCCCCATCCGCGGTACCCGCTGCTGAAGACGTTCTTCTTCCCGGGACTATCGGCCGGCACGGGCGGCGTGCTGAAGGAACGCGACCTCGACGCGCGCCGCACGGCCTTCGAAGCCGACACGGCAGCGCGCGCCGCCTGGTGGCGGCAGGCGATCGGCGACGCGCCGCCGGCGCCGGGTACGACCGTCGTCAGCCTCTTCGCCTATGAAAATCCGGCCGTCGATGCGCTGCTCGCGCAGTGGCGCGACGGCCCGTCGCCCGTCATCGCGCTCGTGCCTGCCGGCCGCGTATCGCCGGCCGTCGCGCGTTTCTTCGGGGTCGAATCGTTCGGCGCCGGCGCGCGCGCGGCCGCCGGCAACCTGACCGCTTACGGGCTCGCGTTCGTCCCGCAGGCGGACTATGACCCGCTGCTGTGGGTGTCCGACATCAACTTCGTGCGCGGCGAGGACTCGTTCGTTCGCGCGCAATGGGCGCGCAAACCGTTCGTGTGGCACATCTACCCGCAGGCCGACGACGCGCACCTGCCGAAGCTCGACGCCGCGCTCGCGCACCTGTCGGCCGGCCTCGCCGACGCGCCGCGCGCCGCGCTCGAGCGCTTCTGGCACGCATGGAACGGCGGCGACACGCCCGATTGGGCCGATTTGCTGCAACACCGTGCCGCGCTGGACGCCAACGCGGCATGCTGGGCCGACGCGCTGGCGGGCGTCGGCGATCTCGCCGGAAAGCTGGCGGAATACGCAAAATCTCAGTTAAAATAAGCGGTTATCCGACGGCTGACCACGCAAGCGCTCGCGTTTTGGGGCTCTTGGCACCCACCGGAACGCCCCCGCTTGCGCCGTCAGCCGTTGTGCAACGCTCAGGCACCTATTTATTTGATTGGATCAGGACAGTTTTTTATGAAGACCGCACAGGAACTCCGCGTAGGCAACGTCGTGCAGATCGGCAGCGACGCATGGGTCATCGCAAAGACGGAATACAACAAGTCGGGCCGTAACGCCGCCGTCGTCAAGATGAAGATGAAGAACCTGCTGACGAACGCAGGCCAGGAATCGGTCTACAAGGCTGACGACAAGTTCGACGTCGTCGTGCTCGACCGCAAGGAAGTGACGTACTCGTACTTCGCCGATCCGATGTACGTGTTCATGGACGCCGACTACAACCAGTACGAAGTCGAAGCGGAAATGATGGGCGAAGCGCTGAACTACCTCGAAGACGGCATGGCTTGCGAAGTCGTGTTCTACAACGAGAAGGCGATCTCGGTCGAACTGCCGACGATCCTGGTTCGCGAGATCACCTACACGGAACCGGCCGTCAAGGGCGACACGTCGTCGGGCAAGGTGCTGAAGAACGCCAAGCTCGCGACGGGCTTCGAACTGCAAGTGCCGCTGTTCTGCAGTACCGGCGACAAGATCGAAATCGATACGCGCACGAACGAATATCGCAGCCGCGCGTAATCGCTCGCGATTTCCGGATCGAACAAAGCGCCCTTCGGGGCGCTTTTTGTTTGCCTGCCGCCAACAGCACCGGTGCGTCGGCACCATCGATAATACAAAATCCAGCACTAAAGGTATTCAATTTGTATCATCGGTAACTGTTTTATAGCGACAAAGAAATAATGTACGTCAGGCGTTCAGCGGGGCATAAAATCAGTTTTTAATCTGACATGCGGCTGCGGCCGGCTCGACAGCCGACAGCCCGCCTCTCTTGACTCGACTCGCGTCCACCATGCCACACGCCCTGATTGTCGAAGACGATCCCAACAGTCTGTCCGGCCTGACCGCCCTGCTCGCCGCGGACGGCTTCTCGGTCGACACGGCCACGTCGCTCGCCGAGGCACGCACGGCGCTCGGCCGCTCGATTCCCGATGTCGTCCTGGTCGACCTGAACCTGCCGGACGGCAGCGGATTTGACCTGCTCCAGCATCTGCCGCAGCAGCAGCCGAACGGTTCGCTGCCGGTGATCGTGCTGACGGGCAACGCGACGGTCGAGAGCGCGATCGAAGGCCTGCGTCACGGCATCTGGGACTACTTGCTGAAGCCGATCAACATTCCGCGCCTGCGCAGCCTGCTGGCCCGGATTCCGCGCCCCTACGAACTGATCGACGAAGTGCGGACGCTGCGCGCGTCGCTGCGCCACCTGGGCCGTTTCGGCGCGCTGGTGGGCCGCAGCGAGGCGATGCAGCACGTGTACGACATGATCGAGCACAACGCCGGCACCGAAACGGCCGTGCTGTTCACCGGCGAAGCCGGCACGGGCAAGAAGCTGACCGCGCGCACGCTGCACGAACTGAGCCGGCGCCGCAAGGGGCCGTTCGTGTCGTTCGACTGCCGCACGATCGCGCATGCCGGGCGTCACGGAGCGTCGCTCGACAGCGTGCTGTTCGGCCATGAACGCGGCGCGTTCGACGGCGCCGAGCGGCGCGAATCGGGCCTGTTCGAACAGGCCGGCGGCGGCACGCTGTTCCTCGACGAGATCACCGCACTGCCGCTCGTGCTGCAGGAAGCGCTGCTGCATGCGCTCGACTCGCAGAACTTCATGCGGATCGGCGGCACGAGCTCGATCGCGAGCGACTTCCGGCTGATCGCGGCCACGCGCCGCCCGGCCCGCGAGGCGGTCGCGAACGGCACGCTGCGCGAGGATCTGTGGCTGCGTCTCGATGCGGCGTCGATCACGATGCCGCCGCTGCGCGAGCGCGAGGGTGATGCGCTCGCCATCGCGGACGCGCTTATCGACGAACTCAACCGCGAAGCGAGCGCCACCGGTCGCAGCACGACCGACAAGCGCGCGGCACCGGGCTTCGTGCGCGAATGCCTGTCCTACGAATGGCCCGGCAACGTGCGCGAATTGCAGGAGCGCGTGCGTTTCGCCTATGACGCGTCCGGCGATTTCATCGAAACGCTGCGCGCGGGCGAAGCGAGCTTCGCGGCTGGCGCCGCGCTGAACGGCAGCAGCGTGCAGATCAAGGTCGGCACCCCGCTGTCCGACGTCGAGGACCTGCTGATCCGCGCGACGCTCGACGCGGTCGGCGGCACGCGCCATCGGGCGGCGACGCTGCTCGGCATCAGCCCCAAGACGCTGTACAACAAGCTGCAGCGGATGAAGGTCAACTGACCGCGCCGCAGTTGTTCGGGGCGCGGGCGGGAGTTGACGGTTAGTTGCGTAAGGCCATGTCGCCTTGCGCCTCGCCCCGCCTCGATGGAAAAGCAAAAAGCCGCGCTTCTGCGCGGCTTTTTGCTTTCGACAACGGGAAAGACGACATCACGCCGCCCTTCTCCGCTTACGCCAGCGCGCTGCTCAGCAGCGCCTGCGCCTGCAGATACTCGGGTTGCGCGATCAGCTTGTCCCACTTGAGCGGCTTGCCGCGCGCCCGCATCCGCTTGATGCGCCGCACCGACTCGGCCGACGCCTGGGCCTTCAGCCCGTTCAGCACGACCTCGGCCGCGTCCGGCTGGTTGCAGACGAGCACCATGTCGCAGCCGGCGGCGAGCGCTGCGTCAGCCGCCTGCGTGAGCGTGCCGCCTTCGCGTGCCGCCTCCATCGACAGGTCGTCGCTGAAGATCGCGCCCGTGAAGCCGAGCTGCCCGCGCAGGATGTCCTGCAGCCACACGCGCGAGAAGCCCGCGGGTCGCTTGTCGACCTGCGTGTAGATCACGTGCGCGGGGATGACCGCGGAGAGTGACAGGCCGAGCCAGTCGTACGGGGCGATGTCCTGCTTGAGGATCGCGTCGAGCGGCCGGTCGTCGGTCGGCAGTGCGACGTGCGAATCGGCTTCCGCGAAGCCGTGCCCCGGGAAATGCTTGCCGCAGTTCGCCATGCCCGCGAGCGACAAACCGTGGTTCAGGCTCTTCGCGAGCAGCGTGACGACACGCGGGTCGCGATGGAATGCGCGATCGCCGATCACCTTCGAGTGCCCGTAGTCGAGATCGAGCACCGGCGTAAAGCTCATGTCGATCCCGCAGGCACGCAGTTCGGCGGCCAGGATGTAGCCGACGGCGGTCGCGACCTTCGTCGCGAGCAGCACGTCGCGGTCCCACAGTTCGCCGAGGCGACGCATCGCGGGCAGCACCGTGAAGCCGTCGGTGCGGAACCGCTGCACGCGGCCGCCTTCGTGATCGACGGCGATCAGGATGTCTTCGCGCACCGCGCGGATCGAGTCGGTCAGCGCCGTCAGTTGCGCACGATTCTGGAAGTGCCGCGCAAACAGGATCACGCCGCCGGTATTCGGATGCGCGAGGCGCCGCGCATCGTCGCGCGACAGGGTCGTGCCGACGACGTCGAGCATGACCGGGCCGGGAGTCGTTTTCATCGAATCGGAATTCCGTCAGGAGGGGGTTCGGGAAACAGGTGCAGGTGCAGTGCCAGGCGCGGCGTCCGTTTCGGCGACCACGAACGACACCGCGTAGTCGCGTTCGTCGCTGACCGTCACGCGCGCCGTGATGCCACGCGCGGCAAGCCAGTCGGCCAGCTCGCCCGAAGCGACTACGTACGGCTCGCCGCTGCGCTGGTTGAGCGTCTGCAGCGCGCGCCACGTCATCGGCCAGTGCATGCCGAGCCCGATCGCCTTCGAGAACGCCTCCTTCGCGGAAAAGCGCGTCGCGAGAAACGCGATGCCGCGCGCCTCCGAGCGCGCACGGCGAGCCTGGAACACGCGCAGCTCGTCGGGGCCCAGCACCTTCTCGGCGAACCGGCCGCCCGTGCGCTCGAGCACGGCCGCGATGCGGCTCACCTGGACGATGTCGGTGCCGATGCCGTAGATCGCCATCTCAACGCCCGCCGTGATGTGCGGACGATGCCGGGCGGCGAGCGAAGCGCGCGCGCACGCAACGCATCGTCAGCGCGCGCCGCCGTGCAGCGCGGCGACCCGTGCGGCGACCATGATCGCCTTCATCTCGCGCACCGCGTTGTCCCAGCCTGCGAAGATCGCGTGCGCGACGATCGCGTGGCCGATGTTCAGTTCGACGATGCCGTCGATCGCGGCGATCTGCTGCACGTTCGTGTAATGCAGGCCGTGGCCGGCGTTGACCTTGAGACCCAGTTGCGCGCCGGCCTGCACGCCGGCGACGATGCGCTCGTATTCGCGCTGCTGCTCGGCCTCGTCGTGCGCATCGGCGTAGCGGCCGGTATGCAGCTCGACCACCGGCGCGCCGGCTTCGTGCGCGGCACGGATCTGCGTCTCGTCCGGATCGATGAACAGCGACACGCGCACGCGGGCGTCGGCGAGCTGCCTGCATGCCGCACGCACGGCCTCGAAGCGGCCGGCAACGTCGAGACCGCCTTCGGTCGTCAGTTCCTCGCGCTTCTCCGGCACGAGGCACGCGTCGTGCGGACGCACTTCGCATGCGATGTCGAGCATCTCGGCCGTCACCGCGCATTCGAGGTTCATCCGCGTCTTCAGCAGAGGGCGCAGCTTGCGCACGTCGGCGTCGACGATGTGGCGGCGGTCCTCGCGCAGATGCAGCGTGATCGCGTCCGCACCGGCCTCTTCGGCGGCGAGCGCCGCGCGGATCGGATCGGGATAGGACGTGCCGCGCGCGTTGCGCAGCGTCGCGACGTGGTCGATGTTCACGCCGAGGTCGATGGCGGTGGGCGTTGTCAGGAAGAAACTCATAGGTTTTGCAGGTCGATCAGGATCTGACGCGTGGCAAGCGGCGTACCGCCGAGATAGGTGTTCAGCAGGAAGCGCATCAGCGTCTTGCTTTGCGCGACCGTCTGGGCTCGATGGTAATCGTCCTGCTCCATGTCGAGCAACGTCTGTCCGGTAATCACCGGCCAGTGCGACGGTACGTCGTCGTCCGCATTGCGCACGCCGCGCTCGGGATCGAACACGTAGCGGCGATCCGGCTCGACCGCACGGCGCGCGACCGTGCGGTTCAGCGCCATCGCATAGCCGGTCTCGCGCAGCAGCACGCGCTCGAACGAGCGCAGCACCTGCACCGCAGGCTCGCCGTGCGCAAGGCGCGTGAGGGTCAGCACGTAGTGATTGAAGAGCGGCGGCTGCGGATCCTCGCGCGCGCAGAATTTCACGAGCAGCTCGTTCGCGTAGAAGCCGCACAGCAGCCCGTCGCCGCCAAGCGGGAGCATCCCGCCGACCCACTCGGCACCCGTCAGCGTGCGTACTTCGGATTTGCCCGACCAGGACAGCAGCAGCGGCTGGAACGTCTGCAGCACGCCGCGCAGCGCGGAGTGCGGGCGCTTCGCGCCCTTCGCGACGAGCGCGAGGCGGCCGTGATCGCGCGTAAGCACGTCGATGATCAGGCTCGTTTCCCGATACGGATAGCTGTGCAGCACGAACGCCGGCTGCTCGGCGACGCGGAAATCGGACGTGCGAGACGTCGCGCGTCGCGCCTTGCGACGCGGCGGTTCGGGCGGTGCCGGCAACGGCGCGTCGTTCGCGCCGGCGGTCACCGCGTCTTCGGTCGACGTCAGCGCGTCATTCGTACCCATAGGCGCGCAGCCCCGCCTCGTTGTCGGCCCACCCGCTCTTCACCTTCACGAAGGTCTCGAGATACACGGGGCCGTCGAACAGCTTCTCCATGTCCATCCGCGCCTCGGTGCTGATCTGCTTGAGCTTCTCGCCCTTCTTGCCGATCACCATCGCCTTGTGCGAATCGCGCTCGACGAGGATCGTCGCGAAGATACGCTTCAGGCGCCCTTCCTCCTCGAACTTGTCGATCAGCACGGTGCTCGTGTAGGGCAGTTCGTCGCCGGTCCAGCGGAACACCTTCTCGCGCAGGATTTCGGCCGCAAGGAAGCGCGAGCTGCGGTCGGTCAGTTCGTCCTCGCCGTAGATCGGCTCGCCTTCCGGCAGGTACGGCTTGATGGTGTCCAGCAGGCGCTTGATGTCTTCCGGCCGCTGTGCCGACAGCGGCACGAGTTCGGTGAATTCGCGCAGCCCGCTCATCTGTTGCATGAACGGGAACAGCGTCGCCTTGTCGGACACACGATCGATCTTGTTCGCGATCAGCAGCGTCGGCATGCCGGGCGGGATCAGGTCGAGCACCTTCTGGTCGTCGGGCCCGAAGCGGCCGGCCTCGATCACGAACAGGATCACGTCGACCGACGTGAGCGTCGACGTGACCGCGCGGTTCAGCGAGCGGTTCAGCGCGGTGCTGTGACGGGTCTGAAAGCCCGGCGTGTCGACGAACACGAATTGCGCGTCGTCGAACGTGTTGATGCCGGTGATGCGATGGCGGGTCGTTTGCGCCTTGCGCGACGTGATGCTGATCTTCTGGCCGACGAGTGCGTTCATCAACGTCGACTTGCCGACGTTCGGGCGGCCCACGATCGCGATCATGCCGCAACGGAAACCGGTAGGAGCGGGAGTGTTCATATCGTTTGAGAGACAGGTTCGGAAACGGCCGCGCGGCGCGCGGCACGATCGAGGGGCAATTCAGTGGTCGGCATCGGCCACGCGCGCCTGCGCGGCAGCGAGGCTTGCGCCACCCTGCGGCGTCTCGGTGCCGGGCGCCGCGGCGTCGCGGGCGCGCGACGTTGCACGCGAAGCGGCGTCTGAACCGGCAGCGGGCTTGTCGGTGGACGCGGCCGGATCGGCCGCCTGGCCCGCCTGCTTGTCGGCTGCACGGGGTGCGGCTTCCGCGTGCTTGTCCGTCGCGCGCGAGCCGGCTTCGTTGCGATCCGACGGCTTCTCAGACGCCTTGTCGGCCGGCTTGTCGGCCATCGGCTTCGGGGGCCGGTCGGCCTTGTCCGTGGCCGTTTCCACATGCGCCGCGCGAATCGCGGCCATCGGCGCCTGCGTCGGCCGCTCGGTCGTGTGTGCGCCGGCGTCGGTCGCTGCCGACCCGGCAGCAGGCGCCTTCGCGTCGCGCGTCGTCGCACGCTCCTTTCGTTCCGGCGAACGCAGGTCGAGTGCTTCCTGCACGCCCTTCACGCCCGGCACGATTTCAGGCTCGACGTGCTTCGACCCGCGTGCGTTCTTCGAACGCTTCGGCTTCGCGGCCAGCATCGGCGCGGCCGCCAGCACCTCGTCGAGCGCCTTCTTCGCGGCAGCCTGCTCGGCCGCCCGCCGGCTCGCGCCGGAGCCTGACACCTTCACGTCGAGCTTCGGCACCGTGCACTCGACCTCGAACTGCTGATTGTGCGCCGCACCATGAGTCGCGACGACCGTATAGGTCGGTAGCGCGATCTTGTGCCCCTGCAGGTACTCCTGCAGCAGCGTCTTCGCATCCTTGCCGAGCGTGCGCGGATCGATGTGGTCGAGAATCGGGATATAGAGGCGCTTGATGACCCCTTGGGCGGCTTCGAAGCCGCCATCGAGGAATACCGCCCCGATGATGGCTTCGAACGCGTCCGCGAGGATCGACGGGCGACGGAAGCCGCCGCTGCGCAATTCGCCCTCGCCCAGCCGCAGCCCTTCCGAAATATTCAGGGCCTGAGCGATTTCGTAGAGCGACTGCTGCTTGACGAGGTTGGCGCGCACGCGCGACAGATCGCCTTCGTCCAGCTTGCTGAAACGCTGGAACAAAAGGGCGGCCACCGCGCAATTCAGAACGGAATCGCCGAGAAACTCGAGCCGTTCATTGTGCGTGGCACTGTGACTGCGATGGGTCAAAGCCTGGCGCAATAATTCCGCATTGCGAAATTCGTAGCGCAGCCGGCTTTCCAACTGGGATAGGGGCATGTGCAGGAGTATAACGCGGGCGCCGGTCGGGCCGAAACGGCACGGCCGGACGCGAAAAGGCGTGACGAGGCGGTGTTACCGCCGGTTCTTAAACTAGTTCGGCAATACGCGACGCGGCCCGTGCGTCGCGTATTGCGTGCGAGTCGAACGCGATCAGTTGAAGGAACCGATGCGCTTCAGGTCGCCGAAGTTCATCCAGATGAAGAACGCGCGGCCGACGATGTTGTTGTCCGGCACGAAACCCCAGTAGCGGCTGTCGGCGCTGTTGTCGCGGTTGTCGCCCATCATGAAGTAGTGGCCCGGCGGCACCTTGCAGATCACGCCGCGGCTGTTGTACGTGCAGTTGTCGCGATACGGATAATCGTAAGCGCCCATCACGAACGGCGGCACGGCCGGGTTGTTGAGGATCGCGTTCTTCTTGTTGCCGATCGTTTCCTCGAACTGCTTTGCGTAGTTCTGGCGCTCGTCGTCGAAGAAATCCGGCAGCGGCGTTTCGGGCACCGGCTGGCCGTTGATCGTCAGTTGCTTGTCCTGGTAAGCGACCGTGTCGCCCGGCAGGCCGATCACGCGCTTGATGTAGTCGACCGACTCGTCCTTCGGATAACGGAACACGACGACGTCGCCGCGCGACAGCGGGCTGCCCTGCGTGATCTTCGTGTTCGTGATCGGCATGCGCAGGCCGTATTCGAACTTGTTGACGAGGATGAAGTCGCCGACCAGCAGCGTCGGCACCATCGAGCCCGACGGGATCTTGAACGGCTCGACGACGAACGAACGCACGACGAATACGGCCAGGATCACCGGGAAGAAGCTCGCGGTGTACTCGAGCCACCACGGCTGACGCAGCTTTTCGTCGCGCAGCTTCGAACGCGTCTGCCCCGCGTTTTCGTCCGCGAAACGCTTGTCGATGCGCGACTGCTGGCGATCGAACTCCTCGATCGCCGCATCGGCCGCCTTGCGTCGCCGCGGCAGGAACACCAGTTTGTCCAACACCCACGCTACGCCCGTCACGACGACGAGCACAAAAAGAATCAACGCAAAATTCATAAAAGGATCAGTCCTGTTATTTGTCTTCGACGCGCAAGATCGCGAGGAACGCTTCCTGCGGGATCTCGACCGAACCCACCTGCTTCATGCGTTTCTTACCTTCTTTCTGCTTCTCGAGCAGTTTCTTCTTTCGCGTGATGTCGCCGCCGTAGCACTTCGCGAGCACGTTCTTGCGGAGTGCCTTGATGTTCTCGCGCGCGACGATGTGCGCACCGATCGCGGCCTGGATCGCCACGTCGTACATCTGGCGCGGAATGATCTCGCGCATCTTCGCGGCCACTTCACGGCCGCGATACTGCGACTGCGAGCGGTGCACGATGATCGACAGCGCATCGACCTTGTCGCCGTTGATCAGCATGTCGACCTTCACGACGTCCGACGTGCGGTATTCCTTGAACTCGTAATCCATCGACGCATAACCGCGCGACACCGACTTCAGCCGATCGAAGAAGTCGAGCACGATTTCGGCCATCGGGATTTCGTACGTGAGCTGCACCTGGCGGCCGTGATACTGCATGTTGATCTGCGAGCCGCGCTTCTGCTCGCACAACGTGATCACGGACCCGACGTAGTCCTGCGGCATGTACAGGTTCACGGTGACGATCGGCTCGCGAACTTCGGCGATGCGGCCGGGCTCCGGCATCTTTGCCGGGTTCTCGACCATGATCGTCGAGCCGTCGCTCTGCACGACCTCGTAGACGACCGTCGGCGCGGTCGTGATGAGATCCATGTCGAATTCGCGCTCGAGCCGCTCCTGCACGATTTCCATGTGCAGCAGCCCGAGGAAGCCGCAGCGGAAACCGAAGCCGAGCGCCTGCGACACTTCCGGCTCGTACTGCAGCGATGCGTCGTTGAGCTTCAGCTTCTCGAGCGACTCGCGCAGCGCGTCGTACTGGTTCGCCTCGACCGGATAGAGGCCCGCGAACACCTGCGGCTTCACTTCCTTGAAACCCGGCAGCGGCTCGGTGGCGGCCTTGGTCACGTGAGTGACGGTATCACCGACCTTCGCGGCCGTCAGTTCCTTGATGCCGGCGATGATGAAGCCCACCTGCCCGGCCGACAGCGATTCGAGATTGCGCGACTTCGGCGTGAATACCCCGACGTGCTCGACCGGATACTGCGCGCCGGTCGCCATCATCTTGATCTTGTCCTTCGGGCGCAGCGTGCCGTTGACGATGCGCACGAGCATCACGACGCCGACGTAGTTGTCGAACCACGAATCGATGATCAGCGCCTGCAGCGGCGCGGCCGGATCGCCCTTCGGCGGCGGCACCTTCGCGATCAGCGCTTCGAGCACGTCCTCGACGCCGAGCCCCGTCTTCGCGCTGCAGCGCGTCGCGTCGGTCGCGTCGATGCCGATCACGTCCTCGATCTCCTCGATCGCGTTCTCGGGGTTCGCCGCCGGCAGGTCGATCTTGTTCAGCACCGGCACGACCTCGACGCCGAGCTCGATCGCCGTGTAGCAGTTCGCGACCGTCTGCGCCTCGACGCCCTGGCTCGCGTCGACCACGAGCAGCGCACCTTCGCACGCGGACAGCGAACGGCTGACCTCGTACGAGAAGTCGACGTGCCCCGGCGTATCGATCAGGTTGAGGTTGTAGACCTTGCCGTCGCGGGCGCGATAGGACAGTGCCGCCGTCTGCGCCTTGATCGTGATGCCGCGTTCGCGCTCGATATCCATCGAATCGAGCACCTGCGCTTCCATTTCACGGTCGGCGAGGCCGCCGCATACCTGGATGATGCGATCCGCGAGCGTCGACTTGCCATGGTCGATGTGCGCGATGATCGAGAAATTGCGAATATGATCCATTCAGTGCCGATCAAGCGAAAAAGGCGCGCTCGACGACTGCGGAGCACGCCTTGTAAGTCGGTGAAAAAACGGCTTATTTTAGCCGAAAAGGCCTTTGCCGGGCGGTAATTTGGGACGTCTGGTCGAGGACGCCCGGTCAGGGCACCCTGCCGGAGGCCTTGGCGGGTAGACTCGCACCGAAACTCCGCGCAGGGCGCGGCCGGCGGCGGGGCCAGATTCAGCGCCGCGCCGTTAGCGCGCCGCGCACCCTCGCCTCGTCGAACCGGTGGCGGCACACCTCCGTGCCGTCCAGCAACAGCACCGGCACGTCCTCGTCGTAACGGGCGACGAGCGCCGGATCGGCGTCGATGTCGACGTAGTCGACGGCAACGCCGAACTCGGCCGCCACGGGCGCCAGCGCATCGCGCATGTCGTCGCACAGATGGCACCAGCCGCGGCCGTAGAGCGTGAACATCGGCGCGTTACTTCTGGATCGGGCGCGGGCGCACCGGCACGAACTGCGTGTTGTCGCCGCGCCGCACGAGCACCGCGACCGCCTTCTGCGGATCCAACTGCGCGGTCACGTCGGCGAACTGCTTCGCGCTCGTGATGTCGGTGTCGCCGACGCGCAGCACGATGTCGCCGCGCTGCAAGCCCGCACGGGCCGCCGGACCGTCGACGCCGTCGATCTGCACGCCATTCTTCAGCTTCAGCGACTTCAGCTGGTCAGCCGAAAGGTCGCTGACCGTCAAGCCGAGTGAATTGGCCTGGCGCGGCTTCTGCGGCACATTCTTGCGCTGCTCGGCCTTCGCCGTCGTCTCCGCCGGCGTCTCGGCGATCGTGATCGGCACATCACGCGCCTGACCCTTGCGCCACACGCTGACGGTCGCCTTGGTGCCCGGCTTCGTGTCGCCGACCATGCGCGGCAGATCCGACGCCGCATCGACCGGCCGGCCGTTGAACTTCAGGATGATGTCACCCGGCTGAATGCCCGCCTTGTCGGCCGGACCGCCCGGCTCGACGCTGCTGACGAGCGCGCCTTCCGCCTTCGGCAGCCCGATCGAGTCGGCCACGTCCTTCGTCACTTCGCCGATCGCCACCGCGATGCGACCGCGCGTGACCTTGCCGGTCGCCTTCAGCTGGTCTGCCACGCGCATCGCCTCGTCGATCGGGATCGCGAACGAAATGCCCATGAAACCGCCGGTGCGGCTGTAGATCTGCGAGTTGATGCCGATCACCTCGCCCTGCATGTTGATCAGCGGGCCGCCCGAGTTGCCGGGGTTCACCGCGACGTCGGTCTGGATGAACGGCAGGTAATCGCCCGTGTTGCGGCTCTTCGAACTCACGATGCCGGCCGTCACGGTGTTGTCGAGGCCGAACGGCGAGCCGATCGCGACGACCCACTCGCCGACGCGCACCTTGTTCGAATCGCCGATCGCGACGACCGGCAGATTCGACGCCTGGATCTTGACGACCGCGACGTCCGTGCGGTCGTCGACGCCGACCAGTTTCGCCTTGAATTCGCGCTTGTCGGTCAACGTCACGTAGATGGTGTCAGCGTCGTCGACGACGTGCGCGTTGGTCATCACATAGCCGTCCGCCGACACGATGAAGCCCGAACCGACGCCACGGTTCTGCTCGGTGTCGGGCGGATTGTCTGGCGCCGGCGCGTTTTTCGGGTTGCCATTGCCGTTGCCGCCACCGGGCGCCTGCGGCAGCGGAATGCCGAAGAAGCGCCGGAAGAATTCCGACATGTCGCCGTTGTCGAAGCCCGGCGGGAGCACGCCGCGCGGCCCGGGCGTCGGCACGTTCGCGGTGGTCCGGATGTTCACGACAGCCGGCCCGACCTTCTCGACCAGATCGGCGAAGTCGGGAAGGCTGGCTGCAGGAGGCGTGACAGCGGCAGCGGTATGCGAGGCAAGCGGCAGGCAGGCAAACAGCACCGCCGCCGCGAACACTTTGCGCAGCGTGAGTTTCGTCATGTCGAAAGCCGTAGCGTTACTTGGAAGCCTTGTATTCTATGGCAGACGCGAACTGCTGCAACGTGGCCGGCGGCACTTCGCCGAGCACGGTGATCCAGTAGTCGCCGCGACGCTTCACGAGCACGTGGGTCGCGCCGGTGCTGCCCGCACCTTCCTTGCGCGTGTTCTTTTCGGCCGGCTCGATGAAGACGGAGATCGTCGCGAGGCCGTCGGTGAAGACGGCCTGATCGACCGGAATCGGCGGATCACCGGCGTCGCGCGCGGCCATCGGGCGGCGCACCTCGCGAATCTTCCGGAATCCGGCGATGGTCGGTGCGATCTGCCAGCCCTGCGCTTCCATGTCGACCGTCGCGACCGGCGGGCGGACGACCGTCCAGCCGCTCAGGTTGCGCATGCCGGCCGCAATCGCGGATTTGTCGCCGGCCGTGCCGCCTGTCTGCACTTGCGAAAATGCGACCTGCTCGAGCACGTGATCGCTCGCATCGAGCGTCTGCGAACGCAGCAGCAGCCCGGTGCGGGTGTCGGCCCACAGCTTGTACGTGAACCGGTACGCATCCTTCGGTACGAGTTCGACCACTTGCGCATCGACTCCGGCCACACGGTCCTTGCCGAGCAGCTTCGCGTCATAAACGGACATCACGTGCTCGCCGCCCGCGCCGAGCAATGCAGGGAACGAATCGCGCGTCTGGCGGCGCTCGACCACGCACAACTTGCGCTCGGGAACGAACGTGTACAACTCGTCGTTGTGCCGCAGAACCTTGCGCGGCTTGCCGTCGAGCGATTCGATCCGCTCGAACTCGCCGTCGCGGGACGCCACGTGCGCGATACGCGACGACTGGACATAGCCGCCGCGCTGGTAGACGAACGTACCCTCGTAGCTCTGCTGCTGCGCCGCCTGCTGGATGCGATCGAGCCAATCCGCCGCACCCTTGCGGGTCGCGACGGGATCGTCCGGTTGCTGGGCGCTGGCTGTGAGGGATTGGACGGACAACAGGGCGGCTGCGCAAAGCAGGAGGGCCGGCAGCCGCTTCCATCCGGAGATGGCGTGATTCAACTGCAATGTCCGCATCGGGTTTATTGGCCTGGCGTGGTGGTCACGGCAGCGCGGATCAGCGGCATCGAGCCCGTGACGACGGGCTGCTGCGCGAATTGCTGGTGCGCTTCAAGGTATTGGTCGAGACTTGCGTCGCGGATGATGTTGACGTCCTGCAGACCCGGCTGCGCCGATGCCTGCGCAACCGTCACGCGCTGCAGGTTGCCGTTCTGCGGTGCGCCTGTCGATGCGACCTGGACGGCGCCCGGCGCGCCGGCCGTCTGCATCTGCGGGACGACGATCCACGTCAGCGTGGCGGCCGCGGCGGCCACCGCGAACGCGGGCACGACTCGCCGGCGCAGCGACAGCAGTTTGCGCGCGACCGGCGCGGCGGCCGGCGCGAGCAGGTGCGGCTCGCTTTCGAGCGCGGCCGACATGCGCGCGGTGAACGCGACGCTCAGCGCGGGCGACAGCGCGAGCTCGTCCGAGCGCAGCGCATCGCCGATCAGGTGGTAATGGGCCCACGCAGCGCGATCCGCGCGGTCGAGCTCAGCCAGAAACTGCCCGTGATCCGGGCCGTCGAACAGTTCACCGTCGACCAGAGCGGAAAGGCGCTCGCCGCGCGAGCACGCTTGCGACTGCGTATTGACCGACCCCATGATGCTCCCCATCTTGCACACACCCCGTCGTGACTTCACGACTCTATCCGTAACTAGACCCCGACCCGCTTCGTTGCGCCCGTCGCGCTTACCAGCGCTTGCCTTCGGGCGTATCGAGCAGCGGACGCAATTTCGCAGCAATTGCCTCGCGCGCCCGGAAGATCCGCGACCGGACCGTCCCAATCGGACAATCCATCATTTCCGCGATCTCTTCGTAGCTCAGGCCCTCGATCTCGCGCAGCGTGATCGCCTGGCGCAGTTCTTCGGGCAGGACGGCCATTGCAGCGTTGACCGTCTCGGCAATCTGCTTGCTCATCAACATCGACTCAGGCGTGTTGATATCCCTTAGTTGGTCTGCGTCGGAGAAAGTTTCCGCTTCCTCGGCATCGGCCTCGGTGGAGGTCGGTGCCCGGCGGCCCTGCGTCGCAAGGTAGTTCTTCGCCGTATTGACGGCAATCCGGTACAACCACGTGTAGAACGCCGACTCGCCGCGAAATTGCGGCAGCGCACGATACGCCTTGATGAACGCGTCCTGGGCCACATCCTCGACCTCGGCGGGATCCCGCACGAGGCGCGAGATCAACCGAATGATCTTGCGGTGGTATTTGGAGACCAGGAGTTCGAACGCTGCCTTGTCGCCTTTCTGTACGCGCTCGACCAGAGCCTGATCGATTTCTTTTTCACTCACCTGACAAATCCGTTAACTAGGGATGCAACGCGGAGCGTTATTGTAGCGTTCCGGCGCCGGGCGCTGGTTACGGTCGGTAACTGCGCCACCGTCATGCCCGCCCCGCCGTGCCCGCGGTACGCGCCAGCACGGACAGCGCGCTGAACGACGCGGCATCGAGCGCATCCGCCGGGATCAGCAGCGGCCGGGCGCGCCGGGCGCCCTGCCCGACCGACAGCACGAGCAGCAGGCTGCTCCAGTGTGCATGGCCGGTCACGCGGCCCCGGGCCAGCAAGCGCCCGGTGCGGCCAAACGCCGCAATCTCCCCGAATGCATCGATCCGCAGTTCGGCCGGCAGCCGACGGGCACAGGCCCGCGCGGCACACACGGCAAGCAGCGCAGCCGTCGCCGCGGACACGCACGCGCCGGCAGCAGCACCGGCCCGCGGCGCCCAGAACAGGTACGCGGACGCGGCAGCCGCCGCGACGAACACGGCCAGCACGACATACGACACGGCCGAGGCCCGCAACGCAAAGCGCTGCGGACGCCCGGCCGGAGCATCGAATGGACTCGTCAAGCGATTCGGCGTCAGACGCGCTTGAACACCAGCGTGCCGTTGGTACCGCCGAAGCCGAAGTTGTTCTTCACGGCAACGTCGATCTTCATGTCACGCGCGGTGTTCGCGCAGTAATCGAGATCGCACTCGGGGTCCTGGTTGAAGATGTTGATGGTCGGCGGCGACACGTTGTTGTGCAGCGCCAGCACCGTGAACACCGACTCGAGACCGCCCGCGCCACCCAGCAGGTGGCCCGTCATCGACTTCGTCGAGTTCACGACGAGCTTGTACGCATGCTCGCCGAAGGCTGCCTTCACCGCGTCGGACTCGTTCTTGTCGCCGAGCGGCGTCGACGTGCCGTGCGCGTTCAGGTACTGCACCTCGTCCGCGTTCACGCCGGCGTCGCGCAGTGCCGCAACCATGCAGCGGCGCGGACCGTCCATGTTCGGCGCGGTCATGTGGTACGCATCGCCCGTCATGCCGAAGCCCGAGACTTCCGCATAGATCTTCGCGCCGCGCGCCTTCGCCGCCTCGTATTCCTCGAGCACCATGACGCCTGCACCCTCGCCGAGCACGAAGCCGTCGCGGTCCTTGTCCCACGGACGGGACGCGGTGGCCGGATCGTCGTTACGGGTCGACAGCGCACGCGCGGCCGCGAAGCCGCCGATGCCGAGCGGCGACACCGTCGATTCGGCGCCGCCCGCGACCATCACGTCGGCATCGCCGGCCTGGATCAGGCGCGCCGCGAGGCCGATGCTGTGCAGACCGGTCGTGCAGGCCGTCACGACCGCGAGGTTCGGGCCCTTCAGGCCGAACATGATGCTCAGGTGACCCGAGATCATGTTGATGATCGAACCCGGCACGAAGAACGGCGAGATCCGGCGCGCGCCGCGATCGACGTAGGTCTGGTGCGTGTCTTCGATCATCGGCAGGCCGCCGATGCCGGAGCCGACCAGCACGCCGATGCGTTCCGCATTGGCTTCGTTCACTTCGAGGCCGCTGTCCCGGATTGCCTGGACGCCGGCTGCGATGCCGTAATGGATGAACGTATCCATGTTGCGGGCTTCCTTCGCCGGAATGTACTCCTCGGCGCTGAAACCCTTCACCTCACCCGCGAAATGCACGGCAAGGTTCGACGGATCGAACTTCGTGACGGTGGCGATGCCGGACCTGCCGGCGACGAGATTGGCCCAGCCGTCGGCAACATTATTGCCAACAGGCGAAATCAGCCCCAGGCCTGTAACGACAACACGACGGCGGCTCACGGTAACCTCTTTTCCATTGGATGACAAAAACAAAAGCCACAGTGGCCACAGGAACCAGCCCTGCGAGCCCTGTGGCTGTTAGTCCGTCCGGCGCGGTTGCCGGCAGGATGGCGCGTCAAACGCGAAGATCGCGGCGACGTGGCAGACAAGCGCGAAAGGCGCTTACGCCTTGACGTTTGCGCGAGCGTAGTCGATCGCTTGCTGAACGGTCGTGATCTTCTCTGCTTCTTCGTCCGGGATTTCCATGCCGAACTCGTCTTCGAGCGCCATCACCAGTTCGACCGTGTCGAGCGAGTCCGCGCCCAGGTCGTTCACGAACGATGCTTCGTTCTTGATCTCGGCTTCTGCGACGCCCAGTTGCTCAGCGACGATCTTCTTGACACGTTGTTCGATGTTATCCATTACCCCTCCGAGGGAAAGTTCAGATTTACAAGTGCGCGCATTTTATCAGGTTTGCTGACGCCAAAACGCGCGTTGGCTTGATGGTCGATCAAGCGCCTATCCGCCTGAAAAACGGGATACGGCGCGGATGGTAAACGAAAACCGTTACGACATGTACATGCCGCCGTTCACGTGCAGCGTCGTGCCGGTGATGTAACCGGCCTGCGGCGATGCGAGGAACGCGACGGCATGGGCAATGTCTTCCGGGCTGCCGAGGCGGCCGAGCGGAATCTGAGTCTTGAGCGCGGTCTGCTGTTCTTCCGGCAGCGTCTTCGTCATGTCGGTGTCGATGAAGCCCGGCGCGACGCAGTTCACCGTGATGCCGCGGCTGCCGATCTCGCGCGCGAGCGCACGGGTCATGCCCGCGACGCCGGCCTTCGCGGCAGCATAGTTGACCTGCCCCGGGTTGCCGGCCGAACCGACCACCGACGTGATGTTGATGATACGGCCGCCGCGGGCCTTCATCATCGGGCGCAGCACTGCACGCGACAGGCGGAACACCGACTTCAGGTTGGTGTCGATCACCGCGTCCCAGTCCTCGTCCTTCATCCGCATCGCGAGCTGGTCCTGCGTGATCCCGGCGTTGTTGACGAGCACGTGGAGCGCGCCGAATTCCTTCACGGTCGCGTCGATCAGCGCTTCGGCCGCCGCCGCGTCGTTGACGTTCAGCACCGCGCCGCGGCCCGTCACGCCCGCTTCCGCGAACCCTGCGGTAATCGCGGCGGCGCCCGATTCGCTCGTCGCCGTGCCGATCACCGTCGCGCCCAGGCGCGCGAGTTCGAGCGCGATCGCCCGGCCGATGCCGCGAGACGCGCCGGTCACGATCGCAACCTGTTTATCGAGAGTCTTTTCCATGAATCGAATATCCGTCTCTTGAGGAAAGGCGCCGCGTCAGGCGGTCGCCAGCTTCAGTGCTTCGTCGAGCGAAGCCGGATCGAACACCGATGCGCCGACCAGGTTGCCGTCGATGCGCTTCGTCAGGCCCGACAGCACCTTACCCGGACCGCATTCGATCACGTGCGTGACGCCCGTGCCCGCGATGTGCTGCACGCATTCGACCCAGCGCACCGGGCCTGCGGCCTGGCGCACCAGCGCGTCCTTGATCGCGGCCGGATCGCTGGTCACCGCGACGTCGATATTGTTGACGACCGGAATCTGCGGCGCCTTCACGTCGACGTTCGCGAGATAGTCGCGCAACTGGTCCGACGCCGGCTTGAGCAGCGACGAATGGAACGGCGCCGACACGGGCAGCGGCAACGCGCGCTTCGCGCCCTTCGCCTTCGCGATCTCGCAGGCTTTCTCGACGGCCGCCTTCGCGCCCGCGATCACGACCTGCGCCGGAGCGTTGAAGTTCACGGCTTCGACGACGCCCGCTTGCGCGGCTTCGACACACACCGCGCGCACCGTGTCGTCATCGAGACCCAGGATCGCGGCCATGCCGCCCTCGCCGACCGGCACGGCCGTCTGCATCGCCTGCGCCCGGAAGCGCACGAGCGGCACCGCGTCCTTGAACGCGATCGCGCCCGCGGCGACGAGCGCCGTGTATTCGCCGAGGCTGTGGCCCGCGACGATCGACGGGGCCGGGCCGCCGGCCTGCTGCCATGCGCGGTAGCACGCGTAGGCGGCCGTCAGCATCACGGGCTGCGTGTTGGTGGTCAGATTCAGTTCTTCGGCCGGACCTTCGGCGATCAGCTTGCCGAGATCCTGATTGAGTGCATCGGATGCTTCCTGAAGCGTCTCGCGCACGACGGCCAGATCGGCGAATGCGTTGAGCATGCCGACCGACTGCGAGCCCTGCCCCGGAAAAACGAATGCAAATTTCATATCGTCCCCAATTGAATCGATTCGGACGGCGCGCGCGAACGGCGCGCCGGTTCAGGATCCGCGCGCAGCCATTGCGCGCCGCGGATCAGTAGCGGAAGACGGATGCGCCCCACGTGAAGCCACCGCCGACGCCTTCGATCAGCACGTGCTGACCGCGCTGGATGCGGCCGTCGCGCACCGCGGTGTCGAGCGCCAGCGGGATCGACGCAGCCGACGTGTTGCCGTGCTGGTCGACCGTCACGACCATGCGCTCCTGCGGCAGGCCGAGCTTGCGGCAGGTGCTGGTCATGATGCGGATGTTGGCCTGGTGCGGAATCAGCCAGTCGATCTGCTCCGGCGCGAGATTCGCCTTGGCGAGCGCCTCGATCGCGACCTTTTCGAGCACGTTGACCGCGAGCTTGAACACGGCCTGCCCGTCCATGTACAGGAACGCGCTGCCGTCGATCACGCCGCGATTGACGTTGCCCGGTGTGCAGAGGATGTTCGAATAACTGCCGTCTGCGTGCAGCGCGCTGCCGAGCACGCCCGGCTCTTCCGATGCGGACAGGATCACCGCGCCCGCGCCGTCGCCGAACAGCACGCAGGTCGTCCGGTCCTTGAAATCGAGAATGCGCGAGAACGTCTCCGCGCCGACGATGAGCGCCGTGCGGTGCTGGCCACTGCGGATGAAGCTGTCGGCCGTCGCCATCGCATAGGCGAAGCCGGAGCACACGGCCTGCACATCGAATGCCGCGCCGCCGTTCTTGATGCCGAGCTTGTTCTGCAGCAGGCACGCCGTGCTGGGAAACACGAAATCGGGGGTCGAAGTCGCGACGATGATCAGGTCGATCGACTGCGGATCGATACCGGCCATTTCGATCGCACGACGCGACGCCTCGAGCGCGAGGTCGCTCGTCGTGACGTCCGGTGCGGCGAAGTGACGCGCATGGATGCCCGTGCGCGCAACGATCCACTCATCGCTCGTCTCGATGCCTTCCTTCGCGAGTCGATCGGCAAGCTGCTGGTTCGTGACGCGGTCGGGCGGCAGATAGCTGCCCGTGCCGAGCACGCGGGAATAGAGAGTCGATTGGGCCATTTATGCTTTAGAGGATTGCGCAGCGGAAGGTTCGGCGTGATGGCCTGCGGCCGGGCTCGTCTGGCCCGCGCCGCCCGCGTCGTGTTCGCCGTCGCCGAGCGACACCGAATTGTCCGCCATCGCGCGCGCGAGGCGCTCCAGCACGCCGTTTTTGACGGCATCATACCCGCGTTTGATCGCCCAGTCAAACGCATAGGCATCGGCCGAACCGTGGCTTTTGATCACGAGGCTCTTCAGCCCCAGCAGCGCCGCGCCGTTGTACTGGCGGTGATCGACGCGCTTCTTGAAACGCATCAGCACCGGCAGCGCAAGCAGCGCCATCAGCTTCGACATCAGCGAACGGCCGAACTCCTCGCGGATGATGTCGGAGAGCATCTGCGCGAGCCCTTCGGACGTCTTCAGCGCGACGTTGCCGACGAAGCCGTCGCAGACGATCACGTCGACCGTGCCTTTATAGATGTCGTTGCCTTCGACGTTGCCGCGGAAATTCAGCGTGCTGGCGCGCAGCAGTTCCCCTGCGCGCTTGATCGTCTCGTTGCCCTTGATGACCTCTTCGCCGATGTTCAGCAGGCCGATCGTCGGACGCTCCTTGCCTTCGAGCGCGGCAACGAGCGCATGCCCCATCTCCGCGAACTGCAGCAGGTGCTGCGGCTCGCAGTCGACGTTCGCGCCGAGGTCCAGCATCATCGTGTAGCCGGTCGGGTTCGGCAGCGCGAACGCGATCGCGGGCCGCTCGATGCCGGGCAGCGTCTTGAGCACGTAACGGGAAACGGCCATCAGCGCACCGGTATTGCCGGCGGAGATACAGGCCTGGGCCGCGCCGTCCTTGACGTGGTTGAGCGCGACACGCATCGAAGAATCCTTCTTCTTGCGCAGCGCCACTTCGACAGGGTCGTCCATCGCCACGACTTCGGTGGCGGGCACGATGGTCAGCGCGGGATCGTCGAGGGCTTTCAGCTTTTTCAGCTGAGCGCGGATCGCGCTTTCGATGCCGACGAGCATCAGGTGCGCATCGGGATGCGCGCGGACGAACTTGACTGCCGCGGGAACGGTCACGGACGGGCCGTGGTCGCCTCCCATGCAATCGATTGTGAGCTTTACGGTCATGGAATGCGACGAATTTCAGGCACAAAAAAGCGGCAGTTGAATGCCGCCTTTTTGTTGAGCCAGGAAAGTGTCAAGCGAACCAGTTGTCACGCGAACGGCGAACGTAGCGCGCAACGCGTGACTTGACGCTTAGTCGTTCTTCGTCTTGACGACTTTCTTGCCGCGATAGTAGCCGTTCGGGCTGACGTGGTGACGCAGATGCACTTCACCCGTGCTCGGCTCGACTGCCAGCGGCGCTGCCGTCAGGAAATCGTGCGAACGATGCATGCCGCGCTTCGACGGCGACTTCTTGTTTTGCTGGACTGCCATGACTAACTCCTAAATAATTTTCCGGATTCTAACACAGCCCGATCCGGCGCTTAACTACCCTGGCCCAAAGCCCTTACGCCTTCCCGCGCCACAACTGCTTAGTGTTTCTTGCCGCCGTCCCCGTCCTTCTTCAGCGCTTCCAGCGCCGCGAACGGATTTGGCCGTTTGCCTTCGTCCCCGTCTTCGGCGGACTCGTCGTCCGCGTCTTCCGAAGGACCGCTCGCACCCGACACGAGGCTTTCGTGAACTGCCGGGCAAACCTCGTGCTTGGGCACGAGCGGCAACGAAAGCAGCAACTCCTCTTCGATCAAGTCGACGAGATCGAACTGGCGTGAGCCCACGATCACATCGGCTTCATCGTCGTCGAGCGGAAATTCTTCAGCTTCTTCTTCGGTCGCAACGACCCGGTACGTCATGTCGACGTCGAACGTCTGGTCGTACGGGGTCATGCAGCGCTGGCACGTGAGCCACGCATGGCCATGCACCGCGAGGCGCAGATACGGCTGCTGCCCATCGGCGCCGTCGTCCTGCAACTCTTTCTGGGTGAACCCTTCGGCCTGCCACGTGAAGACCGTGTCGCGATCGGACGCGTCCGCCGGCACTTCGTTCAGCATGCGCGGCAGCTGCGACAGGCGCACGGCACCCGCTGCTTGCCGCCCGCTGCGGGCCAATTCGAACAGGTCGACCGCGTGCGGATCAAGCAACGCCGCAGGTTTGCCAGAAGAAGTGTTCATGTTGCGCTCCTGCCTACAGGCTGACTTGCGGGATCCGGCTTGCTGGCGCCGCATATTTGGCGCCGCACACGTGCGCGATCTACGCCGCGTACGATTACGTACTTTACGTCCGAAGACCCGGCAGGCGCCACCACAGCGAAAGCCTGCCGATGAAAAGCGGGAAAGCATACCTGTTTTACCTTTTTCGGTCAATCACTTATGCTTGCGCCCTCGCAACACCGCGCCACACCTGACGACTCATCGACCCAACCGACCATGCCGGATACCGTTTGCCGCCCGCCGCGGCTGATTCTCGCCTCCAGTTCCCGCTACCGCCGCGCGCTCCTCGAGCGCCTCGGCATGCCGTTCGACGTCATGTCGCCCGACCTCGACGAAACCCCGCTCGCAGGAGAAACGCCGGCCGAGACCGCACTGCGCCTCGCCGGCGCGAAGGCGCGCGCGGTCGCCGCGACGATCGACGCGCCGGACGGCGTGCTCGTGATCGGGTCGGACCAGGTCGCGACGTTCGACGGCCGCCAGATCGGCAAGCCCGGCACGCACGAGCGCGCGCTCGCGCAGCTCCTGTCGATGCAGGGCCGCGACGTCGAATTCCACAGTGCGCTCAGCCTGTACGACAGCCGCACGGGTGAAACCTGGAGCGAGGACGTCGTCACGCACGTGCGCTTCCGCTCGCTGCCCGAAGCCGAACTCGACGCTTACCTGCGCGCGGAAACGCCGTACGACGTCGCCGGCAGCGCGAAGTCAGAAGGGCTCGGCATCGCGCTGCTGGATGCCATCGACTCCGACGACCCCACGGCTCTCGTCGGCCTGCCATTGATCGCACTCACGCGGATGCTGCGCGCCGCGGGCTATCCATTGTTCGCTACCCAGGGAGACCGCGCATGACGGCCGGCACGCTCTATCTCGTCCCGAACACCCTCGGCGAAGGCGACGCATCGATGCTCGCCGCCGTGCTGCCCGCGGCCGTGCAGGCGCGCGCCGGCACGCTCGGCTACTACATCGGCGAAAACGCGAAAACGACCCGCGCGTTCCTGAAGAAGATCGGCACGACGCGGCCGATCCAGGAGATCGAGATTCGGGAACTGAACGTCAATACGCCGGCCGGCGAGATCGACCGGCTGCTCGCACCGGTACTGGCGGGCGCGGACGCCGGGCTCGTATCCGAGGCCGGCTGCCCCGCCGTTGCCGATCCCGGCGCGCTGCTGGTCCGCCGTGCGCACGAGCGCGGCGTGAAGGTCGTGCCGCTCGTCGGGCCGAGTTCGATATTGCTAGCGCTGATGGCATCGGGCCTGAACGGCCAGAGTTTCGCGTTCAACGGCTATCTGCCGGTCGATGCGGCCGCGCGCGCGAAACGCCTGCGTGAACTCGAGCAGTTGTCGCGCAAGGCGCGCCAGACGCAGATCTTCATCGAGACGCCGTACCGGAACCATGCGATGCTCGATACGCTCGTCGCGACCTGCGCGCCATCGACGCAGATCTGCGTCGCGGCCGACTTGACCCTCGAAACCGAGACGATCGCCAGCCGTTCGGTGGCCGACTGGAAAAAGGCGCCGGCGCCGAACCTGCACAAGCGCCCTGCCATCTTCCTGCTGCTCGCGAACTGAGATCGGCACCGGCAACAGCCTCGCGGCACGGGGCGCCCCGCCCCAATCGGCGCGGCGCCGGCCGGCTGCCGCTCAGCGCAGGCTGAACGACGTGCCGCCCGCGGTCAGCGCCTTCATCGCTGCACCGCCGACCGCCGCGCCGAACTTGCGCGCAACGCGATTCGTCAGGCTTTCCTTCACCGTGTAGTCGACGAGATCCGGCGCCTTCAGCACGTCGCGCGCGACCGTGTCGGTCGTGCCGTAGCCGTCGGCGAGCCCGAGTTCGACGCTCTTCTCGCCGGTCCAGAACAGGCCCGAGAACATGTCGGGCGTTTCGTGCAGCCGCTTGCCGCGGCCATCCTTCACGGCCTTGATGAACTGCGCATGGACCTGGTCGAGCAGCGCCTGCGCATGGGCATCCATCTTCGGCGTGTCGGGCGAGAACGGGTCGTAGAAGCCCTTGTTTTCACCCGCCGTGTGCAGGCGGCGATCGACACCCAGCTTGCCCATCAGGCCCGTGAAGCCGAACCCGTCCATCAGCACCCCGATCGAGCCGACGATACTCGCCTTGTCGACGAAGATCTTGTCGGCGGCGGACGCAATGTAATAGCCACCCGATGCGCACATGTCGGTCACGACGACGTACAACGGCTTGTCCGGATACTTCGTGCGGAGCCGGCGGATCTCGTCATAGACCATTCCTGCCTGCACCGGGCTGCCGCCCGGGCTGTTGATCCGCAGCACGACGCCGGCCGTGCCGCTGTCGTCGAAAGCGGCATCCAGCGCCGTATTGATGTCGTCGGCATTCGCGTTGGTGCCCGCCGCGATCTCGCCGTCGATCGTCACGAGCGCCGTGTGGCGCCCGCTCGACGAGAACTTCGAGTCGCTCGAGAAATCGATCAGCGCGAACGCGAGCAGCACGAATACGCCGAGAAACGCAAAGCGGAAGAAGATCTTCCAGCGCCGCGCCGCGCGCTGTTCCTTGACGGCCGCGAGCGCGATCCGCTCGAGCGCCGCACGCTCCCAGTTCGGTTCGCGGCTGTCGGGACGGGAGGAGGAATCAGGGATGTTCGGTTGGTCGGCCATGCAGTAATGTCTTCAGTCGGTCGTGGCGGAAGGGGGCGGAGCGGCGGGGCCCAGGTCGGCATCCGGCACCCAGAATACCGCACGCCCGTCCGGCGTGTCGCGCTCGTCGACTTCGACCGGCCGCAGGCGACCGCCGCGGCATGGGCCGCCGACACACTTGCCGGTATCCGGCGCATAGATCGCGCCGTGCGTCGCACACATCAGGTACAGGCCCGACGACTCGAAGAACTGCCCTTCGGCCCAGTCGAGTTCCATCGGCACGTGCGCGCAGCGGTTCAGGTAGCCGTACGCACGACCTTCGTAGCGCACGAAGAACACGACCGCCTGCTCACCGCGCAGCGATGCGTCGACGCGCACGCCGGCACCGCCGTCGGCCAGCGCGTCCGATGCGCATACGCGCACGACTTCCGGCGCCGTGCTCATGCGTGCTCCCGCAGCCACGCCGCCAGCGCGCCGACGTCCGGCGCGACGAAGCGCGGCGTCAGCGCGGCCAGCGCATCGGCCGTGTGCGCACCGTACGAAACACCGATGCCGGCGGCCCCGGCACTGGCGGCCATCTGCAGGTCGTGCGTGGTGTCGCCGATCATCACGGTACGTGCAAGATCCTGCCCCAATTCGCGCGACAGTTCGTGCAGCATCGCCGGGTGCGGCTTCGAGAACGTTTCGTCCGCGCAGCGCGTCGCATCGAACAGGCTCGTCAGCTTTGACTGGTCGAGCACGCGGTTCAGCCCGACGCGGCCCTTGCCGGTCGCGACCGCGAGCAGGTAACCCATGTCGCGCAATTCCGCGAGCAGTTCGCGCACGCCGGCGAACAGCTCGATGCGCTGATCGTCCAGCAAGTAGTGATGGCGATAACGTTCGGCCAGCCGCGGATAGTCCGACGGATCGAGGGTCGGCGCAGTAATCTGAAGCGCATCGCGCAGGCCGAGGCCGATCACATAGCGGGACGCCTCGTCCGACGGCGTGGGCAGGCCGAGATCGCGGCACGCGGCCTGGATGCTGTGCGCGATGTGCGCAGTCGAATCCATCAGCGTGCCGTCCCAGTCGAAGACGATCAGGTCAAATTGCTGTCGGGCCATGCGAGTCAGGCGGTATCGCGCAGAGCGCTGAGTTGATCGAGGAAGCGCCGGCATTCGTCCGGCAGCGGCGCGTCGAACTGCAGCGCCTCGCCGGTCAGCGGATGCGTGAGCTTCAGGCGGTGCGCGTGCAGGAACATCCGCTTGAGCGACGGCTGCGCATTCGCGCGCGCCAGCGCCTTGTTCAGTGCGAAGTCGCCATACTTGGCGTCGCCGGCGATCGGCAGGCCGAGATGCGCGAGGTGCACACGAATCTGATGGGTCCGCCCCGTTTTGAGTTCCGCTTCGACCAGCGCATAGTCCGGCCAGCGCTCGATCAGGTTGAACACCGTGTGCGACGGCAGGCCGTCGTCCTGCACGCGCACCCGCCGCTCCCCTTCCGGGGTCGAATACTTGAACAGCGGCGCCTTCACCGCACGGCGGCGGCCCCAGTCGGCCTGCCATTCTCCATGTCCGCACGCGAAGTAACGCTTGTCCATCCGGTTCTCGCGAATCTGCTCGTGCAGGCCGACGAGCGCCGAGCGCTTCTTCGCAAGCATCAGGATCCCGGACGTCTCGCGGTCGAGCCGATGCACGAGTTCGAGGAACTTCGCGCGCGGACGCGCCTGACGCATCTGCTCGATCACGCCGAACGCGACGCCGCTGCCGCCGTGCACGGCCACGCCGGCCGGCTTGTTGATGACGAGCATGGCGTCATCTTCGTACAGCACCTCGAATTGCGCGGGCGGCACGATCGGCGTGTCGGCGCGCGCGAGGTCCGCCGCCGCCACGCGCACGGGCGGTACGCGCACGATGTCGCCGAGAGCGAGCCGGTACTGCGCATCGATCCGGCCCTTGTTCACGCGCACTTCGCCGCTGCGCAGGATCCGGTAAATATGGCTTTTCGGCACGCCTTTACAGACGCGCAACAGGAAGTTGTCGATCCGCTGACCGGCCGAGTTTTCGTCGATCTCGATCATCGATACCTGGCCGCTTGCGACTGAATTCTGGGATATTTTGCCTAACTCATTCATACTGAATATAATTTTGCCCAGCCTGACGTTGAGGGTGGCCTGACCGGCCGGCCCCGACCGAGTCGGGCAAGGTGCAAGCGGAAACCATTATTTTACTTGCGCCGGGGGTCTGCTGCTCGCCCCTAATCAAAGAGATGCAGCAAGTTGCACGCACGGCGCCGCCCGTCGGCAAGGATCGCGCCCACAGGCGGATTCGGTCGGCAAGGCGCCGCGGTAACGGAAAGTTGGTTGAAAAGAATTTGATCGGCAGCCCGACGGCGCGAAGTGCGTCCGCAGGCTGCCGGTTGCGAAAATTACGGCGTTGCGCCCGATTTGGCCCCGCGAAGCGTGCGGGGCTTGGCGACGTCAAACCAGGGAAGTACACCCCAAGCGGGAAAGTCGGGCTGGATTCGATACTCCCCGCTGCGGCCCAAGCCGCAGCATCTGCCGCCCGTCGGCGCGCGCGACGCATTGCGCGCGCCCGTGGCAATGCGCGGACTCAGGCTTAGCGCGCTTTTTTGCAGCGTGCGGTGTGTGAACGCCGTGCTTTGAAGCCGTATTCGCAGGTGCCCTACGGCCGCCGGCCCCGTCTTTCGGGCCCAAGCGCCTCTTCAGGCAATTCTCCCCGCCATCGTTCCCGCTCCAGCGTGCTTGTGACAACACAACAAGGTGCGGCCTGCCGTCGTTCCCGCCCTCGCGACTGACAACCGCGAGGCGCCGGCTGCGGAGCCGCCTGGAGTCGTACATGAAACGCATGCTGTTCAATGCGACGCAGCAGGAGGAGCTGCGCGTCGCCATCGTTGATGGGCAAAAGCTCATCGACATCGACATCGAGACAGCCGGGCGCGAACAGCGCAAAGGCAATATCTACAAAGGTGTCGTCACCCGCATCGAGCCGTCGCTCGAAGCCTGCTTCGTCAACTACGGCGAAGATCGCCACGGCTTCCTGCCGTTCAAGGAAGTCGCCCGCCAGTACTTCAAGGAAGGCATCGACATGCGCTCCGCGCGCATCCAGGATGCCCTGCGCGAAGGCCAGGAGCTGATCGTCCAGGTCGAGAAGGAAGAGCGCGGCAACAAGGGCGCCGCCCTCACGACCTTCATCTCGCTCGCCGGCCGCTACCTCGTGCTGATGCCGAACAATCCGCGCGGCGGCGGTGTATCGCGCCGGATCGAGGGCGACGAGCGCCAGGAACTGCGCGAAACGATGTCGCAACTGCAGATTCCGGACGGCATGAGCATGATCGCCCGTACCGCGGGTATCGGCCGCAGCGCCGAGGAACTGCAGTGGGACCTGAACTACCTGCTGCAACTGTGGCGCGCGATCGAGGCCGCGTCGCAAAGCGGCAACTCCGGCCAGCCGATGCTGATCTACCTGGAATCGAGCCTCGTGATCCGCGCGATCCGGGACTATTTCCAGCCCGATATCGGCGAAATCCTGATCGACACGACCGAGATCTACGATCAGGCCCGTGCGTTCATGGACATCGTGATGCCGGACAACGTGTCGAAGGTGAAGCGCTACCACGACGACGTGCCGCTGTTCTCCCGCTTCCAGATCGAGCACCAGATCGAAACGGCCTACTCGCGCACGGTGCCGCTGCCGTCGGGCGGCGCGATCGTGATCGACCACACCGAAGCGCTCGTCGCGATCGACGTGAACTCGGCGCGCGCGACCAAGGGTGCGGACATCGAGGAAACGGCGACCCGCACGAACCTCGAAGCGGCCGACGAAGTGGCCCGCCAGCTCCGCCTGCGCGACCTCGGCGGCCTGATCGTGATCGACTTCATCGACATGGAGTCGGCGAAGAGCCAGCGCGAGGTCGAGCAGCGCCTGAAAGACGCGCTCAAGCATGACCGTGCACGCGTGCAGATGGGCAAGATCTCTCGCTTCGGCCTGATGGAACTGTCGCGTCAGCGCCTGCGTCCGGCCCTGTCGGAAGGCAGCCACGTGACGTGCCCGCGCTGTAACGGCACCGGCCACATCCGCGATACCGAATCGTCCGCGCTGCAGGTCCTGCGGATCATTCAGGAAGAAGCGATGAAGGAAAACACCGCGGCGATCCACTGCCAGGTGCCGGTCGAGGTGACCGCCTTCCTGCTCAACGAAAAGCGTCAGGAAATCAACAAGATCGAGTCGCGCTTCAAGGTCGGCATCGTGCTGATCCCGAACAAGCACCTCGATACGCCGCACTACAAGCTCGAGCGCCTGCGCCATGACGACGCGCGCCTCGACGATCCGCGTGCGTCCTGGAAGATGGCAGAGGAAGCCGCCCGCGAACTGGAGTCGGAAACCGGCTACAGCAAGCGTGCGGCCGACGTGAAGCCGAAGCAGGAAGCGGCGGTCAAGGGCATCACGCCCGAGCGTCCGGCACCGAGCCCGGCACCGCAGCGTCCGGTCGAGCCGGCGGTTGCTGCGCCCGCACCAGTCGCCGCGGCGAGCGGCGGTTTCATCGGCTGGCTGAAGGGTCTGTTCGGCATGTCGCCGGCTCCGGCGCCCGCGCCGGTCGCACCGGCACCGGCCAAGGAACAGGCAACCCGTCCGGCCCGCGAGCGGACCGAGAAGACCGAGCAGCGCGGCGGCGATCGCAACCGCAACCGCCGTGGCGGCGCCCAGCAGGCTCAGGGTGGTCGCGACCAGGCAGCGGCAGGCCGTGGCCAGTCGCAACGCCTGGAACGCGAAGGCAAGGAAGGTCGCGAGCCGCGCGAACCGCGCGAGGGTCGCGAACCGCGTGAAGGCCGCGAACCGCGCGAAAGCCGCGAGCCGCGTGAAGGCCGCGAGGGTCGAGAAAGTCGCGAGGGTCGTGGCCCGCGCGAAGGCCGCGAGCCGCGTGAGAGCCGTGAGCCGCGTGAACCGCGCGAGAACCGCGAACCGCGCGAGCGCACCGAGCAGCCGGAAGCCGTCGAGGCAGCCGGCCGCGGCGAGCGCCAAGAGCGCGGCGAACGTCGCGAGCGCGGAGAGCGCCGCAAGCCGATGCAACACGCGGCGACGCTCGAAACCGTCACCCGTGGCGAGAACCATCCGGAAGCGGAAGCCGACCAGGCCGCAGCAGTCGCCCTGCCGGGCGCCGATGTCGCAGCCGACGCGGAAGCCAGCGCACGTGACGGCGAGGAACGTCGCCGTCGCCGCCGCGGTCGCCGTGGCGGTCGTCGCGAACGCGAGGACGAAGGCGCAGTCGTCGACCACGCCGAGCAAGGCGCGGACGGCGAAGTCGCCATGCAGGCCGTGACGACGGAACCCTCGAGCGCGGACGAGCCGGCTCATACGGCCGCACTGGTCGCACCGGTCGCAGTCGAGCCGCAACCGGCACCGGTTCGTGTCGAAGCAACGCCGGTCGCACCGCTCGAGCCCGCCGTCGTCGCACCGGCAGCCGAATCGGCACCGGTCGCGCCGGCCGCTGCTCCGGAAGCCGGCCCGGCTCCGGTCGCGGTTTCGCCGATCGATGCGTTCGAAGTGCCGGCCGCGCCCGCTGCCGTCGAAGCGCCGCAGTCCGCGCCCGTCGAGCAGGCCGCACCGGCACCGGTCGTCGCAGCCGAAGCGGTTCCGGCCGTTGTCGAACCGGCTCACGTCGAACCGGCCCGCGTCGAACCGGCCCGCGTCGAAACTGCACCGGTCGAAACCGTTGCCGCACCAGCTCCTGCACCCGTGCAACCGGCCGCTGCGCCAGCTTCGGCCAGCCTCGATGCCGTGCTGGAACAAGCCGGTCTCGTGTGGGTGAGCACCGACGCCGACAAGTTCCGCGCTGCTCAGGAAGCCGCGTCGCGCCTGCCGCGCGCGGTCCGCGTTCCGCGCGAGCGCAAGGCGCTGCCGCCGGTCGACCCGACCCCGATGCAGCAGGTCGAAACGTCGCAACATTAAGCGGCGCATCGCCCGACCAGGAAAAGCCCGCCCCCGGCGGGCTTTTCCATTTCCGCGCCGAGGGTTTCCGCCCACCGGCCCGGCCAGCCGCTTGCGGCTAGAATAGAAGCTTGGCTCGCACTTCTTTCGACATGTCCCGACGCATCATTCCTCTCGCAGACGTCAGCGGGATGCCGGATATCTCCGGCGTCGCGCATACCCCTGACGGCGCCTTGGCCGACACGTTCGCCAGGCCGCTGCGCGACCTGCGCATCTCGGTGACGGACCGCTGCAACTTCCGTTGCGTGTACTGCATGCCGCGCGACGTGTTCGACAAGAACTACCCGTTCCTGCCGCACAGCGCGCTGCTCACGCACGAGGAGATCGAACGCGTGGCGCGGCTGTTCGTCGCACACGGCGTCGAAAAGATCCGGATCACCGGCGGCGAACCACTGCTGCGCAAGAACCTCGAATTCCTGATCGAGCGCCTCGCGCGCCTGACGACCCATGACGGCCGCCCGCTCGACCTGACGCTGACCACCAATGGCTCGCTGCTCGCGCGCAAGGCGCGCGCGCTGAAGGATGCCGGCCTCACGCGCGTGACGGTCAGCCTCGACGCGCTCGACGATACGTTGTTCAAGCGCATGAACGACGCCGACTTCGCGAGCGCCGACGTGCTCGACGGCATCTTCGCCGCGCAGGCCGCGGGCCTCGCGCCGGTCAAGGTCAACATGGTCGTGAAGCGCGGCACCAACGACAGCGAGATCCTGCCGATGGCCGAGCGCTTCCGCGGCACCGGCGTGATCCTGCGTTTCATCGAATACATGGACGTCGGCACGTCGAACGGCTGGAACATGACCGAAGTGCTGCCGTCCGCGGACGTCGTCGCACGGATCGCCGAACAGTTCCCGCTCGTGCCGCTCGAGCCGCACACGGCGGCGGAAACCGCGCAGCGCTGGGGCTATGCGGACGGCAGCGGCGAAATCGGCGTGATCTCGAGCGTCACACAGGCATTCTGCGGCGACTGCACGCGCGCGCGGTTGTCGACCGAAGGCAAGCTGTACCTGTGCCTGTTCGCGTCGACTGGCCATGACCTGCGTGCCCTGGTGCGCGGTGGCGCCAGCGACGCCGAGATCGCGACCGCGATCGCCCGGATCTGGCAGGCCCGCACCGACCGCTATTCGCAGCTGCGCGGCAGCGCGGCCACCGACGCGGCACCCCACGGTGCCGGCAAGCGCGTAGAAATGTCGTACATCGGCGGCTGACGCGCGCCCGCCGCCCCGATTTCCCGCGATGTCCGCTTCCACCTCGCCTTCCATCACCGGCCTGCTGCTCGCGGGCGGGCGCGCGACGCGCATGGACGGCGCCGACAAGGGCCTGCAACTGCTCGACGGCACGCCGCTTGCGCTGCACGTGCTGCGCCGGCTCTCGCCGCAGGTCGACGAGACGCTGATCAGCGCAAATCGCAACACCGATCGCTACGCCGAGCTCGGTGCGCCGTTCGACGCGCGCATCGTGCCGGACGAAACACCCGATTTCCCCGGCCCGCTGGCGGGTCTGCTGGCCGGCATGCGGGCGGCGCGCGCACCGCTCGTCGCGTGCTCGCCGTGCGACACACCCTATCTGCCGACCGACCTCGTCGCACGACTGCACGCGGCGCTCGATGCGCAGCAAGCCGACATCGCGATGGCGGTGACCGTCGACGCGCAACAGGCACGTTCGCCGCAGCCGACCTTCGCGCTGCTGCGAACGTCGCTCGCCGACGATCTCGCGGCCGGACTCGCGGCCGGCGAGCGCAAGGTGCGTGCGTGGTACGCACGCCACAAGACGGTCGAAGTCGAGTTTTGCGACGAGCGTGCGTTTTACAATGCCAACTCCTGGCAGGAACTTGCCGCGCTTGCCCGCCGCTGACGGCACCGGCATCCGTTCCCGCCCGCCGCATGCGCCTTCGCGCTCCGGCGCCCTCCGCGCGCCACCGGCCACGAACCCGATACGCCTTGCGGCGCAGTCACACTGATGATCACGCAATCCTCGCCCGCCTCCCGAACCGCACCCGATTCCGCTGCCCCGTTGTCGCTCGCCGATGCGCAGGCGCTCGCGTGCCGGTTCGCGGTGCCGGTCGACGCGTGCGACACGGTGCCGCTGCATGACGCCCTTGACCGCGTGCTCGCGGCCGACGTCAATGCGCCGTTCGACATCCCCGCGTACGACAACTCGGCAATGGACGGCTATGCATTCGACTGCGGCGCACACACGCCTGCATCGGCCCCCGACATCGCACTGACGGTCGCCGGCACGGCGTTCGCCGGCCATCCGTTCGATGGAGCCGTGGCGCCCGGTACGTGCATCCGCATCATGACCGGCGCGCCGATGCCGGCCGGATGCGACACGGTCATTCCGCAGGAACGCGTGCGCGTCGACGGCGACGTCATCCGCTTCGCCGCGCACGACGTCACGCGCGGAGCAAACTGCCGCCGGGCCGGCGAGGACCTCGCGCGCGGCGCCTGCGCGCTTGCCGCTGGCCGCATCCTGCGCCCGTCCGATCTCGGCCTGCTCGCATCGTTCGGGTTGCGCGAAGTCACGGTGCGCCGCCGCGTGCGCGTCGCCGTGTTCTCGACCGGCGACGAACTGCGCGAACCCGGCGAGCCGCTCGGCCGCGGCACGCTGTACGACAGCAATCGCGGGATGCTGGTCGCGATGCTCGAAAGGCTGCACATCGACGCGCTCGACCTCGGGATCGTCCGCGACGATCCGGCTGCCCTCGAGCGCGCGCTGCGCGATGCCGCCGCCGCACAGGCGGACGCGGTGATCACGTCAGGCGGCGTGTCGGTCGGCGAAGCCGATTTCACGCGCGACGTGATGGCACGGCTTGGCGACGTGACCTTCGCTAGCCTCGCGCTGCGGCCCGGCCGGCCGCTCGCGTGCGGCACGCTCGCACCTGCGGGCGACGGCGCCGGCCACGTGCTGTTCTTCGGGCAGCCCGGCAATCCGGTCGCCTCCGCCGTGACGTTCTATGCGATCGTGCGCCCCGCGCTGCTGACGCTGGCCGGCGCGCATGCGCCACCGCCGGCACTGTATACGGCACGCAGCACGCAGGCGCTGAAAAAGCGCCCGGGCCGTACCGAATACCTGCGCGCCATCGCGACGCGCGACGCCGACGGCCAGTGGCTTGTCGCGCCGGCCGGTTCGCAAAGTTCCGCATCGCTGAGCGGCCTCGCGGCCGCCAACTGTTTCATCGTCCTGGGCCACGATTGCGCAGCAGTCGACGCGGGCGCCCCGGTCGACATCCTGCCGCTCGACGGCTTGATCTGAATTCCAATCGGTATATCTCTACGGGGCAATCCGCACATGAAAAAACAAATCTCGTCGATCGCCGCGGGGCAGACCGCTAAGGCGCTGATCCTCGTCTACCTGACGTTCAGCGTGCCGATCGTGCTGCTCGGCATCCTGGTCGCGTACATCCGCTACGGGATGGTCGAACTGAGCACGATCCTGAGCGCGCTGCTGCTGAACGCGATCCTCGGTTTCGTGCTGCTGTGGATCGCCTGCCACGCGTACAACTGGGTCGCGTCGCGCTTCGGCGGCATCGAGATCGTGCTGTCCGATCCGCCGGAGGAAGCGTGAGCGGCACGCCGCTGATCCGCACGGCCGAGGCGCGCGACGTCGGCGCGATCCTCGCGCTGATGCGCGAGCTGGCCGAGTTCGAGAAGCTCACGCACCTGTTCGTCGCGAGCGACGCCGACCTGGCCGACGCGCTGTTCGGCGAGCGCCCCGCCGCCGAAGCGCTGGTGGCCGAGCGCGATGGCGCGATCGTCGCGTATGCGCTGTTCTTTCACAACTATTCGACGTTCCTCGGCCGTCGCGGCCTCTATCTCGAGGATCTGTACGTGCAGCCGTCGCAGCGCGGCACGGGCCTCGGCACCGCGATGCTGCAGCACCTCGCAGCACTCGCAGTCGAGCGCCGCTGTGCTCGTTTCGAATGGTCGGTGCTCGACTGGAACCAGCCGGCGATCGACTTCTACCAGAAGATGGGCGCGACCGTGCTGCCCGAGTGGCGCATCGTGCGCGTCACCGGGGATGCACTGAACACGCTCGCCGCACGTTGAACGTGGGCCGGCCACGCTGGTCGATGCTGCAAAAGAAAACGGGCGCCGTAGCGCCCGTTTTTCGTTCCAGCCGGCTTCGGCTGTACGCGTGATGCGTCATGCATCGTCCGCATCGGCTCCATCGGCGCCTTCCGTGCCGAGCAGCCCGGCGGCCGCCTCACCTGGCAACGCCTCGACCTGCTTCAGCTTGCGGTTCATCACGCGGGTGCGCTGCTCGGCGGACTCGATCGAGCGCGTGACCGTTTCAAGCTGCGCCTTCGTGCGCGCGAGCACATCGCCGAACTTGCCGAATTCGGTCTTCACTGCACCGAGCACCTGCCACACTTCGCTCGAGCGCTGCTCGATCGCGAGCGTGCGGAAGCCCATCTGCAGACTGTTCAGCAGCGCAGTCAGCGTCGTCGGCCCGGCCACCGTCACGCGATAGTCGCGCTGCAGCAGGTCGGTCAGCCCCGGGCGGCGCAGGATCTCCGCATAGAGCCCCTCGGTCGGCAGGAACAGCAGCGCGAAATCGGTCGTATGCGGCGGTGCGACGTACTTCTCGGCGATCGTGCGCGCTTCCAACCGCACGCGCGCCTCGAGCGCACGGGCCGCGTCCTCGACCGCCGCCGAATCGGCACGCTCCTGCGCGTCGATCAGCCGCTCGTAGTCCTCGCGCGGGAATTTCGCGTCGATCGGCAGCCACACCGGCGGCGCGTCGCGCGTGCCAGCGTCGCGCCCCGGCAGCCGGATCGCGAACTCGACGCGTTCGCTGCTCTTCGGCACCGTCGCGACGTTCTTCGCGTACTGGTCGGGCGTGAGCATCTGCTCGAGCAAGGCCTCGAGCTGCACCTCGCCCCAGGTGCCACGCGTCTTCACGTTGGTCAGCACCTTCTTCAGGTCCCCAACGCCAGCCGCGAGGGTCTGCATCTCGCCGAGCCCGCGGTGTACCTGCTCGAGCCGGTCCGACACGAGCTTGAACGATTCGCCGAGCCGCTGTTCGAGCGTCGCATGCAGCTTCTCGTCGACGGTGCGGCGCATCTCCTCGAGCTTCGCCGCATTGTTCGTCTCGATTTCCTTCAGCCGCTGTTCGAGCGTCGCACGCACTTCGCCGATCCGGCGATCGTTGGCCTCGGTCAGTTGCGTGAGCTGCCGGTTCAGCGTGTCACCGAACAGCCGCAGCGCGACCGTCTGCTCTTCACGCGCCTGCTGCGCCTGGCGCTGCACGCTCTCGCGCATCGCGTCGAATTGCTGCGCGTTGCCCGCGACGAGCTTGCCCAGCTGTTGCGCGAAGCCCTCGATCTGATTGTTCTGCACGGTCGCGATGCTCGTGAGCTGCGTCGCGAGCGTCTGCTGAAGCTGCGAGAAACTGCCAGCAAGCTCGGTGCGCGAGCCTCGTGCGTTCTCGACGATCTCGCCACGCAGCTCGCGCTCGAGCCGCTCGACCGCGAGCGCCTGCGCGTGCGCGGCGTCCTCGATCTGGTCACCCAGCACGGCCGCATCGTCGTGGCGGCCGCCACCGCGCACGATCGCGACGATCGCCACCGCGAGCGCGACGGCCAGCACGACGACCGCCGCCAGCAACAACATCGTCGTCATGCGCGCGGCTTCCCGATTACGTCAGGGTTGATCGCGTTCGGCGGCTGCCCCGCGCGCGGCCCTTCGCCCAGCGCGGCGATCAGGTTGTCGGCCGCGAGGTTCGCCATCGCACGGCGCGTCTTCTCGGTCGCGCTCGCGATGTGCGGCGTCAGCACGACGTTCGGTACCTCGAGCAGCGCTGGATGGACGCTCGGTTCGCCTTCATAGACGTCGAGGCCGGCCGCGGCGATCGTCCCGGCGCGCAGCGCGACGGCCAGCGCTGCGTCGTCGACGATGCCGCCGCGCGCGATGTTGGTCAGCGTCGCGGTGGGCTTCATCTTCGCGAGCTCGGCCGCGCCGATCGTGTGATGGTTCTCCTTCGTGTACGGCAGCACGAGAACGACGTGATCGGCGCGCGCCAGCAACGCATCCTTCGACACGTATTCGGCGTTCAGCTCGGCCTCGATCTCGGGCGCAACCCGCGACCGGTTGTGATAGATCACCTGCATCCCGAAGCCGCGCGCGCGCCGTGCGAGTGCCTGACCGATGCGCCCCATCCCGATGACGCCGAGTGTCGAGCCGTAAATGTCGCTGCCGAGGAAACCGTCGTACGCCCACTTCTTCCAGTGTCCGGCGCGCAACCAGTGCTCGGATTCGGCGATCCGCCGCGCGGCGGCCATCATCAGCGCCCAGCCGAAATCCGCGGTGGATTCGTTCAGCACGTCGGGCGTATTGGTGCCGAGCACGTTCGCAGCGTTGAACGCGGCCATGTCGAAATTGTTGTAGCCGACCGCCATGTTCGACACGACGCGCAGGCGCGGCGCTGCCGCGAGCGCGGCCGCGCCGACCGGGTCGCCCGCCGTCAGCGCGCCGTCCTTGTCCGCGAGGCGCGCGGCGAGCGCGTCGGGGGCGAGCGCATCGCCATTGTTCCAGTCGACTTCGAAATACTGCTCGAGCCGTTCGATCACGTCCGGAAAGATCGGACGTGCGACCAGGATCTTCTGCATCGCCATCTCCGCATGCCGCGGCCGGCACGCGGCACATCGTGCGCCGCCGGAGCCGTCCGCGCTTGGTTGAAAATCGTCAGCCTACGCCGGGAAGAAGATCCACGACGTCAGCAGGAATACGGGTACCAGGATCACGAGCGCCCAGCCGAGATATGCGAAGAAGCTCGGCATCCTCACGCCGCGCGATTCCGCGATCGCTTTCACCATGAAGTTCGGCGCATTGCCGATGTAGCTGTTCGCTCCCATGAACACCGCCCCCGCGGAAATCGCGGCGAGCGTCGTCGCGCCGGTCGTCATCAGCGCTTGCGCATCGCCGCCCGCGAGGTTGAAGAACACGAGATAGGTCGGTGCGTTGTCGAGGAACGACGACAGCAGGCCGGTCGCCCAGAAATACATCGCGTCGATCGGCTTGCCGTCGGGCCCCGTGACGAGATGAACGATCTGTGCGAACGCACCGTCCGCACCCGCGCGCAGGATCACGATCACCGGCGCGATCGTCACGAAGATCCCCGCGAACAGCTTCGCGACCTCCTCGATCGGCGCCCAGTTGAACGCGTTGCCTTCGCGCGCCGAGCGCGGCGTCAGCGCGAGCGACGCGAGCGCCACGACGACCAGCGCGACATCGCGCACGAGATTCTGCAGTGCGACGTGCGTGCCCCACACGTCGAACGAGATGCCCGGCTTCCAGATGCCGCTCATCAGCACGAGGCCGATCACGGCCGCGAGCAGCACGAAGTTGACCTTGCCGTCGATCGACAGCGCGCCGCCGTCGGGCGTCGGGTCGAGTGCGGCCGGCCGCTCCTCACCGGCCTTCCGGTAGAAGTACGTATCGAGCACGAAGAAAAGCGTCAGCAGCACCGCGCAGATGAACAGCATCGGCAGCGCGAGATGCGTGGTCGTCCAGAAGAAGCTCACGCCATTCAGGAAGCCGAGGAACAGCGGCGGATCGCCGAGCGGCGACAGCGAGCCGCCCGCGTTCGCGACGAGGAAGATGAAGAAGATCACGACGTGTACGACGTGCTTGCGGTTATCGTTCGCGCGCAGCAGCGGCCGGATCAGCAGCATCGCCGCGCCCGTCGTGCCCATCACGCTCGCGAGCAGCGTGCCGAGCGCGAGGATCGCGGTGTTCAGCTTCGGCGTGCCGTGCAGGTTGCCGTTGACGCAAATGCCGCCCGCGACCGTATAGAGCGCCGTCAACAGCACGATGAACGGGATGTACTCCTCGAGCAGCGCGTGCACGAGCGTACCGAACGCCGTGCTCGCACCGAACGCGACGGCGAACGGGACCAGGAACACGATCGCCCACGCTGCGGCGATCTTGCCGAAGTGGTGATGCCAGAACACCGGCGCGACGAGCGGGAACACCGCGATGGACAGCAGGATCCCGGCGAACGGGATGCCCCAGAGTGCGGACAGCGTGGCACCGTCGAGCGTGGCGGCCGATGCAAGCGCGGGAACGGCGCCAAGCGCGGCTCCGGACGCCATGCCCGCCCAGGCGGCATGTCGTTTCATGCAGAACTTCCTTGTGCGAGTGAGTCGAGTGAGGATGGATCAGGTGCGTGCGTCATGCGCCGCGTACGACGATCACGTGAACGCGGTACGGGCCGTGCGCGCCCAGCACGATGGTCTGCTCGATATCGCCCGTGCGCGACGGGCCCGATACGAAATTGACCGCGCGCGGCAATTCGCCGCGCTCCGCGCGAATCAGCGCGAATGCGTCTTCATGGCCCGCGACGATCCGCGACGCCGGCACGATCGCGATGTGCGTCTCCGGCAGCAGCGCGGCCGATGCATAGGTGTCGGGGCCGGACAGCAACACCAGCGAACCCGTTTCGGCGGTTGCGCAGAAGCAGCCGGTGAGGCCGACGAGATCGCCGTCGCGCGGTTTGCGGCATTCGACCGACAGGCCGGCGCCGGCCCAGTCGAGCTCGGCCAGCGTGCGCCATGCGACGGCCTGCATCGGCAGGCCGTGAGCGGAGAGATAGCGGGCGGCGGCGGACGGCGCGTCGGCCAGTGTCGCGACTTCGTCGACCGTCGTCGAGAGGCGAGCCGCTTCATCGCCGAATGCGGCGACGAGGTCGGCCGGCATCGGCGGGCGCGGCCCCTCGGGATGGCGGGCGAGGTAGTCGGCGACGCCGTCGCGCTCCGCTGCATCGGGTTCGGGCGCGCGTCGTTGCGACGCGCGAATGCGTGCGAGGATCTGGCGACGCGCAGCGGAAGTGTCCATGAACGGTCCTCGTGACGTTGGCGTGCGATACCGTCGGATTATACCGGCCGCCCTCGCCGCGACGCACCTGGCCGCATGGCCGACGCTTACTGCGATGCGTCCTCGTCGACCGGCTGCGCGATGCCGAACACCTGGCGCAGGTACGCGAGATACGCCTTGTCGTCGCACATGCTCTTGCCCGGCGAATCCGACAGCTTCGCGACCGGCTGTCCGTTGCAGCGGACCATCTTGATCACGATCTGCAGCGGCACGTAGCCGAGATCGTTCGTGAGGTTGGTGCCGACGCCGAACGCGAGCTTGCAGCGGTTGCGGAATCGTTCGTACAGCTGCATGACCTTCGGGATGTCGAGCGCGTCGGAGAACACGAGCACCTTGGTACGCGGGTCGCAGCGGTTCGCCTCGTAGTGGCGCAGCATGCGCTCGCCCCACTCGAACGGATCGCCCGAATCGTGGCGCGCGCCGTCGAACAGCTTGCAGAAGTACATGTCGAAGTCGTTCAGGAACGCATCCATCCCGTAGACGTCCGACAGCGCGATCCCGAGGTCGCCGCGATACTCCTTCGCCCACATCTCGAAACCATAGGTCTGTGAATCGCGCAGCCGCGGGCCGAGCGCCTGGCAGGCCTGCAGGTATTCGTGGGCCATCGTGCCGAGCGGCGTCAGGCCGTGCTTCATCGCGTAGAACACGTTGCTGGTGCCCGCGAACTGCGGCCCGAGCCCGTCGCGCAGCGTCAGCGCGACCTCCTCGTGCCACACCTTCGAGAAGCGCCGGCGCGTGCCATAGTCGGCGATCTTGCAGTCGGCGAACTCAGGCTTCGCGCCGAGCAGCTTGATCTTCTCGCGCAGCCGTTCGCGGCCTTCGCGATAGTCGGGCTCGCGCTGCGTGTTGCGGAAATAGACCTCGTTGACGATCGCGAGCGCCGGAATCTCGAACAGGATCGTGTGCAGCCACGGCCCCTCGATCACGATGTCGATCTCGCCGTTGCCCTTCGGAGAAGGCGTGATCGAGATGTATTTCTCGTTCAGATGGAACAGCGCGAGGAAGTCGACGAAGTCGCTCTTGATGAAGCGCATGCGCCGCAGGTAGTCGAGTTCGTCGTCGGTGAAGCGCAGCGAACACAGGCCGCGCACCTCGTCGCGGATCTCGTCGATGTACGGGACGAGATCGACGCCGGGCGTGCGACACCGGAACCGGTACTCGACGTGTGCGGCAGGAAAGTGATGCAGGACGACCTGCATCATCGTGAACTTGTAGAGATCCGTGTCGAGCAGCGAAGTGATGATCATGATTGCGGTACCGCCAATATCGAGACACGGCCCCGGCGCACCGCGCGCCGCCCGGTCTGCCGGCCATGTTACCCGAATGCGGGCCCGACCATCGTGAAACCGCCTCCCCCTTGCCCACCGCGTCGTGCGGCCGGCCGCACGCACCGCGCCCACGGTCGGCCCCATAAACTAATCACGAAACGATATAAGCCGGAAAGCCGACCACGCCATGCGGGTTTTGCGCTTCAGTTACAATGCCGCTTTTGGCGCAAACGCCACCCCATATATACCGCGAAGCAGGAGCGTTTTAATGACTCACGTTGTGACCGAAGGCTGCATCAAGTGCAAATACACGGATTGCGTGGATGTGTGCCCGGTGGATTGCTTCCGTGAAGGTCCCAACTTTCTCGCCATCGATCCGGACGAGTGCATCGACTGCGCCGTGTGCGTCGCCGAGTGCCCGACCAATGCGATCTATGCCGAAGAAGACGTTCCGGGCGACCAGCAGCAGTTCACCGAGCTGAACGCCGAACTGGCGAAGAACTGGCCGTCCATCACGAAGACGAAGCCGGCACCGGCCGACGCGGACGAGTGGAAGGACGTGCAGGACAAGCTGCACCTGCTCGAACGCTGATCGCGCAGCGGCGCCGCAAATTTTTTTGCACTCCGCCGCTCAAAAGAGTTGACAGGTTAGCGAACGCTCCATAAAATCTCGTTTCTCTGCTGTTGTTGTTTGTTCCCCGATAGCTCAGTCGGTAGAGCGCCGGACTGTTAATCCGTAGGTCCCTGGTTCGAGCCCAGGTCGGGGAGCCAAAAACGCAAGAGCCCGTTGAAAGTGGACGGGTTTTTTGTTGGCCACCAAACAAGCACGCAGATGTACCGATTTATTCCCCGATAGCTCAGTCGGTAGAGCGCCGGACTGTTAATCCGTAGGTCCCTGGTTCGAGCCCAGGTCGGGGAGCCAGACAGCAAAAGGCCCGTCATTCGACGGGCCTTTTGTTTTTCCGGCGCCCGTCGGTCACCGCCGCGCATGCTAGAGTCTCTCTCCCGCATTCGCATCCGGTTCCGTCGATGAAGCATCGCCTCCTTTCCGCCGCGCCGTTCGCCCTTCTGCTCTCCGCCTTTGCCGCCGCGCCGCTCGCGCACGCGGAGGAAGTCGGCAGCGTCAACACCCATTTCCGCGTGACGGGCTCTGACCGCGTGGTCGTCGAAGCGTACGACGATCCGCTCGTGACGGGCGTCACCTGCTACGTGTCACGGGCGCGCACCGGCGGGATCAAGGGCACGCTCGGCGTCGCCGAGGATCCGAGCGAAGCGTCGATCGCGTGCCGGCAGGTCGGCCCGCTCAGCTTCAAGGAGCCGCTCAAGCAGCAGACCGACGTGTTCAGCGAGCGGATGTCGTTCATCTTCAAGACGCTGCACGTCGTGCGCGTGGTCGACAAGAAGCGCAACACGCTCGTCTACCTGACCTACAGCGACCGCATCGTCAGCGGCAGCCCGAAGAACGCCGTGACCGCGGTGCCGATGCCGGCCGGCACGACGATTCCGGTCAAGTAAGCCCGCGCCGGCCGGGCGCTCGAGCGATACACTGTCGATTCGACCGCCCCCGCGCCCGACCATGTCCGCCACCCGCCTTCTTCCGGACTCCGCACGTTACTGGCGCACGCCGCTGCTGCCGGGCGCGGATCTGCTCACGGCTACCTATCGCGACCATACGTTCGCGCCGCACTGGCATGACGCATACACGATCCCCGTGATCCTCGAGGGAGCGGAGCGCTACACCTGTCGCGGCAGCGGCCATGTCGCCGAAACGGGCACCGTGCCCGTGATCAATCCCGGCGAAGTGCACACGGGCTCGCGCGCGACCGACGAAGGCTGGTGCTATCGCGTGAGCTACGTGCCGGTCGACTACATTCGCGCGCTCGCGAGCGCGATCGCGGGGCGCCCGCAGGACGCGCCATGGTTCCCGTCCGACGTGATCCGCGACGCCGATCTCGCGGCACGGCTCGCGCTGGCCCACCGGATGATGGAGGCCGGCAGCGAATGCATGCCGGCGTTCCATCCGCACGAGCGGCCGGCCGCCGACGCTCCGGCCGCCGCGGCAGCGCGCGTCTACGATCCGCTCGCCGCCGAAACGGCGATGCTCGATGCATTGTCGACACTGATCGCGCGCCATGCCGACGCGCGGCTGCAGCCGGCAGTCCTTGCGGCCGACGAGCCGCGCGTCGACGCGATGCGCGAGAGGCTCGCCGCCGATCTCTCCTGCACTGTCACGCTCGACGACGTCGCGCAGGCTGCCGGCCTGTCGCCGTTCCACGCAGCGCGCCTGTTCACCCGAACGATCGGGATGCCGCCGCATGCATGGCGCAACCAGCTGCGGCTGCAGCGCGCACTGGCGCCGTTGCGCGCGGGCGTGTCGATCGCCGACGTCGCCGCGGCCAGCGGCTTCGTCGACCAGAGTCACTTCTCGCGACATTTCAAACGAATGTTCGGCGTGCCGCCCGGACGCTGGCAAGCGCGCTGACGCGCACTCCCCACCCTGCATTCGACGATACGCGGCAACCGGCACGCAGGTTGCGCCGCCGGCACCGCGGGCGCAAGAACGTACAAGCCGCCACGGGCAGCGCTCCGCTATCCTGCATTGCATGGAGACGCACTCCTTGAATCCCGCACCCACACACTCGCCCCCGCCCCGCCGCCCGCTCAACGAATGGCTCGACGGCGCACGCGACACGATCCCGATGATGATCGGCGCGGCGCCGTTCGGCGTGATCTTCGGCACGCTGGTCGGTGGCGGCCCGCTCGCCGCATGGCACGGCGCGCTGATGTCGCTCGCGGTGTTCGCGGGCTCCGCGCAATTCATCGCGCTCGGCCTGATCGCCGGCAGCGCAAGCTTCGTCGTCGTGCTCGCGACGACGCTGATCGTGAACCTGCGTCATCTGCTGTACAGCGCGACGCTCGCGCCGTACGTCGCGCACCTGCCGCTGCGCTGGCGCGCGACGCTCGGTGCGCTGATGACCGACGAAGTGTTCGCAGTCGCCTACGCGCACTACCGGCACTTCCCGCCCGGTGCAATCGGCCCCCACTACTTCTTCGGCTCGGGCCTCGCGATGTACCTGAACTGGCAGGTCTGGACGCTCGCGGGCATCGGCTTCGGCGCGGCCTTCCCGGGCCTCCAGTCGCTCGGCCTCGATTTCGCGATGGCGGCGACATTCATCGCGATCGTCGTTCCGCAACTCGGCACGCTGCGCTATTTCGCGGCCGCCGCGACGGCCGGCACGCTCGCGTACTTCTGGCAGGGCTGGCCGTACAAGCTCGGGCTGCTGGGCGCGGTCGCCGCCGGCGTCGTGGTCGGCGTCGCGCTGACGCTGCGGCACGAGCGTTCGCGCACCGCTTCACGCACGGAGACCGCATCGTGAGCTACGCGCTGCTGATCCTCGGGATGGCCGTGATCACCTATGCGATCCGGACGACACTGTTTCTGTTCGGCGAGCGGCTGACCTTCCCACCGCTCGTGCGGACCGCGCTCGGCTTCGTGCCCGTCACTGTGCTGACCGCGATCATCGTGCCGATGACCGTCTCGCCGCACGGCGGCACGGCCGAACTGACCTGGCGCAATCCGCAGCTCGTCGGCGCGCTCGCCGCCGTGGCCGTGTCGGCGACGACACGCCGGCCGCTCGTGACGATCGCGGTCGGGCTCGCGGTGTTCTTCCTCTGGCAAGGGATCGTGATGCCGCACTGGCTGCCGGCCTGAGCGAACGTCGCCGGCCGTGCTCAAGTTTTCGCCCGGCGCGCCGATATCGGGTATGAAGACCCGCCATCGGCCTCGGCGCGAACCGGTCCGTCGACGCTGCGCCCGCACCGGTGCGCGGTGTCGGCCGCCGGCCCGCGCGGGCCGCCATCGAGACGATTCATGGGCCAGATCACCCTTTCCCTCAAAGACGACACGCTTGCGTCCCTGCGCAAGGACTACGACGCATTCGTGCGCGTGTCGCTGAAACTCGACCCGCAGTTCGCGACGCCGTCGTTCGAGGATTTCCTGCGCGCCAAGCTGCTCGACAACATGGTGCCGCTGACCGAGCATGCCGTGCAGCGGATGCTCGAGGGCGGCCAGTACGCGTGGGCGAAGCGCACGCTCGACAAGGAATTTCCGGACGTCGTCGCGATCCTGATGCGGCAGGCCGGCGAATTCGGCTTCGGCTTCGCGTCGCGCTCCGAATGGACCCCCGACGAGCTGGCAAAGGCGTGCCGCGACTGGGCCAAGGCGATCGTTGCCGAAGCGCAGGGCGACGCGTCGCTCGTCGATCCGCTCGCCGCGCAGATCAAGGGCGCTGTGCACGACATCCAGACGCTCGAGGAAACGATGCAGACGCCCGCATGGCGGCTTGCGGAATCGCTGCGCCAGCGCGTCTACGAGGCGAAGCTCGCGTGCGAGATGAGCGTCGGCAGCGCCGCGCGCGACAAGCTCGGGGAACTGCGCGGCCTGCTGCGGCTCGGGCTCGCGCACGGTTCGTTCCAGAAACAGGAAGCGCAGCAGATCATGGAATACCTGCGGCTGCTGAAGCCCGACATCTTCGTCGACGAGCCGTACGACGTATTCGCGCGGCTTGCCGCGTGGCTGCGCAGCGTATTCACGCCGTCCGCCGCACGGCCGGCGCACGGACCGGGGCCGGAACAGCACCGGCCATGACGGCCCGCGTCCACGCATGAAGAACGGCCCGGTTCGCGCGAAGCGAACCGGGCCGTCGATCGATCGCCGTCACGACGCGCCGTCCGGGGCGAACGTCGTGCGACGTCGAGGGGCCGCTTACTGCGCGGCGCCCGAGGCCGATGCACCGCCCTGCACGCCGGCCGACGCGCCGCCTTCGACCGCCTCGTCGCCCACCTTCGACTTCGCCGAGCCGGCATGATGCTTGGCCGACTTCGCCGCGTGCTTCGCGTGCTTCTTGGCCGAGTGGACCGACGACGCCGCCGTGTCCTTCGCGCTGTCGGCTGCCGCACCGACCGCGTCGGTCGCGCCGCCGACCGCATTGCCCGACGCGTTCGCGCCGGCACCACCCTGCATGCCCGCACCAGCGCCTGCCCCTGCTGCCGGCGCCTGCGCCTGCACGCCGGCACCTGCGGTGCCCTGTGCCGCGACGCCCGTCTGCGCGAATGCGGCCGAAGTGGCGAACGCCGTCAGCGCGGCACCGATCAGCATCGTACGAATCTTGGACATGAGAATCCTCCTCAAGAAGTTGTGGGCGCGGACCGCCTCGATGCGATCCGTCGCGTCCCCTGCCGCAACACGCAGCAGGTACGACGAAAGACCCGCAGGCCGCACGTCCGGTTCTCCAATCTCTCAGACTGTTACCCACCGTTTCATTTGCTGACGAATCGCTCACAGTCCTTAACAACTGCTGCGCGCGGGCCTGCACGACCGTCCGCACTCGCGCGCCGGCCCTCGGTGCCGTATGATGCGGGGCAATTCCTCCCGCGCATCGCGCGCATCCTTCGTCATGCCCAATCTGGATTTCACGCTGACCGGCGAATACGTCGAGCTGCACAACCTTCTCAAGATCACCGGCCTCGCGGACAGCGGCGGCACGGCGAAGATGTTCGTCGCGTCCGGCGCGGTGAAAGTCGACGGCGTGGTCGAACTGCGCAAGACCTGCAAGATCCGCGCGGGTCAGGTCGTGCTGTTCGGCGACACGCGGATCGCGGTTCACGACGCGTAGCGGTTCCCCCTGACCGTGACATGGCCATCGGCGCGCGCGTTCGACACCGTTCGAATAAAGCCGTAAGCTAGCCGTCTCTCAAAATAAATACAGACAGCGCGGGCCCGCACCCGCGCGAGCGCTCATTCCATGTCGCATTCCGGTCTTACGCGGACGGCCGCCGCGCCGCCGTCCCTGTCCAGTCATGCCGCCGATACCGCGCGCCTCGCCGCGCCGCTTGCGATCGCGCAGCTCTCGCAGATGGCGATGAGCGTCACCGACACGGTACTGCTCGGCTCGCTCGGCCCCGATTCGCTCGCGGCGGGCGGCCTCGGCGCGAACTTCTTCTTCGTCATCGTGACCGTGCTGCAGGGCGTGCTCTCGTCCGTCAGCGTGAGCGTCGCGCATGCGCGCGGCGCGCAGGCGGAACACCGCGTGCCGCACATCTACTGGACCGGCTTCATGCTGTCCGTGCTGCTCGCGATTCCGGCGATCGTCGCGCTGTCGCTGTCCGAACCGATCCTGCTGATGTTCCACGAGCCGCCGACGCTCGCGCATCACGTCGGCGAGTACACCGGCATCCTGCGGTTCGCGGCGCTCGGCAGCCTGATCGGCGTCGGACTGATGCGCGCATTCCTGCCGGCGATCGGCGCCGCACGACGCCTGCTGTGGGTTTCGATCGGCGGCGTCGGCATCAACGGCGTGCTGAACTACGGGCTGATCCACGGCGCATTCGGCTTGCCGCGGCTCGGCTTCCTCGGCTCGGCGGTCGCGACGACCATCACCATCTGGCTCACCGCGCTCGCGCTGATCTGGCTGCTGCACGGCCGCCAGCGGTTCCGCCATTTCGTGACCGCCGCCCGTCCGAAACTGCCCTTGATGGGCGAGCTGATCGGCATCGGCTGGCCGGTGGCGATCACGTACGGGGTCGAATCGACGCTCTTTCTCGCCACGGGTCTCACCATCGGCGTGCTCGGCGCGACGTCGCTTGCCGCGCATCAGATCGCGCTGAACGTCGCGTCGGTCGCGTTCATGGTGCCGCTCGCGATCGGCCAGGCCGCCAACGTGCGGGTCGGCTACTGGGTCGGCGCCGGCCAGCCGGTCGCCGCGCGACATGCGGGTTTCGTCGCGCTCGGCCTCGGCGTCGCGTTCATGTCGCTGTCGGGGCTCGTGCTGATCGTCGCGCCGCATGCGATCGTCGGCCTGTATCTGCAACTCGACGACCCGGCCAACGCGGCGACCGTGTCGCTGGCCGCATCGCTCCTCGGCATCGCCGCGGTGTTCCAGATCGTCGACGGCATGCAGACCGTCGGGTCGGGCGCACTGCGCGGACTGCGGGACACGCGCATCCCGATGCTCGCGGCGACCTTCGGCTACTGGGGCATCGGTTTCCCGACCGGTTACTGGCTGGCATTCCATGCCGGCCTCGGCGCTCGCGGCCTGTGGTGGGGGCTCGCGGCCGGCCTCGCGAGCGTCGCCGTGCTGATGGCCTGGCGCTTTCACCGGAAGACCTCGTCGCTCGTCGCGCCGACGCGTTGAGCTCGGCACGACGCAAAATCGCAGCCGGCGCTATGCTTGTCGGTTGAAGACCCAGGACGCCGCGCCAGCGGCGCGATTGCCTCACGATACGCCAGACGCCGCACGACCCGCGGCTTTTCCCTTCCCCAAGAGGAGTGCATCATGAACGAAGCAGTTCGGATGGAACGCGACACGTTCGGCGAGATCGCCGTGCCGGCCAACCGGCTCTGGGGCGCGCAGACGGAACGCTCGCTGCAGAATTTCCGGATCTCGACGGAGAAGCAGTCGCCCGAGCTGATCCACGCGCTCGCGATCGTCAAGCGTGCCGCGGCCGCCGTGAACCAGTCGCTCGGCGTGCTGGCCGACGAAAAGGCGCGCGCGATCATCGACGCGGCCGACGAGATCATCGCTGGCAAGCATCCGCGCGAATTCCCGCTCGCGGTCTGGCAGACGGGCTCCGGCACGCAGACCAACATGAACCTCAACGAGGTGATCGCGAACCGGGCGAGCGAGCTGCTCGGCGGCGAGCGCGGCGAAGCACGCAAGGTCCACCCGAACGACGACGTGAACCGCGGCCAGTCGTCGAACGACGTGTTCCCGACCGCGATGCATATCGCGGCCGCCTACGCGATTGTCAACCACCTGCTGCCCGCGCTGCGCACGCTGCGCGCGACGCTCGACGCGAAGTCGAAGGCTTTCGCCGACATCGTGAAGATCGGCCGCACGCACCTGCAGGACGCGACGCCGCTCACGCTCGGGCAGGAGTTTTCCGGCTACGTCGCGCAGCTCGACCAGGGCGTCCGGCACGTCGAATCCGCGCTGCCGCACCTGTACGAACTCGCCCTCGGCGGCACCGCCGTCGGCACCGGGCTGAACGCGCATCCGGAGTTCGCGGTGCGCGTGGCCGACGAGATCGGCCGGCTGACGAAGCTGCCGTTCGTCACCGCGCCGAGCAAGTTCGAGGTAATGGCAGCCGCCGACGCGCTGGTGTTCGCGCACGGCGCGCTGAAGACGGTCGCGGCCGGCCTGATGAAGATCGCCAACGACGTCCGCTGGCTTGCGAGCGGGCCGCGCTGCGGGCTCGGCGAACTGTCGATTCCGGAAAACGAACCGGGCAGCTCGATCATGCCGGGCAAGGTGAACCCGACGCAGTCGGAAGCCGTGACGATGCTGTGCTGTCAGGTGTTCGGCAACGACGTCGCGGTCAACGTCGGCGGCGCCAGCGGCAATTTCGAGCTGAACGTGTTCCGGCCGATGATCGCGCACAACGTGCTGCAGTCGGTGCGGCTGCTCGCCGACGGCGCGCAGAGCTTCAACGACCACTGCGCGGTGGGCATCGAGCCGAATCGCGCGCGCATCGACCTGCTGCTGAACGAATCGCTGATGCTCGTGACGGCGCTCAATCCGCACATCGGCTACGACAAGGCCGCGCAGATCGCGAAGAAGGCGCACAAGGAAGGCACGACGCTGAAAGCCGCCGCGCTCGCGCTCGGCTACCTGACCGAGGCGGAATTCGACGCGTGGGTGCGCCCCGAAGAGATGATCGGATCGCGGTAATCGCGGGGAGGCGACGCGATGACGGGCGCGGCACGCATGCGCGGCGCCCGTTGTCGTCAGACGGTGCCCTTCGCCACTTCCTCGGGCTTCATCTCGACGATCTTGTCGAGCGCGGCGCGCACGTCGGCCGCATATTTTGCGAGCACCTTCTGTTCGTCGGTCTCGGGCACGAACGGCGGCACCGGCACGGGGTTGCCGTTCTCATCGACCGCGACGAACACGACGAGGCAATCGGTCGTCTGGCGCAGTACGCCGCCCTTCGGATCGCCGGCGTGCACGGACACATGGATGTGCATGCTGGTGCGCCCCGTCGCGACGACGCGCGCCTTCAGTTCGACCAGGTTGCCAACGAGGATCGGCCGCTGGAAGCGGATGTTGCCGACGCTGACCGTCACGCAATAGCGGCTCGACCAGACCGCCGCACACGCATACGCGACCTCGTCGATCCACTTCATCAGCGCGCCGCCATGCACCTTGCCGCCAAAGTTCACGGACGAGGGCTCGGCGAGGAAGCGGAATACGGTTTCGGTGCGGTCGAGGGCGGCCGGTACGGGGGACGGTTGGGACATCGTGGTAGCTCCAGGCGGCGGGGGCACTGCAATCGGCGCATTATACGTTGCACTGCGGCAACACGTCGCGGTGCCCGCCGTGCCGCAGCGACGGCACGCCCGCCCGCGCACTGACCCGGGATCGGCACCGCAAGCTGGCGCCCGTCAGCGGCGCACCGTGATGCCCTGGTCGATCGTCCCGTACATCTCGAGGCTGCCGCCCCGCGCGCCGGCGGCACCCGCACCGCCCTGGGCACAGGCCGCGCAGAGGAACGCGGCCGCCAACAGGCAGAAAATCGTCTTCATCGTTGCATCGTGTCGCATCCGGCGGCCCACTGCCGCCGCGTCGGGTCATTCTACGCGCGCGACCGGCAACCGCGGGCGCACACCGCCCCGCCGCATCTGACATTTCATCCGAACGCGAAACATCGAATGCGCGCAGCGCCTACACTGCAGGCATTCCGCCTGACAAGACACGACGATGACCGATCAAGACGACCACCACTTTCCAGGCCTGAGCCGGATCGGCGCACTGATCGCCGATCCCGGGCGCGCCGCGATGCTGTGGGTGCTGATGGACGGCAGCGCGCGGCCGGCCGGCGAACTGACGATGATCGCGGGGCTGTCGCCTTCCGCGGCGAGCGCCCACCTTGCGCGTCTGACCGAAGGTGGCCTGCTCGCGCTCGACGTGCGTGGCCGGCACCGCTACTACCGGCTCGCGTCGGTCGACATCGCGGCGTCGCTCGAGGCACTCGCGAACGTGGCCCGCGCGGCCGCGCCGAACCGTCCGGTGCCGCCGCCGTCGCGCACGGTGCCGGCCGAACTGCGCTACGCGCGCACCTGCTACGACCACATGGCCGGCGAGCTCGCGGTCCGCATCTTCGACGGGCTCACGGCACGCGGCTGGCTGCAGGCGGACGGCGATGCGATCGAAGCCACCGAACTCGGCACGCAGGCGCTCGGGCGCTGGGGCATCGACGTCGCACAGCAGCGCACGCGCCGCCGCCGTTTCGCATGCCGCTGCCTCGACTGGAGCGAGCGCCGCCCGCATCTCGGCGGCGCGCTGGGCGCGGCACTGCTCGACAGCTTCTGCGCGCACGGCTGGATCGAGCGCACCGTGCGGCCGCGCGTGCTGCGCGTCACCGTACCCGGACAGCAGATTTTCGACGACTGGCTTACGTCCGCTTGACGTGCGCATTGCGACCGGATGACAACGGCGCGCGATGGACAGGTTTTGTTACATCGCGTGCCATACGACTTACAAAACACTGAGCACTGAAACAGGCCGAGCGGATATTGTGAACTCGACGGCACGAATCGACGCGCCGCGATAACGACGAAGACGCTCATCATGGCCTCCCTGTTCACGCTCAAGCGAACCGCCCACTGCACGCTGCTCGCTGTCGCCACGCTGGCGACCCTGCCGTCCGCATTCGCGCAAGCGACACAGGCCGCGGCGTATGCGGCCGCCGCCCGACAACCGGGTGGCGATCCGCCGAGCCGCGTCGCCCGGCTCAACTACATGTCGGGTGCCGTGACGACGGAGCCCGCCGGCACCGATACCTGGTCGTACGCCGCCGTGAACCGGCCGCTGACGACCGGCGACCAGCTGTGGAACGATGCCGGCGCGCGCTCCGAACTGCACATCGGCTCGACCGCGGTGCGTCTCGGCGAATCGACGAACCTGTCGGTCCTGAACCTCGACGACAACACGACGCAGCTGAAAGTCGGGCTCGGCACCGTGTCGACCCACGTACGCGATCTGCCGCCCGGCGGAACCTACGAAATCGATACGCCCAATCTCGCGCTCGGCATCACGGGCCCCGGCGACTATCGCGTCGATGTCGCGCCGAACGGTGCGACCACGACGGTCACCGTCCGCAGCGGCAGCGCGACCGTCTACGGCAGCAACGGGCAGTATCCGCTATCGCCCGGGCAGCAGGTCGTGTTCACCGGCACCGACCTGCAGGTCGCACAGCAATCGGCCGCACCGGCCCCCGATGCGCTCGACCAGTGGGCCGCCAGCCGCGATGCGGCCGAGCAGCGCTCGGTGTCGGCCCGCTACGTATCGCGCGACGTTCCCGGCTATCAGGACCTCGACGCGAACGGTACGTGGCGCGAAACCCCGAATTACGGCGAGGTCTGGGTGCCGAACGACACGCCGGCCGACTGGGCGCCGTATCACGACGGTCACTGGATCTGGCAAGCGCCGTGGGGCTGGACGTGGGTCGACGATGCACCGTGGGGCTTCGCGCCCTATCACTACGGCCGCTGGGCCTATGTCGACGATAGCTGGGCATGGGTGCCCGGCCCGATGGTCGTCAGCCAGCCGCCCGTCTACGCGCCGGCGCTCGTCGCGTTCGTGGGTGGAGGCGGCGGTCCCGACTGGAGCGTCGCCCTGACGGTCGGCGGCGTCGCCGCGGCCGGCTGCGCGTGGTTCGCACTCGGCCCGGGCGAAGCCTGGCATCCCGGCTGGGGTGGCTGGAGCCCGCATTACTACGATCGCGTGAACCGGAACATCGTGGTCAACAACGTGACGGTCAACAAGACCGTGAACGTGACGAACATCACCAACATCACGAACATCAACAAGACGTACGTGAACTTCCGCGCGCCGCACGCGATCACGGCCGTGCCGGCGTCCGCGTTCGTGCACGGTCAGCCAGTCGCGCACTTCTCGCAGCGCGTCGATCCGCAGCAATGGCGCAACGCGCACGTGATGCCGGGCACCCCCGGCATTGCGCCGGTACGCCAGAGCTTTACCGGCGGATTGCGCACGGCCAGCTACCGCCCGCCGGCAACGATCGGACAGCACACGTTCGTCGCGACGCGCAATCCGGCGGTACCGGCCGCATATCGGGACCAGGCGGCCGCGCATCTCGCCCGGCAAGGCGGGCGCGTGCCGGGCGCGGGCGCGCCCGTCGCGAAGACGAACGTGCCGGCCGACTATACGGCTCGCCCGGTCCGCGTTCCGGGCAACCCGAAGGCCGGTGCATGGGCGATGCGCAACGTTCAGCTCGTGAACCCGCACGGTCCTGTCGTGCAACCGGCGCACGCGCCGCGCGACGGGCAGCCAGCCCCGGCACAGGCACTGGCCGCACGGCCGGGTGCGCCGATGCCTGTCGTGCCGAATGGCGCGCGGCCGACGAACGGCGAAGGCCCCAATGCGCCGCGCTTCACGAACGGTGCCACGCCGCAGGCACCGGGCAATCCGGCTGCGCATCAGGCAATGGGCCCTGGAAATGGCGTCCCGCACCCGCCGACCTCCGTCAACACGCCGACCGGGCACGACAACACGCATGCTGCCGCGGCGCCCGCGCCCGCGTGGATGCAACCGCATACGCCGATGGAGCGTCAGCGCCCGACGCCGCCGACGGCTCTCCACGCAGCGGGACAGAATGCACTGCCGCCCGTGCGCGGCGCGGCACCGGCCCAGCATCCGGAAGCCGCGCCCAGTACGCAACTCGGCGGGCGGCAGGAAACGCCGCGCGCGTTGCCGCAACCACGGCTCGATACGACCGCGCAGATTCCGCAGCCGCGTCCGCGTCCTGACTTCGCGGCACCGGCGCAGCATGCGCAGCCGCGGCCCGAGCGGGCCGCCCCGACACCGCAACCGCGCCCCGAATTCGCGCAACCGGCACCAAGGCACGAAGTCGCGCCGCCGCGCGTGAACGAGTACCGCCCGCCCGCGCCGACCGTACACGAAATGCCGCGACCGCAGCCGCAGGCTCCGCGCATGGAGCCGCGGCCGTCGATGCCCGCGCCGCACATGGAACCACGGCCGCAACCGGCGCCGCACGTCGAGGCGCCGCACCCGAGCAACCCGCCGCCCGGCGGCCACGACGAGCGGCACCGCCAGTAACCGCGCCCGATGAAACGGAAAGGCCCGACCGGCGAATGCCGGTCGGGCCTTCTTCATTCCGTCTGGCGCGGATCGCGTAACCCGCACCGCCGCGCCGTCGACCGCCGGGGCTCAGACCGCCATCGGCGCGGTCAGCGGCTCATGATGCCGATAGCCGACGAGCGAGAAGTCGGACGGCTCGATCTGCTCGAGCCACTCGGGCGCATAAACACCCGTCTTCGCGTAGTCCGGCACGCGCTCGGCAATCTCGAGCCGCGGGCTGTCGTACGGTTCGCGCGTGAGCTGCTGCTGCAGCATGTCGAGCTGGTTCTCGTAGATATGCGCGTCACCGATGAAGTACGTGAACCAGCGCGGCGTATAACCCGTCAGCCGACCGACGAGCGACAGCAGCGCAGCCCCTTCCGTCAGGTTGAACGGCGTGCCGAGCCCGACGTCGTTGCTGCGGATGTACAGACACAGCGAAATCTCGCGCTTCGTGACGTTCGGCAGGAACTGGTACAGCAGATGGCACGCGGGCAGCGCGATCTGGTCGAGTACGGCCGGATTCCACGCGTGAAACAGAATGCGGCGATCGGCCGGGTTCTCCATGATCGTGTCGAGACACTGGCGCAACTGGTCGATCGCCTTGTACAGCAGCACCTTCGGCGCGCCGTCCTCGTCGAAGCGCGTGACGATCCGGAAACCGCGGCGCGTCGCGTCGGCGACCTGCGCGTCGGCGCCCGCGTCGAGCACCTTGTAGCCGGGCCACTGGCGCCATTGCACGCCGTACACGTCGCCCAGGTCGTCGACGCCCTGGCGGTACGGGTTCGCGAGCCACTGCGCATTGTCGTTCGCGTTCGCGTCCCACACTTTGCAGCCGAGCGCGCGGAAATCGGCCGCGCTGCGCGATGCCCGCAGGAAACCGACCAGTTCGCCGATCGCGGACTTGAACGCGAGCTTCTTGGTCGTCACGGCCGGGAAACCTTGCTGCAGGTCGAACCGCAGCATCGCACCGGGCATGCTGATGGTGCGGATGCCCGTGCGGTTCTCCTGCCAGGTGCCGGTGTCGAGGATGGTGCGAACGAGGTCGAGGTACTGTTTCATGCGGGTTCCTTCGGCCGCGAGGGCGGCCGTCACCCGCCAATTTTAGCAAGCGTGACGCGGAACCTCCGGCAACGGCGCCGAAAACCCTCCCAGCGGGTCGCTGCGATCGCGCATGCCATGCGCGCACATCAGCCGGTACAGCGTGACACGCGACACGCCGAGTTCGCGCGCCGCATCGGCGAAACGGCCGCGGTGGCGCAGCAGCGCCTGCTCGATCGCCTGCCGTTCGGCCGCTTCCCGCGCCTCGGTCAGCGAGACGGGCGCCAGGATCGCGAATTCGTTGAGTTCGAGATCGGCCGCGGTAATCATCCGGCCCTCCGACATCACGATCGCGCGGCGCACGCGATTGATCAGCTCGCGCACGTTGCCGGGCCACGAATAGCCGTACAGCGCGGCGATCGCATCCGGCGAGAAGCCACGCAGGCGGCGATGCGCATCACCCTTGAAACGCTCGAGCATGTGGCGCGCCAGCAACTCGATATCCTTGCCGCGCGCGCGCAGCGGCGGCTCCTCGATCTTCAGCACGCACAGCCGATGGAACAGGTCCTCGCGGAACAGCCCGTCGCGCAGCGCCGCTTCCATGTTCACGTGCGTCGCGCAGATCACGCGCACGTCGACCGGCACCGACACATGCGCGCCGAGCCGCTCGATCTTGCCTTCCTGCAGGAATCGCAGCAGGCTCGCCTGGCTCTCGAGCGGCAGGTCGCCGATCTCGTCGAGAAACAGCGTGCCGCCGTTCGCGGCCTCGACACGGCCGATCTTGCGCTGGTTCGCGCCCGTAAAAGCGCCGCGCTCATAGCCGAACAGCTCGGCTTGCAGCAGCGTCGACGGAATCGCACCGCAATTGATCGCGACGAACGGCGCCTGCGCGCGCGCCGAGCGCTCGTGGATCGCAACGGCCGTCAGTTCCTTGCCGGTACCCGATTCGCCGGAGATGAACACCGGTGCATCGGTCGTGGCGACGCGCCGGATCGTCCTGAAGAGTCCCAGCATCGCGTCGCAGGTGCCGACCATCTCGCCTTCGGCGCGCCCGGCGCCGACGGGCGCCGCCACCGGGTCGGTCAGTGCGACCATGCCGTGCGCATGGCCGATGGTCTCGACGATGCGCGACGCCTCGTACGGCATCGTCACGTAGTCGAAGCAATAGTCGCGAATGAGATGCCGCAGCGACGCGTCCTGCAACTGCCCACGCCGGGTCGCCGCGATCCAGCCGATGTGCTGGATGCTCAGACACGTTTCGAGTTCGCGCAGATCCGCCGGCCGAAAGCCCGGCGAGAAATCGAGCAGGCCGGCGGTTGCCACGCCGTGCTGCACGACACGCCGCACGTCGCGTGCGCTTTCCGCAAGATCGACGCGCCACCCGCATTCGTCGAAATGCCCGCGCAACGCGTCGTTCGGCTCGCGCGAGAAATAGATCACATGCCGCTGCTCGGCTCCCATATGCCCACCCCGTTCATCAACCGTCTAACGATTGCAGCACACGCCAAGTCGCGTGCTAAAGGATCGAACCGGGTCAGCCGAAGCGGCTCGATTCGCCATGCCGATGCGCGGCGACGACCAGCCACGCATGATGGCGCTTGTCTCGCGTCCAGTTATTTTGGGTCACGACGGCTTAGTTATAGGCGCTGAATACGACAAACCGATTGCAGCGCAAATGGGCGAGCGGCCGAATCGCTCAATGGTCGACGTTTATCAATCATCTGCACATAAGCACACGCGCAGTGACGCGTACCTGCATCGACACACGCCCAGATTTTCATCCTTGAAGCGTATCGAATGAATCCGCAGTACTCCCAAGCCCCTTCGTTTCACGCCTGAAACATTTCCCGGCGTTTTCGATTGCGATTCACGATGCTCCCCCGCGAATCGCAGACGCGACAATGCTCTTCGCCCGATGGCATGTATTTCGCTGAATGTGCAACGGATCGGAGAAGGCAGCCATGCGAACACTTTTTTCACGGTCTTGTGTGCAGATCACGATTGCATTTGCGCTCGCGTGTCCGTTCATGCCGGCCCGCGCGGAAGAAAGCGCGCGGCCCGAACGCGCGATGCTGCTTGCCGATAACGCGCCGCACACGCAACAGGACAACCGCATCGGTATCGTGCCGGTCGCCGCACCCCAACCGCGTTCGTCGAGCAAGACATGGGTGACGCTGTGGGACGAGCTCGCTCCGCCTACTCCGCTGCCGGTACCGATTCCTGTTCCGCTTCCCGGCAACGCACAGCATGCGATGGAGGGAAACGCCGGAAACCGCGTGCATCAATAATCTGCTCACGACGCCACATGCCGCTCAATTGATGAGGATTACAGACGAGCGAGATGAGTCAGGTCAGTCCACACAGCGCCGATATCTCGACGCGAACCGTTTTTTGTGTCCGTCCCCCGGCGGGCACTCTTTTTATTCAGGACATTACGGCGCAAAGGCCGCACCTCGTCGCCACCGTCGGCGAGGTGCGGCGGACCGGAATCTGCCAAGGCGCCCGCGCATCCGCATCGATGCGGTCGCACGCCGCCATTCCGGTAGAATCGGCGCCATTCCGGTTCTCCTCTTCTCCGACCTTCATGACGACGTTGACCCTGATCGTCGCGCGCGCCCGCAACGGCATCATCGGCCGCGACAACCAGTTGCCCTGGAAACTTCCCGAGGACCTCGCGTTCTTCAAGCGCACGACGATGGGTGCGCCGATCGTGATGGGCCGCAAGACCCACGAGTCGATCGGCCGGCCGCTGCCGGGCCGCCGCAATATCGTCGTCACGCGCGACGCAGCGCGCCGCTTCGACGGCTGCGACACCGTCACGTCGCTCGCCGATGCGCTCGCGCTCGCCGCGCGCGACGGGGTGGCCGAAGCATTCCTGATCGGCGGCGCACAGCTCTATGCGGAAGGCCTGGAACTCGCCGACAAGCTGGTCGTCACCGAGATCGACGCGGACTTCGACGGCGATGCGTCGTTCCCGGCGCCCGATCCCGCGCACTGGCAAGAAGTGTCGCGCGATCCGCACCAGGCCGCCGCGCCGAACACGTTCGGCTATGCGTTCGTCGTCTACGCGCGCAAGCGCGACTGACACGCGGCACACGACAAAAAGCCCGACCGGCGCACTCACGCCAGTCGGGCTTTTTCGTTTCGTGGCGGCCGACGCCGCGCCGCTTACTGCCCGGCGATCGTCATCTGCTCGATCAGCACCGAGCCCGTTTCCTTCGTACCGCGCACGATCGAATCCGCGCCGATCGCGACGATATGCCGGAACATCTCCTGCAACGTGCTCGCGACGGTGATTTCCTCGACCGGATATTGGATCACGCCGTTCTCGACCCAGAAGCCGGCCGCGCCGCGCGAATAGTCGCCGGTCACGTAGTTCACGCCCTGCCCCATCAGCTCCGTCAACAGCAGGCCCGTACCGAGCTTCTTCAGCATCGCGTCGAAATCATCGCCCGGCTGCGTGTTCGAACTGCGCAGCGCGAGGTTGTGCGAACCGCCCGCGTTGCCGGTCGTCTGCGTGCCGAGCTTGCGCGCCGAATAGGTCGACAGGAAGTAGCCTTCGACGACACCGTCGCTGACGACGCTGCGCGCACGCGTGCGCACGCCTTCCTCGTCGAACGGCGCGCTGCCCATTGCACGCGGCACGTGCGGATCCTCGACGACCTGCACGTGCGGTGCGAACACCGGCTTGCCGAGGCTGTCGACGAGGAACGACGTCTTGCGGTACAGCGCGCCGCCGCTGACGGCCTGCACGAATGCGCCGAGCAAACCGGCCGCGAGCGGCGCCTCGAACAGCACGGGCACCTTGCGGGTGTCGAGACGGCGCGCGCCCATCCGCGCCAGCGCACGCTCGGCCGCATAGCGCCCGACGGCTTCCGGCGCAGCGAGGTCGACCGCGCTGCGCTTCGACGAATACCAGTCGTCCCGCTGCATGTGGCGGCCGGTGCCCGCGATCGGCGCACACGCGATGTAGTGTCGCGAGTACGGGTAGCCGGCAAGGAAGCCGCGCGACGTCGCGAGCACGAACTGCGAATGCTGCGCCGACACGCTCGCGCCTTCCGAGTTGCGGATCTGCGGACTGACCGCGAACGCGGCGTCCTCCGCGCGGCGCGCGAGCTCGACGGCCTCGTCGGCCGACAGCGCCCACGGGTGGTAGAGATCGAGGTCGCGCGGGTCGGTTTCGAGCAGCTCGGCCTCGGCAAGGCCGGCCGCGTCGTCCTCGGCCGTGAAGCGCGCGATGTTGTACGCGGCGGCGACGGTATCCTTGATCGCGGCCGGCGAGAAGTCCGACGTGCTCGCGTTGCCGCGCTTCTTGCCGATGAACACCGTCACGCCGACCATCTTGTCGCGGTTGTGTTCGATCGTCTCGACCTCGCCGCGGCGCACCGACACCGACAGGCCGTCGCCTTCGGAGATTTCGGTCGCGGCGTCCGTCGCGCCGAGCGCCTTCGCATGGCGAAGGATGTCCGAGGCAATTTCTTTGAGCTGGTCCTGCGTGTGCGGGAAATAGCGCGCTTGTACGTCGAGATTGGCTGCCATCGTCGTGATATCCGGTGGCGGGCGAGCCGCCCGCATGTTCAAAATGTTGCGTATCCCGCGATCATAGCAAGGTCCGGGGCCGCATACCGACAAGCTTGGGGTGTTCGCGCCGCGATACAATGCCGCCCATGACACGCAAAACCCGAATCCAGCCGATCGAGCATGCCGACGACGACGTCGGCAACGGCTACGATCGCCCCAGCAAATCCCAGTTGAAACGCGAGATGCACGCGCTGCAGGAGCTCGGCCAGGCCTTGGTCGACCTGCCGAAGGACGCGCTCAAGCGCATGCCGATGCCCGAGGACCTCGCCGACGCCGTGCGCGAGGCACGTCGGATCACCGACCACGAAGGCAAGCGCCGCCAGCTCCAGTACGTTGGCCGCGTGATGCGCTCGCTGACCGAGGATGAAACGGCCGCGCTGCGCACCGCGCTGGACGCCCAGCGAGGCGTGAACAAGGCCGCGACCGCTCGCCTGCACTGGATCGAGCGCACGCGCGAACAGCTGCTCGCCAACGACGACGCGCTGACCGAATTCCTCCGCCAGCACCCCGAAGCCGACATCCAGGAAGGCCGCACGCTGATCCGCAACGCGCGCAAGGAAGCGCAGCAAGGCAAGCCGCCGCGCTATTTCCGCGAGCTGTTCCAGTGGATCAAGACCGCGAGCGGTACGCCCGACGGGGATGACGAAGCGGCCGACGACGCCGGAGACGACCATGACGACGACGAAGCGTAACCACCCGGACGAGCTCGTGGTCGGCCTCGTGTCGATCAGCGACCGCGCGAGCACGGGTGTTTATGAGGACAAGGGCATTCCGGCGCTGCAGGAATGGCTCGCCGGCGCATTGCGCTCGCCGTGGCGCGCCGAAACCCGGCTGATCCAGGACGACGCGCCGACGATCTCCGCCACGCTGGCAGAACTCGTCGACGTGGCAGGCTGCGATCTGGTGCTGACGACCGGCGGCACCGGCCCGGCGCGGCGCGACGTGACGCCGGAAGCCACGCTGGCCGTTGCGACGAAGGAAATGCCGGGATTCGGCGAACAGATGCGGCAGATCAGCCTGAATTTCGTGCCGACCGCGATTCTGTCGCGACAGGTCGCGGTGATCCGCGAGACGGCCGACCACGCGGCCCTGATCATCAACCTGCCCGGCCAGCCGAAGTCGATCCGGGAAACGCTCGAAGGGCTGCGCGACGCCGACGGCAAGTCGACCGTGCCCGGTATCTTCGCGGCCGTGCCCTACTGCATCGATCTGATCGGCGGCCCGTACATCGAGACCGACGCCGCAGTGGTCGCGGCGTTCCGGCCGAAGAGCGCTCAACGCGCGCCGCGCTGAGCGCGTGCCGGCCCGCTCAGGCGGCCGGTGCGGACTCGCCTGCCGGCGCCGACGCGGCCGGAATCAGGAAATGCTCGCGGTAGTACTTCAGTTCGTCGATCGACTCGTGGATGTCCGCGAGTGCCGTGTGCATCGCGCGCTTCTGGAAGCCCTTGTAGATCGCGGGCTGCCAGCGGCGGCACAGCTCTTTCAGCGTGCTGACGTCGAGATTGCGGTAGTGGAAGAATTTCTCGAATTCCGGCATCCAGCGCGCCATGAAACGGCGATCCTGGCAGATCGAATTGCCGCACATCGGCGACTTGCCGGGCGATACGTACTGCGCGAGGAACGCCTGCAGCTGCGCGGCGGCGTCCGCCTCGGTCACGGTCGACGCGCGCACGCGGTCGATCAGGCCAGAGCGGCCGTGCGTCGACTTGTTCCAGTCGTCCATCTTCGCGAGCGTTTCGTCGCTCTGGTGGATCGCGAACACGGGCCCTTCCACGGCGATGTCGAGCGTGGAATTGGTCACGACGACCGCGATTTCGATGATGCGGTCGTTATCCGGGTCGAGGCCCGTCATCTCCATGTCGAGCCAGACGAGGTTCAACTCGTTGCGCACGAGCGCGGGCTGGCTGGCGGAAGCGGCGGTATCGGTCATGAGTCATCCTGGAAAATGGCGGACGGCGCGCGGCGCCGCCCGGGCGGCCGGCATCGCGTGAGCGGGCCCGGTCCGCAAGAACATATAATTCTCGCATAGAACCCTTTGGCGCCTTCGATGTCACCCTCTTCGTTCACCCTGCTGTTCGCGCTCGCCGTGCTCGCGATGGTCGTCACCAAGCTGTGGCTCGCGTCGCGGCAGATCCGCTTCGTCGCCGCACACCGTAACGGCGTGCCCGCGCAGTTCAGCGCCACTATTCCGCTGACCGCCCACCAACGCGCGGCCGACTACACGGTCGAGCGCACCCGGCTGGCGATGTTTGAAATCGTCGTCAGCGCGGCCGTGCTGGTCGGCCTCACGCTGCTCGGCGGCGTCGGTGCCCTCGACACGCTGCTGACGGGCTGGTTCGGCCGCGGCTACGGGCAGCAGGTCGCGCTCGTCGCCGCCGTGCTCGCAACCATGAGCGTGATCGACGTGCCGTTCGAGTATTACCGCCAGTTCGGGATCGAACAGCGGTTCGGCTTCAACCGCATGACCAAGCGCCTGTTCTTCACTGACATGCTGAAGAACACGCTGCTCGGCGCCGTGCTCGGCCTGCCGCTGCTGTTCGTCGTGCTGTGGCTGATGAACCAGGCCGGCAGCCTGTGGTGGCTGTGGACCTGGATCGTCTGGGTTGCATTCCAGATGCTCGTGCTGCTGATCTACCCGACCTTCATCGCGCCGATCTTCAACAAGTTCGAACCGCTGAAGGACGAAGCGCTGCGCACGCGCATCGAGTCGCTGATGAAACGGTGCGGCTTCGCGGCGAAGGGCCTGTTCGTGATGGACGGCAGCCGCCGTTCCGCGCACGGCAACGCCTATTTCACGGGCTTCGGCGCATCGAAGCGGATCGTGTTCTTCGACACGCTGCTCGCGCGGCTGTCCGGCCAGGAGATCGAGGCCGTGCTCGCGCACGAACTCGGCCACTTCAAGCGCCGCCACGTAATGAAGCGGATGCTCGTGTCGTTCGTGCTGAGCCTCGTGCTGCTCGCGCTGCTCGGCTGGCTCGCGCAGCGCACGTGGTTCTACACGGGGCTTGGCGTCACGCCTTCGCTCGACACGAGCAACGCGGGCGCCGCGCTCGTGCTGTTCTTCCTCGCGATCCCCGTGTTCCTGTTCTTCGCGACGCCGTTCAGCAGCCTCACGTCGCGCAAGCATGAATTCGAGGCCGACGCGTTCGCGGCCAGCCAGACCGACGCGCAGGATCTCATCAGCGCGCTCGTGAAGCTTTACGAGGACAACGCGTCGACCCTCACGCCGGACCCGGTCTACACGGCCTTCTACTACTCGCATCCGCCGGCGTCGCAGCGGATCGACCGCCTGATGCAGCACGCATGAGCCGGCCGACCTCCCGCAAGCCGGCTGCGCGCGCATCAGGCGCGTCGCGTGTCGAAGGCCGCGTGATCGCGGCGCACGGCCGCCACTACATCGTCGCGCCCGACGACGGCGGCCCGATGCTGCAGTGCTTCCCCCGCGGCAAGAAAAGCGAGATCGCGGTCGGCGACCGCGTCGTGTACGAACAGGCGTCGGCGGACCAGGGCGTGATCGTCGAGATCGGCGAGCGGCGCAACCTGCTGTACCGTTCCGACCAGTTCAAGTCGAAGCTGTTCGCGGCCAACCTCGACCAGCTGCTGATCGTGCTCGCAACCGAGCCCTATTTCAGCGAAGACCTCCTCGGCCGCGCGCTGATCGCGGCCGAAGCGAACGAATTGAAGCCGCTCGTCGTGCTGAACAAGATCGACGTCGAGGCCGCGCTGCCGGTCGCCCGCGAGCGCCTCGCGCCCTACCGCGCGCTCGGCTACGACGTGCTCGAACTGTCGGTGAAGGGCTCGCCCGACGATGCGCGCGCGCAACTGATGCCGCATCTGGCCGGGCATTCGACGATCCTGCTCGGCCAGTCCGGGATGGGCAAGTCGACGCTCGTGAACCTGCTCGTGCCCGATGCCGAAGCCGCGACCCGCGAAATCTCGGCCGCGCTCAACAGCGGCCGCCATACGACGACGTTCACGCGCCTCTACCCGCTCGAAGGCGGCGGCGCACTGATCGATTCGCCGGGCTTCCAGGAATTCGGCCTCTACCACCTGACGGAAGGCCGCCTCGAGCGCGCGTTCCCGGAATTCCGCCCGCTGCTCGCGGACTGCCGTTTCTATAATTGTCATCATCTGCACGAGCCGGGCTGCGCGATTCTCGAAGCAGTCTCCGACCGCCGCATTTCACCGTCGCGGCATGCGCTTTACGCGCAGCTCGTGCACGAGGCAAGCCAGATCGTCCGCTGACCGCACGGCGGACAGAAGGCGGCCGGGGCCGGCCCGGCCTTCACCGACAGGAGCCGCGATGCGTTTCAAGGCCCCCGATCTCGCCACCGCGCAGCATTGGGCGAATGTGCTGCAGGTGGCCGGCATCGGCTGCGAATTGCACAACTGCTACGCGACCGGCGCGCTCGGCGGCTTGCCCGCCGACGCTTGCGCCCCCGAGCTGTGGCTCGACGACGAGCGCGACGATGCACTCGCCCGGCGGCTCCTCGATGCGGCGTCGCACGGCCCGTCGGCCGGCGCCGTTCCGTGGCGCTGCCGCCAATGCGGCGAGGCGCTGGAGGCCCAGTTCACCGCATGCTGGCAATGCGGCGCCGTACGCGATCCACTCGACGACTGAGCGGACTGACCGGACGCACAGCAAAAAGGCCGGCATGAAGCCGGCCTTTTCGTTTCATCGCGCATGTTCGCTGCCGCGTCAAGACACCCAGACGGCCAGCGTCAGCATCAACAGCAGGATCATCCACAGGATCACGGCGCGCCAAACCAGGCCGACCGCGGACTGCAGCGTGCGCGGCGTGCAATCATCACCGACCGTCAACGGGCCGCTGTCACCAACCGCCAACGCGTCGAGACTCGACGGTTCCGCGAGCGGCCCCGCGAGGCGCGCGCCGAGCGCGCCGCTGCCGGCCGCGAGCAGCACGCCGTCGTTCGGGTCGGGCCACTGGCGCGTGTGATTGCGCCATGCGTAGATCGCATCCTCGAAGTTGCCGACGATCGCGAAGCCGAGCGCGGTCAGTCGCGACGGAATCCAGTCGATCACGAAGAACGCGCGCTGCGCGAACGTCGAGAACGCGGCCGTGCGATCGTCGCCCGGCGTCGACCAGCTGCGCGCAAGATATTCGGAGATGCGGTACAGCACGGCTCCGGCCGGACCGATCGGCAGCACGTACCAGAAGAACACGCCGAACACGTGGCGATGCGACGCAACGACCGCATGAATCAGCGTATGGCGGACGATTTCACCGACCGGCATGTCGACCGTATCGAGGCCCGTCCACTCGTGCAGGATTTCACGCGCCCGCGGCACGTCGTCGTTGTTGAGCGCGAGATGGATATCGGTGAAGTAGTGGCTGAACTGGCGGAAGCCGAGCGTGAAATACACGACGACGACGTTCCAGATGAACGCGAGCACGAAGCTCACCTTGAACAGCAGGAAGTAGATCAGCGCGACGACCAGAACCCACGGCAGCACGACTGCGATCCATGCGAGCAGGCCATGCTTTTGCTTGCCGGCGTCGAGGCCATGGGCGACGGTTTCCGCATGAAACTGGAACAGCGCGAACACCGGATTGCTCGGTGACAACGCGCGGACCTGTTCGATGATGAGGGCGAGAAGAACCGAAAAGAAAGTCATGCGTGGTGCCGTCTTCGGAGTTATGTCATTTTTTGCATAACGATAGCACAGCGTAAGGGGCGCATGGCTGCCGACGCGACGGGCCGTCAGCCGGCCGCGTGCGCAGGTTCGGGTGGGATGCTATCCAGCTGCCAAGAAGCGGTACAGATTGCGCAACATGCCGGCAGTTGCGCCCCAGATGAAGTAATACCCGGCCGATTCGCCGTTCGGATACGGCATCGCAAAAAAACGACGCTCGCCGCCTTCCCAGCGGAACACGCGCACCTGGTGGTTCGACGGACTCATCAGGAACGCGAGCGGCACCTCGAAAATCTCGGCAACTTCGAACGTGTCGGCCTGCACGGTGAACGGGGGATGCACGAGACCCACGACGGGCGTCACGCAGAAGCCGGTCCCCGTCAGGTAGTCGGGCAGCGCACCGAGAATCTCCACCGGTTCGGCGGCCAGGCCGATTTCTTCCTTCGCCTCGCGCAACGCGGTCGCCGTCGCATCGCGATCGAACGGCTCGCGGCGACCACCGGGAAAGCTGATCTGCCCGGCATGGTCGTTCAGGTGATCGGCGCGCTGGGTCAGCAGCACGGTGAGACCGCTCTCGCGAACGACGAGCGGGATAAGAACGGCAGCGCTGCGCGGATCGACGCCCTCCTGCAGCCGTACCTCTCCGGGCTCGACGCTCCATTCGAGCGTGCGCGCGAAACGCTCGCGCAGCCCGGGCGGCGTCATCAAGCGGGATTCGATGGACGGCAGGCCGGCGCCGGTGCCTTCGACCGGCAGCACTTCGGGATCAATGATGGGGCGGCGATTCAATCGGGGTCTCGAGTTCGTGACGTATCGAGCATATTGTCGCGCCAGAATGAAAAAAGCACCCGGGTGGGTGCTTTTTCCTTACAGCTCTTACTCTTGGGAAGCTGCTGCGGCGCGATCCTTCGACACCAGCTTTTCCTTGATTCGAGCCGACTTGCCCGAACGCTCGCGCAGGTAGTACAGCTTCGCACGACGCACATCACCGCGACGCTTCACGACGATGCTCGCCAGCAGCGGCGAGTAGGTCTGGAACGTACGCTCGACGCCTTCGCCCGACGAGATCTTGCGGACGATGAAGTTCGAGTTCAGACCACGGTTGCGAATCGCGATCACGACGCCTTCGTACGCCTGAACGCGCTTGCGGTTACCTTCAACCACGTTCACGTTCACGATCACCGTGTCGCCCGGGGCGAATTCGGGGATCGTCTTGCCGGCGAGCGCGCGCTCGATCTCTTCCTGCTCAAGTTTTGCAATCAGATTCATCACTGACTCCTAAAGCCATCTTGTCGGCGTTTGCACCCGCCTGCTTCCAGGCTTGGCCCCGATAGAGGATGGATTCACATCAGGCGCCGCGCACGCATGCACGGCACCGCCATTTCCCGCCCGCGACGCCGCCTCAGGAGGCGTTCTTCGCTTCGCGTGCGAGGTTCGCAAGCCAGGCCTCGTCGGCACGGCTCAACAACTTCTCGCGGCGCGCCCGGACGATCAGGTCCGGCCGCTTCCGCAACGTATTTCTCAATGCTTCCTGGCGCCGCCACCGCTCGATCTCGGCATGATGGCCACCGAGCAGCACGTCCGGCACGCGCATCCCCTCGTACTCCTCGGGGCGCGTGTAATGCGGACAATCAAGCAGCCCGTCGACGAAGCTGTCCTGCACGGCCGACTGCGCATCGTTCAGCACGCCGGGCAGCAGGCGCACAACGGCATCCATCATCGCCATCGCCGGCAGTTCGCCGCCGGACAGAACGAAATCGCCGAGGCTGATTTCCTCGTCAACGCAACGGTCGAGCAGACGCTGATCGATCGCCTCGTAGCGGCCACACAGCACGATGACACCCGGCTCCTGTGCCATTCGCACCGCACGTTCGTGCGTGAACGGCGCACCTTGCGGTGACATCATCACCACACGCGTGCTCGCGACGCCCTGCTCCGCCTGCGCTGCTTTCGCCGCACCGATCGCAGCCTCGAGCGGCCTGGCCAGCATCACCATGCCCGGACCGCCGCCGTACGGGCGATCGTCGACCGTGCGGTAGTTGTCCGTCGTGAAATCACGCGGATTCCAGGTGCGCAGCCCGAAGCGCCCCTGCTTCACGGCACGGCTGGTGATACCCCAGTCGGTCAGCGCGCGGAACATTTCGGGAAAGAGCGTGACGACGTCAAACTGCACCGCGCTCTCCGTAACCTGGTTCATTAGTAATCGGCTTCCCAGTCGACGACGATGCGACGTGCCGCCTGATCCACCGTTTTGACGTAGACGCCGACGAACGGAATCAGCCGTTCGCCGGTGGTCGGCCGACCATCCTTGCCGACTGCCGGATACTCGACGCGCATGATCGAATGCACGCCGTTGTCGATCATCCCGCTCACCGTCCCGAGCGCCACCGATTGCTCGTTGACGACCTCGAGGCCGATCAGGTCGACCCAATAGAATTCGTCCGCGGCCAATACCGGGAAATCTTCCCGGCGCACGAACACGCGAAAGCCGCGCAAAGCCAGCGCGGCATCGCGGTCGCTGACACCCGCGGTATGCGCGACGACAGTGTCGCCGTGCGTCTTCGACTGCAGGATGCGAGCGGACAACCGCTCCCCACCCCGTTCCAGCCACCAGCAGCGCGCGTTGAGCAACGCATCGCCGCCACGACCGGCGTCGGCATGCGTCGCCACCTTGACCCAGCCTTTCAGGCCGTAGGCGTCGACTACCGCCCCGACCTCGACAGCATCGTCGGGCCAGGCTTGCACCGCCTCGAGACTGCCCGACTCGGCAGCCTCACCGGCGCTCGCGACAGTGTCGCGCTCGACCGGCTTGCGGACGAATGCGCCAAACGACGCTCGCCCGCGCTTTGCGTTACCGGAATCGTGACCGGACATCAATGCTCCTTGCAGCCGGCACGACCGGCACACCGCGCCATGTTAGGCAGCCGGTTGCGCCTTTTGCGCTTCCTTCACGAGACGCTGAACGGTCGGCGACAGTTGCGCGCCAACGCCTTGCCAGTACGTCAGACGGTCCTGAGCGATACGCAGCGATTCGCCCTTCGTAGCGACCGGGTTGTAGAAGCCGACGCGCTCGATGAAGCGGCCGTCACGACGGTTGCGCGAATCGGTAGCGACGATGTTGTAGAACGGGCGCTTCTTCGAGCCGCCGCGAGCCAGACGGATGATAACCATATGAAATCCTTCGGGGAAACCGGGTTCGAAACTACTGAAACGTGCGATTATAGCCGGAAACCAAAGCCACAACAAACACTTACGCGCAAAAATTCCACGGACTCCCTGCGCGCCAGGCATACAATCGTCGTGTCCACGACGCTCACCGCCGCCATGCCGCTATTTTGCGTCACCCAGGCGCGCCGCGCGCAGCACCGCCTCGCGGGCTTGCTGACCGGCCTCGTCACCTGTCTTGCAGCCACCGCGGCTTGCGCCGCAACGCCGGTGGACAAACTCGTCGTGCCATCCGGCTTCCATGTCGACGTGCTGACCGACGCCGTGCCGACCGCCCGCGAAATGGCATGGTCGCCCCGCGGAATCCTGTATGTCGGGTCGCAGGAAGGTCGCGTGCATGCATTTGTGATGCAGGAGGGCCGGATCACGGCCCGATACGTGATCGCATCGGGGCTCGACATGCCCGTCGGCGTCGCGTATCGCGACGGCGCGCTCTATATCTCCGCCGTGTCGCGCATTCTGCGCCTCGACCACATCGACGACCGGCTCGCCAGTCCTCCGGCGCCGGCGGTCGTGACGGACGCGCTGCCGACCGATCATCATCACGGCTGGAAATTCATCGCATTCGGCCCCGACGGCAAGCTCTACGTGCCAACCGGCGCACCGTGCAACGTGTGCCTCGCCGATCGCGGCCGATACGCGATCATCGCACGCATGAACGCGGACGGCAGCGGCCGAGAAGTGTTTGCCCGCGGCGTGCGCAATACCGTCGGCTTTGCCTGGCACCCCGATTCGCGCGAGCTGTGGTTCACCGACAACGGGCGCGACTTGATGGGCGACGACGTGCCCGACGACAAACTGAACCGTGCGCCGCGCGCAGGCCTCGATTTCGGCTTTCCGTACTGCCACGGCGGCGACACGCCTGACCCTGAATTCGGGAGCGCCGACGTGTGCCACCGCTACGTGCCGCCCGTGCTGAAACTTGGCGCGCACGTCGCGGCACTCGGCATGCGCTTCTATACGGGGCCGATGTTTCCGGCGTCCTATCGCAACAACATCTTCATTGCCGAGCACGGTTCGTGGAATCGCAGCACGAAGGTCGGCTATCGCGTGATGCGCGCGGTCGTGTCGGCCGACGGCAGCCACGCAAGCCAGACACCGTTCATCACCGGCTGGCTGCGAGCGGACGGCACCGTGTGGGGGCGCCCGGCCGACGTACTGCCGCTGCCCGACGGCTCGCTGCTCGTCAGCGACGACTACGCAGGCACCATCTATCGCGTCACCTATGCGGCACCTTGACGCAGGCAAGGGGTGACCCGGCCGGACCGGGCATCGTAGAATGCCTGCCGGGCCACGCGCCCCGCGCCGGCCTGCCGGCCGCCCATGCCAACGATAATCCGCCGCCATCCATGTCCAGCAGCACCGCATCGTCGTCCCGCCGCTTTCGCTCCAAGACGCTCACCGCCGCCCTCGCGTTCCTCCTCGGCTCGCTCGGTGCGCACCGCTTCTACCTGTACGGCTTTCGCGACGTGTACGGCTGGGCGCACCTGCTCGCGACGATCGTCGGGATCCCGGGTTTCCTGCTGCTCGCCGCGACCCAGCGCAGTGCCAACCTCGGCTGGTGGCTCGCCGTGCCGGGTGCGATCTCGCTTCTGGCTGCGTTCCTCGCCGCGCTCGTCTACGGCCTGCGCCCCGACGAGAAATGGGACGCGCAATTCAATGCCGATACCGGCAAGCACAGCCAGTCAGGCTGGACGGTGATCTTCATCGTGATCTTCTCGCTGCTGATCGGTGCGTTCCTGCTGATGACCGCGCTCGCGCTGTCCTTCCAGACATACTTCGAATCGCAAGTCGAAGCGGCGAAGCAAATCTCGCAATAAGCACCGACGCGTGTCGGTCAGCTCAGAACAGCCTCAGCTGCACGTCGTCACGCGACGTCGCGCCGGTTGCGCCCGCCATCGGGCGCTGCGCTGCCGCCCCGGTCGCCGGCGCACCGCGAAACTGCGACAGATCCAGAATGCCGTTCGCGCGCTCGTTCAACCCGAGCCGCTTCACGGCCTGACGGAACCGCTGCCGCAACAGGTCTGCCCAGATTCCCTCGCCCTTCATCCGCTTCGCGAAATCCGAGTCGTAGTCCTTCCCGCCGCGCATGTCGCGCACGCGGTTCATCACGCGCTCCGCGCGATCGGGGAAATGCGCGGAGAGCCAGTTCTTGAACAGCGGCGCGACCTCCCACGGCAGCCGCAGGATGATGTAACTCGCGTGCGTTGCGCCGGCTTCCGCACAGGCTTCCAGCACACGCTCCATGTCCGGCTCGGTGACGAACGGGATCATCGGTGCAATGCTGACGCCCACCGGCACGCCCGCGTCGCGCAGCGCGCGGATCGTGCGCAGCCGGCGCGCCGGCGTCGCCGCACGCGGCTCGAGCGTACGCGCGAGATCGGCATCGAGCGTCGTGATCGTGACCGCGGCCATCACCTGCCCGCGCTCGGCCATCGGGGCCAGCAGATCCAGATCGCGCTCGATCAGTGACGATTTCGTGATCGCGGCGAACGGCAGCCCGTGATCGTGCATCACCTGGATCACGCTGCGCGTGATGCGCAGATCGCGCTCGACGGGCTGGTATGCATCGGTGTTGACGCCAAGCGCGATAGGCTCCGGCACGTAGCGCTTGCGCGAAATCTCGCGCTCGAGCAATTCGGCAGCGTTGACCTTCGCATAGATGCGGCTCTCGAAATCGAGCCCCGGCGACAGACCGAGATAACTATGGGTCGGCCGCGCAAAGCAGTAAATGCAGCCATGCTCGCAGCCCCGATACGGATTGAGCGACACGCTGAACGGTATGTCCGGCGACTGGTTGTGCGTGAGGATGCTCTTCGCGCGCTCCTCGAACACCTGCGTGCGCAGCGGAGCCGGCAGATCGGTGTCGACCGATTCGTGGGTCCAGCCGTCGTCGACCGCTTCACGCAGCGCCGTTTCGTATCGCCCCTGGAGGTTGTCGACCGCACCACGCCCCTTGCGGGGCGCCGGCGGCGCTATCGGAAATTCGTTGTCGGACCGACCGTCCATGCACTCACCCATTCCCCTGCACCCAATACTGTACATTTATACAGTATTGGGTGCAGCATGCCAAGGGAGAGATAGAGGGACGGACCGTAGGCCATAGCCAGGGTCATTCGCCGACCGAGATCGTCAGCGTCTCCTTGATTTCTTCCATCACGACATAGCTCTTCGACTGCACCGCGCCAGGCAGCTGCAGCAGGATGTCGCCCAGCAGCTTGCGATAGTCGGCCATTTCACCGATCCGCGCCTTGATCAGGTAGTCGAAGTCGCCGGACACGAGATGACATTCGAGCACCTCGTCGATCTTCATCACTTCGCGCCGGAACTGCTCGAACATGTTGCCGCCCTTGTGGCCGAGCGTGATCTCGACGAACACCAGCAACGCGGCACCCAGTTGTCCCGGATCGACGCGTGCGTGATAGCCGGTGATGACGCCGTCGCGCTCCATGCGCCGCACGCGTTCGATGCACGGCGTGACGGTCAGCCCGACCTGCTCCGCGAGGTCCTTCATCGCCATCCGGCCGTCGTCCTGGAGCAGTTTGAGGATGCGCCGGTCGAGCTTGTCGAGCGAGCGTACTGGCTGGCGTTGCGTTCTCATTTGTTTATGCTGAAAACCTGAAAAATACGATAACAAAACCTACACATTCGACAATACCATAGCGCAAAAAACTAGATCAGCTAGAGGTTACACGGAGACGCAGGTGCGCCCGGCCTCGACCTGATCCTTCCATCTGGAGCAGCTATGCGAGTCGTCATTCTGGGCAGCGGTGTGGTGGGCGTGGCAAGCGCGTATTACCTCGCGCGCGCCGGTCATGAAGTCACGGTGATCGACCGGGAAGCCGGTCCGGCGCTCGAGACGAGCTTCGCGAACGCAGGTCAGATCTCGCCCGGCTATGCCGCGCCGTGGGCCGCGCCTGGCGTGCCGCTGAAGGCCGTCAAGTGGATGTTCGAGAAGCACGCGCCGCTCGCGATTCGCCTCGACGGCACGCGCTTCCAGCTCCAGTGGATGTGGCAGATGCTGCGCAACTGCACGGCCGAGCGCTATGCAGTCAACAAGGGGCGCATGGTCCGCCTCGCCGAATACAGCCGCGATTGCCTGCAGGCGCTGCGCGCCGACACGGGTATCCAGTACGAAGGCCGCACGGGCGGCACGCTGCAACTGTTCCGCACGCAGCAGCAACTCGACGGCGCGGCGAAGGATATGGCGGTGCTGCAGGAAGCCAACGTGCCGTTCGAACTGCTGTCGCCGGCCGAGCTCAAGAATGCCGAACCGGCGCTCGCCGCCGTGTCGCACAAGCTGACGGGCGGCCTGCGCCTGCCGGGTGATGAAACCGGCGACTGCCAGCTGTTCACGACGCGCCTCGCGGCGCTCGCAGAATCGCTCGGCGTGAAGTTCCGCTACAACACGCCGATCGACGCGCTCGCGATCGCGGGCGGCAAGATCGCCGGCGTGCAGTGCGGCAGCGAGACGGTGCGCGCGGATGCATACGTCGTCGCGCTCGGGTCGTACTCCACCGACTTCATCTCCAACCTGATGAAGATCCCCGTCTATCCGCTGAAGGGCTATTCGATCACCGCGCCGATCGTCGACGAGACGGCCGCGCCCGTGTCGACGGTGCTGGACGAAACCTACAAGATCGCGATCACGCGTTTCGACCAGCGCATCCGCGTCGGCGGCATGGCGGAGATCGTCGGCTTCGACAAGAACCTGCGTGCCGCGCGTCGCGAGACGCTCGAAATGTGCGTGAACGACTTGTTCCCGGGCGGCGGCGACACGTCGAAGGCAACGTTCTGGACAGGCCTGCGCCCGATGACGCCGGACGGCACGCCGATCGTCGGCCGCACGCCGGTCTCGAACCTGTTTCTGAACACCGGCCACGGCACGCTCGGCTGGACGATGTCGTGCGGGTCGGGCCAACTGCTCGCCGACCTGATCTCGGGCAAGAAGCCGGCAATCCAGGCCGACGACCTGTCGGTGCATCGCTACCTGAAGGACGTAGCCGGCCAGACGCGCCCGGCATACGCATAAGTCGGAACGGCCCGCCGCGACGCAGGCCGGTCCGCATCAACCAAGAAGGCGCCCCGAGGGCGCCTTTTTCGTTACAGCGAATGCGTTGCGGGCTCGGAACAGAGCCTCCGTCGACTCGCGCACGGTCGTTGCCATTCGCGCCGACGATCAACGCTTCTGGCCCACCTGTCCGCACGACGACATGTTCGGCGCGGCATTGAGCGAGCACGGCTCGCTGCCCGACAGAACACCCCGCCCGCTTCTGTCGTCGCACAAAAAAAGGGGCGCGTATCGCGCCCCCTCGTCCTGCGTACTTGCCGCCGATGCGTCAAGTCACACCGTGTCAGCCCAGTTCGTTCACGAGTTCCGGCACGAGCGCGAACAGGTCGCCGACGAGGCCGTAATCGGCCACGCTGAAGATCGGCGCTTCCGGATCCTTGTTGATCGCGACGATCACCTTCGAATCCTTCATGCCGGCCAGGTGCTGGATCGCACCCGAGATGCCCACCGCGATGTACAGCTGCGGCGCAACGATCTTGCCGGTCTGGCCGACCTGATAGTCGTTCGGCACGTAGCCTGCATCGACTGCCGCGCGCGATGCGCCAAGCGCTGCCGACAGCTTGTCGGCCAGAGGCTCCAGCACCTTCGTGTAGTTTTCACCGCTACCCAGACCGCGGCCGCCCGACACGATGATGCTCGCCGACGTCAGCTCCGGACGGTCCAGCTTCGTCACCTCACGGCTCACGAACTGCGACTTGCCTGCATCTGCCGCCGCTTCGATCTTCTCGACCGACGCGCTGCCGCCTTCCGCCGCCACCGGATCGAAACCCGTTGCACGCACCGTGATCACCTTGATCGGATCGCTCGACTGCACCGTCGCGATCGCGTTGCCTGCGTAGATCGGGCGCTCGAACGTATCGGCCGAATCGACCGCCGTGATGTCCGAAATCTGCGCGACGTCCAGCTTCGCGGCAATGCGCGGCGCGATGTTCTTGCCGTAGGCGGTTGCCGGCGCGAGGATGTGCGAGTAGTCCTTCGCGATGTTCAGCGCGGTCGCTTCGACGTTTTCCGCCAGGCCCGCTTCGAGCTGCGGCGCGTCGGCCAGCAACACCTTCGACACGCCTGCGATCTTGGCTGCGGCATCGGCCGCGCCCTGCGCGTTGTGCCCCGCGACCAGCACGTGAATGTCACCGCCGATCTTCGCGGCCGCCGCCACCGTGTTCAGCGTCGCGGCCTTGATCGACGCGTTGTCATGTTCTGCAATCACCAGAATCGTCATTTCTTTCCGCTCCCTCTTACAGCACCTTGGCTTCGGTCTTCAGCTTCTCGACCAGCGTCTTCACGTCCGGCACCTTCACGCCGGCCGCGCGCTTCGGCGGCTCGGCCACCTTCAGCGTCTTCAGACGCGGCGTGACGTCCACGCCCAGGTCTTCCGGCTTCACCGTTTCCAGCGGCTTCTTCTTCGCCTTCATGATGTTCGGCAGCGTCACGTAGCGCGGCTCGTTCAGGCGCAGGTCGGTCGTGACGACCGCCGGCAGCGTGAGCGACAGCGTTTCCGCGCCGCCGTCGACTTCGCGTGCGACCGTTGCCTTGCCGTCGGCGATCGTCACCTTCGACGCGAACGTCGCTTGCGGCAGGCCTGCCAGCGCAGCCAGCATCTGGCCCGTCTGGTTCGAATCGTCGTCGATCGCCTGCTTGCCGAGGATCACGAGTTGCGGCTGTTCCTTGTCGACCAGCGCCTTCAGGATCTTCGCCACCGCCAGCGGCTCGACGCTGTCGTTCGACTCGACGAGGATCGCGCGATCCGCGCCGATCGCCAGCGCCGTACGCAGCGTTTCCTGCGCTTGCGTCACACCGACCGACACCGCGATCACTTCGGTCGCCACACCCGCTTCCTTCAGGCGCACCGCTTCTTCCACCGCGATTTCGTCGAACGGGTTCATCGACATCTTCACGTTCGCAATGTCGACGCCCGTGTTGTCCGACTTCACGCGGACCTTCACGTTGTAATCGACCACTCTTTTCACTGGCACCAGGATTTTCATGCACACGCTCCAAAGTTACGAATACGACCAGAGGCCATTCTATAGCGAGGCCTCATGACTGCGCGGCCAAGCGGACCAATCCATCGCGGCTATCGAGGATAACGCTCCTCTTCGGCGCGCCGGCAATAGCGAACGGTCGTTCTATTTTAAAAGAGAAAAAACCCGGACGCAAAGCCCGGGTTTTCGATCATCAACTCTAATCGTCACCGGGCGCGCCCAGCACCACGTGTTACCAGGCGGCGATGACCGCGCCGCCGAACTTCTGTTCGATGAACTGCTTCACTTCCGCGGAATGGTAGGCCGCTACCAGCTTCGCGACCCACGGCTTGCTCCGGTCGGCGTCGCGAATCGCGAGAACGTTCGCGTAAGGGCCGTTCGGGCCCTCGATCGCGATCGCGTCCTGTTTCGGCTTCAACCCGGCTTCCATCGCGTAGTTGGTGTTGATCGCCGCGGCGTCGACGTCGCCGAGCGAACGCGGAATCTGCGCCGCATCGAGTTCGACGATCTTCAGCTTGCGCGGATTGTCGACGATGTCGAGCGGCGTCGCCTTCAACCCGGCGTCCGCACGCAGCTTCAGCAGCCCCTGCTTCTGCAGCAACAGCAGCGCGCGGCCGCCATTGGTCGGATCATTCGGCACCGCGATGCGCGCGCCGGGTTTCAGCTCGGCCAGCGACTTCACCCGCTTCGAATAGATGCCCATCGGGAATGTGACGGTATCCGCGACCTTGATCAGCTTGTAGCCGCGATCCTTCACCTGCGCCTGCAGATAAGGATCGTGCTGGTAGCTGTTTGCGTCGAGATCGCCCGACGCGAGCGCCGCGTTAGGCTGCACGTAATCCGAGAACTCGACGATGCGGATGTCGAGGCCGCTCTTGGCCGCGACCTTCTTCACCACGTCCATGATCTGCGCGTGCGGACCGCCCGTCACGCCCACCTTGATGGTTTCGGCCTGCGCGTGCGCGCTCGCGAACAGCGCGGCCGCGCCGAGTGCGGCCGCGAACTTCAACATGAAGCGTCGTTGCATCGTCTCCCCCTACCAATGAATGTCGTTTTACTTGTGGCTCAGCCGGCGCACGAGCCAGTCGCCGAACGATTGCACGATCTGCACGAACACGATCAGGATCGCGACGACCGTCCACATGACTTCCGGCAGATAGCGCTGGTAGCCGTAGCGGATCCCGAGATCGCCGAGCCCGCCGCCGCCGATCGCACCGGCCATCGCTGAATAACCGACGAGCGACACGAACGTGATCGTCAGGCCCGCGACGATGCCAGGCAGCGATTCGGGCAGCAGCACCTTGAACACGATCTGCGACGTCGTCGCGCCCATCGACTGCGCGGCCTCGATCAGCCCGCGGTCGACTTCGCGCAGCGCGGTCTCGACCAGTCGCGCGACGAACGGCGCGGCCGCGAGCGTCAGCGGCACGACCGCCGCAGCCGTGCCGATCGACGACCCCGTGACGAGCCGCGTGAACGGAATGACCGCAACCAACAGGATGATGAACGGCGTCGAGCGCACCGCGTTCACGATGCCGCCGAGCACACGATTCACGCCGAGGTTCTGCAGCACGCCCTGGCGGTCGGTCAGGTAGAGCAGCACGCCGAGCGGCATCCCGACTAGCGCGCCGACCGCTCCCGAGATGCCGACCATGATCAGCGTCTCCCAGAACGACTGCACGAACATATCGAACATCTCACTCAACATACGAAAGCTCCTCTACCACCACACCTTGCTCGCGCAGGAACGCGAGCGCCTGCCCGACCTTGCCCGGTTCGCCGCCCGCGAGCACCGCGAGCGACCCGAACGCCTGCCCCTGGATCTCGTCGATCTGGCCGTGCAGGATGTTGAAATCCAGTTCGTACCGGCGAATCGTCTCCGACAGGATCGGCTGGTCGACACCCGAGCCGGTGAACGCGAGCCGCAGCAAATGCCCACTGCCCGTCTTCAGCCGCTCGGCCACGCGTGCCTTCAGCGCGGGCGGCAGTTCCTGCGCGATCACGTCGCCGATCAGCGCGCGCGTCACTTCGTGATGCGGCTGCAGGAACACGTCGATCACGCGGCCTTCCTCGACCACGCGACCCGCGTCGAGCACCGCCACGCGATCACACACTTGCTTGATCACTTCCATCTGGTGCGTGATCAGCACGATCGTCAGGCCAAGTTCGCGGTTGATGCGCTTCAGCAGGTCGAGGATCGCGCGCGTGGTCTCGGGATCGAGCGCCGACGTCGCTTCGTCCGACAGCAGCACCTTCGGCTTGCTCGCGAGCGCGCGGGCGATGCCGACGCGCTGCTTCTGGCCGCCGCTGATCTGCGCAGGGTAGCGGTCCTTCTGCGCGGACAGCCCGACGAGGTCGAGCAGCGGCAGCACGGCGGCCTCGATGTCGGCACGGCTCGCGCCAGCAAGCTCGAGCGGCAACGCGACGTTGTCGAAGACCGTGCGGGACGACAGCAGGTTGAAGTGCTGGAAGATCATGCCGATTTCGCGGCGCGCTTCGCGCAGCGCGCCGGCCGACAGCAGCGTGAGATCGAGCCCGCCGACGACGACGTTGCCTTCGGTCGGCCGCGTGAGCAGGTTGATGGTGCGCACGAGCGTGCTCTTGCCGGCGCCGCTTCGGCCGATGATGCCGAACACCTCGCCCTGCGGGATCGTCAGATTGACGTTGTGCAATGCGTCGACCCAGCCGGTCGGCCCGGGGAAACGCTGCGACAGATTGCGTAATTCGATCATGTAAACAAAACGGCGGCCGACTGGCGAAGCCCGCCAGTCGGCCGCCGATGCATCTGGAATAGCCGGCGATTTTACCGCAAACGCCTCATTCCACTTAATAATCGATTTCGATCTTTTCATAACCAGACGAAATTAGAGGAGCACTGCTGGTCCGCCGTGTGAGTGCCGCGACTATGATCCGGAACACCGATGCCAACCAAACAGGGGACCCGCCAGATGACCGCCACCACCACGCAGGTCGCCGCACCCGCCGCCATCGCAGCACGGGACACGGCAGCGCCGCCCGCCCCGCGGACGGGCCGGCTCCGTACCGCGGACGGGCTCGAACTGGCGTCGTATCGCTGGCCGGCTGGCGACGGCACGGAGCCGCCGCGCGCGACGATTGCTCTCGTGCATGGCCTCGCCGAGCATGCGGGCCGCTACGCGGCGCTCGCGTCCAGATTGAACGCGGCCGGCATCGACGTGCTGGCGATCGATCTGCGCGGGCACGGCCAGTCGCCCGGTAAACGCGCGTGGGTCGAGCGTTTCGACGACTACCTGAACGATGCGGATGCCCTCGTCGCCGAAGCCGCCCGCGACGATACGCCGCTCTTCCTGATGGGGCACAGCATGGGCGGCGCCGTCGCGGCGCTGTATGCAATCGAACGCGCGCCGATTCGCGGCCACGCGCTGGCGGGCCTCGTGCTGTCGAGCCCGGCGCTCGCGCCGGGACGCGACGTGCCGCGCTGGATGCTCGCGATGAGCCGCTTCATCAGCCGCGTGTGGCCGAGCTTCCCCGCGATCAGGATCGACGCGGCGCTGCTGTCGCGCGATCCGGCCGTCGTCGCGGCCAATCGTGCCGACCCGCTCGTGCACCACGGCGCGGTGCCGGCGCGCACCGGCGCCGAGATCCTCGACGCGATGGCGCGCATCGAGCGCGGTCGCGGCGCGCTGCGCGTGCCGGTGCTCGTCTATCACGGCACCGAGGACAAGCTGACCGAGCCCGACGGAAGCCGCGCGTTCGGCGCACGCGTCGGCTCGCCCGATCGCACGCTGACGCTATACGAAGGCGGGTTCCACGAAACGATGAACGATCTCGAGCGCGACCGCGTGATCGATGCGCTGATCGAGTGGATTCACGCGCACGTGCAGGCGCGCTGAGCGCGCCCCGCCCCGCTCCCGGTCAGATGCCGGCCAGCACGCGCAGGTGCGCCACGACGCTGCGGCCGAGCGCGGACAGGTTGTAGCCGCCCTCGAGACAGCTCACGATGCGGCCCTGCGCATGCCGGCGCGCGACGTCGACGATCTGCGCGGTCAGCCATTCGAAATCGGCCTCGACGAGACCGAGGCTGCCGATGTCGTCCTCTCGATGCGCGTCGAAACCGGCCGACACGAACAGCATCTGCGGCTTGAATGCGTCGAGACGCGGCAGCCAGAACATGTCGACCGCTTCGCGGATCGCCATCCCGTTGCTGCGCGCAGGCATCGGCAGGTTGACCATGTTCGGCGCCTGGTGATCGACGCCCGAGAACGGGTATAGCGGATGCTGGAAGAAGCTGCACATCAGCACCCGCTCGTCGTTCGCGAACGCGGCTTCGGTGCCGTTGCCGTGGTGCACGTCGAAATCGACGATCGCGACGCGCTCGAGGCCGTGGACGTCTAGCGCATGCCGCGCGCCGATCGCGACGTTGTTGAAAAAGCAGAAACCCATCGCGCGCGCGGGCTCCGCGTGATGGCCGGGCGGCCGCACGCTGCAGAACGCATTCGCGTAGCGGCCTTCGATCACGGCGTCGGTCGCCGCGATCGCCGCGCCGGCCGCACGCAGCGCGGCGCGCCACGTGTCGCGGTTCATCAGCGTGTCGGGATCGATCTCGACGTAGCCGTCGACGGGCGTCATGCTGCGGATGTAGTCGATGTGGGCCTGCGTATGCACGCGGCCCAGCGCCACCTCGCTCGCGAACGGCGCGGTTTCGTGCACGATCAGGTCGTCGATGCGGCTCGCGATCAGTTGATCCTGGATCGCCGACAGGCGGGCCGGGCATTCCGGATGCCATTCCCCCATCTCGTGCAGCATGCAGTCGGGGTGCGTATAGAAGGCGGTTGCCATAATCTGTCATCCGCGACGCGGGGTGCGCCGCAGGTCTCCATCAATAATGTCCATCGTCTGCCGCGAATTCGCCGCTAACTTACCACAACGGTACGCTGCTTCGCCCCGGCACGCAGGATGCGTCGGGTATACTGCGCCGAACCCCATCGCCCTGTCCGCCCGCTTCGACATGAATTCCAGCAAGCCTGCCGCCCTCCTCTCCGCACTGTTCAGCGCTCGCGTTCCGCTCGTTGCTGCTGCCGTCGCCGCTACCGTGGCGGCCGCGCCCGCCGTCGCGCAGACGCAGCCCGCGAAGTCTCCCGGCACGCGCGTCGCGCAGGCGCAACCGCAGCAACCGGCGCCGCAAGGCCAGACCTTCGAAGAGGAAATCGTTCCGCAGCGTTACGCGAACAACGCGAAGGTCGATGCGTTCATCGACGAGATGGTGAGCCGCAACGGCTTCGATTCCACAAGCCTGCATGCGCTGTTCTCGCGCATCAGCTACTCGGCCACCGCCGTGAAGCTCGTAAAGCCGGCTCCGACGCCTTCGGTAAAGAACTGGCGCGTCTATCGTTCGCGTTTCATCGAACCGATCCGCATCAACGCGGGCGTGAAATTCTGGAAGGCGAACCAGGCGACGCTGCAGCGCGCGTCCGAGGAATTCGGCGTGCCGCCCGAAGTGATCGTCGGCATCATCGGCGTCGAAACGATCTACGGCCGCTACATGGGCAACTTCCGCGTGCTCGATGCGCTGACGACGCTCACGTTCGACTACCCGGACACGCCGAATCGCGACAGTCGCCAGGCAACGTTCCGCAAGAATCTCGAGGACTTCCTCGTCTGGACCCGCGACAACCAGCTCGACCCGACTACCGTGCTCGGCTCGTACACGGGCGCGATCGGCATCCCGCAGTTCCTGCCGAGCAGCATCCGCGAGTATGCGGTCGACTACGACGGCGGCGGCCACGTCGATCTGCGCAGCAGTCCTGCCGATGCGATCGGCAGCGTCGCGAACTACCTGAAGCAGCACGGCTGGGAAACCGATCGCCCGGTAGTCTGGCGAATCACGCCCGACACGGGCAGCCTCGGCATTGCCCAGGCGGCCGCGGACGGTCAGCCCGAACCGCACTGGGCACTGTCGCAACTTCTGCGCGCCGGCATGACGCTCAACGAGCCGATGGTCAACATCACCACCGAAGCTGGCACGCCGGTCACCGTGGTCGATCTGCCGTCGCCGGGAAGCGCGACCGAATACATGCTCGGCCTCAAGAACTTCTACGTGCTGACGCGCTACAACCGCAGCTTCTTCTACGCACTCGCCGTGTACCAGCTCGGCGAAGCCGTGAAGGCGCAGATGGAAGCGAACGGCGCGCTGCAGCTGCCTGCGGCGGACACGGAAGCGCCGGCGCAGTAAGCACGGTCCGCGCAAAGAAAAAGCGCCGCTCATGCGGCGCTTTTTTATCGCGTGACGCTGCTGATGCCGTTCAGGCTCAGGCAGGAAATACGCCGGTCGACAGGTAGCGGTCGCCGCGATCGCAGACGATGAACACGATCGTCGCGTTCTCGACCTGACGCGCGATACGCATCGCGACTTCGCATGCGCCACCCGACGAGATGCCGGCAAAGATGCCTTCGACGGCCGCGAGCCGACGCGCCATCGTTTCGGACGCGGCCTGACTCACGCTCTCGACGCGATCGACGCGGCTGCGATCGAAGATCGTCGGCATATAGGCTTCCGGCCACTTGCGAATGCCCGGAATACGCGACCCTTCTTCCGGCTGCGCGCCGACGATCTCGATCGCCGCATTCTGTTCCTTCAGAAAGCGCGACGTGCCCATGATCGTGCCCGTCGTGCCCATCGCCGACACGAAGTGCGTGACGCGCCCCTCGGTGTCGCGCCAGATCTCCGGGCCAGTTCCTTCGTAGTGCGCGATCGGATTGTCGGGGTTCCCGAACTGATCGAGAATCACCCCCTTGCCTTCGCGCTGCATCTGCTCCGCGAGGTCGCGCGCCAGTTCCATCCCGCCCTTTACGGGCGTCAGGATGATTTCGGCGCCGTAAGCGGCCATGCTCTGGCGACGCTCGATCGACAGATCTTCCGGCATGATCAGCACCATCTTGTAGCCACGGATCGCCGCTGCCATCGCGAGCGCGATGCCCGTGTTGCCGCTCGTCGCCTCGATCAGCGTATCGCCCGGCTTGATGCGACCGCGCGCCTCGGCCTTGCTGACCATCGATAGCGCCGGGCGATCCTTCACGGAGCCGGCCGGATTGTTCCCTTCCAGCTTCGCGAGCACCACGTTGTTGCGTGCGCGAATCTCGTCGTCCGGCAGGCGGACCAGTTGCACGAGCGGCGTGTTGCCGATCGTGTCTTCGATAGTTTTGTAAGCCATGGAGATACCGTGAGTGCGAGGCCGATCAATCGATTGATTGTAAACCAGCACCGGGGCTCGCGCCGGCAACCCCATTGTGACGATGGAATAGATGTGCCGCACGATTGACGAGTGTGCATTTGCAGCATGCACGCAAAAAACCCGCGGCATGCCGCGGGAAGCCGTCGCAACGACGGCGGCTGAAGGAGCCCTTTGTCTCGCGTGCGTTACTTCTGCGCGGTGCGGGCAGGTGCCGCAGCCGGCGTCGCCGCCGCGGGCTTGCCCGCGGCCGGTGCCGCAGCACCTGGGCCGGCCGTACCGATCGTCAACCCTTCCCGCTGAAGGCGCTCGACCGTATGGCCGCCCATGCCTTTCACGCGCGATGCGAGATCGTCTGCATTCCTGAAAGCCCCCCGTGCACCGCGCTCGTCGAGAATCGCCTTCGCTCGCGCGGGACCGATACCCTTGATGCCGACGAGTGCATCTTCGTTCGCGGTGTTGACGTCGACGGCCGCCCAGGCCGACGCGATCGCGCCGAACATGGCGGCGGCGGCAAACCATTTCCTGATCATGTACTGGATCTCCGATGAAAACGGTCGGCGGCTGCCGACCGTGAGACACAGTCTAGCGATGCGACGCGCAGGCTTAAACCTGGCCGGATAGCCAACGCACGTAGCGATCGACACCTTCCTGCACCGTCAGGAACGGCGCATCGTAGCCGGCAGCACGCAGTTTCGTCTGGTCGGCCTGCGTGAAGCACTGGTACTTGCCGCGCAGCGCATCCGGGAACGGCACGTATTCGATCAGCCCTTGCTCGACCTGCTGCGCGAGCGTCAGCGGCGGCAGGTTGTCGAGCGCGCGCAGCGTGTTCACGACCGTCGATGCGATGTCGTTGAACGGTTGTGCCCGGCCGGTGCCGAGGTTGAAGATGCCCGATTTCTCCGGATGATCGAAGAAGAACAGGTTCACCTTCGCGACGTCCTCGACCGACACGAAGTCGCGCGTCTGCTCGCCCGGCGCATAACCGTTGTACTCGCCGAACAGCTTGACCTTGCCTTCCGCGCGGAACTGGTTGAAGTTGTGGAACGCGACCGACGCCATGCGGCCCTTGTGTGTCTCGCGCGGACCGTACACGTTGAAGTAGCGGAACCCGGCGATCTGGCTCTTCGCGCTCGGCAGCACGCGGCGGATCACCTGGTCGAACAGGAACTTCGAATAGCCGTAGACGTTCAACGGCGCCTCGACTTCGCGCTCCTCGACGAAACGCGTCGAGCCGCCGTAGATCGCGGCCGACGACGCGTACAGGAACTGCGCGCCCTGCGCGAGGCACGCATCGAGCACCGCGCGACTGTAGCGGAAGTTGTTGTCCATCATGTAGCGGCCGTCGGTTTCCATCGTGTCCGAACAGGCGCCTTCATGGAACACCGCGCGTACCTTGCCGAAATCGCCGCGCGCGAAGCGCTCGACGAATTCCGTCTTGTCGAGATAGTCGTCGATCTCGCAATCGACGAGATTGCGGAACTTGTCCGCGCGCGTCAGATTGTCGACCGCGATGATGCGCGACTCGCCGCGCTCGTTGAGCGCCTTGACGATGTTCGCGCCGATAAAACCGGCTGCGCCGGTGACGATGATGGTCATGGTCGTTCTGCCTGAAAAACTGCAAGAAATACGTGCGGCCCGCTCGGCGCGCCGCCGAATGCGCTCAGTGAAACAGCTCGTCGTAGGCTACCGTGGCCGTACCCAGCTTGCCGACCACGATGCCTGCCGCACGGTTCGCGAGCACGACGGCATCGACGAGCGGCACGCCGGCACCGAGCATCGTCGCGACCGTCGCGATCACGGTATCGCCTGCGCCGGACACGTCATACACCTCGCGCGCGAGCGCCGGTGCGTGCAGTTCGCCCGCTGCGGAAAAAAGCGTCATCCCCTCTTCCGAACGTGTGAGCAGCAACGCGTCGAGATCGAGCTCCGCACGCAGCTTCGCGACACGCGCGCGCAGGTCGTCTTCCGATTGCCACTGGCCGATGACCTCGCGCAACTCGGCACGGTTCGGCGTGATCAGCGATGCGCCGCGATAGCGCGCCCAGTCGCCGCCCTTTGGATCGACGAGCACTGGCTTGCCGGCCGCGCGCGCCTTCTCGATCATCGTGGTCACGTGCGTCAGACCGCCTTTCGCGTAATCCGACATCAGCACGACGTCGTGCTGCGGCAGCAGCGCATCGAAACGCGCGAGCCCGGCGAGCAGCACCTCGTGCGTCGGCATCGCCTCGAAGTCGACGCGCAGCAGCTGCTGCTGGCGCGCGAGCACGCGCAGCTTGATCGTCGTCGGCAGTGACGCATCGCGTTCGAGATGGGGCGTCACACCGCTGCTGTCGAGCAATTCGACGATGCGCTCGCCCGGCTCGTCGCAGCCAACCACGCACAGGAGCCCGGCCTGACCGCCGAGCGTCACCGCGTTGCGCGCGACGTTGGCCGCACCGCCAAGCCGCTCTTCCTGGCGCTGCACGTGCACGACAGGAACCGGAGCTTCCGGAGAAATGCGCTCGACGTTGCCGAACCAGTAGCGGTCGAGCATCACGTCACCGACCACGAGCACGCGCGAACGCGCGAGCTGCGCGCGCGGTACCGGCACCACTTCGCGAAGGGTAGTCATCGTGCGTTCATCCACGGGGAGAGGACTGGGGGTCGACATGCGGACGCCCGATCGCATGGTAGTCGATGCCCAGTTCGGCCATCGCGTCCGGCTCGTACAGATTGCGTCCGTCGAAGATCACCGGCGCCTTCAGTTCGGCCTTCAGGCGAGTGAAATCCGGGCTCCTGAATTCCTTCCATTCGGTGACGATCACGAGCGCATCCGCGGCGGTCACGGCCGCGTCCTGGGTATCGACGAAGTGCAGGCGTGCAAGCGCGTCGGGAGCCTCACCGAGATCGAGCGCGAACACACGGCGCGCCTCGTCGATCGCGACCGGATCGTACGCGCGCACGGTCGCGCCACGCCCGAGCAGCGCGGCGATCAGCCGACGGCTCGGCGCCTCGCGCATGTCGTCCGTGTTCGGCTTGAACGCGAGGCCCCAGACCGCGAATTCGCGACCGTTCAGGTCTGCGCCGAAGCGCTGCTCGATCTTGCCGATCAGCACGTCCTTCTGTGCGGAGTTGGCCGCTTCGACGGCCTCCAGGATGCGCAGCGGCTGACCGTTTTCGCTCGCGGTGCGAATCAACGCCTGCACGTCCTTCGGGAAGCACGAGCCGCCGTAACCAACGCCCGCGTACAGGAAGTGATAGCCGATGCGCGGATCGGAACCGATCCCGCGGCGCACGGCTTCGATGTCGGCACCGACCTTGTCGGCGAGATTCGACATCTCGTTCATGAACGAAATGCGCGTCGCGAGCATCGCATTCGCCGCATATTTCGCGAATTCCGCCGAACGCACGTCCATGTAGATCGTGCGCTCGTGATTGCGGTTGAACGGCGCGTACAGCTTCTTCATCTTCTCGCGCGCCACCGTGCCCGTCTCGTCGTCGTCGACACCGATGATGATTCGGTCAGGGCGCATGAAGTCCTCGACTGCCGCGCCTTCCTTCAGGAATTCCGGATTCGACACGACCGAGAAACGGTGCGCGACGCTGCCCGCAAGGCCGCGCGCGCCGAGGGCCTCGTCGACCACCGCGCGCACGCGCTGCGCGGTGCCGACCGGCACCGTCGACTTGTCGACGATCACCTTGAAACCGGTCATGTACCGGCCGATGTTGCGCGCGGCCTCGAGCACGTATTGCAGGTCGGCCGAACCGTCCTCGTCGGGCGGTGTGCCGACCGCGATGAACTGGATCTCACCGTGGGCAACGCTCGCCTCGATGTCGGTCGAGAAGCGCAGACGTCCTGCCGCGCGGTTGCGCGCGATGATGTCCAGCAGGCCCGGTTCGTGAATCGGCATCCCGCCGTTGTTCAGGATCTCGATCTTGCGCGGATCGACATCCAGACAGAAGACGTCGTGGCCGATCTCGGCGAGGCAGGAGCCCGTGACGAGACCGACATAGCCAGTGCCGATGATGGTGATTTTCATAGATGTTCCGGTACGTCCCGGTAAATGACAAACTTGGCCGCCGGACCGGGCCCGGCGACAACCGCAGCGCTTGCGCGTCGAACGCCGGGATCAGCCCGGCATCGCAGGTTCGACGCGGCGCGGCGCATAGGTTTCCCAGCCGCTGCATCCGGGGCACTGCCAGTAGAAGAGCCGTGCCCGGAAACCGCAATTCTGGCACGTATAGCGTGGCAGATTCTTGGTGCGCTGCTTGATCAGCGCACGCATCATTTCGAGTTCCTTACGGCGCGGCTCGTCGGCGGCCGCGATCTGCGCATCGAGCAGGTGCAGCATGCCCGACAGGTTCGGCGACTTCTCCATCTGCGTACGCGCGAGTGTGTGCGCCGCTTCCTGGCCGCGCAACCCGGCGATATGCTGATAAGCAATATCGAGCAGGTCGTTCGACGTGTAACGATCGACGTAGCCCATCAGCAGCTCGGCACCCTCGACCGGCTTGCCGAGCGCGACGTAGGCCTTCATCAGCTTGTCGGCGACGAGCGGCAGATACGCCGGATTCTGCGCTTCGACACGCTTCCAGTGCTCGATCGCGGCCGCGTGATCGCCCGCCGCCTGCGCGGCGTCGCCGGACAGGATCGTCGCGCGGACGTTCTGCGGGTTCGCTGCAAGCGCGAGCTTCAATTGATCGGCCGCAGCCGCCGCGTTCTTGCGTTGCAGCGCCTCCTGCGCGAGTTCGCAATGGAACTGCGCGATTTCGGTGCCGAGCGGCTTGTCGCTCATCGATTCGATGCGTTTCGCGGTATCGATCGACTTATTCCAGTCCTTCTCGATCTCGTAGATCGTCAGCAGCGCCCGCTGCGCGCCCAGCGCGTAATCGCCATCGGCGAGCCGATGGAAGGTCTCCTCCGCACGATCGAGCAGGCCGGCCTTCAGGAAATCCTGGCCGAGCTCGTACAGCGCGTGGTCGCGCTCGTTCACCGGCAGGTCCGTGCGGCTCAGCAGGTTCTGATGCACGCGGATCGCACGGTCCGTTTCGCCACGGCGGCGAAAGAGGTTGCCGAGCGCGAAGTGCAACTCGACCGTCTCGGGGTCGAGCTTCGCGACCTCGATGAACGCGTCGATCGCCTTGTCCGGTTGTTCGTTCAACAGAAAGTTCAGGCCGCGGAAATACGATCGCGGCAGGTTGGCGCTCTCCGACAGGAGGTTCTTCAGGTCATAGCGTGACGCCGCCCAGCCGAGCGCGAACGCCACCGGAATCGCGAGCAACCACCAGAAATCCAGATCCATGCGAAATATCGAAGCAGAGACGAAAACCGCGCCAGAGTCGCGCGGCGTCCGTGTTAAATGACGGGCGGCATCGGCGGCTGGTCGACGACGGCCGGGGTTTCGCGCGCCGTACGCAGATCGCGCTTCAGGCGCCCGTTCTCGAGGCGCATGCGGAAGATCGCCGGCAGCGCGGACAGCAGGCCGGCCAGCAGCCCCACGACGAAGAACGCGAGGCCGATCAGGATCAGCGGCGCTTGCCATGCGTAGCCGGCAACGAAATTCAGCGTCGCGGTTTGCGTATTGGCCAGCGCGAGCACCAGCAACAGCACGAACACCAATACCCGGATCAGCCAGACGATAAACTTCATGTAGCCCTCTCTTTGTTGAGGTTTGCCGTGGCGCGCGACTCCCCTTCGCGGCGCCGAATCGACCCGTATTGTAAAGGAAGCGTTTCCGCGTCACCGCACATCCTGCGGGTACGCGTTGTCACGCGGCCGCCGGAAATGAAAAAAGCGCCCGCAAGGGGCGCTTTTTTCTTCAGCCTTCGCCGGACGGATTCCGGGCAAGCCGCACGACGCTCAACGCTCGTCGTCCGGATCATCAGCTTTCAGCGGCTCGCCGGCGCGGCCGTCGACGCGTTCACGCAATTCCTTGCCGGGCTTGAAGTGAGGCACGAACTTCTCGGGCACCTGCACTTTCTCCCCCGACTTCGGGTTGCGCCCAACGCGCGCCGGGCGACGGTTGAGGCCGAAGCTGCCGAAACCCCGAATTTCGATGCGATGCCCTTTCGACAAAGCGTCGGACATTGCATCGAGCATCGTTTTCACCGCGAAATCCGCATCCTTGAGGACAAGTTGCGGAAATCGCAGTGCCAGCTGCGCGACCAACTCGGATTTGGTCATACTTCAGCAGACCTCGTGAGGCTTACTGGTTCTGGCCGTCGAGCTTCGCCTTCAGCAGCGCGCCGAGGTTGGTCGTACCGGTCGCAGCAGCGCTGGTGTCCGACTGCAGGCCGCGGATCGCTTCCTGTTGTTCAGCCGAATCCTTCGCCTTGATCGACAGGTTGATGCCACGCGACTTGCGGTCGATGTTGATCACCATCGCGTTGACCTTGTCGCCTTCCTTCAGCACGTTGCGTGCGTCTTCGACGCGATCCTGCGAGATTTCCGACGCGCGCAGGTAGCCTTCGATGTCGCCCGTCAGCGTGACGACCGCACCCTTCGCATCGACCGACTTCACCACGCCGTCGACGATCGAACCCTTGTCGTTCATTGCAACGTAGTTGCTGAACGGGTCGCCTTCGAGCTGCTTGATGCCGAGCGAAATACGCTCCTTCTCGACGTCGATACCGAGCACGATCGCTTCGACTTCGTCGCCCTTCTTGTACTTGCGAACGGCTTCTTCGCCGGCTTCGCTCCACGACAGGTCCGACAGGTGGACCAGGCCGTCGATGCCGCCCGGCAGACCGATGAACACGCCGAAGTCGGTGATCGACTTGATTGCGCCCGTGATCTTGTCGCCCTTCTTGAAGTTGCGGCTGAAGTCATCCCACGGATTCGGCTTGCACTGCTTCATGCCGAGGCTGATACGACGACGGTCTTCGTCGATCTCGAGGACCATGACTTCGACTTCGTCGCCCAGCTGGACAACCTTCGACGGAGCAACGTTCTTGTTGGTCCAGTCCATTTCCGAGACGTGGACGAGGCCTTCGATGCCCGATTCCACTTCGACGAATGCGCCGTAGTCGGTGATGTTCGTGACCTTGCCGAACAGGCGCGTGCCCGACGGGTAACGGCGCGAGATGCCTTCCCACGGATCGTCGCCCAGTTGCTTGATGCCCAGCGAGACGCGGTTCTTCTCTTGATCGAACTTGAGGATCTTCGCGGTGACTTCCTGGCCAACCGACAGGACTTCGCTCGGGTGACGCACACGACGCCATGCGATGTCGGTGATGTGCAGCAGGCCGTCGATGCCGCCGAGGTCGACGAACGCGCCGTAGTCGGTGATGTTCTTGACCACGCCGTTGACGATCGCGCCTTCCTTCAGCGTCTCGAGCAGCTTTGCGCGCTCTTCGCCTTGCGTTGCTTCGATCACTGCACGACGCGACAGCACGACGTTGTTACGCTTGCGATCGAGCTTGATCACGCGGAACTCGAGCGTCTTGCCTTCGTACGGGGTCGTGTCCTTGACCGGACGCGTGTCGACCAGCGAACCCGGCAGGAACGCGCGGATGCCGTTGACCATCACGGTCATGCCGCCCTTCACCTTGCCGGTGATCGTGCCGGTGACGAGTTCGTTGTTGTCGAGAGCCTTTTCCAGCGACAGCCACGATGCAAGGCGCTTCGCCTTGTCGCGCGACAGGATCGTGTCGCCGTAGCCGTTTTCGAGTGCGTCGATCGCGACGGACACGAAATCGCCCGACTGCACCTCAACCTCGCCCTGATCGTTCAGGAATTCCTCGATCGGAATGTAAGCCTCGGACTTCAGGCCTGCATTGACGACCACGAAGTTGTGGTCGACGCGCACGACTTCGGCGGAAATCACTTCGCCGGCGCGCATGTCTTGGCGGGTCAGCGACTCTTCGAACAGAGCCGCGAAAGATTCAGTATTCGGGTTGGAGGTTTGCAGGTCGGACATAAAAATCTGATTGTGCATGGATCGCTGTGCCACGCCGGCCGGAATGGCAGGCTGAAAGGGCCAGATCGAAGCCACACGGGGTTAAGGGTTCGAAACACGCTCCGCGCTTCTCGCGCAAAGCACCTACTGCTGCCCGCCTTCTCAGGCGGGCTGACCGAGCGTTCGGTACCACTGCAGCACCTGGTCGACTGCTTCATCAACCGAAAGCGCCGACGTATCGAGCAGCTTGGCATCTGCCGCAGGCTTCAGCGGCGCGGCTGCGCGATTGCTGTCGCGCGCGTCACGTTCACGAAGATCCCGGAGCAAGTTATCAATATTAGCAGAAAAACCTTTTTGCATCAATTGCTTATGCCGCCTGGTCGCGCGAGCCTCGGCACTGGCCGTCAGGAACACCTTCAGCACGGCGTCCGGGAAGATCACAGTGCCCATGTCGCGGCCGTCGGCAACGAGGCCCGGCGTCTTGCGGAACGCGCGCTGGCGCGCGACGAGCGCGGTACGCACCGGCCCGTGCACGGCAATGGCCGACGCGCGGTTGCCGACCGCTTCGGCGCGGATGTCGTTCGACACGTCGACGCCGTCGAGCTGCGCGCAGCCCTCGCGGAACGTGATGTGAAGATCGTCGATCAGCTTCACGAGCGCGTCGACATCCTCCGCCGCGATGCCGTAGCGCACGCTCGCGAGCGCGGCGAGCCGGTACAGCGCGCCGCTGTCGAGCAGGTGAAAGCCGAGATGCGCGGCGACGAGCGCCGCGACGGTCCCCTTGCCGGAAGCGGTCGGACCGTCGATCGTGATGACGGGGGTCGGGTGAAAGGGTCGGGTCGATTTCATCGGAACTGTCGGGTCAGGCTTTGGCGAGCGCGGCAAAGCGGTCGAAATAGTCGGGGAACGTCTTGCCGACGCACTTCGGATCGTTGATCCGCACGGGCACGCCGCCCAGGCTGACGAGCGAGAAGCACATCGCCATCCGGTGATCGTCGTACGTGTCGATCGCTGCATTCGGCGTGAGCCGTTGCGGCGGCGTAACGACCAGATAGTCCGGGCCTTCCTCGACGATCGCGCCGACCTTGCGCAGTTCGGTCGCCATCGCGGCGATGCGGTCGGTTTCCTTCACGCGCCAGCTCGCGATGTTGCGCAGCGTGCTCGTGCCGCTCGCGAACAGCGCCGCGACCGCGATGGTCATCGCCGCGTCGGGAATCAGGTTGAAGTCCATGTCGATCGGCTCGAGCTTGCCATGGTCATGGCCGATGCCGCGCACTTCGATCCAGTCGTCGCCCATCGATACGTTCGCGCCCATCTGCATCAGCGCGTTCGCGAAGCCGACGTCGCCCTGGATGCTCGCGCGCCCCACGCCCTCGACGCGCAGCGGGCCGCCGCCGAGCGCGCCGGCCGCGAGGAAGTACGAGGCCGACGATGCATCGCCCTCGACCATGATGCGCCCCGGCGAACGGTAGCGGACGCCGGCCGGCACGACGAAGCGCTGCCAGCCGTCGCGCTCGACGGTCACGCCGAAGCGCGCCATCAGCCGGATCGTGATGTCGATGTACGGCTTCGAGATCAATTCGCCGTCGACTTCGACGACGATCCTGCCGTCCTTCGCCTTCACGAGCGGCAGCGTCATCAGCAGCGCGGTGAGGAACTGGCTCGACACGTCGCCGCGCACGCGGATCGGCGCGTCGACCGTGATCGCGGCAGGCTTGATCCGCAGCGGCGGAAAGCCTTCGTTTTGCTCGTAGTCGATCTGCGCGCCGATCTGCCGCAGGCCGTCGACGAGGTCGCCGATCGGCCGCTCGTGCATGCGCGGCACGCCGTGCACACGATAGTCGCCGCCGTTGACTGCGAGCGCCGCCGTCAACGGTCGCACCGCGGTGCCCGCGTTGCCGAGGAACAGATCGGCGGTCTTCGCGGTGAACGCGCCGCGCGTGCCGGTGACGACACAGGTGTCGCCCTCGCGCGCGAGCTTCACACCAAGCTTGCCGAGCGCGTCGAGCATCACGCGCGTGTCGTCGGAATCCAGCAGGTTGGTGATCGTCGTATCGCCTTCAGCAAGGGCCGCGAGCAGCAGCACGCGGTTCGAGATGCTTTTCGAGCCGGGCAGGCGCACGGTACCCGACGCGCTGGAATATGGGCCGAGATCGAGATAGTCCATGGGAATCGTCCTGTTTCCTGTTATTTCTTGACCGGTTCGGCAGCGGGCTGCGCGCCACGTTCCTGCCAGGCCTTGCGTGCAGCGCGCGAGCGAGTGAACACGGCTTCGAGCGCCGCGCCATCGCCGGCGTCGATCGCCGCACGCAGCCGGGCGAGCACGCGCATATAGCCGTCGAGCTCATCGAGCAGCGCCGCGCGGTTCGCGACACACACGTCGCGCCACATTTCCGGGCTCGACGCCGCGATCCGCGTGAAGTCGCGGAAGCCGCCCGCCGCGTACGAGAATTTCAGTTCGGCATCCGCCTCGCCGAGAATTTGCTCTACGAGCGCGAACGACAACACGTGCGGCAGATGACTGATCGACGCGAACACGCGATCGTGCTGCGCCGTACTCATGGTGCGCACGTCGGCGCCGGTCGCCCGCCACATCGCGTCGATCCGCGCGACCGCTTCCGGCGCGTTCTCCGGCAACGGACACAGCACGACATTGCGACCGACGTACAGATCCGGCAGCGCGGCCTCGACGCCGCTCGATTCGCGCCCGGCGATCGGATGGCCCGGCACGAATTGCGCGATCCGCGCACCGAGCGCATCGCGTGCCGCCGTAACGACGTCGGACTTGGTACTGCCAGCGTCGGTGACGATCGTCGCAGCGTCAAGCCACGGCGCGATGCGCGCGAGCAACGGGCCCGTTTGCGCGACGGGCGCAGCCAGCAATACGAGATCGGCGCCGGCAAGCGCGTCGCGCAGTTGCGCATCGTCGTCGAGCGCCACCGCGCGATCGATCACGCCGAGCGCGAGCGCGCGATCGACCGTTGCACGCGAACGACCGACGCCGACGACTTCGCCCGCGCCACCCGGTGTGCGCTCGCGCAGCGCGCGCGCCAGCGATCCGCCGATCAGGCCGACGCCGAAGATGACAAGTTTGTTGAATGCAAAGCCTGACACGACAAGAGCCAAGTGACGCGCGCGGAACGACGCCCCGCGCACGGAAGTCCAGATTCCGGGCAACGGGCCCGCACCCGGCGCGACCTGCACCGGATACCGCCCGAACCCGCCTTGGGCAGCGCCGCCCGGCCTGCCCCGCCCGCTTCGCCGCGCCGCCTGCTCAGTGCAGGCGACGGGCCGCTGCGCGTCAGCGCGCGCGCGGATACGAACCGAGTATCTTCAGGAACGCGGCCTTCTGGCCGAGCTCCGCGAGCGCGGCGGCCACGGCTGGCTCGTCCCGGTGCCCTTCGATGTCGATGTAGAAGTAATACTCCCACGTGCCGACCCGCGCCGGGCGCGACTCGAAGCGCGTCATCGACACACCGTGCCGCGCGAGCGGTTCGAGCAGCTTGAACACCGCGCCCGGCTCGTTCTTCACCGACACGATCAGCGACGTCTGGTCGTGACCGCTCTGCCCGGCCGGCTGCTTGCCGACGATCACGAAGCGCGTGCGATTGTGCGGATCGTCCTGAATCAGCGAGAACGCGATCTGCAGGCCGTAGTGCGCGGCTGCGCGGTCGCCTGCGATCGCCGCGACGCCCGGATCCGCCGCCGCCAGACGCGCGGCCTCCGCATTGCTCGACACCGCTTGCCGCTCGAGCTGGGGCGCGTTCGCGGCAAGCCACTGCTGGCATTGCGCGAGCGCCTGCGCATGCGCGCAGACGCGCGTCACGCCGTCGAGCGTGCCGCTCTGCGTGAGCAGGTTGTGATGGATCGGCAGCGCGAGTTCACCGCTGATCAGCAACTGCGTCTGCAGCAGCAGGTCGAGCGTGCGCGACACCGCACCTTCGGTCGAGTTCTCGACCGGCGCGATGCCGAATGCGGACGCGCCTGCCTCGACCGAGCGGAATACCTCATCGATCGACGGACACGGCAGCCCTTCGATCGACTGGCCGAAGTACTCGAACATCGCCTGTTCGCTGTACGTGCCGACCGGCCCGAGGAACGCGACGTGGATCGTCTGTTCGAGCGCGCGGCTCGCGGCCATGATCTCGCGCCAGATGGCGCTAATGTGCTCGCTCGCGAGCGGTCCCGCGCTCATGTCCTGCAGGCGCGCGATCACCTGCAGCTCGCGCTCCGGCCGGAACACCGGCGCGTTGAAATGCTTCTTGACCTCGCCCACCTCGAGCGCCACCGCGGCGCGCTGGTTGATGAGCGCGATCAGCTGCGCGTCGATCGCGTCGATGCGGTCGCGCAGCGGTTTCAGGCGGGAATTCAGTTCGTCGTCCATGCGTAGTTGCCGTGCTGTTTGAACAGCGCGCGCTCAGGCGCCGCGCTGTTCGAAGTCCTTCATGTACTCGACGAGCGCTTTCACGCCCTCGAGCGGCACCGCGTTGTAGATCGACGCCCGCATGCCGCCGACGGACTTGTGGCCCTTCAGCTGCAGCAGCCCGCGCGCCTTTGCGCCGGCAAGGAAGTCTTCGTTGCGCGTTTCGTCGGCCAGGAAAAAGGGCACGTTCATACGCGACCGCACCGCCGGCTCGACCTTGTTCAGATAGAAACTGCTCGCATCGATCGTGTCGTAGAGCAGCTTCGCCTTCTCGATATTGCGCGCCTCGATCGCCTCGAGGCCGCCCTGCCGCTTCAGCCACTGGAACACGAGGCCCGCGATGTAGATCGCATAAGTAGGCGGCGTGTTGTACAGCGAGTTGTTCGCGGCGACGGTCTTCCATTCGAATGCGGACGGACAGATCGACAGCGCGCGATCGAGCAGATCCTCTCGCACGATCACGACGGTCACGCCGGCCATCCCGATGTTCTTCTGCGCGCCGCCGAACAACACGCCGTACTTCGCGACGTCCATCGGACGCGACAGAATGTGTGACGACACGTCCGCGACGAGCGGCACGTCGCCGAGGTCGGGAATCTCGAACGTCTCGACGCCGTCGATCGTCTCGTTCGTGCACAGATGCACGTAGGCCGGATCGTCCGACAGCTGCCATTCGGCGCGGGCGGGCGCGCGCGTGAAACCGTCGGCCGTCTTGCCGGATGCGGCCAGATGCGGCGTGCCGTATTTCTTCGCTTCGTTGAACGACTTCTGCGACCACGAACCCGTCACGACGAAGTCGGCGGTCTTGCGCGAACCAAGCAGGTTCATCGGCACGATCGCGTTCTCGGCAATGCCGCCGCCCTGCAGGAACAGGATCCGGTGGCTGGCCGGCACATCGAGCAGCTCGCGCAGGTCGGTCAGCGCTGCCTCGTGGATCGACATGAATTCCTTGCCGCGATGGCTCATCTCCATCACGCTCATGCCGCTGCCGTGCCAGTCGAGCATTTCGTCGGCGGCCTGCCGCAGCACTTCCTCGGGGAGCGCCGCAGGACCGGCGGAGAAATTAAAGACGCGCATCGTGAAAACCTCGGGAGGGACGCGACCGGCTTGCCGCCGGCAGAAAGAACCGCGCCAGAAAAGGAATGGCCGCTTGCGCTCGCGCGCAAACGGCCATTATCGCACTGTCATCAGGCTCCCGCCAAACCCGGCCGAACGGCCGGGCGGCGTGCCCGGACGGCTTACTTGCCCGGCTTGACTGCCGCGACTTCCTTGTCAGCCTGCGTACGCGTTGCCTGGATCGCTTGCGGCATGTACTTCTGCATCAGGCCGTTGACCACGTCGCGACCGACCTGATCCTGAACCTGGATGAACTTGCGGCCCGTCGGGCTCTTGTAGAACGTCGTCAGATCCTTGATCTCCGACGTGCTGTAGTACTTCGCGTAAGCGTCGTACTGAGCCGACATCGCGTCGTTCTGGAACTGCTGCGTGCCGAACACCTTGCCCGCGCCGTCAACCAGCTTCGGCACCGCGTTCTTCTGCAGCGTCGGCACGGCGGCTTGCTTTTGCTTGTCGTTCAGCGTCTTGTTTTCCGACAGCGCGTCCGACAGGATCGCCGGCACGAGTTGCTTTGCCTGCATCTCGGCGCTGTTGCCGATTGCCGACACGAGCTTCGGCGCGTCGATCGCGTCGAGCAGATCCTTGATCGCCGCCTTCTTGTCGGCGTCGATCGGCGCAGCTGCCGCGGTCGCAGCCGGTGCGGAATTCGACAGCGCTTGCGCCATCGCGAACGTCGGCACCAGTGCAGCCAGCAGAACCAGTTGCTTGAATTGCTTTTGCATCATCACTCCCTTTTGGAAATATGAATGGTTGCTCGCCGGCCGCGGCGCTTCACGCCCGCGGCGGCCAGAGTCTCATCCGTTCTTCAGGCTTCGCCGTCCGACGCCTCGTCGGCCTCGCCATCGCCCTCTTCGGCCTCCGCGATCTGCTGCAGGCCAGAAAGCTTGGTACCCTCATCGAGACTGATGAGTGTAACACCTTGCGTGGCACGCCCCATCTCGCGAATCTCGGATACGCGGGTGCGAATCAACACGCCGGCCGTCGTAATCAGCATGATCTGATCTTCGGCGTCGACGAGCGTCGCGGCCACGACCTTGCCGTTGCGCTCGGACGTCTGGATCGCGATCATACCCTTCGTACCGCGGCCGTGGCGCGTGTACTCGGTGATCGGCGTGCGCTTGCCGTAGCCGTTCTCGGTCGCGGTGAGCACGGTCTGCTCCTCGCTGCCCGCGACCAGCATCGCGATGACCTGCTGCCCGTCCTCGAGCTGCATGCCGCGCACACCGCGCGCCTCGCGACCCATCGGACGCACGTCGTTCTCGTCGAAGCGAACGGCCTTGCCGGCGTCGGAGAACAGCATCACGTCGTGCGCACCGTCGGTGATCGACGCACCGATCAGGAAGTCGCCGTCGTCGAGGCCGACCGCGATGATGCCCTTCTTCATCGGGCGGCTGAATGCTTCGAGCGGCGTCTTCTTCACGGTGCCGAGCGACGTTGCCATGAAGATGAACTTGTCGGCCGAGAACTCCTTGACCGGCAGCACGACGTTGATCTTCTCGCCTTCCTGCAGCGGGAACATGTTGACGATCGGACGGCCGCGCGAGTTGCGCGAGCCCTGCGGCACTTCATAGACCTTGACCCAGTACACGCGACCGCGGTTCGAGAAGCACAGGATGTAGTCGTGGGTGTTCGCGATGAACAGCGTCTCGATCCAGTCGTCTTCCTTCATCTGCGTCGCCTGCTTGCCGCGGCCGCCGCGCTTCTGCGCGCGATACTCGGACAGCGGCTGCGACTTCACGTAGCCCGCGTGCGACATCGTGACGACCATGTCCTGCGGCGTGATCAGGTCTTCGGTATTCAGTTCGGTCGCGTTCAACTCGATCTTCGAGCGGCGTGCGTCGCCGAATTCGGCCTTCACCGCCGTCAGCTCCTCGCCGATCATCGTCGTGATCCGCTCGGGGCGCGCGAGGATGTCCAGCAGGTCGGCGATCTGCGCCATCACTTCGCGGTACTCACCGATGATCTTGTCCTGCTCGAGACCGGTCAGGCGCTGCAGACGCATCTGCAGGATTTCCTGCGCCTGCGTGTCGGACAGACGGTACAGCCCGTCGGCCTGCATCCCGAACGCCGGGTTCAGGCCTTCCGGACGGTACGCGGAGCGGCCGCCCGCCGACGCGTTCTCGGCCTCGGCGCGCGTCAGCATATCGCGCACGAGCGACGAATCCCACGGCTTCGCCATCAACTCCTGCTTCGCGATCGGCGGCGTCGGCGCTGCCTTGATGATCGCGATGAACTCGTCGATGTTCGCGAGCGCGACCGCGAGACCTTCGAGCACGTGGCCGCGTTCGCGCGCCTTGCGCAGTTCGTAGATCGTGCGGCGCGTCAGCACTTCGCGTCGATGCGACAGGAAGCACTGCAGGATTTCCTTCAGGTTCAGCAGCTTCGGCTGGCCGTCGACGAGCGCGACCATGTTCATGCCGAACGTGTCCTGCAGCTGCGTCGCCTTGTACAGGTTGTTCAGCACCACTTCGGGCACTTCGCCGCGCTTCAGCTCGATCACGACGCGCATGCCGCTCTTGTCGGACTCGTCGCGGATGTCGGAGATGCCCTCGAGCTTCTTCTCGTTGACGAGCTCGGCGATACGCTCGAGCAGCGAGCGCTTGTTCACCTGGTACGGCAGCTCGTCGACGATGATCGCCATCCGCTGACCGCGGTCGATCTCCTCGAAGTGCGTGGCCGCGCGCATCACGACGCGGCCGCGCCCGGTGCGATACCCGTCGCGCACGCCGGCGACACCGTAGATGATGCCGGCCGTCGGGAAGTCCGGCGCCGGGATGATCTCGATCAGTTCGTCGATCGTCGCTTCCGGGTTGTTCAGCAGGTGCTGGCACGCGTCGACGACTTCGTTCAGGTTGTGCGGCGGGATATTGGTCGCCATGCCGACCGCGATACCCGACGAGCCGTTGATCAGCAGGTTCGGGATGCGCGACGGCAGGACCGACGGCTGCATCTCGTTGCCGTCGTAGTTCGGCTCGAAGTCGACCGTTTCCTTGTCGATGTCGGCGAGCAACTCGTGACCGATCTTCGCCATGCGAATTTCGGTGTAACGCATCGCCGCGGCATTGTCACCGTCGATCGAGCCGAAGTTGCCCTGTCCGTCGATCAGCATGTAGCGCAGCGAGAAGTCCTGCGCCATCCGCACGATCGTGTCGTACACCGCGGTATCGCCGTGAGGGTGATACTTACCGATCACGTCACCGACGATACGCGCCGATTTCTTGTACGCGCGGTTCCAGTCGTTGTTCAGTTCGTGCATCGCGAACAGTACGCGCCGGTGCACGGGCTTCAGGCCATCGCGGACATCCGGAAGGGCACGTCCGACGATCACGCTCATCGCGTAATCGAGATACGAACGGCGCATTTCCTCCTCTAGGGAGGTGGGCAGGGTCTCTTTGGCGAATTGATCCATGTATCCGTATCGTTTCGGAGCGAAGACGGCGAACGCCTTTCGCGTGGGCGCTGCATGCGCAACGCAACGCGAGATTCTAACATGCACGCATCAGCCGCCAATTCGCCACCCCCTCTATATGTAAACAGCAAAAATCACGGCCCATGGCAAAGGCATCCCGGACCGGCCATGATTGCGCCCCATTCAGGAACCCCAGGGCGCTCGGACCCTTGTCACGCATGCGCGTAAACCCTTGCGGCCCTTCATGCAATTTCGCGGACACACTCTTGACAATCTCTGAAAGTTACGGCAAGCAGGTGTTGCGCATGCACCACAAAGTTGAAGCGATCTTGGGGTGGGGAGGATTTTTTTTCGTAGGAAGGGAACGATATGGCAAAATGCCAACGCACTGAAAGTTAGACGCTGCTCGAAGTCTACACAGAGCGGTGCCGCGTTTTTTGTGCCGCACCAATGTTATACTTCGAGCAATGTATGACTTGTCACCGTCAACAGGCTCGCAGTAAACCTGCGGTAATCTCAATTTCGAGAGGAGAAATATGAATAAACTTTCAAAGCTCGCGTTCATTGCAGCTACCGCAGTTATGGCTGCATCCGCTTCGGCACAGTCGGTGCCGGCGTCGCGTCAAGCCGTCAACGACAACTGGGTGAACGGCACGGGCGAATGGGTGTGGATGAACGGCACGAACGAGCTCTGCTGGCGTGACGCGTTCTGGACGCCGGCCACCGCCAACGCGAAGTGCGATGGCGCACTGGTCGCCCAGGCACCGCAGCCGCCGGTCGCTCCGGTTGCTCCGGCCATCACGAGCCAGAAGATCACGTACCAAGCCGACGCACTGTTCGACTTCGACAAGGCAACGCTCAAGCCGCTGGGCAAGCAAAAGCTGGACGAACTGGCTTCGAAGATCCAGGGCATGAACACGGAAGTGGTCGTCGCTACGGGCTACACGGACCGCATCGGTTCGGACAAGTACAACGACCGTCTGTCGCTGCGCCGCGCGCAAGCTGTCAAGTCGTACCTGGTCAGCAAGGGTGTCCCGGCCAACAAGATCTACACGGAAGGCAAGGGCAAGCGCAACCCGGTCACGACCGGCTGCAACCAGAAGAACCGCAAGCAACTGATCGCCTGCCTCGCACCGGACCGCCGCGTGGAAGTCGAAGTGGTCGGTACGCAAGAAGTCCAGAAGACGACCGTTCCGGCGCAGTAAGCCGCGGTTTTCGACTGCTTCAAAGCCCCGCTCCGGCGGGGCTTTTTCTTTGACGCCCGCCCAGGCGCTCGCTGGCCTCGTTGTGCGCCCCCTTATATACTCGGGGCTGACGTACCGACGCACCGCCCTCCTTCCGTAGCCCGTTTGCCGACATGACCAACGCCGATCCGCACGAACTCCAGAAATTCAGCGACCTCGCCCATCGGTGGTGGGACCCGAATGCCGAATTCAAGCCCTTGCACGACCTGAATCCGGTCCGGCTCGGCTGGATCGATTCGCATGCGCACCTCGCCGGCAAGCGCGCACTCGATATCGGCTGCGGCGGCGGCATCCTGTCCGAATCAATGGCCGGGCTCGGCGCCCAGGTGAAAGGCATCGACCTGTCGACCGAAGCGCTCGGCGTCGCCGACCTGCACAGCCTCGAAAGCGGCATCACGGTCGACTACGAGGCGATCGCCGCCGAAGCGATCGCCGAACGCGAGCCGGGCACTTACGACGTTGTCACCTGCATGGAGATGCTCGAGCACGTGCCTTCGCCGGCCGGCGTCGTCGCCGCGTGCGCGACGCTCGTGAAGCCGGGCGGCTGGGTGTTCTTCTCCACGCTGAACCGCAACCTGAAGTCCTACCTGTTCGCGGTAATCGGCGCTGAGTACATCGCGCAGATGCTGCCGAAGGGCACCCACGACTACGCGCGCTTCATCCGCCCGTCGGAACTGGCGAGCTTCGTGCGCGGGACCGATCTGCACATCGTGGAGATCAAGGGTATTACCTATCACCCGATCGGCAAGCGCTTCGCGCTGTCGAATGACACCGACATCAACTATCTCGTCGCGTGCCGCCGAGGCGCGTGACCCTCCGACCGGCATGACGATTCCCCTTTCGACCGAGCGGCCCGCATTCGACGCGCCGCGCCTGCTGCACTGCGATGCCGTGCTGTTCGACCTCGACGGCACGCTCGCCGACACGGCGCCCGATCTCGCCGCTGCAGTCCACAAGATGCAGCGCGTGCGCGGCCTGCCCGAAACGTCGCTCGACGTGCTGCGGCCGCTGGCATCGGCCGGTGCGCGGGGCCTGCTCGGCGGCGCATTCGGAATCGATCCGCATTCGCCCGGCTACGATGCGATGCGCGACGAGTTCCTGACCAATTACGCGACCGACATCTGCGTGCACACAGTGCTGTTCCCCGGCATCGGCGACGTGCTCGACGAACTCGATGGACGCGGCGTGCGCTGGGGCATCGTCACGAACAAGGCGATGCGTCTCACCGCGCCGCTCGCCGACCTGCTCGGCCTCGCGCCGCGCGCGGCCTGCATCGTCGGGGGCGACACAACGCCGCACTCGAAACCGCATCCGGCCCCGCTGTTGCATGCGGCGGAACAAATGACGCTCGCGCCGGAGCGCATCGTCTACGTCGGCGACGATCTTCGCGACATCCAGGCTGGCAGCGCGGCGGGGATGGCGACGGTCGCGGCCGCGTACGGCTACTGCGGTGAGGGCGTCGCGCCGGCTGATTGGCAGGCGCAGCATCTCGTCGGCACGACGCAGGAACTGCGCGAACTGCTGCGCCATGTTGGGCTATAATGGTGAATCTTATCCGCGGGGGCGACCTGGTTTCGACAGGGGTTGTGAAGCGGCTAGGGCATGTCGAGGACCCGTCACCTCGTTAATCAATGGGAAAATCGTAACTGCAAACGACGATACGTTCGCACTGGCAGCCTAACGGCCGCCGTCCTCTGCCTAGTTCACTGACGGGCTAGTGTCGCAAGACCGGTAGCAATACCGCCAGAGGTCATTTACGTCAGTTAAGCCCTGTCGGCGTCGCGACGCCAGGGTCGAAAATCTAGCGAATCGCCGTAGTGCAGCGTGTTCGTCCGCGTCGCTGCGGTTAAATCAAATGACTGAACTAAACATGTAGAACTAGTCGTGGAGCGCTTCTGGACGCGGGTTCGATTCCCGCCGCCTCCACCAAATTTCGCGCTTGACGCACGAACCCCGCACGACGCGAGTCTGCGGGGTTTTTTGTTGCCGGGGAAGCCGAACGTCCCGTGCCTTCCGAAAAAGCGCCCAGCCCCGGACGGGCCGGGCGGAATGCCGCCAGCATTCCGACGGCAGGAGGTGACGGATGTTCGGCGTCGCCCGCACGGTGATCGACCGCGGCGGACGGCACCCTGCCCGGCACGCGACGCGTCATCGCACGCGCAGCACGGCCTCACCGGGCGATGAGCAGCTTAGCTGCCGCGATACAGCGACTTCATTTCTTCTGCACTGGCCGGACGCACGCCGATCGCACGCGAACCCGCTGCCGATGCGCCTTGCACCTGCGCGCCATAACCGCTGGCGTCGGCGCCTTGCGCCTGGGCGAGCGCGCTGCGCTGTTGCTCTGCGACACGCGCCGTGGCGGCCTGGATCGCTTCCGGATAATGCGGATCTTCGCCGCGGGCGGTGTTGTAACCGGCCTGCTGGAGCTGAACCAGTTCGGCACGAACCTGTGCGCGGGTGAGTGCCGAGCCGGACTGCGCGAACGACACGACCGGGGCAACGAGAGCAGCAGCAACGACAACGGCTTGAACGAGCGACTTCATGATGACCTACCTCCAGATTTGTCTGATTTCGCGGTGAACACCCGTTCATCGCTGACAAACCGAAGTTTATGTAGGCGCGTGCTTAAGAATAAGGCAGGTTTCAGGAAGACATCCTTCCCGAAACAAGGGTTAACCCTAGGATGGTACGGATCTGGTCCAGCCCCCGCACGATCACACTATGCGAGGCCGAGCCACAAAGCATAAGCCCCGCCGGGCAGCACACCCTGCGGGGCTCGAAAGGAACCGCGCGGCAACGGCGCGGGTTGGACAAACGATCGCGGCGTCGACAACCCGGCGCGTCAGCGCCTGCTTATTGTGTGTCCATCGGACACTTCAGGTTGCAGCCGTTCGGGTCCCCCAAATCGCCCTTGCGGCGCAATGCCGACTTCTTGCCGTTCTGGTATTTCTGCGACGGCGCCGACGCCGCGAACGGCATCTGCGGATGCTCGTTCAGGCGGAACTGGTCGCTCAGGATCCCGCCGGGCAGGCCGGGTGAATTCTGCGCGAGCGCCAACGGCGAAACGGCAACAAGAAGCCCTGCGGTCAACGCTGCCGCGGAGAAAGGAACGGATAGTTTCATGGCGGGATGACGCCTGAACGGCGTGCTTGTTGGAACGTTGATCAAGCGGCAAGCGTAGCGCAAATCCCTCGCTGCTGCAGCGCGGTTCGCGCGCGTCCCCGTTACCGTACATTGCCGTCCGGCATACCGCTCCCGACGATACCGGCGAATCCGTCCGCGATGCCGGTCAGCGTCCCGCACGCGGCCGGATCGTAGCCGTCGAGATGCGCGACGCGGTCGACGAAGCGCGCATCGCGCAGCAAGGCGAGCACGCCGGCGAGCGGTCGCGAGTCGAGCTGCGCGCGTTCGCACGCAAAGTAATAGTCCTCGTCGACGATCGGGATGAAATCGAGCCCGAAGTGATGGGCGGCCGGCTCGACGCCGAAGCCGAGATCCGCCATCCCGCTCGCGACGAACGCGGCGATCGCCGAGTGCGTGAGTTCGGCCGACGCATAGCCGTCGATACGCTCGGGATCGATGCCGATCGCGCGCAATGCAAGATCGAGCAGCATGCGCGTGCCCGACCCCGGCTGCCGGTTGACGAAGCGGATGTCGTTGCGGGCGAGATCGGCGAGCCCGCTGACCTGCTTCGGGTTGCCGCGCGGCACGAACAGCCCCTGCTGGCGACGCGTCAGATGAATCAGCACGTGACGGGTGTCGTCGAGCCACGGCCGGTAGATCTGCGCGCACTGTTCGCGGAACGCGCCGCGTGGCAGATGAAAACCGGCCAGCTCGCATTCACCGCGCGCGAGCGCCTGCACGGCTTCGACGCTCTCGCGATACTTGATGTCGACGGCTGCCTGCGAATCGACAAGCGCGGAGACGAGCGTCGCAACCGCGTAGCCGTGCGATGCATGGATGCGCACGGCGCCGTCGCGCTGCGCGAGGCGCCGGTTCAGGTCGCTCGCCACCTCGGCTGCCAGCGCGCGCAGGTTCCCGTCGAGACGGTTGCGCGCGAGCCGCTGCGCGTCGACGACCGCCTGCCCCAGCTCCGACAGCGTCGATCCCTTGCCGCGTGCCGTCTCGATCAACTCGCCGCCGACGCACGCCTCAAGCGCCCGCAGCATGCCCCACGCGTGCCGATACGACAGACCTTTCGCCTGCGCGGCCTGCGCGATGCTGCCCGTATCGGCCACGAGCTCCAGCAACGGGGCGACGTCCGACAGGCTCGCCGTCCGGCCCTCCGTGTCGCGTACGGTCAGATACGCGTCGCATTCGATTCGAATCAATTATGTACTCCGATTTCCTATTGCGACTGCGAAATCTTCCGCTTATCGTTGCTTAAAATCAATCAGGACGAAGTCCCGATGTGCACTATATGAATTGACGGCACATATGAGACTTTGGAGGAGCATAACCGATGTCCCCGAATTCCCCTGCGCCCGACGCGCTCGTCGAGCGCCACGCGCGTGCCGGCCGCTCGCTCGTCGCGATCCTGCATGCGATCCAGGACGATGCAGGCTACGTGCCGGCAGGCTGCGTCGCGCCGCTCGCGAAGGCGCTGAATCTGTCGCGCGCCGAAGTGCACGGCGTGCTCACCTACTATCACCACTTCCGCACCGCGCCGCCCGCGCGCGTGACGATCCAGATGTGCCGCGCCGAGGCGTGCCGCAGCATGGGCTGCGAAGCGCTGGCCGCACACGCGGAAGCGCGCACGGGTTGTCGATTCGACGCGGCGCACGGCGATGGCGCCGACGCGCACGCGCGGGACGACATCGCGCTCGAATCGGTCTACTGCCTCGGGCTGTGCGCGCAATCGCCGTCGATGACGGTCAACGGCGTGTTGCACGCAAAGGTCACGCCGGAGAAGTTCGACGCCCTGCTCGCCGACGCGACCGCGCACACTTCGGAGGCAGCATGACGACCCGCATCTACGTTCCGCGCGATTCGTCCGCGCTGGCGCTCGGCGCCGACGCGCTCGCCGCCGCGATCGTTGCGGAAGCCGAGCGGCGCGGCGTCGCGATCGAACTGATCCGCAACGGCTCGCGTGGGCTGCTGTGGCTCGAGCCGCTCGTCGAGGTCGGCACGGCCGCCGGTCGCGTCGGCTACGCGAACCTGTCAGCCGCAGACGTGCCCGCCCTGTTCGACGCGAACTGGCTCGACGGCGGCGCGCATCCGAGCGGCGTCGGCGTAGTCGACGCCCTGCCCTATCTCGCGCGCCAGCAGCGCCTCACGTTCGCGCGCATCGGCCTGACCGATCCACTGTCGATCGACGATTACGTGAAGCACGACGGCCTCGCCGGCCTGAAGAACGCGCTCGCGCTCGACGGCGGCGCCGCGTGCGAGTTGCTGATCGAATCGGGGCTGCGCGGCCGCGGCGGCGCAGCCTTCCCGGCCGGCATCAAGTGGCGCACAGTCCGGCAGGCCAGCGCGACGCAAAAATACATCGTCTGCAACGCGGACGAAGGCGATTCGGGCACGTTCTCCGATCGCCTGATCATGGAAAGCGATCCGTACTGCCTGATCGAAGGGATGATCATCGCGGGCATCGCGACGGGCGCGACGCTCGGCTACATCTACGTGCGCAGTGAATACCCGCACGCGATCGCGGCACTGGAAACCGCGATCGAGCGCGCCCGTGAAGCCGGCTGGCTCGGCGAACGCGTGCTCGGCTCCGCGCATGCATTCGACCTGCACGTCGCGAAGGGTGCGGGCTCCTACGTGTGCGGCGAGGAAACGGCGCTGCTCGAATCGCTCGAAGGCAAGCGCGGCGTCGTGCGCGCGAAGCCGCCGCTGCCCGCGCTCGCCGGCCTGTTCGGCCAGCCGACCGTGATCAACAACGTGATCACGCTCGCGACCGCGCCGGTGATCTTCGCGCGCGGCGCCGCGTTCTATCGCGACTACGGGATGGGTCGCTCGCGCGGCACGCTGCCGTTCCAACTCGCGGGCAACATCCGCTACGGCGGGCTCGTGGAGCTCGCGTTCGGCGTCACGCTGCGCGAGCTGCTGTTCGACTACGGCGGCGGCACGGCAAGCGGCCGGCCCGCACGCGCCGCCCAGGTCGGCGGCCCGCTCGGCACCTATCTGCCCGATCACCAGTGGGACGTGCCACTCGACTACGAGGCGTACACGGCAATCGGCGCGGTCGTTGGCCACGGCGGCATCGTGCTGCACGACGACACGTCGAATCTCGCGGAGCTCGCCGAATACGCGATGAAGTTCTGCGCGATCGAATCGTGCGGCAAGTGCACGCCGTGCCGGATCGGATCGACGCGCGGCGTCGAGACGATCGCACGCATTCGCCAGGGCGATAAGTCGGAGCGACAGGTCACGCTGCTGCGCGACCTGTGCGACACGATGCTCGCCGGCTCGCTGTGCGCGATGGGCGGGATGACGCCTTACCCGGTGCTGTCCGCGCTCGACCATTTCCCCGAAGATTTCGGGCTCGCCGCCGGCAAGCAAGCCGCGTCGGGTCCGGTCAAGGCTGCGGCCTGACCCAGAAGGAGCCCTGAATGTCCCTCGACACGAACAACGTCCGCCAAGGCGGCTGCGGCTCGGGCCAATGCGCGTGCAAGAGCGCCGCCCAGGCGCGCGTGCGCGATCCGTTCGACGAAACCGACTACGGCACGCCGCAACGGCATGCCGATACCGACGTCACGCTCGAAATCGACGGCCAGCCGGTGACGGTGCCGGCCGGCACGTCGGTGATGCGCGCCGCGATCGAAGCCGGCGTCAACGTGCCCAAGCTTTGCGCGACCGATTCGCTCGAACCGTTCGGATCGTGCCGCCTGTGCCTGGTCGAAATCGAGGGCCGGCGCGGCTATCCGGCATCGTGCACGACGCCCGCCGAAGCCGGGATGAAGGTGCGCACGCAGTCGGACCGGCTGCAGTCGCTGCGCCGCAACGTGATGGAGCTCTACATCTCCGACCACCCGCTCGACTGCCTCACCTGCCCCGCCAACGGCAACTGCGAGCTGCAGGACATGGCGGGCGTGGTCGGGCTGCGCGAAGTGCGCTACGGTTTCGACGGTGCGAATCACCTGCGCGAGCAGAAGGACGAATCGAATCCGTATTTCACGTACGATCCGTCGAAGTGCATCGTCTGCAACCGCTGCGTGCGCGCATGCGAGGAAACGCAAGGCACGTTCGCGCTGACGATCGCCGCGCGCGGTTTCGAATCGCGCGTCGCCGCCGGCGAAAGCGAATCGTTCATGGAATCGGAATGCGTATCGTGCGGCGCCTGCGTCGCCGCGTGTCCGACCGCCACGCTGCAGGAGAAGTCCGTCATCCAGTTCGGCCAGGCCGAGCACTCGGTCGTCACGACCTGCGCGTACTGCGGCGTCGGCTGCTCGCTCAAGGCCGAGATGAAGGGCACGCAGGTCGTGCGCATGACGCCGCACAAGAACGGCCTCGCGAACGAAGGTCATGCGTGCGTGAAGGGCCGCTTCGCGTGGGGCTACGCAACGCACAAGGACCGCATCACGAAACCGATGATCCGCGAGAAGATCACCGACCCGTGGCGCGAAGTCAGCTGGGAAGAAGCGCTCACGTACGCGGCGACGCAATTCCGCAAGCTGCAGCAGAAATACGGCCGCGATTCGATCGGCGGCATCACGTCGTCGCGCTGCACGAACGAGGAAACCTACCTCGTGCAGAAGCTGGTACGCGCCGCGTTCGGCAACAACAACGTCGATACCTGCGCACGCGTGTGCCACTCGCCGACCGGCTATGGCCTGAAGGCGACGCTCGGCGAATCGGCCGGTACGCAGACCTTCGCGTCGGTCGGCCAGGCCGACGTGATCGTCGTGATGGGCGCGAACCCGACCGACGGCCACCCTGTGTTCGGCTCGCGCATGAAGCGACGCATCCGCGAAGGCGCGAAGCTGATCGTGATCGACCCGCGCCGCATCGACGTGGTCGATGGCCCGCACGTGAAGGCCACGCACCACCTGCAGCTGCGCCCCGGCACCAACGTCGCGATGGTCAACGCGCTCGCGCACGTGATCGTCACCGAAGGGCTCGTCGCCGAGGCATTCGTCGCCGAACGCTGCGACACGCGCGCGTTCGAGCAATGGCGCGACTTCGTGTCGCGCGCCGACAACTCGCCCGAGGCCACCGCGGACGTGACGGGCGTACCGGCCGAACTGGTGCGCGAGGCCGCACGCCTCTATGCAACCGGCGGCAACGCCGCGATCTACTACGGCCTCGGCGTGACCGAACACGCGCAAGGCTCGACGACGGTGATGGGCATCGCGAACCTCGCGATGGCGACTGGCAACATCGGTCGCGAAGGCGTCGGCGTCAATCCGCTGCGCGGCCAGAACAACGTGCAAGGCTCGTGCGACATGGGTTCGTTCCCGCACGAGCTGCCCGGCTACCGGCACATCAGCGACGCAATCGTGCGCAGCCAGTTCGAAGAAGCATGGTCGGCCACGCTGCAACCGGAACCGGGGCTGCGCATTCCGAACATGTTCGACGCGGCGCTCGACGGCAGCTTCAAGGGGCTTTACTGCCAGGGCGAGGACATCGTCCAGTCGGACCCGAACACGCAGCACGTCGCGGCCGCGCTGTCGTCGATGGAATGCATCGTCGTGCAGGACATCTTCCTGAACGAAACCGCGAAATACGCGCACGTGCTGCTGCCGGGTTCGACGTTCCTCGAGAAGGACGGCACGTTTACGAACGCGGAGCGCCGCATCTCTCGCGTACGCAAGGTGATGCCGCCGCTCGCGGGTTACGCCGACTGGGAAGTGACGCTGCTGCTGTCGCAGGCGCTCGGCTACGACATGCACTACACGCATCCGTCGGAAATCATGGACGAGATCGCGCGGCTCACGCCGACCTTCTCGGACGTGTCGTACAAGAAGCTCGACACGCTCGGCAGCATCCAGTGGCCGTGCAACGAAGATGCACCGGACGGCACGCCGACGATGCATATCGACGCGTTTGTGCGCGGCAAAGGCCGGTTCGTGATTACGCAGTTCATTCCGACGCCGGAAAAGGTCACGCAGCGCTATCCGCTGATCCTGACCACGGGCCGCATCCTGTCGCAATACAACGTCGGCGCGCAGACGCGCCGGACCGAGAACGTCCGGTGGCACGAAGAGGATCGCCTCGAGATTCATCCGCACGATGCGGAGGATCGCGGGATCCGGACAGGCGACTGGGTCGGCATCGAATCGCGGGCCGGCCAGACGGTACTGCGCGCGCTCGTATCCGACCGCATGCAGCCGGGTGTCGTGTACACGACGTTCCACTTCCCCGAGTCGGGCGCGAACGTGATCACGACGGACAGCTCCGACTGGGCCACGAACTGCCCGGAATACAAGGTCACGGCCGTGCAGGTCATGCCGGTTGCGCAGCCGTCGGACTGGCAGCGCGCGTATGCACGTTTCAACTCGGAGCAGCTCGACCTGCTCGAGCGCCGCGCCGCCACGCCGGCTGCCGCGACGACGGGCAAGTGAGGACGCGATGGACAACGGACACCTGATCGACATGGCCAACCAGATCGGCGCGTTCTTCGAATCGATGCCCGATCGCGAAGAAGCGCTGGCCGGAATCGCAGACCACATCCGGCGCTTCTGGGAACCGCGGATGCGGCGCGCGCTACTCGCCGCGCTCGACGATCCGTCGAGCGAAGCCGCGCAACGCGCCGCACCGATCGTGCGCGACGCGATCGCCGCGCACCGCGCATCGCTCGTGCCGGCCGCGGCCTGCGCCTGAGCGCCGCGCTACGCGGGCACCGGCATGCCCGCGAACCAGCTTTCGCAATGGCGCAGCAGCGCGTTCGCGTCGGTGGCGGTACGGCCGCGCACCGCGATGTAGCCATCGGGACGCAGCAGGTAGAACGACGGCCTCGAACGGCCGTATACCTGCGCGAGCCCATCGTCGCCGTCGCTTTCGGCATCGGCGACGCGCCACGTTCGCACGGCACCTGGCATGATCCGCTCCAGCCCCTGCGCAAGCGCCTGCGCGTCCGCAGGCATCGGCGCTACATCGCCCGTGTCGCCCGTGTCGGCACTTGCCGGCTCCTCGAGCAGCAGCAGCGTAAAGCTCGCCGGGTCATGCAGGTCGTATAGTCTCGCGGTCCCGGGCGCCCGGCCGAGCGGCCCGTCGACGACGTGCACGAGCGCGTCGGGCGCACGCTCGCCCGCGCGCGGCCCGCCATCGAGCACGCGTTCGAGCGTGAGCGGGCTTTTCCGGTATTGCACGCCGAGCTCGCTGACAGTGCGACGCACCGCGTCGCGCACCGGCCCGAACGACGCCAGCAGCGGCACGACATGATCGCGCAGCAGCTTCATCGCGCCGTGGTCGGCTTCGACGATCTGCGTGATGAAGCCGGTCTGCCGCAATACGTCACGCTCGATCGGATGGCGCTCCGCGTGATACGTGTCGAGCAGCCGCTCCGGCGTGCCTGCGCCGAGCACGCGCGCAAGCTTCCAGCCGAGATTGAACGCTTCCTGAATACCCGTGTTCATCCCCTGCGCGCCCGCCGGGCTGTGAACGTGCGCGGCGTCGCCCGCGAAGAACACGCGCCCGTGACGCAGCCGGTCGACCATCCGGCTATGCAGGCGGAAATACGCCGACCACGCGAGATCGCTCGGCGCGATCGACGCGCCGACGCGAGCGCGCACGATCGCCTCGCATTCGTCGAGCGTCGGGGTGGCCGGCGCATCGGGCGATGCGTCGCCGCCGGGCGGCCGGTCGGCGACGAGCCGGTAGCGGCCGCCGCCCATCGGAAACAGCCCCGCGATGCCGTCCGGCGTCGTGAACAGGTGGATCTCCTCGTCCGGCCAGTCGGGTATCGCCGCGAAATCGGCGAGCAGGAAGGTCTGCTCGAACGCATGCCCGGCGAAGCCCAGGCCGAGCAGATGGCGCACCGTGCTGTGCGCGCCGTCGGCGGCGATCAGGTACGACGGTGCGAACGCCTGTTCAAGACCGTCGGCGCCGCGGATCGTCACGTCGAGCGACGTACCGCCCGCGTCGCACGCGGTCAACGTGACGCCGCGTTCGACCGTCACACCGAACCCGGCCAGGTGCTCGGCGAGCAGCCGCTCGGTGATGCTCTGGTCGAGAAACAGCAAATACGGATAGCGCGTTTGCAGCGGATCGAAATCGAGCCGCGCGATCACGCGGCCGTCCGCGTGCAGTACGGCCGCATGCGCACGATGGCCCAACGCGAGAAATGGTTCGACCGCGCGATGCTGCTCCAGCAGTTCGAGCGTGCGCGCCTGGATGCCGATCGCGCGCGAATACGGTGCGGGCGCGGCGAGCCGGTCGATGATGCGCACCGGCACGCGGGCACGCGCGAGCGCCATCGCGGCGGCAAGGCCAGTCGGGCCCGCGCCGACGATCAGCACGGGCGGGATATCGAGCGGTGTGTCAGCCATGAGAACCTCGATGACACGCGATTGTGCAAGTCTACGCCGCTCCGCGTGACGGGGCCATATGCCAATCGGCCGATCTGGGGTGCCCCCGCGCAGTGTGGGAAAATACGCGCTTTCCGTCAGTTTTCGCGTCATGGATTCCGCATTCGACCGAGCGTATGCCGCGCACCGCGCGGGCCACCTCGCCGAGGCCGAGCACGGCTATCGCACCGCACTCGCCACCAATCCCGCCGACGCCGACGCACTGCATCTGTTCGGCGTGCTGCGGCATCAGCAGGGCCAGCATGCCGAGGCGGCCGATCTCGTCGGGCGTGCGGTCGAGCTGCGCCCGAATGATGCCGCGCTGCAGCTCAATCTCGGCAACGCGCTGAAGGCGCTCGGCCGACTCGACGAAGCGATCGACCGCTTTCGCAACGCGCTGACGCTCGCGCCCGAATTTCCGCTCGCGCACTACAACCTCGGCAACGCGTATGCGGCGCTGCAGCGCCACGAGGATGCCGTCGATGCGTTCGGCCGCGCACTTCGGCTCACGCCCGACGACGCATCGATCCACAACAACCTCGGCAACGCGCTGAATGCCCTCGGCCGTCACGACGACGCGCTCGCCGCATTCCATCGCGCCCTCGAGCTGCGGCCCGGGCATGCCGGTGCGCACAACAATCTCGCGATGGCCCTGAACGCGATGGGCCGGGCCGACGACGCGATCGCGCACTTCCGGGCGGCGATCGCCGCGCAGCCGCGCTTCGTCGCCGCGCATTTCAATCTCGGCAACACGCTCGAGGCGGTCGGCCGTCACGGCGAAGCCGCCGCCGCATTCGAAGCCGCGCTCGCGCTGCACCCGCCGTTCCCACTCGCCCTTTTCGGGCTCGCGAACGCGCTGTGCGCGCAGGCACGCCAGCGCGAAGCGCTGCCCTACTACGAACGGGCGGTCGGCCTCGATCCGTCGTTCAGTCTCGCGTGGCTGAACCTCGGCAACGCACATCACGCACTCGGCGCGCACGAGATGGCGCTGCGCGCGTTCGACCAGGCGCTGCGCGTCGCTCCCGACCTCAAACTCGCGCACCTGCATCGCGCCGTCACGCTGCTTACGCTGGGCGACTTCACCCGCGGCCTGCCCGCATACGAAGCGCGTCACGACACGCCGGGCGCAACGCCGCTCGGCACGCTGCCGCGCTGGCAAGGCGAGCCGATTGCGTCGCGCACGCTGCTGATCCGCGCGGAACAGGGCTTCGGCGACACGCTGCAGTTCGTCCGCTTCGTGCCGCTCGCGCGCGCCCGCTGCGCGCGCGTCGTGCTCGAAGTGCAGCCGGAACTCGTCGCGCTGCTCACGCCGGCCGCGGCACGCTGGCGCGTGACGCTCGTCGCACAGGGCGCCGCGAAGCCGCCGGCGGCGGACGTCGCGTGCACGCTGATGAGCCTGCCGTTCCTGCTCGGCCTGCAGCCAGCCGACATCGTCGCGGGCAAGCGCTACCTCGACGCGCCGGACAGCGCGCGCCGGCGCTTTCGCGGCTCGCTCGGTGGCCAGTCGAAGCGCAAGTTCGGTCTCGCGTGGTCAGGGCGCCGGCAAGCGCAGGAAAACCGCTCGATGCCGTTCGACGCGCTCGCACCGCTGCTCGCACTGCCGGACATCGACTGGGTCGTGCTGCAGCCGGCGCTCGACGAAGACGAACGGGCGCGCGTCGACGCGCATCCGCGCGTGCATCGCCTCGATGGGCGGCTGAACGACTTCGCCGATACGGCCGCGCTGATCGAACGACTCGACGGCGTCGTCACGATCGACACGGCGGTCGCGCACCTCGCGGGCGCACTCGGCAAGCCGCTGTGGATCATGCTGCCGTTCGCACCCGACTGGCGCTGGTTCACCGGCGACGACTGCCCCTGGTATCCGCACGCGAAGCTCGCCCGCCAGTCCGCACCGGGGCAATGGCTCGACGTGGCGGCGGCGGTCGCCGACGCGCTGCGCGACGCCTGAGTGGCCGAACGCAGACAAAAAAGGAGCGCGGCGCGCTCCTTTTTTCGTTCGACGTGATGCGACGCAGATGGTGTCAAGCCGCCTTGTACTGGTTGCGCGCCTCGGGCGTGCGATACAGCACGAGCGTCGCGATCAGCCCGCAAATCGCGGCGACGCTCAGCCACAGCCCCGGCGCCGCCTTGTTGCCGGTCTGGTGGATCAGCAACGTCGAGATCGCCGGCGTAAAACCGCCGATCGTCGTCGCGAGGCTGTACGCGAGCGAAAAGCCAGCCGTGCGCACGTCGGCCGGCATCACTTCGGTCAGCGCGACGACCATCGCACCGTTGTACGAGCCGTACAGGAACGACAGCCACAGCTCGACCGCCAGCAGCCGCAGGAACGACGGATCGGCCACGAGCCACAGCACGGCAGGGTAGGCCGACAGCAGCGTGAGCACCGTGAACGCGATCAGCACCGGGCGGCGGCCGATGCGATCCGACAGCGCGCCGGACAGCGGCAGCCAGACGAGATTGGACAGGCCGACGCAGACGGTTACGACGAGTGCGTCGAGCGACGACAGGTGCAGCACTTCCTTGCCGAACGTCGGCGTGTAGGCCGTGATCATGTAGAACGACACCGTCGTCATGATCACCATTCCCATGCCGGCAATCACGACACCCCAGTTCTCGAGCATCGAACGCATGATCTCGCCCATCGTCGGACGATGACGCTTCGCAAGGAATTCGTCGGTCTCCTTCAGCGAACGACGGATCAGGAACAGGAACGGGACGATCAGACAGCCGATCAGGAACGGAATGCGCCAGCCCCACGCGGTCATGTCCTCGACTGGCAGCGCGCGGTTCAGCAGCACGCCGACGAACGCCGCGAACACGACCGCCACCTGCTGGCTGCCCGATTGCCACGATGTGTAGAACCCCTTGTTGCCCTTCGTCGCGATCTCCGACAGGTACACCGACACGCCGCCGAGCTCGACGCCCGCGGAAAAGCCCTGCAGCAACCGGCCGAGCAGCACGAGCACCGGCGCGAGCACGCCGATCGTCGCGTAGCCGGGTATCGCGGCCACCGTGAGCGTGCCGAGCGCCATCAGCCCGAGCGTCAGGATCAGCCCCTTGCGGCGGCCGTGGTGGTCGATGTACGCGCCGAGCACGATCGCGCCGACCGGGCGCATCAGGAAGCCCGCGCCGAACACCGATAGCGACAGCATCAGCGACGCGAACGCGTTGCCGCTCGGAAAATAGGTTTTCGCGATGGCCGACGCGTAATACCCGTAGACCATGAAGTCGTACATTTCCAGGAAGTTGCCGCTGACGACCCGGAACACGGTACGAACCTTCGATTCCTGCGCGACGGCGTGTGTTGCTGTGGACATGTTGTTCTCTCGGCTCGGATGGCGCGACATCGGCGCCGTGTGGATCCGACGATGCGTGTGGCACCGGACCGGCACGCACGAACATCGCTGCCAGCCGGAGGCACGCAGCACAACGATGCGCACGCCGGCATGGACGGCAAATGATGCCACGCGAAGCCGACAATTGCCTTGGGCCGGGCCCGCGATCACCGTCGCCGCGTTCGTCTGGTACGAATCGCCTCGAAACGCGTACAAAAAATCAGATTGATCTGATCGACCGGTCGCCGTCGACTGACCACAATTTCACAACTTGCCACGCTATTCGCGCCGCGGCCGGCATCGTTGCCTGTGTCGCATCGCGTACCGCCCTCATGATCCCAACGCTCCTCGTTTCCGTCGAAGGTCCGCTTGCCCGCCCTCGTGTCGCACCGCTCGACGGCGTGCCGCCGTTCGGCCGCGAATGGACGTTCAGCGGCGCGCCCGGCACCCGACTCGGCACGCGCTGCGCAGCCATCCTGAAGACCTCATGCATCGACGTCGGAGCACCGCATCGCGCGTGCCGCTGGCAATCGCCGCCCGCCACGCGCCCGGTGTCTGCCGGTGTACCGGACGTTGCGGCGCGCGCCGCCGGCCAGCACATCGAGCATGCCGCCGGTCGCGCGCATGACCGACGTGCGCGGCACGCCGCCTGCTGGAGCATCGGCGCACTCGGCATCATCGGCTGGCTGATCGCCGCGCACGAGCCGTTACCGGGTTTCGCGCCTGCGCCCGCGACGCAGATCGTTGGCGTCGTGCCGGAGCATGCCGTGCAGTCCATGGGTGCCGTGCAAACGGCCGCGGTGGCGCCCGCCATGCCGACCGTCGCACCGGCGCAGCCCGTCGCAGCGCGGCCGTTTGCGACGCCTTCCACAAGCGCGCCCGTCACACGCGGCGCGACGACCCATCCAGCGTCGCGACGCTCCGAGACGACACCGAACCTTCAGCGCGTCGCCATCGCAGCGCCGCCGACGCCGCATCGACAGGCCCACAGGCGCACGACAACGGCACGCGTGTACGCACCTTCCGCGCCGCGACTCGCCGCGCGCCCATCGGTCACGCGCCACGCGTCGCGCACGCCGACGCCCGATCGCGTCGGTTCGCCTGCGCCTCCCGGAGCCCCGCTCGATCCGCTCGACGACCCGCTCACGCTTATCGCGATGGTGAACGCGCTGCACCCCGATCGCGCGGCACCGGCGGCCGACGCGCCCGGCGCCGGTTTCGACTGGACAGCACAACTGTCCCACCGCCGCCTGACCGACGGACCGGATACGCTCATCCGCTGACACGCGCCCAACAAAAAACCCGGCGAAGCAGGCTTCGCCGGGTTTTCGTTCGTCCGTCCGTCGGTCGATCGCATCGAATCGTCACTTGTGCGCGGGCAACCCCGTTTCCGACTGCCGCTCGAGTTGCCGCACCTGCTCCTGCAGATCACGCAACTGCACCTGCGCGGCCCGCTTCTCGATCTGCAGCGCCCGCGTCTGCTCCTGCGCCGCCTTCTGCCGCTGCGCCACCTCGGCCTGCTGGCCGCGCGCGACGTTCAGATCGGCCTGCAGTTGCTGCGCGCGATTCGCCTGCAGCGCGATCACACGTTCGAGGAACGTCTTCTGCGCCTCGAGTTCGGTGCGACGAATTTCGACGTCCGCGAGCTGCACCGTCTGCTGGACGAAGTTCGCGTACACCATCTCCGCACGGCTTTTCTCCTGCGACCTGATCACGCGCCACAGATGCTTGTCCTGAAACAGCGCGACGTAATACGTCATCTCGCGCGGATCGAACATCAGGCTTGCGCCATAGCTGCCGTTGTAGGTGGTGCGCATCTCGACGATTCGTCCGTCATGCAGCATCTGCGTGAGTTCGCCGACGTTGCCTTGCGCGGTGGCATCCGTGGCGGATGCCGCGGATGCCGGTGCCGCAGTCGCGACATCGCCGCTCAGGCTCGTCACCGCGGGGCGCGTGCCCGCGACGGGCGCGGTCGCGTCGGACCACGCTGCGCCCGCGTGCGCGCAGGCGGCCAGCGCAACGATCCACGTTGCGCATCGTGCAGGGGAAAAATCTCGGAAGACCAACGTCAGACTCCGGCGAACGAATCGGGAGTCGCGATTATCGTTCAAAACGAAACGGCCGCATCTCGAATTTATCGGGATGCGGCCAGCCTTCCTGCGCGGCGATACAAGAGCGGCTTACAGGCGGGTATCGCGAGCCGCTCGCAGGAACGCATCGAGCAGCGGCGTGCAGTCGAGCAACTCGGAGCCGCCAGCACGATGAAACTCCGGGTGCCATTGCACGCCGACGACGAACGGTGCACGCCGGTAGCGAATGCCTTCGATGATCCCGTCACCGGCCGACACGGCCTCGATGTTCAGATCGCGGCCGAGATCGCGGATCGCCTGATGGTGAATCGAGTTCACGATCGCTTCGCTGCGCCCGGGGAACATGCTCGCGAGCGTCGACGAGTCGGGGAAGCGGATGGCGTGGCGATGCTGGTCGTAATGCTCGCTCACGTGCGCATTCGCGGTCGGCACGTCCGTCGCGATGTCCTGGTACAGCGACCCGCCGAACGCGACGTTGATCAGCTGGCAGCCGCGGCACACGCCGAGCACCGGCTTGCCGGACTCGACGAACTCGTGAAACAGCTCGAGCTCGTACATGTCGCGCACGCGGTCGCCCGGCCATTCGGGGCGCGCATCCGACGCCGCGTAGGTTTGCGGCGACACGTCGGCGCCGCCTTGCAGCAGCAGGCCGTCGAGATGCTTCGCGTAGTCGCGCAGGCGGATGTTGCTCGGATGCAGCATGCCCTGGTGACCGACGGTCGGGATCATGAACACGAGCACGTCGCGCGACATCACCCAGTGCGCGATCGATTCCTCGAGATACTGCAGTGTCTTGCCGCGCAGTCCCTTCGCGCCCGGCTCCGGATGGAAGATCCTCGCCGACACGCCGATGCGCAGCGTACGCTGCGTGATCCGCTGGCCGGCGCGATCGAAGATCCGGCGTGCGCGTGCCGCGATGATCCGGCCGAACACCGACCACGGCGTGTCGCTTTGCTTCAGGTATGCCGGCGGCGCGTTCTGCGCGCTCGCGGGCGGCGGACGCGGCGTGTCGAAATCGGGCTGCGCGCCGAAACCGGGCGGCGCGGCACCGGGTTTCGGCGGCACTGCACCGCCTTCGGCTGCAGCACCTGTCGTGCCTGCGGCGCCCGGCTCGGACGCCGCAGTGACCGGCGACGCACCGTCCGCCGCGACGACTTGCGCAGCGGCAGCCTGCGTCGCAGACGCCTCCGGCGTGTGCGCCGGCCTAGAACGGGGGAAATCGGTAGAAGCGGAAGAGGTGCCGGGCAGACCGGCCGGGGAAGGCGTGATTTCGCTCATGACGATGGTCTGGTGCGTCGCTCGCGCGTGGTGGATTGACGAGGATTCATTATGCTTCAGTGCACGATCGCGCGGTAAACGAGCAACATCCTGTCGATATTGTTGCAACTCGTCGCATCCGCCGCCAGGCGTGTCACCGAACTCATTCGACGATATCGATCGTCGCCCGGGCACACTGGACATCAGTGATATATCACAATAATATTCACGAATCGCCCACGCTACCGATCGCCTGCGCCATGATCGCGCCCTGCCCGGCCACCGCACCGCCGCCCGCATGAACGCCCTGACCGACGTCCTCCACGACCGGCCCGCCGCATCGGCCGTCAGCCTCGCCGACCGCGCGTACGCGCTGATTCAGCGCGACATCATCACGATGCGCCTGAAGCCCGGCGCCGCGCTCAACGAAGCCGACCTCGTCGCCCGCACCGGCATCGGCCGCACGCCCGTCCATCAGGCCGTCCACCGGCTGGTGCTCGAAGGGCTGCTGTCCGTGATGCCGCGCAAGGGGTTGATGGTGCAGCCGCTGTCGCTCGACGACATCGTCGCGGTGATCGACGTGCGCCGCATCAACGAAGCGCATTGCGTCGAACTCGCCGCCCGCCATGCGACGCCCGACGATCTCGCGCGCATGGCCGCGCTGCTCGACGACGAGCAGGCCTGCGTCGACACGCACGACGTCGAGGGCATGATGGAGCTCGACCGCGCGTTTCATCAGGCGATCGCCGCGGCGGCACGCAACACCGTGCTCGCGGAGATCCTGCGCGCGCTGCACGAACGCTCGCTGCGCTTCTGGTTCGTCACGCTGTCCGAGCCGCACCACCTGTCCGACGTCCAGCGCGAACACCTCGAATTGTTCGAACGGCTGTCCGCGCGCGATGCCGCCGGCGCGCGCACGGCCGTCGAACGCCATATCGATTCGTTTCGCGCCACTCTTGTCCAACGTCTTCGCCCCTGAACCGCCCATGACCACCTTCACGCCCTTCCCTCCGCTCGCCCAGCTCGCCGCCGACCTCGCCGCCGGCCGGACCACGAGCCGCGCGCTCGTCGACGTCGCGCTCGACCGGATCGCCGATCCGTCCGGCCAGGGTGCCGCCGTCTTTACGGAAGTCGACGCCGACAACGCGCGCGCGGCCGCCGATGCCCACGACCGTCTGCGTGCCGCGGGCACCGTGCTGTCGCCGCTCGCGGGCATCCCCGTGTCGGTCAAGGATCTGTTCGACGTCGCGGGCCAGGTGACGCGCGCCGGCTCGCGCGTGCTCGATGGCGCACCGCCCGCCAAGGCCGACGCCGTCGCCGTCGCGCGGCTCAAGCGCGCGGGCGCGGTGCTGGTCGGCCGCACCAACATGAGCGAGTTCGCGTTCTCGGGGCTCGGCCTCAATCCGCACTTCGGCACGCCGCGCTCACCTTACCGCCGTGACGTGCCGGGCGACGCGCGGATTGCCGGCGGCTCGTCGTCCGGCGCGGCCGCGTCCGTCGCCGACGGGATGGCGGCCGTCGCGCTCGGCACCGACACCGGCGGCTCGATCCGCATTCCGGCCGCGCTGTGCGGGCTCACGGGCTTCAAGCCGACCGCGAGCCGGATCCCGACGCAAGGCGGCGTGCCGCTGTCGACCACGCTCGACTCGTTCGGCCCGATCGGCCTGACGGTCGCCTGTTGCGCGCTCGTCGACCGCATGCTCGCGGGCCTCGAGCCGCACGTACCGGCCGCGCGGCCGCTCGAAGGCGTGCGGCTCGGCGTGCTGACCAACTATGTGACGGACGGCGTCGATGCAGATGTCGCCGCCGCGCTCGACGCCTCGCTGAAGCACCTCGAAGCCGCCGGCGCGATCGTCACGGAAGTGCGCTTTTCCGCGCTCGACCGGTTGCCGGACATCAACCGCTTCGGCTTCTCGCCGATCGAGGCATACGCGTGGCATCGCCCGCTGCTCGCGCAGCACCGCGACCAATACGACCCGCGCGTGCTTTCGCGGATCCTGAAGGGCGAGCCGGCGAGCGCGGCCGACTATCTCGACCTGCTCGCCGCCCGCCAGGCGATGCTGGAGGAAGCGGCGCACACGGTCTGGTCGCGCTTCGACGCGCTCGTCGCGCCGACGGTGCCCGTCGTGCCGCCGCGCATCGCCGAACTCGAAGCGGACGACGCTGCCTTTACGCGCACCAACGCGCTGATCCTTCGCAACCCGAGCGCGTTCAACTTCCTCGACGCCTGCGCGCTGTCGCTGCCGTGCCATCCGCGCGACACGGCGCCGGTCGGCCTGATGCTCGCGGCCGCGCCGCATCGCGACGACGCGCTGCTCGCGATCGGCCAGGCGGTCGAGGCCGTGCTGAACACGATCCGGTGACCGCACGGGCGCAATGACGGCGGAAGGTGCCCCGGACGAAGTAGCTGCGGCGGGGTGCCGCATGCGCGCTGTCAGTTTCGTGCCAGATCGTTCGCGCTAAAATCGCGCGATTGTTTATCGGATCGACCAACGACAGGAATCCCGCCGACATGAACGACTCCACGCTCGCACTCCGCCGTGAACGCCGCCTGCTGATGCTGCTCGGATGGGTGTGCATCGCCCTGCTGGCCGGCGCGCTTTATCTGCAGTACGTGAAGAACGAAGATCCGTGCCCGCTGTGCATCATCCAGCGCTACTTCTTCGCGGCGATCGGGATCTTCGCGTTCCTGGCGGCCGGGATGCGCAACTGGCGCGGCATCTGGGTGCTCGAGCTGCTGATCGCGATCGCCGCGGCCGGCGGCGTCGGCACCGCCGCGCGGCACCTTTCGATCCAGATGAATCCGGGCTTCAGCTGCGGCTTCGACACGTTGCAGCCGATCGTCGACAGCCTGCCGCCCGCCCAGTGGTTCCCCGGCATGTTCAAGGTCGCCGGCCTGTGCGAGACCGTCTACCCGCCGATCTTCGGCATCCTGCTGCCCGGCTGGGCGCTGATCGGCTTCGCCGCGATCCTGATTCCCGTCGCCTCGAGCCTCTGGCGCCATCGCCGCAAGCTGGCAGGCTGACCGGACGCGCCACGTTCCGGCCGACCGGTCGAGGCCGCGCAGGCGCTTCGCGCTGCTCACCCGGCTGCACCGGCGCAGCCCCACGCGGCCGCACATGCCGGCCGCGCGTAAACACCTACCCCGCCGCAACCCGGATTTCAGGGCGACCGCACCTCACGCGACAGCCGCGCGCACGCCCCGCCGCGCATGCGTTTCGGCCCGATGCCCGTGCATCGGCGCCCCGATCCCGCACGGCGGGCCTATGATCGACATGATCGCCGTCTGATAGCCCGGATCACCGCCCGGCAATGTTTCCGCCGCCTTGCGGTGCTATCTTCGCGACTGGATGGCGATCTACGTGCGCGAGGCCAGTTGCCTCACCTCCTGCGTAACGCGCGCCCGATCCGCAATGTCGACTGGATTCATCATGACAACGCAAACCATCCGCATCCGTCACCCTCATGGCGTCCGCACGTCCCGCGGCGTCGTTCGCGCGCGCCTTCGGCGCACGGCCACCGCACCGAATTCGCAGTCGGGCAGCCGGCCCGCGTCGCTTTCGTCCGCCCTCGTTGCCGCGGCGCCCGCCACCCCGCGCCGCCCGTCGTGCCGCGTCGTCCCGACCGGAGCGTGCTGATGGAAGCCTGGCTCGGCGATCTGCAGCAGTTGCTCGCGCACGGCGAAGCGGCCGTGCTGGTGACGGTGGCGCACACCGACGGCTCCGCGCCGCGCGAGGCCGGCACCAAGATGCTCGTCACGCGCGACACGGCCCGCCATACGATCGGCGGCGGTCATCTGGAATGGAAGGCGATCGAGATCGCGCGGCACCTGCTGAAGGACGGCGCGCACGTGCCCCACGCACGCCGGCTCGAACGGCTCGCGCTCGGCCCGAGCCTCGGCCAGTGCTGCGGCGGCGCGGTCGTGCTCGCGTTCGAGCGGCTCGACGTCGGCGACCTCGGCTGGATCATGTCGCTCTCCAAGCGCGTCGCGGCGGGCGCCGCAACCGTGCGTAGCGTATCATTCGGCCCCTCGCCGGGTGCGCCGCTGCTGAGCGAGCCCGAATCGCCCGCGGCGCGCGCCGATTGCCTGCTGTGGGAAACCGGTGGCGTATCGCTGATGACCGAAACGATCGCGCCGTATGCGTTCCCCGTCGTGCTGTTCGGCGCGGGACACATCGGCACCGCGCTCGTGAAGGTGCTGGCGACGCTGCCATGCCACGTGCACTGGATCGACGGACCCGACGCGGTGTTCCCGCCGGCCGACGCACTCGCCGGGATCGGCAATCTCGCGATCGACGCGGTGGCCAGCCCGGCCGATGCCGTCGATACGGCGCCGCCGCATGCGTACTTCGTCGTGATGACGCACGACCACGCACTCGATTTCGTGCTGGCCGAGCGCATCCTGCGGCGCGGCGACTATGCATACTTCGGGATGACCGGCTCGCGCACCAAGCGCGTGCAGTTCGATCATCGGCTGGCGGCGATCGGCATCGACCCGGCCCAGGTCGCGCGGATGCGCTGCCCGATCGGCGTCGAAGGCATCATCGACAAGGCGCCCGAAGTGATCGCGATCTCGGTGGCCGCGCAATTGCTGCAGGCCGTCGAGGCGAACGCGCCCGCCCAGGCTTCCCCTACATTCTGACCGACCAAGAACAACGCCATGACCCCGACCTTCAAGGACAAGATTGCCCGCGCTCCGAAAGCGGAGCTGCACATCCATATCGAAGGCTCGCTCGAGCCCGAACTGATTTTCGCGCTCGCGCAGCGCAACGGCGTGAAGCTCGCGTACGAGTCGATCGACGCGCTGCGCGCCGCGTATGCGTTCACCGATCTGCAGTCGTTCCTCGACATCTATTACGCCGGCGCGAGCGTGCTGCTGACCGAGCAGGATTTCTACGACATGACGGCCGCATACTGCGAACGCGCACTCGCCGACAACGTCGTCCACACCGAGCTGTTCTTCGACCCGCAGACGCACACCGAACGCGGCGTGCCGATCGAGACGGTCGTTGCCGGCATCGACCGCGCGCTCGCCGATGCCGAGCAGCGCGGGCTGTCGAGCAAGCTGATCCTGTGCTTCCTGCGCCACCTGTCCGAAGACGATGCGCTCGCGACGTTCGAATCCGCGTTGCCGCTGTTCGAACGCTATCGCCACCGGCTGATCGGCGTCGGTCTCGATTCGTCCGAGCTGGGCCATCCGCCGACGAAGTTCGCGCGCGTGTTCGAGAAGGCGCGTGCGCTCGGGCTGAAGCTCGTCGCACATGCGGGCGAGGAAGGCCCGCCCGCCTACATCTACGAAGCGCTCGACGTGCTGAAGGTCGACCGGATCGACCACGGCGTGCGCAGCATCGAGGACGCGGCGCTCGTCGAACGCCTCGCGCGCACGCGCACGGCGCTGACCGTGTGCCCGCTGTCGAACCTGAAGCTGTGCGTGTTCGACGACATGGCGAAGCACACGCTGAAGGCGCTGCTCGATCGCGGCGTCGCGGTGACGATCAACTCCGACGATCCGGCCTATTTCGGCGGCTACGTGAACGACAACTACTTCGCGACGGTTGACGGGCTGCAGCTGACGGACGCCGAAGTGCACACCGTGATCCGCAACGGCTTCGAGGCGTCGTTCGTCGACGCCGCGCAGCGCGATGCGCTGATCGCGCGTCTCGATTCGTACTGGCAGGCCGCGTGACGCCTGGCATCGAGGTTCGCTAGACAGATGAAACACATCGACGGCATCCGCTTCGTGGCAACCGGTTTGGCCCTGCGCCACGTCGGCCGCGTGCGTGCACCGCGCACGCACGCGCGCGTCGCGCCAGTCGCCCGTGTGGCGACGGCGTTGTGCGGCGTCGCGCGCCGAAGCCTGTCGTTGCGGCTCGTCATGCAGCTCGCCGCCGCGCCGGTCGCTAATGCCACCGCGATCGCCTTCCGCCGCGCCCCGGCCTTCGCGCTTCGTCGCATCGCGCATGCCCGAGCAGCGCCCGCCATGCCGTCGCTCGCGCGGCGCCGACCGTTTTCTTCTGTTCGCCTTACCTTGATGCAGGACCATTCGTCATGACGCAAACCGCTTTCCGTTCCCAACTGCTCACCTTCAACGGCGACCCGGCGCAGTCGAGCCAGGCCGCGAACCACGAGACCGACGGTCTCCTGATCGTCGGCGACGGCAAGGTCGTCGCGGCCGGCCCGTATGCGCAGCTCGCCGCGACGCTCGCGCGCGACGCGATCGTCCACGACCTGCGCGACAAGCTGATCGTGCCCGGCTTCATCGACACGCACATCCACTATCCGCAGACGGACATGATCGCGTCGCCGGCGCCGGGCCTGCTGCCTTGGCTCGACAAGTACACGTTCCCGACCGAGCGCCAGTTCGGCGATCCGGAACATGCGCGCGAAGTCGCCGACTTCTTCGTCGACGAACTGCTCGCCTGCGGCACGACGAGCGCGCTCGTCTACTGCACCGTGCACAAGCAATCGGCCGACGCGCTGTTCGCGGCGAGCGACGCGCGCGACCTGCGGATGATCGCGGGCAAGGTGCTGATGGACCGCAACTGCCCCGAGTTCCTGCGCGACACCGCGCAATCGGGCTATGACGACAGCGCGGAGCTGATCGGCCGCTGGCACGGCAAGGGCCGCCAGATGTACGCGCTTACGCCGCGCTTCGCGCCGACATCCACCGAGGCGCAGCTCGAGGCATGCGGCGAACTCGCGCGCCGCCATCCGGACGTGTTCGTGCAGAGTCACGTCGCGGAAAACGTCGATGAAGTGAAATGGGTGGCCGAGCTGTTCCCCGGCCACCGCAGTTATCTCGACATCTACGACCGTTACGGGCTGCTGCGCCCGCGCGCGGTGTACGGCCACTGCATCCACCTCGACGACGAGGACCGCCGCCGGATGGCCGAGACGCGCACCGTCGTCGCGCACTGCCCGACGTCGAACTTCTTCCTCGGCAGCGGGTTGTTCGACTTCGACAAGGCCGGCGAATTCGACGTGCCCGTCACGCTCGCCACCGACGTCGGCGGCGGCACGTCGTTCTCGATGCTGCAGACGATGAACGAGGCGCACAAGGTCGCGCGGCTGTCGGGCCACCACCTGACGGCGACGCGGATGTTCTGGCTCGCGACGGCCGGCGCCGCCCAGGCGCTCGACCTCGCCGACACGGTCGGCACGCTCGCGCCGTGCACCGAGGCCGATTTCGTCGTGCTCGACCCGCAGGCCACGCCGTTGCTCGCGCGCCGCACGAAACGCGCGGAGTCGCTGGAAGAACTGCTGTTCGCGTTCGCGCTGCTCGGCGACGACCGTGCCGTGTACCGCACCTATGCGGCCGGCCAACTCGTGCACGAGCGCGGTGCCGCGCGCCGCACCGCCGCCGCGTAACTGACGCGCGCTTGCCCATGCCTGCCCCGGCGTGCGTCGAGAGGCATGCCGGAGCAACCGGATTCGCACCGCGCGCGCCGCACGCCGTGCTAGAATTCGCCGCTCATTGGGGAGTAGCCGCTCCGCTCGATGTCCCGCGCCAACGGCGCGCATCGTGACGGAGGCGTCCGTCAACAGACTTGGCCTTTCGGCCATGGCGGACGCAGCCACCAAGGCCTGGCGAGACCGATGGTTCACTGCGCGCCGCATCAGGGCCCGGCGCGCGGCGGATCGTCGCTCGCACGCACAACATCGGCCCGTGGAACCCCATACGTGTCTCAAGCCTTCCTGATCTCCACCGGCGCCGTCGCCCTCGCTGAAATCGGCGACAAGACCCAACTGCTGTCTCTCGTGCTGGCCGCGCGCTACCGCAAGCCCGTGCCGATCATTCTTGGCGTGCTCGTCGCGACGCTCGTGAACCACGGTTTCGCCGGTGCGCTAGGCGAATGGCTCGGCGCGCTCGTCACGCCGTCGATCATGCGCTGGGCGCTCGCGTTCTCGTTCATCGCGATGGGGCTGTGGATCCTCGTGCCGGACAAGCTCGATGCGGACGAAGCCAATGCCAACCGCTCGCGGCTCGGCGTGTTCGGCGCGACGCTCGTCGCGTTCTTCCTCGCGGAAATGGGTGACAAGACGCAGATCGCGACCGTCGCGCTCGCCGCGCGCTTCCAGGATTACATCGGCGTGGTGGCCGGCACGACGTTCGGGATGATGCTGGCGAACGTGCCCGCGATCCTGCTGGGCGACCGTTTCGCGCACCGCCTGCCGACGAAGCTCGTGCACGGTATCGCGGCCGTGCTGTTCGTCGTGCTCGGCGCGCTGGCGCTGCTGGGCGTCGGGGCCTGACGCACGCAGCAAGTGACGCGACCGGGCGGCAGCGCCGGTGTCGATACCGCGCTACTTCGCGACCGCCGCGCCCGATGCCGGCACGGCCGGCACCGCACGCTCGTTGGCGGCCGGTGCGGCCGGCCCGCCGCGCTTGTCGACCGGCAGCCGCACCGTGCGGATCGCACCGTTCGCCAACGGGAAATCGGTGAGCGCGCTGCGCGCGAGGAACGGCATCGCATACAGCAACGCCCCGTTGTCGCCGGTGGTGCGCGCGGTCACGTTATAGACTTCCTTGCCGGTCGCGCGCTCGGTGATCCGGATGCCGAGCGTGTAGTCGAAGACCTGGTAGGTCTGCGCGACGTAGCCTGCCGGCATCGGCCCCCAGGGTCCCCACGGGCCCCACGGCCCGCCCCGCCAGTACGGCCCCGGCCCCATCAACCACGGGTCGTAGTAAACCGGTTGCGGCACCGTCACCAGATCGCTGCCGACCCCGTAGGCCAGCCCGACCAGATAGCGGGCCTGCGCGGCCGGCACCTGCCTGAATGCATACGCGGACAGTTCGTTCGCGACGATCGGCTCGTAGGTCGACTGCTCGATGCTGTGCTTCTGCGCATCCGTGCGTGTGAAGGCATAAGTGCGTGTCGCGTCGCTGCCGCTCCAGTCGGAGAATGCCGTGACCTGCGTCGTCACGTAGCTGGTGCAGCCCGTCAGCAGCGTCACGCATAGCACCGCCGCCCAGCCCGCACCGCGAAAAATCCAATCGTGTTTCATGTCGATCCTCGTCGATCCGTCACCCGTGCGTCGCAACGCGCGAACTGCACGGGATGCCGATAATACGCGGACTCCCGGAACCGGTAAAAAGTTCGCCCGGCACGCAGCCGCCAGCCTTTGTACAATGACCCGGTTCGCCCGGCCCGCGTCGCGGGCCCGATCCCCATTCCACCGATCTCGACGACCATGTCCGACAACGCCTCTTCCACCGTGATCCGCCGCGCCGACTACACGCCGCCGGCCTTCCTCATCGATTCCGTCGCGCTCGAATTCGATCTCGCGCCGGCCCGCACGATCGTCAGGAATACGATGCGCGTGCGCCGCAATCCGGACGCGGCGCCCACCCCGCATCTGGAGCTGCTGGGCGAAGCGCTCGAATTCCTCGGCGCACGGCTCGATGGCGCGCCGTACGGCGCGGTCCGCGCGCACGAGCATGGGCTGACCGTCGAAAACGTGCCTGATGCGTTCGAGCTCACGCTCGACAGCGCGTGCGCGCCGGACCAGAACACGACGCTGTCCGGCCTGTACGTGTCGAGCGGCAACTTCTTCACGCAGTGCGAGGCCGAAGGCTTTCGCCGCATCACCTACTTCCTCGACCGCCCCGACGTGATGGCGTCGTATACGGTCACGCTGCGCGCCGACAAGACGGCGTATCCGGTGCTGCTGTCGAACGGCAATCTCGTCGACTCGGGCGAGCTGCCCGACGGCCGCCACTTCGCGAAATGGGAAGACCCGTTCCGCAAGCCGAGCTATCTGTTCGCGCTGGTCGCGGGCAAGCTCGTCGCGATCGAGGAGAAGATCACAACCGGCTCGGGCAAGGAAAAACTGCTGCAGGTGTGGGTCGAGCCGGCTGACCTCGACAAGACCCGTCATGCGATGGATTCGCTGATCCACTCGATCCGCTGGGACGAAAAGCGCTTCGGCCTCGAGCTCGATCTCGACCGCTTCATGATCGTCGCGGTCGGCGACTTCAACATGGGCGCGATGGAGAACAAGGGGCTCAACATCTTCAACACGAAGTACGTGCTGGCGAACCCCGAGACCGCGACCGACACCGACTTCGCGAACATCGAATCGGTGGTCGGCCACGAGTATTTCCACAACTGGACCGGCAACCGCGTGACCTGCCGAGACTGGTTCCAGCTGAGCCTGAAGGAAGGGCTGACGGTGTTCCGCGACCAGGAATTCTCGGCCGACATGGCCGCGGGCGACGACGTCGCATCCGCGGCCCGCGCGGTCAAGCGCATCGAGGACGTGCGCGTGCTGCGTCAGCTGCAGTTCGCCGAGGACGCGGGCCCGATGGCGCACCCGGTGCGCCCGGAAAGCTACGTCGAGATCAACAACTTCTACACGATGACCGTCTACGAGAAAGGCTCGGAAGTCGTGCGGATGTACCAGACGCTGTTCGGCCGCGACGGCTTCCGCAAGGGGATGGACCTGTACTTCAAGCGCCACGACGGTCATGCCGTGACGTGCGACGACTTCCGTCACGCGATGGCCGACGCGAACGGGCGCGACCTCGCGCAGTTCGAGCGCTGGTACAGCCAGGCCGGCACGCCGCGCGTGTCGGTGAAGGCCGCCTACGACCCCGCCACGCGCCGTTACACGCTCACGCTCGCGCAGGGCTACGGCGATGCGTCGCCGGCCGCGCGCGAAACGCAGCAAGGGCCGCTCCTGATCCCGTTCGCGATCGGCCTGATCGGCCGCGACGGCCGCGACCTGCCGCTGCGTCTCGACGGCGAAGCCACGGCGGCAGGCACGACGCGCGTGCTCGACTTCACCGATACCGAGCAGACCTTCACGTTCGTCGACGTGCCGGAACAACCGCTGCCGTCGCTGCTGCGCAATTTTTCGGCACCGGTGATCGTCGAGTACGACTACAGCGACGACGACCTCGCATTCCTGCTCGCGCACGACAGCGACCCGTTCAACCGCTGGGAGGCCGGCCAGCGCCTCGCGACGCGTGCGCTGCTGACGCTCGCCGCGCGTGCCGCCGCAAAAGAGCCGCTCACGCTCGGCGAGAATTTCGTCGCCGCGTTCCGCCGCGTGCTGACCGATGAAAACCTGTCGCCCGCGTTCCGCGAACTCGCGCTGACGCTGCCGTCGGAAACCTATCTGGCCGACCAGATGGCGGAAGCCGATCCGGCCGCCGTGCATCGCGCGCGCCAGTTCGTGCGCCGCCAGCTCGCGACCGCGCTGCGCGCCGAGTGGCTCGCCGCGTACGCGCAGCACGAGACGCCAGGCGCGTACGAGCCGACGCCCGACGCATCCGGCCGCCGTGCGCTGAAGAACCTCGCGCTCGCGTATCTCGCCGAACTCGAGGATCCGGCCGACGCCGTGCGCATCGCGACCGCGCAGTACGACGCGGCGAACAACATGACCGATCGTGCCGCCGCGCTCGGCGCGCTGCTGTCCGCTGCGGCATCGGGCGCGAACGACGCGGCCGCGCGCGCGCTCGACGACTTCTACCGTCGCTTCGAGAAGGAAGCGCTCGTGATCGACAAGTGGTTCGCGATGCAGGCGGCGCAGCGCGGCACTGCCGCGCAGCCGACGCTCGCGAAGGTCCGCAAGCTGATGGCCCACCCTGCGTTCAACCTGAAGAACCCGAACCGCGCACGCTCGCTGATCTTCAGCTTCTGCGCGGCGAACCCGGCGCAATTCCACGCGGCGGACGGCTCGGGCTACGCGTTCTGGGCCGAACAGGTGCTCGCGCTCGACGCGATCAACCCGCAGGTCGCCGCGCGCCTCGCCCGCTCGCTGGAACTGTGGCGCCGCTTCACGCCGGCGCTGCGCGACCGGATGCGCGATGCGCTCGAGCAGGTCGCCGCCGGCGCGAAATCGCGCGACGTGCGCGAGATCGTCGAAAAGGCACTTGCGTAACGTCACGCACGCGATTCGCCTCGCGTGCGACGAAGCCGGCGCCGCCCCGTTGCGGCGCCGGCTTTTTTGTTGTCTGAAGGTTGGCGGGGTCGGAGCCGGACCACGCGTTCGTGGCACCCGGTTTTCCCGCCGCTTCCACGCCGATCCGCCGCGTCACGCACGCCGGAACCCGGCCGAGTCAGCCGACCGACCATGTAACCGGACGAAAAAAGGCGGCGGGTCGGGAGGCGCGCCGGGTAAAATTGCGGCAATTCAAGGATTCTTTGGCCTTTCGGAGTCTGTCATGTCCATTGCCCGCCGCACCACGCTGTCCAAGTTCCTGATCGAGCAGCAGCGTGAGACCAACAACCTCCCCGCCGACCTCCGACTGCTGATCGAAGTTGTCGCCCGCGCGTGCAAGGCGATCAGCTACAACGTATCGAAGGGCGCGCTCGGCGATGCACTCGGTACCGCCGGCAGCGAGAACGTCCAGGGCGAAGTGCAGAAGAAGCTCGACATCCTGTCGAACGAAATCCTGCTCGACGCGAACGAATGGGGCGGCAACCTCGCCGCGATGGCGTCGGAAGAAATGGAAACGTTCTTCCCGATCCCCGCGAACTACCCGCGCGGCGAATACCTGCTCGTGTTCGACCCGCTCGACGGCTCGTCGAACATCGACGTGAACGTGTCGATCGGCACGATCTTCTCGGTGCTGCGTTGCCCGGACGGCAAGCAGGCCACCGAGGAATCGTTCCTGCAGCCGGGCACGGAGCAGGTCGCGGCCGGCTACGCGGTGTATGGCCCGCAATCGGTGTTCGTGCTGACGACCGGCAACGGCGTGAACTGCTTCACGCTCGACCGCGAAGTCGGCTCGTGGGTGCTCACGCAAAGCAACATGCAGATCCCGGCCGATACGCGCGAATACGCGATCAACGCATCGAACGCACGCCACTGGTACGAACCGGTCCAGCGCTACGTCAGCGAGCTGAACGCCGGCAAGGAAGGCCCGCGCGGCGACAACTTCAACATGCGCTGGATCGCGTCGATGGTGGCCGACGTGCACCGGATCCTGAACCGCGGCGGCATCTTCATGTACCCGGCCGACAAGCGCACGCCCGATCGTCCGGGCAAGCTGCGCCTGATGTACGAAGCGAACCCGATGTCGTTCATCGTCGAACAGGCCGGCGGCGCCGCGACGACCGGCACGCAGCGCATCATGGAAGTGCAGCCGACCGGCCTGCACCAGCGCGTCCCGGTGTTCCTCGGTTCGAAGAACGAAGTCGAGCGCGTGACCGGCTATCACAACGAAGGCGAAGGCAAATAAATTTGCACTGCAGCACTAGACGGAGGTGCGAGACGCCAGTACAATCGCGCCTTCGCGATGTGGCCCTGACAGGCTGCATCGCAGTGAAGTGAAAGCGGGAAGTCCGCCGGATCGATGGTTTCGCGAAACAGCAGCAGCAAGCTGAAAAAATTTCGCAAAACCTATTGCCAAGATCTCGGATTTGACCATATAATTTCATTTCTCTGCTGCCGGTGTAGCTCAGTTGGTAGAGCAGCGCATTCGTAATGCGAAGGTCGTAGGTTCGACTCCTATCTCCGGCACCAAGATATAAAGGCCTGATAAGCATCGCTTATCAGGCCTTTTCTCTTTTGCGGCCACGATTTCCGATACACGAAGTCCTGCACCACCCGCCGCATCATTTCCGCTTGCGGGCATCCCCCGACTCCCGCACCGCGCGCCGCCGATTACAATCGCCGGATCACCTGGCCCTCCCCCCCCTCCGCATCATGCGCATCTGGCGCCTCGAGCGACCGAACCTCGGCGGGCAACTGGACGTGTCCCGCGCAACTGGTCTCGTTACCGTGATCGGCGGCAGCGAGCCGAATGCGTTCGCCGCGGAAATCCTGAAGCTGTTCGACGATGCGCTGTCCGTCACGCAGTGCACGATCTTCGCGTACGAATTCGGCAACCGTCCACGCACCATCTCGGTCGCCGATCATCGCGGCGGCCGCTACCTGCGTGACGTCGCCGACACCTACGCGCGGCATTTCTATGCACTGGACGGCAACCAGAAGATCGTCTCGGCCGCCGGTCGCGGCACGCACCGCCACGACGTGGTGCTGCATCAGCAGGCCGGCGACGAGATCTGCCACGAGGCATATCGCGCAGCCTGCTACCGCGGCCCCGACGTGTCCGATCGCGTCGCGTTGCTGATGCAGCCGAACGACTCGACCTGGCTGTCGATCAACTTGTATCGCGCGCGTCGCAGCGGCGCGTTCCAGCCACGCGAGATCGCGGCCATCGAAACGCTCGCACCGCTGATCGCGCAGGCCGCGCGGCATCACTATGCGCTCGCCGGCGCGGCGCAGATCGGCATCCCGCAACTGATGCTCGCGCGGCTGCGCGGCGCATGCCCGGCACTGTCCAAGCGCGAACTCGATGTGCTGCGCGGCGTGCTCGAAGGCCAGACCGCGCAGGAGATCGGTGAGACGATCGGCGTGAAGGCCTCCAGCGTCGTCACCTACCAGAAACGCGCGTACCGACGCCTCGGCATCTCGAGCCAGCGCCAGCTGTTCGCGCTGTGCCTGCAGCCCTGAACGTCGACTGCCGATCCTGAGCGCGTCGGGGTAAGTCCCGGCCCGCCGCCGGCCGAGCGCTGTACCCGGAATGGGGACAGCGGTGTTCGATACGGCTTCCATACTGCATCCAGCCTGCCGCACGCATCGCGTCGTCGAGCGTGCGCATTCAAACTGTGCAACCTGGAAGCCAACGATGGGCATCGAATTCAAGCCATATCCGTTCGTCGCCGCGCGCCATCCCGCGCACCTGCCGACCTGCAGCGACGGCGCCGACATGCAGCGGCACCGCGTCGCGATCGTCGGCGGCGGGCCGGTCGGCCTCGCGGTCGCGCTCGGCCTCGCCAATCACGGCATCCGCAGCGTGCTGCTCGAAGCCGACGATTCGGTCTGTCACGGCAGCCGCGCCATCTGCATCTCGCGACGCAGCCTCGAGATCATCGAGCGGCTCGGCGCACTCGACGGTTTCCTCAGCGTCGGACTGCCGTGGAGCGGCGGACGCAGCTTCCATCGTCACGAAGAAGTGCTGCATTTCACGATGCCGCAGGACGAAAACCAGAAGCTGCCGCCGATGGTGAACCTCGCGCAGTATCACATCGAGCAGTTCCTGCTCGATGCCGCGCTGCGCCGCCCCGAGCTCATCGAAATCCGCTGGCAGACGAAGGTCGCCGGCGTCACGCGGCGCCCGGACGGGGTGCGTCTCGACGTCGATACGCCACTCGGCGGATACGCACTCGATGCCGACTGGGCCGTGGCGAGCGACGGCGGGCGCAGCACGATGCGCGATGCGCTCGGCCTGTCGCTCCAGGGCACCAGCTACGAAGGCCGTTACGTGATCGTCGACATCGCGCTCGACAGCGATCGGCCGACCGAGCGGCTCGCCTACTTCGACCCGGCGTCGAACCCGGGCTCGACCGTACTCGTCCACAAACAGCCCGACAACGTGTGGCGGATCGACTACCAGCTGCGCGACGATGAGGATCCCGAAGCGGCCGTCAAACCCGAAAACGTGATCCCGCGTGTGCAGAGCCTGCTCGACATGATGGGCGAGCGCGGCGACTGGTCGCCGATCTGGATCACGATCTACAAGGCGAACGCGCTGACGCTCGAACGCTACCGGCACGGCCGCGTGCTGTTCTGCGGCGACGCCGCGCACCTCGTGCCGATCTTCGGCGTGCGCGGCGCGAACTCGGGCATCGACGACGCCGACAATGTCGCTTGGAAACTGGCGTACGTGATTCGCGGGCTCGCGTCGGACGCACTGCTCGACAGCTATTCGGACGAGCGCGTGTTCGCGACGCACGAGAACCTGCGCTACGGCACCAAGAGCACCGAGTTCATGGCGCCGCCGTCGTTTGCGTTCGACCTGATGCGCAAGGCCGTGCTGACGCTCGCGGTCCGGCATCCGGCTTTGCGTTCGCTGATCAATCCGCGTCAGACATCGGCCATCGCTTACACGGCGTCGCCGCTCAATGCGGACGAACGCGATGCGTTCTCGGCTGGGCCGGCGCCCGGCATGGTACTCGCCGAATGCCCGCTGATGCTGCAGACGTCGAGCGACATCGGCAACGACAACGGCGCGCGTCGCGGCCACCTGACCGATCTCGTCGGCTCGCGCTTCACCGCGTTCCGCTTTACGCGCGACGGTGCGCCCGATCCGTCGTTCGCCGATCTCGAACGACGCCTGCACGACACCGGCATACCGTTCGCGCTCGTCACGCTCGCGCGGCATGCGGCACCGCAACACCCCGGAGGCGGCGGCTACGATGTCGACGGCCGGCTGTTCGACCTGTACGGCGCGCGCGACGGCACCGTCTATCTCGTGCGTCCGGACGGACACGTGCTCGGCCGCTGGCACGATGCGCGCACCACCGACCTGAGCGCCGCACTCGAGCGCGCACTTCACCCGCACACGTCAGCCGATCCTCAGGAGAACGCATGATGACCGACACCGAACGCGACGTCCTCTACACCAACCTGTGCCGCACGATGACCCGCATCGGCGAAACCGACGCGTCGCTCTTTCTCGCCCGCTTCGCGCTGCTGGCGATCGAGGCGATCGGCGACGCGGCAACCATTACCCGCCTGATCGTGGACGCCGGCGACGGTCTGCCCGACACGGGCGCACCGGCGCCGACGCATGGACGATGTGACACATGACGCACCCCTTGCGCGCCACCACCCATTTCTTACGAATTCATTTCGTAGGCAGACGAATCCCCTGGAAAATCCCGATAAGGGTGCATAACATTACTTAACGATTCCGACCCGTCTATCGCGTTACATTGCGTGGGCGGCACGGCGGGTCGCATGCCGCCTTCATGCAGCTTGCGGCGAAACAGCCGACGTCCGGTCATTTCGACTCAACACTAGGAGAGGATCACCATGACTCATGGCTTGATTATGTGGCTCATCATCGGCGCGATCGCCGGCTGGCTGGCGGGCCTGCTCGTCAAGGGCGGCGGGTTCGGCCTGATCGTCGATATCATCGTCGGGATCGTCGGCGCGGTGATCGGCGGCTGGCTGGCCGGGGTGCTCGGCATCAGCCTCGGCAGCGGCTTCATCGGCTCGGTGATCGTCGCGGTCATCGGCGCCGTGATCCTGCTGTTCGTGATCCGTCTGTTCAGGCGCGCGGCCTGACGATCTTCTCGCGCGCCTTCGGGCGCGCTTTCGTTTCGTATTTGCATCGAAGCGGCGCGCGGCATTGCCCGCGCGCCGCCTTCCGGTTTCACTGGCGCTTGCCGCGCCGAAACCAGCCGTCGAGCACGTCGGTCGTCAGCAATCCGCTGCGCGCCTCGCGTGCGCCATCGCGTCCGATCCACACGGTACGCGGCATTTCTCCCCGCCATCCCGCATCGAGTGCCGCCCGCAGACGCTCGGGCATCGGCTCCGCGTTCGCATATTGCGCGACCTGCGGCGGCAGGTTCATTTGCGCGAGCGCCTGCGCGATCGCCGCACCGTTGTCGTCGTACGCGTCCATCGAGACCATCGCGAGGCGCACGTCCGGATGCCGGCGCTGCCACGCGACCAGATGCGCGGCGTTCTCGCGGCAGTAGCCGCAATCGAGCGACCAGATCTCGACCGCGAGCGGCCGTTCGAGCGCCGTCGCGTACAACTTCGCGACCTCGGCCGCGCGCAGCGGCTGCAGTTCACCGGCCCATGCGGGCAGGCTCGCAAGCACGGCGCCGATCGACACCAGCAGCCGTTTCATTGCGCCCCCTCCACGGAAATCAGCCGATAGCCGTCGTTACGCGTACGCCACGACAGGTAGAGGCGTCCTGCATCGTCGAGCAGTTGCGGGTTGTCGCTCGCACCCGAGGTCGACGCGATCACGCGCGGCGCCGACCAGTGCTCGCCGCGATCGTCCGAGCGGCGCAACTTGATCTGCATCGTGTCGCCGTCGAATGCCTTCCATGCGAGCCAGACGACATCACCGCGCGCGACGAGCGCCGCATGCGATGCCTGCTCCGCTGGTACCGCCGGATTCGCGCCGAACGCCCAGGGTGTGCCGAGCGGCCTCCCATCGGCGCCGATGCGCGAGTAGAACACGTCGGCGCGGCCGTCGACGACGCCGAACCACGCGATGTGGCGCGTGCCGTCCGGCGCGATCGCGAGCGCCGGCCCGTGCTCGGGGCACGCCTCGACGTGCCAGTTCGAGAACGTCGCGCGCACCGGCGCGACGGGCTCCGACGCCGACACGGGCAGCACCGCGAGCGCATGGTCGCGGATCTGCCCCGGGAATACGTTGCGCCACACGGCTTCGATATGTCCGGCCGGACCGATCGCCATCGCGATGCGGCAGCATTCGCATGTGTGATCGGTCACCTTGCGCTCTGGCTCGAACGACGCGCCGCCGTCGCGCGACACGGCGTAGTAGACGGCCGCACCGTCGTACGCCTGCCCCGCCGCCTTCGCCGCAACGAGATCGCGCTTGTCGATCCACGCGATCGCGATGTTGCCGGCCGGATCGACTGCCATCATGTCGAAGCGGTGCGTGATCGCCTGCCGGTCGCGATGCACGGTGACGGGCACGCTCCAGGTCGCGCCGCCGTCAAGCGAACGCGAAAAGCGCACCATGCCGGTGTACGGCGCCTCGAGCGGCATCGACCACGACACGTACACCGCGCTACCGTCCGGGCTCGTCGCGAGCTTCGGGCGATTCTCCGCACTCGTGTAGATCGGCTCGGGCATCGCGTTGACGGTCGCAGGTGCGGACAACGTGCGGCCCGCGTCATCCGAGTGCGCGACGACGACGTGCGCGCCTTCGACCCATGCGACCCACAGCCGGTGCCGCACGTCGAATGCGGCGCCGGTCGCGAGCGGCTGCTTCTGCTGTGCCGGCGCGGCCTGCATGCTCATGTGCGCCGCATGCGGATCGACGGCGTTCGGCGCGTCGTGCGCACCTGCGGGCGACAGCGCCGCGAGCCACAGCGCGCAGCCTGCCGCGAACGATTTCACAGCGACCATTTCAGTTCTCCAAAGAAAGTGCGGCCCGGATACGGGTGGAACACGTAGTAGCGGCGGTCAGTCAGGTTGTCGATGCCGACCGACGCGACCCAGTGACGGTCGAACCGGTAGCGTGCCTTCAGGTCGACGACCGTGAAGGTGCTCGTGCCGCCGTACACGTCCGGATTGACGTCGCTGTTGTCGAGCGTATTGAACTGGCGGCCCGAGTAGCGGACGCCGACGCTCGCGAGCCAGTGTTCGTCGAAGCGGTACGACGCGAGCAGGTTCGCGCGCATGCGCGGGATGCGCGGAAAGCGCGAACCGACGTAAGCCGGATTCGCGGCGTCGGCCAGAATCTGCGCATTGCTCGCCGACACGTTCGCGTCGATGTCGAGTCCGCGCAGCCCGACGCTCTGGCCGCTGAATGCGAGTTCGATGCCACGTACGCGCACGCGATCGACGTTCGAGATGTTGGTGACGGTCGACGCGCCCGACACCGTCGTCTGGCTGTAGATCGAATCGCGCAGGTCGCTCTGGAATACGCTCGCGCGCACGACGCCGACGCCCACGTCGCGCTCGGCCGTGAAGTCCCAGTCGATCGCCTTTTCCGGCCGCAGGTTCGGGTTGTTGTTGACGATCGCGTTGTTCGAGATCGTGCCCTGGAACAGTTCGCCGACCGTCGGGAAGCGCGTGCCGGTCGCGAACGACAGCCGGAAGCGCCAGACGTCCGTCGCGTCCCATTGCAGCGCAACTTTTGGCGACAGCGCATTCGCGTTGCGGTCCGCGTAGCCGAGCATGCCGTTGGCGTTGCCAAGCGCGCCGCCGTATGCATCCCAGCGCTCGTAGCGCAGGCCGAGGGTCGCGAGCCAGCCGGGCGCGAAACGCCACGCGTCCTGCGCGAACAGCGCCTGCGTGCGCGTGTCGCCCCGGTAGACGCTCGCGAGCGACGTAGTCGGCCCGGTCAGCCAGTCGGCCGTGTTGTACGTGACGTTGCGCAGGAAATAGTTGTCGTAGTGATAGCCGAACGTGAACGCGTGGCCCTTCACTTCCGGCGCTTCGGCCTTCAGGTCGAACGTGCGCCAGCCCGTGCCGTCGCCCTGGAACAGCGTGCCCGCCCCGCCCTGCACGGTCGACGCCGCGCGCAGCACGTCGCGCGATACGTCGTATGCCGACACCACGCCCGACAGTCGCCAGCCCGAATCCAGCCGACCGTTCAGGCCGAGCGCGTACAACCAATTCTCCTGGTCGCCGCGCTGCGGCGCGAACGCGCTCGGCGCGACGGTCATGTTCCGGCCGCCAATCGACACGTTGCCACCGTAGACGGGATTGCCGGCCGCATCGCGCAGGAAGGTTTCGCCGTGCTGCCGGTAATGGTTTTCCCAGTGCCCGAGCGTCAGCGTCGCGTCGACGTGGTCCGTCAACGCATAGCCCATCCGGACCGTCTCGTTGAGCTGCTCGGTCCGCTCGATGGTCTGCGCGCCGACGATCGTGCGCGGCTTGCCGTTCGGCCCGATGTCGGTAGCTGCCCCCGTAACTGGCACCGCAGCGCCGAGCGTCGGGTTGTAGGCTGAATTGGGGCTCGCATACTGCATCGGCTGGCCGTCGTTCTCCAGCCGGTCAAGCGACAGCGAAAACCAGAACTTGCCGACGCGGTTCGCGATCCGCGCGGTCTGGTGATTGCCGCCGAAGCGGTCCGCGAACCCGTAGCCGTCGTGATAGCGCTGCGTGAAGAACTGCGTCGACAGCGACGCCTCGAGCGCATCGGGGCGCCGCGTCGTCAGCAGCACGGTCGAGCCGATCGCGTTGCCGGGATACAGCGCGGAAAAGGGACCATACAGCACGTCGACGCGCGCGATATCGTCGGGCGCGATCAGCGACCAGCGCGGCGGATACGCGTAACTCGAACCGAGCAGGTTCGACAGCAGCAGCCCGTCGGCGTAGACGAGCCCGCGCGCGCTCTGCAACTCGTTGAAGTCGCGGCCGGCGAACACGCTGTTGCGGTCGCCGATGTAGCGCTTGCGAACCATCAGGTTGGGTGCGTACTTCAGCGCGTCCTCGGTGGTGACGTTGGTGTGCGCGTCGATCTGCTCGCGCGTGATCGACTCGACGACGGCCGGCGTATCGGGATCGACGGGTTGCCGCCGGGCGGAAACGCTGACGGCGGTCAGCGTGTCGCTCGTCGGCGCGGGCGCGGCAACCGGTGCGGCACGGCCGGCCGGGTTGCCCGGGCCGCCGGGCACGGGGTCGGCGGATGCGCCATCGATCGTGGCCGCCTGCGCGGCAGGCCAGACAAAAACTGCCGCGCAGGCGAGCGCGAGCCGGTCGCGCGACGGCCGCGCGGGGAAGGTGAACGACATGGATGAATTCCTGAAAACGTGACCGGACGCCGCCGTGCGCGAGCCGACGCGCCGCGCGCACATGGCGCGGCGCGCGGATCGGGCCGCAGGCGACACGCGCGCCACCGGAGCGCGCGGACGATATCAATCAGATCGGGACGTTTTCAGGCGGACCGCGCGGCTGCGCGAGACGGATGCCCTTGCGGGGAAAAACGGGAACGGCCGGGGCGGCCGCCCGGTACGCGAATGCGCGCACGAAGCCCGGCAATGCAGGCAGGCTCGTGCCGAGCGCCACGTTCGCCGCGAAGCCGGGACAGTACACGCAGTGCGGCACGCCGGCATGGTCCAACGGCGTTGTGCCGCGGTCGTCGCCCGACTGCGCGAGGGCGATGTGGCGCACGCCTGCCGCACTGCACAATTCGAGCGTGAGCTCGCCGGAACCGCTCGATGCGAGACGCGCGTAGCCGATGACGGGCGACAGTACGTTCAGTACGATCGCCAACCATACGAGGCCGATCCATCGCGTCGTTCGTTTCATCGCGGTCCAGGAAAAAGTGCGCGCAAGTATAGCAAGCGGCCCGATCGTTGCCGACGTGCGAGGTGCAATAGTCGGCATCTCACAGTGCGCAGCTGCGCATGTGCCGTTAATACAACAGAGACAAAATCTAACGATTCGCCACTGGCATAAATCCAAGCGCGAGGTTGATAATTATTGAACCTGCTGGAGAAATGACCATGGACGAAAGACCAACCCGCATGCCCCCGCCCGAGCAAGTGATGAGCCCGGATCCGGAACCCGTCGGCGTGGAATTCCTCGCCGAGTTGCCCGAGCATGTCCGGGCATTCTTCGACGAGCAGCACAAGCTGTACTCGCCGAAGTGAACCTACGTTCCGTTCTGTAACCGCCACGTGTCGATCGATATCGTGCGGTTCATCGCTGCGTTTTCGGCGCAGATCGCTTCGCACCCGGGCTGCAATGGCCTGACGGTGCCGGATCAGCGCGTCCGCTGATTCTTCTGTCGCGTCGTTCCGCCGCGCGACTGTCTTCGTCTATTCTTCTGGTTTTCCAACTCCGGCCATCCCGGTCCCCCGATCGTTCCGATGAAACAAGCCATTCGTGCCAGCGTCGCTGTCGCCGCGCTCGGCGTCGCCTTTTTTACGTCACCGCACGTCGCACGCGCGGACGGCGATGACACCGCGCTCACCAATCTCGTCGCGCTCGCATCGCAGCGGCTCGCGCTTGCCGAACCCGTCGCGCGATGGAAATGGGCGAACCACCAGGCGATCGAGGACCGGCCGCGCGAAGCGGCCCTGCTCGCATCGGTGGAGAAGCGTGCCGCACAGTCCGGCGTGGATCCCGCGTTCGCGCGCACGTTCTTCGAGGATCAGATCGCCGCGAGCAAGGACGTGCAGAACGCGCTCTTCGCAACGTGGCGCGCGACGCGGCCGCCGGAAGGCTCGCCGCCCGACCTCGCAACCAGCACGCGGCCGGCGCTCGACCAGCTCACGCAAAAGATGCTGGCCGGCCTCGCGCAAGTCGCACCGCTGCGCGACGCGCCCGATTGCCAGGCGCGGCTCGCACGCAGCATCGCGAACTGGAAGACGCTTACGCGCTACGACCGCACCCAGACGCAGGCACTCGGCATCGCGCTGTCGCACGTGTGCTCGGCCGGCGGCGCCAGCGCGATCGGCTGATGGCGCGCGGCCATTACGCGCTGCAGCCGGCGGTGCTCAGTCGGCAGGCGTGAGCGCCGCTATCGGAATCAGTTGCAGGCCGCGCGCGAGATGCGTCTGCAGCAGGCGATGGGTATGCGGCTCGACCGCACCGTCCGCGCCATCGGCCACGAGCCGCGCCGCCGCATCGAGCGATTCGGCCACACCGAGGTAGCGCCAGCCGTCGATCACATGAAACAGGCGGCGCTCGCCGCTCGCCTCGAACGCGACCGGGCCGTCGAACGGCCAGGGCACATTGCCGGCACGGGCGCTTTCGGCCGCGGGACGCCGGTTGTATGACGGACGGAGGCGAGCGATCCACTGCGCTTCCGCAAGCATTGCGCCGAGTTCGTTGCCGGTCTCCCGCCATTCGACGCGCCGCACCTGCTGTGCAATCCGCATTTCCTTCGACGAACGCCGCTCGCCAGTCAGCAGCGCGCGCAAGCGCTGCCGCACGCGCACGCTGCGGCCAACGTACAGCGCTACGTCGCCCTCCCCGAACAACGCGTACGCGCCGCATCCGGCCGGCGCGGTATCGAGCCACGCTTCGGTCATGCCGCCCGCGAGACGGAAGTGGCGCGTCGTGCGCGCAATCTGGTCGCGCAGACGCTCGAGCGGCACGATCTCGTGCAATTGCCGCCAGAACTGCCAAAGGAGATCGGCATCCGCGAGCGCCCGGTGGCGGGCGGCGGGAACGAGGCCATGCCGCTCGATCAGCGCATCGAGTCCGTGTCGCGCCTCCTGCGGAAACAGCGCGCGCGACAACCGCACCGTGCACAGCACGTCCGGATTGAATGCGAAGCCGGCGCGCTCGAATTCGGCACGCAGGAAGCCCCGGTCGAAGCTCGCGTTGTGCGCGACGAACAGCTTGCCGTCGAGCCGCTCGAACAGCACGGGCGCGAGCGACGCGAACGACGGCGCGTCACGCACCATCTCATCGGAAATGCCCGTCAGTTGCTGGATGAACGGCGGAATCGATTGCCCCGGATTGACCAGCGTCGTCCATGTCGATACGCCCAGCGGGCCGATTTCGACTACGCCGATTTCAGTGATGCGGTGCTCGGCGGACGAACCACCGGTGGTTTCGAGATCGACGAAGACGAGCGGCTGTTCGCAGGCGGGATCGGACGGACGGAAATCGGACATGAAAAGGCGGGAGAGACAATGCTTCCGTGAGTATGCACCGGCAGGCGTGTTCGCGACCAGTACGAAGCGGATTCGATTCGCCGGTCACGGGTTTTCGTGCCCCAAAAAGCAAAAAGCCCCCGCGATGCGGGGGCCGGACGTGATCGGCAATGCGTGGCGCGTCAGACCGCCTGGATATTCGCTGCCTGCTTCCCTTTCGGCCCGACTTTCACATCGAAGGAAACGCGCTGGTTTTCCTTCAGCGTTTTGAAGCCGTCCATCCGGATTTCGGAAAAGTGCGCAAACAGATCTTCGCCACCATTATCGGACGTAATAAAGCCGAAACCTTTAGCATCGTTAAACCATTTTACGATACCGGTATCCATACCTTCGTTCCCCACTCGATTAGATCAAAAAAGCTACTGTTTATAGCCGCTTCCCGAAATCCCGCAACGGCGCGCCGACACTCACCCCCAGCGCTCCGCCCGGGGACGGAGTGCTGACTTTATAAATTGGACAATCCGGGTGCGTCAAGGGAATTTTTGGTGCCTTCTTTATCAAAAAAACGTCAATACCACTGGAATCGGTACACCATCGTCTTTTATTAATTGATTCGCATCAAAAACCTGTCAATATTACCGGGAGCGAATCACCGATAATCAAAAACATGAAAAACCTACCGGGGACAAATCGGGCCGGTAAAATCATCGGGTTTTTTCCGGATTGCCAAGAACGAAGGACGTAGCGATGCTGGTGCAAGGCATTGGAAGGAGAAGGTCATGTGGCTGGACGGAATCAAACGCCTTGCGAGCCGGCTCGCACGCGTACGCCGCAAGTCCCGCGCGCTGGCCGAGTCTCGTGAAACGCCATGCGATACCGAGTTCGACCCGACCTGGCACGGCGATCATTGGCAGAACCTGCTGGCTTCACCGCTGGACGCCCGTCACTACGTGATGGAAGACTGGACGTACACGCCGCCGCGGGCCGAAGCCGATGACACGCAGCCGACCGGCAAGCGCAAGCGACGCTCGTACAAGCAATAGGGATCCGGGAGACGGGCAAAAAAAAAGCGCGACTGGGAAGTCGCGCCGACAAAGGTTTGGAGATCTTTTCCGTCAACGAAAAAGTCTGCTTCGGAAAGCAGAGATCGCAGTATAGCGAGAGAACATCCTTTCATTATCCATGCTCCACACAAACCTCTATTGCCGATGTGTCAATAATCGCGCTAGGTCTGCCCCGCCCGCCACTGATTGCCTGTCGCGATCGCGCAACGCCCTCGACACCCGTTATGCAGTCCTGATCACATTCTCCGCCTGCTGCGCTGCCGCAAAGTCTTGATGGCCGGGGCTCCCGGCGCATACACTCATTCTTGCGGGATTCAAAATACAGTATTGCCAGAAGCAATTTCCTTTTGCACCCGGACCCATCCGTACACTGCAAATGGATTTCCGACGAAGGCGCCGCGCTCAACGCGCACGGCGTCGCCGACACGCGACGCCGCCGATGCCCGCAGCAGGTTCGATCGACATCATCCTGTTTGGAGACAGATCATGAAAAAGCCCCTGATCGTCGCCGCATTGACCGGCGTGTGTGCCACTGCCGCCCATGCGCAAAGCAGCGTCACGCTGTACGGCCTGATCGATGCAGGCATCACCTATACGAACAACCAGGGTGGTCACAGCGCGTGGCAGGAGACCAGCGGCTCGATCAACGGCAGCCGCTGGGGCCTGCGCGGCACCGAGGATCTCGGAGGCGGACTGAAAGCGATCTTCACCTTGGAAAACGGCTTCGGCATCAACAACGGTTCGCTCAAGCAGAACGGCCGCGAATTCGGTCGCCAGGCTTTCGTCGGCCTCGCGCACCAAAGCTACGGCTCGCTCACGCTCGGCCGCCAGTACGACAGCGTCGTCGATTTCCTCGGCCCGCTGTCGCTGACCGGCACCCAATACGGCGGCACGCAGTTCGCGCACCCGTTCGACAACGACAATCTGAACAACTCGTTCCGGATCAACAACTCGGTCAAGTATCAGAGTGCCAATTACGGCGGCCTGAAGTTCGGCGCGCTGTATGGCTTCTCGAATTCCAGCGATTTCTCGAACAACCGCGCATACAGCGTGGGCGCGTCTTACAGCTATCTGGGCTTCAACGTCGCGGCCGCGTACATGCAACTCAACAACAACATCAACGCGCTGTCGCTCGCAGCCAGCGACCCCGGCGCGGTGGCCGGCGACTGGACGTTCGCCGCCAGCCGTCAGCGCACCTGGGGCGCGGGCCTCAACTACACGTTCGGGCCCGCGACGGCCGGCTTCGTGTTCACGCAGACGCGCCTGACCGATTCGGCCAGGATCAGCGCCGGGCAGTCCGGCGTGTCGGGCGGCATCCCGCTCACCGGCGGCACGCGCTTCAACAATTACGAAGTGAATGGCCGCTACGCGCTGACACCGGCATTCTCGCTCGCGGGTTCGTACACGTACACCGACGCCCGCCTCGACGGCCAGACGCCCAGCTGGCACCAGTTCAACCTGCAGGCCGACTATGCGCTGTCGAAGCGCACCGACCTGTATCTGCAGGGCGAGTACCAGCGGGTCAATGCGGACGGCCTGGCTGTGGGCGCGAACATCAACGGGCTCGGCACCGCGTCGTCGACGAACAAGCAGATCGCGGTCACGGCCGGCATGCGCCACCGCTTCTGAGCAATGCGATCGGTCCCCGCCCGGCAAGGACCGTCATGACGAAGCGCCCCACCCGGGGCGCTCGTTGATTCAGCGCTGCGCTGTGCGAATGCACCGCTCCCCGCTCACGCGCTGCCCGGTGCCGGATAGCGAACGTCGAGCACGTCAATCGGCTGGGGACCAGCCGGCGTCATCAGCGTGACGGTGTCGCCGATCTTCGCCTTGATGAGGGCTCGTGCGACCGGCGAAATCCAGCTGACACAGCCGCGATCGAGATCGACCTCGTCGATCCCGACGATCGTGACGGTGTGATCCTCGCCGTCCGGCGTCGCGTAATCGACGGTCGCGCCGAAGAACACCTGGTCGACATTCTCCTGCCGGCTCGCGTCGACGACTTCGGCGAGATCGAGCCGCTTCGTCAGAAAGCGGATCCGGCGGTCGATCTCGCGCAACCGCCGCTTGCCGTAGATGTAGTCGCCGTTCTCCGATCGATCGCCGTTCGACGCGGCCCACGACACCAACCGCACGACTTCGGGGCGCTCGACGTCGATCAGGTTCAGGAGTTCGTCCCTGAGCCGCTTGTGGCCGGCCGGGGTGATGTAGTTCTTCGTGCCCGCCGGAATCGCGGGTTGACTCGGGTCGAGATCGTCGTCGTCGCCGTCCGACTCTTTGACAAACGCCTTGTTCATGATGCAGATTCAACACTTGGATGACTGATGCATCAAGGGTACACGAACGCGGCCGCCCAGGATCGGGTGACATTTTTTGCGAATAAGGCTTCCCTTTTTATACAACCCTGCTATACTTCCGCTTCTGCGTGCGGCTGTAGCTCAGTTGGATAGAGTACTTGGCTACGAACCAAGGGGTCGTGGGTTCGAATCCTGCCAGCCGCGCCACTTTTTTCGAGGGCCTTCCAAACCGAAGGCCCTTTCAGTTCGATGTTGTAGCGTTTTGTTTTTGCGTGCGGCTGTAGCTCAGTTGGATAGAGTACTTGGCTACGAACCAAGGGGTCGTGGGTTCGAATCCTGCCAGCCGCGCCACCTTTTTGGGGGCCTTCCCATCGCAGAAGGTTCCGACAGTTGAAGTAGTACCGCTTTGCGTGCGGCTGTAGCTCAGTTGGATAGAGTACTTGGCTACGAACCAAGGGGTCGTGGGTTCGAATCCTGCCAGCCGCGCCACCTCAGAAGGGCCTTCCTCCGGGAAGGCCCTTTTTTCTTTTCCGCCTCCCCCTCTTTTGTTCGGCCACCGCCCGCTCGAGTCGGGTTGCCACTTCATGACATCGCCCGACGCGCTGCATACATGAAAACGGCGGCCCGTGGCCGCCGTCGCATCCCGCCGCAAACCACCGCGCGACGTCAGTAATCCTGCCGCTCGCGCTCGATGCGCATGCCGCCGTCGTGACGCGCATGCACGCTGTCGTCGGTCGAGCGCTCGCGCATGATCCGCATCACGTCCGGATTGGTCCGCACGCGCCGCATCACGTTCGCGAGATGCACGCGATCGCTGACCTGGATCACGAACCGCAGCACCGTCGATTCGTGCGTCAGATCCTCGTCCATCGCGATGTGAACGATGTTCGCGTCGGCCGACGTGATGTCCGCCGCGACGCGCGCGAAGATGCCCTTCGTGTTCTTCACGAGCGCCTTCACCGCGACGTCGAACAGACGACCCGGCTGCGGCGCCCACTCGACGTCGATCCAGCGGCCCGGATCGCGACGATGGATGCGCTGCGCGACCCGGCAATCGGTCGTATGAATCGCCATCCCGAGGCCGATGCCGATATAGCCCATGATCGCATCGCCCGGAATCGGCCGGCAGCACGCCGACAGTTGCACGGACATCCCTTCGGTGCCGGTAATCACGACCGGCGGCGCATTGTGCGCGGGATGCCGCTCGGACTTCGGCAGATCGTCGTCCGCATCGCGGCCGGTCATCAGCACCTCGATGCGCTTGGCCATCACCGCGGCGACGCGGCGGCCGAGGCCGATGTCCGCGAAGATTTCCTGGCGACTCTTGTTGCCCGTCCACTGGACGAGCTTCTCCCACACCTCCGGCGTGACATCGGCGAGCGCGAGCCCGTAACCCTTCAGGCTCTGATCGACGAGCCGCTCGCCGAGCTGCACCGACTCGTTCAGGCGCATCGTCTTCAGGTAGTGACGAATCGCCGAACGCGCCTTGCCGGTGCGCACGAAACCGAGCCACGCGGGGTTCGGCTTCGAATACGGCGCGGTGATGACCTCGACGATGTCGCCGCTCTTCAGCTCGGTGCGCAGCGGCAGCAACTCGTTGTTGATCTTCACGGCCACGCACTGGTTGCCGAGATCGCTGTGGATCGAATACGCGAAATCGAGCGCCGTCGCGCCGCGCGGCAACGCCATGATCTTCGACTTCGGCGTGAACACGTAGACCGCATCCGGGAACAGGTCGATCTTCACGTGCTCGAGGAATTCGCTCGAATCGCCGGCTTCGCTCTGGATGTCGAGCAGCGACTTCAGCCACTGATGCGCGCGCTTCTGCACATCGTTCAGATCCGCGCCGCCGTTCTTGTACAGCCAGTGCGCGGCCACGCCGGCCTCGGCGATCTCGTGCATCTTGCGCGTGCGCACCTGGAACTCGATCGGCGCGCCGAACGGGCCGACGAGCGTCGTGTGCAGCGACTGATAGCCGTTGATCTTCGGGATCGCGATGTAGTCCTTGAACTTGCCGGGCACGGGCTTGTACAACGCGTGCAACGCACCGATGCACGTGTAGCAGTCAAGCGGACTCTCGACGACGACGCGAAAGCCGTATACGTCGAGCACCTGCGAGAACGACAGCTGCTTGTCGCGCATCTTGCGATAGATGCTGTAGATCGTCTTCTCGCGGCCGGTGATCTCCGCGTCGAGCTTCGCGTCGCTCATCGCGCGCTGAGCAGCCTCGAGGATCTTGCTGATCACTTCGCGGCGGTTGCCGCGCGCGGCCTTCACGGCCTTCTCGAGCGTCGCGTAGCGATGCGGGTTGAAGTTCGCGAAGCTCATGTCCTGCAGCTCGCGATACGTGTTGTTCAACCCGAGGCGGTGCGCGATCGGCGCGTAGATGTCGAGCGTCTCGCGTGCGACGCGCCGGCGCTTTTCCATCGGCACCGCGCCGAGCGTGCGCATGTTGTGCAGACGGTCGGCGAGCTTGACGAGGATGACCCGCACGTCGCGCGCCATCGCGAGCAGCATCTTGCGGAAGTTTTCCGCCTGCGCTTCCTCGCGGCTGCGGAACTCCATCTTGTCGAGCTTCGACAGGCCGTCGACCAGTTCGGCGACCTTCGGGCCGAACCGTTCGGCCAGCTCGCTCTTGGTCACGCCCTGGTCTTCCATCACGTCGTGCAGGAGCGCGGCCATCACGGCTTGCGCGTCGAGCTTCCAGCCGGCACAGATTTCCGCGACGGCGACGGGATGGGTGATGTAGGGTTCGCCGCTCTGGCGATATTGACCGAGGTGGGCTTCGTCACTGAAGTGGAACGCCGCCTTGACCTCTTTGATTTCTTCCGGAGGGAGATACTCGGCAAGCGCGGCCGTCAGTTTCGCGATCGAAACGACGCCGTGCTTGCGCGGCTGCTCCGGCGTGGCGGTCGGCCCGAACAGATGCCGGAAGGACTGTTCGAGGACCGCGTCGATGTACTGGCGCGCAGGCGACTGGGCCGTGGCTTCGGTGGTCGAATCCGCGGAGGCGGACGATGGGGTGGTGCTCATATTCGCCTCCAGGTCGAGTCGTTGCGCGCGTGGACTACATGGCTGGAACGGGCCGGATGCGCGTTACACCGGCACCTTCTTCAGCATCTCGACGCCGACCTGGCCGGCAGCGATCTCGCGCAGCGCGACGACGGTCGGCTTGTCGCGGCTCTCGATCTTCGGCGTATGGCCTTGCGCGAGCTGCCGCGCGCGGTAAGTGGCGGCGAGCGCCAGTTCGAAGCGGTTGGGGATTTGCTTCAGGCAGTCTTCGACGGTAATGCGAGCCATGTTGGTAATTCCTTCTGAATATAGTCCCTATTCTACCTTATGTCCCTCTACCCCCGCGTCATTCCGCGTGGGGCAAATGGATGCCGAGCTCGATGAACAGCTCGGTATGTCGCGCGTACTGCGAAGCAAAGCGCAGGCGCGTCGCCGCGACGATGCATTCGAGCTCGGCCAGTGCACGATCGAAATTTTCGTTGATCACGACGTATTCCGCTTCCGACGCGTGCGCCATCTCGCTGCCCGCGGCGAGCAGGCGTCGCGTGATCACGTTCGGCTCGTCCTGGCCGCGCTTCTTCAGACGTTCCTCGAGCGCGTCGAGCGATGGCGGCAGAATGAAGATGCCGACCGCGTTGCGGAACTGCTTCTTCACCTGCTGCGCGCCCTGCCAGTCGATCTCGAGCAGCACGTCGTGGCCGCTCATCATCTGCTCCTCGATCCAGACGCGCGACGTACCGTAGTAGTTGCCGTGCACTTCCGCGCTTTCGAGGAATTCGTGCGCGGCGTGGCGCGCGCGGAAATCCTCGACGGTCGTGAAGTGGTAGTGCTGGCCGTCCTGCTCGCCCGGGCGCGGCTTGCGCGTCGTGTACGAAATCGACAGGCAGATGTCGCTGTCCTTCGACAGCAGCGCGTTCACGAGCGTCGACTTGCCGGCGCCCGACGGCGCGATGACCATGAACAGGTTGCCGGGATAGACGCCGCCGTGCAGCGCATGCGACGCGTGGCCGTCGTGAGTGGGATGGGTCATGTTGCGTTACTCCAGGTTTTGCACTTGCTCACGCATCTGCTCGATCAACAGCTTGAGCGCCATCGATGCGTCGGCCAGTTCCTTCGCCGCCGCCTTCGAGCCGAGCGTGTTTGCTTCTCGATTCAGTTCCTGCATCATGAAGTCGAGACGCTTGCCGACGCGGCCGCCCTTCTCGATCACGTGACGCGTTTCGTTCAGGTGCGCGGTGAGTCGCGACAGCTCTTCCGCGATGTCGATCCGGATGCCGTACATCGTCACTTCCTGACGAATGCGTTCCGCGGCTTCCTCGCGCGTGACGATCGGCGCGCTGCCTTCGGGCGCCGCGATGCCGAGCGCCTCCTGCAGCCGCTCGACGATCTTCTGCTGATGCTTCGCGATCAGCTCCGGCACGAGCGGCGTGATGCGCGCGACGATCGCCTCCATCTCGGTGACGTTCGACAGCAGCATCGTCGCCAGCTGCGCGCCTTCGCGCGAACGCACGACGACGAGTTCACCGATCGCTTCCTTGCCGCACGCGAGCACCGCGTCGCGGATCGCTTCCGCCGATACGCCGCTCTCGGCGAGCACGCCTGGCCAGCGCAGGATCTCGCCCGCACGCAGGCGACCGACACCCGGGAACGAATCGAGCACCGAGCGCTCGAGCTCGGCAAGCTGGCCGAGCGCCGTCTGGTTCAGCGCACCGGCACCGATGCTCTGCTCGCCGCGCTGCAGGTTGATGCGCACGTCGACCTTGCCGCGCGACAGCTTGTTCATCAGCATTTCGCGCAGCGCGGGCTCGCACGCGCGCACGTCGTCCGGCATGCGGAAATTCAGGTCGAGGAAGCGCGAGTTCACGGTGCGCAGTTCGACCGACACGCTGGTGCCGCCATTGCCGGTGGCCGTCGCGAGTTCGCGCGTCGCGCTCGCGTAGCCCGTCATGCTGTAGATCATGGTTCGTCTCGCCGTCTGGGTGCCCTTCTCGGGCGGGAATATGTCGAGGCGCCCGGCGCATTGCAAGGCGCGGGGCGGGAAGCGCGCATTATCCCATTTTTGCGCCCCACCCCGCCGGGCAAGGCAGCCGTTCGGCGCTAAAATCGGGGTTTCCTCTTCCGTCCACGATTCCCCCATGACGTCTTCCCTGTCCCGCCCGAGCGGCCGCCGCGCCGACGAACTGCGCAAGGTCGCCCTCACGCGCCATTACACGAAACACGCCGAAGGCTCGGTACTCGTCGAATTCGGCGATACCAAGGTGATCTGCACCGCGAGCGTCGCCGAACGCGTGCCCGAATTCCTGCGCGATCGCGGCCAGGGCTGGCTGACGGCGGAATACGGGATGCTGCCGCGCGCGACGCACACGCGCAGCGACCGTGAAGCCGCGCGCGGCAAGCAGACGGGCCGTACGCAGGAAATTCAGCGCCTGATCGGCCGCGCGCTGCGCGCGGTGTTCGATCTCGAAGCGCTCGGCCCGCGCACGATCCACATCGACTGTGACGTGATCCAGGCCGACGGCGGCACGCGCACGGCCAGCATCACCGGCGCCTTCGTCGCCGCGCACGACGCCGTGTCGAAGCTGATCGCGGCCGGCAAGCTCGCGCGCTCGCCGATCACCGACCACGTCGCCGCGATCTCGGTCGGCGTGTACGAAGGCGCACCCGTGCTCGACCTCGACTACGCGGAAGATTCGCGCTGCGACACCGACATGAACGTCGTGATGACGGGCGCCGGCGGCTTCGTCGAAGTCCAGGGCACCGCCGAAGGCGTGCCGTTCTCGCGCGCCGAGATGAACGCGCTGCTCGACCTCGCGCAAAGCGGGATCGGCCAGCTCGTGCAGTTGCAGAAGGACGTGCTGGGCGCCGGCCATGTCTGACGATCGCACCTTGGCGCCGCTGTCGCGCATCGTGCTCGCGTCGAACAACGCCGGCAAGCTGCGCGAGTTCACCGCGCTGTTTTCGACGGTCGGCATCGAGATCGTGCCGCAGGGCGACCTGGCCGTGCCGGAGGCGGACGAGCCGTTCGGCACGTTCATCGAGAACGCGCTGACGAAAGCACGGCACGCGTCGCGGCTCACCGGCCTACCGGCGATCGCCGACGATTCGGGCCTGTGCGTGCGCGCGCTGCGCGGCGCACCGGGCGTCTATTCCGCACGCTACGCGCAGCGCGCGGGCGGCGACAAGGGCGACGCGGCGAACAATGCGTACCTCGTCGAGCAGCTGCGCGGCGTCGCCGACCGGCGCGCATACTATTGCTGCGTGCTCGCGCTGGTGCGCCACGCGGACGATCCCGAGCCGCTGTTCGCCGAAGGTCGCTGGGAGGGCGAGATCGTCGACACGCCGCGCGGCGAACACGGATTCGGCTACGACCCGTATTTCCACCTGCCGTCGCTCGGCGCGACGGCGGCCGAGCTCGAGCCGGCCGTGAAGAACACGCACAGCCATCGCGCGCTCGCGCTGAAGGCACTGCTCGCGCGGCTCGCGGAGGAACCGGCATGATCGTCTTCGTCACGCATTCGCAACCGGAGGCCGCATGAGCCAGGCGGCGGAAACCGGCGCGCGCGTCGTCGCGGCCTTCACGTCGCCCGGGCAGGTGCGGCTCACGTCGCTGCCGCCGCTCGCGCTGTACGTGCATTTTCCGTGGTGCGTGCGCAAGTGCCCGTACTGCGATTTCAACTCGCACGAGTGGAAGGGCGAGCGGTTTCCGGAAACCGAGTACCTCGACGCGCTGCGCGCCGATCTCGAACAGGCGCTGCCGCTCGTCTGGGGCCGGCAGGTGCATACGGTGTTCATCGGCGGCGGCACGCCGAGCCTGCTGTCGGCGGCCGGCCTCGACCGGCTGCTGTCCGACGTGCGCGCGCTGCTGCCGCTCGATGCCGACGCCGAGATCACGCTCGAGGCGAACCCGGGCACGTTCGAGGCCGCGAAGTTCGCGCAGTTCCGCGCGAGCGGCGTGAACCGCCTGTCCGTCGGCATCCAGAGCTTCAACGAAGGCCATCTGAAAGCGCTCGGCCGCATTCACGACACCGCGCAGGCGCGCGCGGCCGTCGAGATCGCCGCGAAGACGTTCGACAACTTCAACCTCGACCTGATGTTCGCGCTGCCGAACCAGACGCTCGACGAATGCCGGGCCGACATCGAGACCGCGCTGTCGTTCGCGCCGCCGCATCTGTCGCTGTATCACCTGACGCTCGAACCGAACACGCTGTTCGCGAAGTTTCCGCCCGTGGTACCCGACGACGACGCATCGGCCGACATGCAGGAATGGATCCACGCGCGCACGGCCGAGGCCGGTTACGGCCGCTACGAAGTGTCCGCTTACGCGACGCCGAATCATCAGTGCAAGCACAACCTGAACTACTGGCGCTTCGGCGACTATCTCGGGATCGGCGCGGGCGCGCACACGAAGCTGTCGTTCCCGAACCGGATCCTGCGGCAGGCACGCTACAAGCATCCGGCTACCTTCATCGAACAGGCGATGGCCGGCACGCCGGTGCAGGAAGAACGTGAAGTCGGTGCGCGCGACCTGCCGTTCGAGTTCATGCTGAACACGCTGCGGCTCGTCGAGGGCTTCCCCGTGCACAGCTTCGTCGAACGCACGGGTTTGCCGATCGGCACGATCGAGCAGGCACTCAAGGATGCGGAGCAGCGCGGACTGATCACGCGCGATTTTGCGCAGATCGCGCCGACGCCGCTTGGTCAACGGTTCCTCAACGACCTGCAGGAATTGTTCCTGCGCGACGATTGAGGCGGAACGAGGCGGCATTTCGGTTACAATGCCGCCTCGTGTGGAAGCGTGGCCGAGCGGTTTAAGGCACCGGTCTTGAAAACCGGCGACGGGAAACTGTCCGTGAGTTCGAATCTCACCGCTTCCGCCAGGAAGTTCGCCAAACCCCGTCCATTCATCGAATGACGGGGTTTTTGTTTGTGCGACGCGCGCCGCGCACGGTGCCCGCCCCGCGTGCCGACGCATCTCGCCCGATGCCGTTACAATCCGGCGCTCCGATTCGCGAAACGGGAAACCACGTCATGAAGTCCTTCATCGCCTCGTCGCTCGTCGCCCTGGCTGCCGTCGGCACGCACGCCGCGGCCGCCGATTCCGCCTCCGGCACCGACGCGCAAACGCCGTCATGCGCGATTGCGTACGTGAAGGGTGTCGGCGGCTCGCCGCGCAGCCTGCGCGAATATCTCGCGAGCCCGACGCCGTACAACTATCTGAAGGAAAACGAGATCCAGTGCAAGGTGTCGGATGACGGGCGCGCATCGAACTGCACCGGCGTGACCTATATCCGCAACGAACAGGTCAGCGTGTACGACGATTCCGACCCGGCGACGCTGACGGTCGTCGCGCCGGTGGAACTCGAGCACGGCCAGAAGTACCCCGTGATCCTCGTGGTGCAGCGCAAGGACGCGCGCTGCACGCGGTAACGCGCGCCACGACACGCCCGCCGTCCGCCGACGACGCGCGCGTGCCTCACGGGCCGGGCCGCCATCGCCTAGAATTCGATCAGCACGGCGACACGACCGCCGCCGCGACTCGATGCCGCCCGCGCCATCCGTGCGTGCGGCCCAGGGAGACCGCCATGACCGAATTGTCGACAGCGACGGATCACGTCGATTACGAAGGCTTCGAGATCCATGTGGTGCCGGGCATCGCCCCGGGCAGCGACACGCGTTACACCTACACCGGCTATGTCTGCCATCCTGGCGCGAATCCCGCGCTGCCCGATCATGCGGTGCCCTTCCACGCGGACGGCGAGGAAAGCTTCGCGAGCGTCGACGAAGCGGTTCGGGAAGCCGTGCACATCGGCAAGAGCATCATCGACGGCACGCATCCGGACCTGTCCGTTCTGTCGCTCGTAACACACGGCTACTAAGCGGGCCGGTCGGGCCACGCCCACCGCCACTGCGTGCGACGCGCGTGCGCATATCGCGCCCGCGCCGTCACATGTCACGTCACGTCGGAACACATGCCGGTCGGCCCGCCGATCGCCATCATCCGCGAATCGCTACGTCGCGCTTCGCGCACTATGCGTTTCTCCCGATAACAGGTCGCGGCCGGACGCCTATCATTTTTTTATCGTCACCCTCCGGCAGTCCGCCATGTCTCATCTTCCCCACCCGGGCGCCAGCCGGCTGCGTGTTGCCTGGCTGGTCGCCGCCTCGTTGCTTGCCGCCTGCACGATCACGCCGCCGCCATCGCTGCGCTCGGTGCAGACGATCCCGTCCGTCATCCGCAACGCGAATCGCGACCAGTACCGCGTGGAAGTCGCGCGGTGCGTCACCGAGCACAATCCGTCCGGCGTCGCGCGCGGGACGCCGCAGGCGATGCTGCGCTCGCTCGTCGTCGTCGCGTTCACCGTCGATGGCAGCGGCCGCCTCGTCAACGCATCCGTTTATCGCAGCAACGGCGACAGCGAAGCAGAAGGGCTCGCGCTCGCGTCGCTGCGTCGCTCGGCGCCGCTGCCGCCACCACCGTCGAAACTGCTGGACGGCAATGGCCGGCTCGAGATGATGGAAGGCTGGCTGTTCAACGACGACGGACGTTTCCAGTTGCAAAGCACCGCATCCGCACAGGCGCAATCGCTCGACTGAGCCCGCGCCGGCCGCGATTGCCGCTATGTCGCGGCGCTGGCTATAATTTTCCGCAATCGCGCGGCCACCCTCCCGCGCGCGCGTTCGCGCGCCGCACCCGGCATGCGAGCCGACCACGCCGGCACAGGGCGGCGGCGACCTATCCGTCTCCATCGTCGACCGGCGGGTGACGTCAGCGCCACGACGCGCGTTCACGCCGCTACCGCATCATCCGCCCGGCTGCGCTCTCCCGGCAGGCGTCCACCTGTCTGCCCGAGCGCACGCTCAGGCGAATGCCCCAACGACAAAACGGAGACATCCATGTCCGCATCTCCCCCGGCCGTTGCACACGCAACCGGTTCGGCCGGCGCCGTCAGCCACCGGCGCATCGTGTTCGCGAGCTTCATCGGCACCGCGATCGAGTTCTACGACTTCTACGTCTACGCGACTGCCGCCGCACTCGTCATCGGCCCCGTGTTCTTCCCGCACGGCTCCGCGACCGCACAGGCGCTGTCCGCATTCGTCACGTTCGGCATCGCATTCATCGCGCGGCCGATCGGCTCGTTCTTGTTCGGCCACTTCGGTGACCGCATCGGTCGCAAGTCGACGCTCGTCGCGTCGCTGCTCGTCATGGGCGTGTCCACGACCGCGATCGGCTTCGTGCCCGGCTACGACACGATCGGCACACTCGCGCCGGTGCTGCTGTGCGTGCTGCGCTTCGGCCAGGGGATCGGCCTCGGCGGCGAATGGGGCGGCGCGGCGCTGCTCGCGACCGAGCACGCGCCGCAAGGCAAGCGCGGCTGGTTCGGGATGTTCCCGCAGCTGGGCCCGTCGGTGGGCTTCCTGATGTCGAACGGGCTGTTCTTCGCGCTCGCGCTGTCGCTGTCCGACGAACAATTCCGCAGCTGGGGCTGGCGCATCCCGTTCCTCGTCAGTGCGGTGCTCGTCGCGCTCGGCCTGTACGTGCGGCTGAAGATCACCGAGACGCCGGCGTTCCAGGCCGCACTCGACCGCAACGAACGCGTGCGCGTGCCGGTCGCGACGCTCGTCTCGCAACATTGGCGCCCCACATTGCTCGGCGCGCTCGCGATGGTGGTCTGCTACACGCTGTTCTATATCTCGACGGTGTTCTCGCTGTCGTATGGCGTGTCGACGCTGCACATTCCGCGTCAGAGCTTCCTCGGCCTGTTGTGCTTCGCTGTCGTGTTCATGGGGCTCGCCACGCCGCTGTCGGCGTGGGCGTCGGATCGCTTCGGCCGCAAGCCGGTGCTGGTCGTCGGCGCGATCGCCGCACTGCTGTCCGGCTTCGCGATGGAGCCGCTGCTCGGCAGCGGCTCGATGCCGCTCGTCGCGTTGTTCCTGACGCTCGAGCTGTTCCTGATGGGCGTGACGTTCGCGCCGATGGGCGCGCTGCTGCCCGAGTTGTTCCCGACCAACGTCCGCTATACGGGCGCCGGGGTCGCGTACAACCTCGGCGGGATCCTCGGCGCGTCGATCGCGCCGTACATCGCGCAGCTGCTCGCCGCGCGCGGCGGCCTGTCGTGGGTCGGCGGCTACGTGTCGGTCGCGGCAGCGATCAGCCTGATCGGCGTGCTGCTGATGCGCGAAACCCGCGACGCATCGCTCGTCTGAGCCTCAGGGGCGCCTCGGGTTGTGTAGCGGGCGGCGCTGACTATACTCGATCCGGGGACGCCGTCGCGCGCCCCCGGATCCCCGAAGGAGCCGCCGCAATGAACATCCGCCTCGACAACGCCGACCTCGTCCTGATCCTGGCGCTCGCGCTGGGTGGCGCCCTGCTGCTCGCGGCCCGCTTCCGGCCGAAAACCTGGCGCGGCCTCCTGTTCGAGGCGCTGCTCGCCAACCTGGCCGCCGTCGCCGCGGTGCTCACGGTCGAAGCACTGCTCGCCTGAACCGGCCGGCCCCGTTTCCGCGGTGCCCATTCACGACGATAGCGGCCCTGTGCAGGCCTTAGGCCGTCAGCCGCTCGCGCTGTGCGCCGTAGGCCGACCCGACCGCATCGATCGCATCGAGTGCCTGCGCCACCGACGGCGGCGCGCCGGGCTCGCCGATCGACAGTGCATTCGGTGCGCCGCCGATGCCGCAATGGTGGCGCGAGGTCGCGACGAAAATCATCACGGTCGGCCGCTGCAGCGCGTGCGCCATGTGCACGAACCCGGTATCGACCCCCACCACGAGCGCAGCCCGGCCGATGGCCGCGCCCAGTTCGCGCACCGACATCGCGGGCAGCACGACCGCGCCCGGCGCGCGCGCGGCAATGTCCTGCGCATCGTCGTGCTCGGCGGCCGATCCCCACGGCAACAACACGCGCACGCCACGCGCCATCATCCGGGTGGCTAGCGCGGCCCAGTCGTCGGCCGGCCATTTCTTGTCCGGATTGGACGTCGCGTGGAACAGCAGCATGAACGGCGCGCCGTCGGTCACGGCGGGCGGCAGGCTCGCATCCTGCGGCGGGACGATTCCGTACTCGGCGATGCCTTCGGGGACATAGCCGAGCGCCTCGCCGGCGCTCACGCGCATCCCGTGCCACGCGTCGCAATCCGGCCGCGGGCCGAAGCGATGCGAGTACGCGAAACGGGCGCCCGTCTCGCCAAGATCCTGCGTCTGGTAGCCGACACGGCGTGCGGCGCGCGCGAGTGCCGAGATGATCGCGCTCTTGTAGACGCCGTGCAGGTCGATGACGGCATCGTAGCGGTGCGCGCGCAGCGCGCCGATCGACGCGGAGATCGCCTTCAGGTCACCGCCGTTGCGGAGCTTCTTGAACCGCCGCAGCGGCGCGCAGAGTACGTCGCTCACGCCCGGGTGCCAGCGCACGACCTCCGCGCACGATTCATCCACGGCCCAATCGACCCTCACGCCCGGGAAGGCGCGATGGAGGTCCGCGACGACGGGCAGCGTCTGGACGACGTCGCCGAGCGACGTCACTTTCACGATGAGTATGCGTTTCACGTTCGTTATGAGGAATGGCTGGCCATTTCGCCATGCTATCGACGCTTGCGGTGCGCGGATATTACACCGGCATTACATTTGCAACAAAATGCGACGCATTTGTGAATATTTGTCGAGCCCCGCCGCATCGGGTTCTTTTTATAATGCGTTCTTTGCCCTCCCGGCCCGCTGCCGATGCAACGCCCCGCCCTTCCTGCCCTGTTCCCTGCCCTCACCCGCCGCTCGCTGCGGATCTGGCGCCAGTACGGCGTGTTCTGGCTCGGCGCGATCGCCGTCGGCCTCGCGGCCGTGCTGTACGCGCGGCTGATCGACTGGGGCTACGACACCTTCCGCACGATGCGCGACCACGCCGCGTGGCTGCCGCTGCTGCTGACGCCGTCGATCGCCGCCGCGTCGGCATGGCTCACGCGCCGCTTCTTCCGCGGCGCGGAGGGCAGCGGGATCCCGCAGGTCATTGCGACACTGCACGCGAGCCCGAGCGCATTCGGTGCGCGGCTGCTGACGCTGCGCATCCTGTTCGGCAAGGTCCTGATCTCGTTCCTGGGAATCCTCGGCGGCTTCACGATCGGCCGCGAAGGCCCGACCGTGCAGGTCGGCGCGGCGCTGATGTTCAACCTGCGGCGCTTCTACCCGCGCTCGAACGCGCAGATCGAACGGCAACTGGTGCTCGCCGGCGCGGCGGCCGGCCTGTCGGCGGCATTCAATACGCCGCTCGCCGGGATCGTGTTCGCGATCGAGGAGCTGACCCGCAGTTTCTCCGCCCGCGCAAGCGGCGTGCTGATCACCGCGATCATCCTCGCCGGTGTCGTCGCATTGGGACTGAACGGCAACTACACGTACTTCGGCACGATCGACGCCGGCCAGCATTTTCCGAAGATGCTTGCCGTCGCCGTGCTCGTCACCGCGATCGTGACGGGCATCGCGGGCGGTCTCTTCAGCTGGCTGCTGCTCAATACGGGCCGCTGGCTGCCCGCGCGCCTGCTCGGCCTGTATCGCGAGCGCCCGATCGCGTTCGCGGCGCTGTGCGGCTTCGTGATCGCGGTCGTCGGCCTCGTGTCGGGCGGGACGACGTTCGGCAGCGGCTATGCCGAGGCACGCGGCCTGCTCGACGGCCATGAACGGCTGTCGGTGCTTTATCCGTTCCTGAAGATGGTGTCGATGGTCGCGTCGTACCTGCCGGGCATCCCGGGCGGGATCTTCGCGCCTTCGCTGTCGATCGGCGCCGGGTTCGGCAACCTGCTGCACATCGTGTTCGGCAACATGAGCCTGCCGATGCTGATCGCGCTCGCGATGGTCGGCTACCTCGCGGCGGTCACGCAGTCGCCGATCACGTCGTTCGTGATCGTGATGGAGATGATCAACGGTCACGCGCTCGTGATTTCGCTGATGGCGACCGCGCTGGTATCGAGTCGCATGGCGCGCTTCTTCGCACCGCCCCTCTACGAAACACTCGCAGAGCGCTATCTCGCGCCGCCCGCGGCCACCGCGGAACCCGCCGCGGCACCGGCGGCTTCGGCCGCGGTCGTCGAGCCGCAGGATGCGGCCGCCGCGCCCGCCGATCCGCTCGACACGCTGCGCGAGCAGGACGGTGGCGAGCCGGAGGCCCCAGTGGCCGCCAACGTCGCCACGCACACGCCGGCGACGTCGCACGAGCCCGGCCCGTCCGCATCCGGTGCGAGCGGCCCGGCGCCGGCGGACCCGCGTGACCCTCAGTAGATCACCACCGGCGCCGGCCGATAGTAGACGGGCCGGGCCGGCACGACGATACAGCCGGCGAGCGTGATCGCGACGAGCGCGATGGCAATGGCGGTTCGTTTCATCGCATGCCTCCGTCAGGCCCAGTGGCCGCGGGTCCAGAACCAGTTCGGGCCGCGCTGATCCCAGTGGCCCGGCACCCAGTGCATGCCGATGCGCTCGGTTTCCCAGTGGCCGCCGATCCAGACGTAGCGGCCATGGTCCCAGTGCCAGTGCCCACGCTCCCACACATAGCCGACGCGCGCGTCGGGCACGACCTCGTAGCGCACGGGCGGCGGCGCGTTCGGCGCGACGACGACGATTTCCTCCACGGGCGCGGCCGCCGGTTCGGCGACGACCATTCGGCCCGACTGCACCATTACCGGGGCACCGACGAGGATTTCGTCCGCGCGTGCGGCGAGCGGCGCGGCGATGGCTGACAGGCCCGCGGCGAACAGTGCGAGCGAAACGATACGACGTCGAACGACATAGACAGCCATGACAACCTCCTGATTAACAAATGACGCGAGCGTATTCGTTCAATGCGGGAGGTCGACCAACGGCCGACAAACGCCGTGTTACGGCGAGCCCGAAAGTGCAACAGGGCGTAAGACGCGCACGACGGCATGCGCCGCCGTGCGGGGGGACATGCAAGCGTCAGGCTTGCGGGATCTCGATCTTCACTTCGAGGACCTCGAGATCGTCCTGGCGCTCGAGGCTCACGCGGATGTCATCGTTCGAAATATGGACGTACTTCGAGATGACCGCGACCAGCTCCTTCTGCAGCGCCGGCAGGTAATCGGCCGGCGGCCGGCCGCCAACCCGCTCGTGCGCGATGATGAGCTGAAGGCGCTCCTTCGCGACCGATGCGGACTTCTTCTTCTCGCCGAGGAGAAACGAAAGGATGGACATGGGCGGCCTCCGTTACTTGCTGCCGAAGAGGCGCTGCAGCAGGCCCGGCTTCTGATAATCGGTGAAGCGCAGCGGCTTGTCCTCGCCGAGGAAGCGAGCGACGACGTCCTTGTACGCTTCGGCAACGTCGGTGCCGTCGATATGCACCGCCGGCAGACCCTGGTTCGATGCGTGCAGCACGGCTTCCGATTCCGGAACCACGCCGATCAGCTTGATGCGCAGGATCTCGCTGATGTCCTCGAGCGACAGCATTTCGCCTTCGCTCACGCGCTTCGGGCTGTAGCGCGTGATCAGCAGATGTTCCTTGATCGGATCCTTGCCCTCGGTCGCGCGCTTCGTCTTCGACGACAGGATGCCGAGAATGCGGTCCGAGTCGCGCACCGACGACACTTCCGGGTTCGTGACGATCAGCGCTTCGTCCGCGAAGTACATCGCGTGCAGCGCGCCCGCCTCGATACCGGCCGGCGAATCGCAGACGATGTATTCGAAGTCCATCGCGACCAGGTCGTTCAGCACCTTCTCGACGCCGTCACGCGTGAGCGCATCCTTGTCGCGCGTCTGCGACGCCGGCAGGATGAACAGGTTCTCGCACTTCTTGTCCTTGATCAGCGCCTGGTTCAGGTTCGCTTCGCCCTGGATCACGTTGACGAGGTCATACACCACGCGACGCTCGCAGCCCATGATGAGATCGAGGTTGCGCAGGCCGACGTCGAAGTCGATCACGGCCGTCTTGTGGCCGCGCAGCGCGATACCGGACGCAAAGCTCGCGCTCGTCGTCGTCTTGCCCACGCCGCCCTTGCCCGAGGTCACCACGATGATTTTTGCCATTTACCCAATACCCTGTGTTCGTCAATGAGAGCCGATCGATCCGGCGTGCGCCGCGTGAATCACGTCAGGCGCAGCGGTTCGATCATCAGTTTTTCCTCTTCGAGCCGGATCTGCACCGATTTGCCCAGTATGTCGGCGGGCAACGGGTTCTCGGTCGTTCGATAGATACCCGCGATCGAAATCAGTTCCGGCTCCAGACACGTGCAGAAAATGCGCGCGTCGTGATTACCGTGCACGCCCGCCAGTGCGCGGCCGCGCAACGGCGCGTAGATGTGGATGTTGCCTTCCGCGATGATCTCGGCGCCGTGACTGACCGGCGCAAGCACCACGAGGTCCCCTTTCGCGTAAATCTGCTGTCCCGAACGCAGCGGCCGATCGATCACCAGCGTCTGGCCGCCCGCCGGAATCGACGTCGGGCCAGGCTCCGGCGCCGGGTCGGCCGCCACGGCAGCCGCCGCGGCAACGACAGGCGCCGGCTCCGCTTCCTCGGCCGGCTTCGCGGTCGACACGCGGCGGTCGCGCGCCTCGAGCAGCGGCAGGCCGGCTTCCCCCGCCCAGCCCTGCGTGGCGAGCGCCACGACGCCCACCGGGCGCATCCGCACGTCGTTCAGCATCTGGCGGATGTCGGCAAGCGCGACGCGTTCGCCGTCCGCGAGGCGGCGGACGTCGATCACGACGACATCATCGGCGAAAAACTCGGGAGTCGCTTCGAAGCGCTTGACCAGTTCGGTACGCAACGCATCGAGATCGGTCGTCTTCACGGTGAACAGCAACGTATCGACCGATCCGCTGCGCAGCTCGAAGAATGGCGATTTTTTAAGCGACATGGACACTCTGCAAAAAATTTTTGCGTATTTTACAGGCGTCCACGCGTGCGGCCATTATTTTTGGGGAACCGGGCGGCGACGGTCGCGGCGAGCGCGCAACCGGCAAGCCGGTAGTCGGACGGGCGGCCGGGCCTTCATCGCACCGTGCGGCCCGCGCATTCATGCGTCAGGGCGTGTTGAAGTGCGACACGAACAACGACTTCATCGCGCCGGGCATCCGCGCGATCGGCGCATGCTCGCCCGTGTTGGCGAAACCCGCGCGTTCGTAGAAACGAATCGCGTTGCGGTTCGCATCGGCGATCCATGCGTAGACGTCCTGCGCACCGCGTTCGGCCAGCCACGCGGTGGCCGTTTCGAGCAACAGCACGCCGCCGCGCAGGTGGCGGACCGCGTGCGCGACCCACAGCTCGCTGACGAACGCGCGCCGCTCGGGCGTGTTGTCGAAATACGCGCCAATCATGCCGGCCGGATGACCTTCGGTATACAGCAGGAAAGTCGTCGACTCGTCGGACGCAGCGCGCAGCGCGGCGACGGCCGCCGCCGCGTCGGAATCGACGTTCAGCAATTCGGCCTCCGGCGCTTCACCGGGCGCGTAGGGCTCGCGCAGCGATGCGGCGCGGAGTTCGCGATACACGCGGCCTTGGTCGGCAGCGATACGACGAACGGTCAAGGTCGAACTCATGCAGGCACAGCCCCCTTCGGACAGCAAGCTATTAGCTTCAACCGAAAGCGGGGCATGAGTCAAATCGTAATTTTCAAACGGCAGCGCCGATCGAAAGGCAACAGATGTCGCGCACACGCCGGTGTGCAGGTGCAGCATCGATGCGTCGACGTGCGGCAACGCATGAAACCCGAACTGCGGGACCGGAAGCGTCGCCTCGCTCGCCTTGTCATGCATGGCACGCATGCGGCGAGGGTCCGGCATTTCATCATCGATGCCGTAATGATTCGTTACATGTGTATGCAAAAGAACCGCGCAGCCGGGCGACGTCGCGCCAGACCTGCTGCATCGCAACATTCGTTGCGGACTTCGCCGATGGATGCAAGCATGCGTCACGCCAGGCATTCATCTGACAAGAACGCCGGTCGCGCCAGCGGATCGGCCCAAGACTGCGTGTTTCAATCACCCCGTGCCGGCCCTTCCCGACCGTCGTCATGCACGGCCCACCGTTTGGAGTTGCGCGCCTAGCGCCAGGGTTTGGAAAGCGTGCGTGACGGTCGTATAACTGGCACCACCGGACGACCGATCCGGTGCCGCGGACCCGCGACGATTCGAACGACGACAAACGCGTCACTCGGCCGCTGCTCCCGCACACGCGGGAGCCGGCCCCAACAAGGAGGGAGACAATGGCAATGACCGACACATCGGCCTCGGGCTGGTCGGATGGCAAACGTTATCTATGGCTGCTCGGCGCGGTGACGATCACGCTGCCCATCCTCTCGGCCCAGCTCGCACTGTCGACGGGCCTTCACGTGTTCTGGTGGTTCGGCCCGCTGTTCGCGTTCGGCGTGATCCCGGTCCTCGACACCCTGATTGGCGACGATCGCGACAATCCGCCCGAAGCCGCCGTCCCGCACCTCGAACGCGAGCGCTACTACCGCTACATCGTCTATCTCGCGACACTGGTCGAATACATCGCGTTCTTCACGTGCGTATGGATCGTCGGTACGCATGCGCTCGCGTGGTACGACTACGTCGGCTTCGCGCTGTCGCTCGGCGCCGCGACGGGCATCTCGATCAACACCGCGCACGAACTCGGGCACAAGACCAACCGCTTCGAGCGCTGGCTCGCGAAAGTCACGCTCGCGCCGGTCGCTTACGGGCACTTCTTCGTCGAGCACAATCGCGGCCATCACGTGCGCGTCGCGACGGCCGAGGATCCGGCGAGCGCGCGCTACGGCGAATCGTTCTGGGCATTCCTGCCGCGCACCGTGACGGGCAGCATCCGCTCGGCGTGGCGGCTCGAGACTGCGCGCCTCGAGCGCCTCGGGCATTCGCCATGGACCTGGCGCAACGAGGTGCTGCACGCGTGGGCGATGACCGTCGTCGTGTGGGGCATCGCGATCGCGATGGCCGGCAAGGTCGTGATTCCGTTCCTCGTGATCCAGGCCGTGTACGGCGCGTCGCTGCTCGAAGTCGTCAACTACGTCGAACACTACGGGCTCGGCCGCCGCAAGCTGCCGAGCGGCCGCTACGAACGCTGCACGCCGCAGCATTCGTGGAACAGCAATCACGTCGTCACCAACCTGTTCCTGTATCAGTTGCAGCGGCACGCCGACCATCACGCGAACCCGACGCGCTCGTACCAGGCGCTGCGCCACTTCGACGACTCGCCGCAACTGCCGGCCGGCTATGCGACGATGATCCTGTTCGCGTACGTGCCGCCGCTCTGGTTTCGCGTGATGAATCCGCGTGTCGTCGCGCACTATGGCGGCAACATGGCGCAGTCGAACATCAAGCCGTCAATCCGCGCTCGCGTGCTCGCGCAGTATTCGACCGCGGCCTGATACGCGACGGTGCGGTCCGATCGCGATCGCGATCGGCAATATCGTCACGCGGCCTGCGGCAGCCTGAACACGGCGACCGCGTGTCGCAGCGCGCTCGCCTGCTCGGCCAGCGCCTGCGTCGCGGCAGACGCCTGTTCGACCAGCGCCGCGTTGCGCTGCGTCGCCTCGTCCATCTGCGTGACCGCGACGTTCACCTGCTGGATGCCGCCGCTCTGCTCCTGCGATGCCGACGAGATCTCGCCGACGATCGACGTGACTCGCTGAACCGCGCCGACGATCTCGTGGATCGATTCGCCCGCGCGGCCGATCAACACCGAGCCCTCGTCGACCCGCCGCGTCGATTGCTCGATCAGCGCTTTGATCTCCTTCGCGGCGGCCGCGCTGCGCTGCGCGAGCGTGCGTACTTCCGACGCGACGACAGCGAAGCCGCGCCCCTGCTCGCCCGCGCGCGCCGCCTCGACGGCCGCGTTCAGCGCGAGGATGTTGGTCTGGAACGCAATGCCGTCGATGACCGCGATGATCTCGCCGACCTTCGCCGCGCTGGCGGCAATCCCGCTCATCGTGTCGACGGCGTCGGACATCACGCCACCGCCGGCGGACGCAATGTCCGATGCGTCCCGCGCCAGCTGCGCCGCGTGCTGCGCGTGTTCGGCCGACTGGCGCACGATGCCCGTCAGTTCGGTCATGCTGGCGGCGGTTTCCTCGAGCGACGCAGCCTGCGCCTCGGTTCGCGACGACAGGTCGTGATTGCCCGCCGCGATCTGCGCGCTCGCGGTCGCGACCGCTTCGGCATGCGTCCGTACCTCGAGCACGACGCCCGACAGGCTTGCCTGCATCGTCCGCAACGCGCGCAGCAGATCGGCGATCTCGTCGCGACCGACCGCATCGACGTGGCGCGTCAGGTCGCCGTCGGCCACCGCCTGCGCACAGGCGACGGCGCGATCGAGCGGCCGCAGGATCGCGCGGCTGAACAGGTACGCACCGATCATCGCGATGCCGAGCACGATCAGCATCAGCACGACGCTCGCCGCGGTGGCGTGGCTCGCATCGCGGCTCGCTTGCGCTGACACGGCGGCGCTCTCGTCGGCAATCGCCTTCGCCGCGCGCTCGAGCAGCGTGGCGGGTGCACGGTCGACGCCCGCGACGGCCGCATCCCCGGCCGTCGGCTCGAAGCCAGCGGCCTTGAATGCGTCGAACCCGCGCCGGTAGCCGTCACCCATCGCCGCATGCGCGCGCATGAACTGCTCGACGAGCGTGCGGCTCTCGCCGGGCGGCAACTGGTTCACGAGCTGCGCGGCGAGCGTATCGACCGTGCGCTCGCGCGTCTGGAATGCCTGCCAGTACTTGTCGAGCTTGTCGGGCTGCTTGCCGCGCAGCAGCGTGTCCTTCCATTCCTGGACCTGCAGCTTGAACTGCACGAGTGTCGCCGACACGAGCCGCTCGTCGGCGACCCGGGTCTGCACGTCGTTCGCGAACGTATCGATCGAGCGATTGAGGATGCGGATGCCGTACAGCGCGCCGCAGAACATCAGCAGCAGCGCAATGGCGAATGCGAGGGGAATCTTGTAGCTCAGCTTCATTGGACCTTGAATCGACGGGAAACGGCGACGATGCAAAAGACGCTTGCCGCCGCCCTCTGTTAACGGCACGCGAAGCCAAGGCTGAAGCAGGACATCGACAGCGGGAATCCGGCGCACCGGCCGCGAGGAAGACGGCGATCCGGCGACAGTGAGAACCGGGCCGCCTGCAAGCGAGGGAGCATTGCGACTCTGGCGTCGCGCGATCAGGTCGGGCTTGCCGCGTGCGGTCCGGCCGCCTCGATCGCGTGTCGACCGGCCATCCAGCGCCGCACTGCGGCGATCGACAGCGCGCCGCACACGATCCCGGCGATCACGTCGGCGAGATAGTGACCGCCTTGCGTCGGCGTCGACGCGATCATCACCGCATTCAGCACGATCGCAGCCGGAAACACGTAGCGAACATGCCGCACCGCATACGCGAACAGCAGCGCCAGCATCACGTGAAACGACGGCAACGACACGAGCCCCTGCGCGTCGGCCAGATTCAGTTGACGGAGCTGCCCGCTGCGCAACAGGTCGTAGTGCGTCACCGTCGATGCGGTGCCCGGGTCGGTGATGCCGAAATGGATGAATGCGCTGGCGGCGGGGAGCGGCACGGAGACGAGCACGACCACGATCACCGCGAACATGAACTGCGCGACGAACTCGGCCAGATCGTCGACGCGGCGGACCGCCGCGAGGATGAACGGCACCGCAAACAGTTGCGGCATGCCGCTGCGATAGGCGAGGTCGAGCATACGATGCAGGCCGGCGTGCGCCGTCACCCATCGGTACAGGTCCGGCCAATGGAAACCGAGCATCGCATCGAAGCGAACGAGATGGTTTTCGATCGACGGCGGGGCGATCGCCACGCAAAGATAGTCGAGCACGGCGACGGCCGCGCTGAGCGTTGCGAGCAGTGCCACGCTCAGTAGCGCGAATGCGAATTCGCGACAGCGCAGCGTTCGCGTGATGTCGCGATAGCGACGCACACGAGACAGCACGGCAAGGAACGCGCTTGCGGCGAACCCGAGCGCGACGTGCTGCGCGAACTCGACGATGCTGCCAGGATTCACGACCCAATCCGCGTGCATGACGCACAGGCCGGCGGCAAGCACCGTCAGCAATACAGCGCCGGTCAGCATCCCCCAGATTCGCGTGCTCGCTCTCATCGTGGCTTTTGTGTGGTTCGTGTGGCCGGCCCGTACGCCTGCGCGCTATCGTACACCGCCATCGACGCAGCGTTCACTCACGCGCGACCCAAACGAAAAACCCCATGATCCTTTCGGATCACGGGGCTTCGTATTTTGGCGGAGAGGGTGGGATTCGAACCCACGGTACGGGGAAACCGTACGCCTGATTTCGAGTCAGGTACATTCGACCACTCTGCCACCTCTCCTTCCTTGCTACTTCATTCCCGGTTGGTCGTGTCCGGGAAAGAAAAGATTATAGAACGATCTCTTTGAAACTCACAAGCCCTTTTTGCAAATTTTTTCGGGGCCTTCGAAGACCGATCGCGGAGCGATCTCACGACGCCTGCGCAGGTGCTTCGATTCGCTCCATGCCGCCCATGTACGGACGCAGTGCCTCCGGCACCGTGACCGAACCGTCGGCATTCTGGTAGTTCTCCAGCACGGCGACGAGCGTGCGGCCGACCGCGAGGCCTGAACCGTTCAGCGTATGCACGAGTTCCGGCTTGCCCTGCGCGTTGCGGAAACGTGCCTGCATGCGACGCGCCTGGAACGCCTCGGTGTTCGAGCAGCTCGAGATCTCGCGATAGGTGTTCTGCGCGGGCAGCCACACTTCGAGGTCGAACGTCTTCGCGGCCGAGAAGCCCATGTCGCCCGTGCAAAGCGTGATCACGCGGTACGGCAGGCCAAGCTTCTGCAGGATCGCTTCCGCGTGGCCGACCATCTCGTCGAGTGCCGCGTACGAAGTGTCCGGCGCGACGACCTGCACCATCTCGACCTTGTCGAACTGGTGCTGACGGATCATGCCGCGCGTGTCGCGGCCGTACGAACCGGCTTCCGAACGGAAGCACGGCGAATGCGCGGTCAGCTTGATCGGCAGCGCGGCGCCTTCGACGATCGATTCGCGCACGGTGTTCGTCAGCGAAATCTCGGACGTGGAGATCAGGTACTGCGTGATCGTGTTTTCGGCGCCGCCCTTCTCCACGCGGAACATGTCGTCGGCGAACTTCGGCAGCTGGCCCGTGCCGTAAAGGATTTCGGGGTTCACGATGTACGGCGTGTACGTCTCGCTGTAGCCGTGCTGCAGCGTGTGCGTGTCGATCATGAACTGTGCGAGCGCGCGGTGCAGCCGTGCGATCGAGCCGCGCAGCATCGTGAAACGCGCACCGGCGAGCTTCGCGCCGGTTTCGAAATCGAGGCCGAGCGGCGTGCCGACGTCGACGTGATCCTTCACCTCGAAGTCGAACTCGCGCGGCGTGCCCCAGCGGCGCACCTCGACGTTGTCGGCCTCGTCCTTGCCGACCGGCACGCTTTCGTGCGCGATGTTCGGCATGCCCAGCATCAGGTCGGACAGGCGCGCCTGAATCTCGCCGAGCTTGGCCTCCGACGCTTTCATCTCGTCGCCGATCCCGCCGACTTCGGCCATGACGGCCGACGTGTCCTCGCCCTTCCCCTTCATCGCGCCGATCTGCTTCGACAGGCTGTTACGGCGCGCCTGGAGCTCTTCGGTACGGGTCTGGATCGCACGGCGTTCCGCTTCGAGCGCGGAGAACGCGGCGACGTCGAGGGTGTAGCCGCGATCGGCGAGGCGCTTCGCGACGCCGTCGAGGTCTTTGCGCAGCAACTGGATGTCGAGCATGGGAGGACTTGGAAAATCGTTGTGTAAGACCGGAATTCTAACGCACCGCAGGGCCGCCACGGCACTGGCCGGATGGACAGTGCCGCAAACGCGCGACGGGCGCAGGCATGTCGCTTCGCCGGCTGCGCGTGTGCAGCCGGCAATGCGCGTTGCGCGGCGCCGCTGCGCGGCTTGCGGCGGCAGCCCCCGCAAGCGCTGACGCGCCCCCGGGCCGCGCGCAGCCGGTCAGTCCTTCTTGCCGGCCTCGCGATCGAGTTCGCGCAGCCACGCGAGCTTGTCGGCGATCTTCGATTCGAGCCCGCGCGGCACCGGCTTGTACCAGCGCGGCTCGCGCATCCCTTCCGGCAGGTACGACTCGCCGGCCGCATAGGCATTCGGCTCGTCGTGCGCGTAGCGATACGCGTGACCGTAGCCGAGTTCCTTCATCAGCTTGGTCGGCGCATTGCGCAGATGCACGGGGACCTCGCGCGACTTGTCCTGCTTCACGAACGCCATCGCCTGGTTGAACGCGTTGTAGCCCGCGTTGCTCTTCGCCGCGCACGCGAGATAGATCACCGCCTGCCCGAGCGCCAGCTCGCCTTCCGGCGAGCCGAGCCGCTCGTAGGTCTCGGCCGCGTCGTTCGCCACCTGCAGCGCGCGCGGGTCGGCGAGGCCGATGTCTTCCCACGCCATCCGCACGATCCGGCGCGCGAGATATTTCGGATCCGCGCCGCCGTCGATCATCCGGCAGAACCAGTACAGCGCGCCGTCCGGGCTCGAACCGCGCACCGACTTGTGCAGCGCCGAGATCTGGTCATAGAAGTTGTCGCCGCCCTTGTCGAAGCGCCGCGCGTTCAGCGTCATCGCGCTGCTGACGAAATCGGCATCGATGGTCGTGACTCTGGCGGACGTTGCGGCCGTCTGCGCCTGCTCGAGCAGGTTCAGGAAACGCCGCGCGTCGCCGTCTGCATAACCAATGAGCGTATCGATCGCCTTGTCGTCGAATGCGAGGCCGTCGAGCGCGATTTCCTGCGCGCGCTTGAGCAACTGACGCATCTCGTCGTCGCTCAGCGACTGCAGCACGTACACCTGCGCCCGCGACAGCAGCGCCGAGTTGACTTCGAAACTCGGGTTTTCGGTCGTCGCGCCAATGAAGGTCACGAGCCCCGACTCGACGAACGGCAGCAGCGCATCCTGCTGCCCCTTGTTGAAGCGGTGGATTTCGTCGACGAACAGGATCGTGTGGCGGCCTGTGCGGTTCAGCGTGTCCCTCGCCTGCTCCATCGACTCGCGGATGTCCTTCACGCCGCCGAGCACCGCGGACAGCGCGATGAACTCGCAGTCGAACGCGAGCGCGGTGAGGCGAGCGAGCGTCGTCTTGCCGACGCCGGGCGGCCCCCACAGGATCATCGAATGCGGCTTGCCGGATTCGAACGCGAGCCGCAGCGGCTTGCCTTCGCCCAGCAGATGCGTCTGGCCGATCACCTCGGCGAGCGTCTTCGGCCGCAGCGCCTCGGCGAGCGGCCGGCGCGGCTCGACTTGAAACAGGTCGGACATGAACCCTCGCTCCAGATCAAACGATGGCGGCCGAACCGGCCGCCGGACCCGACATTATGACAGCCGCACGACGGCACCGCCGGGCCCGGTGCCCGCGCCGGATGCCCGCACGGGGTGCACGCGCCGGGTGCCCGCGCCGGAAAACAAAACGGGCCCGCCGTCGCCGGCAGGCCCGTGTCAGGAAAATGGCGCGGTGCCGTTCAGCCCGCGATCACGTCCGCGCCCTTCGGCACGACGAACTTGAATGCATCGCTCTTCAGCGGCGGGTTCGTCTGGATGTTCGTGAAGGTGAGCAGCGTGACGTTGCCGAACACGTCGTGCAGCTCCATCGCGGCGAGCGTGCCATTGCGGAAACCGATGCCGATCCGCTGGAACTGCGTGTCCTGCGCCTTCGGCAGCATCTCCAGCCACTCGATGCCGCCCTTCTCGCCGGCGTCGCGCAGCGTGTAGTTCTTGTCGAGATCGTTGCTGCCGAACAGAATCGCGGCCGGGCTCGCGCCCAGCGCGCCGTTCAGCTTGCGCTCGGTGACCTGGTTCAGGTCGTGGTCGTACACGTAGAGCTTGTCGCCGTCGGCCTGCAGCACCTGCTGGTACGGCTTCTGGTACGTCCAGATGAACTTGCCCGGACGCGAGAACACGAACGTGCCGCTCGAGTTGTCATTCGGCTTCGGCGCGGCCTGTGCGGCGCTCGCGCCCTTGGCCGGCGCCTTGACGATCTGCTGCGTGAAGTCGCCTTTCGCCGAATGCACCTGCGACACGAAAGCCTTCAGTTGCTCGGTGCCGCCCGCGAACGCGTGCGTCGCCGCGAGCATCAGCGATGCGCCGGCGAGCGCCGCGCCGAGCCAGCGCCGCGTCGAACGAAGGGAAGGGACGAACGAAAGTTGCTGCATGTTGCGGTTTTCTCCCTGGGTGGCCGGCGCTGCGTGCGCCGCGGACTCATTCCGCGTCGCGCGCCGGCACAAGAATTTCGCGGTTGCCGCTCGACGACATCGCCGACACGAGCCCCGACTGTTCCATCTGTTCGAGCAGCCGCGCCGCGCGGTTGTAGCCGATCCGCAAATGGCGCTGCACGAGCGAAATCGACGCGCGGCGGTTCTTGATGACGATCTCGACCGCCTGGTCGTACAGCGGATCAGACTCGCCGCCGGCCTCGCCGGTTCCCGCGCCGGCCGAACCCTCGTCGCCGTCGGCGGTGCCGCCTTCGAGCAGCCCTTCGACGTAGTTCGGCTCGCCCTGCTCCTTGAGCTTCTCGACGACGCGGTGCACTTCGTCGTCGGCGACGAACGCGCCGTGCACGCGCACCGGCAGCCCGGAGCCCGGCGGCAGGTACAGCATGTCGCCCATCCCGAGCAGCGATTCGGCGCCCATCTGGTCGAGAATCGTGCGCGAGTCGATCTTCGACGACACCTGGAACGCGATCCGCGTCGGCACGTTCGCCTTGATCAGGCCGGTGATCACGTCGACGGACGGACGTTGCGTCGCGAGGATCAGGTGGATGCCGGCCGCGCGCGCTTTCTGCGCGATCCGCGCGATCAGCTCCTCGACCTTCTTGCCGACGACCATCATCAGGTCGGCCAGCTCGTCGATCACGACGACGATGTTCGGCAGGCGGCCGAGCGGTTCGGGATCGTCCGGCGTCAGGCTGAACGGATTCGGGATCTTTTCCTCGCGCTTTGCCGCTTCGTCGATCTTGTTGTTGTAGCCCGCCAGGTTGCGCACACCGAGCTTGCTCATCAGCTTGTAGCGGCGTTCCATCTCGGCGACCGTCCAGTTCAGCGCATGGCCGGCCTGGCGCATGTCGGTGACGACCGGGCACAGCAGGTGCGGAATGCCCTCGTAGACACTCATTTCGAGCATCTTCGGATCGATCAGGATCAGGCGCACCTGCTCGGCGGTGGCCTTGTAGAGCAGCGACAGGATCATCGCGTTGATCCCGACCGACTTGCCGGACCCGGTCGTGCCAGCCACCAGCAGGTGCGGCATCTTCGCGAGATCCGCGCACACCGGCTTGCCGCCGATGTCCTTGCCGAGGCTGAGCGTCAGCGCCGACGACGCGGCCGCATAGACTTCCGAGCCGATGATCTCGGACAGGTGGACCGTCTGGCGGCGCTGGTTCGGCAGCTCGAGCGCCATGTAGTTCTTGCCGGGGATCGTCTCGACCACGCGGATCGACACGAGCGACAGCGAGCGAGCAAGATCCTTCGCGAGGTTGACGATCTGGCTGCCCTTCACGCCGGTGGCCGGCTCGATCTCGTAGCGCGTGACGACCGGGCCCGGATACGCGGCGACGACGCTCGCCTCGACGCCGAAGTCCTTCAGCTTCTTCTCGATCAGGCGCGACGTGAATTCGAGCGTATCGGCGGAAATCGCTTCCTGTGTCTGCGGCGCCGGATCGAGCAGCGACACCGGCGGCAGCGTCGAATCGCCCGGCAGGTCGGTGAACAGCGGCACCTGGCGCTCACGCTCGACGCGCTCGGACTTCGCCGGCGTGACGACCGGCGGCACGATCGTCACGGGCTCGTGATCCTCGATGCGCACGCGCTCCTCTTCGACCTTCCCCTCGCGGCGCACGGCCGCGGCCTCGCCGAGCTTGCGGTCGCGTTCGGCCTCGCGGCGCAGCTTCGCGACGTTCACGGCGGACAGGATCGCGCCGCCGACGCGCTCGGCGACCGACAGCCACGAGAAGCGGAAATACAGCGACAGGCCGATCGCGAGCAGGATCAGGAGCAGCAGCGTGCCGCCGGTGAAGCCGAACGCGTGCGACATCGCGCCCGCCACGGCCTCGCCGATCACGCCGCCCGGCGCGCGCGGCAGTTGCACCTTCAGCGACCACATCCTCAGCGCCTCGATGCCGTCGCACGCGAGCACGACGAGCACGAACGCGAAGACCTCGGTGAGCCAGCCGATCGGCCGCTCGGGTTCGTCGGCGACTGGCTCGTGACGCGTGATACGCCGGTAGTTGACCGCGATGCGCCGCCCGAGCGGCACGATCAGCCAGTAGGCCGACAGCCCGAACAGCAGCAGGATGATGTCGGCCGTCCACGCACCGACGCGGCCGGCCCAGTTCGAGATGTGGTCCACCTGCGCGGCGTGCGTCCAGCTCGGATCGCGCCGGCTGTAGCTCAACAGGGCCATCACCAGAAAAGCGCAGAGCGCGACCTGGAGAATCCAGCGGATCTCCGTGAGGAGCTTCGACATCCGGTGCGGCAACGCCTGTGCCTGGGCGGAATAAGGAGCTTTTGCCATGAATCCGTATAAAGAGGACGGGCCGCGCGCCCGCCTGTCGTTCGATCGCGCTTATTGTAAACGCTGCATCGGGCCGCCAAGTGTAAATGACGGTTACATAACAGGGACGGGGTGCCAAACCGGGCGCCTCAAGCGACCGCAAGCCGGACGGACGCCCTTGCCGGGGCCTGCGACATCGCGCCGCCGCCCGCCCGGCCCGCCGCGCCGGCCCGGGCGGCACGCCGCGAAACGCTATCGCCACGATTGAAACTCTCGTTCGGCAGCGCAGCAACGGGGCCTTTATAATGCGCGTCTGATACCCATCTATGACGGCATCCCGGTCAACCCGGATCGTACGGCGGGCCTACCCCACCCGCCGCGGCCGCCTTTTACGGATTCGCACATGTCCACGCCCAAACACGCCAAAGTCCTGATTCTCGGTTCCGGCCCCGCCGGCTACACGGCTGCCGTCTACGCGGCACGCGCCAACCTGTCCCCGGTGCTGATCACCGGCATCGCGCAGGGCGGCCAGCTGATGACCACGACCGACGTCGAAAACTGGCCGGCGGACGCGAAGGGCGTGCAAGGCCCGGAACTGATGGCACGCTTCCAGGAGCACGCCGAGCGCTTCAACACCGAAATCGTATTCGACCACATCCACACCGCGAAACTGCACGAAAAGCCGATCCGGCTGATCGGCGACTCGGGCGAATACACGTGCGACTCGCTGATCATCGCGACCGGCGCGTCCGCGCAGTATCTCGGCCTGGCTTCCGAGGAAGCGTTCATGGGCAAGGGCGTGTCGGCCTGCGCGACCTGCGACGGCTTCTTCTATCGCAACCAGGAAGTGGCGGTGATCGGCGGCGGCAACACGGCCGTCGAGGAAGCGCTCTACCTGACGGGCATCGCGAAGAAGGTCACGGTGATCCACCGCCGCGACAAGTTCCGCGCCGAGCCGATCCTGATCGACCGCTTGCTGGAGAAGCAAAAGGAAGGCGTCGTCGACATCAAGTGGGATCACGTGCTCGACGAGGTGACGGGCGAGGAGTCGGGCGTCACGGGCCTGCGCATCAAGAACGTGAAGACCGGCGCGACGGAAGACCTGCACGTGCAGGGCGTGTTCGTCGCGATCGGCCACAAGCCGAACACCGACCTGTTCCAGGGCCAGCTGGAGATGAAGGACGGCTACATCCTGACGAAGAGCGGCCTGCACGGCAACGCGACGTCGACGAGCGTGCCGGGCGTGTTCGCCGCGGGCGACGTGCAGGACAACGTGTACCGCCAGGCGATCACCAGCGCGGGCACGGGCTGCATGGCCGCGCTCGACGCGCAGCGCTACCTCGAAAGCCTGCACGACAAGAAGTAAGCCGGTAGCCTTGCCGCGGCGGGCGCTACAATGGCGTCCGCTGCCGCGAAGCGGGCTCGACCGGAAAGCCGCTGCCGCCGCGCAGCGGCTTTTTTGTGCCCGCGCGCCCGAACGCGCCTGCCCTGTTACCGAATCATGGCAAAGAACCAGCCCCATCCGAGCGATCCCGCGAAGCGGCAGATCGCCGCCCGTCCCGCGAACCCCGCGCCCGCCGCGCCGCCGCCCGCGCCCGATCCCGCCGCGTTGCGCGGCCAGGGGCTCGCCGGCCTCGGCGCACTGCGCAAGTCGCTGCAAGGCGAAGCCGATCGCCGCGACCGCGAGCGCATCGAAACGGCCAAGGCCGAGCGCAAGGCGGAAGCCGACGCGAACCTGTTCCGCAACGAGATCGGCGCCGTCCGGCCGCTGAACGCACCGCCGCGCGCGGCGGCCGGCCGCACGCCGCCCGATCCGGTGCCGAAGCAGACGCAGCGCGACGAGGAAGCCGTGCTGAACGCGACGCTGTCCGACGAATTCGATCCCGAGACGCTGCTCGACAGCGATGACTCGCTGTACTACCACCGCCCCGGCATCAGCCGCGACGTCGTGCGCAAGCTGAGGAGCGGCGCGTGGATCGTGCAGGCGCAGATCGACCTGCACGGCATGCGGCGCGACGAAGCGCGCGATGCGCTCGCCGAATTCATCCGCGAAGCCGGCAAGAAAGGGCTGCGCTGCCTGCGCGTGATCCACGGCAAGGGGCTCGGCTCGATCGGCAAGGAACCCGTGCTGAAAGGCAAGGTGCGCGCGTGGCTCGTCCAGAAGGAAGAAGTGATCGCATTCTGCGAGGCGCGCGGCCACGACGGCGGCGCGGGCGCGGTGCTGGTGCTGCTGCAGCCGTTCGCGGCGCCGGGCGACCGGGGGCCGCGTGCCGCATCCTAGGCTGACGCTCGCGATCGCCATACTGGAGGCAATCGCCACGCTGGCATTTGCGATCTCGGGCTTCATCGAGGCGCGCAAGAACCGCCTCGACTCGGTCGGCACGTTCGTCGTCGCGCTCGCCACCGCGTTCGGCGGCGGCACGCTGCGCGACATCCTGCTCGAGCGCCGGCCGTTCTACTGGGTCGTGCACGACGACTACGTGATCGCGATCTTCGTGCTCGCGCTGTTCGCGCCGTTCGTGCTGCGCATGCTGTCGCGGCTGTCGGCCGAGCGGTTGCTGCTCGTCGCCGATGCGATCGGGCTCGGCATCTTCAGCATCTCGGGCACGTCGATCGCGCTCGACGCCGAGATGCCGCGCTTCATCGCGGTGATGATGGGCGTGATTACCGGCGTGGTCGGCGGGATCGTCCGCGACGTGCTGTGCAACGACATCCCGCTGATCCTGCGCGATTCGCGGCCGTACGCGACCTGCGCGTTCGTCGGTTGCTGGTTCTATCTGCTGCTCGTGTGGCTGCAGTTCGATTCGGTGTACAGCGTGCTGCTCGCGACCGGCTTCATCCTCGTCGCACGGCTCGCGACGTTCAAGTTCGACGTGCGGTTGCCGCACTGACGCCGCCGTGCCGCCGCGCCGCAATGCCGTGCCTGGCCGGGGCGCCAGAACAAAAGGGGCCGTTCAAGACGGCCCCTTCACGTTCGTTCAGCGCATTCGCGTCCTCACGCGATCCGCTCTTCCGACACCGGATCGAACAGCACCGCCTTCGACACGTCGAACAGCAGCGACTGCGTCTGCCCCGGCTGCGGATTCGCGGCCGGATGCACGCGGCTCACGATCCGCTTGCCGTTGACCTGCGCGAACACGTGCGTGTCCGGCCCGGTCGGCTCCGTCACGTCGACGCGCACGTCGATCGGCTGCAGCTGCGACGTCTCGCCGTGGTGCGCGTTGCGCACGTCGGTGATGCGCTCCGGGCGCAGGCCGAGGATCACCTCGCGGCCGACATGACCGTTCATTCGCTTCGCGTCGAACGGCAGGTTCAGCGCGCTGCGCGCGAGGCCCGTGTCGATCTCGAGCGCGATCCCGCTGCCCTGCTCGACCAGCTTGCCGTTGATGAAGTTCATCGGCGGCGCGCCGATGAAGCCCGCGACGAACAGGTTCGACGGCGAATCGTAGATCTCCTGCGGCGCGCCGAACTGTTGGACCACGCCGTCCTTCATCACCGCGATCCGGTCGCCGAGCGTCATTGCCTCGATCTGGTCGTGCGTCACGTAGACGATCGTCGTGCCGAGGCGCTGGTGCAGCAGCTTGATTTCCGCGCGCATCTCGATGCGCAGCTTCGCGTCGAGGTTCGACAGCGGTTCGTCGAACAGGAACAGCGACGGATCGCGTGCGAGCGCACGGCCCATCGCGACGCGCTGGCGCTGGCCGCCCGACAGCTGGCCCGGCTTGCGGTCAAGCAGATGCTGGATCTGCAGCATCGCCGACACGCGCTCGACGATCTGCTGCTGCTCGCTCTTCGGCACCTTGCGGATGTTCAGGCCGAACGAGATGTTCTCGCGCACCGTCATCGACGGATACAGCGCGTACGACTGGAACACCATCGCGATGTCGCGATCCTTCGGCGACAGGTCGTTGACGACCTTGCCGTCGATGCAGATCTCGCCGCTCGTCACGGTTTCGAGCCCGGCAATCATGTTGAGCAGCGTCGACTTCCCGCAGCCCGACCCGCCGACCAGGATCAGGAACTGTCCGTCCTCGATCTCGATGTCGACACCCTTCAGGACCGGCACCCCGTTCGGGTAGGTCTTGTACACGTCACGGATGGAAAGGCTTGCCATGCTGTGAATCCTCTGTCTCGTCTCGCGCGGCGCACTGCGGCGCCGCGTCGGGTTCGTTTCGATGCGCCGCGCGTCGTGCGCGGCCGGTTCGTCGTTTCGGATGAAACCGCGCTTACCCCTTCACCGCGCCCGCCGTCAGCCCGCGCACGAAGTAGCGGCCGGCGACCACGTAGACGAGCAGCGTCGGCAGCGCGGCGATGATCGCGCCGGCCATGTCGACGTTGTATTCCTTCACGCCCGTCGACGTGTTGACGAGGTTGTTCAGCGCGACCGTGATCGGCATCGAATCGACGCCGGAGAACACGATCCCGAACAGGAAGTCGTTCCAGATCTGCGTGAATTGCCAGATCAGGCACACCATGAAGATCGGCAGCGACACGGGCATCAGGATCTTCGTGAAGATCGTGAAGAAGCCCGCGCCGTCGATGCGCGCGGCCTTCACGAGTTCGGCCGGCACGCTCACGTAGAAGTTGCGGAAGAACATCGTCGTGAACGCGATCCCGTACACGACGTGCACGAACACGAGGCCCGGAATCGTGTTGGCGAGGCCGAGCATCCCCTGCAGGCGCGCCATCGGCAGCAGGATCACCTGGAACGGAATGAAGCAGCCGACCAGCATCATCGTGAACAGCGCATCCGCGCCGCGAAAGCGCCAGTGCGTGAGCACGTAGCCGTTGAACGCGCCGATCAGCGACGAGATCAGCACGGCCGGGATCACCATCTGCAGCGAGTTCAGGAAGAACGGCTTCATGCCGTCGCAGCGCACGCCGGTACACGCGCCGCTCCACGCCTTCACCCACGGATCGATGGTCCAGTGCGTCGGCGGCGTCAGCAGGTTGCCGGTGCGCAGCTGGTCGAGATCCTTGAAGGACGTCGACAGCATCACGTAGATCGGGAACAGGAAATACAGCGCGAACAGGATCAGCGCCGCATAGATCACTGCCCGGCTGATCGTCATCTTAGGCTGCATTGCGGGTGCTCCTCGATTCCATATACATCAGCGGCACCAGCACGGCGACCACGGTCGCGAGCATCATCACCGACGACGCCGCGCCGAGCCCGAGCTGGCCGCGGTTGAACGAAAACGTGTACATGAACATGGCCGGCAGCGACGACGACGTGCCGGGGCCGCCCGCCGTCAACGCGACCACCAGGTCGAAGGTCTTGATCGTGATGTGGCAGAGAATCAGCAGCACCGAGAAGAACACCGGGCGCATGCTCGGGATCACGATCTTGCGGTAGATGGTCGGCAGCGTCGCGCCGTCGACCTGCGCGGCCTTGAAGATCTCGGCGTCGACGCCGCGCAACCCGGCGAGGAACAGCGCCATCACGAAGCCGGTCGACTGCCACACGGCGGCGATCACGATACAGAAGATCGCCTTGTCCGGATCGTCGAGCCAGCCGAACGAGAAGCTGGTCCAGCCCCAGTCGTGCATCACTTTCTCCAGGCCGAGGCCCGGGTTCAGGATCCACTGCCATGCGGTACCCGTGACGATGAACGACAGCGCCATCGGATACAGGAAGATCGCGCGCAGCGCGCCTTCGTTGCGGATCCGCTGGTCGAGCAGGATTGCGAGGAACAGCCCGAGCGCGACGCAGATCGCGATGAACGGAATCCCGAACCAGCCGAGGTTCGCGGCGGAGGTCCACCACACGTCGTTCTGGAACAGGTCCGTGTAACGGCCGAAGCCGTCGAATTCGTAGTTCGGCAACAGCCGCGAGTTGGTCAGCGACAGATAGCCGGTGATCAGAATGAAGCCGTAGATGAACACCACGGCGATCGCGAGGCTCGGCGCGAGCACGAGCTTCGGGATCCAGCGATCGGCGAAGGCCGACATCGGCGACGTGCGCCGTGCGGCGGCAGCGCCGGATCCGTTTCCGCTAAGAGGGGCAGCCACTTGATTCGACTCCTGGAACGAGGGTGACGCAGGCCGGGCCGGCGCCGGGTACGGCACGGGCTTCGCGGGCGAGCCCGTTTGCTGCACTTGCAAAAACGCCCGGCCGGCGAAGTGCTTCCGGCCGGGCGCCTATCGCGTTTTACTTCACCTTCGCGGCTTTCGCGAGCGCGGCGACCGCGCTCTTCGAATCCTGCTGCGAGTTCATGAACTTCGTCACGACGTCGGTGATCGCGCCGGCCGTTGCGTCGCCCTGCGCCATCCCGTGCGCGAGCGACGGCACGAAGCCGCCCGACTTGATCGCGGTCTGCTCGTCGGCGTACGACTTCTTCGCGCAGTCGTCGAACTTGTCCATCTTCACGCCGAGACGCACCGGCACCGAACCCTTCAGCAGGCTGAACTGCTCCTGGAAGGCCGGCGTCATGATCGTCTTCGCGAGTGCGAGCTGGCCCGGCGTCGCTTCCTTCTGGCCCTTCTGCTGGAAGAACACGAACGAGTCGACGTTGAACGTGTACGAATTCGCCGTACCCGGCACCGCCGCGCAGATGTAGTCCTTGCCCGCCTTCTTGCCCGCGTTCTCGAACTCGCCCTTCGCCCAGTCGCCCATGAACTGCATGCCGGCCTTGCCGTTGATGACCATCGCGGTCGCGAGGTTCCAGTCGCGGCCGTTACGGCCGGTATCGAAGTAGCCCTGGATCTTGCGCACCGTGTCGAACACCGACAGCATCTGCGGCGAGGTCAGCGTCGCCTGGTCGAGATCCACCAGCGCCTTCTTGTAGAACGCCGGGCCCTGCGACAGCACGACGTCTTCCCACAGCGTCAGGTCCTGCCACGGCTGGCCGCCCATCGCGACCGGCTGGATGCCCGCGGCCTTCAGCTTGTCGGCGACCGCGAAGAATTCAGGCCAGGTGGTCGGCACCTTCGCGCCGACCTTGTCGAGCGCGGCCTTGTTGATATAGAGCCAGTTCACGCGATGCACCGAGAACGGCGCCGCGACGGTGTGGCCCTTGTACTTGATGATCTTGTCGATTTCCGGCGGCAGGTTCTGCTTCCAGTCGCCAGCGGCGGAATCGATGTTGACGAGCACGCCCTGGTCGGCCCAGTCCTGGATCAGCGGGCCCTTGATCTGCGCGGCCGACGGTGCGTCACCGCTGATCACCTTCGTCTTCAGCGCGGTCATCGCCGCGGCGCCGGCGCCGCCCGCGACCGCGAAGTCCTTCCACACGTAGCCCTGCTTCTGCACGTCGTCCTTCAGCACGCCGACGGCCTTCGACTCGCCGCCCGAGGTCCACCAGTGCAGCACGGTTACATTCTCGGCCGCCTGCGCCGCCACGGCGCCAGCCATCAGACCCGCGGCGCAGAGCGCGCCCATGATCGAGCGAACTTTCATTACTTATCTCCTCCAGACTGAATCAACTCGTGAGGTTCCCCGACGGGGAACCGGCTTCTTGATAAACGACGGGGAAATCGAGCCGCGGGACGCATGCAGCGTACGGGGCCGATGACCGGCCGGGCTCTTACAGAAAGCGTGAATCGAGATTCAACGGCGTGTCTCCTCTTTGTGTTTCTGGCCCGCCGCGATGCCGCGGCGCGAGCCCGGGGGCGACGGCGCGCGGACGATGCGCACCGTCAATGTCCGATAACATTCGGCACAAGGCGTTCCCGAAGGCGAAGCTCGCGCAGTTCATCGACCGCACTTCTTTTTTTCTTCACCCAGGTGCTACCCCTTGCGGCGGATTGTAGTTAAACTACAATTCAGTGTCAAAAATATTTTTATCGCACTACGGATCGCTTCCCAGCACCCCAACCGGCGGAGACACATGCATACCGATTCCAGCTTTACCTTCGTACTTTTCGGCGGCACCGGCGACCTGTCGATGCGCAAGATCCTGCCCGCGCTGTTCGAAGCGCACCGCGGCAACATGCTCGCGGAAAGCGGCCGGATCGTTGCCGTCGCGCGGCACGAATCGGATCGGGCCGGCTATCTCGAGTGGGTCGACACGCACGTGAAGCCGCACGCGGCGAAAGCCGCCGGCAAGGCCTTCGACGAAACCGCGTGGAAATCCTTCCTCGAACGCATCGAATACGTAAAGCTCGACCTCGGTCGCGCGGAGGACTACGTCGTGCTGCGCGACGCGGTCGCGCAGCTTCCCGGCATCCGCGTGTTCTATCTCGCGACGGGGCCGTCGCTGTTCGTGCCGATCTGCAAGGCACTCGCGTCGGTCGGCCTGAACGAAGGCGCGCGCATCGTGCTCGAGAAGCCGCTCGGCTACGACTTGCGCTCGTCGAACGCGATCAACGACGCGGTCGGCGAGATCTTCGCGGAAGACCAGATCTACCGGATCGACCACTACCTCGGGAAGGAGCCGGTGCAGAACCTGCTCGCGCTGCGCTTCGGCAATGCGCTGTTCGAGCCGCTGTGGCGCCGCGAATGGGTCGAGAGCATCCAGATCACGATCGCCGAGGAGCTCGGCGTCGAGGCGCGCGGCGATTTCTACGACAATACGGGCGCGCTGCGCGACATGGTGCAGAACCACCTGCTGCAGCTGCTGTCGATCGTCGCCATGGAGCCGCCGCACTCGATGGACTCCGACTCGGTGCGCGACGAAAAGCTGCGCGTGCTGCGCGCGCTGAAACCCGTCGATTCGCGCGACATCGGCAAGGTCGCGGTGCGCGGCCAGTACCATGCGGGCGTGATCAAGGGCGCGCAGGTGCCGGCCTACGCGACCGAGCCTGGCGTGAAGCCGGACAGCCCGACCGAAACCTTCGTCGCGCTGAAGGTCGAGATCGAAAACTGGCGCTGGGCCGGCGTGCCGTTCTTCCTGCGCACCGGCAAGCGTCTCGCCGATCGCGTCGCGGAGATCGTCGTCAACTTCCGGCCGGTGCCGCACTCGGCCCTCGGGCCGACCGCGCTGCGCGCCGGATCGAACCGCCTCGTGATCCGGCTGCAGCCGAACGAGACGATTCGCCTGTACTGCCTCGCGAAGCAACCCGGCGAAGGGATGAACCTCGCGAGCGTGCACCTCGACCTCGCGTTCGACCGTTTCTTCAAGGAAGGGCAGATGGAGGCGTATCAGCGCCTCTTGCTCGACGTGATCAACGGCCGCCTCGCCCTGTTCGTGCGTCGCGACGAACAGGAAGCCGCGTGGCGCTGGGTCGAGCCGATCCTGAACGAATGGGCCCGCTCGCTGAAGCCGCCGAAGCCGTATGCGGCAGGCACGTGGGGGCCGGCCGCGGCGAGCGCGATGCTTGCGCAGCACGGCACCTGCTGGCTCGAAGAAGAAAACTGATGCAAACCGTTGCCGTGTGCACACGGCAACGTGCCCCATGATTCGCACGAATTGAACAGACAAAGCAGTCCGGAGGAGATGTGATCGAGATTCACGCTTTCGACACCCAGGAAGCGCAAAGCGAAGCGCTCGCGCGCGCCGTCGGCGATGCGCTGCGCGCCGCGCTCGGCGGCCCCGCGCGCCCGACGCTCGCGGTGTCCGGCGGCACGAGCCCGCGCCCGTTCCTGCAAACGCTGTCGCACGCGGCGCTCGACTGGGCCGGCGTCGACGTCACGCTGGTCGACGACCGCTGGGTGCCGGAAGACGACGCGGCCAGCAACGCGCAGTTCGTGCGCGACACGCTGCTGCAACACGCGGCGGCCCCTGCCCGCTTCCTGCCGCTCGTCGACACGCGCGCGGCGCTCGACGCGCACGTCGCCGCACTCAACGCGAACGCCGACTACCGCGTGCCGACCGTCGCCGTGCTCGGCATGGGCGAGGACGGCCACACCGCGTCGATCTTCGCCGATGCGCCCGAATGGGATCGCGCGATCACGACGCCCGAGCGCTTCGTCGCCGTGCATCCCGGCGCCGCGCCGCATGCGCGTGTGAGCTTCTCGCTCGATGCGCTCAAGCGCGTCGAGCGGCTGTTCCTGCTGATCGCGGGCGAACGCAAACGCGCGGTGCTCGACGCGGCAGCCGCATCGCTGCAGAAGAACGCGATTTCCCAACTGGCCAACGACAAGGGGACCAAGCTCGATGTCTACTGGTGCGCAAAGTAAGGCTGTCGTCGCGGCCCAGCATGCCGACGGCCCGCGCCTGCTCGCGGACGTCGGCGGCACCAACGCGCGTTTCGCGCTGGAAACCGGCCCCGGCGAGATCACGCAGATCCGCGTCTACCCCGGCGCGGACTATCCGACGCTCACCGACGCGATCCGCAAGTATCTGAAGGACGTGAAGATCAGCCGCGTGAACCACGCGGCGATCGCGATCGCGAACCCGGTCGACGGCGACCAGATCACGATGACCAATCACGACTGGAGCTTCTCGATCGAGGCCACGCGCCGCGCGCTCGGCTTCGACACGCTGCTCGTCGTGAACGACTTCACCGCGCTCGCGATGGCGCTGCCGGGCCTGACCGATGCGCAGCGCGTGCAGATCGGTGGCGGCACGCGCCGCCAGAACAGCGTGATCGGGCTGCTCGGGCCCGGCACCGGGCTCGGGGTCTCCGGCCTGATTCCCGCGGACGACCGCTGGATCGCGCTCGGCAGCGAAGGCGGTCACGCATCGTTCGCGCCGCAGGACGAGCGCGAGGATCTCGTGCTGCAGTACGCGCGCAAGAAGTTTCCGCACGTGTCCTTCGAACGCGTGTGCGCGGGACCGGGCATCGAGGTCATCTACCGCGCGCTCGCCGCGCGCGACAAGAAGCGCGTGGCCGCGACCGTCGACACGGCGGAGATCGTCGAGCGCGCGCATGCGGGCGACGATCTCGCCCTCGAGGCGGTCGAATGCTTCTGCGGCATCCTCGGCTCGTTCGCGGGCAGCCTCGCGCTGACGCTCGGCGCGCTCGGCGGCGTGTACATTGGCGGCGGCGTCGCGCTGAAGCTCGGCGATCTGTTCACGCGCTCGTCGTTCCGCGCGCGCTTCGAGGCGAAGGGCCGCTTCACGCAGTATCTCCAGAACATCCCGACCTACCTGATCACCGCCGAATATCCGGCCTTCCTCGGCGTGTCGGCGATCCTCGCGGAGCAGTTGTCGAACCGGTCGGGCGGCGCATCGTCGGCCGTGTTCGAGCGGATCCGCCAGATGCGCGACGCGCTGACGCCGGCCGAGCGCCGCGTCGCCGATCTCGCGCTGAACCATCCGCGCTCGATCATCAACGACCCGATCGTCGACATCGCACGCAAGGCGGACGTGAGCCAGCCGACGGTGATCCGCTTCTGCCGCTCGCTCGGCTGCCAGGGGCTGTCGGATTTCAAGCTGAAACTCGCGACCGGCCTCACCGGCACGATTCCGATGAGCCACAGCCAGGTGCATCTCGGCGACACCGCCACCGACTTCGGCGCGAAGGTGCTCGACAACACGGTGTCCGCGATCCTGCAGTTGCGCGAACACCTGAACTTCGAGCACGTCGAGAACGCGATCGAGATCCTGAACGGCGCGCGCCGCATCGAGTTCTACGGGCTCGGCAACTCGAACATCGTCGCGCAGGACGCGCATTACAAGTTCTTCCGCTTCGGGATTCCGACGATCGCGTACGGCGACCTGTACATGCAGGCCGCATCGGCCGCGCTGCTCGGCAAGGGCGACGTGATCGTCGCGGTGTCGAAATCGGGACGCGCGCCGGAATTGCTGCGCGTGCTCGAGGTCGCGATGCAGGCCGGCGCGAAGGTAATCGCGATCACGTCGAGCAACACGCCGCTCGCGAAGCGCGCGACCGTCGCGCTCGAGACCGACCACATCGAGATGCGCGAATCGCAGCTGTCGATGATCTCGCGGGTCCTGCATCTGCTGATGATCGACGTCCTCGCGGTCGGCGTCGCGATTCGTCGCGCGTCCACCAACGGCGAACTGCCGGAGGCCGTCGCGCAGGCGCGCGCACGGGCGAGCGACGACGAGACGGCCGACGTGCTCGACTGGCTGAGCCACGGCGCCTCGCCGGCGGCGAAGGACGTCGCGCGGGACTGACGCCCGACACGGCACGGCGACCGCTTTCCGCCCGCCCGAAAAAAACGCCACCGACGCATCGCGCGGTGGCGTTTTTTCATGCCGGGGCGGCGGCTGCCGCGCCGGCTCAGGCGCCCGCTTTCACCGGCCGGCCATGCCAGCGCAGCACGAGGGAGCGGCCGACGAAACACAGCACGCCGGTGACGCCGATCGTCACGCCCATCGCGAACGGCGTGCCGTCCGCGAGTGCGCCGATCGCAACGCTCGCGATCGCGCCAAGCGCGAGCTGCATCGCGCCGAACACGGCCGCCGACGCGCCCGCATTGTGCGGATAGCGATGCATCAGGTCGGTCGTGCAGTTCGCGGACAGGATCCCGACCACGCCGACCACGAAGAACAGGCACACGACGATCGACCACAAGCCGCCCCACCCGGTCAGCGCGACGAGCGCGACCGCGAGCGACGCGATGCAGCTCACGAGCGACGCGGCCGAGATGATGCGCAGCGAGCCGATGCGGCCGACGAGCCGCGTGTTCGCGAAGTTGCCGATCATGATCCCGACGACGTTCAGGCCGAACAGCAGCCCGTAGTGCTGCGGCGACACGTGGAAATACTCGATGTACACGAACGGCGTCGCGGTGATGTACGAGAACATCGACGCGAACGCCATCCCGCCGCACAGCATGTGCCCCCACGCGACCGGATCGGACAGGATGCGCCCGTACGATGCGAACGACGCGAGCACGGCCGCGCTCTTGCGCCGCTCCTTCGGCCAGGTTTCCGGCACGCGCAGGTAAGCGGTCGCCGCGCACACCGCGCCGAACACGGCGAGCACGACGAACACGCCGCGCCAGCCCGAGAAGCGCAGGATCTGCCCACCGATCAGCGGCGCGAGCAGCGGCCCGACCGCAGTGACGATCGCAACCATCGACAGCACCTTCGCCGCATCGGTCGGCTCGTGCGCATCGCGCGCGATCGCACGCGACAGCACCGACGCAGCGCCGGCGCCGAGCGCCTGCAGGAACCGCACGAGGATCAGCATGTCGATCGAGTTCGACACGAAGCAGCCGACGCTCGCGAGCGTGAACAGCGCGATGCCACCGAGCAGCACCGGCCGGCGGCCCCACGTGTCGGACATCGGACCGTACAGCAGCATGCCGATCGAGAAGCCGGCCATGAAGCTCGTCAGCGTGCGCTGCGCGGCGCCGGGACTCACGGAAAAGCCGTCGGCGATCGACGGCAGGCTCGGCAGGTACATGTCAGTGGCGATCGGCCCGCAAGCGGCGAGCGCGCCAAGCAACAGGATCAGCCGGGCATCGGGCCGGCGTCGGATGACGTGAGACATGGGTATCCGGAATGGAGGCCCGCGCGCATCGGGGCGCGCGTGGCGGTGAAGACGGGAGGCCGCGCCGCGAACGGCGCGCCCAGGCCCATGATTGTACGCGCAACTTTTTTACGTGCTGGCGGCCGAGTGGGCGGCGGGCGGGAAAACACCGGCGCGACGCCCACCGCGCGGGATCGAGCGCCGGGATTCGATTAAGCTTGCAGCTCCTCGCCCCTCTCGTCTGACCAATACGACACACGATCGAACCGATGACCGCCTTCCTGTTGATCTGGAGCCCCAAGAAATGGCCGTGGCCCGAATTGCCCGACGTCGCCGCGCGCGTGAAAGCCGGCGAGGCCGTGCATGACGTGTGGGGCTGCGGCTTCGCGCGCGGCATCCTGCCGGGCGATCGTGTGTTCCTGCACCGCGTCGCGAAGGAGCCGAAAGGCGTGTTCGGCTCGGGCTACGTGACGCGCGCGCCGTACGAGGTGCCCGACCCGGCGACGAAGCGCGGCTACCGGCTGTGCATCGACTTCGTCTACGACTGGCTGGTCGACGCGCACCAGGACGTCGTGATCCCGCGCGACGCGCTGCGCGTCCATCCATACTCGGTGCAGACCTGGGACGCGCAGTCCTCCGGCACGTCGATCAAGCCGATGGTCGAAGGCCCGCTCGAGAAGCGCTGGGCCGAGCTGACCGGCAAGCGCAAGCCGCCACCGTTGCCGGATCGATAACGGGGCCGAATCACACCCTCGTCCTGCCCGGCCCGCGCCATCCCTCACGCGCCGAAAGGCCGCAGACCGCCCGGCGGGCCCGTCATGCGCGTCTCCGGTACAATCAGACGATCGTTCCGCCCAGGCGCCGCGGCCCGTGCACAGGCCCCCGCGCCCTTCTCTCGCAGGTTTCGTCCATGTCCAACAATCAGATCCTCTTCGAACGCGCCCAGAAGACCATTCCGGGCGGCGTCAACTCGCCGGTGCGAGCCTTCCGTTCGGTCGGCGGCACGCCGCGTTTCGTCTCGCGCGCGCAGGGCCCGTACTTCTGGGATGCCGACGGCAAGCAGTACATCGACTACATCGGCTCATGGGGCCCGATGATCGTCGGCCACGTCCATCCGGAAGTGCTGTCGGCCGTGCAGAACGTGCTCGCCGACGGCTTCTCGTTCGGCGCGCCGACCGAAGCCGAGATCGAAATCGCCGAGGAAATCTGCAAGCTCGTCCCGTCGATCGAGCAGGTGCGGATGGTATCGAGCGGCACCGAGGCCACGATGAGCGCGCTGCGTCTCGCGCGCGGCTTCACGGGCCGCAGCCGCATCGTCAAGTTCGAGGGCTGCTATCACGGTCACGCGGACAGCCTGCTGGTCAAGGCCGGCTCCGGCCTGCTGACGTTCGGCAACCCGACGTCGGCCGGCGTGCCCGCCGACATCGCGAAACACACGACCGTCCTGGAATACAACAACGTCGCCGCGCTCGAAGAAGCGTTCGGCGCGTTCGGCGACGAGATCGCCGCGGTGATCGTCGAGCCCGTCGCGGGCAACATGAACCTCGTGCGCGGCACGCCCGAATTCCTGAACGCGCTGCGCGCGCTGTGCACGAAGCACGGCGCCGTGCTGATCTTCGACGAAGTGATGTGCGGCTTCCGCGTCGCGCTCGGCGGCGCGCAGGCGTACTACGGGATCACGGCCGACCTCACCTGCCTCGGCAAGGTGATTGGCGGCGGGATGCCGGCCGCCGCGTTCGGCGGCCGCCGCGACATCATGGCCCACCTCGCGCCGCTCGGCGGCGTCTATCAGGCCGGCACGCTGTCGGGCAACCCGATCGCGGTCGCCGCGGGCCTGAAGACGCTGCAACTGATCCAGGCGCCCGGCTTCTACGACGCGCTCACCGCGCAGACGAAACGCCTCGCCGACGGCCTCGCGGCCGAAGCGCGCGCGGCCGGCGTGCCGTTCGCCGCCGACTCGATCGGCGCGATGTTCGGCCTCTACTTCGCGGAGCGTGTGCCGACCAGCTTCGCGGAAGTCACGAAGAGCGATACCGAGCGCTTCAACCGCTTCTTCCACCTGATGCTCGACGAGGGTGTGTATTTCGCGCCGTCCGCGTACGAGGCCGGCTTCGTGTCGAGCACGCACGACGACGCGGTGATCGACGCGACGCTCGCGGCCGCACGTCGCGCATTCGCAGCCCTCGCCGCCTGACCCGGGTCCGCACGCATGTTCTCGGATACCGATTTCGCCCACATGCAGCGCGCGCTGACGCTCGCGGCGCGCGGCATGTATACGACCGCGCCGAACCCGCGCGTCGGCTGCGTGATCGTCAAGGACGGCGACGTGATCGGCGAAGGCTTCACGCAGCCGGCCGGCCAGGACCACGCGGAAGTGCAGGCGCTGAAGGACGCGCGTGCGCGCGGCCATGACGTCGCCGGCTCCACCGTGTACGTGACGCTCGAGCCGTGCAGCCACTTCGGCCGCACGCCGCCGTGCGCGAACGCACTGATCGACGCGCGCGTCGCGAAGGTCGTCGCCGCGATGGAAGACCCGAATCCGCAAGTGTCGGGGCGCGGCCTAGGGATGCTGCGCGACGCGGGCATCGACGTGCGCTGCGGGCTGCTCGCGAACGAAGCGGGTGAACTGAACATCGGCTTCGTGTCGCGGATGACGCGCGGTCGCCCATGGGTACGGATGAAGACGGCCGCGTCGCTCGATGCACGCACGGCGCTGCCGTCCGGCGAAAGCCAGTGGATCACCGGCGAGGCCGCGCGCCTCGACGGCCACGCCTGGCGCGCGCGCGCGTGCGCGATCCTCACCGGGATCGGCACCGTGCGCGAGGACAACCCGCTCCTGACCGTTCGCGGCATCGACACGCCGCGCCAGCCGCAGCGCGTGCTGGTCGACAGCCGCCTCGACCTGCCGCTCGATGCGCGCCTGCTCGAAGGCGCGCCGCTGCTGATCTTCTGCGGCCGGCTCGATGCCGCCGGCGAAGTGCGCGCGAACGTGCTGAAGTCGCGCGGCGCGGAAATCGTGCCGCTCGCGAATGCGTACGGCAAGGTCGACCTGCCCGCGATGCTGGCGGCGCTCGGCGCGCGCGGCGTCAACGAGTTGCACGTCGAGGCCGGCCACAAGCTGAACGGCTCGCTGCTGCGCGAGCAGTGCGTCGACGAGCTGCTGGTCTATCTCGCGCCGAGCCTGCTCGGCAGCGACGCGGCCGGCATGTTCGACCTCGCCGCGCCGGCGAGCCTCGACGCCCGCGTGCGGCTCGCGTTCCACAGCGTCGAGCGGATCGGCGACGATCTGCGAATCCTGGCGCGTGTCGCGCCGCCCCCCGCCACTCTTTGAACGGAGCCGTCAGGATGTTTACCGGAATTGTCGCGGCCGTCGGCCGCATCGAGGCGATCAACCCGCTCGGCGCGTCGCCCGAGGCGGGCGTGCGGCTGACCGTGCAGGCCGGCGGGCTCGACCTGGCCGATGTCGCGCTCGGCGACAGCATCGCGATCCAGGGCGCGTGCATGACGGTGATCGAAAAGACCGACACTGGTTTCGACGTCGACGTGTCGCGCGAAAGCCTGAACCGCACGGTCGGTCTCGCGCAGCCGGGCGAAGTGAACCTCGAGAAGGCGCTGCGCGCGCACGACCGCCTCGGCGGGCACATCGTGTCGGGCCACGTCGACGGCCTCGGCACCGTGACGCGCTTCGCGCCGGTCGGCGAATCGCACGAGTTGCGGATCGTCGCGCCGCGCGAGCTCGGCCGCTATCTCGCGTACAAGGGCTCGATCACGGTCAACGGCGTGAGCCTGACCGTCAATACGGTCGACGATCGCGCCGACGGCTGCGAGTTCTCGATCAACCTGATCCCGCATACGGTCGAGGTCACGACACTGCGTCACGTGAAGGCCGGCGACAAGGTCAATCTCGAAATCGACATGATCGCGCGGTATGTGGAGCGGATGATGTCGGCATCGCAGGGCGTGCATCAGGACTGACCAGACTGTTCCGCCCCCTGGATGGTAAATGGCAGCCGGCGGTGCGGCCCGGCACCTGACCTGATGGCCAACGACGCGCACGGGTCATCCCGTCGCGCTAAGATGCAACGGCAGCGGTTTCGGCGCCGCGACGCACGGTGCGCCGCGTACCGGCTGCCCCCTTTTCCTCCAGGAGTCGTCCCATGTCCATCTCGATGTACCAGGCTTCGCTGCCCGTCCTGATCCGCGGCCTCACCAACCTGCAGCACATCCTCGGCAAGGCGCAGGCGCATGCGGCCGAGAAGCAGATCGACCCGTCGGTGTTCATCGGCGCACGCCTCTATCCGGACATGCTGCCGCTCGTCCGCCAGGTGTATATCGCGACCGACACGGCCAAGGGCTGCGCCGCGCGGCTCGCCGGCGTCGACATCCCGAGCTATCCCGACGTCGAGCAGACGTTCGACGAACTGCACGCGCGCATCCAGAAGACGATCGACTATCTGAAAGGCTTCGACGCCGCACAGATCGATGGCAGCGAAGCGCGCCAGGTCGTGCTCAAGATGCGCGTCGGCCCGATCGAGTTCACCGGCCAATCGTATCTGCTGAACTTCGTGCTGCCCAACTTCTTCTTCCACGTGACGACGGCATACGACATCCTGCGCCACAGTGGTGTCGAACTTGGCAAGCTCGATTACCTCGGCGGCCGTAACGAACAAGCGTGACGCACGGCCGGGGCTCGGCCGGCCTGCGGTGGCCCGTCTTCGGGCGGGCCGCGACGGTCCGGGCAGGCCCGGCCCGACGGCCGGTCGCACCGCTTTCCGGCGCGCTCGCCGGCCGCGCGCAGCCGGTGCCAGCCGAAACGTCGCCCGGCTGGCGTAAAATACGCACTTTCCTCTTTCTCGCCCCCTTATGACGCTCGCCTCCACGCTCGACATCATCGCGGAGTTGAAAGCCGGCCGGATGGTGATCCTGGTCGACGAAGAAGACCGCGAAAACGAAGGCGACCTCGTGATCGCCGCCGAATTCGTCACGCCGGAAGCGATCAACTTCATGGCCAAGTACGGCCGCGGCCTCGTTTGTCTGACGTTGACGCAGGAACGCTGCAAGCAGCTGCACCTGCCGCTGATGACCTACCGCAACGGCACGCAGTACGGCACCGCGTTCACGGTCAGCATCGAAGCGGCCGAGGGCGTGACGACCGGCATCTCGGCCGCCGACCGCGCGCACACGATCGCCACGGCGGTCGCGCACGACGTCCGCCCCGAGCACATCGTGCAGCCGGGGCACGTATTCCCGATCATGGCGCAGCCGGGCGGCGTGCTCGTGCGCGCCGGCCACACCGAGGCCGGCTGCGACTTCACCGCGCTCGCGGGCCTCACGCCGGCCGCGGTGATCTGCGAGATCATCAAGGACGACGGCACGATGGCGCGCCTGCCCGACCTGATCGAATTCGCGAAGGAACACGGTCTGAAGATCGGCACGATCGCCGACCTGATCCACTATCGCAGCCGCACCGAATCGATCATCGAGCGGATCGCCGAGCGCACGATGCAGACCGCGCACGGCACGTTCCGCGCGGTGCTGTACCGCGACCAGCCGAGCGGCTCGCCGCACATCGCGCTGGTGCGCGGCACGCCGTCGCCCGACGTCGATACGCCCGTGCGAGTGCACGAGCCGCTGTCGGTCCTCGATCTGCTCGAGACGAGCATCTCGACGCACTCGTGGACGCTCGACGCGGCGATGCGCGAGATCGCGGAACGCGACCTCGGCGTGATCGTGCTGCTCAACTGCGGCGACACGAAGGAACATCTGATCGACGTCTTCAAGGCGTTCGACGAGGAAGAAAAGGCCGCTGCGCTGAAGCGCCGGCCGGTCGATTTCAAGACGTTCGGCATCGGCGCGCAGATCCTGCGCGATGTCGGCGTCAGCAAGATGCAGGTGCTGTCGAATCCGCGCAAGCTGGGCAGCATGTCCGGCTACGGCCTCGAAGTCACGGGCTTCATTCCGATGCCCGGCGGCGAAGCCAAGTCCTGCCCGGCGTCCCACGCGTAACCCGCCACGACGCTTTCGCCCTATAACCGTTCATCCACACCACGGACCAGATCATGGAAATCGGACAATACCAACCGAATCTCGAAGGCGACGGCCTGCGTATCGGCATCGTGCAATCCCGCTTCAACGAACCCGTCTGCAACGGCCTCGCCGATGCGTGCGTCGAGGAACTCGAGCGCCTCGGCGTCTCCGGTGAAGATGTGCTGCTTGTGTCGGTGCCCGGCGCGCTGGAAATCCCGCTCGCGCTGCAGAAACTCGCGGAAAGCGGCCAGTTCGACGCGCTGATCGCGCTCGGCGCGGTGATCCGTGGCGAGACGTACCACTTCGAACTCGTGTCGAACGAAAGCGGCGCGGGCATCACCCGCATCGGCCTCGACTTCAACCTGCCGATCGCCAACGCGGTCCTGACGACCGAAAACGACGAGCAGGCCGTCGCGCGCATGACCGAAAAGGGTCGTGACGCCGCGCGCGTCGCAGTCGAGATGGCCAACCTGACGATGGCACTCGACCAGCTCGGCGACGACGACGAGGACGACGAAGAGGAAGAAGACGAAGAGGAGCGCGCATGAAGAAGAGCGCCCGCCGACAATCGCGCGAGCTGGCGACGCAGGGCCTGTATCAGTGGCTGCTGTCGAACGCGGCCTCCGGCGAGATCGACGCGCAGCTGCGCGGCGCGCTCGGTTACGACAAGGCTGACAAGGAACTGCTCGAAGCCATCCTGCACGGCGTGATCCGCGAGCACGCGACGCTCGTCGAAGCGCTGACGCCGTCGCTCGACCGCCCGATCGACCAGTTGTCTCCGGTCGAACGTGCGGTGCTGCTGATCGCGACGTTCGAGCTCACTCACCATGTCGAAACGCCGTACCGTGTGATCATCAACGAAGCGGTCGAACTCGCGAAGACGTTCGGCGGCTCCGACGGCTACAAGTACGTCAACGGCGTGCTCGACAAGCTCGCCGCGAAGCTGCGCCCCGCCGAAACGCAGGCGCGCCGCAACGGCTGATACCGTTTGTTTGTCCACGGGCGCGCAAGCGCCCGTTTTTCATTCTCTCCCCCGCCCCGCCCGACCGATGAATACCACCGCCGATTCGCTCGTCACGCTCGCCGCACGCGTCGACGCGATCCAGCCCTTCTACGTGATGGAATTGATGAAGGAGGCACAGCGGCTCGAGTCCTCCGGGCGCGATGTTATCCACATGGGCATCGGCGAACCGGATTTCACCGCGCCAGAGCCCGTCGTCGAGGCGGCCGCGGCCGCGTTGCGCCGCGGCGTCACGCAGTACACGAGCGCGCTCGGCATCGCGCCGCTGCGTGAAGCGATCGCCGCGCACTATGCGCGCGCCTACGGCCTCACGATCAGCCCCGAGCGGATCGTCGTGACGGCCGGCGCCTCCGCCGCGCTGCTGCTCGCGTGCCTCGCGCTCGTCGGCCGTGACGACGAGGTGCTGATGCCCGACCCGTCGTATCCGTGCAACCGGCACTTCGTCGCGGCGGCCGAAGGTCGGCCGGTGCTCGTGCCGAGTGGCCCGGAAGCGCGCTTCCAGCTCACCGCGGACGACGTCCGCACGCGCTGGGGCAGCCACACGCGCGGCGTGCTGCTCGCGTCGCCGTCGAACCCGACCGGCACGTCGCTCGAGCCGGACGAACTGAAGCGGATCGTCGAAGCCGTGCGCGCACGCGGCGGCTTCACGATCGTCGACGAAATCTACCAGGGGCTCAGCTACGACGCGGCGCCCGTGTCGGCGCTGTCGTTCGGCGACGATGTCGTCACCGTGAACAGCTTCTCGAAGTACTTCAGCATGACCGGCTGGCGGCTCGGCTGGCTCGTCGTGCCGCCCGCGCTCGTCGGCACCTTCGAAAAGCTGTCGCAGAACCTGTTCATCTGTCCGTCCGCGCTCGCGCAGCACGCGGCGCTCGCATGCTTCGAACCGGCAACACTCGACATCTACGAGGCGCGCCGCCTCGAATTCAAGCGTCGCCGCGATTTCATCGCGCCAGCGCTCGAGAAGCTCGGCTTCACGGTGCCCGTGATGCCGGACGGCGCGTTCTACGTATATGCGCACTGCGGCGGCGTCGCCCATCCCGCGGCCGGCGACAGCGCGGCGCTCACGCACGCGATGCTGCACGATGCGGGCGTCGTGCTGGTGCCGGGCATGGATTTCGGCGTGCATGCGCCGCGCGACTATATCCGGCTGTCCTATGCGACCGCCTACGCGCGCCTCGAAGAGGCCGTCGAGCGGCTCGCGGCACTGTTCGGCCAGCACTGACCGCCGATCCGCCGATCCGCTTTCCCGGCCGGCACACCGGCCGTTGCCCCGCGCAAAAAAAGAAAAAGGCACCCGAATCGGGTGCCTTTTTGCTGGAGTCTGGCCAGAACCGCGGGACGTTACGCGCCGAGTTCCGAGTGGTCGCCGTGCGACTGCTTCGCGGTGTCGACGCTTGCGTCGTCCTGCTGCGGTGCGCCCTTCGGCGCGGCAGCCGCTTTCGTGGTGATCGGCTGCGCGCCGTCGAGCGTCGCATGCACGCGCTTGGCGCCGCCGGCTGCTGCCGTCACGGCCGCGGTCACGATCGGCTTCGACGGCTGGGCCGGCGCCTGCGGCGCATTGACCGGCACGCTGCGGCCATGCGCGACATCGCGCAGGCGGCCGCGCTCGGCCATGACCTTCGAGCCGTAGGCGGTGTCGTCCGGGTTGGTCGAGCCGTTGTACAGACGCAGCCCGTTCGCGAGCGAGCCGCCGCGGGCGATGCAGTCCTTCAGCACGAGCGCGCCGACCTGCAGGTTCGCGAGCGGTTGCAGCGCGGTGTCCGTGCCGCCGAAATACTCGAACTTGTCGGAATGAACCTTCGACATGACCTGCATCAGGCCTTGCGCGCCGACACCGCTTTCCGCGTACGGGTTGAAGCCCGATTCGATCGCCATCACGGACAGCAGCAGCAGCGGATCGAGGCCGACGTCGCGGCCGGTCTGGAACGCAGCCTTGACGAGCTGGCCGAGCGGCTCCTGCGCGACCCTGTAACGGCGCGACAGGTAGGTGGCGACGAGCGCCTGTTCGCGGTTCGACGCGAGCGCACGATCGTCGCGCGCATCGGCCGGGACCCGCTGGGTCGGGATCAGTTTCGCCAGCGCGACGGGCGACGGGCCGCTACGGGACGGATCGGACGCATCGTTCTGCGCGGCGGCTTCCGGCGTGACGTCGAGACCGACGGCGAGCGCATCCGTTTCCGGGGCGTCTTCCTGCTGCGGCTGCGCGCCAGCAGGCGCGAAGTTCGGCAGCGGATGGCCGGTCAGCAGACGGGCCGGACCGGCCTGCACGGCCGCGGATACGACCGGCATCAGCTTCGCGGCGAGATTCCCGCGCACGGTCGGCAGCAACCACAGGGCAAGTGCGACCGCGACAGCGAGACAGCCGACAACGCTGAATAGATGGTGACTGACACGCGTCCCGCGACGCAGCATGTTGCGCACGATTTGTGCATGCTGCTCACTAGGACGCCACGATAACCAAGCGTTCATTCAGATCATCTCCCATGAACATGACTCGTGCGGCTCGCTCAGCTCGATGGCGAGACGGAAAACGCGCCGCGGAATCACGACGCCGCACGCCTTGGTTGGGACGCGCAAGCATCGGGGAAACGGTATAAGTACCGTTCGAGGCCACGGTGTAAGAGGGCCGGCACCTTCGCACATTGGGCGAGGCGGGCATACGCGGTGGCACCCACGCAAAAAAACCAGCGTCTCGTGGCGCTGGCTGGGACTACGACAAAGGCCGTCGAATACGCCGTGCAGGTTTCGGCGGACGGTGACGCGCTGCGTCAAAGATCGGTGATTGGCGGCTCGAAGCCTTTTACCCTGCAACCAATGTGAGCGGATTCTAGCAGGGTTTTATAGATCGTCAACACTATAAAACCGCAAAATCATAACAAAAAGTAATTTTGAACCGCCCTTCAGATCGCAAGCCCGCTGCCGTAGGGGCTCTGCGCGCCGTCGACTTTTTTCTCCGCCGGGCGTGCGAGCGGCCGCCCGGGTAAAATCGTCGGTCGATTCGGGGCCGCAGCCGGCCGCTGCGCCCGCCCATCGCTGCCCGCCTTGCGGGTGGCTCGGACCTTCTTCATGAAATACAAAGACTTACGCGATTTCATCCAGCGCCTCGAGGCGCTCGGCGAGCTGCGGCGCGTCACGCAGCCCGTGTCGCCCGTGCTCGAAATGACCGAACTGTGCGACCGCGTCCTGCGCGCCGGCGGCCCGGCGCTGCTGTTCGCAGCGCCGCCCGGCAATGCGTTCCCGGTGCTCGGCAACCTGTTCGGCACACCGCGCCGCGTGGCGCTCGGGATGGGTGTCGATGCGGGCGACGACGCCGCGCTCGGCTCGCTGCGCGACCTCGGGCGGCTGCTGTCCGTGCTGAAGGAGCCGGATCCGCCGAAGAGCCTGAAGGACGCCGGCAAGCTGCTGTCGCTCGCGAAGGCCGTATGGGACATGGCGCCGAAATCGGTGTCGTCGCCGCCGTGCCAGGAGATCGTCTGGGAAGGTGCCGACGTCGACCTGAACAAGCTGCCGATCCAGACCTGCTGGCCCGGCGACGCAGGGCCGCTCGTCACGTGGGGCCTCACGGTCACGCGCGGGCCGAACAAGCCACGCCAGAACCTCGGCATCTACCGCCAGCAACTGATCGGCCGCAACAAGCTGATCATGCGCTGGCTCGCGCATCGCGGCGGTGCGCTGGACTTCCGCGAATTCGCGCTGAAGAACCCCGGCAAGCCGTATCCGGTCGCGGTCGTGCTCGGCGCCGATCCGGCCACGACGCTCGGCGCGGTGACGCCCGTGCCCGATTCACTGTCCGAGTATCAGTTCGCCGGCCTGCTGCGCGGCAGCCGCACCGAGCTCGCGAAGTGCCTGACGCCCGGCGTCGATACGCTGCAGGTGCCCGCCCGCGCGGAGATCGTGCTCGAAGGCTTCATCCATCCGCAGGAAGGCGCACCCGCCCCTGGCCCGGCCGGCGCGCCGCCGCGGCCGGCCGGCAACGCGGCCGCCGCATACGAACACGCGCTCGAAGGCCCGTACGGCGACCACACCGGCTACTACAACGAGCAGGAGTGGTTCCCGGTGTTTACCGTCGAGCGGATCACGATGCGCCGCGACGCGATCTATCACTCGACCTATACGGGCAAGCCGCCCGACGAGCCGGCCGTGCTCGGCGTCGCGCTCAACGAGGTGTTCGTGCCGCTGCTGCAGAAGCAGTTCACCGAGATCACCGACTTCTACCTGCCGCCGGAAGGCTGCAGCTACCGGATGGCCATCGTCCAGATGAAGAAGAGCTACGCCGGCCATGCGAAGCGCGTGATGTTCGGCGTGTGGAGTTTCCTGCGGCAGTTCATGTATACGAAGTTCATCGTGGTCGTCGACGAGGACGTCAACATCCGCGACTGGAACGAGGTGATCTGGGCGATCACGACGCGCGTCGATCCCGTGCGCGACACCGTGATGGTCGACAGCACGCCGATCGACTATCTCGATTTCGCGTCGCCAGTCGCGGGCCTCGGCTCGAAGATGGGGCTCGACGCGACCAACAAGTGGCCGGGCGAGACGACCCGCGAATGGGGTCGCCCGATCGAGATGGATGCGGCCGTGAAGGCGCGTGTCGACCGTCTCTGGCAGGAAATCGGACTGTAAGTCCGCGCCTTGAACGCACCCGACAAGAACGACGATGAGCTTTCCCCCCACCTCGATGCTGTCCGACGGGTTCTTCCTGTCGCTGTCGCTGTGTCTCGACATCGGCCTCGTCAACGTCGCGATGCTGTCGCTGACGCTGTCGCACGGCTTCCGGCCGGGCTTCTGGCTCGGCGTCGGCTCGTGCGTCGGCGATCTCGTCTACGCGGCGCTCGCGCTCGCGGGCATGGCCGTGCTGCTGCAGTTCGAGGCCGTGCGCTGGATCGTCTGGATCGGCGGCGGTGCGGTGCTGCTGTTCCTCACGTGGAAGATGGCGCGTGAAGCGCTCGCGCCGGCCGGCAGCGGCCACGACGGCACGGCGGACGACACGCCGCAGCCGCGTGCCAGCGCGCGGCGCAGCTTCGTGCGCGGAATGCTGCTGGCGATGTCGTCGCCGAGTGCGATTCTGTGGTTCGCGGCGGTCGGCGGCGCGCTGATCGCGAAAGCCGGCGCGACCACGCCGGCGACGGCGTCGGTGTTCCTGTCCGGCTTCTTCCTCGGCGGCCTCGCGTGGACGCTCTTCATGTGCACGCTCGCGAGCCAGGGCCGCAAGCGCGCGGGCGCGGGGATGATGCGCGCGTGCCACGTCGCGTCGGCGCTGCTGTTCGCGTATTTCTCGTACAGCGTGATCGTCGGCGGCTACCGCGACCTGATTGCCCACGCGGCGTAACCGCCGCACGCACACTCGCGCCCCAAATGAAAAACGGCGCAACGCCCCGCGAGGGACGTTGCGCCGTTTTGCCGCGCGCGGTCAGGCCGCCGCGCGGAATTCGTCAACGACGCCAGCCGTGGTGACCCCAGCCGCCGTAGCCGTGACGCCAGTACGGACGGCCGTAGTAGCCGCCGTAGCCGCCGACGACCACGGCGGGCGGTGCATAGTAGGCCGGCGCCGGCGCGTAATACACCGGCGGGGGCGGTGCGTAATAAACGGGCGGAGGCGGTGCATACACGGGATACGCAGGTGCGATCGGGACCCCGATGCCGACCCCGATCGACACGTGAGCCTGAGCGGCGCTTGCGGCCCCCAGGGCCAGCGCGGCGGCGGCGATGAACGGAATGAGCTTTTTCACTTCGATTCTCCTGCTGGAGCGGTAATTTGTACGCTCCTGTCGGCAACGGCGGGCATGCACGTCGCATGGATGCAATGTAGCGAAAACCCACCGCTCGCGTATGGCGCATTTGTTGCAAATTGCAATTCCACGCGGCGGCGGCGACCGTGCAGCAGGGCGCCGAGGCCCGGCAATCCCCGCCGCGAGTCCCGCGATTCCGTCCGAGCAGCCAAACCGCGACGCACCGGCCGGTCAGTCTTACCGGATCCGGTAAGCGCGGCCGGCACGCTTCCGTAATGAACGATTACAAATTTGAAACAGGACGCCGACAATCCAGGCGGGACACAGCCCCCGCGCGATTTGGGGCCGGATTAGGCCATCTTCGACGGAGGCGAAACCGCGGCGCGAATTTACCTTGTCCGCACCGAACGCTGCCGTCCAGGCCGTCCCCGTTCGGCATCGCCGCCGATCCACGACCACCCCGTCATTCCTGCGATACTGACGTCTGCTCCGTTTTCGCTGCGTGACCCGCCATGCCCCTCCCCGCTCTCCCCCGCCTCGGCTTCATCGGCGCCGGCCGCCTGGCGCGCTGCCTTGCCCTGCGCTTCGCGGCGGCCGGCTTTCCGGTCATCGCGATCGCGAGTCGCACGACGGCATCGGCCGCGGCACTTGCCGCGCGCATCGACGGCTGCCGGGCGGTCGACACGCCGCAGCAGGTTGTCGACGCCGCCGACCTGATCTTCCTGACCGTGCCCGACGACCATCTCGCATCGACCGCCGCCGCGCTGCGGTTCGACGCGGCGCGCGCGGCAGGCCAGGCGCTCGTCCACTGCAGCGGCGCGTCGGCGGTCGAGTTGCTCGATCCGGCAAAGCGCCAAGGCGCGGCCACGGGCGGCTTCCACCCGCTCTACCTGTTCGGCGGCACGGACGCCGATCTCTCCCGCATCGACGGCTGCTCGGTCACGCTCGAAGCCGACGGCGCGCTGCACGCGACGCTGCTGCGACTAGCTGCCGCACTCGGGTGCCATCCGCTGTCGATTCCGGCCGGCGGCCGAATGCTGTATCACGCGGCCGCACATTACGCGGCGAGCTTCGCGCTGTGCGGGCTGTCGGAAGCGGTCGAGCTGTGGCGCGGCCTCGGCTTCGACGAGGAAGCGGCGTTGCGCGCGCTGCTGCCGATGCTCGCCGGCACGATCGCCACCGCGCGCGACAAAGGCCTCGCGAACGCACTGGCAGGCCCGGTATCGCGCGGCGACACCGGCATCGTCGAGCGTCAGCTCGCGCTGCTCGAAGCGCGCGGCGGCGACCACGCGACCCTGTATGCGCTGATGACCCGCCGCGCGGTCGCGCTCGCGGCGAAGCGCGCGGCGCCGCCGGCCGCGCTGCCGGCGCTTGCGCAGGCCGTCGAAACGTCGCTCGAGCGCACGACCGGGCACCCCTCCCCGCCGCGAGACGAGGCGTGATAAGGTGTCGGCCGATGCGCCGCCATCCGGCGTTGGCGGCCGCACGCTACCCGACTGTATAAAAAGGATGCCAACGATGTTCGGCGAGATCGCCCGTTTTCTGCTCAATACCGTCTTCACACTGTTCGGCGCGGCGCTGATTCTGCGCGTCTGGATGCAGGCCGTCCGCGTGCCGCCGTACAACCCCGTCACGCAGGCCGTGCTGCAGGCGACCAACTGGCTCGTGCTGCCGTTGCGCCGCGTGATCGCGGGCGTGCGCGGCATCGACTGGGCAAGCGTCGTCGCCGCCCTCCTCACCGCGCTCGTCTATGTGGTGCTGATGGTCGTGATGGCCGGCCTGGATCCGGCCTCGGTGATCGCGACGCTCGTCGTGGTCGCGCTGCTCACCGTCGTGAAGTGGGCGCTCAATCTCGTGATCTGGATGACGATCCTGATGGCGCTGCTGTCGTGGCTCAATCCGCGCTCGCCGGCGATGCCGATCCTCTACCAGCTCACCGCGCCGTTCCTGAACCCGCTGCGCCGCGTGATCCCGAACCTGGGCGGCATCGACCTGTCGCCGATCCTGCTGTTCGTGATCGTGCAGGTGCTGCTGATGATCGTCACGCGCGCCGCCGTGTCGCTGACGATGTTCGGCATCTGACGCGTTGCGCTATGCTGCCGGCCCCTGCGCCGGCGACACCTCGAGCGTGTCGATCACCCCGAAGCGCGCGGGAATCATCGCGTAGCACACGCGCACCTTCTCGCGCGCAAGCCGCTCGAGCAGTTGCTGCGCCTCGTCCTCGGTGACGATGAACTCGACCTCGATCGCGAGCGAGCCCTGCAGCTCGAAAAAGCGGTCCTCGTGCAGCACCCGATGCCGGCCGAAGCCGGCCATCGCCCGAAACGCGGAACCGCCCGCGACGCCCATCCGGTTTCCTTCCTCCAGCAACCACTCCCACAGCGGCTTCCAGTGCAGCCGGTGCTGCTCGTGCACGTAGAAGCGCAAGAAAACCCTGTCCATCGCGTCCTCCCGATGCCGGCGCGCTCAGGCTGCCGCGAACCACACGCGCGCGGTCCACATGCCGAGCGCCGTCAGCGTGAACGATCCAGTCAAGTGTAGGGCAGCCACCGCGAACGCCCATCCCAATTCGCCCTGCACCGCGTGCGTCATCACTTCGACCGAATAGGTCGAGAACGTCGTGAGGCCGCCGAGGAAGCCCGTGATCACGAACAGCCGCCACTCGGGCGGCAGCCCGACGCGGGTGGTAAACGCGACGGCCGCGATGCCGATCACGTAGCCGCCGATCAGGTTTGCGGCGAGCGTACCGAGCGGCACGGCGGGAAAGAACGCGTTGAGCGCAAGGCTCAGGAACCAGCGCAGCAATGCGCCGAGCCCGGCGCCGACGAAGATCGCGACGATCGAATAGAACAAGGGAGCTCCTCGCTGACGAGGCCGCATCGCGGGCGCGGCCTACGCCGAACTGTATGCGGAATCGCGCCGCGACGGCAATGCCGGCCGGCCCCCGGCGCGCACCGGATGGTGTCGCGCCGGAATCACGCATTTCATTATTTCCATGCACCGCCGAGCTCGATATTTTCCAATGCATTACGCAGGTCATTACAAATTGTTGGAAACGAATCGATTATTCATCAGATTTTGTCGAATTCGAAAAGTCAGCCCCGCACCAGCCATGTAAGCCTTTCTTCATGGTCATTTCGCGTGTTTTCCCTAATCCAGACATTCCCGAATCGGGTCGATATTCAATGCAATTCGCTCTGCTGATTTCGTAAAATCATTTCGCTCCCCCACTCCATCGACATGGAAGCTCGAAAAATGAACAATTACCGCCTGTCATCCATGTTGATTCCGGCACTGTGCGCGTCGCTGCTCGCGTCGAGCGTCGCGCTCGCCGAGGACAACGGCCCCCCGTCCTACGTCGAAGGCCACCGCGCGCCGAAAGGCTATGCGCGCCCGCCTTTCCACACGAAACAGCGCGCGAGCACGGCCACGGTGGCCGGCCTCACACCCGTGCTCGTACGCCATGCGTACGGGTTCGATTCGATCGCCAACCAGGGCGACGGGATGGTCGTCGCGATCGTCGACGCGTACGACGATCCGAAGATCGAAGCCGATCTCGGCGTGTTCAGCAACGCGTTCTCGCTGCCGGCCTGCACTTCGTCGAACGGTTGTTTCACCAAGGTCTACGCGCGCGGCACGCGACCCAAGACGGACGCGGGCTGGTCGCTCGAGATGTCGCTCGACGTCGAATGGGTGCATGCGATCGCACCGAAGGCGAAGATCGTGCTCGTCGAGGCCGCGTCGGCCAGCTTCAGTGACCTGATGGCCGCGGTCGACGTAGCGGTCAAGCGCGGCGCATCGGTCGTGTCGATGAGCTTCGGCGGCAACGAGTTCGGCAGCGAGACCGGCTTCGACAGCCATTTCAACGCATCGGGCGTCACGTTCGTCGCGTCGTCCGGCGACAGCGGCACCGGCACCGAGTACCCGGCGGCGTCGCCGTACGTGGTGGCGGTGGGCGGCACGACGTTGTCCACCGACGCATCCGGCACTTACGTCAGCGAGGCGGCGTGGAGCGGCAGCGGCGGCGGCGTCAGCTCGATCGAGGCCGAGCCGGCCGGGCAGACCGGCTGGCCGGTGCCGGTGGCCGGCAAGCGCGGCGTGCCCGACGTCAGCTACGACGCGAATCCGTCAAGCGGCTTCGCGGTATACGACTCCGTCACCTATCAGGGGCAGGCCGGCTGGTTCCAGGTCGGCGGCACGAGCGCGGGCGCGCCGCAATGGTCGGCGCTCGTCGCCATCGCGAATTCGCTGCGCACGGCGGCCGGCAAACACGCGCTGAGCGGCACCTACGACACGCTCTATACGGTCGGGAAAAACGCCTACGGCAGCGACTATCACGACGTCACGACCGGATCCAACGGCACTTGCGGCAGCATCTGCAATGCAGCGGGCGGCTACGACTACGTGACGGGCCTCGGCTCGCCGATCGCGCCGGCGCTCGTCCAGGCGCTCGTCGCGCAGCCGTGATCGCGCGGCCGCGGCCGGCCGATTCGTCCCGCGCCGCTCAGCCGCCGTGCCATGCACGGTCGAGCACCACGAGCGTCGCGAGCGCGCTGCCCTTCAGCCCGATCACGTCCGCGCGGCGGGCATGGGCCTCGCGTGCATTGATGCGGATCACGTCGGCACCGAGCCGTTCGCTCGAGAGACGCACGGTCGGAATCGCGGTGCCCGCGCCGATCTCGACGACGGTCACCCATCCCGCCTGCGCGATCCAGTCCTGCAGGGCCCGCTCCTGCGCGTCGTAGCGTTCGCCGAGCCAGCCGTTGTCGCCGAACATCAGGATGTTCGGTCGCGCGAGGCCGCCGCAACGCGGGCAGCGCGGCAGCTCGCCGACCAGCCGGCACGCGGCCGCGTCGACATCGGGGGTGAACGGCGCGGCGTCCCACGTGTCGTCCGAGCAGGGTCGCAGGCACTGCATCGAATGAATCGAACCGTGAATCTCGGCGACACGCGCCGGATCGAAACCGGCCTTCTGAAACTGGCCGTCGACGTTGCTCGTCAGCACGAAGCCGCCGTTCGGCATCGCGTCCATCCAGCGCCGCAGGATCGCGAAGCCCGCGTGCGGCACCGTCTGCCGGTAGAGTCCGAGACGGTGTCCGTAAAAGCCCCACGCAAGCTGCGGATGTGCGCGGAACGCCTGCGGCGAAGCGATCTCGTGGAATTCGAAACGCTCGTGGCGCAGCGCCGGATATGCGCGCCAGAAGCCGTCCGTGCCGCGGAAATCGGGCAGCCCCGAATCGACGCCGATGCCCGCGCCGGCCGTCACGAGCAGCGCATCGGCGCGCGCGAGCGCCTCGACGGCGGACGCGACCAAATGAGCCGGCAGTGGCTCGGCAGCGGCGCTGGAATCGGTGGAATCGGACGAGTCGGAAATCGGCATGATGGAGCAGCGGAAGCGTCGAACGGTGCGAGTGGCGTCGCGCGATCATACGCCGGTTCGGGCGCCGCGCCGCGACATCACGCAGCCGCGGCGCGCACGCCCGCGGGTTCCCGCAGCGCGACGTACTGCAGCAGCATGATCGTCTTCGCGTCGACGATCTCGCCCCGCTCGACGGCATCCAGCGCCGCGTGCAGCGGCATCTCGACGACCTCGAGATCCTCGCCCTCCTCCGCGATGCCGCCGCCGTCGCCCGTGCGCAGCGACGCATCGTATTCGCCGACGAAGAAATGCAGCTTTTCCGTCACCGAGCCGGGACTCATGAACGCCTCGAACACCTTGCGCACGCCGCGCACGCGATAGCCGGTTTCCTCTTCGGCCTCCGCGCGAATGCGTGCATCGGGCGTCGCGTCGTCGAGCAGGCCGGCGGCGGCTTCGAGCAGCATGCCGTCGTGTCCGTTGACGAACGCCGGCATCCGGAACTGCCGCGTGAGCAGCACGTCACCCGTCGTCGCGTTGCGCAGCAGGATGGTCGCACCGTTGCCGCGGTCGTACGTTTCGCGGCTCAGGCGCTGCCACGTGCCGTCGCGGCGCAGGAAATCGAACGTTACCTTCTTCAGCACATACCAGTCATTGGACAGCACCGTCGTATCGACGATGCGGACGCGGTCCCGCGTTGCGGCCATGGTGGTCTCCCATTCGACAAGTGACGGCACTCATGGTAGCGTGCATATTCGTGCAATTTCAAGAAATTTCGTGCAAACCCGATGCTGACGACCCAACGCAAGAAAGTGATCCTCGACGCGCTCGCCCGCGACGGCCAGGTGCTGGCCGTCGAACTGAGCGCGCAATTCGGCGTGTCCGAGGACACGATCCGGCGCGACCTGCGCGAACTGGCGGCCGAGGGCCTGCTGCAGCGCGTGCACGGCGGCGCGCTGCCGGCGTCGCCGGCGGTCGCGCCGTTCGCGCAGCGCGAGCTGCTCGAAACCGCGGAGAAACGGCGCATCGCGCGCCGGGCCGCGCAGATGATCGCGCCCGGACAGGTCGCGATCGTCGACGGTGGCACGACGTCGGCACTGCTCGTCAGCGAGCTGCCGCCCGACCTGCGCGCGACGATCGTCACGCACAGCCCCAGCGTCGCCGTCGCACTGGCCGCGCATCCGTCGATCGACGTGATCCTGATCGGCGGACGGCTGTACAAGCATTCGATCGTCGCGGTGGGCGCCGCGGCGATGGAAAGCATCTCGCGCATCCACGCGGACCTGTATTTCATGGGTGTGACCGGCGTTCATCCAGTCGCGGGGCTGAGCACCGGCGACTTCGAGGAAGCCGCGATCAAGCGCGCACTCGCGGGGCGCGCCGGCGAGACGATCGTGCTGGCTTCGCAATCCAAACTGCGAGCGGCGTCGCAGTTCGCGATCGGCGAACTCGCGCTCGCACAAGCGATCGTGGTCGAACGGGAAACCGATGCAGCGCTGACCGAGCCGATCGAGGCCGCGGGCGTGACGGTCGTGCGCGCGTAGCCGAGCCGCGGCTTCGACGTCTGCACGCCGGTGGGGCGGCACCGACATCGTCGTCGGCGCGATGTCAGCGTGCCGACAGGTGCCGCTTGCTACGATGGGCGACTGCCCACCCGCCGCGCCCCGTCCGCCCGATGTCTTCACCCTGCAACCCGATCACACCCGCGCCACCCGACGGCCCTGCCCCGCCGCCCGGCGTCCTCGCACTGTTCATCGCGTTCGCGCAGATCGGCCTGACCAGCTTCGGCGGCGGGCTGAGCGGGCGCATGATGCGCGACTTCGTTCACGAGCGGCGCTGGCTCGACGAGGAAGCGTTCCTCAACGGCCTTGCGCTGTCGCAGGCGCTGCCGGGCGTCAACGTGAAGAACCTCGCGATCTGGATCGGCTACCGGCTGGCCGGATGGCGCGGCGCGGTGGCCGGCTTCACCGGCATCATCGCGCCGCCGGCCGTGCTGATCGTGCTGTTCGGCGTCGCGTTCTCGACGCTGACGCGCTTCACGCTCACGCACGTCGCGCTCGCGGGCGCGGCCGCCGCGGCGATCGGGCTGTCGATCTCGATGGCGATCACCGCGGTGCGCCGGCTGCCGCGCCGCGCGCTGCCGTTCGCGGTGGCGGCGCTCACGTTCGTGTCGGTGGCCGTGCTGCACTGGCCGCTCGTATGGACCGTACTTATCGCCGGCGCGCTGAGCGTCGCGCTCGAATACCGGCGCGCGGCCGCATCCATCGTCGGGAGCGACGAACGATGACTGCCTCGTCACGCTACGCCGCCCTGTTCGGCGTATTCGCACCGCTGTCGATCGCGACGATCGGCGGTGGTCAGGCGATCATCGCGGACATCCAGCGGCAGGTCGTCGACGTGCATCACTGGATGACGGCCTCGCAGTTCGTGAACGACTTCGCGATCGCGCGAATGGCGCCGGGCCCCGGCTCGCTGCTCGCGACGCTGATCGGCTGGCAGGTGGCCGGCTTCTGGGGCGCGGTCATCGCGACGCTCGCGCTGTTCGGGCCGACCGCGTTCCTGATCTACGGCGCAGCGCATCTGTGGCGGCGCCACCAGGGCGCACGCTGGCAGGTCGCGCTGGAGGCAGGCCTGCGCCCGGTCGCGGCCGGCATGATCCTCGCGTCCGTCTGGGTGCTGCTGCAGGCGCTCGACGGCGGCTGGCCCGCGCGGGCGATCGCGGTCGTGTCGACGATATGCGTGATGGTCACGCGCATTCACGCACTGCTGCTGATCGTCGTCGGCGCGTTGCTGCTGGTCGGTGCGCACGCGATCGGTTGACGGCGGCTCGCCTATGGCGCACGGGCGTGCCGCGCATGGTTCGACCGCGCGCTCACGCAGTGTGTGCTCGGGCGCGTCGTCACCGCGATGATGCTCGGGTTCGCGGTCCGCTTCGCGATCGACGCGCGCCGAGACCGGCCGCGCAGTTCACAAGCCGGCTACCGCGCGAAACGCGCGGTACGCATCGGCATGACGCTCGAAGCCGATGCCCGGCGCCTGTGGCACGGCCGCGTAGCCGGCGTCGACCGATTCGCCGTCCGCCAGCCCGTTGAACGGGCGGAACGCGAACGGGCTCACTTCGGCGCCGCCGAGCCCGAGCGCCGACACGACGTGCAACGAGAACAGATGACCACCGTGCGGCCAGAACGCATCGCGCCGCCAGCCGTTCGACACGAAATGGTCGACGATCTGCAGATAGCCCGGCAGGCCATAGCAATGCACCGGATCGAACACAAGGACGTCGCGGTCCGGGCGCAGGCCGCCGTAGCGTTCGATCAGCTTCGCTTCCGCGAGCGAGAACAACGCCTCACCGGCCGCGACCGGCGGCGCGTATTGCGCGGTCAGGTCCGCATGAAGCGGCAGGTCAAGCGGATCGCAAAGGTCCTCGAACCACCAGAGTTCGAACGGTGCCAGCATCGCGACGGCTGCGCGGCCGCTCGTCGCGTCGTACCTATTCATCGCATCGACCGCGAGATGCGAACTGTCGGCCAGACACGCCGCAGCGGCTTCGATGCGTCTTTTGTCGTCATCGGCATCCGCGCCGCCGATCTTGATCTTTGCGTGCGTGTAGCCGAGATCGGCGATGCGGCGCATCTCGTCCGACAGGTGCGCGAGATCGTCGTGCGGATAGCGGTAACCGCCGCCCGCATAGACACGCACGCGAGGTGCCGCGTTGCGCGCGAGCCCGTCAGCGACGAAGCGATGGAGGGGCAGGCCCGCGATCTTCGCGGCGGCATCCCAGATCGCCATGTCGAGCACGCCGACCGCGACACAGCGTTCGCCGTGCCCGCCGGGCTTCTCGCCTGCCATCATCGCGCGCCATGCGCGAAACGGATCGAGGTTCGTGCCGGCGTCGTCGGCGATGGCGTCCGCGGCGGCCAGCAGACGCGGCGCGAACCGTTCGCGAATCAGCCCGCCCTGTGCATGACGACCGACCGAAGCGTAGCCATAACCCATGATCGGCCGGCCATCGCGCACGACATCGGTGACGATCGCGACGACGCTCGTCGTCAGGTCGCCCGACGGAAGCGCCGGATCTGCATGGCGGGAAACGGGGATCGCTTGCTCGCGGATGTCGATGATGCGCATGGTCGGGGTTCCGGGAAAACGTTCGGCGTTTGCGGACCATGCGCGCATTTCGGACGGCGCGAATGGCGGATCGCTGCATCATAGGCGCCTGCGCGATGTCGTGCAGACGCGCGACCGTCGCGATGCGGCGAAGGGATCCGACTCGCTCGACATCGTCCGAACCGCGCCGTGCCGCGTCGACGTGCGGACGACCGCCGCATCACGTGCGAGGCGCGTCGCGCGCCTCGACGCCGATCATCGCACCCCACTGGCACGGCCGCGAATTAGATAGACATCCGACGCGAAGCGCGTATGATGATTTTTGTCCGAGCCCGCGTCACTCCACTCGCCGCTCGCCCCGCCGTCTACCCTCTCGCTGCGTCGCGCCGTTACCCTCCGTTACCCGCGCGCATTGCTGTCCTTTTCACCCCACCCGTCACACCGCGCCGCGGTGATACCGGTCGGATGCGTTCGTCCACGCGATTTGTCGCGCCCGAACCCAGGAGTTCATCATGAGCATGCATCTCTATCGTGGCTTCGAAATCTATCCGCTGATCTACCCGCATACTCCGTCGCTGAACGGTAATACGCACAACTACGACGCCGGCTTCGACGCGGCCGTGAAGATCTGCCTGCGCGGCACCACCGACACGCTGACCCGCAGCGAAACATTCCGGCTGATCGACAACGCGCCGTTCGAATCGGCGGGCGAAGCGCGCCGCGCGTCCGTTCGCTACGCGGAGCAGATCATCGACGGCAATCGCGACAAGCAGCCGCTCTTCGCAGATTCCCATTGACGCTTCCTGTCGCGGCAGCGCGGCCGCACCCTGATTCGGATGACGAAATGATTATCGATGAACTCCTCCGCCTGATCGAACGGCGAGAGATTTCCAGTACCGACGCAGTCCCGCACGACGGCCTCGCCGGTTCTGCGTTGCGTCACCAACCCGAGTTGCAGATGTTCGCTGCAGTGCGCGCGTTGACGATCAGCGCCGGATATTCCGAATTCGAATCCGACGAGATCGCGAGTGCCGTCATGACCCGGCTCGGCTAGTGTTCCGCCACGCGTGTCTTGAAACAGCACGTGCATGACGACGATCATCCGCAAGCCCGACGAACCTGTCGATGTCGCGCTTCGGCGCTTCCGGTGAAACATCGAGAAGACGGGCCTGATCCGCGAGTTGCGTGGTCGCACCGGCTATGAAAAGCCAACTACCGAGCGCAAGCGCAAGAAAGCCAGCGCCGTCGCGAGACAGTGCCTGCTCGCGAAACGCATGCTACCGCCTCGCAAGCTCTATTAGGAGAACGCCGTGTATCAGCCGACCGTCGAGGACCCTCCATTCTTCCCGTTGACGAAGTGCGAGGTCGATTTCGATCGACAGAAGGATGCGATCACGCTTCTGCCTAGCTTCTACGCGTTCGGCTGCGAGTACACCAGTCGCGGCCTCCTGATCGGCCGAGACGATGCATTCAGATTGATTGCCGCGATCGAAAAAGCCCTGAGCATCGAGCAGTGAACGTCGCCCCGACGTTGTCGAATCGCGTCGTGCCGGCCGGCGCTGCGCGGACATCGCGACAGACGCGAGCGCTCTGATTGACTCCGGACTGGCCGCGCCTCTTTGCCCATCGCCTAACCCCCGCAAGGTCGTTCGACACCCCTCCGATCACCACCGTTCTGCCGCGGATCACGAAACGATTGATCTACTTGCGGGACATGCTCGCGGAACGACGGCTGTTCAAGGAAGCGCCCGGCAGCATGGATGCTGATGTATCCGGACAAGAGCATTTTGGAGATCGCGTCGACCTGCCGATTTGCCCATGCGTCGCACCTCGGGCGCGCGCTTCGGCGGGCGTACGGGATGGCGCCGAGCGCCTATCGTGAGCGGCAGACACCCGGCGCGATCGGTGAGATCGACGGAATAGCGGAATCGGCCGAGCGTGCGGCCACGCTCGGCGAGTTGTTTCCGAACCGGAGCGAGTTTGTTGAGCCGGAATCCCCTGCTTGCGATCCCGACTGAACCCCTTGCTCGTCGGCACGGGTACGGGTGCGTTTCAACGCATCGATTCAACCGGCGCTGGTACGCGAGTCGAATCGACAGGCCCGCTCAGGCAAACACGAAGTACTTGCGCACCGTCTCCACCACTTCCCACGTCCCTTTCATGCCGGGTTCGATCACGAACACGTCGCCGGCCTTCAGATGCACCGGCTCCTCGCCTTCCGGCGTGATGATGCAGTAGCCGTCGAGGAAGTGGCAGTACTCCCATTTCTCGTAGTTCACTTCGAACTTGCCCGGCGTGCAGATCCAGGTGCCCATGATCTTGCTGCCATCCTTCGAGAGGTAGGCGTTGAGGTTCACGGTGTGCGGATCGCCGCCGATGCGCTTCCACTTGGTCGCGTCGACGACCGGGGTCGGGCAGGTTTTGCGCAGAACGGTGATGAAATCGGACATGTCGGCTCCAGACTAACGATCGGGTAGAAGGTCTGTCACGTTAGTTCGAAAGCATCACCGGGGCTTGTATGCGTCCGACACCGACTCGTCTATTTTCGACACGGGCTTGCGTGCTGGCGCGCCGCCCGCGTGTTCCGGTCGGCCTTGCGATGACCGACCGCTTCCGGCCGATCCTTGACGCCCGTTCCCGGCGATCCGTCGCCCAACCACCGAGCCCATGCGAGCTTCGAGGCAGGCGGCCAAAAACGCCTTGCTTGCAACATCTGGGCCAAACCCTGTAGAATTACGCGTTCTGCGGGCGTCGTATAATGGCCATTACCTCAGCTTCCCAAGCTGATGACGTGGGTTCGATTCCCATCGCCCGCTCCACCTTCGGCTGCTCGGCAGCCTGCGCAAGAGCCGCCTCGTCGAAGGCGGCTTTTTTGTACCGTCTGCCGGTTCATCCGGCAGCACCGCTGCGCATGACGGGCCCGCGCCCGAACCAAGCCTTTCTCTGTCACCGATGATGCACGACGATCCGAACGAAGCCGGCCTGCCGCCGGACGACGCCGCCCTTCCCGACGAAGCCGCCGACGGCGCCGACGAAGTCAACCCGCTGCACCGCCGCCGCATCCGCAGCTTCGTGACGCGCGCCGGCCGCGTGTCGACCGGCCAGCGCCGCGCGCTCGACGATCTCGGCCCGCGCTTCGTCGTCCCGTACGCGGCGGAAATCCCGGACTGGGACGCCGTGTTCGGCCGCCGCGCGCCGCGCATCCTGGAGATCGGCTTCGGGATGGGCGCATCGACCGCGGAAATCGCCGCGCACCGCCCGGGCGACGACTTCCTCGGCGTCGAAGTGCACGAACCGGGGGTCGGCGCGCTGCTGAAACTGATCGGCGAGCAGGACCTGCCGAACATCCGCATCATCCAGCACGACGCGGTGGAGGTGCTCGAGCACATGGTCGCGCCGGAAAGCCTCGACGGCGTGCACATCTTCTTCCCCGATCCGTGGCACAAGGCGCGCCATCACAAGCGCCGACTGATCCAGCCGCCGCTCGTCGCGCACCTCGCATCGCGCCTGAAGCCCGGCGCGTACCTGCACTGCGCGACCGACTGGCAAAACTACGCGGAACAGATGCTGGAAGTGCTCGGCGCCGAACCGACGCTCGAAAATACGGCTGCCGACTACGCGCCGCGCCCCGACTACCGCCCCGTCACGAAGTTCGAACGGCGCGGGCTGCGGCTCGGCCACGGCGTGTGGGACCTGGTGTTCCGCAAACGCGCCGGCTGAACACAACGCGCAGCGCGCGCAATGACAAACGGCCCGACCGGCATCTGCTACCGATCGGGCCGTTCTCTATTGGATGCGCCCTCGCCCCCGCACCGGCATCACGCCCAGTTCAGCCACCCGCTATACCCCACCAACAGCACGAACAGGCCGAACGCGATCCGGTACCACGCGAACACGGTGAAGTCGTGCGTCGCGACGAAACGCAGCAGCCAGCGCACGCACACGAACGCGCTGACGAAGGCGGCAACGAGCCCGAGCGCGAACAGGCCGAGCGAATCGACCGTGAACGCCTGCCAGTCCTTGACGGTTTCGTAGAGCGTCGCGCCGAAGATGATCGGAATCGCGAGGAAGAACGAGAATTCGGTCGCGACGCGCCGGTCGAGGCCGAACAGCATCCCGCCGATGATCGTCGAGCCCGAGCGCGACATGCCCGGCACCAGCGCGAAACATTGCGCGATGCCGACCTTCAGCGCGTCGAGCGGCGTGAGCGCATCGACCGACTGCACGCGCGGCGGCTCGCGGCGTTCGCGCTGTCGCGCCTCGGCCCACAGGATGATCGCACCGCCGACGACGAGTGCGAACGCGACCGGCACCGGCGAGAACAGCACGGCCTTGATCTTCTTCTCGAACAGCAGGCCGAGCGCGATCGCGGGAATCGTCGCGATCACGACGTTCAGCGTGAAGCGCTGCGCGTCGGGCCGGCTCGGCAGCCCGGACACGATGGAGACGATCCGCTGCCGGTATTCCCAGCAGACCGCGAGGATCGCGCCGAACTGGATCACGACGTCGAAGGTCTTCGCGTGCGCGTCGTTGAAATTCAGGAAGCTGCCCGCGACGATCAGGTGGCCGGTGCTCGACACCGGGAGGAATTCCGTCAGCCCCTCGACGACGCCGAGGATCAATGCCTTGCAGATCAGGATCCAGTCCATCCGTGGCCCAACTCCGAAGTAGTCGAAAGAAAGGGCCGCGTCACCGTCGCGGCCCGCCCGGCCGCGCGCGGTGCGCCGTCACTTTTCGACGATCGCTACGCGTATGCCGTTTGTAAGAATCGTAATTGTACCGGGTTCGTAGTTCACGCCGGCAAATTGCAGTTGTTCGGGCTTGAACGTGTAGATCGGATAGTTGGTCAGCACCTGCGTCGCGAGCAGGCCGGCGGCCGCGCCGACCTGTTGCGCGTACATCTGCGCGTTGCCGTCGAGCACGAGGCTGTCGACGGCCGGCGCCTTCAGCACGACCGAGCGGCTCGGCGCGTCGTAAGCCAGCTGGCCCGACACGATGAACTTGCCGCTCACCGGTTCGCTCAGGAACGGACTCGCGAAATGCGCGTCCAGCTGCACGGCGACGCGGTTCTGGTCGGGCAGCAGGTTGACGGCCGGATTGGCGAGCGACACGTCGACGACCTGCGCGACCGTCTTCTGGTACGGAAACTTGCGCGCGACGGCTTTCTGCACATCGCCGCGCGAGAACGTGTAGTGATCGGGGATGAACGGGAAAGTCGACGCGCAGGCGGCGAGCGATACCGACACGCCGATGGCGCCGGCGCAAGCGGCGAGGAAGCGGCGCCGGCCGGACGTGCAAGATGCGGTCATGCTGAACAATCTCCTGTATCGGGCGAAGCGTCAGTCGGGATACCGGCTCGGCCGCAAGCCGGGCCGTGGACCGAGGTTAGTGCTTCGGCGGATGTCGCCGGTTCCATGCGCGTGCCGGTGACGGGCAGCGCGGGCAATGCGTCAGCGGGCCGCGCCGGCGCCCGGCGCCGGCTGCGTCGCGACCTCGAGGCGCGTCAGCCACGCGAGCGCGTCGTCGCGCGACGCACCGCACATCTCGGCGGACGGCTGCAGTCCGGAACAGCACGCGGGACGCTCGGGCCGGCCGAAGATCCGGCAGCGCAGGTCGTCGCCGAGCTGCACGCAACGCACGCCGGCCGGCTTGCCGTCGGGCATCCCCGGAATCGGCGAGGAAATCGACGGCGCGATGCAGCATGCGCCGCACCCCTCGCGGCACGCATGCGGCGGCGGGACATCGGCGGGCGCCGGACGGACAGGCATTTCGACGGACACTCGGCTCTCTCACGAACAACAAAAAACGGTGCGGCAACCGGACGCAGCGTGCGGCAGCCCACTGCGCATTGTGCCACCGCCGGCTGCGACGTTATTACACAATGCAGCCGAAACGCGCGTTTATATACTCGAAAGCATCTAAAAAGCGCGAGACCATCATGAGTTCCGGTTCTGCCGACACAATGTTCCGTCCCGATTTGCTCGCGAAGTACGGCGCGAACGGGCCGCGCTATACGTCCTACCCCACCGCGCTGCAATTCCGCGACGATTTCGACCCGGCCGACTACGTGCGCGCCGCGGGCGATCCCGGCGCGTCGTCGAGCGACCTGTCGCTGTACTTCCACATCCCGTTCTGCAACACGGCCTGCTTCTACTGCGGCTGCAACAAGATCGCGACCAACAACCGCCGCCGCGCGCGCCCGTATCTCGAGCAACTGAAGCGCGAGCTGGCGCTGCAGGCCGCGCTGTTCGATCCCGCGCGCCCGGTCACGCAGCTGCACTGGGGCGGCGGCACGCCGACCTTCCTGTCCGACGACGAAACGGCCGAGCTGATGGTGGCCACCCGCGAACACTTCGCGCTTGCACCGGACGCCGACGCGGAGTTCTCGATCGAGATCGACCCGCGCACGGTCACGCCCGCGACGCTCGTCCACCTGCGCAACATCGGCTTCAACCGGCTGAGCCTGGGCGTGCAGGATTTCGATCCGATCGTGCAGCAGGCGATCAACCGGATCCAGCCGCTCGCGATGACGGCCGACCTGCTGTCGGCAGCACGCACGACGGGCTTCCATTCGGTCAGCGTCGACCTGATCTACGGGCTGCCGCACCAGACGGTCGCCGTATTCGCGCGCACGCTCGAGACAATCATCGAACTCGCGCCCGACCGCCTCTCGGTATTCGGCTACGCGCACATGCCGCACCTGTTCAAGATGCAGCGGCAGATCGACGACGCGACGCTGCCGCCGCCCGCAACGCGCGTCGCGCTGCTCGGCCTCGCGATCGACATGCTGACCCAGGCCGGCTACGTGTACATCGGGATGGATCACTTCGCGCGACCGACCGACGAGCTCGTGCACGCGCAGCGCAACGGCACGCTGCAGCGCAATTTCCAGGGCTACAGCACGCGCGCGGATACCGATCTGGTCGGCTTCGGCGTGTCGTCGATCGGGAAGGTCGGCGACGTCTACGCGCAGAACGCGAAGGACCTGCCGGCCTATGGCGCAGCGCTCGACGCGGGCCGGCTGCCGATCACGCGCGGCGTGCGGCTCACGCCCGACGACCGGCTGCGCCGGGACGTGATCACCCAGCTGATGTGCAACCTCGAACTGCCGTTCTCGCATATCGAGGCCGCGCACGGGATCCGCTTCGCCGATCACTTCGCGCGCGAGCTCGACGCGCTGCGCACGTTCGAGCAGGACGGGTTGCTGACCATCGCCGGCGACCGCCTGACGATCCACCCGGCCGGCCGGATGGTCGTGCGCAACATCGCGATGGCGTTCGACGCCTACCTCGGCCAGACGCCGCGGCAACGCTACTCGCGCACCGTCTGACGCCGCACGGCCGCATGCGGGCGGCCGGTTTGATAAAGTACGGGGCTCAACGCCCCTGCAAGAATCCGCACGATGCGCACCACCAAAGCAACCAACGCGGTCGAACGCCTGAAAACGCGTTCCGGCAACCCGCAGTTCGCGGCCGTCGCGATGGCGGGCGGCCTGTTCTATCTGGTCGACCGCTCCGGCGGCACCGCCGAGAAGCGCAGCGAGCCGCTGCCGCTCGACGAATTCGTCAGGTTCGTCGACGAATTCGGCCCCAAAAAGCCGCGCAAGGCGAGCAAGCTCGACCTCGCATTCGAGGCGCAGATCAAGAAGAGCAAGGGATAAAGGTCTGTTGCAGGCCGTCTGAAGGCTTCGCGGCCGCCCCCTTTGGTACAATCACGAAGTTTCTCTATCCCCGCTGATGGCCGACCTGGCTGCGTGACCACACCATGAATATCGAAAACGCGCGTTTCAACATGATCGAACAACAGATCCGGCCGTGGGACGTGCTGGATCTGGACGTCCTGGGCCTGCTGTCGATCGTCAAGCGTGAAAACTACGTGTTGCCCGAACACCGCGATCTCGCGTTCGCCGACCTCGAGCTGCCGCTGCCCGGCGGCACCAGCAAGATGCTGTTCCCGCGCGTCGAAGCGCGCGTGCTGCAGGAACTGTCGGTCAAGAAGCACGAGAACGTGCTCGTGATCGGCGCGGGTTCGGGCTACCTGGCCGCATTGTTCGCGCATCGCGCACAGCACGTGACGGCTGTCGATATCGATCCGACCATCGCAAAGTTCGCGGCGGACAACCTGCGCAACGACGGCGTGACGAACGCGGAAGTCGTGCTCGGCGACGGCTCGCTCGGCTGGCCCGACAAGGCGCCGTATGACGTGATCTGCGTCGCGGGCGGCCTGCCGGTCGTGCCGCAGCAGATGCTCGAACAGCTGAAGATCGGCGGCCGCCTGTCGGCGTTCGTCGGCGGCCGTCCGGTGATGAAGGCGCAGATCATCACGCGCATCGACGACAAGCAGTACCGTGTCGCCGACGTGTTCGAAACCTACGTCAATCACCTCGTCAACGCGATGGAGCCGTCGCGCTTCAAGTTCTGAGCGGCGGAGCTTCCATGCAGATCCTGACACCCGCGATGCTCGCGGAATGGCTTCGCGATCCGGCGCGTCCCGCGCCGCTCGTGCTCGACGTGCGCGAGCCCTGGGAAATCTCGACCGCGCAGATCGCCGGCAGCGTGTCGATCCCGATGCAACAGATCCCCGCGCGCAGCGAGGAACTCGACGACGAAGCGGAAATCGTCTGCGTGTGCCATCACGGGATGCGCAGCGCCCAGGTCGCGATGTTCCTCGAATCGCGCGGCTTCACGAAGCTGTACAACCTGCAGGGCGGGATCGACGCGTGGTCGCGTGACGTCGATCCGTCCGTGCCGCGTTACTGAGTGACTGACCTTCCCGGCGGCGCATCGCGCGCCGCCACGGCGACCGGCACGTTGCAGCCGATCGCTCCGATCCGCCGAACGGGCGCGCATGGCGCGCCCGTTTGCATTTCCGCTTCTGTGTTCCCCCTCCCCCGATTGCTTCAGCCCGTCGGCTATCCGCGTGTGTTCGATGTCGAACGGCGGCGAGCACCCGAGCATGGCACCCGTCGAACGGAACGCTTCGCGCTTCCCGTCGTACTCCACTTCCCCCCGCGTGCACAGCGACGCCGACACGACGCGACGCGGCTGAATGCATGCGCATCGATCACGTTCCGCATGCCCCTCAACGCGTGACGTGCGCGCTCGCACACGGGCGCATACCGTGCACCATTTGCGCCCGCGCGACTGCACCGCAACGGATCGCGCATGCTGCACGACGCGTCACGCGCACCACGCCGACGCCCCACGTCACCCCGCACAGGCACGCCCGGCGTGCATCCGTGCGACTGGCACATGCCTTGCGTTAGTCGGATGCCGGCGCCGTCATGGCGCACGCCTACCAAACACGTCAAGGGGAACTCGATGAAACGTCGCAGTCTGCTGAAGTTCGGTTCGATGGCCGGTGCACTCGCGCTGGCGGGCAAGAGTCCGTTTGCGCACGCGGCCGATGCGGGCACGGGTCCGATCAAGGTCGGTATCCTGCATTCGCTGTCGGGCACGATGGCGATCTCCGAAACGTCGCTGAAGGACACGGCGCTGATGACGATCGCCGACATCAACAAGAGCGGCGGCGTGATGGGCCGCAAGCTCGAGCCCGTGGTCGTCGACCCCGCATCGAACTGGCCGCTGTTCGCGGAGAAGGCGCGCCAGCTGCTCACGCAGGACAAGGTCGCATGCGTGTTCGGCTGCTGGACGTCGGTGTCGCGCAAGTCGGTGCTGCCGGTGTTCGAGGAACTGAACGGCCTGCTCTACTACCCGGTGCAATATGAAGGCGAGGAAATGTCGCGCAACGTGTTCTACACGGGCGCCGCGCCGAATCAGCAGGCGATCCCCGCCGTCGAGTACCTGATGAGCGCGGAAGGCGGCGGCGCGAAACGATTCTTCCTGCTCGGCACCGACTATGTGTATCCGCGCACGACCAACAAGATCCTGCGCGCGTTCCTGAAATCTAAAGGTGTGAAGGACGCCGATATTCAGGAGGTCTACACGCCGTTCGGACACAGCGACTACCAGACGATCGTCGCGAACATCAAGAACTTCGCGCAGGGCGGAAAGACGACCGTGGTCTCGACGATCAACGGCGATTCGAACGTGCCGTTCTACAAGGAGCTCGGCAACCAGGGGATCAAGGCGACCGACGTGCCGGTGGTCGCCTTCTCGGTCGGTGAGGAAGAGCTGCGCGGGATCGACACGAAGCCGCTCGTCGGCCATCTCGCCGCCTGGAACTACTTCATGTCGGTGAAGAACCCGACGAACACGAAGTTCAAGGACCAGTTCGCCGCGTGGGTGAAGGCGAACAATCTGCCGGGCGGCGCGAAGCGCGTGACCAACGATCCGATGGAAGCGACCTACGTCGGCATCCACATGTGGAAGCAGGCGGTCGAGAAGGCGAAGAGCACCGACGTCGACAAGGTGCGCGTCGCGATGATCGGACAGACGGTTGCCGCGCCGTCGGGCTTCACGCTCTCGATGGACGGTAACCATCACCTGCACAAGCCGGTGATGATCGGCGAGATCCGCGGCGACGGGCAGTTCAACGTCGTGTGGAAGACGAAGACGGTCGTGCGCGCGCAGCCGTGGAGCCCGTTCATCGCGGGCAACCAGGGCAAGCCGGACATCGTCAGCTCGATCCCGGCGTTCCTGCGCCGGCAGCGCGCGGCGCTCGCCTGATGCGATGCGGAGCGCCGCGCACCGGCGTGGCGCTCCGTTCGCAGGCCGGTGCAGGCACGCCGCCGCGATTGCGGTAACGCGCCGCACTCGCTCGCGCGCCACCGCACGCGTTCGCTTTCCCACGCCCGACAGGATTTCTCGATGCCTACACGCTTTCGCCGCGCCGCCGTCGCGGTCGTCGCCTGTGCCGCGCTGACGGGCGCGCTGCCGCACGCCGCGTTCGCCCTGACGGCGGCCGATACCGCCGCGCTTGCCGGCGACGACTTCGACGCGAAAACGGCCGCGATCGAACATCTCGCCGCCGATGCCGATCCGCGCGCCGTCGCGTTGCTCAATGCGCTGTCGACCGGCGACGCGCTCGCGACCGGCGACGGCCGCCTGCTGATCCAGACCGGCGACACCGCGCACGACGCGCTCACGCAGGCCGCGACGCCGGCCGGCGACGCGCAGCCCGTGATGCTGAACAACCTGCTGCGCACGAAGATCGCGGGCGCGCTGTCGGGTCTCGCTCTGGCGTCGCCGGATGTCGCCGCGCGTCGCGACGCGATCGACGCGCTGCTGAAGTCGCCCGACCCGGCGCTCAAGCCGATGATCGAGCGCGCCCGCGCCAAGGAAACCGATCCGGCATTGAAACGCCGTCTCGACGCACTGTGGGCGATCGCCGCGCTGCACGACGCCGATCCGGCGAAGCGTCTCGAAGCCGTGCAGGTGGTGGCCGCGCGCCACGATCTCGACATGATCGAGCAATTGCGCCCGCTCGTCGCGCAGAACGCCGACGGCAGCCATGCGGAGCCCGACGCGCGCGTGCGCGAAGCCGCGCAGCAGGGACTCGATGCATTGCACACGCTGCAGCGCCGCGGCGAGATCGCGGGCACCGTGTTCGCGGGCCTGTCGCTCGGCAGCGTGCTGCTGCTCGCGGCGCTCGGCCTCGCGATCACGTACGGGCTGATCGGCGTGATCAACATGGCGCACGGCGAATTCCTGATGATCGGTGCGTACGCAACCTATGTCGTGCAGACGCTGATCCAGCGCTATGCGCCGGCCGCGTTCGACTGGTATCCGCTCGTTGCGGTGCCGGTGTCGTTCGCGGCGGCGGCGCTGGTGGGCATCGTGCTCGAGCGGCTCGTGCTGCGGCACCTGTACGGCCGCCCGCTCGAGACGCTGCTCGCGACGTTCGGCGTGAGCCTGATCCTGATCCAGGCCACGCGCATGCTGTTCGGCGCGCAGAACGTGCAGGTGGTGAACCCGTCGTGGATGAGCGGCGGCGTGACCGTGATGCAGAACCTGATCCTGCCGTACAACCGGCTCGCGATCCTCGCGTTCGCGCTCGCGGTCGTGTGCGTCGCCTGGGGCGTGCTGACGAAGACCCGGCTCGGCCTGTTCGTGCGCGCGGTCACGCAGAACCGCCGGATGGCCGCGTGCGTCGGCGTGAAGACCGCGCGCGTCGACGCGTATGCGTTCGCGTTCGGCGCGGGCATCGCGGGCCTCGGCGGGTGCGCGCTGTCGCAGATCGGCAACGTGGGCCCGGACCTCGGGCAAAACTACATCATCGATTCGTTCATGGCGGTCGTGCTCGGCGGCGTCGGCCAGATCGCCGGCACCGTGCTCGGCGGCTTCGGGCTCGGCCTCGTCAGCAAGGCGATCGAGCCGTTCTGGGGCGCAGTGCTCGCGAAGATCGCGGTGCTCGTGATGATCGTGCTGTTCATCCAGAAACGTCCGCAGGGCATGTTCGCCCCGAAGGGACGCAGCGCGGAGGCCTGACATGACTTCAATCACCGATTCGTTGTCGAATCCGGTCGCCGGCGCGCCGAAGCCCGCCGCAACCGCGCGTGCCGAGGACGGTTTCGCGCTCGGCCTGCCGCCCCGCCCCGCGCTGCTGTCGCGCCGCGCATGGCTTGCCCTCGTCGCGCTGTGCATCGCGATCGGCATCGGCGTGCCGCTCGCCGCGCTGGTCGCGCCCGAGTCGAGCGCGTTCCACCTGTCCGCGTATGCGATGACGCTCGCCGGCAAGCTGATGTGCTACGCGATCGCCGCGCTCGCGCTCGATCTCGTGTGGGGCTACTGCGGAATCCTGAGCCTCGGCCATGGCCTGTTCTTCGCGCTCGGCGGTTATGCGATCGGCATGTACCTGATGCGCGAGATCGGCCGCGACGGCAAGTACGGCAGCGACCTGCCCGACTTCATGGTGTTCCTCGACTGGCATCAGCTGCCCTGGTACTGGAGCGGCACGCAGCATCTCGCGTGGGCGCTCGCGCTGGTCGTGCTCGTGCCGGCCGTGCTCGCATGGGTGTTCGGCTTCTTCACGTTCCGCTCGCGCGTGAAGGGCGTCTACCTGTCGATCATCACGCAAGCGCTGACGTTCGCCGCGATGCTGCTGTTCTTTCGCAACGAGACGGGCTTCGGCGGCAACAACGGCTTCACCGACTTCAAGCGCATCGCAGGCTTTTCCGTCACGTCGCCCGGCACGCGCACGGTGCTGTTGCTGCTGACCTTCGCGACGCTCGTGCTGGCGTTCATCGCCGCGCGCGCGATCGTCACCAGCAAGCTCGGGCGCGTGGTCACCGCGGTGCGCGACGGCGAGACGCGGCTGATGTTCCTCGGTTACAGCCCGCTCGCGTACAAACTGTTCGTATGGACGCTGTCGGCCGTGCTGTGCGGTATCGCGGGCGCGTTGTACGTGCCGCAGGTCGGCATCATCAACCCCGGCGAGATGTCGCCCGGCAACTCGATCGAAATGGCGATCTGGGTCGCGGTGGGCGGGCGCGGGACGCTGATCGGTCCGATCGTCGGCGCATTCGCGGTGAACGGCGCGAAGAGTCTCTTCACCGCGTACTTCGCCGAATACTGGCTGTTCTTTCTCGGGCTGATCTTCGTGCTCGTGCCGCTCTTGCTGCCGCGCGGCATCATGGGCCTCGTGGAAACGCTGCTCGCAAAGGGGAAACGCGCATGAACGGCACCGCCCTCTACCAGTTCACGCCACCGGCCGAGGACGAGCTGCTGGCCGTCAGCGGCACCGCATCGATGGGCCGCGTGGTGCCGCCCGGCATCGACACGTCGCACGGCACGATCCTCTATCTCGAGGACATCGAGGTGAGCTTCGACGGCTTTCGCGCGCTGAACAAGCTGTCGCTCGCGATCGACGCGGGCGAACTGCGCTGCGTGATCGGCCCGAACGGCGCGGGCAAGACGACGATGATGGACGTGATCACCGGCAAGACGCGACCCGATGCGGGCAAGGTTTTTCTCGGCCAGACCATCGACCTCGCGAGGATGAACGAACCCGAGATCGCACGTGCGGGGATCGGCCGCAAGTTCCAGAAGCCGACCGTGTTCGAACAGCATCCGGTGTGGGAAAACCTCGAACTGGCGATGCAGACCGACAAGGGCTGGCTCGCGTCGCTGCGCGCGCGGCTCGATCGCGCCGCACAGGCGAAGATCGAGGAGACGCTCGCGCTGATCGGCCTCGAAAGCGACGCGTATCGCGCGGCCGGCGAGCTGTCGCACGGGCAGAAGCAGCGGCTCGAGATCGGCATGCTGCTGATGCAGCGCCCGGCTCTGTTGCTGCTCGACGAGCCGGCCGCCGGGATGACCGACCACGAGACGATGGAACTCGCGAAGCTGCTGAACACGCTGCGCGGCACCTGCTCGATGATGGTCGTCGAACACGACATGGAATTCGTCGCGGCGCTCGCGGGCGACACGGGCCGCGTGACGGTGATGGCCGAAGGCGCGGTGCTCGCGCAAGGCACGCTCGACCAGGTCAAGCGCGACGACGCGGTGATCGAGTCCTACCTCGGACGGTAATCCAATGCTGAAGATCGATGCACTGAACCAGTACTACGGCGGCAGCCATATCCTGCGCAACGTGACGCTGGCCGCCGACGACGGCAAGCTCACCGTGCTGCTCGGCCGCAACGGCGTCGGCAAGAGCACGCTGCTGCGCTGCCTGATGGGCGTCGTCACCGCGAAAAGCGGCAGCGTGTCGTGGCGCGGCACGGCGCTCGGCGCGCTGCCGCCGTATGCGCGCGTCGCGGCCGGCCTCGCGTACGTGCCGCAGGGCCGCGACATCTTTCCGCGGCTGACCGTCGAGGAAAACCTGCTCGTCGGCGCGGCGAGCCGCAAGGCGCCGTCGAAAGTGCCCGATCGCATCTACGACCTGTTCCCGGTGCTGAAGGACATGCGGGCGCGACGCGGCGGCGACCTGTCGGGCGGCCAGCAGCAGCAGCTCGCGATCGGCCGCGCGCTGATGAGCGAGCCGCAGCTGCTGATCCTCGACGAGCCGACCGAGGGCATCCAGCCGTCGATCATCCAGGACATCGGCCGCACGCTGCGCCAGCTCGTCGACGAATCGAAAATGACCGTGCTGCTCGTCGAGCAGTATTACGACTTCGCGCGCTCGATCGCGGACCATTACTGGGTGATGAGCCGCGGCGAGGTCATCGCGGGCGGCGATGCGCGCGACATGGAAACGAACGGTGTGCGCGAACTGATCGCGGTGTGAGCGGCGACACGGCGGCGCGCACGGGCGGCCGGTTCGCGGTGCGGCCGCACGCCGCGCTTCCAACGAACGCGGCATCTGCATTATTGTTCCGGTAGCATCCACGTTCTTCGCGCCCGTTTCCGTCGTTTCCCGCTCGCCGCCGATGTCCGCCCTCGACTCCCACGCCCCGCTGTCCCGCCCCGCCGTCGCCAAGTCGTGGCGCGGCCGTCTCGAACTCGGCTTCGAACGGCACGGCGCGCGCACGACGCTCGTCCACCGGCTGCACGACGGCCCGTTGCGCGTCCAGCGGCCGCTGTATCCGGAGGGCGACGCGATCTGTCACGCGGTCATCGTTCACCCGCCGGGCGGCGTCGCGGGCGGCGACCGACTCGACATCGACATCACGCTCGGCGACGGCACGCACGCGGTGCTGACGACACCCGGCGCGACCAAGTGGTACAAGTCGAACGGGCTCGACGCGACGCAGCGCATCGGCATCACGGTCGGCGAGCACGCGAAGCTCGACTGGCTGCCGCAAAACAACCTGTTCTTCGACGCGGCCCACGCCGCGCTCGACTTCACGGTAACGCTCGGCGCCGGCGCGAGCGCGATCGGCTGGGACGCGACGCAGCTCGGCCGGCAGGCGGCCGGCGAAACGTGGTCGGCGGGCCGCATCGCGTCGGGTTCGGCACTCGTCGATGCCGATGGACGGCCGCTATGGACCGAGCGCGCGCTGCTCGACGCGCACGATCCGCTGCGCGGCGCACTGCAGGGTCTCGCCGGCTTTCCCGTGTACGGCACGCTGTGGGCGGCTGGCGCCGCGTGCGACGCCGCGCTAGCCGAAGCGCTCGCCGGGCGGATGCCGTTCGACGACACACTGCGCGCGGGCGCGACGTGCGTGACGCCGGGCGTCGTGCTGGTGCGCGCGGTATCGACGTCGATGGAAGCACTGCAGCATCACTTCGCCGACTGCTGGCTTTACCTGCGGCCGCTCGTGCACGGCGTCGACGCACGGCCGCTGCGCCTCTGGCAGACCTGAGCGCTCGGCCCGGCACGCACCGTTTCGGCGCAGCCGCGCTGCCTACCCTGCCCACGATTCATGCATCGCGCACCACGATCGCGCATCGAGACGCGTTCCATCGACATGGCACGCGCCTTGCTGCTTACATAACGGCTACACGACGCACGAAAAACGGCGCGGTGCTACGATGACCCGCGCCCCGGCCGGAACCCCGCGCACCGATAAAAATTACGTTTTCCTGAACGATTGCCTTCATGAAACTGACTCCCCGAGAAAAGGACAAGCTGCTGATCTTCACGGCGGCGCTGCTGGCCGAGCGCCGCCGCGCGCGCGGGCTGAAGCTCAACTATCCTGAAGCGGTCGCGTTCATCACCGCCGCGTTGATGGAAGCCGCGCGCGACGGCAAGACCGTCGCCGAGGTGATGCACTACGGCACGACGCTGCTCACGCGCGACGACGTGATGGAAGGCGTGCCGGAGATGATCCCCGACATCCAGGTCGAGGCGACCTTCCCCGACGGCACCAAGCTCGTCACCGTCCACCATCCGATTCCGTGACCGAGGTAGCACGCATGATCCCCGGCGAAATCCTCACCGACGACGGCGAGCACGAACTGAATGCAGGCCGTGCGACGCGCTCGCTCGTCGTCGCGAACACCGGCGACCGCCCTGTGCAGGTCGGCTCGCATTACCACTTCTTCGAAGTCAACGACGCGCTGTCGTTCGACCGCGCGGCCGCGCGCGGCTTCCGGCTCAACATCGCGGCCGGCACGGCCGTGCGCTTCGAGCCGGGCCAGACGCGCACCGTCGAGCTGGTCGAGCTGGCCGGCGAACGCGCCGTCTACGGTTTTCAGGGCAAGGTGATGGGGCCGCTGTAAGCCGCGCCCCGCTCTTCAGGAACAGCACATGACATTACGCTTGAGCCGCCGCGCATACGCGGAAATGTTCGGGCCGACGACGGGCGACCGCGTGCGGCTCGCAGATACCGAACTGCTGATCGAGATCGAACGCGACTTCACGACCTACGGCGAGGAAGTGAAATTCGGCGGCGGGAAGGTGATCCGCGACGGCATGGGCCAGTCGCAGCGCGTGGCCGCCGACGTGCCCGACACGATCATCACGAACGCGGTGATCCTCGATCATTGGGGCATCGTGAAGGCCGACATCGCGATCAAGCACGGCCGCATCGCGGCGATCGGCAAGGCCGGCAATCCGGACATCCAGCCGGGCGTGACGATCGCCATTGGCGCCGCGACCGAAGTGATCGCCGGCGAAGGGCTGATCGTGACCGCGGGCGGCATCGACACGCACATTCACTTCATCAGCCCGCAGCAGATCGACGAGGCGCTCGCGTCGGGTGTCACGACGATGCTCGGCGGCGGCACGGGGCCGGCCACCGGCACTAATGCGACGACCTGCACGCCGGGCCCGTGGCACATGGAGCGGATGCTGCAGGCCGCCGACGGCTGGCCGATCAACCTCGGCTTTCTCGGCAAGGGCAACGCGAGCCTGCCGCAGCCGCTCGTCGAGCAGGTCGCGGCCGGCGCGATCGGGCTGAAGCTGCACGAGGACTGGGGCACGACGCCCGCCGCGATCGACAACTGCCTTTCCGTCGCCGACGACACCGACACGCAGGTCGCGATCCACACCGACACGCTGAACGAAGCCGGCTTCGTCGAATCGACGGTCGCCGCGTTCAAGGGCCGCACGATCCACACGTATCACACCGAAGGCGCGGGCGGCGGCCATGCGCCCGACATCCTGAAGGTGTGCGGCGAGGCGAACGTGCTGCCGTCGTCGACCAACCCGACGCGCCCGTACACGATCAACACGCTCGACGAGCATCTCGACATGCTGATGGTGTGCCATCACCTCGATCCGTCGATTGCCGAGGATCTCGCGTTCGCGGAATCGCGGATCCGCCGCGAGACGATCGCGGCCGAGGACATCCTGCACGATCTCGGCGCGCTGTCGATGCTGTCGTCCGATTCGCAGGCGATGGGCCGCGTCGGCGAAGTGATCATCCGCACCTGGCAGACCGCGCACAAGATGAAGGTGCAGCGCGGCGCGCTGCCCGAAGACGGCGCGCGCAACGACAACTTCCGCGCGAAGCGCTACGTCGCGAAATACACGATCAACCCGGCGATCACGCACGGGATCGCGCATGAAGTCGGTTCGATCGAGCCCGGCAAGTGGGCCGACCTCGTGCTGTGGGAGCCGGCGTTCTTCGGGATCAAGCCGTCGATGATCCTGAAGGGCGGGATGATCGCGGTCGCGCAGATGGGCGACCCGAACGCGTCGATCCCGACGCCGCAGCCGGTCCACTACCGCGAGATGTTCGCCACGCGTGGCGGCGCACTCGCGCGCACGTCGCTGACCTTCGTGTCGCAGATGGCCGCCGATGCCGGCATCGCCGAACGCTACGGACTCGCGAAGCGCATCGTGCCGGTGCGCAACTGCCGCAACGTGACGAAGGCCGACATGATCCACAACGCGTGGCGTCCGTCGATCAGCGTCGATCCCGAAACCTACGACGTGATCGCCGACGGCCAGCTGCTCACCTGCGAGCCGGCGTCGGTGCTGCCGATGGCGCAGCGCTATTTCCTGTTCTGATTTCCGGTTTTCGCTCCATGCGCACCCTCGACAAACGCATTGCCCCGAACGTGAAGCTCGCCGCGTCGCTCGTCGCGCGTGCGCCGACGCTCACGCTCGCCTATGACGCCCGCTGCAAGAGCCGCCTCGCGGCGACGCTCGACACGGGCGAGGACGTCGCGGTCCTGCTGCCGCGCGGCACCGTGCTGCGCGACGGCGACGTGCTCGTCGCCGACGACGGCGCGCTCGTGCGAATCGCCGCGGCGCCCGAGACCGTGCTGCTCGTGCGCGCGGCCGACCCGCTCACGCTGGTGCGCGCCGCGTATCACCTCGGCAATCGTCACACGCCGGTCGAGATCGGCGACGGCTATCTGAAGCTCGAAGCCGATCCGGTGCTCGCCGACATGCTGCGCCGGCTCGGCACGCAGGTCGACGAAGCGAGCGCACCGTTCCAGCCGGAAGCCGGTGCGTACGGCGGCGGCCACAAGCACGGGCACGATGCCACGTTCGCCGAGGATTACGCGCTCGCGCAGCAGGTTTTCGGCGAACACCACGGCCACTCGCACGATCACGATCACGATCACGATCACCAGCATGGTCCGGGCTGCTCGCACGGCCACCACGGTCATGACCACCACTGAACTCGTCGCGCTGCTGCATCTCGCGTCGCCCGCCCTGCCGATCGGTGCGTACAGCTATTCGCAGGGACTCGAAGCCGCACTCGACGCGAACCTGATCCGCGACGCCGACACCGCGCGCGACTGGATCGCCAGCGGGCTGACCGACGTGCTCGCGCACGGCGAGCTGCCGTTCCTCGCACATCAGCTCGCGCGCTGGCAGGCGCACGACGCCGACGCGCTCGCGCGCGAAAACGCATGGTTCGTCGCGAGCCGCGAATCGGCGGAATTGCGCCGCGAGACCGAGCAGATGGGCTGGTCGCTCGGGCAGCTTTGCGCGTCGCTCGAATGGGGCGATGCCGCGCGCCGCGCGACGCTCGCGTCGCTGTCGCCGGTCGCACTGCCGACCGCATTCGCCTACGCGGCCGCCGCGCACGACGCCAGCGCCGACGCCACGCTCGCCGCGTACGCATTCGGCTGGGTCGAGAACCAGACGTCGGCCGCGCTGAAGGCCGTGCCGCTCGGCCAGCTCGCGGGCCAGCGCATCATCGTCGCGCTGCGCGGCGCGATCGACGCGGCCGTACGCCGCGCGCTCGCGACACCACCCGACGCCATCAACACGTTCGCGCCGCAGCTCGGCATCCTGTCCGCGCGGCACGAAACCCAGTACTCGCGGTTGTTCCGCTCCTGAACCCGACCCACACCATGAACGCACCCGCTCCCTCCTCCGCCCGCCGCACGAAGAAACTGCCGCCGCTGCGCGTCGGCATCGGCGGCCCCGTCGGCTCCGGCAAGACCACACTGCTCGAAATGCTGTGCAAGGCGATGCGCGAGCGCTACGACCTCGTCGCGATCACGAACGACATCTATACGAAGGAAGACCAGCGCCTGCTGACGGTCGCGGGCGCGCTGCCCGAGGAACGCATCATGGGCGTCGAGACGGGCGGCTGCCCGCACACGGCGATCCGCGAGGATGCGTCGATCAACCTCGAGGCCGTCGACCGGATGCTGTCGCGCTTTCCGGACGCCGACATCGTGTTCATCGAGTCGGGCGGCGACAATCTCGCGGCGACGTTCAGCCCCGAGTTGTCGGACCTGACGATCTACGTGATCGACGTCGCCGGCGGCGAGAAGATTCCGCGCAAGGGCGGCCCCGGCATCACGAAATCCGACCTGCTCGTGATCAACAAGACCGATCTCGCGCCGCTCGTCGGGGCGAACCTCGACGTGATGGCCTCGGACACGAAGAAGATGCGGGGCGAGCGGCCTTACGTGATGACGAACCTGAAGGCGCTCGAAGGCCTCGCGGACGTCGTCGCGTTCATCGAGAAGAAGGGATTGTTGACGGTGTGAACGGCGGCGCGGCGGCCCGCTGCCGCCTCGCCTGCCCGGGGCGGCCTTGCGCCGCCCGCTCAGTCGCCGGATGCTTCCGACGCGTCGGTTACGCCGGGCATCGCGCCGCTGCCGCGCTCGACCGGCGGCAGCAACGCCGCGAGCACGTCGACCGAGCGCGCGGTCGCGCCGCGATGACGCGACGCGAACGCGGCACCGGCCGCGCCCATCGCGATACGGCGCGCGTGATCGGCGAACAGCGCGTCGAGTACATGCGCGAGATCGAGCGGATCCGCGACCTGCATCGCCGCGCCGGCCGCGACCGCATCGGCGGTCGCCTGCGTGAAGTTGAACACGTGCGGGCCGATCAGCACCGGCACGCCGACCGCACACGCCTCGATGAGATTCTGCCCGCCGAGCGGCAGCAGGCTGCCGCCGATGAACGCGACGTCGCTGGCCGCGTAGTACGCGCCGAGTTCACCCATCGAATCGCCGAGCAGCACCGTCACGTCGGCCGGCATCGGTTCGGCCGCGGCGGGCCGGCCGGCCGCGAGCGCCGCCGCGTCCGCGCCCCACGCTGAACGCCGCACGCACTTGAATCCGTTGCGCACGACGAGCGCCTCGACTTCGGCAAAACGCTGCGGATGACGCGGCACGAGAATCAGCAGCGCACCGGGCGTCTTCATCGCCGCGAATGCCTGCAGCACCAGCGCCTCTTCGTTCTCGCGCGTGCTTGCTGCGACCCACACGGGCCGCGTGCCGATCGCGTCGCGCCATGCGTGGCCGCGCGCCGCCAGCTCCGGCGGCGTCGTCATGTCGAACTTCAGGTTGCCCAGCACCGTCACGTTACGCGCGCCGAGCGACGTCAGCCGCTCCGCGTCGGCCGGGCTCTGCGCGAGCACGCGCGAGAAACCGCCGAACACGTCGCGCGTCGCCGCGCCGAACTTCGCCGCGCGCCGATGCGAGCGCGCGGACATCCGCGCGTTGGTCAGCACGAGCGGCACGTCCGCGCGGCGGCACTCGTCGATCAGCGTCGGCCACACCTCGGTTTCCATCACGAGGCCGAGCGTCGGCCGCCATGCGCGCAGGAAGCGCCGCACCGCGCCCGGCATGTCGTACGGCAGGTAGCAGCGCAGCACGCGGTCGCCGAAGATCTGCTCGCCGGTCGCGCGGCCGCTCGGCGTCATGTGCGTGAGCAGGATGCGCGCATCGGGACGTGCGCGCATCAGCGCGTCGATCAGCGGCTGCGCGGCGCGCGTCTCGCCGACCGACACCGCATGCACCCAGATCAGCGGCGCGCGATCGTCCGGTGAACGGCCGGCGACGTGGCCGAAGCGCTCGCCGATGTGCTCGCGATAGCCGCGCTCCTTGCGCGAGCGCACGCAGAGCCGGATGACCGCGATCGGTGCAACGAGCCACCACAGCGCGCGATAGATCGCCCTCAGCATGAGCGGACTCCGTCACCGCGGAGGATGCGGTGCGCGCTCAAACCAGCGCCCTGCCCTGCAGGCGCTCGAGAATCCCGAGCGGCGCGCATTCGCGACGCACCATCGCGTCGACCGGCAGGAAGAAGGTCTGCTCGAGCATGAACTGGCCGGACATCACAGCGTGCGAAGTCTGATCCGAGAAACATATCCACACGCTGCCCGGCGGAAACGGCATCGTCTGCTGCGGGCAGGTCTTCTGGTAGTCGAGATCGGCCTTCATGCTGTCGTGCAGGTTCAGCATCAGGTGGTCGTACGCGCTACGCGGCGACTTCGTCACGTGCAGCAGGTTCAGCAGCCACGCCGAACCCGGGAACTGCGGCCGGATCTTCGGCAGGAAGCGCTTCGCGACATCCTCGAACGGCTCGCCGACGCGCCATACGCGCGGCTGGCCGGCCGGGTTCACGTTCGTGAACACGCGCAGGATCCGCTCGCCGTAGTTCGGCCGCGACGGGAACGCGTCGACGTGCAGCCGGCTGTCGTCCTTGCGCCACGACGTCTGGCGCGTCTCGACCTGCATCAGCCGCAGGCTCGTCGGCGCGACGCGCAGCTTGCCGCGATATTCGGGAAAGAGGCCGTCGACGAGCGTGCCGGCCTGCTGCTGGAAGCGCGCGACCAGCGCGCGCACGGCCGACTGCGTGACGCTGTCGCCGAGCACGCCGGCGAGCGCACCGCCGTTCGGCGCGAGGCTGATGTTCTTGCGTTTGGGATCGGCGAGCGCCGGATCGAGCAGCGCTTCCTCGCCGCCTTCGATCGCGAAGCGCAGGTGCGGGAAATACAGCACCTTGCCTTCCTCGACCGCGGCGAGCAGTTGCTCGCGCGGCGCCGACAGGTTGTGTCCGCTCCAGTCGGCGGACGGGACTTCGATGATCTGGGATTCGCTCATGATCGGTTCGCGTGCGTGACGGGCAGGGCAGGCATGACGGGCATCACAGCAGACCGAAGCCCGCGAGCACCGCCTTCACCTGCGAGATCGACGGCGGCTGCCCCGCCGTGCCGAGATTGACGACGTTCGGCGACCAGTAGCCACCGGTGCGCCAGGCCGTCGCGAAATTGTACAGTTCGACCGTCGGACGCTTCAGCGCGGCCGCGATGTGAACCAGACCTGTATCAACCCCGACCGTCGCGGCTGCGCCGTCGATCAGGCCGACGACGGCCGGCAGCGACAGTTTCGGCGGCACGATCGCCGCCGCGCCGAACTCCTTCGCGAGCCGCTCGCTGGTCGCGCGCTCCGCGTCGTTGCCCCACGGCAGCACGAGCGACGCGCCGCGCCGCACGAGCGCCTGGCCGAGCTCGATCCAGGCGGCGTCCGGCCACTGCTTGTCGGCGCGCGACGTCGCATGCACGAACACCACGTACGGCACCGGCAGGTTCAGGCCGAGCGCCGCGACCGCGAGCGCCGCCGCACGCGTATCGAGGCCGAAGTCGACCGGATCCGCCGGCGTCGGCGCCGGGTCGCCCAGCGCGGCCGCGACCAGCTGGCGCGAACGTTCGACCACGTGCGTGCGCGGTGCGATCGGCACGCGCTTGCGATAAAAGAAGCGCACCGGCCATTCGTAGCCCGCGCCGTCGGTGCGGTTGCCGAGGCCCGCGAGCGGGCCGCGCGCCCAGCTCGCGACCCAGGCCGTCTTGATGAGCCCCTGGCAGTCGATCACGAGGTCGTACTGCTCGGCCGCGAGGCGTTTGCGAAACGCGCGGATCTCGCGCCACGTCGCACCCGAGAGCGGCTTCTTGCGCCAGCGGCGCAGCGAGAACGGCAGCACGTCGCGCACGCCGTCGACGAGCCGCACGAGGTCGACGAAGCTCTCCTCGACGAGCCAGTCGATCTGCGCGTCGGGGTGGCGACGCCGGATATCGGCGATCACCGGCATGTTGTGCACGACGTCGCCCAGCGACGACACGCGCACGATCAGAATCTTTTGCACGCTGAAAAAACGCCGGCGGACGGCCGGCGACAGGCATAAAGACGCGATTTTATCGCGCCCGGGGGACCACACAGGCAAAAAGCGGCCGCACGCCGTCGGCGTGCGCCGCTTTTCGGGGATGGCGCGACGATCCTTCGACCCTCATCGCGCCGGCGGCCCGCAGGCCGCCCAGGCTCAGAACGGCAGCTTGACGTCCGGCTTCGCAGCCGTCAGCACGCGGCGAAAATCCGCCTGGATGCGCGCGAGCCCTTCCTGCGTCTCCGATTCGAAACGCATCACGACGACCGGCGTCGTGTTCGACGAACGCGCGAGGCCGAAGCCGTCCGGGTACTCGACACGCAGGCCGTCGATCGTCACGACTTCGTCGGCGCCGTCGAACTTCGCTTCCTTCTGCAGCTTCTCGATCAGGCGGAAGTTCTCGCCTTCGTCGAGCCAGAGCTGCAGCTCGGGTGTGCTCATCGCGTCCGGCAGCGCATTGAGCACCGCGCTCGGATCGGCCGTCTTCGCGAGGATCTCGAGCAGGCGCGCGCCCGTGTAGAGACCATCGTCGAAACCGTACCAGCGATCCTTGAAGAACACGTGGCCGCTCATCTCGCCCGCGAGCGGCGCGCCCGTCTCGCGCAGCTTCGCCTTGACCAGCGAATGGCCCGTCTTCCACATCAGCGGCTCGCCGCCCTTCGCCTTCACCCACTGCGCCAGATGGCGCGTGCACTTCACGTCGTAGATGATCTGCGCGCCCGGGTTGCGCGACAGCACTTCCTCCGCGAACAACATCAGCTGGCGGTCCGGATAGATGATCTGGCCGTCCTTCGTGACGACGCCCAGGCGGTCGCCGTCGCCGTCGAACGCGAAGCCGAGCTCGGCGTCGGTGTCCTTCAGCGCCTGGATCACGTCCTGCAGGTTTTCCGGGTGTGCCGGATCGGGATGGTGGTTCGGGAACGTGCCGTCGATGTCGGTGAAACGCTCGACGAGCGTGCAGCCGAGCGCCTTGAACAGGCGCGTCGCGAGCGGGCCGGCGACGCCGTTGCCGGCGTCGACGACGAGCTTCAGCGGGCGCGCGAGCTTCACGTCGCCGACGATGCGCTCGATGTACTGGTCGGCAACGTCGAATGCCTCGTACGAGCCGCTGCCCGTCTCATAGCGCTCGTCGACGATGCGACGGTACAGCGCCTGGATCTGCTCGCCGTAGATCGCCGCGCCGCGCAGCACCATCTTGAAGCCGTTGTAGTCGGGCGGGTTGTGGCTGCCCGTGACGACGATGCACGAATCGACGCGACGCTCGCCGCCCTTCAGCGGAAGCGGCACGCTCGCCGCGAAATAGCCGACCGGCGTGGGCACCATGCCGACGTCGACGACGTCGACGCCCGCCGCACGCAGGCCATCGGCGAGTGCGCCGACGAGCTCGGGCCCCGACAGGCGGCCGTCGCGCGCGACGACGACCGCGTCACCGCCCTGTGCGCGCACTTCGCTGCCGAATGCCCGGCCGATCGCGCGCGCCGTGTCGGCGTCGAGCGTCTTGCCGACCACACCGCGAATGTCATATGCCTTGAAGATGGATTGGGAGATCATCGATTCTCTCTCGGTTGCGTGCATGGAAAATAATCTGGCCGCCTTTCGCGCATGCCCGGCATCATACATGCGGGCCCGGCGCTGCAAGGAACGGGACGGCTGGAGCGGCCCCGATCCCACTTATAATCGCGGGTTTTGATGACGCGGATTCCGTCCATTTTAATGCCTAGCCGTTCCGCCGCCGCCACCCTGCCGCCTCCGGGCGCCCTGCCGGCCGCCTCGCGCGCGCGCGGCTGCCCCGCATGCTGAAGCGATTCGGCAACCCGGACGTCGCGAAGGCCGTCGCGAATCTCGTCTGGCTGGGGCTCGAACGGCTCACGCAGATCGGCGTCGCGATCGCGATCAGCGGTCTTCTGGCCCGTTATTTCGGGCCGGACGTGTTCGGCAAATGGCAGTATGCGAATACGCTTCTCCTCGTACTGGCACCGCTCACCTGGGTGTGCGGCGCCGAAATCCTGGTTCCGACCATCGTCCACCGACCGCCCGCGCAACTCGGCGCGGTGCTCGGCAGCGCATTCGCGCTGCGCATCGGCGTGTCCGCCGCAGCGCTCGTCGCGACCTGGGTCGCAATCGGCGCCGGTGCGTTCGACCCGCTCGTCGGCGCGATGCTCGCGGGCCTCGCGGTCACGATGGTGTTCCGCGAGCCGTTCGTCGGCGTGATCAACGCGTGGCTGCAGAGCATGACCTACAGCAAGCCGCAGCTCGTGACCAGCATGCTGACCGCGCTGGCGAAGGCGCTGCTCGTCTGGCTGCTGGTCCGCGCGGCCGCCGGCCCGGCCCGCTTCGCATGGCTGTGGGCGCTGGAGGCCGCCGCGATCGGCTTCGCGCTGCTGCTCTACTACCGCCATCGTAACGGCGGTACGCTCGGCTGGACGTTCGACAAACCGCTGTTCGGGCACTTTGCCACCGCCGGCACCGTGTTCTGGCTCGGCCTGATCTGCATGTATCTGTTCCTGAAGCTCGACCGCCTGATGCTCGAGCGTCACGTGTCGTTCGCCGACCTCGGCCGCTATTCCGCGGCCCAGCAGCTCAACGAGAACTGGATCACGCTCGCACTGATGCTCGCGCAGACCATCGCGCCCGCGTTCGTGTACCGCGTGCAGGACATCGCGCGGCTGCGCCGCAACATCGTCCGGCTGATCGCGATGACCGCCGCCCTGATGACGGGCGGCGCGCTGGTGCTGGACGCAGCCGCGCCGCTCATCGTCGGCAAGGTGTTCGGCCGCGGCTACGAGGCGTCGGTCGACATCTTCCGCTGGGCCGTCTGGCTGTCCGTGCCGGCCGGCATCGAGGCGATAGGCAATCTTATCGTTCTCAAATATCAAGCAAAATTCGTGTTGCTGGCGAAATGGGTGCTCGCGCTCGCGATCGCCGCGCTCGTCAACGTGTTCGCGATCCCCCGGCTCGGCCTGTACGGCGCGCTCGTCGGGCTGGCGGCCGGCTATGTTGCCGCCGCCACCGTTAATTTTTATTACATTCGTCTCAAGCTGCGCCCATGACGCCTCCCGCTTGCCCGCCCCCGCTCGACGACGTGGCCGTGCTGATGCCGGCCTACAACGGCCACGACGACGTCGTCCGCACCCTCGCGTCGTTTCGCGAGGACGCGCCGGTGCACGTGCTGATCGTCGACGACGGCAGCACGCCGCCGATCGCGGCGCCCGACCTGCCCGGCCTCCTGGTCGAGGTGCTGCGCATGCCGCAGAACGGCGGCATCGAGCGCGCGCTCGAGGCCGGCATCGACGCGCTCGCGGCGCGCGGCTTCCGCTATGCCGCACGGATCGACGCCGGCGACCTCGCCGCGCCGCAGCGCCTCGCCAAAGAGCGCGCCTATCTCGATGCGCATCCGCGCGTGGCCTGCGTCGGCATGTGGACGCAGGTCGTGTCGCGTGCCGGCGAGCCGCGCTTCATGCTGACGCCGCCCGCCGATCCGCGCACGCTGCGCCGCACGCGCTTCCTGCGCTCGCCACTCGTGCATCCATCGGTCATGTTGCGCATCGACGCGGTGCGCGAAGTCGGCAACTATCGGGCGAAGTACCGCGCGGCCGAGGATCTCGATCTTTTTTTACGGTTAATGCAACGCTACGATTGCGCGAACCTGCCCGAGCTCGGCCTCTATTACGAGCTCAACGAGGGCGGGATCAGCGCGACCAAGCGCCGCCGCCAGCTGATATCGACGCTCTCGCTGCTGCTGCGACACTTCAACGCTCTGAACCCGTACGACTGGGCCGGCCTCGCCAAGAACCTGCTGCATTTCGTGACGCCGTACCGTACGTTGCAGCGGATCAAGCGGACGCTGTTCGCGGCGCGCCCGTCCGCCTAGCCCGCATCCGGCATTTTCGACGCTTTATTTTTTCTTTTTTTTCATGTCCGCTACCTCCTCGCTGCGCATCGCGCTCGTCTGCAACACGGCCTGGGCGATCTACACGTACCGCCACGGGCTGATCCGTGCGCTCGTCGCGCGCGGCGCCGAGGTCATCGTGATCGCGCCGCACGACCGCACGGTGCCGCTGCTCGAGCAGATGGGCTGCCGCTACGTCGCGCTCGCCGTCGCGTCGAAAGGCACGAGCCCGCGCGAGGATCTCGGCACGCTTGCCGCGCTGGTGCGCCATTACCGCGCGCTCAAGCCCGATCTCGTGTTCCATTACACGATCAAGCCGAACATCTACGGGTCGATCGCGGCGTGGCTCGCGCGCGTGCCGTCGATCGCGGTCACCACAGGCCTCGGCTACGTGTTCATCCAGAAAAGCCGCGCGGCCAGTGTCGCGAAGCGCCTGTACCGGTTCGCGTTCCGCTTTCCGCGTGAAGTCTGGTTCCTGAACCGCGACGACCTCGCGACCTTCACCGACGAGCAACTGCTTGCGCACCCCGACCGGGCGCGCCTGCTGCACGGCGAAGGCGTCGACCTCGAACAGTTCGCACCGGTTCCGCTGCCCGCCGGCCGTGGCCCGGTGTTCATCCTGATCGGCCGGCTGCTGTGGGACAAGGGCGTGCGCGAATATGTCGAGGCGGCGCGCGTCGTGCGGGCCCGCTACCCGGACGTGCGCTTCCAGTTGCTCGGGCCGCTCGGCGTCGACAATCCGAGCGCGATCGGCCGCGCGGACGTCGACGCGTGGGTCGGCGAAGGCGTCGTCGAGTATCTCGGCGAGGCGCACGACGTGCGCCCGCACATCGCGGCGGCCGACTGCGTCGTGCTGCCGTCGTACCGCGAGGGCGTGCCGCGCACGCTGATGGAAGCGTCCGCGATGGGCCGCCCGATCGTCGCGACCGACGTGCCGGGCTGCCGCGACGTCGTGGCCGATGGCGAAACGGGCTTCCTGTGCCGCGTGCGCGACAGCGCGAGCCTCGCCGAGCAGCTGATCCGCATGATCGCGTTGCAGCCGGAAGGACGCACGGCAATGGGTGCACGCGGTCGACTCAAGGTTGCAGCCGAATTCGACGAGCAGACAGTCGTCGATCGCTACAGGCGTACCATTCATACGTTGACAGGCATCACATTCTGAAGGAGCACATGAGCAATGAGCGCTAAAGGCACCATCCTCGTCACCGGCGGTGCGGGTTACATCGGTTCGCACACAACCGTCGAGCTGCTCGACAGTGGCTATGACGTCGTAATCGTCGACAACCTCGTCAACAGCAAGGCCGAATCCGTGCGCCGGATCGAACGCATCACCGGCAAGACACCGGCATTCCATCAGGTCGACGTGTGTGACGAAGCCGCGCTCATGAAAGTCTTCGACGCGCATCCGATCACCGCCACGATCCATTTCGCGGCGCTCAAGGCGGTCGGCGAATCGGTAGAGAAGCCGCTCGAGTATTACCAGAACAACCTCGGCGGCTTGCTGACGGTCCTGAAGGTCATGCGCGAGCGGAATGTCAAGCAATTCGTGTTCAGCTCATCCGCAACCGTATACGGCGTGCCGGAGCGCTCACCGATCGACGAATCGTTCCCGCTGTCCGCGACCAACCCATACGGCCAGTCGAAGCTGATCGCCGAGCAGATCCTTCGCGATCTCGAGGTATCGGACCCGTCGTGGCGCATCGCGACGCTGCGCTACTTCAACCCGGTCGGCGCGCATGCGAGCGGGCTGATCGGCGAGGATCCGGCCGGCATCCCGAACAACCTGATGCCGTACGTCGCGCAGGTGGCGGTCGGCAAGCTCGAGAAGCTGCGCGTGTTCGGCTCCGACTACCCGACGCCGGACGGCACCGGCGTGCGCGACTACATCCACGTCGTCGATCTCGCGAAGGGGCACATCGCCGCGCTCGACGCGCTCGCGAAGCGCGATGCGAGCTTCGTCGTCAACCTCGGCACGGGCCAGGGCTACAGCGTGCTGGAGGTCGTGCGCGCGTTCGAGAAGGCATCGGGCCGCCCAGTGCCGTACGAACTCGTCGCGCGCCGCCCCGGCGACATCGCCGAGTGCTACGCGAATCCGCAGGCCGCCGCCGACCTGATCGGCTGGCGCGCGACGCTCGGGATCGAGGAGATGTGCGCCGACCACTGGAAATGGCAGGAGGGGAACCCCCGCGGTTTTGTATAATCCGCTGTCCATTTTTCGAGCGATCCCATGCTCAGCTTCGCATCCGGCTTCATCGTCTCCCTGCTCGTCACCCTGTTCATCGTGCGCTATGCGCATCTGCACGAGAAATTCTCGATCGACAGCGACCTGGCCGGCGTGCAGAAATTCCACGTGCGGCCGGTGCCGCGCGTCGGGGGCATCGGGATCCTCGCCGGCGTCGTCATTGCCGCGCTGCTCCTGACCCGGCGCTATCCGACGATCGCCGGCAGCATTCTCGGCATCGTGGCCTGCGGGCTGCCGGCGTTCCTGTCCGGGCTCGTCGAGGACCTGACCAAGCGCGTGTCGCCGCGCGCGCGGCTGCTGTGCACCATGGGCGCGGCCGCGCTGGCGTTCTGGCTGCTGAACATCGCGGTCACGCGCATCAGCGTGCCGCCGCTCGACTTCCTGCTCCACTACGTGGCCATTTCGGCGTTCATCACGGTGCTCGCCGTCGCGGCACTGGCCAACGCGATCAACATCATCGACGGCTTCAACGGCCTCGCGTCGATGGTCAGCTTCATGATGTTCGCGTCGCTCGCCTACGTCGCATTCCACGTCAACGACCCGGTCGTGATGTCCGCATCGATCATCATGATGGGCGCCGTGCTCGGCTTCTTCCTGTGGAATTTCCCGGCCGGCCTGATCTTCCTCGGCGACGGCGGCGCGTATTTCATCGGCTTCATGCTCGCCGAGCTCGCGATCATGCTGGTGATGCGCAATCACGAGGTGTCGGCGTGGTACCCGGTACTGCTGTTCATGTATCCGATCTTCGAGACCTGCTTCTCGATCTACCGGAAGAAGTTCATCCGCGGGATGTCGCCGGGGATTCCGGACGGCGTGCACCTGCACATGCTCGTGTACAAGCGGCTGATGCGATGGGCCGTCGGGACGAAGCATGCGCATGACCTTACGCGCCGGAATTCGCTGACGTCGCCGTATCTGTGGCTGCTGTGCCTCGTCGCGGTGATTCCGGCGACGCTGTTCTGGCGGCACACGGTGCACCTGTTCGTGTTCGTGGTGCTGTTCGCGCTGACCTATGTTTGGCTGTATATCAGCATCGTCAGGTTCAGGGCGCCGAGGTGGATGGTGGTGAGGAAGGAAAAGCGCGGGCATTGAGGGGTGGCGGCCAGCGTGTTACTGCTGGCCGCGGTCAACCACAGAGCGCTAGCTTCCGGCAGTGTTGGTACTCCAGTGCGGCACTTGCGCATAGATCACGACGTTACCATCGTCTTGTACGTAAGTTGCTGCCCCCGGATGTCCACTCGTACCAGAATTCCATAGCGCGGCGCCAGCCGAACTGTAGACGACTAGATTGCCATCGGTCTGCATCGCCGCATACGCACCGGGATGACTGGAAGTCCCTGAATTCCATTGCGGAACCCCCTGGCGAAGCAGCACCAGATTGCCGTCGCCCTGCATGACCAGAACATTCGCGCCGTTGCCCGAAGCGAAATTCTGGCCGCTCACGAGGGTGGTGCCGCCATTCCAGACAGCAGGCCCGCTTGGAGAGTTCGGATAGCCTGTCGTAGCGGTCCCCGTGGAAAACAAAGGCACATGTGCCTCGTAGATCACCATGTTGCCGTCATCTTGTACGGCGAGATGTTGATCATAAGGCGTGCCGTTGGTCGACGAGGACCACAGCGCCTTGCCGCCCGCTCCGTAAACAACGAAGTTTCCATCAAGCTGGAAAGCGGCATATGCCCCCGGATTTCCCGATGTTCCCGAATTCCATATCGCAGCACCGTTAGCCACGTTGTAAAGCACGAGGTTACCGTCATATTGCATGACGAGTTCATGGTTTCTGGAGGCTGAATATAGTATTTGGCCCGGGCTCAGCGTTGTTCCTTCGTTAAGATTGCCGCCGTAGATCGGCGTCGTGGGAACGCAAATCGCAGAATGCAATATGCTGACGTTCGGCGTGCCCCAACCGGTCACAAAGTCCCAGCCTGGACCAGCACTATATGCACCGTTCGAACCGCTGGAGATATCGCGGAAAATGGACGGCGTCGTCGCTTGAAATCCATACAAGGCCGGCGGTGCGATTCCCGGATTCGCCGCGCAACTGCCGGAGAGGATGCGCGCCCACGTCGCGGCAAACAACGGCGCGGCCAGACTCGTCCCGCCCCATTGCTGGGTCTGCCCCCCTACAATGATCAGCGCACCACTATTAGGATCAGCATCAAACGCAATGTCTGGCGTGCCGCGATTGGCTCGCCCATTGAGCGGAGGTACGTTCGACTGCCACGACGGAATAGGTTCCACGACGCTGATGCCGCCGCCACCCGAGTTCCATGCCGTCTCGCCGGCATAGCTTCCGTCCGCGTTCGTGTACAGCGTTGTGCCACCCAAGGCGGCGACGTACGGCGAACTAGCAGGATATTCCACTGAGGTTCCCGAGCAACCGTATGCAACGCTGCCTGAATCGCCAGTGCTCACCGAAAACGTCTGCCCTTGCGCTACGGCGAGTTTGAGCATCTGATCGATGGACGCAGTAGGCGCGAAGCTCTCGCATCCGCCAATCGACATGTTAATAACCCGAGCAGTATTGTCCGACACCGCCCGATTGATGGCGCTGGCCATATCGCTCCATGCGAAGGATGACGCAACATAGAAATTGAGTTGCCTCACGCCACCTGACATACCGACAATGCTTTGGCTATCGAGCGACCATTCCGCGTTCGCGCTCGTATCGGGACTTGGCGTTCCTGCATTGATTACCGAAACGGGTACAGCGGGCAACCGGTTGTTATTTGTGAATGTAGTCAGATCAGCAAGAGGTTGCGATAGATTTCCTTCGGCAATGATGCCCACGGTGATGTTGCCTGCCGCCGGCGTGTTGCCCACGGAGTAGATGGCGGGAAAGGCCGTGGGGTAATGCCCTGCCGCTACTGCCGCAGTTGTCGGCGACTCGCTCGCCGTAGGACCGCTTGTCGAGACTGAAGCCCGGATGCCGTGTGTGCGCAAGCGGGTTGCGGTATCCAAACCCAGAACGGACCGAACAATGCCGCTGATGGCACTGGGCACCGTCTCGGCGGTAGTATTGATATGCGTTTGACTTCCGTCGGCCATTGCGACCGATACCAATGTCGTCCGGAACGCGTCGGAAACCACATTGGCTGGCGCATCGGCTTCGACAAGCATATTGTTGCCAGCCACCGTGATGTTCGTGAAGCCATTATTTTGCAAATAGGCTTTCACGGCGGAGACCTGCCCGGTAGTAGGTGCGTATCTGGCCGCGACTTGCGCCGAGCTAAGCACGGCTCCGAAGCTGGCATTGCCTGGCGTCCTTGCTCTCCGTAAAAAATCGTCGAGCTCGGCTTCGTTATTCAGCTTCAGAACCAACGCAACGTGAACGGGTGCGGTAGCGCTCAACGGCGTCGAGCCCACAACATTTCCCGAGGCCCGCAGTGTTGATAACTTGTAAGCCTGCGCCGTAGCCGCAGCTGAATTATCGCCATCCCCGCAACCACCAAGCGCCAACGCTGCAAGCGCCCCGATCAAAGATCGTGCAATATGCCCGGTTTTCATTGGATTGGTCTCAATTTATTTATTAAATTTCTTACGGTTTCCCCTCTACCACAACAGCGCGTCAGCAATCGCGGCTTTTCGTTGGTCCGCGACATGTCCGACATATGAAGAAAGGAAGCAAGAGCGAACGCGATTACCCCAGCCAATCAAGTTCTGCCCCGTCGCCAAACATACGCAGGAGCATGCCAATAGTCAATCACCTCAACTCGGCTTCTTCAAGATTAATTAATTGTTAAATCCAGACGCGTGATGAGGGCAATATTTTCACATTAATTTCTTAAACCGAATGCAAGCACAAGGATCCACCAACATTACGACTTATATCGAACTTAATATATCCTCAAATTATTTTCGAAGCTTGCAACATGCGCCAACGTACATCACCCAACATCACTTGCCTGCTGCTACCCACCAACAAAAAAGCCGTTCAGCAACTTACTGAACGGCACAGTTCCATAACCTACAGGTTTGATTAGCGCGATCGTATCAAGCCGATTCACCCGACACCACACGCCTTGGCACACTCTGCAACACCGGCGCCACAGCCGTCTGATATTCAGGCACCCAGCGCCGGAGATCGCGCCGCACTTCGTCATCGGTGAGCACGCGGTGCTGCATCAGCCACGGCAACAACTCGTCGAGCAGATGGTCCGGCACTTCCCGCGCACGTGCGATCCGTAGTTTCGGATGCGGCGTGCGCGTGGTGGTCTCGTCGTCCGCGAGCAGTTCCTCGTAGAGCTTCTCGCCTGGCCGCAGTCCCGTGAATTCGATCCGGATCTGCCCTTCCGAGAATCCGTACAAGCGAATCAGATCGCGCGCGAGATCGACGATCTTGACCGGCTCACCCATGTCGAGGATGAAAATCTCGCCGCCGCGCCCCATGCTCGACGCTTGCAGCACGAGTTGCGACGCCTCCGGAATGGTCATGAAAAAGCGCGTGATCTCCGGATGGGTGACCGTCACCGGGCCGCCCTTCGCGATCTGCTGCTGGAACTTCGGAATCACGCTACCTGCGCTACCGAGTACGTTGCCGAAACGCACCGTCTCGAACTGCGTGCGCGCGCTCGTCTGTTGCAGCGCTTGGCAGGCCATCTCGGCGAGACGCTTGCTCGCACCCATCACGTTGGTCGGATTGACGGCCTTGTCGGTCGAGATAAGTACGAAATGGCGCACGTCGTGGCGGATCGCCGAACGCGCGACGCGGTAGGTACCCAGCACGTTGTTGCGCAGCGCCTGCCATGCGTTGTGCTCTTCCATCAGCGGCACGTGCTTGTACGCCGCCGCATGGAACACGATATGCGGGGCGTAGCGCGACATCACCTGGTCGAGCAGCAGCGAATCCTTTGCGTCGCCGATGATCGGTATCACCGGCTGGTCGGGGAAGCGTTCCCGCAATTCCTCGGCGAGTCGATACATCGCATATTCGGAGAGATCGAACGCAACCAGTTGCGCCGGCTTGAAGCGGAGGATCTGCCGGCACAGCTCGGAACCGATCGAACCGCCCGCGCCGGTTACCATCACGACGCGGCCGCGCAGCAGCGCCTCGACGTGCGGCGTGTCGATCGTCACCGCATCGCGGCCCAGAAGGTCCTCGAGGTCGATATTGCGCACCTGCGACAGGAACCCCTGGCCCGGCATCAATGCGGTCAGCGAAGGCAGCACCATCGCCTTCACACCGGCACGCACGCACAGCGTCGCGACGCGACGCTGCGTTTCAACGGACGCGGATGGAATCGCGATAATCGCGTATTCGACCTTCATCGCGTCGGTCCAGTGCTTCAGGTCGTTGAACGAGCCGAGCACCTTGTAGCCGTAGATCTCGCGCCCCTGCTTGGTCGGATCGTCGTCGAGGAGGCCCACCAGACGCCATTCCCCCGAACGCGACAGTTCGCGCGCGAGGCTCGCGCCGGCCGTGCCGGCGCCGAGCACGAGCACAGGCTTGCCCTGCCCGACCAGCCCGCCGTACAGGTAGAACTCCTTCGTTGCTCGGTACAGCGCGCGGGCGCCGCCCATCGCGAGGAACAACATCAATGGCGACACGAGCAGTACCGAGCGCGGGATAATCGGCGACGGCTGGAACATCACGGCGCCGATCATCACGATCACGCCGCCGCCGCTCACCGCCTTCGAGATGCGCACAAGGTCAGGGAGGCTCGCGAACACCCACAGGCCGCGATACAGGCCGAACACGTGGAACATCAACGCGTAGACGGGGAGCACCCAGACGAGCGCCGTCAGCGCGCCGCTCATGAAATCGAACGGAACGCTTCCGTTGAATCGGACGAGATAGGCGAACAACCACGCGGCGGTGACCGCCGTCAGGTCAAACAAGAAAGCGCTCAGCGAAAGCCATGATGCTTTGGATCGCAACATCGGCAGGAAACCTCAAGAGTTGTTTTCGGCGGCAGACTGAAACCGGCGCCAGCGCACGTCGATCACCAATCCGAGACATGCGAGGACGCCATACCATGCGAAAAACAACAGCCATTGCTGCTGTTCAGGGCGGCCCTTTGCCCACACGGCGACGATTATGCCCGCGAGCATGATGAGGTACCAACAAAGCGCAGTTCGGCGGTGACCTACGCCCGAGCGGACCATCCTTTGATAATAATGCTCTCGATGGGCCTGCCAGAACTTTTCTCCACGTAACAGACGCCTCAAAAGTGTTACAGATGCATCAGCGATAAAGGGCGCGAACACCAGTGCCGGAAACCAGATCGGCCAGATACCGGCACGCCATCCCCAGTAACCGAGCGCCCCGGCCAGGAATCCCAGCGGAATCGAGCCTGCGTCGCCGAGAAACAGGCGGGCCGGATGGAAGTTGAACAACAGGAAGCCGAACGCCGCACCGGCTATCCCCGCGCCAGCCACGGCGAGTTCCGGCGACGGCTTCGCACTGGTCAGCGCCGCGATCGCGTATGCCCCGAAGCCGAACAGGGCCATACCGCCCGCGAGGCCGTCGGCACCGTCCATGAAGTTATACAGGTTCGTTAGCCAGACCATCACGAAGCCGACGCCGGCGAGCAGCCACCAGGGCGCCGCGGCTGGATAGGAGACGATCAGCACAACCACTGCCGCAAGGTGAGCCGAGAAGCGCACGCGGGCCGGCAACCCGCGCCGATCGTCGATTTGCGACATCGCGGCCAGCCCGGCCGCAGCCGCAGCGATCAGCCACAACGCGGGCGCAAGCGCCATCAGCGCGACAACGCACACGGGCACGATGCCCCATCCGCCGACGCGCGGCGTCGGCAGCGTATGGAGCGAACGATTGTTCGGAATGTCCGTGGCGAGGCGCCATGCGAGGCCGGTCGCGAGCAGTACGCGCAAGATCGCCGTCGACGCGACGGCGGCGACCAGCGCCACCGCGATCACACCAGGCCACGTGGATATCGGGAAATGCATGTCGGCTATTGTTGTGTATCGCGCGAACGATACCATGCTGCAGTCGCTTCGAGGCCCTCTCGTGTCGTATGAGGCGGATGCCAGCCGAGCACGCGGGTGATCCGTCCCGTATCGAGCTGCAGGCTGCCGGTCAAGCGCGCGACTGCTGCTTTGCGGCCGGTCAGCGCGCCGAGCGCACGCAGCACGACGGAGGGCACGGCGATCAGGCGCGCCGGCTTGCCGAGCGCGTCGCCGACAACACGCAGCAGGTCCGTGACCGATGGTGCGTCGTCGTCGGCGACGTGGAAGCATTCGCCGGCCGCACGCGGATCGATGGCGCATTGCAGCAGCGCGTCGGCAAGGTTCTCGACGTAGACGATGCTGCGGCGCGCCGCGATGGCACCGAGCGGCAGCGGCATCCCGCGCGCGACCGCATCCATCATTCGCAGGAAGTTCGCGCGGACCGCAGGACCGTAGACCAGAGGAGGCCGAACGACCACGACGTCGAGCTGGTTCGCCGCACCGAACAGCGCAAGTTGCCGCTCAGCGCGCAGCTTCGAACGGCCGTATGCGTCCTGCGGATCGGGATTCGCTGCCTCAGACAACGGCACCCCACCATCGCTCTCGCCTATCGCCTTGATGCTGCTGGCGTACACGATGCGGCGCACGCCGTGATGGCGCGCTGCTTCCGCGAGACGCAGCGTACCGGTAACGTTGGTTGCGTCGAACGCGGCGTCCGGATCGGGCGACTCGTCACGCATCACGTGCACGCGAGCGGCGAGATGGATCACGCAGTCGGCGGCCAGATCGGCTGGCCACCCTTCATCGAGGCCCTCGAAATCGGTACCGCCGTGCACCCATTCGCGCACGCCACCGATGCATCCTCCCGAACGCCTCACCAGTGCGGTAACGGTATGCCCGGCCGCCAGCGCGCGGCGGCATACCGCGCGGCCGACGAAGCCGTTTGCGCCGGTAACGACGAGATGGCTCACCACAGCCTCCAGCCGAAGCGGTTGTAGAACTTGAAAGCCGATGCGACAAACATGCGAATGTGTGCAAAGCCCATGCGGGACGCTCCACCGCCGTGATGGACCACGCGGACCGACGGCACATACGCGACGCGGGCAATTTCATGCGCGCGCAGGCTGAGGTCGTAGTCCTCGAAATACAGGAAGTAGCGCGGGTCGAAACCGTCGAGCTTCCTCAGGACCTCGGTCCTGAACAGCATGAAGCAGCCGCTGACGATAGGCGGATCCCACACGATGTCGTGATCGTTGATGAGGTCGCGCATTTCGTAGCGAGCCAGGCGCTTGCCGAACAGGCGACGCACCGATTGCGGCAAGAATCCGCGAATCGCCAGATCCGGAACAGTGGGAGGACGGCGGCACAGATATTGCAGCTGTCCGAATTCATCCGCGATAAGGGGCGTGAGCAGACCCACATCCGGATGCGCATCGAGAAAGGCAAGCGCGCGCTCGAGCGACATCGGATCGAGATCGATATCGGGATTCAGGATCAAATGGTACGCACTCGATATGCTTTCGACTGCGAGGTTGTGTCCTCGCCCGTATCCGACGTTACCGTGACCGGCACGTACCGTGCAGGCAATACCCTGCTCGCGCAACGCCGCCAGCATCTGATCCAGCACCGGCGAGCCGCCGTTGTCCACCAGCACGACATGCCCCCGAATTGGCCGTACCCCCTCGCGCAAGCCGCAAATGGCTCGACGCAGGCTTTCGAGTGTCGCGACGAGCCTCGCCTCGTCCGGCCGGTAGAGCACGATGGAGACGGACAGTTCAGCTTCGCTGCCAGCCTGCAGCAGGCGCACGTCATCTTGCGTTTGTTTCACGCGTGGGGTTCCCTGCATGGCAACTCAAACAGCGCGGATATGCGGCAACGCACGTCGGCGCCTGCAATGAAGCATCAGACATCGGAGGGTTTGCAGCCTGTTCGGCCGACGAGCCCATGAGCGAACCCGAACATCATGCACCTCAATCGCTGCAACCTCGGGGAGACGCCAAGGCCGAAAAAGACGAGAAACTGGCAGAGGCGATAAAGAAAGTGCAATTTCCACGCGAGCGGCATCGGCGTACCGCGCATCATGAGGATGGTATTCCGAAATACGTAGTAGTCGCGGGTAGGCGAATGAACGAATACATGACGCCACCGTCCGAGCCAGACACGCCGAGCACTGTCGCCCAGCTCGTGGGACAAACGCGCACGGCCTACGCCGAAGAGCCGGCCTCCTCGATCACGCGCACGAAAGCACCAGTCGGTATCCACGTGATCGATGAACATACCCTCCTTCATCATTCCGACGTCGGCCAGTACCGCGGCATGAATCAGTGTGCCCGAGGCAATCAGGAAATCCGCCTCGACGACGTCGTCCTGGTTTTCACAAGCGAGGCGCTTCACCGACCAGCCCTCGAGTTTGACGAACTGCCCCTCGACATCGTTGCGCTTGTCTACCGTCACGGGACCAACCGCGGCGACGTTGACGCCGCGCGCACGCAGCGCGCGGTCCGCCTCGACCAAGGCGTCCACCATGCATTCAAACGGCACACTGTCGTGATCCATCAGCAATACGTAGTCCGCATGCCTCGCCAGTGCGTGCTCGATACCACGATTCTGCGCGGCCCCGATGCCGGCGTTCCTGCCGAGCGGAATCATGTCGCAATCGAGACGCCGGCCCAGTTCCGCCACCGATGCGAGCGCTGAGGCGTCGGAGCCGTTGTCGACCAGGACGATTCGCGAGACCTGCGGACGCAATGACGTCAACTGGGCTTCCAGTGTTGGGAGCACAGGGTTGAATGTGACGACGACGGCGGCGACCCCCGGCCGCGCCGGTTGACCGACTGTCATGTTGTCGCGAGTACTGGAGATCAACGCGAAAACTGCGTGGAGGCCGCACCCCGGGACGCGACCGCCGATTCGTAGACCGATCGGATGCCGTCGATCAGCGCCACGCGGGGCGACCAGGCGAGCGAACGCGTGGCTCGTGCGATGTCGAGCACATTTTTGGGTACGTCGAAGCTGCGCTGCTCCGACCAACGGACATCGGGTAGAACGCCGGTAATTTCATGCAGGCACGAAAGTATCTGCTTCAGGCTGTGACCGACACCCGAGCCGATATTGAAAATCTTATCGGCGCCCGTATCGTCCGCGCTACGCAACAATGCCGCGATCACGTCCGACACATGGATATAGTCGCGAATCACTTCGCCGTCGCCCCAAATCTCGATCGGATTTCCGTTCACGATTCGATTCACGAACGTCCCGATGACTCCCTGCCCACGCCCGGCTTGCTGCCGATCGCCATACGGATTCGAGACGCGCAGCACCGCATAATCGAGACCATAAAGGGTATGGAACAGATGCAGATACTTCTCGACGGCCAGCTTCGTGATGCCATAAGAGCAGATCGGTTCGGTCGGGTGTGCCTCCGAAAGCGGCAGCGACTGCGGAATGCCGTACACGGTTCCACCCGACGAGACGAATACCACCTTGCGCACGCCGCTTGCTCGTGCCTTCTCGAGCATATTCAGCGTTCCGCATACATTGGACGTCACGTCGAATAACGGCGACTCGTTCGACGACTTCGGCAGTGTCGTCGAAATGAGGTGGTAGACGACATCCACCGAATCGAGCACGGGCATGAGCTTCTCGGTATCGCAAAAGTCACCGTATGCCGTACGTACCGACGCTCGCACCGACTCGGGCAATAGCGGCCCCCGGTCACGATCGAAAAGAGAGACGCGATGACCGGTCGCGACCAGAGCCTCGACGAGATGAGAACCAATAAATCCTTCCCCGCCCAATACCAGTACGTTCATAGCGGTTTCCTCGCTTGGCCATTCTCTGTATGTTGGTTCTCCGCCAGCTGCGTCAAATACTCGCTCACCAGGCGGCCTTCCCGCTCCCAATCGGTTTGCAGGCAAAACTCAAGGCCGGCCTCCTTGAACTGCTCCCGCTGATGGGTGTCTTCCAGTAGTTCGCAAATTGCGTCCGCCATCGCACCGACATCGGACTCCACCAGTTTTGCGACTTTGTCGTTCAGCAACCATTCGACGTGGGGCCCGTCGTTGCTCACGACGACGCACCCGCACGCCATCAATTCCAGCGGCAGCAAGGACGCGTTCGAGTAAGACAGCACCAGGGCGACGTCACACGATCGAAACAGCGCCGGCAACGCGTCGAGACTCAGGATTCCGGCATCGCGGAAATTGAACGGCATGGAATAGCCGGACAAGTCCCAGCCCGCCATCACGATTTCAACCTCGGGGTGTCGGGCAGCCACTTCGGCCAGCACCAGGACACCCAGTTCGAAGGCACGCCGGGCGGTCGGAGGACGCGCATAAAAGAACACGCGCCGCCGATCGTCCGCCGGACGGGGAGCGCCGTCGTTCGCGTATAGCGCCTTGTCGTACGAGAAACCGAATGGATACGCACGCATTCCGTACTCCTTTCCGAGCTTCTCAGCCAGCCAGTTCCCCGCCGTGATTCCGGTCAGCCCCCATTTGTAAGTATTCTCGGCAAATATGTACTCGCTGCCGTGCGCATAGAAATACGGTTCGAAGTCCTGCACGAAATAGCAACGATGCCGGGTGTCGCTGAATGCACGTACCGAATAGGCGGTATGCCAACTCGTCGCAAACGTGAACTCAGCCGGCGGCATGTTGCCCGCGCCGATCACGACCTGCGCGTTCAACGGGACAAAATGACGCCGGATGCTCTCCCGCGCATCATGCCCCGATGCAAACTGGCTCGATCCATCGATCACGATCGTACAGGTGAAGCCGGCCCGCTCCAACGCGAGTGCAAAGCGAAAGATGTTCAGATGTCCGCCGGATCCGATGCCGAAATCCGGGATCACCCAATTTACCGTGCGAAGGGGGATGATGCCGGCCGACGTGCCGCTCGCCGGCTGCGCCAGCACGAATTGGTAGTGGCGAACAATATCGGGCACCATCGTGCCCTGTCCCTGCATACGCCCGCGCATACGGGCAAGGAAGCGACGCGGACGAAAAACGAGCATGCACAAGTTCCTGGCGATCCGTATCGCCAGAAAACCCAGAAACTGGCGCCAGCCCAACTTTCTGCGAATGAGAATCAAATGTTGAATCGTTTGCCTAATCATCACAAATCAGTTCCGCTGTCATCACAATCCGACTCTCTTCTTTCGATCCAGCGATAGCCTCCCTACCATCGAATGTTCGCCCCACTCGCCTCCAAGGTAGTAGCCGGCCTGCTTCGCGAAATTCAACAACGGAGCCACCACGAGGAAGCGCAAGGGGGTATCGCGATGCGTCAGACAGTATTGCCAGTCGCGCTGCGTCGTCCGGCCAGCCATCAACAGCATCTGCATCAGTGACGGACAAAGGCGGTAGCCAAACAGGCGACGGAACGCCCGTGATTCATCAAAGCTGCGGCGCAGGGTCTCCACCACGCCGAAATCGTGACTGTGATACACCGCCGCCGCATCGCTATAAGCCTTCGCGTAGCCGGCTTCGATCACTTTCTGCGCCCAGATCTGGTCTTCCGCGAAATCGACATCCGGATATGGGATGCGCTCCCACACCGATTTTCGGACACATGCGTTGTTGTCCGAGAAGAAGTGCAGGAACTGACGGTACCCGGCTTCGCGCTTGTAGCGTTCCGGGTCATCCAGTTTGACGATCGCGTCGTGCCGCGCGAAGCCATCGAAGTGCAACTGCAGATCGCGCTTGACGAAGGGACTGGCACTCATATACGGCAAATGACGTCCGAATGCCCCGGCAATATCGTCCCGTTGCTCGCACGCCGACACCAAGTTCGCGAGCCAGTGTTCATCAACGGGCAACGCATCCTGCGTGATGACTGCGACGAATTCACCGTTTGCAAGCCGAATTCCCTGATTACGCGTCTTGCCGTGGCCGAATTCGTGCGGTTCGATTTGAACGAGCCGAATGTCAGGATATGACCGGCACAGCGCCACGGTCTCGTCTTTCGATCCGGAATCGATCACCAGAATCTCGAACGGCCAGGGCACGCGCTGTTCGAGCAAACGCTCCAACACCTCCCGGAACAGTGGCCCGGCGTTCTTGGTGGGGATCAGAACGGTTGCCTTCATCAGAAATCCTGCCTTTTGTCAGCGCGCCATTGCCGCTTCTGGCGAGCGAGATACCGGGCAGCCTTCCAGCCGAGCAAACCGCCTCGACGCAATAAGGCATACAGCACCTGATAACGCGCGATACCATCGGCAGCACGCCGCACCGCCCGCATCGATGCGCGATCGAGCTGCTTCTGCTGCGCGGCGGCCAGCGCCTCCAGCGAAGCGATATGGCCATTCAAACCGGTGATTTGCGCCTGCAATGCGCTCTGCGACGCCTCGGTTTCACGCAGATACCGCATCATCGCCTGCAGCCGGAAATTCTCGAAGCGCGGCAGGCCGTTCATGTTGCGGGCCAAACGGCACATCGCCGGCCAGGTTCGATACGTCCTCAGCATCGACGATGAACGTACCCGATACAGGCAACCTGCCTTGGGTATGACGGCAATCTTTTTTCCACTGGACGTGATCTTGAGATACAGCGCCCAGTCTTCCCACATCGACTTCGACGTCGCGTCCCATCCGCCATATTCAAGCAAGGCCTCACGCTTGAAGCCCGAATTGGCATGGCCGAGCAGATTGTCCAGCTGCGATGCGATGACGCCGTCGCCAAGCGGCCGATAAACGTATCCGCCCTTGCGCGCACGATTGAAATCCGGCTCGTCGTCAAACGCCTGCAGATAAGGAGTTGCAGCGACAACGTCATCGTCCGATTCCAGCGCACGCGTGATATCGCGCACGAAATCGTTCAACGGCACGTCGTCGGAATCGACGTTGATCACATATTTCGACTTGGCGGCGGCAAGACCGGTATTGCGCGCGCCCGCCAGCCCCTTGTTCTCGCGGTGACGCAAGAGCCGGTACGGAACGTGCAGCGCCGTCTCGAGCGCTTCCGCAAGCCGGGAGTGATAGTCTCCATGGGAGGCGTCGTCGACGAAGATGACCTCTTCCGGAATGACCGTCTGCCGGTTCAGCGCGTACGCAAGATCTTCAAGATACGGAATCGGCGTGTTGAACACCGGCACGATGATGGTGGCCCGACCTGTCTCCGGCCCCCGCGGCGCAACCGCCCGCGTCGAAGGAAATGCCTTGACGCTCTCGTTGATCTGGTTCTGCTTGTCGAGCATCGCGCGCAGGAAATCGCCCTGCAGACGTCCCCGTTCGACAATCGGCATCTCGATAAGGTCGATCATGACGTTACGCAGTGCCGTATCGTCCGGCGCGCTCATCAACGCCTTGCGGTACTCCGCCGGAATCAGGTCCGCCACTCCACCGGCACGGACCATGCACGGGAGTGCGGTCGAATACGTCACGTCCAGCAACGCAAGCGGATGATTGTCGGCGAGATACGGCATCACGCAAATGGAACGCGGGGCGCGCCGATGGATCGCCTCCATGGCGGCGGAACGATCCAGGTTCGTGAACTCCTCGACGTTGTACTCGCGCTTCAACGAGTCGAGCAACACGGCGTTTTCAGCGCTGTGATCGACGTTCGGACCGATGATCGTAATAGTCCGAATCCCAAGCCCTTTCCACAAGCCTGCGTCATCGCGGGCAAGTGCTTGCAGGAAGAGCCCATACCCTTTCATGGTCGAACGCTTGCCAAAGAAGACCAGCGTATCGATTCGCTCGGCTGGCTTCTGCTCGGCGACCGGAGCATGGTACGGATAGCGCAGCATCGTGATGCGCTCGGGAGCAATCAGGAATCCGGTTTCGTCATAGAGGTCGCGCAGGAATTCCGTCGGGAATACGACGCGATCCGCCTTTTCTACGGAGATCTTCTCCCTTTCCGCCACCCCGACATGCGACGTACCGAACCAACTTTCGTGCGCGTTCTCGAGATAGTGCGTTACACCGTGGCAATGCACGATGACCTCGACGCTCTGCGGCAGCATACCGGCACGCTTCGCCTGAGCGATTCGACATCCGATGCCCTGATAGTCGCCGTACTGGATCGAGTCCAGGTCAGGAAAGTAGAAAAGCAGCTGCTGAACCGCGCGCAGGATCCGGTCTTCAAGTGGAAGCAGCTCGATATCGGCCTCATCGAGCAAAACGGCCGGGGTAACGAGCGCGAGTTGCCGAATGAGCTGCGCGTCGATGTCCGCCACCGCACCCGCAAACAGGCAAAGCGTCACATCGCTGCCATATGTGAGGCGTTGTTCGGCTACAAACGTTCCGATTCCACCCGTGCTGTGCAGCCCGGCGTACTCGGTCGTGACCAGCAGGTGCCGCGGCAATGCGTCGTGATAAATCAGCCCTGCTTGCTTGAGAAACGACAGGTACCCTTCACGCGTACAGGCTAGCTCGAAGAGAATTGTCGAAAAACCGGGATCAAACTGGTTCATGCGCGTCATGCCGCGCCGGACGATCTCGAATCCGGACGATGCGAGGAAGCACGACAGTTCGTCGAGAGACCATTCACGCAGGTGAGCGTCGTTTGCCGGCTTGCCGTTTTCGTCGGCATAGCCCTGTTGCAACCGATCCGGAGTCGATATGACGAGACGATTCTGCGGGTTTTTCAGCAGAAAACTGCGCAACCACGCCAGCAGCGGCAACGGATCCGCCAGATGCTCGATAACGTCCGACAGGATGAACAGCGCCGGCCCATCGACCGCAAGCGTATCTGCCGCACGCGCCAGATCATCCTGCGAGGTCAGGTCACATTCGATCCAGCGACGCTCGGGAAACGCCGCACGCACGAGCGACAGGGAACCCTGGAAATCGAGTCCGACCGTACGGAACCGCTCTTCGGGAAAATAGTGGGCAAGCTTCTCGCCATTCCCGCAGCCGACATCGATCACGGTCGTAACTGCCATCCGCTCCGCGATCTGCGACGCTTCCCAATACACATCGGGCTGCCAGACGACCCGCGTTTCCGGCGCGTCTTCGTAAATTTCGTTCAGCGCACGCGCCGCGCCCAAACAAGCGAAGTTGCGCTCCGACGTCGCGTTCCTGCAATCAACGTCGACATCCGCAACAGGCGCTTCCATCAACGGAACCGCTTCGAAATCGATCTTACTCATCATTCTCATCTTTACGATGTCACCGGTATGCGTCATTCACGAACGAACTGGGCATCATTAGGCAAAACATGCGATATCTCGGAAGGTAGCTTCACGCCACCCCAGAACTTTCGGTCACCCGTTACGGTGATGGCGCAGAAATCGTACAAGCCATAGCATTCCTCATAGACTTGCAATGACAAATGACGCGCAACGCCCGCGACCATCAGGTATTCGCCCGGCTGCACGTCGAGCTTGATCCGTGCCCGCAACAGGTGACGCTCTCCGGCTACGACCGGACCGAACGATTCGCGCGAGTAAAACGAATGTGCGCCACCGATCAGCGTGCCGACGCGATCGCGAATGCCGACGCCAAAATCGATCTCCTCCATGTCGGTATCGAAGCGAACGTTCAGCGTGACGGTCAACCACTCTCCGACGACGAAATGCTGACGACTTTCACCGGCGTCATCGGCAAAGAATACGTCCTCGATAAACGCGGCGCCGTTCGTGACGGTGTGATCGCGACGGACTGAAATCGGCTCTGCATGACCGAGCGCCACTGCATCCGACGGCCCCTTGTTCGCGACGACTGTTCCTCCTGCATCGGACTTTCCGGCAGCACCATCGACAATGGCAGGCGCGTCGTCTTTCGCTTCGACGCGGCTCATCTTGTAATAGGTGTTGACCGCGTCGGCCGTATTGCCTTCGAATACCTTCACGCCTCGGTCCAGCACGACACCGCGCGTACAAATACGTTCGACCGCGTGTGTGTCATGAGTGACGAAAAACACCGTGCCCCCGCTCTCGCGAAACTCGTCTAATTTCCGCATGCAGCGCGCCTGGAAGAAGACGTCGCCAACGGAGAGAATTTCATCGACGATGAGAATTTCCGGATCGAGAGAGATCGCTACCGCGAAGGCCAATCGCGCATACATCCCGCTGCTGTACGTCTTGACCGGCTGATCGATGAAGTCGCCAATGTCAGCAAAGGCCGCAATCTCGTCGTACTTCTCCTCGATGACATCACTGTCCAACCCGAAAATCGAGGCATTCAAAAAAACGTTCTCACGCCCGCTAAATTCCGGATTAAAACCGGCGCCAAGCTCGAGCAAAGCAGTGATCTTGCCGTTGATCTCAACATTGCCGGCAGTGGGCGACAACGTCCCGGAAATGATCTGCAGCAACGTCGACTTGCCGGAACCGTTTCGCCCCAGTACACCGATCGTTTCCCCACGCCGCACTTCGAATGAAACATCTCGAAGCGCCCAAAATTCCCGATAAAGCTGTCGATGCTGACGCCAGAACATCTGCATCAGGCGGTCGCGCGGGTTCGCGTATATCTGATAGACTTTGCTGACATTCTCGACACGAATGAGTACATCAGAGGACATCTGCAAACCCCTTACGCGAACGTTGAAACCACATCAATCCAAGCGCGAACACGATAACGCTTGCAATACTGTAAATAGCGAAACCGGAGACATCGATCAGCTGTCCATTGATCAGCACTGCACGCGATTGCTCGACCGCATACGTTACCGGATTCAGAAAGAGAAATTTTCGCAACGGCGCGGGCAAGGCGCTCGCCGGATAAAACACCGGCGACATGAAGTTGAATACGACCGTAATCAAACCAATCGATTGCGCAATATCGCGTATAAACACGCCGAGCGACGCCAGGAACCAGCTCAATCCGAGCACCATCAACGAAAACGGCAAGAGGACGAGCGGCCAAAGCAGCATGGTGACGGACAATCCGCCCTTCACGACAAGCACGCCGATAATCAAGACGATGGCGCTCACCGCCGCGTGAAACAGCGCCGACAGACAGGTCACGACCGGTAATATTTCGAGCGGAAACACAACCTTCTTCACGAAATTCGGATTCGAGACAATCAGCGAAGGTGCCTTGTTGATACACTCCGCGAAAATCTGGAACACGATCATCCCGGCAAACAGCGTCACGGCAAACTCGGCCTTGCTACCGCTACCTCCTGTTCCCCAACGTGCCTTGAACACGTAGCCGAACACGAATGTATAGACTGTCAGCATCAGCAGCGGGTTGAAGAAGGACCAGAGCAGCCCCAGCACCGAGCCGCGATAGCGCCCCACCACATCGCGCTTCGTGAACTGCCAGATCAGCGAGCGTTTCGCCATCATCAAGCGAATTGCCTGAATCGGCGAGGTCGATAGTTGCTGCATATACGCCTATTGAAAATGGATTTCGGTCGATTCGCCAGGGACTCGTGTCGTTTGATGAGTCGCTGCCGTACCGCGTCGTCGAACCGCTGGATCAGTCGAGCAGCGGCCGAAGCGCCACGCGATACAAATTCGCCGCCTCGGCAAGATCAGCGATCGTTCTGTGCAAGTCGTCGCGCCAGTCCGGCCGATTCAGGCCAAATCGCGCTTCAAATTTCTGATTGTCGAGAACAGAGTTCTTCGGGCGCATGGCTGCGGTAGGAAACTGATCGGACGACACGGGCAACACCCGGCTCGTCTTGATTGTCTTTTCCGGAAACACTCGACGCGCGCCATCGACAATCGACTCGACAAAGCCGTGCCTGTTGGTACTTCCGCTTGCCGTCATATGGTAGAGATCCGACATAAAGCTGCCGGTGCGCATCTGCCCGAGCGCCTGAACGACCGCATGAGTCGTCAGCGAAGCAATCAGCCGCGCGGATGTGGGTGTGCCCGTTTGATCGGCGACGACGCTCAGCTGTTCATGCCGCGCAGCGAGCCGCAGCATCGTCAGGAAGAAGTTTTCCGCTCGATCTGCGTACACCCACGCGGTACGAAATGTCAGCCAGTTACCGCCAGCTTCGGCCACTGCCCGCTCGCCTGCCAGCTTGCTTCGCCCATATGCGTTGAGCGGATTGGTCTGCGCGTCTTCGCGATAGTGACCGGTCGATCCATCGAACACGTAATCGGTGGAGTAATGCACGAACAGGCCGTCGACCTCTCGCGTCGCTGCAGCAAGCACGCCAGGTGCCTCGCCGTTGATGAGCGTTGCTAACGGCTCCTCCTCCTCCGCTTTGTCGACCGCGGTGTAGGCCGCCGCATTGACGACCACGGTCGGTCGCAGGTCGAGCACCAGCTTGCGCAGCGACGCCGGGTTCGACAAATCGGCCATACGGCGATCAGCCGCGATGACGCTGCCCAACGGGGCCAGCGCACGCGTCAGCGCCCAGCCTACCTGTCCGCCCGCACCCGTGATCAAGATATTCACTCGAACACCTCCGCATCGGCAAGCTGAGGGGCAGCAGCATCCTTGTTGGCCAGAACCGGCATCCCGTCGATCGGCCATTCGATTCCGATGGACGGATCATTCCAGACAATGCCTCGCTCATGCTCCGGATACCAGTAGTCCGTGGTCTTGTAGAGAAACTGCGCGGACTCCGAAAGCACCATGAAACCATGAGCGAACCCTGGCGGAATCCAGAGCTGACGGCAGTTGTCGGCAGAGAGCACCACGCCGACCCACTTGCCGAAGTTCGGCGAGCTGCGCCGGATGTCGACCGCGACATCGAACACTTCGCCCGCAACGACACGCACGAGCTTACCCTGGGCATGCCGGATTTGATAATGCAGACCGCGCAGCACCCCTTTCGCCGAGCGAGAGTGATTGTCCTGCACGAACGTAAATCCGGACGCGATCTTTTCCTCGAACTCGCGCTGATTGAAGCTCTCGTAGAAGAAACCGCGTTGATCGCCAAATACCTTCGGCTCGATCAGCTTGACTTCGGGGAGTGCCGTTGCCGTTACTTGGATGGCCATGCGACTCGATCCATGAGAATGTTCTTCAGGTACTGCCCGTACGCGTTCTTCGCGAGCGGCTGCGCAAGCTTCAGCACTTGCTCCGCGTCAATCCAGTTGCGACGATAGGCAATCTCTTCCGGGCATGCGACCACGAGACCCTGCCGCTTCTGCAGCGTCGCGATGAAGCTGGCCGCCTCGATCAGCGAATCGTGCGTACCGGTATCGAGCCACGCATAGCCACGCCCCATGATCTCGACGTTGAGCGAGCCATCCTTGAGATAGCGCGAATTGACATCGGTGATTTCCAGCTCGCCGCGCGGCGACGGCTCGATGTCGGCCGCGATGTCACACACGCGATTGTCGTAGAAGTACAGACCGGTCACCGCATAGTTCGAACGCGGCTGCGCAGGCTTCTCTTCGATCGACAGTGCGCGGAACGACTTGTCGAATTCGACGACGCCATAACGCTCCGGATCGTGCACGTGATACGCAAACACCGTCTCGCCGCTTTCCCGCGCATGCGCGCGCTCGAGCTGCTTCGCGAGATCGTGGCCGTAGAAGATGTTGTCGCCGAGGATCAGCGCCGACGGATCGTTGCCGACGAATTCCTTGCCGATGATGAACGCCTGCGCAAGCCCATCCGGCGACGGCTGCACCGCGTACTGAATGTTCATCCCCCACTGGCTGCCGTCGCCGAGCATCGACTCGAAGCGCGGTGTATCCTGCGGCGTCGAGATGATCAGTACGTCACGAATGCCCGCGACCATGAGCGTCGATAGCGGATAGTAGATCATCGGTTTGTCGTACACCGGCAACAGCTGCTTCGACACGACGTGCGTAATCGGATACAGCCGCGTGCCGGAACCGCCCGCGAGGATGATGCCTTTACGTGCCATCGCGTTTCTCCTCAGGTGCGTTTCGCGTAGTTGGTCTCGACCCACTTGCGGTACTCGCCCGATGCAACCTCGTCGGCCCAGACCTGATTGTCGAGATACCAGTCAACCGTTTTCGCCAGGCCGGTCTCGAAGGTCTCTGCGGGCTTCCAGCCAAGCTCGCGCTCGAGCTTGCGCGCATCGATCGCATAGCGGCGATCGTGGCCGGGGCGATCCGTCACGTAGGTAATCTGGTCGCGATACGAACCGGCTGCCTTCGGGCGTGCCTTGTCGAGCAGATCGCACAGCGTGTGCACGACTTCGAGGTTCTTCTTTTCGTTCCAGCCGCCGACGTTATAGGTCTCGCCCGGCACGCCGCGCGCCAGCACTTCGCGAATCGCGCTGCAGTGATCGCCGACATACAGCCAGTCGCGCACGTTCTGGCCGTCGCCGTACACCGGCAACGGCTTGCCGGCGAGCGCGTTCGCGATCATCAGCGGAATCAGTTTCTCGGGGAACTGGTACGGACCATAGTTGTTCGAACAGTTCGTCGTCAGCGTCGGCAAACCGTACGTATGATGGTATGCACGCACCAGATGATCCGAGCCGGCCTTGGTCGCGGAATACGGGCTGTTCGGCGCGTACGGCGTCGTCTCGGAGAATTGAGGATCGGTTGCCGACAGCGAGCCGAACACCTCGTCGGTCGACACGTGCAGGAAGCGGAATGCCGCCTTGTCGGCGTCGTTCAGCCCGTTCCAGTATTGGCGGGTCGCCTCAAGCAGCGTGAATGTGCCGACGACGTTCGTCTGAACGAAATCGGCCGGGCCGTGGATCGAGCGATCAACGTGGCTTTCGGCGGCGAAGTGCAGCACCGCGCGCGGCTTGTGCTCGGCGAACAGCGCGTCGAGCGCCGCGCGGTCGCAGATGTCGACGCGTGCAAACACGTGATTCGGATTGCCGTCCAGCGATTGCAGCGTCCGCAGATTGCCCGCATACGTCAGCTTGTCGACGTTTAGCACAGCCTCGTCAGAGTCACGGAGCCAGTCGAGTACGAAATTGGCACCGATAAAGCCCGCGCCGCCCGTAACCAGAATCATGAGGTTCCCTCGTTGGTAGTGTGCGGCGCACATTCCAGGCGCCGCCGCATCAAATTCGAAGCAAGTGGCCATGGTCGCCACGTCAGACCGGGAATTTTAACCGGTCGGCATGACCGCCAAAGTCATGAAATGCTAATTTTGTTCGGGAAAACGACAATTATAGGGAGCCACGCGGCGCAAAAGCCATGCCGCTAACAACTTGATACAGCGCTCCGCACCCTTGTCGAGAATGGAATTTCCTGTTACATCAATCACATTTCGGAGAACGACGCTCGCGAAATTTCAGCGAAATTCCGAGTGTTTTTCCTTTATGCGCGAAACCTGCAGGATCTGCCTCTCATGACCCGCCCCCCCATCGCCATCGGCGACATCCAAGGCTGTCATTCAGCTTTCCAGTCGCTGTTCGAAAAGCTTTCAGCCCCCGCCGACACCCCACTCTGGATCGCCGGCGACATCGTCAACCGCGGCCCTGACTCTCTCGCCGCGCTGCGTGCGATGGTCGACCTCGGCCCGCGCGCGACCGTAGTCCTCGGCAACCACGACCTCCACCTGCTCGCCGTCTCGGCCGGCATCCGCACGGAACGTCCGGGCGACACGATTGGCGAGATTGTCGACGCCCCCGACGCCGATGCACTGCTCGACTGGGTACGCCACCGCCCGTTCGCGCACTTCGAGGACGGGATGCTGCTCGTCCACGCAGGCGTGTTGCCGCAATGGGACACCACGCTCGCACTGGAACTCGCGGACGAGCTGCAACGCGCGCTGCGCGCCCCCGATTGGCGCGACACACTGCAAGGCCTTTACGGCAACGAGCCGAACCAATGGAGTCCGAACCTAAAAAAACGCGACCGGATGCGCGTCGCATTCAACGCGTTCACGCGCCTGCGCTTCTGCACGTCCGACGGCACGATGGAGTTCAAGGCGAATGGCGGCCCCGACAGCGCGCCGCCCGGCTATCTGCCATGGTTCGACGCACCGCAGCGCCGCACCGAAAACGTGACCGTCGTATTCGGGCACTGGGCCGCGCTCGGCCTGATGCTGCGCGACAATATCGTCGCGCTCGATTCCGGATGCGTGTGGGGAAATCGGTTGTCGGCCGTACGACTGACGGCCGACCCGGCGCAACGCACGGTCACGCAGGTGCAGTGCGAAGCATGCCGTGCGCCGGGCGGCGAATAGCCTGCCCGCGTCGCACCGGGGCGCAATGAAGCCTTACCCCTCGCGCCCCGCCACCGGCTCTTCGGCCGCCGCATCGCCCGTCGCCCCGGCACCGACTTCGGTTACCGGATACGCATGCTTCTCAAGCTCCGCAAGCGCGTCGGGCGACGGCTTGCCGACCTTCGCCTGCATCGCTTCGAGTGCAGCGGCGATCGCGTCACGCGCGGCAGCAGAGGTCGCGCGGCGGTCGCCACCCGGCGCAATGGGCTCGCACACGTACAGATGCGCGACCAGCGGGCCGCCGCGCAACACCATGTCGAGCGACTTGCCGAGCGACAGTTCGCCGGTATAGGCCGGCGTGACCGACTGCCGCCCCTGTGCATCCTCGTACATGAGGCAGATCGGCTGCACCGCGCAGCCTGCCGACACCGCCGCCTGGAACAGGTTCGCGTGAAACGGCAGCAGCCCCTGCCCGTCCGACGTCGTGCCTTCCGGAAACACGCACATCACGCCGCCGTTGCGCAGCCGCTCCGCCATCTCGTGCATGACGCGCATCGCCTCGGTACGCTTCTCGCGCTGCAGGAACACGGTGTCGAGCTTCTCGGCCAGCCAGCCGACCACCGGCCACTGCCGCACCTCGGCCTTCGACACGAACGGCGTCGGCCGCCACGCATTGACGGTGTAGATGTCGAGCCACGACACATGGTTGCCGACGACGAGCGCGCCCGCGTCGAGGCGCGCGCCGTCGTTGTGGACGACGAGCCGCATCCCGCAAATCCGCAACAGCTTGAGCGACCAGCGGCGCGTGAGCTCGAGGCGCCGCGGGGCGCTCACGTGCGAAAAGCGCAGCGCGACGGTCGCCATGCCGCGCAGCAGGTGAAAGACGAGACGCAGCTTGCGAAGTGCGATCATGGCGAAGATCCGGCGTGGTTCAGTGGCGCTCGAACGCGACCTGCCCGGCCACGAGCGTCGCACGCACGCAAGCCGGCAGTTCGTAGCCGAGGAACGGCGAATTGTGACCCTGGCTCTTCAGCGCGCGCGGCTCGACACGCCAGTGCGCGCGCGGATCGAACACGCACAGATCGGCCGCACCGCCTTCGGCAAGACGCCCGGCCGGCAGCTGCAGCACGTCGGCCGGCGCCGCGGTGATGCGGCGCAGCGCCTGCGCGAGCGGCGTCCTGGTTTCGTCGGCCCACTTCACCGTCAGCGACAGCAACAGTTCGAGCCCCGTCGCACCGGGCGTCGCTTCGGCGAACGGCAGCAGCTTCTCGTCGTCGTCGACCGGCGTGTGATCGGAGCAGATCGCATCGATCGTGCCGTCGGCGAGCGCCGCGCGGATCGCTTCGCGATCGCGCTCGCCGCGCAGCGGCGGATCGAGCCGGAACTGCGAATCGAAATAGCCGATGTCGACGTCGATCAGGTGCAGATGATTCACACCGACGTCGCAGGTCACGGGCAGCCCCTCGGCCTTCGCCTCGCGCACGAGCGCGAGGCCCGCCGCCGACGACAGCCGCGCGAGGTGCACGCGCGCGCCCGTCACGCGCATCAGTTCGAAGATCGTGTGCAGCGCGATCGTCTCGGCCGCGACCGGCACGCCGGACAGCCCGAGCCGCGACGCGAGCGCACCGCTCGCCGCGACACCGCCACGGCCGATGAACGCGTCGAGCGGACGCAACCACGTCGTGTAACCGTAGGTGCTCGCGTACTGCAGCGCACGCAGCAACACCTGCGTGTCGCGCACCGGCACGTTCGCGTGCGTGAAACCGACGCAGCCCGATTCGGTCAGCGCGACCATCTCGGTGATCACTTCGCCCTTGAGGCCGACGGTGAGCGCGCCGAGCGGATGGACGTTGGCCTGGTGGAGGTTGCGGGCGCGGAACTTGAGCATCTCGACGAGGCCCGGCTCGTCGAGCACGGGGTCGGTGTCCGGCGGGCACACGAGGGTCGTGACGCCGCCGGCGACGGCCGCGGCCATCTCGGACGCGAGCGTCGCCTTGTGCTCGTAGCCGGGCTCGCGCAGCCGCGCGCACAGGTCGACGAGGCCGGGGGCGACGATCAGGCCCGCCGCGTCGATCGTCTTGTCCGCGTTGAAACCGGCCGGCGCCGCACCAGCCGCCGCGATCGCGGCGACCTTGCCGTCCGCGACGAATACGTCGGCCTGCCGTTCGGTGCCGGCGACCGGGTCGATCAGCGTGCCGCCTTGGATATGAATCTTCATGCGCTGTCTGTGAATGCGTTGAATGCGTTGAATGCCTGGATAAGGATGCGCGTACGCGGGCTCAGTCGCTGTTGCCGGCAACGATGCCCATCACCGCCATCCGCACGGCGATGCCGAACGTGACCTGGTTGAGGATCACCGACTGCGGACCGTCGGCGACCTGCGAGTCGATCTCGACGCCGCGGTTCATCGGGCCCGGGTGCATCACGATCGCGTCGGGCGCGGCGAGCGCGAGGCGCTCCGGCGTCAGGCCCCAGGTCTTGAAGTATTCCTGCGCGGACGGCAGCAGCGCGCCGCTCATCCGCTCGTTCTGCAGGCGCAGCATGATGATCACGTCGACGCCCTTCAGCCCTTCGTCGAGGTTGTGGAACACCTTCACGCCCATCTGTTCGAGGCCGCCCGGCAGCAGCGTGCGCGGGCCGATCGCGCGCACTTCCGGCACGCCGAGCGTGGTGAGCGCATGAATATCGGAGCGCGCGACGCGCGAATGCAGGATGTCGCCGACGATCGCCACGCGCAGCTTCGTGAAGTCGCGCTTGTAGTGACGGATCGTGTACATGTCGAGCAGGCCCTGCGTCGGGTGCGCATGACGGCCGTCGCCGGCGTTGATCACGTGCACGTGCGGCGCGCAGTGCTCGGCGATCAGATACGGCGCGCCGCTCGACGCATGGCGCACGACGAACAGGTCGGCATGCATCGCCGACAGGTTGTTGATCGTGTCGAGCAGCGACTCGCCCTTGCTCGTCGACGACGCGTTGATGTTCAGGTTCAGCACGTCGGCCGACAGGCGCGTCGCGGCGATCTCGAAGGTCGTGCGCGTACGCGTCGAGTTCTCGAAGAACAGGTTGAACACCGACTTGCCGCGCAGGAGCGGCACCTTCTTCACCTCGCGGTCCGTCACGCTGACGAACTGCTCGGCCGTATCGAGAATGTGGTTGACGATCGAGCGCGGCAGCCCCTCGATCGACAGCAGGTGTTTCAGCTCGCCGTTTTTCGTGAGCTGCGGGTTGCCCTTCAGGAAACCGTAGCGGAACCGCTCGGGGCTCGCGGTCGCAGCGGGATTGCCGGTGCGGCCAGTGGTGTCGGTAGTCATGGTGTGCGTGATTCCAACTATGCAAACGGGCCGCGGTACGAACCGGCGGCCCGGGATACGGTTTCGCGGTTCGGTCAGGCGCCGTGCGCCTCGATGCGCAGCGTCAGCTGCGCGGCTTCGTCGCGCGCGAGCACGAGCGTCGCATCGGCCGGCACGTCGAGCGTGCCGCCCGCGAAGCGCGCGGCGACCGGCAGCTCGCGGCCGCCGCGATCGGCGAGCACCGCGAGCTCGACCGCGGCCGGACGGCCGTAGTCGAACAGTTCGTTGAGCGCGGCGCGCACGGTGCGTCCGGTGTACAGCACGTCGTCGACGAGCACGATGCGCGCGCCGTCGACGTCGAACGGCAGCGACGTCGGGCTCGCCTGGCTGTGCAGCCCCTTCTTCGCGTAGTCGTCGCGATGCAGCGCGACGTTCACGACGCCGAACGCCGGCGCGCCGAGATCGCGCGCGAGGCGCTCGGCGAGCCACGCGCCGCCGCTGTAAATGCCGGCGAGCCGCGGGCCGCCCGGCTCGGCGAAGGCCGTGCCGTATGCGTCGCGGATCTGGTCGAGCAGGACGCGGTAGAGCGCGTCGGCGTCAATGGTGCTCATGGTCGGACAATTGATCGAGATACTGTTGAAGGATCACGCGCGCGGCCTCGGCGTCGAGCATCTCGGCACGTGCGCGCCCGCGCACGTTGCGCTCGCGCAGCCCGGCCTCGGCCTCGACCGACGAATAGCGTTCGTCGACCCACGTGACGGGCAGCCCGAAGCGGCCGTTCAGCTGGTTGCCGAAGCGCTTCGCCTGCTGCGTCATGTCGTGCGGCGTGCCGTCCGGATGCATCGGCAGGCCGACGACGAGCGCGTCGGGCCGCCATTCGGCCAGCAGTTCGCCGACCGCCTTGAAGCGGTGCTCGCGGTTCAGGTTGGGAATCACGACGAGGGCACGGGCCGAGCGCGTCAGCGCATTGCCGATCGCGACGCCGATTCGCTTTTCGCCGTAGTCGAACGCCAGGAGCGTCGCATCGCGCGCGCTCGCGCCACTCATGCGTGCCCTGCTTCGCCGGACAGCATCGACGAGCTGACGCCGAGCAGGCCCAGTGCGGCTTCGAAGCGTTCCTCGGCCGGCGTGTCGAACACGATGCGGGGATCGGCGGCCACGGTCAGCCAGCCGTTGCGGGAAATTTCTTCCTCGAGCTGACCGGCGCCCCAGCCTGCATGGCCGAGCGTCAGCAGGAAGCGTTTCGGGCCGGTGCCCGTCGCGACCGCCTCGAGCACATCCTTCGACGTCGTCATCTCGAGCCCGCCCTCGACCGACATGGACGAGTTGTAGTTCGCGCCCTCGACCGGCTCGTGCAGCACGAAGCCGCGCTCGGTCTGGACCGGGCCGCCGAAGTACACGGGGATGTGCAGCAGCGGCTCGATGTCGAGCTTCAGGTCGATGCGGTTGAACAGCGATTCGAGGTCGATGTCGGTGGGACGATTGATGACGAGGCCGAGCGCGCCGCGCTCGCTGTGATCGCAAAGATAGACCACCGTTCCCGAAAACGTCGGATCCGCCATGTTCGGCATGGCGATCAGGAACTGGTTGGTGAGATTGATGCGATCGGAAGGCTTTGACATGGTTTGAATTTTAGCAAAGACGCCGCGACCTGACCGGGCCGCGATCAACAAGCAACGCCGCGCGACGCTGGCAACGACGGCGCGGATCACACGGCACTCTAACACGCGCGCGGGCGCTGTCGGCAGCGTGTTGCCGGCCCGCGCGACAAGGGCTGCCGCTGCGGTCGCGCCCCGTTGTGCGTCAGGTCCGGCCGAGCGCCGCGCCGAGCGCCCCGGACGCCGCGGTCAGGTCCGGCGGCGCCACCCCCGCGGCGATCTTCAGCAGCGCGGCGCGCAGCATGTCGGACGCGCGGGCGTGTGCATCGAGCCCGCCGTCGGCGAGCGGCATGCCGTGCGCGGCGCGGCGCCACGCGAGCCCGAGCGTGTCGGCCAGCAGCGCCGCATGACCGAGCCCGAGCGCGCACGCGGCCGTACCGACCCGGTAGGCGGCCGCGGATGCGCGCCATGCAGCCCCCGCATCGGCCGCGGCCGGATCGACGGCCAGATCGGCCATCGACGCGTCGGCCGTCTGCAGGAAATCCTCATACGCATGCGCGTTGACGGTCACGACGCCGAGCGCACGGGTCGGCGCGACGGCAACCGCGTCGTGCTCGGCCCGCGCGGCGTCGGCCTCCCACAGCGCCTCCGACGCGGGCGTGCCGGCGACATGCCAGTCCACGGTCAACCCATAGTCGTGCAGCACGTCGACGAGCGCGACGTCTTCCGCGGCTGCGCCGAACAGCGCGAAATCGCGCCACAACAGCGCGACCGTCTCGCGCACGAGCTCGGGCGGCGCGCTGCGCCGCCGGCCCTGCGCCTGCTCGCCGAGCAGCAGGTTCGTCCGCGCGAGAAAGCGCTTCAGTTCGGGCGCGCCGGTTGCGCGCAGCGCACGCTGGCACGCTGCCGCGAGCCGCCAGAAATCGTACGGGCCATCGTCGGCCAGCGCAGCCTGCATCGCACCGAGTTCGTCGAGCGCGGCGTCGGGCGCGCCGTGCTGCGCACGCAGCACGCCGAGCAGCGCCTGCTCGTAGCGGGCGCGTACCCGGGTCGCGATCTCCTCGGGCAGTACGCGCAGCGTGGCCTGCGGCACCGCGCGACCGACGAGCGCGAGCGCGTCGAGCGGCGTGCTCGCACGCAGGTCGGCGGCGCTCTGCGCACGCAATGCACGGAAATGATCGAAGAGAACGGACGAACAGGCGAGTTCGCGCAGGTTGTGGCGGCCGACGGCCGCGCGGAAGTCGCGCAGCGCGGCCCGCCAGCCGGCCGAAGTCGGCTCGGCGGCGACGAGCGGCACGGCGGCCGACAGTTGCCCGGCGAAACGGGCGGCCGGCAGCCAGCCGGCCTCCGCCAGCACGGCGGCGGCGGCTGACAGCGGCGCGGCCGCGTCGTCCCGGTGCTCGAATGCGTCGGCGGCTGCCGCGAGCCACGCGTCGGCGGCGCGCACGGCCCCGCCACGCGGATTGGGCAGTGCGTCAGGATGAGAATCGTTGGCCGGATCGGACGTCATGGACACGCGCGCCTGTCATCGTCAAGTCGCTCGCGCCGGCCGCGGCGCGAGAGCGCCGGGCAACCGCGAGGCCGAAGCGGTGTGTCCGTGGGCCAAGGGTCCGGTCAGATCTGGACCATCTCGAAGTCTTCCTTGCGCGCGCCGCATTCGGGGCACGTCCAGTTGATCGGGACGTCTTCCCAGCGCGTGCCCGGGGCGATGCCCTCTTCGGGCAGCCCGGCTTCTTCGTCATAAATCCAGCCACAAATCAGGCACATCCAGCTCTTGTATTCCATCTTAAGCCGCGTCGGGAAAAGTCGGTAAATTCGGGAGCCATGATGGTACCGTGTCGGGGCCGGACTGCCTAGCAATCGCGCTGGAGTACGGCGACTACGTTGCGCTGCGCTAAAAATTCCGTCGTGCGGGCCGGATTCCGCCGCATAATGACTGAAAAGTGCGGCCTGCCGGGCAACACGGGGCCGAAACGCCCACTTCGCCTCGCCGTCCGCAGTTCTGTCGCTTCCCCGTTTTTTTCTTGCCCCATTTCTACATGTCCAGCAACGCCCCTCCGATCGTCCTCACCTTCGGCCTGTCCGATCCCACCGGCGGCTCCGGCCTCCAAGCCGATCTGATGACCCTGGCGAGCATGGGCTGTCACGGCGTGTCCGTCCTGACGGGCTACACCGTGCGCGACTCCGCCGCCTGCGACGAAGTGACCGGCCTCGATCCCGATGTCGTCGCCGCCCAGGCGCGCATGCTGCTCGAGGACATGCCGGTCGCCGCGTTCAAGATCGGCGCCGCGACGCGCGCGGAAGTCGTGAGCGCGATCGCGGAAGTGGTCGCCGACTACGACGGTGTGCCGCTCGTGCTCGCACCGGACTTCACGCTCGACGACGAGCACGTGCTCGCCGCCGACGACCTGCGCGAATCGATCGCCGACCTGCTCGCACCGCAGACGACACTGCTGGTCGCCGACCACGCGACGCTGATCGCGCTCGCGCAGCCGGACGGCGATGCCGAGGCGCCGAATCTCGACGCGGCCGTGTCGCACCTGCTGTCGCAGGGCTGCGAGTACATCCTGTCGTCGGAGACGGGTTCGCACCGGCTCGTCAACACGCTGTACGGCGAGGAAGGCCAGCTTCGCGAAGACATGTGGGATCGCTCGCCGCACCGGCTGATGGGCATCACCGACACGCTCGGCGCGGCGATCGCGGCACTGCTCGCGAACGGCCAGGAGCCGCCCGAAGCGGTGCGCGAGGCGCAGGAATACCTGTACCAGGCCGTCCGCGACGCGTTCCGGCCCGGCATGGGCGCGTACCTGCCCGACCGGTTCTTCTGGGCGCGCAGCAACGATGAGGAAGGCGGGCGTCCGGTGACGGACAGCAGCAAAACCTCGCCGCGAATCGCCCGGCATTGACGCCGCGCGGCGGCCCTGCGCCGCCGTTACGCGCCGCCTGCTCTCGCTCAGGAGCCGCATGTCAGCCCCTTTCGCGTGCGCATAAAAAAAGACCCGCATCGCTGCGGGTCTTTTCTTTTGGCTGGAACGCGCATCGCTGCGCGTTCCGGACACCATCGACCGAAGTCGATTACATGTCCATGCCCATGCCGCCCATGCCGCCCGGCATGCCGCCCGGCATCGGTGCATCTTCCTTCGGCAGTTCTGCGACAGCTGCGTCCGTCGTCAGCAGCAGGCCTGCAACCGAAGCTGCGTTCTGCAGTGCGGTGCGCGTGACCTTGGTCGGGTCGACGACACCGGCTTCGACCATGTCGACGTACTCGCCCGTCGCTGCGTTGTAGCCGTAGTTGCCCTTGCCTGCTGCAACTGCTGCGACCACGACGCTCGCTTCTTCGCCGCCGTTCGTGACGATCTGGCGCAGCGGCTCTTCCATTGCGCGCAGCACGATCTTGATGCCTGCGTTCTGATCGGCGTTCGCGCCGGTCACGCCTGCGATCGCGGTACGTGCACGGATCAGCGCAACGCCGCCGCCCGGGACGATGCCTTCTTCAACGGCAGCGCGGGTTGCGTGCAGCGCGTCTTCGACGCGTGCCTTCTTTTCCTTCATTTCGACTTCGGTCGCAGCGCCGACCTTGATCACTGCCACGCCGCCGGCCAGCTTGGCCACGCGCTCTTGCAGCTTTTCACGGTCGTAGTCCGACGTCGCTTCTTCGATTTGCGTGCGGATCTGCTTGACGCGCGCTTCGATGTTCACGGCTTCGCCTGCGCCGTCGATGATCGTCGTGTTTTCCTTGCCCACTTCGATGCGCTTCGCCTGGCCCAGTTCAGCCAGCGTTGCCTTCTCGAGCGTCAGGCCGGTTTCTTCCGCGACGACCTGACCGCCGGTCAGGATCGCGATGTCTTCCAGCATCGCCTTGCGACGATCGCCGAAGCCCGGCGCCTTGACCGCAACGGTCTTCAGGATGCCGCGGATGTTGTTGACGACCAGCGTTGCGAGCGCTTCGCCTTCGACGTCTTCGGCGATGATCAGCAGCGGACGGCCTGCCTTCGCGACTTGTTCGAGCACCGGCAGCAGATCGCGGATGTTCGACACCTTCTTGTCGTGCAGCAGCACGAACGGGTTTTCGAGGACGGCGACTTGCTTGTCCGGGTTGTTGATGAAGTACGGCGACAGGTAGCCGCGGTCGAACTGCATGCCTTCGACGACGTCGAGTTCGTCGGCCAGCGACTTGCCGTCTTCGACGGTGATCACGCCTTCCTTGCCGACCTTGTCCATCGCTTCAGCGATGCGATCGCCGATCGACGAGTCGCTGTTCGCCGAGATCGAGCCGACCTGTGCGATTTCCTTGTTCGTCGTGCACGGCTTGCTGATCTTCTTCAGCTCTTCGACAGCCGCTGCGACTGCCTTGTCGATGCCGCGCTTCAGGTCCATCGGGTTCATGCCCGATGCGACGTACTTCATGCCTTCGCGAACGATCGATTGCGCGAGGACGGTTGCCGTCGTCGTGCCGTCGCCTGCGTTGTCGCTGGTCTTGGAAGCGACTTCCTTGACCATTTGCGCGCCCATGTTCTGGAGCTTGTCCTTCAGCTCGATTTCCTTCGCGACCGACACACCGTCCTTGGTGACCGTCGGGCCGCCGAAGCTGCGCTCGAGCACGACGTTGCGGCCCTTCGGACCCAGCGTGACCTTGACTGCGTTGGCGAGAATGTTCACGCCTTCGACCATCTTCGAACGGGCGGAATCGCCGAATACGACGTCTTTAGCTGCCATCTTCTAACTCCTTGAATTCTTGGGAATATGTACCGTCAGTGGACGCTTACTTCGCGTTGACCACGGCCATGATGTCTTCTTCGCGCATGACCAGCAGTTCCTGGCCGTCGACCTTGACGGTCTGGCCTGCGTACTTGCCGAACAGGACGCGATCGCCGACCTTCACGTCGAGCGCGATCGGAGCGCCCTTGTCGTCACGCTTGCCCGGGCCGACCGCGAGGATCTCGCCTTGATCCGGCTTTTCAGCAGCGGCTTCGGGGATGACGATGCCCGAGGCGGTCTTGGTTTCTTGATCCAGACGCTTGACGATCACGCGATCGTGCAAAGGACGAAGGTTCATATTCACTCCTCTCTTGACTGAGATTGAAGAACGCTTGGGGAATCTGCCCGGCAAATCGCCCGGCAGAGAATTGTTAGCACTCTCGTGCAGCGAGTGCTAATTATATGGACGGGTTTTGACAAATTCAAGAAGGGGAGCCGGAGGTTTTTTCGTGCGAGGCGGAACGACGGAAAAACGGGGGTGAATCACAAAAATTCAGTTAAAACAATTACATAAGCATCAATCTCGCACACCGGGAGCGGACGGGATACGGGAAATCCCGACCCTCGCCCCAATTTGACACGGGGCGAGCACCGAGTTCCCGCGGTCGTCCGGCATCGCGTGAAAAAGGCAGCTCGGACCCGACAGGGGCCCAAACGGCGGCCACGGGATCGTCACATGTCCGGACAGCCCGCCACTGGCTGGAACGTCCGGCCGTCGGTCACGACCGTCGCGCCGAGCAGTCGCGCGAGGCCTTTCGCGCCTTCGCGCATCACGACGTCGTGATTCCAGGCGAACAGCGGGCGCGCGATCGGCTCCAGCCAGTTCATCCAGCGCTCGCGCGTGCGGATGTGCCAGTCGTAGCGCACGACGGTGCGCGCACCGTCGCCGGCGAACGACCAGCGGCCGTCGCCTTCGATCGCGCCGCTCGCGCGGCCTTCGAGCACATGCGGCCGCTCGACGCGCAGCACGCGCATGTCGAAGGTCAGCCGGTACGGCAACGCACCTTTCCACGTGTATCGCTGCAGCGCGCCGACGCCGCGCGCGTCGCCGCGCTCGATCTCGGCGGTCTGCACGGCACTCTTCCACCAGTCGGGCCAGCGATCGACCTGGTAGATCGCGTCCCAGACAGCCGCGAGGGGCGCGTCCACGCGCCACGTCGTCGAAAACCGGTATTCCGCCATGCTGCCTCCGGCGCGAATCAGAATCGGGATCAAGCGCGCGATCAGGGCGCGAAAAAGCGGGCGGGAAACGCGACGTCGATCTCGACGTCGTCGAGCGTCACCGTTTCGAGCGGCGCGCCGTCGTCATCCGCGAAGCTGACGACCTTCAGCGGAAAGCCGTCCTCGGCGTCCAGCCACAACAGATAGCGATGCACGCCGTCAACCACGTGTGCGGGCGCGCCCGTCACCGATACGCGCAGCGTGGCACGGCCGCCGATGGTTTCCTTGCCTTCCGTCACGGTCGCACCGCCCTGCTGCAGCGCGTGTACGTTACGCAGCAGCACGCCGACATCCGACCGGTCGACGCGATGGCCGCTGCGGTCGCGCAGGAGCGGATTGGACGGCGACAGCGTCAGCGCGGGCAGCGCATGCTCGCCGAACGGGCGCAGCCGCACCTTGCCCGCGTCGGGGTCGTACGCGAGCACCGCGCCGTGATGCGGCGACACGAAGTCCATCCGGACGAAACCGGGTTTCCGGTAGGCATAGTGGAATTCGGCGTGCTCGCCGCTTCGCGCGGACGAGCGGATCGTCGCGCGGTACGAATGGACCTGGTCGAAATGCGACTGCGCGATGGTAACGGGATCGGCTGTCATGCTCGCTCCTATCAGGCTCGCGGCCAGCAATGCGGTGATCACGGCGCCGCCTCGACGTCGAGCACGCCTTCCATTCCGCGCTCGCGATGGCTGCGCAGGAACAGCAGCCGATGCGTGCAATAGTAGGCGAAGCGGCCGGGCGCCGTCGGCGTGAAGCGCAACGTGCGCGGCGTCGTGCCCAGTTCGGTGTGCACCGCGATCCCGGCCTGCGGCGCGTCGATCTCGAAACTGTGCGGCACGACGCCCGGTTCGGCCGATACCGTGAGTTCGACCGGCACGTGCGCGCGGACGATCACGTGGTTCGGGCGAAAGAAATAGCTGCCGCCGACGATCGCCACCCGCTGCACGCCGTCGGCATCGACCGGCACGCGCGCCGGCGCATCGCCGTCCGCCCGCGCGAGCCCGGCGCCCGCCGCAAGCGCCACCGCCGCCATCACCGCCTTCGTGTTCATGTTGGCTCCCTGCCGATGTCGCGCGCGTCACCCCTTCCACGCGTCGGTCGGTCCGCCGAGCGCGCCGCATGCTTCGATCGCGAGCTCGCGCAGCCGTCGTTCGTCGGCGCGTCCGGAGAGCGCATAACCCATGCCGCGATCGGACCAGAAATACGTGTCGCGGCCGCCGGCCGACATCGACTGCGGCGCGAAGCGCCGCGCATCGTAGGCCGTCATGTAGAGCGTCACGCGCTTGCCGTCCGCACGCTGGTACATCAGTTGCGCGGCCGGCCCCGCGTCGCCCGGCAGCAGCCGGCCGCCCAGCAATGCATATCCGTATTCGTCGAGCGACGGCGCGCGCACGGGCCGCCCGAGACGCGCGGACAGCCACGCGGCAAGGCGCGCCGGATCGCGTGCGTCGACCTCGACCGGATGCTCCCGATCGGCCGCGTATACGGCGTACGCGACGTCCGCGCGCGCGGCGAAGGCCGGCTCGGCACCGAACGTCGTCCAGCCCGCGTGCAGCGCGACGCCGATCACCAGCCCGGCCGCCAGTCCCGCGAATGCATGCGCGACGCCGCGCCAGCGCGGTGCGCGCCGCTGCACAAACAGCGCGGGTGCGGCGGCAGGCAGCGGGAACAGCGCGTGCAACGCGTCGCGCTGCGCGCCGTAATGCGCAAACCGGTCGGCTTCGCGCGGATCGGACTGCAGCCGTTCGAGCACCTCGCGGCGCTCCTGTCCGGACAGTTCGCCGTCGAGCAGCGCCGACAGCAATTGCGCCGATGCATCGGCTCCGCCGTCCCGATCATTCGAAGGTTTGCGCGGATCGTCGTCCATCATGTCTTCCCGATCACCCGTAACGCGGCCGCGCCGCGCGCCGGCGACTCGCCGGACAGCAGCGCACGCATCTGTTCACGCGCCCGCGACAACCGCGACATCACCGTCCCCACCGGCACGCCGAGCACCTGTGCGGCTTCGCGGTAACTCAATTCCTCGAGCGCGACCAGGAGCAGCACCTCGCGCTGCTCGACGGGCAGCCGATACAGCGCGCGCTGCACGTCGCGCAGCAGCAGCCCGCCGATCTCGTCGGTCGGCGCGGCCATCGTCTGCCATGGCGCGGTCGCATCGTCGACCGCGATCTCGTGCCGCGCGCGCAACTGGTCGATGAAGCGGTGGCGCAGCAGCGTCAGCAGCCACGCACGCAGGTTTCCGCCGTCGCGCGGCGGCCGGTTCAGCGCGCGCTCGAGCGTGTCCTGCACGAGATCGTCCGCCCAGGCCCGCTCGCCCGTCAGCGCGCGCGCATATCGCGTGAGATGCGGCAGCCACACCAGCAGGTCCGATTCGTAGCTCATCCGGATGCCTCGCGCATCGCCGCGCCGTCAGTCCGTCATTCGGTCCGTCGGTTTCTCAGGGGCGCGCGACGTGCCACATGCCGCCGATCCCGTCGCCGCCGGCATCGCCGGCCTTGCGGTCCATCTTCCAGCGATACAGCGGACGGCCGTGGTAAGCCCATTGCTTCCGACCGTCGTCGCGCGTGACGAGGCTCAGTGCACCCGACGCCTTGTCGTATCCGTCGGCGAGCGCCGGCGGCCAGTTGGCCGCACAGGTGCCGGTGCAGGTGCTCTTGCCCGGCGCGTCGTGATCGAACACGTACAGCGTCATGTGATCTTCGTCGACCAGTTTCCCGTCACCGGCCTGCGGCGGCTCGGCGGCCGCGGGCCGCGCGATCGCGGCCGTCAGCGCGATGGCGAACAGCATCGTCTTCATTCCCGTTCTCCTTGACATGGCATCGCGGCACGGTGGCGCCGGACGGGACGTCGACTTCGTCATGACCATTATCCCGCTGTCCGGCCGCGCCGAGACTCGGTATGTAAACGGACGAAACCGGCCGGTTATTCCATGCCACCCCACAAAGCGACGCCATTCCTCACGGGAAACACATCGGGAACCCAAAGAAAACGCGGCATGACATTGCTGTCATGCCGCGATGTACGACCCGGTGCGCGCGGCGGGCGATGCGCCGCCGCCGCGCGTTCCGGCCGGTTACTTCGGCAATGCGCCAGTCACCGCCTGCAGCAGCGTCGACACCGGCGCGAGCGGGTTGTTCGCGGAGCCGTTGCCCGAGTGCGGCGTGACCGACAGGCTCGGCGTGGAACCCAGCGCCGCGCCCAGCGTCGTGCCGACAGCATTGACGACCGTTGCCGTCGCGTTGCCGGTCGTCGACACCAGCGAACCGGTCGCGCCCGCCGTGCTGCCGGCCGCGCTCGCGCCGGAGCCGAGCAGGCTGCCGCCCGCCGCAGCCGTCGAACCGGCCGCGCCCGACAGCGCGCCGGCCGCCTGCCCGAGGGCTGCCGGACCGTTCGCGAGGGCGCCCGTCACCGAACCGAGTGCACCGGTCAGTGCGCCGGCCGGGTTGCTGCCGCCGGTCAGACCGCTGACGAGGTTCGTGATCGGCGCGATCGGGCTGCCGCCTGCGCCCGACAGCGTGCCGACGACCTGGTTCACGACACCCTGCACCGGGGCCAGCGGGTTCGTGCCGCCGAGGTTGCCGAGTGCGCCCGTCACCGAGTTCACGGCCCCCGTCAGTGCGCCGGCCGGATTGCTGCCGCCGAGCGTGCCGACCACCTGGTTCACGACGCCTTGCACCGGCGCCAGCGGGTTCGTACCGCCGAGGTTGCCGAGTGCACCCGTCACCGAATTGACCGCGTTGCTCAGTGCTGCTGCCGAGTTGCCGCTGCCGAGCGTGCCGACGACCTGGTTCACGACGCCCTGGACCGGGGCCAGCGGGTTTGTGCTACCAAGGTTGCCGAGCGCGCTCGTGACCGAACCGAGTGCGCCGGTCAGCGCGCCGGCCGCGTTGCCACCCGTCGGCAGTGCGTTCTGCAGGCCGCTGACGAGGTTCGTGATCGGCGCGATCGGGCTGCCGCCGCCGGCGCCCGACAACGTGCCGACGACCTGGTTCACGACGCCCTGCACCGGCGCCAGCGGGTTCGTGCCGCCGAGGTTGCCGAGCGCGCCCGTCATCGAGTTCACGGCGTCCGTCAGCGCACCGGCCGGGTTGCCGTTGCCAAGCGTGCCGGCGAGTTGCGTGACGGCGCCTTGCACCGGTGCCAGCGGGCTCGACGCGCCGCCGATGTTGCCGAGCGTCCCGGTGATCGTATTGACCGCGTTGCCCAGCGCACCGGCCGGATTGCCGCTGCCCACCGTGCCCGTGACCTGGTCGACAATGTTCTGGATCGGTGTCAGCGGGTTCGTGCCGCCGACGTTCCCCAGCGCACCCGTGACCGTGCCGAGGGCACCGGTCAACGCACCTGCCGGATTGCCGCCGCCGAGCGCGCCCGTCACTTGATTGACGACACCCTGAACCGGCGCCAGCGGGTTCGTGCCGCCGACGTTCCCCAGCGCACCCGTCACCGTGCCCAGCGCACCGGTCAACGCACCTGCCGGATTGCCGCCACCGAGCGCCCCCGTCACTTGATTGACGACACCTTGAACCGGCGCCAGCGGGTTTGCACCGCCACCCACGTTACCCAGCGCACCCGTCACCGTGCCCAGCGCACCGGTCAACGCACTTGCCGGATTGCCGCCGCCGAGCGCGCCCGTCACTTGATTGACGACGCCTTGAACCGGCGCCAGCGGATTCGCACCGCCACCCACGTTACCCAGCGCACCCGTGACCGTGCCGAGGGCACCGGTCAACGCACCTGCCGGATTGCCGCCACCGAGCGCCCCCGTCACTTGATTGACGACACCTTGAACCGGCGCCAGCGGATTCGTACCGCCACCCACGTTACCCAGCGCACCCGTCATCGTGCCCAGCGCACCGGTCAACGCACCTGCCGGATTGCCGCCACCGAGCGCCCCCGTCACTTGATTGACGACGCCTTGAACCGGCGCCAGCGGATTCGCACCGCCGCCCACGTTACCCAGCGCACCCGTGACCGTGCCCAGCGCACCGGTCAACGCACCTGCCGGATTGCCGCCACCGAGCGCCCCCGTCACTTGATTGACGACACCTTGAACCGGCGCCAGCGGATTCGCACCGCCGCCCACGTTACCCAGTGCACCCGTGACCGTACCAACCGCATTGCTCAACGTCCCCGTCGCCGTGCCCAGCGCACCGGTCAACGCACTTGCCGGATTGCCGCCGGCGAGCGCCCCCGTCACCTGGTTCACCACGCCTTGAACGGGCGCGAGCGGCGTCACCGTGCCGCCAGCGCCGCCGAGCGCGCCTCGCAGCGCGTTCACCGCGCCAGACAACGCCTGCGCCGGATCGCCCAGCGACGTCTGAATCGCGCCCGACCCGCCCGCCGCCACGGTGATCGAACCCAGCGGCGACGTGCCGGTCGCGGCCAGCCCGATCGAGACGCTGTTCGTCGGCGGATTCACGATTACCTGCGGAAGCGGCAGCGCATCGAGCGTCCCCGCGATAGCCGAACCGGAAGCCAGTACCCCGAACACCGTCGCGACCGACAGCGCCACACCCGTCAATTCAATCTTTTGTCCCATCTTTACCCCATCTCGGTTGGCACTACGTTGATAAAGCATGGGGACGGATTGCACGAAGTGTGCCACCCGGATAAAACGGATTGATTCGTTGGCCTATTGCGGACCAATAACGGTTTTATATGGATTTCCGGGCAAATAAATGGGTCGCACGGCCACAATAATCTGACGAATGAGACGTCCAGCGCGCGGATGTAACGTAACGTTTGCGAGGCCCGAAGTAACGTGTTCCGGTACATTCCGTGCCACATCGGGACGTCCGTCGTGAAAGCGCCGCCGGATTGCCCTGGCAGATCGCCTGCTCCGCATTTCATTTTCATGAAAATGCATTAATAAATCACTTGTTTACCGTTTTTCTTATTTCGTGATTTCTTTCCGATCAATTACGCAGATCATTTCCATTTACGCGACTGCGGATAATACGGATAACCAAATGAAAAAATGTGACGGCCGCACTGCGGCGGCCGTCGTATCGAAACGCGCTCAGCCGAAGCGCGCGGGTCGGTACGGATGGGGATCGATGTAGGTCGGCTCGCCCGTCATCATCTCGGCGAGCAGACGCCCGGTCGCGGGGCCGAGCGTCAGCCCGTGGTGGCAATGGCCGAACGCGAACCAAAGATGACGATGGCGCGGCGCAGGCCCGATCACCGGCCGCATGTCGGGCGTGCACGGCCGCATCCCGAGCCATGGTGCCGGATCGAGCCGCTCGCCGATGCCGAACGCGTCGCGCGCTAGCGGCTCGGCGCGCGCGAGCTGCACGCCGGTCGGCGGCGCGCCGCGCAACGCGATCTCGACGCCGGTCGTGAGCCGCAGGCGGCCGCCCTCCATCGGTGCGACGACGAAACCCTCCTCGGTATCGCACACGGGCACGTTCAGCGGCGCGCGGGTCGGTAGGTAATGCATGTGATAGCCGCGCTTGGCGCGCAGCGGAATCCGGTAGCCGAGCGGCGCGAACACGTGATCGGACCACGGCCCGAGCGCGACCACGGCCGAGCGGGCCGCGATCGGCCCATGCTCGGTATCGACCCGCCAGCCGTCGTCCACCTGCGCGAGCGTCGCCGCGTCGCCGCGCACGAACGTGCCGCCGTCATGCTCGAACAGCCGCGCGTACGCCTTCGTCAGGCCCCCGGGGCTCGACACGGTCTTCGGGTCCTGCCAGTGGAATGCGCCGCAGAATGCGTCGCCGATGCCGGGCTCGCGTTCGCGTAACGCGCGCGCGTCGAGGACGCTCATCCGCAACCCGTGCGCGGCGGCCACCCGCTGCTGTGCACGCGTTTCCGCGTCGAACAGCGCCGGTGAACGGAACGCCTCGATCCACCCGCCGTCATGCACGAGCGGTTGCGCGTCGGTGCGCGCGAGCAGCGCGTCGTGCTCGACGACGCTCGCCGCAACGAGCGGCAGCATGTCGCGCGCGGCGGCCGCGAGCCGCTGCGGCGACGATTCGCGCCAGAAGCGCGCGAGCCAGCCCGCATACGCGGGCAATGCCTTGTAGTCCCAATACAGATCGACCGAGCGGTTGCGTGCGTAGCGCAGCAGCGTGCCGAGCCGGCGCGGGAACGCGTACGGCACGACCGACGAGCGCTCGATCAGCCCGGCATTGCCGTGGCTCGTTTCCTCGCCGGGCGCGCGCCGGTCGACGAGCGCGACGCGCAGCCCGCGATCCTGCAGATGCAGCGCCGACGACACGCCGACGATGCCGGCCCCCAGAACGATGACGTCGAAATCCATGCTTCCCCGTACTGCGTCGAGATTCGGTGCGACGCGCGCCGGCACCGCGGCCGGCGCGCGGCCAGGCTTACTTCGCGACGATGTCGCGCTTGAAGTACTTCTGCGACAGCGCACTCAGCGTGCCGTCCTTCTTCAGCGCGTCGAGCGCGCCGACGATCTTCGCCTGCAGCGCCTTGTCGCCCTTGCGCATCCCGAAGCCGGTGCCTTCGCCGAGCGTCGCGGGATCCTTCAGCGCGTCGCCGACGATCTGGTAATCGCGGCCGGCCGGCTTCTCGAGGAAACCGTCCTGCGCGGTCTGCGCTTCCTGCACGGCCGCGTCGAGACGTCCGGCGACGAGATCGGCATAGATCTGGTCCTGGTCCTGATACGACACGACGGCCACGCCCGCATTCGCCCAGTGCGCCTTCAGGAAATCCTCCTGCGACGAGCCCTGCAGCACGCCGACGTGCTTGCCGCGCAGGCTGGCGGCATCGGGCCGCAGCGGCGAGCCGCGGTGCGCGACCATCACGATCGGCACCACGTAGATCGCCGGCGTGAAGTCGATGCTCTGCTTGCGCTTCGCGGTGATGTTCATCGCCGAATTGATCGCGTCGAACTTGCGCGCCTGCAGCGCCGGGATCAGCCCGTCGAACGCATTCTCGACCCACACGCACTTCATGTTCAGCTTCGCGCACACCGCGTTGCCGATGTCGACGTCGAAACCCTGCAGCTGGCCGGCCGGCGTCTTGCTCTCGAACGGCGGATACGCTGCTTCGATCCCGAAGCGCAGCGTGGTCTGTTCCGCGTGGGCCGAGACGGCCGCGCACGCAAGCGCCGCGACGGCGCAGAGGGAAAGCTTCCAGTTCATGACGGATGTCCTTCGATTCCGGATTGAGGCGATGAAGACCGGTCATCGTGCGACGGCACGCCGGTCCGCACGCAAAATATAGACTCTTAGTCTACTATAGACTATAGGGGATACGATAATCGCAAGCTAGATGCAGTGATCGAATCGTCACATCCCATGCTCTACACCATTGATTTATCGACATTTTTACCGTTCCGCATAGCGCGCCTCGGTCCTGAAAAGAAAAATTCGCCAGAATTCCATTGTCTATATTAGACTTTTAGTCCACAACAAACACCGCCGGACACGCTATTTCGAGACTGTCCTGTCCGGCCCCGACCGGAGAAGCCCCATGACGCAACCCGCCCCGACCCTGCCGCTGGTCGTCGACGAAGCCGCGGTGCGCGCGGCGCTGCCGTCGCTCGACGTGCTCGGCACGCTGCGCCGCATGTTCGCGTCGCTCGCGTCGGCCCGCGCGGTGCAGCCGCCGCAGACCCTCACGCTGTTCCCCGAGCAGGCCGGCGATTTCATCACGTATCTCGGCGCGCTCGCCGACGAGCAGGTGTTCGGCGCGAAGCTGTCTCCGTACGTCGTGACGGGCAGCAAACCCGACGGGAAACCGATCGTCACCGCATGGACGGCGCTGATGTCGATGCGCACCGGCCAGCCGCTGATGTGGTGCGATGCGGGACTGCTGACGGTCGAGCGCACGGCCGGCACGACGGCGCTCGCGGTCGACTGCCTCGCACCGCGCGACGCGCGCCGGCTCGCCGTGATCGGCACGGGCGCGGTCGGCCTCGCGCATCTGCGCCACACCGCGGCGTTGCGCGACTGGGCATCGATCAGCGTCCATTCGCCCGCGCTCGCCGGCGACCCGACGCTACAGGCGACGCTTGCGCGGATCGATCCGCGGGCCCGTGCAGCCGCCAGCGTCGAGGCGTGCGTGCGCGACGCGGACGTCGTGATGCTGTGCACGTCGTCGGGCACGCCGGTGCTCGCGGACGGCATGCTCACGCGCCCCGCGCTCGTCACGTCGATCAGCACCAACGTCGCGCGCGCGCACGAGATCCCGCCCGCGTGGTTGCCCGACATGGACGTGTACTGCGACTACCGGCACACGACGCCCGCGAGCGCGGGCGAGATGCAGATCGCGGCGGCCGGGCACGGCTGGACGCCCGAGCGGATCGTCGGCGACCTGCCCGCGCTCGTCGCCGGCACGTGCGCGGCGCCGTCGCGCACGCGTCATGCGTTCTTCCGCTCGATCGGCCTTGGGCTCGAGGACATCGCGATCGCGCACGCGCTGTACACGCATCTGACGCGCGCATGAGCAGCACGCGCGCGCGGGGCCGATACAATGGCGCAACCGCCGCGGCGGCAGCGCGCGGGCGCACGGACCAGCCAGTCGACGGCACGCCGGCGCGCCGTGCCGACGCACCGCCCGGCCCCCGCTCACCCGAGATGGCGATTCCGATGCGCAAGAAGCAATCCCCCGTCAAAGACCTGCTGCTCACCCGCTATGCACCGATCGCCGACGGCATCGCGGCGCTGTTCTTCCCGTATGCGGAAGTCGTGATCCACGACCTGCACGACCAGACCGTGCTGTATCTCGCGAACAACCTGTCGAAGCGCGAGGTCGGCGACGACTCCGCGCTCGAGGAAATCGATCATTCGGCGCGCGAGCGTGTGATCGGTCCGTACGAAAAGCTGAACTGGGACGGCCGGCGGATGCGTTGCGTGAGCAACGTGCTGTTCGACGACGAAGGCCGCCCGGCCGGGATGATGTGCATCAACTTCAACATCGCGGTGTTCGACGACGTCCGCGCGACGCTCGACGTCTTCATCAAGGGCGCGGGCATCGTCGCGCAACCGGACGAGCTGTTCCGCGACGACTGGCAGGAGCGTATCAACACGTTCCTGCACGGCTGGCTGCGCGAGCGGCAGGTCGGCTTGAACGGGCTCACGCGCGAGCACCGGCGCGAACTCGTCGAAGCGCTGTACGCGGAAGGCGCGTTCCGTGGCAAGAGCGCCGCGAACTACGTCGCGAACGTGCTCGGGATGGGGCGCGCGACGGTCTACAAGCACCTGAAGCATCTGAAGGAAACGCAGGGCGACGCGTAAGCAGCGCGGGCGCCGGGCATGCCGCCATCGACAATCGCTACCGGTACACACCATGCGTGTCTATGCTTCGTGAAGCGTCCGGGCCGGCCCGTTCCACCTGGGCGAGACGCCGACGAAGCACCGAAGCACCGAAGCACCGAAGCACCGAAGCACCGAAGCACCGAAGCACCGAAGCACCGAAGCACCGAAGCACCGAAGCATAAAATGATATAGTCCCGGTTACATTTATTTGCCGTCCCGGACCGCCCATGACGACCACCCCTGCCCCGACTGCCCGCCCGACCCTGACCGTCGAAATCTGGTCCGACCTGATCTGCCCATGGTGCTGGATCGGCAAGCGCCGCTTCGACGAGGCGCTCGCCGCATTTGCGCACGCCGAGCACGTCGACGTCGCGCTGCGCGCGTACCGGCTGATGCCGGGCCAGCCGGTCGAACCGGTCGAGGCGATGCTCGCCGGCAAGTACCGGATGTCGCCCGCGCAGGTCGACCAGATGCTGCGCCAGGTGACCGATGCGGCCGCGAGTGTCGGGCTCCGCTACGACCTGCCCGGCACGTTCGTCGGCGACACGCTCGACGGTCACCGGCTCGTGAAGCTCGCGGAAACGACCGGCCGTGCGCATGCGCTGACCGAGCGGCTGTACCGCGCGTATTTCTGCGAGCACGGCTCGCTGTTCGACCACGCGGCGCTGATCGACTTCGCGGTCGAAGCGGGGCTCGAGCGCTCGGCCGTCGAAGCTGTGCTGCGCAGCGACGCATACCGTGACGAAGTCGAGGCCGACATCGCGCACGCGGCGCAGATCGGCGGACGCGGCGTGCCGCTGTTCGTGTTCGGCGGCCGTTACGCGGTATCGGGCGCGCAGCCGACCGACGTGTTCGCGCAGGCACTCGAGCAGGCGTGGCGCGATAGCGCCATCGTCGAATTCGCCGGCGACGCCGCCGCATGCGGCCCCGACGGCTGCGAACTGCCGCCGCGCGGATAACCTCCCGGCGCCGTGCGCCGCCGCTACGCGTCGCTCCTGCCATAAACCGGCAGGAAGCGCGCGCGAATGACGTCTACAATGCAGCCTTTCAAATAACTATCAGAGAGAAGGCGGCCAGCCCATGACCCACGGGATCCACGGCGAGAAGCGCTGGTACGCGCTGATCGTCCTCTGCCTCGGCGTGCTGATGATCGTGCTCGACAGCACGATCGTCAACGTTGCGCTGCCGTCGATCATCACCGACCTCCATTTCACCGAGACGGCCCTCGTGTGGGTCGTCAACGCATACCTGTTGACGTTCGGCGGCTGCCTGCTGCTCGGCGGCCGGCTCGGCGACCTGTACGGCCAGCGGCGCATGTTCCTCGCCGGCCTCGTCGTGTTCACGCTCGCATCGCTCGCCTGCGGCCTCGCGCAGTCGCAGACGATGCTGATCGCCGCGCGCGCGGTGCAGGGCTTCGGCGGCGCGATCGTGTCGGCCGTGTCGCTGTCGCTGATCATGAGCCTCTTCACCGAACCGGGCGAACGGGCGCGCGCGATGGGCGTCTACGGCTTCGTCTGCGCGGGCGGCGGCAGCATCGGCGTGCTGCTCGGCGGGCTCTTGACGAGCACGCTGTCGTGGCACTGGATCTTCCTCGTCAACCTGCCGATCGGCATCGCGGTCTATGCGATGTGCGTCGCGCTGCTGCCGCGCATGCGCGCGCCGGCCGGCGCCGCGCGGCTCGACGTCGCGGGCGCGATCACCGTGACCGCGTCGCTGATGCTCGCGGTCTACGGGATCGTCGGCGGCAACGAGGCCGGCTGGCTGTCGACGCAGACCGTCGTGCTGATCGGTGCGGCCGTCGTGCTGCTCGCGCTGTTCATCGCGATCGAGGCGCGCGTCGCGCATCCGCTGATGCCGCTCACGCTGTTCGCCGCGCGCAACGTCGCGCTCGCGAACGTGATCGGCGTGCTGTGGGCGGCGGCCATGTTCGCGTGGTTTTTCCTGTCCGCGCTCTACATGCAGCGCGTGCTCGGCTACGGGCCGCTGCAGGTCGGGCTCGCGTTCCTGCCGGCGAACCTGATCATGGCCGCGTTCTCGCTCGGGCTGTCGGCGCGGATCGTGATGCGCTTCGGCATCCGCGGCCCGATCGCGGCCGGCCTGCTCGTCGCGGCCTGCGGCCTCGCGCTGTTCTCGCGCGCGCCGGCGGACGGCAGCTTCGTCTGGCACGTGCTGCCGGGCATGACGCTGCTCGGCATCGGCGCCGGCGTCGCGTTCAATCCGGTGCTGCTCGCCGCGATGAGCGACGTCGACCCGGCCGATTCGGGGCTCGCGTCAGGCATCGTCAACACCGCATTCATGATGGGCGGCGCACTCGGCCTCGCCGTGCTCGCGAGCCTTGCGGCCGCCCGCACCGATGCGCTCGCGGCCGCGCACGCCGCGCCGCTCGACGCGCTGAACGGCGGCTACCACGCGGCCTTCGCGTTCGGTGCGGCGTTCGCCGCCGCCGCCGCGCTGATCGGCCTTGCGCTGCGCATCCGGCCGCAGAACGGCGTCGAAGGCGTCGGCCCCGCGATGCACTGACCGTCGGCAGGCGGCGCCGGTCGCCGGCATCGCACCGGGGCGCGCACTGTCGCGCCCTTTTTTGCGCGCGCCGGGGCGCGGCGCGCATTCCCGTTTCATCATACCTTTCGGGCCGATCGCGTAATCGGCCCCGCCGTCGATCGAACGCCCGTTTCACGCCCCGCCAGCCGCCCGCCGCACGGGCCTTCGCGGCCGATTTTTAACGCAGTCGTACATCCACCCGCCACATTTGCGACAATGGCGGACTTTGACGCGCGCGCAGTGGCCGCGCGCCGCCGCCGAACGCCGCATAACCGCCTGCTTCCGATGTCGCTTCCCCATATCGATCTGCTGTACTCCCTGTCCGGCCTGTTCGTCGGCATCCTCGTCGGCCTGACGGGCGTCGGCGGCGGTTCGCTGATGACACCGATCCTCGTGCTGCTGTTCGGCGTCCACCCGGCGACAGCGGTCGGCACCGACCTGCTGTACGCGGCCGCGACCAAGGCGACCGGCACGCTCGTCCACGGCCTGAAGGGGTCGATCGACTGGCGTATCACGGGCCGGCTCGCGGCCGGCAGCGTCCCGGCCGCGGCGCTCACGCTGTGGTGGCTGCACACGCACGGGATGAACACGCCGGGCACCGCGCGCATGATCCAGCTCGTGCTCGGCATCGCGCTGCTGCTCACGTCGCTTGCGCTGATCTTCCGTCCGCAATTGACCGCGTTCGCCGCGCGCAACCCGCTCGCGCCGAGCCCTGCGCGCACGCTGTGGTCGACCGTGCTGACGGGCGCCGTGCTCGGCGTGCTCGTGTCGATGACGTCGGTCGGCGCCGGCGCGATCGGCGTCACCGTGCTGCTGCTGCTGTACCCGACGCTCGCGACCACGCGCATCGTCGGCTCCGACATCGCGCACGCGGTGCCGCTCACGCTCGTCGCGGGCATGGGCCACTGGCTGCTCGGCTCGGTCGACTGGTCGATGCTGCTGTCGCTGCTGCTCGGCTCGCTGCCCGGCATCGTGCTCGGCAGCCTGCTGTCGGCGCGCGCGCCCGAGCGGCTGCTGCGCAACCTGCTCGCCGCGACGCTCGTCGCGGTCGGCGTGCGGCTCGTGCTCGCGTAGGCGCGCCGCCGGGCGCCTCCTTCAGCCGCCGGCATCGCCATGCGCTGAAAAAAACAGCCCGACCGGCCTGCGCCGATCGGGCTGTCGTCCATCCGGGGTCTCGCGAACCCGCACCGCCCGCCGCAAGGCCGGACCGTGCGGGCCGCAACGCGATGCTTACTGCCCCTGCTGCTTCAACTGTTGCTGCTTGAGCTGCTGCGTGCGCGCCTGCAGCTTCAGCACGCGCTGCAGTGCGGTGCGGTTCGCGAGGATGCCGTCGTAGAAGTTGGCGAGATCGCCCTTCAGCGCGGTCCGCGACGCGTCGTTCAGGTAGATCATGTGGCCCGACGGGTAGTTCTTGATCGTCAGGTTCTGCGCCTTGAGCGTCGGATCGAGCGCCATCTGCGCGAGCGTCAGCTCGGTCTGGTGGAACGGCGTGACCGCATCGAAATAACCGTTCGCCGACAGCACCTTCAGGTCCGGGTTCACGCTCATCGTCGCCGCCAGGTCGCCGGCCGTGTACAGCGTATTGCCGCCGCCCTTGTTCGCGCCGGTCGGGTCCGTGTGGCTGAAGTCCCAGTTGTTGAACACCTGGTCGTTCAGGTCCACGAACGACGACGTCGACGTGTACTTGAGGTCGGTGTTGATGTAGCTGTTCCACAGCACCGTGTACGCGCCGCCGACGTTCGTGATCGACGGATCGTTGCTGCCCGAGTTCGGCAGGATGTACGGCGCGATGCCCTTGCCCGTGAAGTTCGCGCGACCGTCGTACTGGCCGATCTGCGTGCCCGGCACGAGCGTCAGGAAGAACGTGTACGGCGGGTTGTCGTCCGACGACGGCACGTTGCCGAGCGCGGCCGGGTTGCCGAACGTCTGGATCAGCGACGTCGGATCCGTGCCGATGTACGAGCCCATCTGCTGCGCGGTCTGCAGGTTCAGGTTAAGCCGCACGTTCACGAAGCCGCCGTCCTGCGGATTCGGCTTCTGCGCGAGCGGCGCGAGCGTGTTGTCCGCATAGTTGCGGGCCTGCACCATGTACGCGTCGAGATCGGTCGGCGTCGGGTTGAGCGTCGTCTTCTTCCAGTAGAACGCGTCGGCCGCGAGCGTCGGGAAGGTGCCCGGCGCGGACAGCGCGTTCGCGTAGTCGAGAATCGACGATTGCAGCGTGATCCCGTTCAGGTCGATGCCGTCCTCGTGCAGCACCCACGATACGACCGCGCTGCGCGCCGTGCCGTACGACTCGCCATACAGGAACTTCGGCGAGTTCCAGCGCGAGTACTTGGTCAGGTAGCGCTGGATGAAGCGGTCGATCGAGTGCGCGTCCTGGTCAGTGCCCCAGAAGTCCTTGTTCTTCGCCGGGGCGATCGCCGCCGAGTAGCCGGTGCCGACCGGGTTGATGAACACGAGGTCGGTGCGGTCGAGCAGGCTGTCCGGGTTGTCGAGCAGCTTGTACGGGGCCGGCGGCGTGAAGTTCGGGAACGACGACTGCAGGCGCTTCGGCCCGTACGAGCCGAGCAGCAGGTAGACCGACGACGAGCCGGGGCCGCCGTTGTAGAAGAACGTGACCGGGCGCGGCTTCGACGGGTCCGGGTTGTCCTGGGTGTACGCGACGTAGAACATCTTCGCGTTCGGCGCCGACGTGATCGGATCGATCGTGGTCAGGTGGCCCGTGGTGGCCGTGTACTGAACGGTCTTGCCGCCGATCGTGACCTGGCGGTGCACGACCGCGGCCCCTTCGGTCGAATCCGTGACCGCGTCGTTCGGCCCGGTGCCGTATACGTCGTTGTCGACGTACGGCTGGTCGGCCGGGACGGCGGCCGTTGCATTGGCGGTGGCCGCCGTGCTGCCGTTCGACGTCGTCGCGGCCGCCGCGGTGGCGGCGGTCGGGCCGGACCCGTCGTCGCCGCCGCACCCCGTGACGAGCAGCGCCGCGGCCGCGGCTGCGGCGAGCGGCACGCTCAGTGTCGTTCCAAATAGCGCGAAACCGTCTTTCAAGGACTTCAGTGTCGTCATTATTGCCTCTCGAACAGAACGATAAATACCGCCGGTCGCAAAGGATCATTTGCGCCGGCGCTCCGCACCGGGAGCGCATTCGTTTTGCGATGCACTCCGAGTTTTTTACCGGATCGGCGAATACCGACCGGCACGATTTACCCCACCCATATTCCTCGACCGCACAATGGAATCAATTCCATTGCAAACGACGATTCAATAATGCTCGGCAATGCGAATTCCGCCCCGTCATCCGCATGCGCCAGAAACAGCAAGCAAAAGCATTCCCCGTGAAGCCCGCCAGAAAAGGCGCCTTCGCTTCCAAGAGACGAACGACCCCCTCGGCGAAATGCCGATCAATCGCAAAACGGCGACCAATCGCAGCTCGAGCCGATTTAATAAAATCGAAAGGATCGATTAACTATACGGAAAGGAATATTGTCTTTGCGGTAATTTATTAAATTAAGTGAAAATATCGGCGCATAATAGATTCCGGGTTTTACGTCGTAAAGTAATAATTTGTTACAGCGCGCGCCATTCCGATAAAGGCCAGTGCGGGACCGATTCCAGGTGCCGAAAAGAAAAAAGCCGGACGACTGTCCGGCTTCCGTATCGCGGCGCGGCGGCGCCGTCAGAGCGGCACGTCGATCGCGCCAGCGCCGGTCGTGATCGTGTTCGCGCCGGGGGACGCCGAGATCGGCGGCAGGTTCGCGCTCGTCAGCGCCGGCGCGGCGCCCGGCGTGCCGCCGCGCGGCACCGTGCGGATCACCTGCGACGGCGGCAGCGCGGCACCGCTCTTCAGGTGCCGCCACATCAGGTTCAGCGCCTGCAGGTTGTAGTAGTGGACCGGCACGAAGCGCGTGTCGAAGCCCGCGACGGGCAGGAACGCATCGAAGTGCTGTCCGTTCGTCACCTCGTAGAACACGAGCTGGCTGCGGCCGCCTTCGCTGATGCCGTTCTGCGCGACGTATGCGCGCGACGCATGATTCACGGGCACGAGCGCGTCGCTGCGGCCCTGCACGATGATCGCGGGCTTGCCCTGCAGGTTCGCGTTCACGCGCACTGCGTCGACGTTCGCCGGCATGTCGAGCATCCCGTTGGTCCACAGCTGCCGCAGGCACAGCGCGCCCGCGAAACTCGCGTCGGGCGTCGCGAGCCGGTGGTCGACACCCGCGCCGGTGTTGAACACGAGACTGACGCCGGCGGTCGGCGGTACGCCGTTGCCGAGACCGAACACGGCCGGCATCGGCGACGTAGCGGGCGGCGCGACCGCGCCCGTCGCCGCGCTGGTGGTCGCGAAGCTGAAATTGCACAGATTGTCGGTCACGCGCGAGCGCGTGTACGCGTTCGCATAGGTGACCGCGATCGCCGGAATCGCCTGCGAATCCCACATCGGCGCCTGCAGCAGGTCGGAATCGGCGAGATAGCCGGCCGCATGCAGTTGCGCGAGCGCGTCGGTGGCCTGGCTTTGCGTATCGGCGCCCGACACGAGCCCCGCCGCGGCGAGCGTCGCGCAGCGCTGCGTGCGGATCGACTGCGTGGTGGCGGCCGGCAGCGCGCTCAGGTACGGCGCGCCCGCGAGCGACGCCGATGCGGCCGCGCACGGCTCCAGCAGGTTCGCGAGCGTCGCGTAGTCGGCCAGCGGCCGGCCGAACGACGGCACCGGCTGGCCGCCCTCGCGCACGACCGCGTTCGGCGCCATCCGCACGTTGACCTGCGGCTCGCCGACCACGACCGCGGTGATCCAGCGACGCGTGTCCTGCTCGGCCGCCGCGAGCGCCGCGCCGCCGCCGTTGCTGACGGACGCGGCGATCGTCGTGATGTCGCCCGGGCGGTAGCGCACGCCGTGATGCGAGCTGTCGAGCAGCGGCCCGAACTGCTCGTTGAGCGCCCAGTACGCGAATTCGACCGACTGCAGCGTCACATGCCCCCAGTCCTGCTCGGGATTCTGCTGCGAATGCGCGTGCTTGAACGCGTAGCGGTTCGGGAAGCGGCTGTTGAAGGCGGCCAGGTCGCCGCTCGTCACGTTGGCGGTAAAGAGACTGGCGTTGCCGGCGAGCACGGCGTCGGCGAGCGTGCCGTCGATCAGCGTGATCGTGTCGGAGCCGAGTTCGTGCGCGCCGTTGCCGCCGCCCTTGTCGTTGTATGCGACCGCGCAGCCGCGCTTGAGGCCCCACTCGCCGGCCGCCGAAATCGCGCCGTATACGCCGCGCGAACCGGACGACGTCGCCGTGACGATGCACGGCTGCGCGGGATCGAAACTCGCGGGCACCTGCACGAGCAGCGTCACGTTCTTGCGGCCGCTGCCGTCGTCGGAATACGCGAGATATTCGGTGCCGGGGATCTTGCCTTCGCCGAGCGTGTCGTTGCCGTCGAGATCGACGTTCGGCCCCCAGAAACGGCCGTAGCCGCCATTGGCGCTCATGTCGACGAGCGCGCGGTAGTTCGACCAGATCGCGACCCGGCGCAGCTCGGCGCTCGTCGGCCGGGACGGATTCGCGAACGCGGGCGCGGCGGCGGCGGCGAGCCCGGTCTTGCCGAGGCCGGCCGTCAGCAGATCGTCGCTCGTGCCGTCATAGGCGGTCGTGCGCACGCTGCCGGACACGAAACCCGGCAACCGGTTGCGCTCGCCCGAATCGTCACCGTTGCAGGCACCGAGCATCGCGACCGCGACCAGCGCCGCGCCCAAGAGAATCCGACTGCCCCACCCGTGCGTCGTCATTGCCGCCCTCTCGATATCGTTATCGGTCCGCCGCTGCGTCGTGCGCGGCTCACGGCCTCTGAAGAACGCGGGGCCGTCCAGCGCTTTCCGTCCCGAAGGAAGTCCCTTGGGGATACCCGTTCGGGGGGGCCTGGCGCAAAGCGGCAGGCCCAAGGCATTCTAAAGCGCAAACGGGCCCCGGTACGCCGGGGCCCGCCGCAAGCGGGCGCGCGGCGCTGGCGCGCCGCCGCCCGGCATCATTGCTGCTGGACCGTCAGCTTGTTCGTGACCGACGTCACGCCCTGCACGCTCTTCGCTGCCTCTTCCGCCTTGTCGATCTGTGCCTGGTCGGGCACCGTGCCCTCCAGCGAGATCGCGCCGCCCTTCGAGCGCACGACGAGGTTCGCCACGTCGATGCCGCCTGCCTTCGTAATTGCCTTGCGCACCGCGTAGCCGAGCTTGCGGTTCGCCTTCTTCGCGGTCTTGGCCGCGGCCTTCGGCGAGCTCGCTGCCGCAGCCGGCGCCTCGGTTGCCGCCGCATCGCTCGACTGCGCATATACGCTGCCCGACAGACAGGCAGCCACGGCCGCAACACCCAACGCTCTCAACACGATCGACTTCATGCTATCTCCTTATGACTTCGGAACGGCCGCGCACAGTACGGCCGGATACCCCCAAAGGCAGCCGGCCCGCGCGCGAACGGGCGGGACGGCCGATGATTTCCACGGCGATGCGAGAGAGGCGACACGGGCCGGCGACCGGCGCACGCGAATGCGGGCCGGCCGGGCCGGACAGCCGCCGGCCGGACGCGCCCGGTCTCATTGCGTGCCGGGTCGCGCGCGAATCGGTCGCGGCTGCGACGCACAATGTAATCCAGCGCCCGCCGAAGCGCAAAGCTTTTGACGCGCGACCGCCCGGCGGCCGCGGGCTCGCGCGCCCGAGTCCGCGGCCGCGCCACGGGGCCGGACTCGCGCATGCCGGGCGAAACCGGGTACCATCGCCGCCAGAACCTGCATCGCGTACATCGTCCGTGACGCGCGTCACCGACGCGTCACGCCCGTGTCACCCGTCGACTCCATGAAGCCAGCCAGCCCTCGCCCGCCCCGCCGCATCCTCGCCCGCTTCGTCGCGGTGTCGTGGCGCGACCTCGCGCTGTCGATCGGCCCCACCGTGCTGCTCGCGGTCGCGGCGGTCTGGCTCGCGGTCAAGCTGATCCAGCCGGCGCCGCCGTCCACGCTCGTGATTTCGTCCGGCCCGCCCGGCAGCACCTACTGGAACGCCGCGCAGAAATACAAGGCGATCCTCGCGAAGAACGGCGTCACGCTCGACGTCCAGTCATCCGAAGGATCCGCGCAGAACCTCGAGCGGCTGTCGAACCCGAACGCGCCGGTCGACGTCGGCTTCGTGCAGAGCGGCATCGGCCCGAAGGAGCGCGACGAGCACCTGGTATCGCTCGGCAGCATCGGCTACGTGCCGCTCGCGATCATGTACCGCGGCCCGGTGGTCGCGCGCCTGTCCGACTTCAAGGGCAAGCGGCTCGCGCTCGGCGCCGAAGGCAGCGGCGCGCGCGAATTGAGCCTCGCGCTGCTGAAGATGAACGGCATCGTGCCGGGCGGCTCGACCGAGCTGCTGCCGACGGCCGGCGAGGACGCTGCAACCGCGCTGCTCGACGGCAGGATCGACGCCGCATTCCTGTCCGGCGACTCGACGCAGATCCCGGTCATGGCGAAACTGTTCCGCGCCCCCGGCGTGCACGTGTACTCGTTCACGCAGGCCGAGGCGTACGCGCGGCGCTTCCCGTACCTGACCGCGATCACGCTGCCGATGGGCGTCTACGATCTCGGCCGCAACCTGCCGCCCGCCGACATCCATACGGTCGCGCCGACGATCGAGCTGGTCGCGCGCGACTCGCTGCACCCCGCGTTGTCCGACCTGCTGATCGAGGCCGCGCGCGAGGTGCACGGCCACGCGACAATCCTGCAGCACGCGGGCGAATTCCCGTCGGCCGTCACGCGCGGCTTCCCGCTGTCCGACGACGCGGCGCGCTATTACAAGTCGGGCAAGACCTTCCTGTACCGGCGGCTGCCGTTCTGGGTCGCGAGTCTCGTCGACCGGCTGCTGGTCGTGGTGGTGCCGCTGATCGTCGTGCTGATCCCCGGGCTGCGGCTGGTGCCGTCGCTGTACGGCTGGCGCGTGCGTTCGCGTATCTACCGCTGGTACGGCGCGCTGATCGCGCTCGAGCGCCGCGCGCTCGGCGAGCATACGGCCGAGGAGCGCGTCCATCTGCTCGACGAGCTCGACGACATCGAGGAAGCCGTGAACCGGATGAAGATGCCGCTCGCGTATGCGGGGCAGTTCTACGTGCTGCGCGAGCACATCGGCTTCGTGCGCGAGCGGCTCACCGCGCACGACCACGACGCCGCGTCGGGCACACCCGGCACCGCCGGCCTCGCGGCGGCGCGCGGCGGCGCGGCCGCGTCGCCGGCCGGCGAGCCCCCTCGGGCGACTCCCGGTTCCGCATGAGCGGCCGATCCACGATCATTGCTGCATCCGCGCGGCTGCATCCGCGCGCCGCCGCTTAACTTGAAGGCCGCCGCGAGGCGCACACGCCCCATTCTCTGGAGATCGCCATGACAACCGGCCTCGACACTGCCCAACCCGCCTGGTTCTTCGACTTCGTGTCGCCGTTCTCCTACCTGCTGCTCGAACAGCACGACAAGTGGCCGGACGTGCCGTTCGACCCCGTCGCCGTGTCGCTGCCCGACCTGCAGCGCCACTGGGGACAGCGTCCGAGCGCCGACGTGCCGGCCAAGCGCATGTTCACGTACCGCCACGCGCTGTTTCGCGCCGAACAGCTCGGCATCCGCTTCAAGATGCCGCCCGCGCATCCGTTCGACACCGACAAGGTGCTGCGCCTCGCGATCGCGCTGCGCGCCGACATCGCGACCGTGCTCGAAATGTTCCGCTTCATCTGGCACGACGGCAACGATCCGTCGACGCCGGACGGGTTCGCCGCGCTGTGCGAGCGCGTCGGCGTCGGGCACGGCGACGAGCTGATCGAATTTGAGGAAACGAGCGCGCAGTTGCGCCGCAACACCGACGACGCGATCGCGCTCGGCGTGTTCGGCGTGCCGACGTTCTGGATGAACCAGCAGCTGTTCTGGGGCGAGGACGCGCTGCCAATGGTGCTGTACTGCGCGCGCACGCCGAACTGGCTCGAATCGCGCGAGGTCAAGCGGATCAGCACGCTGCCGAAGGGGCGCGCGTGATGGCCGGTATCACGCACCGCGACACGTGGCTGCGGTAAGGTTACGCTTCTCCCGAATCACCGCGCACCGATGGAAGACGATGACCGTACCGCCTCGCTCGATATCTGGCTCGTGCGCGTATTGCGCACGCTGCTGCTCGAGCGCAGCGTCACGCAGACCGCACTGCGGCTGAACCAGACCCAGCCCGCGATCAGCACCGCGCTGCGCAAGCTGCGCGAGACGCTGAACGACCCGATTCTCGTGCGCGGCAAGTCCGGGATGGTGCCGACCGAGTACGGCGCGTCGCTGCTCGGCGCGGCGTCGCGCGCGCTGCGCGAGGTCGACTTCATCGCGACGCCGCACGGCGACTTCGACCCGTCGTCGGCGCGGCGCACGTTCCGCGTCGCCGCGCCCGACTACCTGAACGATTTCTTCATGCCGACGCTGATCGAACGCTTTCGCGACGCGGCGCCGCATGCACATCTGGAAATCGACTCGCTGAATCCCGCGCTCGATCACGCGGAGGCGCTCGAATCGGGCGCGCTCGATCTCGTGATCGGCAACTGGCCGAAGCCCGACCCGCGGTTCGCGCGCCAGGACCTGTTCTCCGACACGATCGTGTGCCTGATGCGCGATGCGCATCCGCTCGCCCGTGCACCGCTGACGCGCGAAGCGTACGCGTCGGCCGCGCACGTCGCGCCGACGCCCTACACCGGCGACAAGCGCAACGCGATCGAGATCGGCCTCGCACGCGCGCGCCTCACGCGGCGGATCGTGACGACGCTGCCGTATTTCGGGATCGTGCCGCAGGTGCTGCTGCAGTCGGACCTGATCTTCACGACGACGCGCCGCTTCGCGACGCACTATGCGCAGCTGCTGCCGCTCGTCGTCGTCACGCCGCCCGTGCCGTTCCCGCGCATCAAGAGCTACCTGCTCACGCACCCGCACCCCGATCGCCCGACCGACATCGCGTGGCTGTGCGCGCTGATGCAGAGCGTGTCCGACGAGCTGACTGCCGCACGCGGCCGCAAGCGGTGACACCGCGCGGCACGGCCTGCGCGCGACGACGCAGCCCCGCCGCTCAGGCCGTGCAGAAGGTTTCCTGCAGATGCGTCCAGCGCACGATGCCTGCCGCGTCGCGCGCGAACACGGCGGTCGCGCGACGCGCGGGCAGTTCGCCCGATGCCGCATGCTGCGCTTCGAGATAGGTGAGCACCGCAAGCGATGCGTCGGCCGCGAGCACGCGGATGTCCGACAGCGCGATGCGCAGCCCCGGCTTCGCGCCGCCGAGCCTCGCGAACAGTGCACACGTGCCGTCGCGGTCGAGCGCGCGGCCGTCGGTCATGATCATCGTGAAATCGGCGGAAAAAGGTGCGATCAGCGCCTCGAGCGCCGCGGGTGAAGTATCGGTGCCGGACAGCCAGCGCTCGATGTCGACGACGCTTGCATCGAGTGCGTCGAGATAGACCTGGGGATCGGACATGGTGCCTGCACGAAAAGGCGCGCGGCCCGATGCCGCGCGATCCGTGCAGTGTAGGCAAAAACCGGCGGACGTGCGTCGGGCGTGCCGACCCGCGCCGTTACCGCGCGCAGCTCACGTCGTCGCGCACGCGCCCCGCCGCGGCCGCCTTCGCATCGGCCACCGGCATGCCCGAGCGGGCCTGCAGCAGTTCCGCGCAGACGGCCACCGCGATCGCGCCGGGCGCCTTGTCGACGATGCCCGCGATGCCGATCGGGCACACCATCTCCGCGAGCCGCGCCGGATCGACGCCACGCGCCGCGAGCCGGCGCTCGAACTTCACGCGCTTGGTGCGCGAACCGATCATCCCGAAGTACGCGAAGTCGCACCGCCGCATGATCTGTGCGGCGAGCGAGAAATCGAGCGCATGATTGTGCGTCATCACGAGAAAGTACGCGCCGGGCGGCGCCGCGTCGACGACGGCCTCCGGCGTGTCGGTCGACTCCGGCTGCACGTTCGGCGGACATTCGTCCGGGAACAGCTCGTCGCGCGTGTCGACCCACTGCACGACGCACGGCAGTGCGCCGAGCAGCGTGACCAGCGCATGACCGACGTGCCCCGCGCCGAACAGCACGACGTGCATCGGCGGCTGCGCCGCGGTCGCGCGGTTGCGCCGGCCGGTGCCCGGTGCGAACGTCTCGATCGACGGCGCGTTGTCGCACGCGCCGTTGCAACCGGCGGCGGGCGCATGCGACGCGGCATGCAGCGAGCGCAGTGAGCCTGGGGGCCGGTTCATATCAGCCTGCCCGCGCGGCGCCCGCCGCGCGCACCGCATTCACCGCACGCAGGATCGACTCGCCGGTGGCCGGCGCGTCGAGCGGCGGATTCACCCGGTAGTCGCCGACCGCGGCAATCGCGTCGCGCACCGCGAAGAACACCGAGAACGGCAGCAGCAGCGGCGGCTCGCCGACGGCCTTCGACCGGTGGATGCTGTCCTCGACGTTGCGGTTCTGGAACAGCCGCACGTTGAACTCGGGCGGCGTGTCGTTGACGGTCGGAATCTTGTACGTGGACGGCGCGTGCGTCATCAGCTTGCCGCCCGCGTTCCACCACAGCTCCTCGGTCGTGAGCCAGCCCATCCCCTGGATGAACGCGCCTTCGACCTGGCCGATGTCGAGCGCAGGGTTCAGCGAAGCGCCCACGTCGTGCAACGCGTCGACGCGCAGCGTGCGCATCTCGCCCGTCAGCGTGTCGATCACGACTTCCGACACGGCCGCGCCGTACGAGTAGTAGTAGAACGGCCGGCCCTGCAGCTTCGACTGATCCCAGTGCAGCTTCGGCGTCGCGTAGAAACCGTCGGACCACAACTGCACACGTGCAAGGTAGGCCTTCGCGATCACTTCGCCGAACGGCACGCCGTGGCCGCCGACCCACACGACATCGTTGCCGAACTTCACGTCGGCCGCATCGATCTTGCCGTCGCCGAACTGCTTCGCCGCGAACGCCGCGAGGCGCTCGCGCAGCTGGCGCGCCGCATCCTGCGCGGCCTTGCCGTTCAGGTCGGAGCCTGTTGACGCGGCCGTCGCGGACGTGTTCGCGACCTTGCTCGTGTCGGTCGCCGTCACGCGGATCCGGCCGAAGCGGATACCAAGCTCGTGCGCGACCACTTGCGCGACCTTCGTGTTGAGCCCCTGCCCCATCTCCGTGCCGCCGTGGTTCACGAGCACCGAGCCGTCAGTGTAGATGTGCACCAGCGCGCCGGCCTGGTTGAAGTGCGTGACGTTGAACGCGATGCCGAACTTCACCGGCGTGAGCGCGATGCCCTTTTTCAGCACCGCGTTGCGTGCGTTGAATTCGCGCACGCCCGCGCGCCGTGCGCGGTAGTCGCTCGTCGTCTCGAGTTCGCCGAGCAGTTCATGCAGCACGTTGTCCTCGACCGTCTGCCCGTAAGGCGTCACGTTGCGTTCGGTCTTGCCGTACAGGTTCGCGTAGCGCACGTCGAGCGGATCGCGGCCGAGCGAGCGCGCGACGTCGTCGAGGATGTATTCGATCGCGAACGCGCCCTGCGGGCCGCCGAAGCCGCGGAACGCGGTGTTCGACTGCGTGTTGGTCTTGCCGCAGTAGCCGGCGATGTCGACGTCGCCGAGCCAGTACGCGTTGTCGAAGTGGCACACCGCGCGCGTCATCACCGGGCCCGACAGGTCCGCCGAGAAGCCGCAGCGCGACGTCATGTCTAGGGCGACGCCGTCGAGGCGGCCGTCGTCGTCGTAGCCGACGTCGAAGCGGTAATGGAAATCGTGCCGCTTGCCGGTGATCATCATGTCGTCGTCGCGGTCCGGACGCAGCTTTACCGGGCACAGCAGCTTCCAGGCGGCGAGCGCCGCGCAGCACGCGAACAGGCCCGACTGCGATTCCTTGCCGCCGAACCCGCCGCCCATCCGGCGGCATTCGACCAGCACGTTGTGCGACGCGACGCCGAGCACGTGCGCGACGAGATGCTGCATCTCGCTCGGGTGCTGCGTCGAGCAATACACATGCATCCCGTCGTCGTCCTTCGGCACCGCGTAGGCGATCTGGCCTTCCAGGTAGAACTGCTCCTGGCCGCCGAGCAGCATCTCGCCCGACTCGCGATGCGGCGCGGCGGCGAGCCGCGCGGCCGCGTCGCCGCGCGCGAGCTTCAGCGGCGGGATCACGTAGGTTTCGGCCTTGCGCGCATCCTGCGCGGTCAGGATCGCGGGCAGCTCCTCGTAGTCGACCTGCGCGCGGCGCGCGGCGAGCCGCGCGATTTCGTGCGACGTCGCGACGACGATGAACATCGGCTGGCCGACGAACTGCACGATGCCCTTGGCGAGCACCGGGTCGTCGTGGATGATCGGGCCGCAATCGTTGACGCCGGGGATGTCGTCGGCCGTGAACACGGCGACCACGCCGGGCGTCGCGCGCACCGCGTCGAAGTTCATCGACACGATCTTCGCGTGCGGCTTCGCGGACAACCCGAGCGCCGCGTGCAGCGTGCCCGCGACGAGCGGGATGTCGTCGGTGTAGGTCGCGCGCCCGCTCACGTGCAGGTGGGCCGATTCGTGCGCGCGCGAGACGTGCACCTGCGCGGCGTCGGCCTGCGGGTCGAGGGTGTTCAGGAACGGTTCTGCTTGCTGGTTCATCTTCGGTGTTCTCCGTCTTCAGACGCGCGCCGCGACATCGGCAACGTCGGCGCCGGCTTCGGCGGCCACTTCACGCACATTCAGGGCTTGCGGCGGCAGCGGGTCGTGCGGACGCGTCTCCAGCCAGAATCGATACATCAGGTTCTTCGCGGTATCGAGGCGATACGCGCTCGTCGCACGCATGTCGGTGAGCGGCTGGTAGTCGCGCTCGAGCGCCTGCATCGCGGCCTGCGCGGTGGCTTCGTGCCATTGCGCGCCGTCGAGCAGGCTTTCCGTGTGCGTCGCGCGCTTCGGCGTCGCGGCCATCCCGCCGAACGCGATGCGCGGCTCGCGGATAAGCTCGCCGTCCGCGATGAACGCGAACGCCGCGCACACCGCCGAAATGTCGGAGTCGAAGCGCTTCGACAGCTTGTACGTCCGGAACTGCAGCTTCGCGCGCGCGCCGGTGCGGGTCGGCACCTTCAGGCCGACGACGAATTCGTGCGGCGCCATGTCCTTTTGCTGATAGCCGGTGTAGAGCGCCTCGAGCGGCAGCTCGCGCACCGTGTCGCCGCCGCGCAGCACGACCCGCGCACCGAGCGCGATCAGGCCCGGCATCGAGTCGCCGATCGGCGAACCGTTCGCGACGTTGCCGCCGATCGTCCCCGCGTTGCGGATCGGCAGCGACGCGAAGCGCTTCCACATTTCCGTCAGTTCCGGATACGTGTCGGCGAGCGCCGCATACCCGTTCTCGACCGTCACGCCCGCGCCGATCTCGATCCAGTCGTCGCCGCGCACGACATTCTGCAGTTCGGCGATCTGGCCGACGTAGATCAGGTCGTCCAGACAGCGCATCTGCTTGGTGACCCACAGGCCGATGTCGGTGCTGCCGGCGAGGATCCGCGCAGCGGGACGCTCGGCCTTCAGCGCGGCCAGCGCGTCGAGCGTGCGCGGCGCCGCGAAGCGCGCGCCGTCGGCCGTCGTGTAGTCGAACGTGTCGTCGCGCTTGAGCGATGCGAGCGTACGGGCGAGCGTGGCCGTGTCGACCGGCGCGGTAGACGCCGGCGCGCCTTCGCCGGTTGCGTCGAACATCTGCACGGCCGCGTCGACGATCGGGCGGTAGCCGGTGCAGCGGCACAGGTTGCCGGTCAGCGCATCGGCGATCTCGGTGCGCGTCGGCACGTCCTTCGCCTTTGCACACGCACTGCCGCAGCCTTCGTGGCCATGCTTCTCGTACAGCGCCCACATCGACATCACGAAACCGGGTGTGCAGAACCCGCATTGCGACCCGTGGCAATCGACCATCGCCTGCTGCACCGGGTGCAGCGAACCGTCCGGCTGGCGCAGGTCTTCCACCGTGAGCAGCGCCTTGCCGTCGAGCGTCGGCAGGAACTGGATGCAGGCGTTGACGGCCTTGAACGCGACGGTGCCCGCGTCGGTCAGCTCGCCGACGACGACCGTGCACGCGCCGCAGTCGCCTTCCGCACAGCCTTCCTTGGTGCCGGTGCAGTGCGCGTCCTCGCGCAGGTATTGCAGCACGGTGCGGGTGACGTCCGCGCCGCTGACTTCGCGGACCGCGTGACGATGGTAGAAGCGGATCGGCTCACTCATGTCTCTATCGTTCTTCAAGTGGGGGCAAGGCGGCCTGCGCGGGGCGCTCGACCGACGTTTCTCTGACAGTTTGCACGCTATCACCATCAAATTCCTCAACCCATAGCCCATCACGCATGGGGCCCATATAACTGCCGCGATATGGGCACCGAGGCCGCACGGCGGGCGTCGAGCACCTTGCCCCATCTGGGTTCCAGGCCTGCCGGCACCGTTCCGTCAGCGATTCTTCGGCAACGGAAACGGGTCGCGATTAACTAAATGGTACCTGCATGAAAACCGGTTCCATGGGAAAATCCCGATTCCCTTTTTCGCCGTCTTCCGTCCGTTTCGCCCATTCGTTCCGACCCCATGTCAACCGATTCCGCCACACCGCCGCGCAGCGGGTTCGCGGTCACGCTGCAAATCGTGTCCGTCGTCTGCTTCACGTTCATCTGCTACCTGACCATCGGCCTGCCGCTCGCGGTGCTGCCGGGCTTCGTCCACGACGACCTCGGCTTTTCCGCCATCGTCGCGGGCGGCGCAATCAGCGTCCAGTATTTCGCGACCCTCGCGTCGCGCCCGCTCGCCGGGCGCTTCGCCGACACACTCGGGCCGAAGCAGACGGTGCTGCGCGGGCTGATCGGCTGCGGCGTGTCGGGCGTGCTGCTGCTCGTCGCGCTGCTGCTGGCCCACTGGCCGGTCGCGAGCCTCGTGCTGCTGGTCGCGAGCCGGCTCGTGCTCGGCGTCGGCGAGAGCCTGTGCGGCACCGGCGCGATCCTGTGGGGCATCGGGCGGGTCGGCGTCGCGCACAACGCGAAAGTGATTTCGTGGAACGGCATCGCGACCTACGGCGCACTCGCACTCGGCGCGCCCGTCGGCGTCGCGATCGCGCATACGTTGAATCCGGCGCTGATCGGCGTGATCGTGATCGCGCTCGCCGCGATCGGCTTCTACCTTGCACGCCTGATCGATGCCGTGCCGCTCGTGCACGGCGAACGGATGTCGTATGCGAGCGTGTTCACGCGCGTGCTGCCGCACGGCCTCGGTCTCGCGCTCGGCTCCGCCGGCTTCGGCTCGATCGCGACCTTCGTCACGCTGTACTACGCGGCGCGCCACTGGCCGAACGCCGCGCTGTCGCTGACCGTGTTCGGCACGCTGTTCATCGGCGCGCGCCTGCTGTTCGCGAACACGATCAAGACTTATGGCGGCTTCCGCGTCGCGATCGTGTCGTTCGCGTTCGAATGCTCGGGCCTCGTGCTGCTGTGGCTCGCGCCGGTGCCGCACGTCGCGCTCGTCGGCGCCGCGCTGACCGGCTTCGGCTTCGCGCTGATCTTCCCGGCGCTCGGCGTCGAGGCCGTTGGGCTCGTGCCGCCGGCAAGCCGCGGCGCGGCGCTGTCCGCGTATTCGGTGTTCCTCGACCTCTCGCTCGGCATCACGGGCCCGCTCGCGGGCTATGTGGCTGGTGAGTTCGGCTATCCGCAGGTGTTCCTGTTCGCGGCGGTGGCCGCGGCGGCAGGCGTCGCGCTGTCGATGGTGCTGTATCAGCGGCAGGCGCGGGTCGCGGGGAGCGGCGCGGCGGCTTGAGCGAGCCGCTCGCCGGACGGCCAGGCGGCGGCTGCCCTGGCGCCCAAAGGAAAACGCCCGCATCGCGCGGGCGTTTTTTGTTTCCGGCGGCCGTCGCGACGGCCGCCCCGGTCAGGCCGTGCGCAGGAACAACCGTCGCGTCAGGTCGAACGCGACGAGGTTGCCGGCCACCACGAGCAACAGCCCGACCACCGCGAGTGGCGACCACTGGTAGCCCTCGAAGACCGTCGACACGGCAAGCGCGACGATCGGGAACAGCACCGTGCAGTATGCGGCGCGCTCGGGCCCGATCCGGCCGACGAGGGTCAGGTAAGCAGTGAACCCGATCACCGAGCCCGGCACGGCCAGATAGAGGAGCGCGCCGAGATAGCGCGGGCTCGGGTCGATCATGAACGGCAGCCCGGCCATCGCGCTGCCGACCGTCAGGATCGCCGCGCCGATCAGCATCGCCCAGCCGTTGGTCACGAGCGGGTGCAGGCCCATCGACTGCATCCGGCTCGACAGCAGGTTGCCCGCCGAGAAGCACATCGTGCCCGCGAACGCGATCGCGAGGCCCGTCCAGGTCGCGTGATCGTCGAGATGGCCGGCCATCTGCTGCCAGAACAGGCATGCGATGCCGGTCAGCCCGAGCAGCGCGCCGGCGATCGCGGACGGCCGCAGCGGGCGGCCCATGAACAGCCGGCCGTTGATCGAGTTCAGCAGCGGAGCGGTCGAGAAGATCACGGCGACGAGGCCGCTTGGCACGACCTGCTCCGAATAGTAGAAGCACAGGAAATTCAGGCAGAACAGCGCGAAGCCCTGCGCGACGAGGTAGCGCCACGCCTCGCGCGGCGGGCGCACCGGCCGGCGCATCACGCGCAGCAGCGCGAACAGCACGGCGGCCGCGAGCCAGAAGCGCCACGCGATCGACACGGGCGGCGGCACGGCGCCGAGCTGCCATTTGATCGCGATCCAGGTGGTGCCCCAGATCAGCACGGTAACGAAATAGAGCGACAGGTTCATGGCGGCAACGAAGCGGAACGAGTGAAGCGGACTCCGACTGTGCCGCCACCCTGCCCGCGCGGATTGTCCGGAATTGCGGTCTTTTTCGGGTGGCCGCACGGCGCGCTTCGCGCGCGCTTATACTCGCCCCATCATGAGTTCGCCCCTGTACGCCCCGCCCATCGACCACGCGGCTGCCCTTGCCGGCGGTGCGATGCCGTTCGGCCTGCAGTCGGTGTGCCGCACGCTCGCCGAGGCGAACGCGACGCTCGAGCGCTTCACGTGGCTCGGCGACCATCTCGCGATCGCCGAATGGACGCGCATCACCGACGAAAGCGAAACGATCTACGAACAGCCCGGCCACCACACGCTGTCGTGCTATCTGGACGGCGGCTACCGGACGGAGCGCGAACGCGTGCCGCGCTACGGCGCGCCGAGCCTGCTGTGCGCGCTGCCGGGCGACCATGAGTCGCGCTGGTGGGTGCGCGGCGAGATGCACTTCATCCACCTTTACTTCCTGCCCGAGCACTTCACGCAGCGCGCGATCCGCGAGCTCGATCGCGAGCCGCGCGAGCTGAAGCTCGCCGACCGCACCTATTTCGAGGATGCACGCGTCGCGGCGCAGTTCCGTTCGCTTGCGCTCGAACGCTGGGACGATGCCGACGGACGGCTGCGCGTCAACGAAGCCGCGCACGACGTGCTGAGCCTGCTGCTGCGCGGCCAGAGCACGACGCGCACCGATCTGCCGTTCCGCGGCGGACTCGCGCCGGCCGTGCGCCGCCGCGTGCGCGACTACATCGACAGCTACCTGTCCCAGCCGCTGACGCTCGGCGAGCTGGCGAACGTCGCGGCGCTGTCCGAATACCATTTCTCGCGGATGTTCAGGCTGTCGTTCGGGCGCGCGCCGCACGCATGGGTGGCCGAGCAGCGGCTCGCGCGGGCGCGCCTGCTGCTGCGCACGACGGCGCTACCGCTCGCGCAGGTCGCGGCCGAATGCGGCTACGCGAACGCCGGCCACTTCAGCCACCGCTTTCGCGACGCGCACGGCACGACGCCGAACGCGTACCGGCGCGCGATGCAGGGCGGCTGAACGCCGCACCCCGGCTGTCGACGAGGCGGTTTCGTGCAGCGCACCCGCCTCGCGTCTCCCCGCTCACGTACCGCGCCGCGACAGTTCCTGCTCGAGCGCAGCCACGCCGGCCGGCAGGTCGACCGGCACCTTCAGGTCGACCATCGTGCGGCCGAACGCGTGCAGCGTGCGGAACAGGTTGTGTTCGCGACACTGTTCGCCCATTTGCCCGATCCGCACGATCGGCAGCCCGAACGAGCCCGAAATCTCGACCTGGTAATGCTTCGAGATATGGCCGCACACCATCCCGGGCGTGAGCCCTTCGGGTGTCTCGATCCCGACCACCGAGTTGAGCCGGCAGTCCTTCGGCGCATAGAGCGCGAGCCCCATCGCCTCGACGCCCGCCTGCAGCGCGAGCGAGCAGCGCAGGTGGCGCGCGAAGCGACTTTCGAGCGTCTCCGCGCAGACGAGCCGCAGCGCCTCGTGCAGCGCGAGCACGCCCGACACCGGCGCCGTGTAGTGATAGCCCGCGTTGTGCCAGAAGTTCTCCGCGAGCGCCATGTCGAGGCACCAGTGTGCGTTCGGTTCCGGACGATGCTTCATGCGCTCCCACGCGGCGTCGGAGAATGCGATCAGCGACACACCGGGGATCGACGACAGGCCCTTCTGGCCCCCCGTGATCACCGCGTCGATGCCCCACGCGTCCATCTCGAGCGGCATCGTCGACAGCGTGCACACCGCGTCGACCACGACCAGCGCACCGGCCGCCTTCGCGAGCGCCGCGATGTCGCGCAGATCGCGATTCCACACGGTGTTCGACGTCTCGCCCTGCACGATCGTGACGATCTCGGGCCGCTCCCGCGCGATCGCGTCCGCGATTTCGTCGAGGCTCGCGACCGAGCGGTCGGCCACCTCGAGCGTGGCGACGTCGGCGCCGACGCGCGTGGCCATCTCGGCCATCCGCGCGCTGAAGAACCCGTTGCGGATCGACAGCACGCGCGTACCGCGCCACGCGAGGTTCGAAATCGCCATCTCCATCGCGGCCGAGCCGGGGCCGGCAACGCCGAGCACCCACTTCGTGCGGGTCTGGAACACGTAGCGCGCCATCTCCTTCACCTGCTCGATGATCTTCGCCATCGTCGCGCCGAGGTGGTTGATCACGATCGTGTTCGCCTTCGCGACGGCAGCCGGGATCGGGACCGGGCCGGCCCCCATCATCAGCAGCGGTTCTTCGGGCAGGATCGCGTCGAGCGGCACGACGACGGGACAGGGAATCGGCGAGTAATCGATGGACATGGCAGGCAAGGGAGGTAGGAAGAAAACGCTCGGACGTCGTTCGCCGCACGGCACGGCCAACTGGTCGATCATTCCGCGTTCCGCGCTCGCGCGCAAGAGGCACGCGCGGCCGGACAGCGTGACGCTGGCCCGGTCGACGGACCGGGCCAGCCAGCCGGGCCTGCGTCGCACGACCGGGTTGCGCAATCCCGCAGCATTGCCGTGCGCATGCGAAACGGTTCCATCCGCGGTTCGATGTCCGCGATTTTCTCGCGCAGTATTGCGACGCGCTCCGGATGCCCGCGTTCTGCACGATACATGCATCAACCGGAATACCGGCCATCACGATGAAAATCGTGCAGGGTGGAATCGGCCCACGAAAACCAGACCCGGGCAAAAAACATCCATTATCGCGGCATCAATTGGTGAGCGATTTCACCCATTACCGCACCCCGCCACACACGATCACGCACAATACATTGATTTACATGACAAATATTCAAACCGCCGGCAGTTTCACTCAATACACTTCCGGCTATCCCCCGCATACACACACGCCACTTCCCCGCTAAATCGATACCCGCGATTTCGATTTTACGCAACCCGCCCTTTTTCTCAGGTTGACGGATATCGGTTCTGTAATGAACAATCGTCTGCAGAATCGAAATCCGATTTTTCGATATGGGCCAGAACCTGGTGTCACGCGACGCTTTTCCAGGTCGCGCAACGAAAAATCACAACCAAAATCAATCAACCGGGCCAGAAATTCGCGAGCCATGAACCAGATTCAGACCATGCGTGTGTTCGTCTGCGTCGCCGAACAGCAGAGCTTCCGGCGCGCGGCGCACCATCTAGGCGTATCCAATGCGCTCGTCACGCGCTCGATCGCGATGCTCGAGTCTCACCTGAACACGCGGTTGATCCACCGCACCACGCGCAACCTGTCGCTGACCGAGGCCGGCCTGCGCTACCTCGACGGCTGCCGTGCGCTGCTCGAGGAATTCGATCATCTCGAGGCGTCCGTCGCGCACGCCGTGCGCGAGCCGGCCGGCACGCTGCGCGTTGTCGCGTCGGGCCTGCTGTCGCCGCTTGCGCTCACCCCGCTCGTCAGCAGTTTCCGGCACCGCTACCCGGAACTGCGCGTGCAGCTTACCGTCGCCGAAGGGCCGCTCGACGTGCTCGAATCCGGCTACGACGTCGGCATCGCGACGGGCAACCGGCTCGACGGCAACCCGACCCTGATCGGCCACGCACTCGCACCGAACCCGTTCGTCGCCTGCGCGGCGCCCGCGTATCTCGAACGGCGCGGCGAGCCGCGCGCACCCGACGACCTGCCGGGCCACGACTGGGTCGCGCTCGCGCCGCACCAGCATGCGCCCGCGTGGCGGCTGGTCGGCCACGACGGCGTCACGCATTCGATCACGGTGCGCCCGACCTGCACGGTCAACCAGCTGGCGCTCGTGCAGGCGGCGGCCGTCGCCGGGTCCGGCATCGCGGTGCTGCCCGAGGCGAGCATCGTCGACGCGCTCGCCACCGGCACGCTCGTGCGGCTACTGCCCGCCTACCGGATCGACGACACGGACACGCAGCTGTCCCTCGTCTACCCGAACCGCCAGTACGTGCCGGCCCGCACGCGAAGCTTCGTCGAGCACGCGCTCGAGCATTTCGGCGCACAGGCGGCCCGCGAGCGGACCGGCTACGGCTTCCTGCGCACGCCCGATCGCACCGACATCGCCACCGGCCGGCAGACGGGCCTGCAGTAAACTGCACGCGACAGCCATCGGAGGTGCAGCGTGCGTGTAATCCTGTTCAGCAGCCGGCAGTACGACGACGAATCGTTTACCGCCGCCAACCGGCAATTCGGCTATCGGCTGCACTTCCAGCCGTCGCACCTCGACGCGGAGACCGCGATCCTCGCGCACGGCTTCGAGGTCGTCTGTCCGTTCGTCAACGACACCGTCGACGCGGCCGTGCTCCAACGGCTCGCTGACGGCGGCACGCGCCTGATCGCGCTGCGCTCGGCGGGTTTCAACCACGTCGACCTGGCGGCAGCCGAGCGGCTCGGCATCGCCGTCGTGCGCGTGCCGGCGTATTCGCCGCATGCGGTTGCCGAACACGCGGTCGCACTGATCCTTGCACTCAACCGCCGGCTGCCGCGCGCGGTCGCACGCACGCGCGAAGGCGACTTCTCGCTGAACGGCCTGCTCGGCTTCGACCTGCACGGCAAGACCGTCGGCGTGATTGGCACCGGCCTGATCGGCAGTGTGTTCGCGAAGATCATGATGGGCTTCGGGATGCACGTGCTCGCGCACTCGATGCCGCCGTACGACGACGAATTGATCGCGTTCGGCGCGCGCTACGTCGCACTCGACGAGCTGCTGCACCATTCGGACATCGTCAGCCTGCACTGCCCCCTGCTGCCGTCGACGCACCATCTGATCAACGCGCAGACGCTCGCGCGGATGAAGCACGGCGCGATGCTGATCAATACCGGCCGCGGCGGCCTCGTCGACGCGCAGGCGCTGGTCGACGCGCTCAAGAGCGGCCAGCTCGGCCATCTCGGGCTCGACGTGTACGAGGAGGAGAGCGGTCTGTTCTTCGAGGATCACTCCGACCTGCCGCTGCAGGACGACGTCCTCGCGCGCCTGCTGACGTTCCCGAACGTGATCGTCACGTCGCACCAGGCGTTCTTCACGCGCGAGGCGCTCGCCGAGATCGCGCACACGACGCTGCTGAACATCGAGGCGTGGCACGCCGGCACGCCGACCAACGTCGTCACGACGGGGCGCTGATCCACGGCGCTCGGCGCACGTGATCCGTCAACGATTCATCATTTTGTTTTGACTGATGTAACGCCGCCCGTCCGGCGTCTGCTATCGTTGCGCCGACTTCCCCCTTGCTTCTGCCGCTCATGCGTTTCGACGACTCCGCCATTGCCGCGGTCTACCGCGCGATCTTCGAACGGCGCGACATGCGCCACTTCACGCCGGCGCCCGTCGATCCGGCCACGCTCGCGCGGCTGCTGCGCGCCGCGCACCACGCGCCGAGCGTCGGCTTCATGCAGCCATGGCGCTTCATCCGCATCACCGATCCCGCGCTGCGCACCGCGATCCACGCGCTGGTCGAGGCCGAGCGCCGCGCGACCGCCGACGCACTCGGCGAGCGGCAGGACGAATTCATGCGGCTGAAGGTCGAAGGGGTGCGCGAATGCGGCGAGCTGCTGGTCGTCGCGCTGACCGACGATCGCGAGCGCCACGTGTTCGGCCGCCGCACGCTGCCGGAGATGGACCTCGCGTCCGCCGCCTGCGCGATTCAGAACATGTGGCTCGCCGCGCGCGCGGAAGGGCTCGGGATGGGCTGGGTGTCACTGTTCGACGTCGACGCGCTGCGCACGCTGCTCGGCATGCCGGCCGGCGCGAAGCCGATCGCCGTGCTGTGCGTCGGGCATGTCGATGCGTTCTACGCGAAGCCGATGCTCGAGGAGGAGCGCTGGGCCGCGCGGATGCCGATCGAGGCATGCCTGTTCGAAAACGGCTGGGACGCACCGGTGATGCAGGCCGCCGACTGCACGGCAAACGCCGGCGCGACAGCCGGATCGTCGCCATCGCCGTCGCCCGCAGTTGCCGAACCGGACGACCGCTCAGACTCGGCACCCGCCGGCGCCCTGCCCGAACGCTGACCGAACCCACGGCGCGCGCAAGGCGCCGCTCCACCGCCGTCGCTCCGACCCGAATTTCGCCGCGCCGCCGCTGGCCCCGCCCAATCCCACACTGTGACGCACCCCAGCCGTTACCGCGTCGCGCGCCGGCAACATCCGTTTTGGCCCCGAGCATAGGGGTTTTCACTGAAGTAGAATCGCGGCTGATGCCTCTCCGCCCCGCCCGCCCCGCGCATCCCGCGCCGACCTCGGGCCGCGGCCTTTCCGTAGCCCACCGCGATGCCGTTACCTCTCTTCGCCCTTGCCGTTGCCGCATTTGGAATCGGTACCACCGAGTTCGTGATCATGGGGCTGCTGCCCAACGTCGCCCGCGACCTCGGCGTGTCGATCCCGGCCGCCGGCATGCTCGTGTCGGGCTACGCGCTCGGCGTGACGATCGGCGCGCCGATCCTCGCGATCGTCACCGCGAAGATGCCGCGCAAGCGCGCGTTGATGGGCCTGATCGGGCTGTTCATCGCGGGCAACCTGTTCTGCGCGATCGCGCCCGGCTACGTGGTGCTGATGGCCGCGCGCGTCGTCACCGCGTTCTGCCATGGCGCGTTCTTCGGGATCGGTTCGGTGGTCGCGAGCAACCTGGTCGCGCCGAACCGGCGCGCGCAGGCGATCGCGCTGATGTTCACCGGCCTCACGCTCGCGAACGTGCTCGGCGTGCCGCTCGGCACCGCGCTCGGCCAGGCGTTCGGCTGGCGCGCGACGTTCTGGGCCGTCACCGGCATCGGCATCGCCGCGGCCGCCGCGCTCGCGGTCTGCCTGCCGAAGAACCTCGCGATGCCCGACACCAGCATCACGCGGGAATTCAGCGTGCTGAAGCACCCGCAGGTGCTGATGGTGCTCGGCATCAGCGTGCTTGCTTCCGCGAGCCTGTTCAGCGTGTTCACGTACATCACGCCGATCCTCGAGGACGTGACGGGCTTCTCGCCGCGTCAGGTCACCTATGTACTGCTGCTGTTCGGCCTCGGCCTGACGGTCGGCGGTACGCTCGGCGGCAGGCTCGCCGACTGGCGCCGGATGCCGTCGCTGATCGCGACGCTCGCGCTGATCGGCATCGTCCTCGCGCTGTTCGCGGGCACGATGCATTTGCCGTTCGCCGCGCTCGCGACGATCTTCGTGTGGGGCATCCTCGCGTTCGCGATCGTGCCGCCGCTGCAGATCCTGATCGTCGATCGCGCGAGCGACGCGCCGAACCTCGCGTCGACGCTGAACCAGGGCGCGTTCAACTTCGGCAACGCGACGGGCGCCTGGCTCGGCGGCATGGCGATCGGCTCCGGCGTGTCGCTCGTGAACCTGCCGTGGGTCGGCGTCGCGATGGCGGTCGCGGCACTGGCGCTCACGCTGTGGTCGGCGTCGCTCGAACGCCGCCCGGTGGCCGTGCCGACCGAGTACGTGTAACGCAACCCTGCTGCAATCGTTGCGCGCACAACTCCACGCGAACCTGATGGCCTTCATGGACCTTTCAGGGTCCGCGGTGTAGCATCGCGCCCGATGAAAGCCATTCTCAACCGTGATTTCCTTGCGCTGATCCTGAGCGTCGCGGTCGTCGGTCTCGGCACCGGCGCCACACTGCCGCTCACTGCGCTCGCGCTGACCGAGGCCGGACACGGCACCAACGTCGTCGGCATGTTGACGGCCGCGCAGGCCCTGGGGGGCCTCGCGATCGTCCCGTTCGTCACCGTGCTCGCGCGACACATCGGCTCGCGCCGCGCGATCGTCGTGTCGGTCGTACTGCTTGCTGCAGCCACCGCGCTGATGCAGTTCACGTCGAACCTGATCGTATGGGGCGTGCTGCGCGTGCTGTGCGGCGCGGCGCTGATGCTGCTGTTCACGATCGGCGAGGCGTGGGTCAACCAGCTCGCCGACGATTCGACGCGCGGCCGCGTGGTCGCGATCTACGCGACGAATTTCACGCTGTTCCAGATGGCGGGCCCCGTGCTCGTCAGCCAGATCGCCGGCGCGACGAGCATCCGCTTCGCGCTGTGCGGCGCACTGTTCCTGCTCGCACTGCCGACGCTCGCGACGATCCGGCGCGCGCCGCTCGCCGGCGACGACGCGCATCACGCAGCGCACGACAGCTGGCTCGCCGTGCTGCCGCGCATGCCCGCGCTGATCATCGGCACCGGCTTCTTCGCGCTGTTCGATACGCTCGCGCTGTCGCTGCTGCCGCTCTATGCGATGGATCACGGCGTCGCGAGCGCGACCGCCGTGCTGCTCGCGTCGATCATGCTGTTCGGCGATACGGCGATGCAGTTCCCGATCGGCTGGCTCGCGGACAAGCTCGGCCGCGAACGCGTGCACCTCGGCGCCGGCTGGATCGTGCTCGCCGGCCTGCCGCTGCTGCCGCTCGTGATCGCCGATCCGTGGCTGTGCTGGCCGCTGCTGTTCGTGCTCGGCGCGGCGGCCGGCAGCATCTACACGCTGTCGCTGGTCGCATGCGGCGAACGCTTCCGCGGCGCGGCGCTCGTCACCGCGAGTTCGCTCGTGTCGGCATCGTGGAGCGCCGCGAGCTTCGGCGGCCCGCTGGTTGCCGGCGCGTTGATGGAGCAACTGGGCAGCAACGCGCTGATCGGCGTGCTGGTCGTCTGCGTCGCCGCGTTCGTCGCGGCCGCGCTGTGGGAACGACGCGCCGCGTTGCAGCGCGCGGTCTGACATTGGCGCGCCCGCCGCAGCGCGCCGCCCGGACGACGACGGCGCGAACACGCGCCGCCGGGCCACGGATTCGCCGGTCACACGCCGAAAACGACGACGGCCCGCGCAATGCGGGCCGTCGTGCTCATGATCGCTACGTTGCGCGTTACGCCTTCGACGCCGGCAGGATCTTGCCGACACACGTGCCGAAGCCGATGCGATAGCCGTCGCCCTGGCACCATCCAGCGAGCGTGAGCTCGTCGCCGTCCTCGATGAACGCGCGGCTGCCGCCGCCGTTCAGCGCGAGCGGCTCCTTGCCGTTCCACGTCAGTTCGAGCAGGCTGCCGAACGAATCCTTCGTCGGCCCGCTGATCGTGCCCGATCCCATCAGGTCGCCGACGCGCGTGTTGCAGCCCGCGACCGTGTGATGCGCGAGCTGCTGCGCCATCGTCCAGTACATGTGCTTGAAGTTGGTGCGGCAGATCGACGTCGCTTCGGCGGCACCCTCCGCGCGCAGCGTCACTTCGAGCGCGATGTCGAACGCATGCTTGCCCGCGTGCCGCAGATACGCGAGCGGCTGCGGCGACTGTTCGGGCTGCTCGACGCGAAACGGTTCGAGCGCGTCGAGCGTGACGATCCACGGCGAGATCGTCGTCGCGAAAGTCTTCGCGTTGAACGGGCCGAGCGGCACGTATTCCCACTGCTGGATATCGCGCGCGCTCCAGTCGTTCAGCAGCACCATCCCGAAGATATGTGCTTCGGCATCCTCACACGCGATCGGCTCGCCGAGCGCGTTGCCGCGGCCGACGATGAAGCCCGTTTCCAGTTCGATGTCGAGCTTGCGGCATGCGCCGAACACCGGACGCTCCTGGTCGGGCAGCTTCAATTGGCCGTTCGGGCGTCGCACCGGCGTGCCGCTCACGACCACCGACGACGCTCGGCCGTTGTAGCCGATCGGCATCTCCGACCAGTTCGGCAGCAGCGCATTCTTCGGATCGCGGAACATCGAACCGACGTTGGTCGCATGCTCCTTCGACGAATAGAAATCGGTGTAGCCGGGAATGTCGACCGGCAGGTGAAGCGTCGCGTCGCGCTGCGCGACGAGCACCTGCGCGCGCAGCGCCGCATCGTCACGCAGCCGCGCGTTCTCGCGCGAGAACAGGTCCGACAGTTGCACGCGCACGCTGCGCCATGCGTCGCGGCCGAGCGCGATGAATGCGTTGAGCGTCGGTGCGGCGAACGCCTCGGCACCGGCGGGCAGCGTCACGAGGCCCGCACGCGCGAGCGCGGCGAGGTCGACGACCTGGTCGCCGAGCGCGACGCCCGCGCGGCGCGCCGGTTGCTTCGCATCGCTGAAGATCCCGAACGGCAGGTTCTGGATCGGGAAATCGCAGGCGGGATCGTTCGCCGTCTCGACCCAGCTCTTGCGGGCCGGGTCGAGCGTCGCGCGCCAGTCTCGGGTATCGCTCATCGTTGCTCCGGATTGAAGTGTTTCTTGATGCCTTGCCAGCATTCGAAGTAGTCGGCCTGCAGCTGCGCGGTGTCGAGCGCGTAGCGCGTCGGCCGGATCAGCGTGCGGGTTTCGAACATGAACGCCATCGTCGCGTCGACCTTGTGCGGCTTCGTCGTGTCGCTCGCCGATGCCTTCTCGAACGTGTCCGCATCCGGCCCGTGGCCCGACATGCAGTTGTGCAGGCTCGCGCCACCCGGCACGAAGCCTTCGGCCTTCGCGTCGTACGCGCCGTGCACGAGCCCCATGAACTCGCTCGCGACGTTGCGGTGGAACCAGGGCGGGCGGAACGTATCCTCGGCCGCGAGCCAGCGCGGCGGGAAGATCACGAAATCGATCGAGTCGACGCCGGGCGTGTCACTCGGCGACTGCAGCACGAGGAAGATCGACGGATCGGGATGGTCGAAGCTGATCGAGCCGATCGTGTTGAACAGACGCAGGTCGTATTTGTACGGCGCGTAGTTGCCGTGCCACGCAACGACGTCGAACGGCGAATGTCCGATATCCGCGCGCCACAGGCGCCCGTTCAGCTTCGCGACCAGCTCGAATGCGCCCTCGCGATCCTCGTACGCGGCCTGCGGCGTGAGGAAATCGCGCGGGTTCGCGAGCCCGTTCGAGCCGATGGGGCCGAGGTCCGGCAGGCGCAGCAGCGCGCCGAAGTTCTCGCAGATGTAACCGCGCGCATCGCCGTCCGGCAGCGCGACGGAAAACCGCACGCCGCGCGGGATCACCGCGATCTCGAACGGCTCGACGTCGAGCTGGCCGAACTCGGTCGCGATGAAGAGCCGCCCCTGCTGCGGCACGATCAGCAGTTCGCCGTCGGCGCTGTAGAAGAAGCGGTCCTGCATCGAGCGGTTCGCGGCGTACAGGTGGATCGCGCAGCCGTTCATTGCGGCCGCCGAGCCGTTGCCGGCCATCGTCACGAGCCCTTCGACGAAATCGGTCGGTTCGACCGGCATCGGCAGCGGATCCCAGCGCAGCTGGTTCGGCGGCGTCGGCGGCACGTCGGCCGAGTCGCCGAATTCCGACACGAGCCGCTGCGTGCCCGTGAACGGCTCGAACGGCCGGTGCACGGCCGCGGGCCGGATCCGGTACAGCCACGAGCGGCGGTTGTGGCTGCGTGGCGCGGTAAACGCGGTGCCCGACAGTTGCTCCGCATACAGCCCGTACGGCGCGCGCTGCGGCGAGTTGCGGCCATGCGGCAGCGCGCCGGGCAGTGCCTCGGTCGCGAATTCGTTCGCGAAACCGCTCAGGTAGCCGGCGTTCGCCGGTTTCGACAGGTCAAGCGTCATCGTTTCCTTTCTCCATCAATTCATGGCGGCGTTCGGCGCCTGCGCACCGCTGCGCCGCGTTACGCCGGCCAGTCCCAGCACGAACAGCGCCGAGCACAACACGGGCACCGCGGCTGCATGGAACAGCGCGCCGTTGGTCCAGTTGAGCGCAATCAGTTGTCCGCCGACGAGCGGCCCGAGCACCGAGCCGATCCGGCCGATGCCGAGGCTCCAGCCGATGCCGGTCGAGCGCAGCGACGTCGGGTAATACTGGCCCGCGAGCGCATTCACGGCTGGCTGCCCGCCGACCACGCAGAATCCGCCCGCGAACACGACAATCAGCAGCCACGGCAGCGCATGGGCGACCGAGCCGATCAGTCCGACCGAGACGGCCGCGCACGCGAAGCACGCGAACAGCACGCGCACGAAGCCGTAGCGTTCGATGAACCAGCCGAGCGACAGCGTGCCGATCACGCCGCCCGTCTGCAGCACCGTGCCGACGATCACCGCCGTGCCCGGCGAATAGCCCGCGTCGCGCATCACGGTCGGCAGCCAGTTCGACAGGAAGTACAGGTCGATCAGGTTCATGAAGCTGATGGCCCACAGCAGCAGCGTGACCGGCAGGCGCCCATGGCGGAACAGCTCGGCGACCGGCGCGCCGCTCGCCGCGCGCTCGCGCACGACGAGGCGCGTGCTCGCGTCGATGCCGGCCTGCGGCGCGAAGCGCGCGAGCCAGGCGCGGGCCTGCGCGTCGCGCCCTTTCAGCACCAGGAACTGCAGCGACTCGGGCAGCCGCGCGAGCATCGCGAGCGTGAGCACGAGCGGCACCGCGCCGCCGACGAAGAACACCGAGCGCCAGCCGAGCGCCGGAATCAGCGCGGCGCTGATGAAGCCGCCGATCGCGGCGCCGAGCGTGAAGCCGCACGACACGATCATCATCCGCTTCACGCGATGCGCGGCCGGGCTGAATTCGCCGACCAGCGCCATCGCGTTCGGCATGATGCAGCCGAGGCCGAGGCCCGTGACGAAGCGCAGCGCCATCAGCACGGGAATCGAGCTTGCGAACGGCGTCGCGAGCATCGTCACCGCGAAGAACAGCGTCGAGCCGATCAGCACCGGGCGCCGCCCGATCCGGTCGGCCAGCACCGACAGCCCGAGCGCGCCGAGCAGCATCCCGAACAGGCTCGCGCTGAACACCGGGCCGAGCGCCTGCTTCGGCACGCCCCATTCGGCGATCACGCTCGGCGCGACGTAGCCCATCGCCTGCGCATCGAAGCCATCGATCACGAGACACAGCCCGCACAACGCGAGCAGCATCCAGTGAAAGCCGGGGCGATGGGTCTCGTCGATCACGCGCTCGACTTCGAGCACGCGCGCGTCGGCCGGCGCCGCGCTCATTGCGCCACCTCGGCGGCCGGATGCACGGGCGGTGTCACGCCCTGGCGCGCGAGCGCCATCGCTTCGCGCAGCACGTCGGCATCACCGATCTGGTTCGCGAGCAGCAGGATCAGCTTCGCGTTGACGAGCTGGCTGTCGGCGTCGGACAGATCGCGATGCATGTCGATCAACGCTTCGTAGAACGCGTCCGGATCGGCCAGGCGCGGGCGGGTATCGAGTCGGTGCATGACGGGTGTCTCCGGTATCGTTGTCGTGTTCAATGCGGTGTTCCGCGCGCGCAGGTCGCGCGCGCCAGCGCGTCGGCGATCGCCTGGCGCTCGAGCGAGCGCATCCGCGCGCAGACGTGCTGGTCGGGGCGCAGCAGGTAGAACGTGCCGGGCTTCGCGTCGTAGCGTTGCGCGGCGAAACCGTCGACGTCCTCCACGACGTCGACGCCAGCCACCGGTTGCGCGTGTCCGGCCGGCACGATCAGCACCGGCCGCACCGGCAGCGCCAGGCCGTCGAGTGCCTGCGCGAGCGCGGCGGCGTCGCCCGGCAGGCCGAACAGCATGCCCGCGAAGCCGTCGCCCAGGTGCCGCAGCAGCCAGCCCGACGCGCCGTGCGCGCGCACCGGCGCATCGGCCGCCGCCGCGCCCGGCCGCATCGCGCACGCGAACGCGTCACCGTTGCGGTCCGGCGTATTCAGCGGCGAATCGGCCAGCACGGCCGGCACTGACAGGCGGCCGCTGTTCACGAGCTTGCGCGCGAACTCGCAGTCACGCGCGAGCTTCAGCGTCGCGTCGCGGAACACGCGCGACACCGCGCTCTTCGGCGTGATGAAGTCGGTCGAGCGCGTCGAGTTGCGGATGTTCTCGTCAGCCGCGAACTCGCGCTCGCTCGCATAGGTGTCGAGCAGGCGGTCGTCCGCGCGGCCGTCGAGCACGAGCTTCAGTTTCCACGCGAGGTTGTCCGCGTCCTGCACGCCGCTGTTCGCGCCGCGCGCGCCGAACGGCGACACGCCGTGCGCGGAATCGCCCGCGAACAGCACGCGGCCGTGCCGGAACGTATCCATCCGCTGGCAGCGGAACGTATAGACGCTCACCCATTCCAGCTCGAACTCGGCGTCCGGCCCGAGCAGCGCGCGCACGCGCGGGATCACGCGCTCCGGCTGCTTCTCGGCGACCGGATCGGCGTCCCAGCCGAGCTGGAAGTCGATGCGCCAGACGTTGTCGGGCTGGCGGTGCAGCAGCACCGACTGGTTGCGGTGGAACGGCGGATCGAACCAGAACCAGCGCTCGGTCGGGAATTCCGCCTTCATCTTCACGTCGGCGATCAGGAAGCGGTCCTTGAATGTGCGGCCGCGGCTCTCGAGGCCCATTGCCGCGCGCATCGGGCTGCGCGAGCCGTCGGCCGCGATCACGTACTGCGCGCGCAGCGTCTCGATGCCTTCCGGCGTCTCGACGGTGAGCGTGGCATGTTCCGCCGATTGCGCGACACCCGTCACCTTGTGCTTCCAGCGGATGTCGATGTTCGGCAGCGCGAACGCGCGCTCGGCCAGATAGCCTTCGACGTAGTACTGCTGCAGGTTGATGAATGCGGGACGCGCATGGCCTTCCTCCGGCAGCAGGTCGAACGCATACAGCTGTTCGTCCTGCAGGAACACCTTGCCGACGTGCCAGCTCACGCCCTTGTCGACGAAACGCTCGCCGCAGCCGAGCCGATCGAAGATCTCGAGCGTGCGCTTAGCGAAGCAGATGGCGCGCGAGCCCGTCGACAGCGTGTCGTCGTCGTCGAGCAGCACGACCGGCACGCCCTGCTGCGCGAGGTCGATCGCGGCCGACAGGCCCACCGGGCCCGCACCGACCACCACCACCGGGTGGATGGCGGCGTCATCGCCGGCGCCGCGCGTCGCGCGCGGCCGGTAGTCGAACTTCAGCGTCTGGTAATCGATGCTCATGGTCGCCATCCGCTCCTCAGCCCTGCCGTCCGCGCGCCGACGCGCGCCGCGTCGTCCCGCTCATGCCCGTTGCCCGCCGCTGCCGCGGCCCGCCCTGTCTCGCCCACTTGCTGTCAACCGCCACGTCTCGCTCCTTGCTTCCTGTTGATTCGATTCGGGAAACGGCGCCGCTCCGGGCGCCCGAACGCCGCTTTTCTTGATCGGCGACAAATCTTTGGATTTACGAATAGTAAAACCAATTACGAATAGTGAAATCAACGTAAACCCTAGCCATCGGCTCGAGGACGGGATAACCATATGAGCGAAACGCCAAGCCGAGCCGGGCGCGCGCTGCTAATATCAAGGCACGAGGCGGCCCTTTCGGCCGCCATTTTTCCTTCCTACGCCGATGATTCCGCCCAACATTCCCGAGCTGATCGTCCGTGCCGGGCAATTGCCGTATCTGCGGGAACACCTCGCGCTCGCCGAGGGCGGCACCGCGTGCGCAATCCTGCCGGAGCGCACGCTCGCGAGCGCCTATGAACCGATCTACGACGTGACGATGCCCGGCGCGCCGCAGTCGACGTCGTTTGCTGACGCGATCGAGCGCTACGGCGACGAACTCGGCTTCCAGGCCGTCACGCTGGTCACGGGCACGCCGCACGACCCGGTCGACTCCGCCGTCGACGACCAGACGCTCGTCGCGATCGACCGGCTGTCGCGCGCGCTGCACGCGATCAACTTCTTCGGCGCGCAACGACACGGGCTGCTGTTCCTGCGCGTGCACGAACGGCTGCTCAAGAGCGTGAAGTACGACCACGGCAAGCATTTCTCGTCGGTGCTGCAGCGCTTCGGGCTGCCGACCGAGCGGATCGTGATCGAGCTGCCGGCGGTCGCGGTCGCGCACAAGACCTTCCTCGGCTACCTGACGCGCAGCTACCAGCATCACGGCTTCAAGGTCGCGGACAAGCTGCCCGACCCGGGCCGGATCCTCGCGGTCGAATCGGAGATGGCGCGGCCCGACTACATCAAGATGGATGCGGGCATCGCGCTGCGCGACGGGATGGTGAAGGCGCTGGTCGCGTATGCGCAGCGCGTGCGGATTCCGCTGATTTTCGACGGCGTCGTCGACGAGACGCAGTGCGAGCTGCTGCGCCAGCACGACGTGCGGTTCATGCAGGGGCCGGTGTTCGCGAAGGTCGTCCCGGCCTGAACGGGCGGATGCCCGGTCCGCGCGGGGCGCGGCACGCCGGATGGCGGAATCCGATGCCCGGATTGCTTCGGGAATCGGGGGCGGCACGCATCGCCGCCCGAAACCGGCCGGTTCCTCTTCCGTTCATACGTGAAAGGTCGAATGCGCTTGCGCGCGGATTCGACGCCGCCACGTCGACGGCCGCAGCCTATGCCGTTCCGCCGTCGTCGAATTTCGGCAGATCGTCGTCGATCTCGATGCCCGGGAGGCGATCCCCGTACCAGACGTGCCACGCGGGACGCAGCCGCGCCGGCTCGTCGAGCGTTGCATAGTTGATTTCCACGGTCGTCGGCGCATCGGCCAGGCGGTACTCCAACTGCGCGCCGCAGCGGCCGCAAAAGCGCCGCTCGCCCCACGCGCTCGACGCATAGACCGTCGGCTCACCCCGCAGGTATTCGAATGCGTCGAGCGGCACCGATGCCGACGCGACGACCGCCGCCCCCGTCGTGCGCTGACAGAGCCGGCAATGGCAAAAGCCTGCGTCGGCCGGAATGCCGGCGATCCGGTAGCGGATCGCCCCGCATGCGCAACCGCCTTCCATGGTTTCCGGGTGGGACATCGCGAACCTCATCATCGTCGGGGAACCGGTGGACGATGATGAGCGCGGTTCGCACGCGGTGCAACCGGCTGCGGCGCCCACTCCGGTGCCCGATCGGCCCGGCGACGCGCCGCTTGCGGCGACCGTTTCAGACCGTCTGCCCGAGCCGCTGCGCGAGCGCCTTCAGCTTCGGTCCGACCTGCGTGCGGAACACGTCCTCGTCCATCGACGACGCAGGCCCGCTGCAGCTCAGGATCAGCCAGCGCCCCTCGCGCGGTTCGCGAAACGGCACGGCCGCCGCGTTCACGTCCATGTGCCACGCGCGGAACGAATAGCAGCATCCGCCCGCGGAGAACTCGGCCACCGCGTCCTGCGCGGCCGCGACGAGCGCATCCGCGTCGGCCGCGCCGCCGGCGGCCCGGTGCAGATCCGCATAGAGCGCGCGGCGCACGTCCTCCGGTTGCACGGCCAGGTACGCGCGCCCCATCGAGCTCGTCAGCATCGACAGCCGCGAGCCGGGCGCAAGCCCGAGCGTCAGCGCGGTTTCGCTGCGGATCGTCTCCAGATAGATCATGTCGAGCCCGTCGCGGCAGCCGAGCGACACGGCCGCACCGATCTCGCGCGCGAGCGCCTGCATGTGCGGCCGGGCGAGATCGAGCGTCCCCGAGCCGGACAGCAGCGCGTAGCCGAGCGACAGCACGCCGGCGTCGAGCGCATACTTTCCGAGCGTCTCGTCATAGCGCAGGTAGCCGAGCACGGTCAGCGTATAGGCGAGCCGGTTCACCGTCGCCTTGGGCAGCCCGGTGCGCTCCGCGAAGTCGCGATTGCCGAGCATCGTCTCGCCGGGCCGGAATGCGCGCAGCAGGTCGAGCCCGCGCGCGAGCGCAACGACGAACTTGCGCTCGTCGATCGTGGTTTCGTCGATGGTTGAAAGCGTCATGTGATGCTACACTGGGTTCGTTTTGCAAAACATTGTTCCGCACAGCGGAACTATAGTCAAGCGAACGTTAGATATCGGGGCAGGCCGCGAAGCGCCAACCCGGGACCGACCGCAAAGCATGGGATCAGGGCAAGCGCTGAAGCGCCCACCCTGGCCAACAGGAGATGAAACGATGAGCGCTGCAACTTTTCATTGGGACGATCCGCTGTTGCTCGACCAGCAACTGACCGAAGACGAGCGGATGGTGCGCGATGCCGCGCACGCGTATGCGCGGGACAAGCTCGCGCCGCGCGTCACCGAGGCGTTCCGCCATGAACGCACCGACGCCGAAATCTTCCGCGAGATGGGTGAGATCGGCCTGCTCGGCCCGACGATTCCGGAAGAGTACGGCGGCCCCGGCCTCAATTACGTGAGTTACGGGCTGATCGCGCGCGAAGTCGAGCGCGTCGACTCCGGCTACCGCTCGATGATGTCCGTTCAGTCGTCGCTCGTGATGGTGCCGATTCACGAATTCGGCTCGGACGCGCAGAAGCAGAAATACTTGCCGAAGCTCGCGACCGGCGAATGGATCGGCTGCTTCGGCCTGACCGAGCCGAACCATGGCTCCGACCCGGGCAGCATGATCACACGCGCGACGAAGGTGCCCGGCGGTTATTCGCTGTCCGGCGCGAAGATGTGGATCACCAACTCGCCGATCGCCGACGTGTTCGTCGTATGGGCGAAACTGGAAGAAAACGGCAAGGACGCGATCCGCGGCTTCATCCTCGAGAAGGGCTGGAAGGGCCTGTCGGCGCCGGCGATCCACGGTAAGGTCGGGCTGCGCGCGTCGATCACCGGCGAGATCGTCCTCGACGAAGTGTTCGTGCCCGAAGAGAACCTGATGCCGAACGTGAGCGGCCTGCGCGGCCCGTTCACGTGCCTGAACTCGGCGCGCTACGGGATTGCCTGGGGCGCGCTCGGCGCGGCCGAGTCGTGCTGGCACACCGCGCGTCAGTATGTGCTCGACCGCAAGCAGTTCGGCCGGCCGCTCGCCGCGAACCAACTGATCCAGAAGAAGCTCGCCGACATGCAGACCGAAATCACGCTCGGCCTGCAAGGCGTGCTGCGTCTCGGCCGGATGAAGGACGAAGGCACGGCGGCCGTCGAAATCACGTCGATCATGAAGCGCAACTCGTGCGGCAAGGCGCTCGACATCGCGAGGCTCGCGCGCGACATGCTCGGCGGCAACGGCATCTCGGACGAATTCGGCGTCGCGCGCCATCTCGTGAACCTCGAAGTGGTGAACACGTACGAAGGCACGCACGACATCCACGCGCTGATCCTCGGCCGTGCGCAGACGGGCATCCAGGCGTTCTTCTGATCGTCCGGATGCGGCGTCGTACGCGGCAGTGCCGCGGCGTACGCGCAAAAAGATACGGCCCGCCCGGCATGACTGCCGGGCGGGCCGTTTTTCATCGGATCCGCGCTTCGGGCCGCCGACCCGGTACCGCGTTCACCCGCCGCTGCTTACTTGTTCGGCTGCGGCGTGAGGCGCAGGTACGGACGCACCGCGTTGAAGCCCTTCGGGAAACGCTTCTTCAGCTCTTCCGGATCCTGCAGCGACGGCACGATCACGACGTCGTCGCCGTCCTTCCAGTTGCCGGGCGTCGCGACCTTGTAGTTGTCGGTCAGCTGCAGCGAGTCGATCACGCGCAGCACTTCGTCGAAGTTGCGGCCGGTGCTGGCCGGATAGGTGATGGTGAGCCGCACCTTCTTGTTCGGGTCGATCACGAACAGCGAGCGCACCGTCAGCGTTTCGTTCGCGTTCGGGTGGATCATGTCGTACAGCTGCGACACCTTGCGGTCCGCGTCGGCGATGATCGGGAAACCGACGACGGTCGACTGCGTTTCGTTGATGTCGTTGATCCAGCCCTTGTGCGATTCGACGCCGTCGACCGACAGCGCGATCACCTTCACGTTGCGTTTCTCGAATTCGCCCTTCAGCTTCGAGGTCAGCCCGAGTTCAGTCGTGCACACCGGCGTGTAGTCGGCCGGGTGCGAGAACAGGACGCCCCAGCTGTCGCCCAGCCACTCGTGAAACTTGATGGGGCCCAGGCTCGATTCCTGCTCGAAATCCGGTGCGATGTCACCAAGACGCAGACTCATGATGTTCCCTCCTCGAACGATGCTGGTTGAAACCGCGCGCTGGACGGCGCGGGACAGTCCATCAGCTTACGGGAAGCAATGGGCGACGCGAACGATTATTCTGTTTGATATTCATACTTTTTTGTCATTTTTACCCGGTATCGGGACACGACCGACGGCCACAAGGGAAACTTTTCGCAGCATTTGTGGCTCTGTCAATGCTTACGAGTCATTTACCATGTGGTCTTGCACCGCCGCCGCGTGTCTTCCCGGCTCGCCAGCAGGCAAGGGTTTCGCTACGATGTGAACCTGCAGCATGACAGCATGAAGGGAGTTGCAATGTCGGAAATCAACAAGGAGAAGCTGATGTCGGATATCAAAACCGTTCTCGCGGACGCCGAGGATCTGCTCAAGCAGGCAGCGAGCAGCACGGGCGACCGTGCGGCCGAGCTGCGCGAGAAAGCCATGTCGCGCCTGAAACAGGCCAAGGAAAAGGCAACCGACGTCCAGGTCGTGGTGGTCGAGAAAGGCAAGAAGGCCGCGCGCGCGACCGACGACTACGTGCACGAGCATCCGTGGACGTCGATCGGCGTCGCTGCCGGCGTCGGCGTGCTGATCGGCCTGCTGATCAACCGCAAGTAACGCGCTCAACGCCGTTCCGCCCCATGTGCCGCCCGGTGCGGCGTATGGGTGCCGAAGCCAGCCGGCGGTCCGCCCCCGGCCGGCTTTGCCCTAGCCGCTCATTGCGCGCACAAGCGCCTTATCCATGACGACAGACACCCACCCGCAGCCGTCCGGCCAGGGACCGCTGCGCCGCCTCGTCGGCTCCGCGATCGGCCTCCTGCAAACGCGCCTCGAACTGGTCGGCATCGAACTCGCCGAGGAGAAGGAACGCCTGATGGGCGTGCTGTTCCTCGGGCTCGCGGCCATGATGCTCGCAACGATGGCGCTCATCAGCCTGACCGTGCTCGTCACGATCGCGTTCTGGGACACCTATCGCTGGCAGTCGCTCGCGGCCATCACCGCGCTGTACGCGATCGCGGGCATCGGATGTGCATTGAAAGCGCGTTCGGGTCTGCGCGACGCGCCGACCGTGTTCGAGGCGACGCTCGCCGAGCTCGATAAAGATCGCGAAATTTTCCGCGGCAAGCCGTGAACGCAGTCGCGTTCCCCTCCCTCACCTACTTCGCCGACGCGCCATGAGCCAGAACGTCACGGGCCATTCAACCCGCCCCCATTCGTCGCGATCGAACTGGAGCGCGTCGCAGCATCGCGCACTCCGCAAGGAATTGCTGATCCTGCGATCCGAGGTCGAACGGCTCGAGCTTGCCGAAGCCGCCGCCGAAATGCGCCACGCCGTCACGCGCTTCAGTTGGCTCAAGGTATTCGTCCCCGGCCTGTCGGGCACCGGCTTCAGCCAGTCCGCCAAGAACCTGAACGCGAGCCTCGGCCAACTCGTCAACCAGTACCCGATGTTGAGTTCGCTCGCGTCGCTCGTGCTGGCGAAACCCATACGCTCGCTGCTACGCGCGAGCGCTGGCCCCGCGCTGAAGTGGGGCTCCGTCGGCTTCGCTGCATGGGAGATCTACCGAATCTGGAAACAGTCGCGCGACGAGCGCAACCCTGCCACGAACGACGACTGACACGCAACGACAGGCGTGCATGGGCCCGGCGCCGTTGCGCGTTTTCCGTACGTGATCGCGTGATCAACGCACGCCCCAGCATGTCCGCTCCCGTGCGTCGGCGTCGGCGTCAGCATCGTTAGATGCTGCATTCCCTTTCGTCCCGTCCGCGCGCAGCGTGAAAGCACCGCATGCGTCGTCGCGCATTGGGCCTGCATCGAGCGGGCGCGCAATGAGTTCGTAGGCCACCGGTGCATCGTCGCCGGCTGCTCGCCGCAGCGCGATGTCGTAGACCGCCTGCCCGTCCGGGGGCGCCTGCGAATATGCGTCTGGCAGCGTCCGTGGCGGCGCGCCGTCGAGCGTTTCGAGATACTGAGCCGCGCGGTAGAGCGCAGCGACCGCGGATGCGCGATGCGCACGCGCGACGTGCTCGCGATACGACGGAATACCCCACCCGGCCAGCGCGGCGACGATCGCGAGCACGATCATCAGTTCGAGCAACGTGAACGCCACCGATCGGCGCAGCAATGGAGGCCGTTTCATCGATGAACCGCCGCGACGCGACGCCAGCGCTGTGCAACGATGCGTCCGTCTCGCACCGCGACCTGGCTCTGCAGCCAGACCACGCTTGACGCGTGGCCACCGACACCACGCGCGGTGACGAGGTACGCACGACTCCCTCGAGGGCCGACACCTCGCCAGGCTTCGATCAGGCAACGCGGCGGCTGGGCCGCCATCGGCCAGGATGCAAACGGCGCGAATGCTTCGGCGACACCCAGCGCGGACGCACGCCGCCATGCGTCCGGCTCGGCCGATGACGCGAGCTCGTCGATGTACGGCGCCCCGCCTCGGAGCAATCGCGCTGTGCAGGCTGCGACCGCCGCATCGGCTGCGTGAAACGCAATTAGCCGGTCCGACAATGCACGTGTGCGGCGCGATTCCGTCAATGCGGATTCGAACCATGTGCCGGTCAACACGGCGACCGCCGCGCCAACCGCGATCACGGCAGGCAGTGCAAGGCCTGCGTCGCGACGCCAGTGGCGGCTGGTGGACGGAAAGCGTGTGCGTGATGTTGTTCCGCTCAGCATGGGGCCCTCACCGCGTGCCGCATGTCGCGGAACGCCACGGCGCGCTGCCTTTCGAAACCAGCCGCGATTCGCATTGCGAGCTGGTCGACGAATCGGTTCGCGTCGATCATCGCAACCCCTCAAGATCCTGCGCCGCATCACCCACGGGATTGGTGGATGCGACCGCTGCATTGCGCAACGCGACGATTCGATGCAGCACCAGATGCGCGCGACCGTCCGACGAAACGGCCGTGCGGCCGTCGCAATCGACATGACGCGCGGGCCCGTGCGTCGGTTCGCCACGCGCACGCACGCATACATGCACGGCAACGACATCGCGCCAGTCGCCGCTACCCATCGCCCCCGCGTCGACGAACTGCGCGGCTTCGCGACGGAGGTAACGCACGCGCAGTTGATCGATGCCGGACACGACGGGTTGGGGCGTACCCGGGCGCCCGCTTCCCTCGCAGTACAACTCGGGCTCACCCGTCGACGGGCTGACATGCGCGTCGAAACGATTTTCCACGAGCGGCCGCTCACCAGGAGCGCCAACACCCTGCCCGAGACAATCCGACACCTGTGCCCCAGTCGTCGGCCACGTCGACACGGCATCGCCGACATACCGAACCAGCAATGCATCCGACGCTGCGCGCATGGCTTCGCAGCGCACCTTCGCTCCGTTGCCTCGCACGCGCCCCGCGGAACAGCCGAACACGGGCGGTAACGATGGCGGCCCTTCGACATCGAGCGGACGAAACCCGGCCATCTGGATCTGCTCGCCGATCAGCATCAGTGCGGTCGCGGCCGCATCGCGCATCCGGAACCCGTCTTCCGCTCGCCGCTGCGCGACGCGCTGGGCGTGATACAGCGCACCGGCAGCGGCAAGCACCAGCAGACCGACCGTCATCGCGATCAGCACTTCTAGCAGCGTATGCGCGCGGCTGCGGCGTTCACCGTTCATCGGCATTGACCTCGGCCTCCCGAAACGGAATCCGCACGCACGACGGTGGCCCGACCGTTGCCCGCGCACTTTCGCAGCGCGCCGATGTCAGCGCGTGGGCGTGAGCGTCACGCCAGCCGACCGTCACGTAGCGGACACCCGCCGGCCCATCGTCGAGCGCCGTCGTGCCGCCGGGCAACGATGCAGACGCGAGCGCCGCGATGCCGTCGTCGGCGCCTGCCACTGCGTGCCGGCGCTCAATGCGAGCATCGGCCAGCCACAGCGCGCGTTCACGCCAGATCGTCGCCCGCTGCGCGCGCGTCATCGCAAGCTGGCTGCCGGCCACGGCCAGCATCACGGTTGCAAGTAGCGCGACGGCCAGCACCGCTTCGAGCAGCGACGTGCCGTGCATCGATTTGCGCGCGCGCTTCATGCCGCTTCGCAACGACCGGTGGCGACGCGCGCCCGGCCGCCTGCCGCGATCCGGACGCAGCGCGACACGCGTGTGTCGTCACCGGACAGCGTGCGCTGCGGACGCAACTCGAAACGTCTGATCCCGCCAAGCACCTGACCCGCCGGCGGAGCAAATGCCAGATCGTGCGCCGCCCCCGCGACAGCGATGTCGGCATCGCGCGGATAGCGCCGCAGCACGCGCGACCGGCCGTCGAACTGCCCGCTGACGATCCATCCGCACGACCATCCCGCCAAGTCGCACCGCTCGCCTGAACGCACGCAACCGCCGTCGCGCCCGGCCCTGCACAGCGTGACGCGCACGCCGAGACGTGTTGCTTCGGTGCGCGCGAACGACAGCGCGCCGAGCAACGCACGCGTGCGTGCATCCACACGTTCACGCATGTGCCACTGATCGAATCCAGGTGCTGCGTATAGCCCGATCGCGGCTGCGAGCGCGATCGCGACCATCAGCTCGACGAGCGTAAAGCCGCCGCAGCATCGCACGCGTTGTTCAACGCCCTGTCGGTGCAGTCCCATCGCCATCGCCCTCCGTCAACGTGATGCGACGACTGTAGCGACGCAAGCAGACACGCGCCATTAGCCGAACGGCCGACTGGCGACATGCGATCGCGGCCGACACAATCGGCGCGAACTGAACCCACGGAGAAGACGATGAACGGACGCAGCGCGTCAGCGCTTACGCGGAGGTTTGGAGGGGGACGCGCGACGGAACTCTTCGATCACGTCGGCAAATTCGGAAACATCCTCGAACCGGCGGTAAACCGATGCGAAACGGACATAGGCGATCGTATCGAGGCCGCGCAACTCGTTCATCACGAGTTCGCCAAACTTCTCGCTACGCACTTCACGCTCGCCGGTCGCAAGCAGTTGGTATTCGATACGGGCAACCGCCGCGTCGATCGCGTCAGCCGCAACCGGCCGCTTGCGCAGCGCGAGTTGCATGCTGGCGACGATCTTGCGACGGTCGAATTCCGTGCGGCTGCCGTCCTTCTTCACGACGGCCGGCAGGTTCAGCTCGACCCGCTCGTACGTCGTGAAGCGCTTGTCGCAAGCCGAGCAACGACGGCGCCGACGAATCGCGGCGCCATCTTCGGACACACGCGAGTCGACGACCTGCGTGTCCTCGTGCCGGCAGAACGGGCAGCGCATGCTGGATCAGCGATAAACCGGGAAACGCTTGGTCAGCTCGGCTACTTGCGCGCGCACGCGCTCGATCGTCGCTGCGTCTTCCGGGTTCTCGAGCACGTCGGCGATCAGGTTGCCGACCTGCTCGGCTTCCGCCGGGCCGAAGCCGCGCGTCGTCATCGCCGGCGAACCCAGACGGATCCCGCTCGTCACGAACGGCTTTTCCGGATCGTTCGGAATCGCGTTCTTGTTCACCGTGATGTGTGCCGCGCCCAACGCCGCTTCCGCCGCCTTGCCCGTGATCTTCTTCGCGCGCAGGTCCACCAGCATCACGTGGCTTTCCGTACGGCCCGACACGATCCGCAGCCCGCGCTTGACCAGCGTCTCAGCCAGCACGCGTGCGTTCTCGACCACCTTCTCCTGGTAAGCCTTGAACTCCGGCGACAGCGCTTCCTTGAACGCCACCGCCTTCGCCGCGATCACGTGCATCAGCGGGCCGCCCTGGATACCCGGGAAGATCGCCGAGTTGATCTGCTTCTCGTATTCCGACTTCATCAGGATCACGCCGCCGCGCGGGCCGCGCAGGCTCTTGTGCGTCGTCGTCGTCACGAAGTCCGCGTGCGGCACCGGGTTCGGGTACACGCCCGCCGCGATCAGCCCCGCGTAGTGCGCCATGTCGACCATCAGGTACGCACCGACCGACTTCGCGATCTTCGCCAGACGCTCGAAGTCGATCTTCAGCGCGAATGCCGACGCGCCCGCGACGATCAGCTTCGGCTTGTGTTCGTTCGCCAGTTGCTCGGCTGCGTCGTAGTCGATGTCTTCGTTTTCGTTCAGGCCGTAGCTCACGACGTTGAACCACTTGCCCGACATGTTCACCGGCGAGCCGTGCGTCAGGTGGCCGCCGTGCGCGAGGCTCATGCCCATGATCGTGTCGCCCGGCTTGAGCATCGCGAAGAACACGCCCTGGTTCGCCTGCGAACCCGAGTTCGGCTGCACGTTCGCCGCTTCCGCGCCGAACAGCTGCTTCACGCGGTCGATCGCCAGCTGCTCGACCACGTCGACGTATTCACAGCCGCCGTAGTAACGCTTGCCCGGATACCCTTCCGCGTACTTGTTCGTGAGCTGCGAGCCCTGTGCGGCCATCACGGCCGGGCTCGTGTAGTTTTCCGACGCGATCAGCTCGATGTGCTCTTCCTGGCGGCGGTTTTCCTGCTCGATCGCTGCAAAGATTTCGGGATCGACGTTCGCGATGGTGCTTTGGGCTCTGTCAAACATACGGTTTCCGTTAAGTGTGTACAGGTTGACCGGAGTGGCCGAGTACATTGCGCTGCTGGCGGAACCAGCCCGACGTGGCGGAAGAATCCGTATGACGCGAGGCAGGACAGCCACCGGCGATGCACGCGACGGCGCACAACGGCTGCCCAGGCGAACGGCAAAAACGGCGCCCCGCGCTTCACGGTGGGATGCTCCACCTTGAACCCGAAGGGTTCTATCGCCAGTCACGCAGGGGTGATGAGCGCGTTAGTGTATTGGATGCGTCATGAATAGGCAACCGCACGGCGGGACGCCCGAAGCAATTGGGGCCAGACTCTACGCGCCCGTACCGGAACGCTGTGCCGCCTTGCCGCGGTGCCGCAATCTCAGTAGGCTTGCGGGATACTATCCGCTACTTTGTTACCGACCAGGAGCAGCAATGATCGTGTTCGTCACAGGCGCGTCCGCCGGCTTCGGCGCCGCCATCGCCCGTGCCTTCGTCAAGGGCGGCCACCGCGTCGTCGCGACCGCGCGCCGCAAGGATCGTCTCGATGCGCTCGCCGCCGAACTCGGCGATTCCCTGCTGCCGCTCGAGCTCGACGTACGCGATCGCGCGGCCGTCGAGGCCGTGCCGGCCGCCCTTCCCGCCGAATTCGCAGCACTCGACGTCCTCGTCAACAACGCCGGCCTCGCGCTCGGCGTCGAGCCGGCCCAAAAGGCCAGCCTCGACGAATGGCACACGATGATCGACACGAACTGCACGGGCCTCGTCACCGTTACGCACGCGCTGCTGCCCGGCATGATCGAGCGCGGCCGCGGTCACATCTTCAATATCGGCTCGGTCGCAGGTTCGTACCCTTATGCGGGCGGCAACGTCTACGGCGCGACCAAGGCTTTCGTCAGACAATTCAGCCTGAACCTGCGCGCCGACCTGCTCGGCACGCCACTGCGCGTCACCGACATCGAGCCGGGCCTGTGCGGCGGCACCGAGTTCTCGAACATCCGCTATCGCGGCGACGACGCAAAAGCGGCGAGCGTCTACAACAATGTCCAACCGCTCATGCCCGAGGACATCGCCGACACGATCTACTGGATCGCGACGCGCCCGGCACACGTCAACGTCAACACGATCGAGCTGATGCCGGTCGCGCAAGCGCCCGGCGGCCCGACCGTCCACCGCGGCTGAAAGTCGCGCGGGCCCGCCCCCTCTCGGGGCCGGCCCGCAGTGTGCTACGGCATACTACATTCCGTTACGAATCGGTTACGAATCCGGCCTCGGCCTTCCGGTAAAATGCGCGCCATGACTCAGCCTACCCGCTCCCCGGACGCGCACTCCGGCTTCACTTGGCCGGTACGCGTTTACTACGAGGACACCGACGCAGGCGGCATCGTCTTCTATGCCAACTACCTGAAGTTCTTCGAACGCGCTCGCACCGAGTGGCTGCGCGCATGCGGCATCGACCAGCGTCGGCTCGCCGACGATACCGGCGCGATCTTCATCGTTCGCAGCACGTCGCTCGACTACCGCGCGCCGGCACGACTCGACGACGCGCTGACGATCACGAGCCGGCCCGGACGCATCGGCCGCGCATCGGTGGAATTCACGCAGGAAGCCTGGTGCGGAGATACGCTGCTCGTGGCCGGACACATCCGCCTCGGCTGCGTCGACCGAACCGGCATCCGGCCCGCGGCAATCCCGCCGGTCGTGCTCGACGCGCTGCAACGCGGGCCCGTCATCGACGCCGGGCAGACTGTATTGTCAACGAAGCTCGGATGAGCACCGTTTAGACAAAGCCTATGAACTTGCCCTCCTGAATCGATACTAAGCAAGGTTCGGCGCCAGGCCAGGCCGGCGCGCCGCGCCACACGCATACCGTGCGCCCTCGCCGGACACCCCCGAAGGGACGTTACTCAAACCTCTATGAACACTTCTCAAGACCTGTCGATCATTTCCCTCGTCCTCAACGCGAGCGTGCTGGCCCAGGCCGTGATGGGGCTGCTGCTGCTGCTGTCGCTGATGTCGTGGACCTTCATCTTCCGCAAGTGGTTCGCGATCCGCCGCGCACGCGCGCAGACCGAACGCTTCGAAAGGGATTTCTGGTCGGGCGGCGACCTGCAGGCGCTGTATCAAAGCGCGGCCAACAATCGTCACACGATCGGCGCGCTCGAGCGGATTTTCGAATCGGGGATGCGTGAGTTCCTGAAGGGGAAGGAAAAGCGCATCAGCGACCCGGGCCTCGTGCTCGACGGCGCGCGCCGTGCGATGCGCGCGTCGTTCCAGCGCGAAATGGACGTGCTCGAAGCGAACCTCGCGTTCCTCGCGTCGGTCGGCTCGGTCAGTCCGTACATCGGTCTGTTCGGCACCGTCTGGGGGATCATGAACTCGTTCCGCGGCCTGGCTAACGTGCAGCAGGCGACGCTCGCGAACGTCGCACCGGGCATCGCCGAGGCGCTCGTCGCCACCGCGATCGGCCTGTTCGCCGCGATTCCGGCGGTTGTCGCGTACAACCGCTACGCGCACGACATCGACCGCCTCGCGATCCGCTTCGAGACCTTCATCGAAGAGTTCTCGAACATCCTGCAGCGTCAGGCCCAGTAAGGAGCGCGCCATGGCAGGAAGTCCCATTCGATCCAGCATGCGCGGCGGCCGCTCGCGCCGCGCGATGGCCGACATCAACGTCGTGCCGTACATCGACGTGATGCTGGTGCTGCTCGTGATCTTCATGGTCACGGCACCGCTCGTCGCCCCGTCGATCATCAATCTGCCGACCGTCGGCAATGCCGCACCCCAGGAACAGACGCCACCAGTCGTCGTCAACATCAAGGCCGACCGCACGATGAGCGTCAAGTACAAGGGCGACTCCGGCGCGACGCAGGAAGACACGATGACCAAGGCCGAGCTCGACAGCTTCATCTCGGCCCGGCAGGCTGACCATCCCGACCAGCCCGTCGTGATCGCGGCCGACAAGACCGTGCAGTACGATGCCGTCATGACCGTGATGTCGGACCTGAAGGCGCGCGGCGTCAAGCGCGTCGGCCTCCTCGTCAAATCGCAATGAACCGGCAGCAATCCACGCGCGGCAACGCCTATCCGTCTCAGCCCCCTCGCGAGCGCGGCACCTGGCGCGCGTTCGCGCTCGCGGCGCTGATGCACGTGCTGCTCGCGTTGTTCCTCTATCACGGCGTGCAGTGGCAGAACAGCACGCCGGCAGGCGCCGAAGCCGAACTGTGGACCGAGGTGCCCGACGTGCCCGCGCCGCGGCCCGTCGTCACACCCACGCCGCCCGCGAAGCTCGCACCGCCCCCTCCCCCGGTCCGGGACGAGCAGGCGGACATCGCGCTGCAACAGAAGAAACGGCAACAGGAAGCGGCCGCGCGCGAAGCGCTGCTCGAGCAGCAGCGCCGCGCGCAGCAACTGAAGACCCAGCAGGAAGAAGCCCGGCGCGAGCAGCTTGCGGCCCAGCAGGCTGCTGCCCTCGCCGCGCAGAAGGCCGCCGAGCGAGAAAAGCAGAAGCAGGCGGACAAGCTCAAGCAACAACAGCTCGTGGAGCAGCAGAAGCTCGACCAGCAAAAGCTCCAGCAGCAGAAACTGCAGCAACAGAAGCAGGCGCAGCTGGAAGCGCAGCAGGCGGCGAAGGCCAAGGCCGACGCGGCCGCGAAGGCGAAGGCGGAAGCCCAGGCAAAGGCGAAGGCCGAGGCGACGGCGCGCGCGAAGGCCGACGCGGCGGCGAAGGCGAAGCTCGACCGTGAGCGCAGCGCGCGTCTCGCGCAGATGCAAGGCATGTCCGGGTCCGGCGAAGGCGGCGGTGAAGGCCTCGCGAAAAGCGGTACCGGGACGGGCTCCGGCGGCAATGCCGCGTCGCCCGGCTATCCCGACAAGGTGCGTCGCCGTGTGAAACCGAACATCGTCTGGGGCGGCGAGCGCGCGGGCCTGACGACGGTCGTCGCGATCCGCTGCACGCCGTCGGGCGACGTGCTGAGCGTTTCGATCCGCCGTTCGAGCGGAAATTCGGGGTGGGATCAAGCCGTGGTCAATGCGATTCAGGCGTCGGTCCCATTGCCGCCCGATTCTAACGGTCGTACCCCGTCCGACATTACGATTACCTTCAAGGCAGCGGAGTGATCGCAAATGCGCTTACACTCCGTGCGTCGCTGCCGGACGGGAACGAATCGGGTATTTTTACTGTCTCTGCGGTTGCGCAGCGATCCAAGTCACATGGGAAGCAAGAAGCATGAGTTTGATGACGAAACTAGGTTTCAGGGCACTCGTGGCCTCGTGTCTGATTGCGGCCGGCGGCGCCGCTAACGCGCAGGTCAATGTGTTGATCACCGGCGTCGGTTCGACCCAGTTCCCCATCGCCACCGCGAATTTCGTGAACGAGGCGAACCTGCCGCAGCAGGTCACGTCGATCGTCCGCGCCGACCTCGCGCGCAGCGGCAAATTCACCAATATCGACGCGGGCAGCACGCCCGTGCCCGAAACCGCATCGGTCGATCTCGGCGCATGGAAGGCCAAGGGCGCGAACGCGTTCGTCGCCGGCAGCGTGAACCGCGACGCCAACGGCCAGTACAAGGTGAACTTCATCCTGTACGACACCGTGAAGCAGCAAAGCCTCGGCGGCCTGTCGCTGACGGCGAACGACAACACGCTGCGCACGGCTGGCCACAAGATCGCCGACTACATCTACCAGAAGTTGCTCGGCGTGCGCGGCGTGTTCGCCACGCGTCTGTCGTACGTGATCAAGACGGGCAACCGGTACCAGTTGCAGATCTCGGACTCCGACGGCCAGAACGCACGCATCGCGCTCTCGAGCACCGAGCCGATCATCTCGCCGGCGTGGTCGCCGAGCGGGACGAAGGTCGCGTACGTGTCGTTCGAGCGCAAGAAGCCGATCGTCTACATCCATGACCTGCCGACGGGCCGCCGCTACATGGTCTCCGACCAGAAGGGCAACAACAGTGCGCCGGCGTGGTCGCCGGACAGCAACACGCTGGCCGTTGCGCTGTCGCTGACGGGCAATACGCAAATCTATACGGTCAATGCGAACGGCGGCGGTCTGCGCCGGCTCACGCAGAGCAGCTCGATCGATACCGAGCCGTTCTACTCGCCGGACGGCCGCTGGATCTATTTCACGAGCGATCGCGGCGGCGCGCCGCAGATCTACCGGATGCCCGCGCAAGGCGAAAGCGCCGGCTCCGCGCAACGCGTGACCTTCACCGGCAGCTACAACACCAGCCCGCGCATCAGCCCGGACGGCAAGCTGCTCGCCTACATCTCCCGCACGGGTGGGGGGTTCAAGCTGTACGTTCAGGATCTGCAAACCGGCGCGGCGAACGCCATCACGAATACCAATCGCGACGAATCGCCGAGCTTCGCGGCAAACGGCCAGTACCTTCTTTACGCTACCCAGTCGGGTGGTCGCAACGTGCTGGCAGCAGTGCCCTCCGACGGCAGCGCGCCGCCGCAGATCCTGTCCGTCCAGGGCGGCTCCGTTCGTGAGCCGTCGTGGGGGCCCTTCATGCAATGACCACAAGGAGAGTAACCATGATGTCGAACAAAGCTCGTCTGGCCCTGGCCGTGATGATGATCAGCGCGCTCGCAGCGTGTAAGTCGGGCGTCAAGCTCGACGACAAGGCCAACGCGGGCGCGATGAGCACGCAGCCGAGCGCCGACAACGTCGCGCAGGTGAACGTCGATCCGCTGAATGACCCGAACAGCCCGCTTGCGAAGCGCAGCATTTACTTCGACTTCGACAGCTATTCGGTGAAGGACGAATACCAGCCGCTGCTGCAGCAGCACGCTCAGTACCTGAAGAGCCACCCGCAGCGCCATGTGCTGATCCAGGGCAACACCGACGAACGCGGCACGAGCGAGTACAACCTTGCGCTGGGCCAGAAGCGTGCGGAGGCTGTCCGCCGCGCGATGGCACTGCTCGGCGTGAACGACTCGCAGATGGAAGCCGTGAGCCTCGGCAAGGAAAAGCCGCAAGCATCGGGTCACGACGAAGCATCGTGGGCGCAGAACCGCCGCGCCGACCTCGTCTACCAACAGTAAGTAACGGAAGAGTTGCCGTATGACGCACCGTGTATCCTGGCTGCGGATGGCCGCAGCATTCTGCGTCGTCGGCGCGGCGTGGTCGGCCGCGCCGGCGCACGCCGGCATGTTCGACGACAACGAGGCGCGCCGCGCCGTGCTTGATCTGCGCAGCAAGAGTGACAACCTGTCCAGTCAGTTGTCGGCCGCCCAGCGTACGATCCTCGATCAATCCGGCCGTATCGACCAGCTGAACCAGCAGGTCGCGACGCTGCGCGGCGAGAACGAAGATCTGACGAACCGGCTGACGACGCTCGAGCGGCAGCAGAAGGAGTACTACCAGGATCTCGACACGCGGCTGAAGAAGTTCGAGCCGCAACAGGCGACGATCGACGGCGTGGAAGGCACCGTGCAGCCGGGTGAAACGGATGCGCTCAACGCGGCGCAACAGCAATTCCGCAACGGCAACTTCAAGGCGGCGGCGGCTTCGTTCCGCGCGTTCATCGCGAAGTATCCGCAGAGCCCCTACCAGCCGACCGCGCAGTACTGGTACGGCAATGCGCAATACGCGCTGCGCGACTACCGCGGTTCGACTGCAACGTGGCAAGGGATTGTCAGCAAGTTCCCGCAGCACCCGCGCGCGGCCGACGCACTCGTGGCAATCGGCACGAACCAACTCGAGCAGGGCCAGAAGGCGGCTGCAAAGAAGACGTTCGAGCAGGTCGTGTCGCAATACGCTGGATCGAACGCTGCGCAGACGGCACAGGGCAAGATCGAAAGCATCAAATAAATTATGGTGACGGGTTGTTGACAGACCAGCGATCCGCCGCTATAATTTTTTGCTCTTTGGGTCGTTAGCTCAGTTGGTAGAGCAGCGGACTTTTAATCCGTTGGTCGCGTGTTCGAGTCACGCACGGCCTACCAAGATGTCAAGAAGGGGCTTCCGGGAAACCGGAAGCCCCTTTTTCATTGTTGTTGCCTCGCGAGCAGGTGTGCGCCGCTGCACGCAGACACTTCTCCCCTCTTCGATTTCGCCAACGGTTCGTCGTCGAGCACGACGCCCCCGCCGGCAACCTCACGTGTCGCGCTGCGCGCGACGCCAGCGCCCCGGCGTCGTGCCGAGCACCGCGCGAAACGCCTTGCCGAACGCCGCCTCCGACTGATAGCCGACTGCCTGCCCGATCTCCGCCTGCCCGCGCTGCGTGTCCTGCAGCAGCGCGCACGCATGCATCATCCGGATCTGCGCGATGAACGCGCCGACACTCATCCCGGCCCGCTCGCGGAAATGCCGTGCATATGTCGCGCGCGACATCGCGGATGCATCGCCGAGCGACTCGACCGTCCACGGCTTCTCCGGCGCCTGCAGCACGGCCTGAACCGACGGGCCGAGCCGCGCGTCGGCCGCAAGCGCGAGCCAGCCGGACGGCACGCGCGCACCACGACCGTATGCGCGCAACGCATACGCGAGCAGCGCCTGGCCGAGCGCGTTCACGATCGCGCCGGCGCCCGGTTGACCATTCGACGCCTCGGTGCGCAGCACGCTCGTCAGCAGTTGCAGCGGCGCGAACCCCGACGCCTCGCGCAACCCGACATGCAGTACATGCGGCAGCGTGCGCATAAGCAGTTCGCCCGCACCGCGCGCATAGACGAACCGTCCACACAGCAGGTCCACGCTCGCGCCGCCCAGTTGGGCCGGATCGAGATTCGACTTGACCGGCAGCACCGTACCACCGCCGGTCCCCAGATCGCGCAGCGCTGCAACCGGCCCCAACCGGCCGGCCCCTGCGTCGAGCAGGTCGTGCGCGCCACCCGCGGGCAGCAGTACGAAATCGCCGTCGGCGAGCTGCAGCGTGCGCCCGTCCGCGGTACGCATACGGCACGTTCCGGCCAGCACGAGGTGAAACGCGGCCTCGCCGGGCGGCAGCGGGTCGTGCGGCATCGCGAACGGGCCATCGAGCAGGCAGCGCACGTCGAGTTCGACATGGCTGCGGCCCAGCGATAGTAGTTGACTGAGGGCATCCATGAGACGATCTCGCTAAAAATTGACACTCTAGCGTATCGAAACCCTCAGCGCGAACGATCAGAATAGGTCTGCATCGCCCGAGATCGCGGCGCCCGCCGCCCTCCTCACCTCTTCTCGAAAGGACGCATCATGCTGAACTGGAACGAATACCGGAAGGAACTCTCGACGCGCATCGGCGACATCGCCAAGCTGTCGCCCGATACGCTGGCCGGCTACAAGGCGCTGTCCGGCGCCGGCGCCAAGACGGGTCATCTCGACGCAAAGACGCGCGAGCTGATCGCGCTCGCGGTGGCCGTCACCACGCGCTGCGACGGCTGTATCGCCGTGCACACGGCGGAAGCCGCGAAGCATGGCGCGACCAAGGAGGAAGTGGCGGAAGCGCTCGGCGTCGCGATCGCGCTGAATGCGGGCGCGGCGCTCGTCTACTCCGCCCGCGTGATGGACGCGCTCGGCGACTGACGCGTGCACGAAGGATGCGGCACCCACCGCATCCTTCATCGACGATCGACCGGCGCAGTCTGCCAACCGGCGAGCGTGCGGCAGCCGCGTATAACGGCGCCGCGAAGTCGGCTACCATGCGCGAGAGGATTCATCGCGAAGGAGCGCTCCATGTGCCGCTGGCTCGCCTATACGGGTAATCCGATCCATCTCGAGACCGTACTGTTTCGCGCGAAGCATTCGCTGATCGACCAGAGCCTGCACTCGGAACTGGGCGCCACGACCACCAACGGCGACGGGTTCGGCATCGGCTGGTACGGCAACCCCGACGAACTGCCGTTCCGCTACCGCTCGGTGCATCCCGCGTGGAACGATCGCAACCTGCGCGAAGCCGCGCGCGCGATCCGCTCGCGGATGTTCATCGCGCACATCCGCGCGGCAACCGATACGCCCGTGCAGGAAACCAACTGTCACCCGTTCCGCCACGGCCGCTGGCTGTTCGCGCACAACGGGCTGATCCGCGACTTCCACAAGCTGCGCCGCGACCTGACGATGAAGGTCGACCCGGCGCTGTTCGCTACGCTCGAAGGCTCGACCGATTCCGAGCTGATGTTCCGTCTCGCGTTGACCTACGGCCTCGAGCAGATGCCGCTGCCGGCGCTCGAACGCATGGTCGGCGTGATCGAGGAAACCGCCGCGCGATACCGCGTCGCCGAGCCGCTCAACATGACGATCTGCGTGACGGACGGCGACCGGATCATCGCGGTGCGCTACTCGAGCGAACGGCAATCGCGCTCGCTGTTCCACAGCACGTCGTTCAGGCATCTGCACGAACTTTATCCGCACAATCCGCGCATCGTCGAAGCGGGTGACGACGCGTTCATGGTCGTGTCGGAGCCGCTCATCGACCTGCGCGACGCATGGGAGGAAGTGCCCGAAAGCACGGTGATCGTCGCGCATGGGGCGGATGTGCAGCAGCGGCCGTTCAATCCGCGACACAAATAACGCCAAGGCGTTCGCGCCGTCAGCCGCGACGCGTGAGCCGCATGCGTACCGAATCAAGCTCGGCGGGCAGCCGTCGCGAGCGCTGACGCGACCGCGTCAGCGCGACAAAGCCGAGCCGCTCGTACAGTGCGCGGGCGCGCTCGTTGCGGGTCAGCACGTCGAGCACGATGTCGCGGCTGTCGTCGTCCGGCAACGCACCGGTCTCGAGCGCGTCGCGCAGCAGTGCGGTGAAGATGCCCGTGCCGCGCCGCCGCTCGTCCGTCGCGCAATGCGCAATGAGGATCTGCCCACGCTTGGGCGCCGGAATCTCCGTTTCGAGCACCAGCCCGCGCAGCAGCTGGCCGATCGTGCGGCGCACGCCGAAAAAGCGCGCCAGGGCCCACACGACGTGAACGTCGTCGAACAACGTCCGGCGCCCGTCATGAATGGCCATCACGGCATGCACGGTGCCGTCGGCGCCGAGCGCGACCCGATGCCTGCGCCACGAGAACCGGCCGTGACGCGACCGGAACGCCTGTTGCAGGAACGCGATGCAGCGCGCGTCGCTCTCACCGAGGAAGAAACCGAATTCGCCGACGCCGGATGCGAACACGAGCGGTGCGCATGCCGCCGCATCGTCCGCGCATGCGGCGCGAAACGGCGTCGACGCGCCGGCTTGCGGCACGTCGAACGACGGCGCAAGCACCGCGGCGGGCATCATGCCGCCCGCCCCGCCAGGCGGGCCAGCACATCGACCGTCCGGCTGATCTGCCCGGGCTCGTGCGTCGAGCAGATGAAGAACCGCAGGCGCGCGGCCTTCTCCTCGACGGCCGGATAGAAGATCGGCTGCACGTTGATCCCTTCGTCGAACATCGCGTTGGCCCACTGCGCGGCTTTCAGCGAACTTCCGGTGATCACCGGCACGACCGCATACCCGGCGCTCGTGCCGGTGTTCAGCCCCGCCGCGCGTGCCTCGGTCAGGAATTGCTGCCCGCGCGCCTGCAGTTGCGCAACCCGCTCTGGTTCGGCCTGCAGGCGTTCGAGCGCGGCCAGCGACGCTTCGGCGAGCGTCGGCGCGAGTCCGACGCTATAGAGAAAGCCCGGCGCCAGATGGCGCAGCATGTCCACGAGCGGCTGACAGCCGGCGATGAAGCCGCCGCAACCGGCCAGCGTCTTGCTCATCGTGCCCATCCACACGTCGACCTGGTCGGGCGCGACCGCGCAATGTTCACGGATGCCCTTGCCCGTCGCGCCGAGCACGCCGAGCGAATGCGCTTCGTCGACCAGAAGGAACGCACCGTGGCGCGTCTTCACGTCGACGAAACGCTGCAGGTCCGGGAAATCGCCATCCATGCTGTACAGCCCCTCGATCGCGATCAGCACGTGCCGGTATTCGCGACGCACGCGCGACAGCAGTTCGTCGAGCGCCTGCCAGTCGTTGTGCGCGAAGCTCAGCCGTTTCGCGCCGCTCAGCTGCGCACCCTGCACGATGCTGTTGTGCGCGAGCGCGTCGTGGACGATCAGGTCGCCGGGGCCGAACAGTGCACCGATCACGGTCACATTGGTCGCGTGGCCGCTCACGAACGCGACGCAATCGTCGGTCTCGTAGAACGCGGCCAGCGCCCGCTCGAGGTCGCGCTGCACGGGACGCTCACCCGCGACCATGCGGCTCGCGGACGCCGACGTGCCGTAGCGGTCAATCGCGGCCTTCGCACGTTCGGACACGGTCGGATCACCGGCGAGACCGAGGTAGTTGTAGTTCGCGAAGTTCACGTACTCGCGACCACCGATCTGGGTGGTCGCGCCGGCAACGCCATCGTGCACGCGGAAGAACGGCGAGTCGACGCGCAGCTTCTCGCCCATCTCGCGCATGATCCTGACTTGCTGATACTGCGGCATCGATTCGAAACGGCTGCGCGCCGACGCGGCCTGCGCCGCCGGCGTACCGGGCACGCCGGGCGCCGCGGCAGCTTCCGTTGCGCGCTCAAGTTGCCGCTTCAGGGCTTTCGCCGCCAGTTGCTGGCGAAGGTGTTCTCCAAGTGCCATGGGTTAGTTCGGTATATGTCGCGAATCCGTTATAAGGTGTCGCTTGACTTATCAAAAGCGCCGATTCAGGCTTCGGCGAACTCGATCCACCGCCAGGCATTCCTGTCGGTAAGCAACGCATCGATCAACCGGAAATTCATTTCGTGGCTGGGTCGCAGTGCACTGACACGCGCGAGCAGCGGTGCGCCGGCGAGCGCGAGATCACCAACAAGATCGAGCACGCGATGCCGCACGAACTCGTCCGGCAGTCGCATTCCGCCCAACACGCGATTACCGACGATGGAAGCGGTGCACGACGGACGCGCGCCTCGCAATATCGGTGTGCCGCGCAAATAGCCGGCGATGATCGCCGGCACGGCCCATTTCACGCGCCCGTACGAACGCGACGGCGCGATTTCAGTTGCAAACATGTCCGGCGTCAGCGCTCCATCCCACTGCATATCGCCGAAGCCGCGCAAGTCGTTCCGCACGCTCAGTTCATAACGCGGCGCCGGCTCGATCCGCATTTCGCGTCGCTGATCGCCGATGCCGTCTGCGACCACGAGGGGCCGCAGCACACGAATGAAGCGCTTCGGTGTGTCGAGCGCAATTCGGCCACAGGCACGAATCGCCTCGACCCACGGCTTCGCGCTTCCGTCGAGAATCGGCACCTCCTCAGCATCGAGCTCGACAACCGCATGATCGATCTCACATGCCAGCAGAGACGCGAGCAGATGCTCTATCGTGCGAACGCCGACGCCGTCGGCATTGCGCAGCATCGTGCAAAGCGGCTGTGCGCGACGCAGGGCGGGATCGACTTCGAGTTCACCGAGTTCGCGTCCGTTGCGCACCCTTCGAAACACGATTCCGCGCCGCCCGCGCGCCGGCGTCATCGGCTGGATACGCACCTGCACGTGCCGACCGGTATGCAGACCGTGTCCCGACAACGCGAGCGGCCGCGCAAGCGTGCCCTCACTCGTCTGCCAGCCAGGGGGCTGCTTGATTCGAGCAATCACCGTGTCAACTGACACGCTTTCGTCCCTTGGCTCGTTCAATTTGAACTCCGCTCGAGTTGGGCCCGTCCTTCATCACCAAGCGCATGCCGCGCGACCAGCGCTTGCGCCAGTTCGTCCCCGGCCGCGGTCTTCTCGTCGCCGCTGCGCTCACCGAGCAACTCGACGATGCGCTCGGCCAGCGTATGCACCGTCGCGCCTTCCGCGATCGCCATGATCGACAGCTTGACGCCGAAGGTCTCCTCGACGGCCATGCCGAGCTCCATGCCCATCAGCGAGTCCATCCCGAGATCGAGGACCGACCGGCCTGCATCGACGCGCTCCGGCGACATATGCAGAATCCGCGCGATCTGGCCGCGCAGCACGGTCTCGACGAGCGCGACTGCCTCGGCCGGCGGCAACGTACGCAATTGCTCCAGCAGCACGCGATCGTCGCTCGACGTTTCGGCCGTGCCACTCGTGTGCAACGCCGTGTAACGCTGAGCGTGCGCGGCCGGCATGCCGCGCGAAATGGCACCCCAGTCGAGACGCACGACGGCTTCGCCGACGGTCCCTTGGGCAAGCGCGCGTTCGAGCGCGGCCATCGCTTCGTCCGACGTGATCGACGCACCGCCGATCCGCGACTGCAACGCCTCGCGCGTGCCAGCGTTGCGCGCCAGGAAGCCGACGTCCTCGATCGGCCCCCACGCCATGAACATGGCCGGCTGGCCGGCCGCGCGACGATGCGCGACCAGCGCCTCGAGGAAGCCGTTGGCGGCGACGTACGCACCCTGCCCCGGGTTGCCGAGAAAGGTCGTCGCCGACGAATACACGATGAAGAAATCGAGCGTGCACCGCTGCGTCGCGCGATGCAGGTTCCATGCGCCCGCCACCTTCGGTTCAAGCACGGCCGCGAAGCGCGCGTCGTCGACGTTGCGCAGCAGCCCGTCGTCGATCTGCATCGCCGAATGCAGCACGCCCTTGAGCGGCGTTCCGCGACGCTCGATCTTGTCGACGAGGCCGTCGAGCGCCGTGGCGTCGGTCACGTCGCATCGCGCGACCGACACGTCAGCGCCAAGCAAGTCCCGCCAGCGGTCGGCTTCCGCCTGCATTGCCGCGCCCAGCGCGCCGCCGCGACTCGCGAGCGTCAGGTGCCGCGCGCCGCGCTCGATCATCCAGCGCGCGGTCGCGAAGCCCAGCCCGCCGGTGCCACCGACGATCAGGTACGCCGCGTGCGGGTCGAATCGCAGCGCCGGCACCGCAACACCACGCGTCGGCGCCGGCGTGCCTGACGGATAGGTGACCAGCACCTTGCCGATCTGGCGTGCCTGCTGCATGTAGCGGAATGCTTCCTCGGCACGTGCGGCCGGGAATGCGCGATATGGCAACGGATGCAGCACGCCTGCAGAGAACAGGTTCATCACATCCTCGAACAGTCGTGCCGTCAGCGACGGCAGCACGCCCATCAGTTGATCCGCGTCGATGCCGAAATAGCTGATGTTGTTGCGGAACGGCCGCAGGCCGATCTGGCTATTCTCATAGAAGTCGCGCTTGCCGAGTTCGAGGAAGCGGCCGAACGGACGCAGCGTATCGATGCTACGCACCATCGCTTCGCCCGCGAGCGAGTTGAGCACGATGTCGACGCCTTCGCCGTGCGTGCGCGTACGGATCTCGTCGGCGAACGCGAGGCTGCGCGAATCGAACACGCGGTCGACGCCGAGCAGGCGAATGAATTCGCGCTTCTCGTCGCTGCCGGCAGTGGCGAAGACTTCCGCGCCGAGATGGCGCGCGATCTGGATCGCCGCGATGCCGACCCCGCCCGCGCCACCGTGCACGAGCACGCGCTCTCCGCGTCGCAGTCGCGCCAGTTCGCACAACGCGTAGTACGCGGTGAAGAACGTCGTCGGAACCGTGGCGGCCTCCTCGAACGACATCGTGTCGGGCTTGTGTGCGATCGCGGTCGCGCGCGTGACCACGCGTGTCGCGAACGATGCCGGCGCGAAACCCAGCACCGCGTCGCCCGGTGCAAACCCTTCGACGTCGGCGCCGACCCGCGCGACGCGTCCCGACATTTCCATGCCGATCGTCGCGCCCGCGAAGCCCGTCTCGACGGCTTCGTCGGACAGCAGCCCCATCGCGTACATCACGTCGCGGAAATTGAGCCCCGTCGCCATCGGCTCGATCTCGACCTCGCCGGCGGCGAGATCGCGTGCCGGCATCGCGAACCATTCGAGGTTGCGCAACGAACCCGGCATGTCGAATGCGAGCCGCGCGCCCGACCGGCCCGATGCGCTTGACAGCGCGCCGTCACGCTCGGCCGCCTGCGCGGCCGGCAACATGCGCGACACGTAGCGGCCCTGCGGCGCCAGCAGCACTTCCTCCTCGCCATCGTCACCAAGCAGCGCCATCGCAAGCTGCGATGCCGGTTGTTCGACGGTGCGATCGACGTCGATCAACCGGAGCGGCAGCGTCGGATACTCGTTCGCGATCACGCGGCCGAGACCCCACAACGTTCCATGCTCGGGGTGTGACGACGTGCCTGCGGCAAACGGCGCACCACCACGCGTCACGGCACACAGTCGCCCGCGCTCCGTCGCGCCGGCTGCATCGAGATCGCGCACGATCGATGCCAGCGCGAGCGCGCCACCGCGCTGCGCGCGCATCATGGCCGCACCGTCGGCGGTGTCGAGCGATGCAAGCGGCGCCACGAACACGACATGCGCCGGATGCCCGGCCGGCTGACGCGCCGACCATGCCGCGGCGTCACGCACCGCTGCCGACTCGACACGGCAACCCAGCCGCTCGAGCTCGCCCGACAGGGCGATGCCGAACGCGTCGACATCGTCCTGCACGATCAGCCAGTGCGCGTCGTCACTCTGCGCCATGCGACGCGCTCGATCCTCATCCCGCGATGCGCCGGCCGCTTGCTCGCGGGCAGCGGGCTTGCGCGCGACGAAGAACGTCGGCGTGCCCTCGAGATCGAGGCCTTGTTCGGTATCACGCACCACGTCGACCAGTCCGGCACGTTCGCACATCGACTCGATCGCGGCTGGCGCCAGCGCACCGTACGCGCCGGCGGCGCCCGCGCCACTGGCCGTGCCGAACACGATGTCGGAGAATCGACTGCGGCGCGCATCGGCAATGACGACGAGCCCGCCGGGCGCGAGCCGTTCTGCGATCGCCGTCAGCGCGGCGAGCGGATCCGGATGATCGCCCAGCATCCGGTTGACGATCACGACGTCGAACGGCGTCGTATCGCGGCATTGCGAGAACAGCGGCGCGTCGGTCGCGAACGCCAGCGTCCGCACGTGCGCGTGCGCTTGCGCATCGAATCCGGCGAGCTGCTGCGGCGTACCCGCCAGCAGGTATTCGCAGCGACCGGCCGGCACGTCCACGTCGAGCGGTTGCAGCACGTCGCCGCTCGCGGCACCGAACTCCAGTACACGCAAGCGGCGTGCGTCCGGCCACGCCGCGACGGACTGCGTCACGCAGGCGGCGAGCAGCGCACGCGCATGCGCCCAGGTCGGCGATGCATCGAAGAACTGTTCGACCAGACTGCGTCCGGTCGACGACAGCAGCACGCCCCCGGGCGACGCATCGCGCAGCACGCGCGGCAGCGCCGCGCCGACGTGTGCCAGCAACGTCAGTTCGGCGACATGGGCCGGCGATGCCGCCAGCACGTCGCGCCACAGCGCGTCACGCGCGGGCATCGCCGCGCAGGCTTCGTCATCGCGAACCAGACGATCGCCTTCGAAGCGCGCCAGCCCGTCCTCGACGACGATTTCCGCCAGTCGCGCGACCTGTTGCGGATGCGTGTTCGTCAGCAGCGCCGGCTGGGCGAACGCGCCGAGCGTATCCAGCGCATCGAGCGCATGCAGACCGGCAAGCACGTCGAGCAGCGGCAGCATTTCGGTCAGATGCTTCGTGCGGCGCTCGAGGTCCTCACGCGCCGCGACGTGCGCGTTCGCACGCTCGACGAGCACGCCCGGCGGCGGCAACGCGTCGGCCGTGTAACCGGCCGGCAGCGGCCGCGCTTCGAGCACGTAGGCAAAGCGCGCGGGCGCGCCGTGACAGCGCCCGGCGAGATCGACGCGGCGGAAGCGGCACGCGGAAAGGCGCGCGACGATCTTGCCGTTTGCATCGATGAATTCGAACGACGCGACGATGGAATGCGGGCTGCGGCGATGAATGCGCGCCAGCACGCGACGAATCGCTTCGCCGCTCAGGAAATCGACACGACCGATCTGCACGGGGACAAACGCCGACTGCGCATCGTTCGGCGTGGCACCGGCCTGCGCCAGCACCGCGAACAGCGGATGGAAGCCGCTGTCCATCAGGGCGGGATGCAGCAGATAGTCCGACCGCGCACGCGCATCGACAAGGACCGGCGGCACATCGAGCTCGGCAAGCGCGTCGTCGGCCGATACGCGCAGCGACCTCACCCATCGGAACGCCGGCCCGTAGCTCAGGCCGATTGCCATCGTGCCCGCATACAGTGCATCGCCGGACAGCGCCGGACGCGACTGCAGACGGGTGACGACGGACGCATCCGGCGTGCTGTACGCATCGAGCGTATTGCCGCTTTCGAGCAGGCGCCCCGTCACGTTCAGGTTCCATGGGCCGTCCGACATCCGGTCGCGTGTCTCGATCGTAAACGACGCGGTACGCACGTCGATCGCGAACCGGAACAGCTTCGCATGCTGCGGCTGGAACACGACCGGCATGCGGATCTCGACGTTCTCGATGGCCACATCCGGTGTGCCGAAGAACGTGCGCGCCGCCGCGAGTGCCATCTCGACATAACCGGCGCCCGGAAACGCGATGCCGCCGTCGACCACGTGATCGGCGAGCATCGGCACGCGCTGCGGATCGAGCTGATTCTCCCAGGCGAACGCATGCTCGTGCAGACGATAGCCGAGCAGCGGATGATCGACGCGGCGATTCACGAGCCCGTAGCCCTCGACGCTCGGCACGAGCCAGTAACGCTCGCGCTGCCACGGATAAGTCGGCAGCGCGGCGTGCGGGACATCGGGAACGAGACGGTCGAGATCGACACGCGCCCCCTGCGCGACCGCCGACAGGAACGAATGGGCGAGCATTTCCGCACTATCGTGCTGACGCTTGAGCGTCGGCACGACGACGCCCGGCGCGACGCGTGCGGCAAGCGTCTGCTTCACGTAAGTGCGCAGAATCGAATGCGGGGCGATCTCGACGAACACGCGCACGCGATCGTCGGCCAGGCGAGCAATTGCATCGCCGAAACGGACTGGCTCGCGGATGTTGCGCCACCAGTAATCCGCGTCGAGCGCGGTACCCGGCAACGTGTCGCCGGTGACCGTCGACACGAATCGCGTATGCGTATCGCGCGGCGCGAGATCGGCCAGCCCGTCGCGCACGACCGGCTCGATTACATCCATGCGGCTGCTGTGGAACGCATAGTCGAGGCCGAGCATCTGATAGAAATGGCCTGCGTCCGCGAGCGCCGCACCGATTGTTTCGAGCGCGGCTTGCGAACCTGCGAGCGTCACCGAGTCGGGGCTGTTGGTGCCCGCGATTTCAATGGCCGCAGCGAGATCGAGACGCGCGATCCAGTCGCGCGCCGCGGCTTCGCCGATGCCGGCCGCCGCCATCCTGCCCGCGCCGCGCGTCAGGCCCTGGGCACCGCTGCGAATCCTGATCACGCGCACGGCCTCGGCGAGCGTCAGCGCGCCCGACACCCAGGCCGCCGCGATCTCGCCGACACTGTGGCCGACCGCCGCATCGAAGCGGATGCCGCGCGCGGTCAGCACACGCGTGATGCCGACCTGCATCGCGAACAGCAGCGGCTGCGCGTTCTCGGTCGCGGCGAGCCATTCGGCGTCGACACCCTCGCACATGACTTCGACGAGCGAAGCGTTGCCGTCCGCGCGCCACAACGCATCGACTTCGTCGAGCGCCGCGCGAAACACCGCATCCTCGGCATAGAGCCGCTTGCCCATCCCGGCCCATTGACAGCCGTTGCCCGCGTAGACGAACGCGACGGGCGCGTCGCCTTCGATGGCCTGCCCCTGCACGGCGCATGCCGGCAGCCCGCGCTCCGACGGCTCCGCGAGTGCGGCAAGCGCAGCCAAGCCTTCTTCGTGATCCGCCGGCGCGACGACCGCGCGATGCTCGAGCCATTGACGACGCCGTGCGGCGGCGGCCGCGAGTGCGGCCCAGTCGGCACCCGACTGCAGGCGCGCAAGGTGGCGTGCGGCGACGGCTGCCAGCGCGGCCGGCGACCGTGCGGTGAGGACGAGCGGCGGCAACGCAGCATCGATCCTTGCCGCCGACTGCGCGACTGGCGCCGGCGCCGCCGCTTCGGTGACGACGACGTGTGCATTCGTGCCGCCAAAGCCGAACGAATTGATGCCGATGGTCAGCGGTGCATCGCCGCGCTCGAGCGGCGTGAACCGATCGACCACGCGCAAGCGGCCGCCTTCGAAATCGATATTGGGGTTGGGCGTGTCGAAATGCAGCGAACGCGGCACCGCGCGGTGCTTCAGGCACAGCACGGCCTTCAGCAGACCGGCCATGCCCGATGCCGTTTCGAGGTGTCCGATATTGGTCTTGACCGAACCGATCAGCAGCGGATCGGATTCCGGCCGGCCGCCCGACACTGCATCGATCAACGCACGCGCCTCGATCGGATCGCCGACCGCCGTGCCCGTGCCGTGCGCCTCGAGATACGCGAGCGTGCGCGGATCGATGCCTGCGCGCCGGTACACGGCGCGCAGCAGGTCCGCTTGCGTCGCTGCTGCCGGCACGTTGATGCCGCCGTGCGAATGACCATCCGAATTCACGCCCGATCCTGCGATGACCGCGTGGATCGTATCGCCGTCGGCCAACGCCTGGTCGAGCGTCTTGAGCAGCACGAACGCACCGCCTTCGGCGCGCACGTAGCCGTCGCCGGTCGCGTCGAACGCGCGGCAGCGGCCGCGCGGCGACAGCATCGATGCCTTCGAGAAACTGACGAATCCGAACGGATGCAGCAGCAGGTTGACCCCGCCGGCAAGCGCCATCGCCGTCTCGCCGGACTGCAGCGCGCGGATCGCCTGATGAAGCGCGACGAGCGAGGACGAGCATGCGGTGTCGACCGACATGCTCGGGCCGCGCAGGTCGAACAGGTAGGACACGCGGTTCGACGCGATGCTGAGCGTGTTGCCGGTTGCCGAATACGGATCGATCGTGTTCATGTCGTCCATATTGCGGTTGCCGTAATCCATGCCCGCCACGCCGACGAACACGCCGCAGTCGCGGCCGCGCATCGCGGCCGGACGCACGCCGGCGTCTTCGAACGCCTCCCACGCGAGTTCGAGCAGCAGCCGCTGCTGCGGATCCATTTGCGCCGCCTCGCGCGGCGAGATGCCGAAGAATTCGGCGTCGAAGCCCGCGACGTCGTCGACGACGCCCGCGGCGAACGTGTAGCTCTTTCCCGGCTCCCGTTTCGACGGGTGCTGGTAGAACGCCGTGCCGAATCGATCCGGCGGAATGGCGGTCACGGCATCGCGTTCGTCACGCAGCAGTTTCCAGAAGTCGTCGGGTCCCTCGACGCGACCGGGGAACCGACACGCCATCCCGATGATCGCTATTTGCTTGTTCATGCTGTTTCTGATTTGGCCAGCGCATCGTGATCACACGCGTGCGGCTCGTTCGAATAGGTAACGGCCGACATCAACATTCGACCCAGTTCTTCCGCCCGGATATCCTGTGCGCAGGCATCGGCTCTCGCATCATTCCTCCAGACGAAATAATCGCTACGATCGGGTAGGACACCGAGCTTGCCAAACACACGCCGCAAGGCTGGTACATGATCACCGTAGAAGCAAACGATCGTCTCGCGGTCACTTTGCCTCAGATGGTCGAGCAGTCGCGCGATCATCCGGTTCGCGTTCTCCAGGTGACGCAGGTAGGCAGTCAGGTCGTGCCATGCGTCATTGTCGCCGAGCGAATGGTAGCGGGTTGCTTCGCCAGTCGCCACCGCCTCGAGATGTAGCGGCCCATGGTTTTCCATCGTCATCGCGAAGATGAACGCGGGGTACTCGCGAGGGGCGTCCAGCACGTCGATGATCGCGTCGGCGACTGCCGCGTCGGCAACGTACTGCCCGGCGCGCGGACGACCGTCGAAGTTGCGGATGTCCATGAAGGCATCGAAGTGCATCAGCGGAAACACGCGATCGCGCCCGAAGAAATCCGCGTGGTACGGATGCATCGCAATCGTCCTGTAGCCGCCGCGCTTGAACCACCCGGCAAGCGATGGACACGCTTTTCGCAGAAACGCATACGGATAGAAGCGCGCGTATCCGAGTCGATCGGCCGGTATGCCCGTGAGGACGGCAAACTCCGTACGCATCGTATTCGCGCCCCACGCCGGAACGGTCAGCTTGCCGTGCGCGATTGCTTCTAGGCGGGCACGATCGAACGCGGGCAGCAGTGACGGCACCACCGCGGACGTCGCGCGACGGATATCGAAGAACGACTCGCTCTGAATCACGATGACGTCAGGTCCGCGCGACGGTGAACCAGACGCGAACGGGCTCGTACCGGCAGCAGCATCGAACGTCTTCAGCGTCGCAGGCCGCAGACCGTTGAGCAAATACGCGACGAACACCGCGAAGAAACCATGTCGTTGCTGATCCGCAGTCGCATCGAGCGTCAACGGCAGGCGTGCGGCCACGCGCCCCCCAATCAGCAGACAGACGAGCGAGACGGCGACGGCCGCCGCGCGCGGCGGCGCATCTGCATGGTCGAGCAGACAGCCTGCCACGAGCAGCACGACGCCGGCCGCAATCGCGACGACTTTGCCGACGCTCAGAAACGGCAGATAGAGACGCGGATGGGCAAACAACTGGCTGAACAGGCTCAGATCCGTAAAGACGAATGGCTCGCGCAGCGATTCGAACTTCGCGTTGCCGATGACAGCCAGCAGCACCACCAGAGCCGCCGCGATACCGGCAGAAAACAACGGCCGCGACGTGGCGGCCAGCACGCAGGCTCCCACGAATGACACAGCCAACCCATGCAGAAACACGGCACGCACGGGCCTGCGCAACGGCGCACGCGGTACCGCAATGGCATCGAGGCCGAACGAGGCGACCAATGCCATCGCGAATACGAGTAACAGCGTGCCGGACATGCTAGCGGCCCTCGCGCGGCAGGTACGACAGCTTGCCGAGAATCGCATCGGCGAACAGCGCCGGCAACAGCGTCAACAATCGCATCCCGAACGCGAGCGTGCCCGGGAACGCGATTTCCGCCCGGCCCGCATGCAGCCTGCGGCGGATATGCCGCGCGGCACGCTCGGCCGACCACATGAACGGCTTGTCGCCGGGAAAGACATCGCTCATCGCGGTCTTCACGAATCCGGGCAGCACGATCGACATCCTGATGCCATCACGCGCCAGCACCGGCCGCACGGAATCGCCATAGGCCTTGATCGCCGCCTTGCTCGCGCAATACGCGGGCGAAATCGCCATCCCGCGCAACGCCGCGAGCGAACTGACCATCACAACGTGGCCGCGACGGCGTCCGCGCATGCGCGCGATCACCGGCAGCACCGCATGCAGCGCACCGTACAGGTTCGTATCGACCACGACGGTCGTGCGCTCGAGCTCCTCCCAGTCGTCGGCGTGCGCCAGCGTACTCGCAACACCCGCGTTCGCGATCAGCAGATCGATCGGGTGCGCGTCATCGAACGCATCCAGCCATGCGCGCAGCGCTTCGGCATCGCACACGTCGACAAGACCGCATTCGACCGTCGCGCCGCGCGCCCGGCAGGCCGCTACCACGTCGTGGAGGCGCGCGGCGTCGCGGCCGATCAACCCGACAACGACGCCGGGTCCGGCATAGGCCAATGCCAGCGCGCGCCCGAGTCCGGCAGTCGCGCCGGTGATCACGACATGACGCGGTTCAGACGAACGCATGACTGACCTCCACCTTGGTTGCTTCCAGTCGTCGCACGGCGCCCTCTACGGCCATGTGGATGCCAGTATCCGTATAGAAGTCGCCGTTGATCTGAGTGTGATGAATCACATAATCCAGAAACGCTTGGAACAGGCCTTCGTCGGGCCGCTCGGCATGCTCCCAGAAGCTGTCGAGTCCGCCTTGCCACGTCAGTCCCGGCATGTCATAGATCGCCACGCCCAGTGCGATCAGCGGGCAATGGTGGTAAAGCGCCGACATCCCGGTGGTACTGTTGACCAGCACCACGCCGCGCGTGTGGTCGAGCAGCGTCGGCAGATGGCCGGCATCGATGAACGCCACGCGATCGGTGATCCCGAGATCGCGCGCCAGCTGCCGGACGTGGCCGCGATAATCGAACACGCCCGTATCGAGAGGATGGTTCTTGATCAGCAAATCGTGCCTGCCGGGTGCGTGCTGCGCGAACGACTGCAGTACGACGTCGATCGATGCCCGCACGCTGCCGAATGGCGAATGGTGGACGATTTGCGCATCCGCATTGACCTGGAGCGGAAACAGATAATAGGGTCGACCTGCAAGCAGACGCTGCGTCACCCGCGCCGACTCATGATCGAATATCGGCTGTTTCAACGCGCGTGTTGCCAGTCCCGCATATTCGACAATGCCGTTGCGCGGACGATGGCTGCGATAATTCGGAAAACGAGAATGATACAGGGTATTAGCCGCACGATAGCGCATGTCGTGATAGGCGCGGACGGCCAGTCGATATCCGGTGGCGTGCCCCAGATCGCGCGGAGGCGTTACGCTGCGCTGATCCAGATACCACGCCGGATCGCGCGGCAGCAATGAGCGGCCATTGACGCCGTGGCGCTCGAGCGTCAGCCAATGCGGACGTACGTATCCTTCCTCGAATACATGCACGGCAACACCATGATCGCGGGCGACATGATGCACGGGCCGGTGAATGGCCCGACAGTCGCCGAACAGGATCACATCGGTCACGTCGCCGGTTCGAAGCGTTGTCGCATACCACGCGGCAAGCTCGTCCGGATGCGCGGTGTAATCGCTCGCGACGCCATTTCCGGAATAGGCCAGGTCTCCTCCACAGAAATTAATTCTGCGTACACGATGGCCGCGACTCCGCAACGCGTCGGCTAATCGGCTAAAGAACGGCGATGCCGTGCCCTGCAGAATCAGAAAAGAGCGTTGCATTATTAATATGATTTATCATTTTTCAATATTTTTACGCACACACACGAAATGAACGCCGAATGCGCCGGCAGTTAAACTACCACCCCTACCCCGATTTTTCGGCCCCGGATTTATAGGCGAACAATTGTATCGTTCTATGAGATAACCACGCAACCTTGGTTGTCCGAAAAACGCAATAGCGGATTTGCGCTGCCGATGCCGCCGGCGCCATCTTCGATGTCCGGCGGCTAAAGCTTCGCGAGCCAGCGTTGCAGCGACATGTAGAGTTTCTTGCGCGCCGAAATCCGATATTCCGAGTAAGTGGTCAGCGCCCACATCTTGACTTTCCCGGACTGCTGCGTCAGTCGATTTCGCTTCAGCTTGCCCTGCCCCGTCGATTGTCGCTGCGCGTACAGCAATGTAATTGCGTGGTGCGCGTCAATCACGGCGCGCGATACCGGATGGACATAGCGCGGATAGCGCAGCAGCGTCCCGGCAATCAGCTCGTCGAGCGTGAGCCGGCGAGTGCGACGCGACCAGACCGGATGCGTGTCCAGCAGACCGCCCGCGACTGGCACGGGCTCGGCGCCTGACGATACATTTGCGAAGACGTCGTGCGTCAGCCCCCAGCCGGCGTAAAACGGCGCACCATAGCAGACAACCCGCTTGCCGCGCAGCAGCGCCTCAAAGCCAGTCAACGACGTCATCGTATGCACTTCGTCGGCCTGCTCGACGCACGCGATCACGTCGGATTCAGGCGCCACGGCATCCGCGAGCCGGCATGCTTCGTGCAGCGCGACCGCGCCCGCACGGTTGCCACTGACGACATCGGGATGCGGCTTGAAGACGATGAACGCATCGGGATTGGCAGCCCGTACGCTCGACAGCAAACCGAGATTTGTGGAGATCCACGGTGAGCCGGTCCGGATCGATGCATCGTCCTCGACCTGCCCGGGCACCAGAATCACTTTCGCGGGACGGGGTGATGGCAGCACGACGCCTCCGTTGCCGACGTTGTACTTCCCGATACGCGCGTCGACCAGCGCCGTGCGCACGGAGCGGGCTTCGACGAGCTCCGCATCGTCGAAGCCGCCTCGCTCCAGGATCGCCTCCAGCCGCGACGGCGTGCGCGGATCGAAATAGATGCCGAGATCATCGATCACGAGAGAAAGCGGTGCAATCAGGTTCGAACCGAGACCGACGGACCGGATGAATCCATCCTCCATGCGAAGCACGGGGAGGCCCAGATCCTGGGCGACGGCAGCGACATCGGGACGGCGGGCGCCCCAAAGCACGACGCTTCGCGACGCATCGGGCGGCAGACGCCGCAGCGCCGCCGGCGAGTCGACAAAACGCACGCGCGCGCCGCCGTGCCGCAGAAACGGGGCGACTACGCTGCGCTTCCACAGGCTCAGCCCGACGCACACGAGTTCGCCTCTCGTGACCTCGTTCAGCCGGCGTTGCTTCGCGAGATGGGCGATCACGTCGAAGATCCTGCCGCGGCTGCCGGTTTCAGGATCGATGTAACGGCAATAGCGCAGGTACGCCGCGTCGAACAGTTGGAGGAGCGTCGCGCGACCGCGACGATCGGCGACGGTCGGTGCATCCGCATGGCGATCGTCGGTCAGCCCCCAGCCGGCGTACCACGGCAAGCCGAACGTCACGACCGGCTTACCGCACAGCAGCGCCTCGAAACCCATTTGCGACGAAACGGCGTAGACCTTGCCGACCCGCTTCAGCAGCGAGGGCGGACTGACGTCGGCCGGCAGCAGGCGTACGCGCGGATCGTTGAATGCAGCATCGACGAGATAGCCGGCTTTCTTGCCGCACATGACGTCGGGATGCGTCTTGATCCAGACCGGCTTGCCGGGGTTTTCGGCAAGCGCGGCAGCAAGCATGGCGCGGAACGATGACGCGTCGGCGCCGCCCAGGCGGACAGCGACGTCGCCATGGGTCTGGTCGATGACCAGAATCGCGTCGTCGCGCCAGTCGCCGGGAGGAACGAAATCGGGCGCGTGGTTGTATTTCGACAGGCCATGGCGAACGATCAGGGACATCGCGCGGCTGGCGTCGTGGCACGAGGCATCGGCATGGCCAACCCGCCGGGTAGCCGCGTCCTTCACCAGCATCTCGAGACGGGACGGTCGGCTCGCGTCGTAGTAGATGCCGAGATCGTCGATGACGATCGACAGCGCGGTGTCGCCGAGCACGCCGAGGGAAACGGAGCGGAGGAAGCCGTCTTCGATGCGCAGCACGTCCACGCCGGCACGCAGCGCCCATTCCTGGGCACGCAGGCCGCTTTCGCGCAGGCCCCAGCCGAGAATGCCGGCAATGCCTGATCGCTGCCATGGAAAACCGCACGAAACAATACCGTCGAGCCAAGGGGGCGTGCCGCACCATGCCCACAGGCCAACGCTTTGAATCGGAACGATCCAGCGTGGCGGACGACTCATAATTCCGCCCCGCCACGCGCGCTGCCATGCCGAATGGCGCATTCGGCACCTGCGGCCCGCATCGCAAACAGCTCCTTCAACTGCTGTACGAGACAACGAGCATACGGCCGGCGCGCATAGTGATGATCGAACCGGCGGGGATGGTGCCATGATCGTTTGACCAGGCCATCCACTCCGAGTGCATGCGGGCTCGAATCGAGGTACGGGACGCCGTGCGTACGACAAAATGCTTCAATGCGCGCATTGAATTCACGCGCCAGCTCGGTTCGCTCGCGCTGCGTTGCCGATACCTGTTGACGTACCGAGGCCGTCTCGTCGCGCGGCGCGGCCTGGTCCGCCAGCGTCGGCAACGGCGCGCTGAGTACGGCGACCCGGTGGGCCGCGGCCACTTCGGCAATGAACTCGCAATAGTTGCGAACCGCCTCGTCAAGCAATACAGGAATCGGGCACGATCGGAATTCCACCAGTTTCCACAGCGAATAAGCGGTATCGACTTCTCCAAGATTGAGCAGCACCCAATCGTGTCCTGAAGACTGAAGCCGGTCTGTGAAGCGTAGCAATGCAGACGTCGTCGAATGACGGTTGTCGATGCCGATTGCCGTTGCGCCCGGAACGTATTCGATGTCGAACCGTACGTTCGGCAATCTCAACGCAAACCAGACGTGCTCGAACACGCGAACGTGAGAATCCCCGAGGACCAGTACGTGTTGCAGCGGCCGCTTGCATACAAGCGCCGCACATCGACGCCACACGCGCAACAGCACACTGTCACGCACGCGTTGCATGATCGTACTCACCGCCCCAGCACCTCGGCAATCTGGCGCAGGCGATGCGGCCATGTGTGGTGCTTCGCCACGTACTCCGCACCAGCGCGTGCGCGCTCGAGATCACGGCTGGACGGGCCGCCGCGCAGCCGCGCGAATAGCTCGCGCGCCTCGTCGCCGCTGCGCACGACGTGACAGAAATCCGAGAACATCGCATCGACCGACCGTGCCGGCGTTGTTACGGCAATTCCACCGCAACCCAGGATCTCGACCAGCCGGCGCGAGAACATTGTCGGCGAGTCCTCGACCGTATTCACGTTCAGGGACACGACATAGTCGCGGTACACCTGGGCGGTTTGTTCATGTCGAACTGCATGCTGTACCTCCAGGTCGTCAAGCGCCGGAAATCGATAATGCGGCGCCTTGCGGCCCGAATTGCGGTCAACGACAGTCAGGCCCAGACCACTACCGCATGCCGCGCCGAACAGTGCGTCCTGCCACGCACGGCGACGCGCGTGGTTCTCGCTGCTGTAGCTGCCGACGAAGTTCGCACGCCGGAGCTTGAAGTCGAAGCCAGTGAAACCGTGCGTCTTCGGCTGGATCGCGAACATCAAGGTATGTACCGACGCCTGCGCGCCCATTACTGCCTTGTAGCGCGCCACGGCATTGGCGTCCACCGTGAACACGTGATCGAACAGCTTCGCGCTTTCCACGAAACGATCGAAGTGAACCGAATCTTCCTTGTTCCAGAACACCGTCGGAATACCGCGGTCCCTCGCAGTTTCGACCAGCCGGATCAAGGCGTGATTCGTCCGTTCGGGGTATTCCGGATAGGCGGCGATCTTGTATTTCCATCGATCACGCAGGCCGGACCACGCTGACTCGACCAGCAAATAGTCCGGACGCGAAAACGCCAGCCGCCAGCGAAATCCACGGGAAGACAGCGGAACGATACGACTATCGAAAATAAGGCTCGACGATGTCAGTCCGTCGGCAACCAGAGCGATAGTCGGATGCTTTCGGATACTCAAGTCCACTCCCGACGATCGGCCCGCGGCGCAACGCCGCGTGCCGCCAAAGCGGTTCCATGCCGCATCACGCCACCTTCTCCAGCACGAGCACGCCGTCGAGCAGATTTGCCGCATCTTCCTCGATATTCAAATAGGCGAGCGCACGCAATTTTCCGCCGCGGAATCCTACCGAGAATCCGTCATCCGGAATCGGGTTACCTTTGAAACGTTTGGCTAAATATTGCGCAACGTCCGGATGACTGCCTTCGGCCGCGCGGCTCGGAAACGGCACGAGAAAGCATGCACCCACCGGATGGCTTTCCGTGCTTTCGACCAGGCCGACAGCACAGAATTTCGCAAAGTCTCCGTCGGCCGGATATGCCAGGTCGATCAGCGGTTTACCGAGAAGAGAATCAAGCTTCGCCGCCAGCGCGTCCCGCTGCACTGCTTCCCGCACGAAATCCCACTTCTTCAGCTTGACACGCGGCTTCTGGCTCTCACGCGAGACGGTCGGAGTCGGAGCCGGGTCCAGGTCCGGGTCCCCCTCGCCCTCTCGCTCGGCCTCGATATACGAAATTGCATCCAGCGCACTGTCGTACGTGATGAAGCGCTGCGATCGAAATCCGAGGCTGCGCTTGAACAGGTTGATCCCCATCCCGTCGTCCACGACGTACAGATAGTTGATCGACTTCACCCACGAATATTTCTCGATCAACTCCTTCACGACGTGAAATACATTCAGGTTCATTACCCCGTTTTTCACGTGCTCCTTGTGGCACAGGATGTGGTTGATCTGCGCGAGCTCTCCGAACATGAAGAGCGTAATGTATGAAACCAGACGCCCTTCGTGCACGATACCGAAGAATCGTTCCGTGTGATATTCGCAGCCGGCCGCGCTCGGGTTCAGTACGTAAATCGGCGGATTCGAATAGTAGTACTCGGGAATCGGCCGCCCCTGACGCATCGGATCCGACGTGCGGATCTCGTAGATGTCCTGCTCGAAGCCTGCATGGCCACCTTCATGGAACCGGTATCCGAGGCGATTCGCCTTTCGAATCATGTTCCGCGACTTATCGCCAATCGATCGCAGATACGCGTCGACCGTATCGGGAATCGTCAGAAATGCGGGGCTGGCCTTCTGCAGGCTGGCGGGCATCAGTTCCCCGCTCGCGGCTTCGACAAACACCGGTTCCCGGCCAAAGCGCCTGACGTCGTGCCTTGACGCGAACGCGTCCATTGACGCGAACCATTTGTCGCAATGGACGACGCACTCCGGCCCACAACGGTGTCTTTTGAGCAGCAGGTTCGCACGAATCGCCGGTTCGCGCGTGATGGTGACCGCCTGGCTGCCGTCCTTGCGTTTCGCGCTCAATGCCGGACTATCGAGTACTGCGCCGCCCGCCTCGAAGCAGACTTCCGTGAGCAGGACGGGGCCGTCGAAATTCCAGGTCAGCACCTTGAGCGACGTAATCCTGCCGTCGACCGCGATCTCCGTCGTCAGCCGATCTTCGCGCATATCGTTCTTGAGATATCGAAAGTAGCCGACCCACGACTTCATGTACCCCATCGCGTGCATATCGGCGTCGACGAGATTATTGCCCGCGACGACGAGCAGCAGGTTGCGGTTCCCCGACAGGTCGCCGTTGACGATTGCGCTCAGACGGACGCGCGTCGCCGCCGTTGCGCGTACCGACACCTCGAGACCTTGCATCGCCTTCTGCAACGTCACACGGTCGCTGTACCAGGCAGTCGGCGGCGTTGCGTCTTCATCGCGGAACCGGTTTCCGGCCAGACGCAGCTTGTCCCGGACATACCTTACAAAACCCACGCTGCTCCCCTGCTTGTCAGAAGTTTCCGCGGTACCTGCCCCGTCTCGTGCCACATATCGATCGAGACGATCAAGCAAGTGGGTGTAATATCCGCTTACATAGTGGAACGGACTCTTTCCCCATTGATGATCGGTTGCACCGACCAGCAATGTCGGCTCGAAATGCAGGAATTGTTCGTCCGCGAGGTCCTCTCGCATCCGAGCATATTGCCTCGACAGGAATGCGTTCGCCTGCGCGATGTCGTCGCGCGAGTATGCGGGCGAGAAATCGGTGCCATCGGAACAGGCCGAGCTCCAGTACACCTCATTCACGATCAGTGCGTTGAGCCGATCCCCTGCGCTCAACGACGCGACCAACTGCCGCCAGCCGCTTTCCCACCGCTCGAAGAACGCATCCGTGAACGGCTTGATTACCTTGCCGCGGCGTGCCCCGACGTCGAATCCCGACGACAGCAGTTCGCCCGATACGGTACAGCATGCGCCGCGCTCATCAACGAACAGACTGAATCGGTCGTCGATCAGATCCATCAGCAAAAAATCGAATCCACCAGCGGCGAGCACCGTTACCAATCCGTGCCCCACGTCCGATTGAACCATCCGGCGCTGAAACGGCGATGCAATCGCGTCGAAGTCGACGTTCTCTACCACCCCCGACGCAAATGCGGTCGCGAACGAACTGCGCGCGAGATAACCCGCGAGCTCATACTGCTCCGCTTGCGGAAATCGATCGGTAAAGGCGTCTCGGCTCACGCAACTTCCATGAATCAGAAGCTTCGGTTTACTGCGCGCCATCCATTTTTCCTCGTACTTGCTTTTAATTGTCGTCACGCAATCGCGCAGCGCCCATTTCGAAGAATGGGTCCCTGCGCCCTGCGAAGTTCACCGCGGCCAGTGAACAATCGTCACCCGATCCGCCACCACCGAGGCGAATGATCGTCGAATACGCCCTCTCGCCATCTCTCGAGCGCAAGTCGATGCCGGTGGTCGGCGTGACCTTGCCGAACTCGAAGGCAGTCCAGCCGCGAATCCTGTCATCACACTGGCCCGTATATATATCGGCATTTGCACCCCGATGGATAAGGGTGCCAGCGAACTTTTGTGCGCTCAGATGAATGCACTCGTCGCCGGCCGCCGTTTCGATCTCCGGGCCGAGGAGGAAACGCTGCACGACGTCGGCGGTGTCGGGCGCCTCGAACGTGTCCACCACCACGACTTCGTCCGATCGCCCCACGAACACATAACGATTCAGCGCGGCGTCACATCCCGGCACCGTGTAGGTGCAAGCGATCCGGACACCGTCATCCGACTCCTCAAACCGCTCGATGCGCCCCGAGACCGGGCCGAACTTCGACTGCACCTCATGTCGCGGCAAGCCGTCAAGCACCGCCGGGACAATAGCACTATGACCGGTGGTCGACGTAATGCAACGTGAATAAGGATCACTCTGATCGTAGGAATAGCTCCCGGCGTCGACTACGACGTCAACCCCGTTGTACTGCAGATAGATCGACGAATCGTCCATTTGCTTGTGCCATTCCGTTCGCCCGCCGCACACCAGTGACAGGTAGAGGCCATCACGCTTCACCACGGCGAATCCCGATTCGAAGAAGCAGAACGCGCCATTTCGCGACGGCAGCCCGAGATCGTAGCGCGGCGAATCGCCTATCGGCGGAATTTTACCGTCGGGAAGCACACAGAGTTCAAGTGCACGGGACGCTCTTCCGATCAGGGCATCGATGTCGTCACGCAGATCGCCAGCGATCTGAAGGTTCGTGAGTACGGCGCGGAGCTTGCGGTACAGTGACAAATTGAAATTGTGGTAGCCGATCGTATTCTCATTGCAGAGCCCGTCCTCGTCGAACGACTGCGCTGCAAGCGACAGGATCCGGTCCGCTGCAATCTTCAGATAACCGCTGCCTTCACCGTCGGCCAGTAACGCACATACGTAGATGAGCGATGTCGCGCCCATCAGCTTGTGGTTGCCGACGCCAAGATTTTGATCGTCAGCCAGCCATTCTGCCCAGCGGTGGATTTCGCGCAGGAGACGCACCCGCAACGCCGTCGGGCCGCCAACCTCTTCGAGCAGTTGATGGCAGGTCAGCAACACCTTCAATCGCTCGCTAGCCGAGTGGTCGGCGGACGGAATACTGCCAATCGCAAGCCGATTCCCGGCAATCGCCGTGAAATCCATGAAGCTGGAGATCAGGTCGACCGCCAGCTTGCGTGCATCCGCGTCCTTCCGCTGTGCCCAGGTTGCGAGCAGACGGCCGACATACGCGAGCGAGTAATACCACATCCGATCGGCATTGAGTGCAAACGTGTGGTTCCACGGGAACCGTGTACCAATCTTGACTTCGATGCGGGTAGCCCCTGTCATGAACGACATTTGAGCGACGCCGGCCTTGAGCCAATCCTCGGCAAGCGGTTGGTAGTCTTCGACCAGACGCACGCGCTCCAGTCTTGATGGACGGACTGCCGTCGCTGCCAGGAAATCGGCTTCTGCCTTGACCTGAACATCCGCCGTTTCGGCACTTTCCGGCGGAGTGCCGGGTGCATCGGTTACCTTCTCGAGCACCAAGATGCCGTTGCAGAACTGTTCGGCCCAGTCGGTGATTTCGAAAAACGCGAGTGCACGCAGTTCGCCCCCCTTGAAACCTGCCCGAAAACCTTCGTCTCCAACTGGGATACCTTTGAAACGTCGGTTGAGATAGTCGACGACGCCATGACCGACCTTCGCATCGACCTGCGCCGGGAACGGAACAGCGATGATCGCCCCGGCGGGATGAACCGCGACAGACTTCATCAGTCCCTTGCCGATGTACTCGACGAATTGCTCCGGAGCCGGCTTCGGCATCTCGACGACCGCACGCCCGATCCTGTCGGCGACATGTGCGAGCGCGCCCTCCTCCGCGATCGCTTCGCGGAGGAACGACCATTGCGACAACCGGAGTTTTTCCTTTCCCTTACCCGATTGCTGTGCGCTCGGCTCGTCACCTGCATCGCCGGACGCAGATGGAGTATGGATGTCGGCAAACATCGCCGGCGCACCGTCGTATGCGAGGAAGTTGCGGGGGGTAAATCCGACGCTGCGCCGAAATGTGTCGATACCGCTATCGCGGCCGGCGATATACATGTAGTTCACCGCCTTGACATGAGGATGACGCGTAATCAACTCGTCGACCATGTGCAGGACGTTGAGATTCATCACCCCATTCGTGGCATGTGCCTTGTGGCAAAGAATGTGGTTGACCTGCGCCAGTTCGCCGAACAGGAACACGGTTATATACGACACCAACCGGTCGCCCAGAAAAATTCCGATGAATTTCTCGGTGTGGATTTCGCAACCCACCGGACTCGGAGCAAGTACGTATTGCGGCGGGTTCGTATGGAAATACTCGGGAATCGGGCGCCCCTGCCGCATCGGATCGGAAGTTCTGATGTCATAGATGTCCTGGCCCAGCGTCTCGGGGGCGATGTTCCTGAATTCGTAGCCGAGCTTCCGTGCCTTCCGGATCATGTTTCGCGACTTGTCCCCGATCGACTTTAGATATTCGTCGACCGAAGCCGGGATCTCGAGAAAGGCCGGTTGGGCACGCTGCCGCGACGCGGGAACCAATTCTCCCGTACGGGTCTCGACATACACATCTTCTCGACCGAACGCATCACTACGAGCCCGGATCGCGAACTCGTCCATCGACTCGTACCAGCGATTGCAGTGAGCGACGCAATGAAATCCACAGTTCTCCTTGCGAATCAGAAAATTGGCCAATAGCGGCAGGCTGCCGTCTGCGGCAAGCGTATGCCACCGCTTCACGACCCGCCGCGACTGACCGGGAAACGCCGGAACGGCATCCTCACTCGTCAGTACGACGTCCTCGAGTACAACAGGCGTCGTCATGTTCCAGGGCCGAATCTGAAATCCGGTCACCTCAGGAATCACCTCGAAATCGAATGCAAGTTTTCCGTCCTTGATCGACGGCAGCAGATACCTGTAGAAACCGGACGACGTCTTGATGAAGCCGATTTCCGCCGCCTTTGCTTCGGTCAAATGCTCGCCGGTTATCACCAAAAGCAGGTTGCCCTTCTCGGGCAGCGTCCATCCGACCATCGAGGACAAACGAACCGAGCTTTTGCGTTCAACGGTAAACGCACCGCTCAGCACCGCCCGCGCGCGATTCAGTACAACCCGATCGATCCATGCTTCATTCATAGCTACACCACACATTGCTCATTGTTCTCAGGCCTGCGGCCCTTCTTCTTTCACCCGCGCGTCATGTGCCGCGCCGACATGGTCCGCCGATCTGCCCGGGAGTACGCGGACCGATTCGATCGCATCCGGTCCGGAATGCGCGAGCCGGACCAGGAACGCATTGATCGCCTCTTTCGGCGGCGGTTCGTGCCCTTGCGCGAGGCTGCCGAGATGCAGGAAGAGTCGATCTTCCAGCCATCCCCAGAACTCGGTTCCACGAACGTCGCGAAAATTCGAATTCGACAGGAATGGCTTTAGATGGGATTCGGTGTGCCAGTCGGTAAAGTTCTGCAGATAGACCACGCGGTTCCTGTCGCTCGGATAGACCCTCCACAGGTCAGCCACGGCCACCTTCTCGAGCCTTTCACGCAGCGTCCCGAGATCCTCCGTGCCAAAGCACACGCGACCGAAATTCCGTACGGCCATCTCCTCGAACGCGAGAATCGAAGTCTGTGGATTCCATACGAAGGCCGTCGAGTCGGCAAACCTTGTCGACAGATACAGCGATGCGAAACCGCCTCCCGATCCGCCCCAGAAAACCAGCCTTTCGGGAGCAAGAACCGAACGGACCTTTTCCGTGACCAATTCATACAGATACTGCAGCGGCGTGGTTGAAGTGCCGACGTGCCATGCAAGCGTCAAATCAGGATCCAGCAGCAATGCAGGATCGGAGAAGATGAGGACGGAACTGTTCACATCGTTCATCATCGATACGCCACTGAACACGGGCAGCTTGAACACGTCCGAGCGTGGGGCATTGCCGTGAAGAAAGCAAAATAGCGCCGGGCTGCGCCGATCAACGAGCAAGAACTCGATCAACAAGTCGTTGACGGGTATGATGTGCGCGCAATTCTGCAGCGTAGTCGCAGACAGAAACTCGCTAATGCTGGCCCACACCTTCGGCGGATATCGCGCGGCATCGCGGGCATTTTCATACCGCGCAGCCAGTTGCTCGGCAAGAGGACTCTTCAGTGCGACAAATGAGCGGAGTCGGACGACGTCGCCGGCTCCCCACGTCACAAGCTTGAAGCGAACGATACCAGTGAACGGAGTCGCCTGGACGAATTCCCAATCGACGGACACGCGCCCTGCGCGAGTCGGCACGTATCGATACCACCAGCCATGATGGGAATGTACAAGTCCCAATCGTTCAGGTTCGTCCGGTGGCTCGCTGAATTCGAACTGGATCAATGCGCAATTGGTCGCGATTTGCGGCCCACATGCCAGATCCATGCAGATCGAAAAGCGTTGCACCCCCGCTATATCAAGCGAAAACCGAACACCTGCATCGGATAGCTGAATGCCATCAGGCGAGTGATAGCAGTTTGGAGTGTCGTTCATAAGCCGAAACCGTAAATCTTTGAAAAGCCGTACGATGGTGGGAACCGGCCGATCAATTCGTGAAGAATGGATCGGATTTGTTCGCGAATGCACGTGCCGCGGCGGAGCAGCCATCCGGATCAGTGCCGTTCAACACCACGATCGACGATAATTCTCCGGCAATCGACCCGCCGCTCAGATCGATACCCGTCGTCGGAGAGATCTCACCGAAGTCGTACGTACTCCAACCTCGCACCTTTGCATCCTGCTCGCCGCGGTAGAAGTCTGCATCCTGCGACGAGTGAATGATCGCGCCGTCAAACGTTTCGCCTTGCAGGCGGATGATTCCCTGTTCCGCGTGTGCCGAAATGTTCGGCGCAAGCAAAAAGCGCTGTACTGCAGCGGCAAGATTCGGCGATCTGACCATGTCCACGATGACGACCTCACCGATCCAGTGGACAAACACGAATCTCCGGAAGCTCGTCCAGCACCCGGGAACGGAGTACGCGCACTCGATGCGCACGCCGTCGTCGCTTTCCTCGAACCGTTTGATGCTGCCCGACACCGGCCCATACTTCGCGATAAGTTCGTATCGCGGCAAGCCATCGAACTGCGACAAAAACACGCCGCTATGGCCAGCCGACGACGTGATGCAGCGTGTATGCGGATTTCGCTGATCGTATGAATAGCTGCCGCCATCGATAAACACGTCCTCACCCCTGTACTGCAGATAGATCGCCGTGTCATCCATGTGCTTATGCCAGTTCGTTCTACCGCCGCAGATCAATGACATATAGAAGTCGTCGCGCTTGACGACCGCAAATCCTGACTCGAAGAAGCAGAACGACTCATTGACGGAGCTGACGTGCGAGTCATAGCGCGGCGAGTCGCCGATGGGCGGGATCTTGCCGTTCGGGAAAATGGCCAGCTGCAGTGCGCGCATTGCATTGCCGAGTACGGGCTCGATGTCTGACCGCATCGATGCGGCAACCCCCAGTCTTCCGAGCGCATCGTGAATCTTCGTATACAGCGACAGATTGAAGTTGTGGTAACCGATCGTGTTCTCGTTGCACAGCCCGTCTTTATCGAAGGATTCTTCCAGCAAGGCGCGCACACGACGCAGCGCCGTTTCCAGATAAACCGCCCCGGCCTCATTCGACAGAAGCGAATACGTAAACATCAGGGACATGCAGCCCATGAGCTGATGATTCCCAACGCCGAGATTGGCCTCCTCTGTCAGCCACTCGGCGCAGTAGTGCATTTCCTCGAGCAACCTCGGCAGCAGCGCGACTCCTCTCGGGTATTTCGATTTCCTGACAATTTGATGCAGCGTCAGCATCACTTTCAGGCGCTCGGCCGTGGCGTGATCGGCAGACGCAATGTTATCGACTCCGGCACGATGCTCGGCGACGGCCACGTAGTCGAGATAATCCGACGTCAGCGACAACGCGAGGTCCAGCGACGCGGAATCGTTGGTTTTATGGTACGTCGCAAGCAATCGTCCGATATAAATCAGCGAGTAGTACCACATGCGTACCGAGTTGTTCGGCAGCTCCGAGTTCCAGGCAAACGTCTTGTTCAGTTCAATATCAACCGTCGCCGTCGAATACGGAAACGACATCTTGACGATGTTTCCCAACAGCCACCCGTCACCCAAAGGCTGATACTCGTCGGCAAGACAGACGCGGTCCAGGGCCGCATCTTCCGTCGGAACAGACGCCATGAAACGATCTCGCGTTACGAATATTCCCTGGGATTTGTTCCGCACAATCAGATCCGGACGCAAACCGGCTTTGCCGAACTTCTGGAACGTCTCGGTCAGACCACGAACGTTGCTCACCCCTACCGGTGTCAATTTCTCGACCACCAACAGACCCCGGAAGAACAGCGCGTCATCGTCACTGACCTGGAAATATCCCAGCACGCGGAAATCGCTGCCCTTGAATGCCGTTTCGAAACCGTCGTTCGATATGGGACTCCGCTTGAAACGCCGTCGCATGTAGTTGCAGAGCCCATCATCGATATCGGGAATCTGATCCGGAAAAGGCACCGCGAAACAGCTTCCCTCCATCCAGTCGATCACCGTCTCGCTCAATCCGCGCGACAGATAGCGTTCGAACTCCTGATATACGGGCATCGGCAGACGCGCGACGCGCCGGCCGATGCGGCTCTCGATCGCCTGCATGACATCGCCGCTCACCTGCTCGCGCATAAACGTCCAGTTGTCGTCTTTCACCTTAGTCTTGAAGGACGGCACCGAAGGTGCGGTTGAACCATCGATCGTCAACCGATTCCGTCTATGTCGCTCGTACAACTCCACCACGCTGTCGTACGTCATGAAGGCGGTATCCCGGAACCCGACGCTCTCCTTGAAATGATTGATCCCGCCCTGAGATTGTCCGATGTAGAGATAGTTGAGGACGCGTACCTCAGGCTGATGCCTGATGAGTTCGTCCACGACATGAAACACGTTGAGATTCATCGCGCCACTGCTCGCGTGATCTCGATGGCACAGCAGGTGATTGACCTGCGCAAGTTCGCCAAAGAGAAAAAGCGTGACATACGCGACCAGCCGATCGTCCTTGAAAACGCCGTAGAATCGCTCGGTATGCAGCCGGCAACCGACGGAACTCGGCTTCAGCACGTGCTCGGGCGGATTCTTGTAGTAGTACTCGGGAATTGGGCGACCTTGCCGCATCGGATCCGACGTTCGAATCTCGTAAATGTCCTGTCCATACTCGTCAGGATCGATTGCACGGAATTCGTAGCCGAGTCGCCGGGCCTTTCGCACCATATTTCGTGACTTGTCGCCGATATCGGACCAGTATGCGTCGATAGATTCCGGAATCTCGAGCATCGCCGGCCGCGCGCGTTGAACGCTCGCCAGGATCAGCTCCCCGGTGTCGCGTTCTACATAGACGTCGTCGCGTCCGAACTCGAAGCGCTTCGTCCGCTGCTCGTATCCATCCATCGAGTCCAACCATTTATTGCAATGTACGACGCATGCCGCACCGCATGCATGCTTCGCGAGCAGCAGGTTCGCAGCAATCGGCCGCTGCTGCTGGACGGCAAGCGGATCCCATTTTCTGACAATGCGACGCGGGCGAGCAGACAGGAATCGAAAGCCGCCTGCTTCGACACCCGTCACGCGAACGTCGTCGAGCACGACGGGCTGCGCACCGATGCCCCACAGCCGGATGTTGACCGACGTGACTTCCGGCAGGATATCGAATGCGTGGCAGAGTCGCTCGTCCTGCACTGACGGCTTCAGGTACTGGTAGTAGCCACCCTTTGTCGGCACGAAGCCGATCTCCGTCGCGCGCTGCTCGGTCAGTGCATCACCATTGATGAGGAGAATCAGATTCGTGCCATCCGGCAATCCTCCCAAGATCGTCGCACAGAGTTCGACCGACGTCTTCTCTGCGACGCTCGCCGTGCAGTAGATCATCGAATTTCGCTCGTTCAATACGACGCGATCCAAATATCGGTTAGCCATCTTTCCCCGCAACAGTTCCTGTGAAGGTGCGGTTCCAGTCGTCAACCCGCACCATTGTCCCTTTCAGACGCACCTCTTCCGGGCATGCACGATTCCCGATGCAACACCACGAGTCATCGCGAAGCCGATGTCCGTCGCGATCAGGCCTCTTCCGGCTTCCCTGTAAAGCACGCCATTTCTCGTCGAATCATCGCGTCGTAATCGCTCTGCCGTCTCACGCGTCGCGCCGCATTAGCACTCATGCTCGCAAATAGCCGCGGATCCTGAATGATCGCCAGCAGTCCGTCGGCAAGTGCTTTCGCATCCTCCGCCGGCGCGAGCACACCGCATGTTTCGTCGACGAATTCCGGGATGGCCGCAACCGCATTGGTAACCGGGACCAAGCCCGACGCCATCGCTTCGTCCCGCGACACGCCCTGCGTATCCATTCGCGACGGGCACAGAAATATGCCGTACTCCTTGTGCAGACCGGCAATCTCGCGTTGCGTCAGGAAGCGTCGTTCGATCAGGACATTCGAGAATCCGCGAAGCGGCGCAACGGTCTCGTCGAACAGCGCGCCGTCCCCGATCAGGTGGAATTGCATCCGGTCAAAGTTCGGCGTGCCCGACAGTGCAAGAATCGCAGCGACGCTCAGGTCATTGGCATAGACTTTCGATGCATACGGCCGAATTGACAGCACCTTCCAGCGCAGGTCGATGTCCTTCTCAACATAATCGAATCGCGTAGTATCGATCGGGTTATGGATGACGCTGTACGCTGCGTCCGGCAGCTGCAACCCGAGGTCTTCCATCGCAGTTGTCGCGAGATACTTCGAGACGAAGACGAAGTGCAGCGACGGTGGCCGCTCCGTCAGCAGATTCCGCCAGAATTCCGACCGCCGCTCGCTCTTCAGCGCAGCGGCGGAACGTTGCTCGTCGTCATAGAGGAATGCGCGACGCTCGAAGCCCTGAATGTCGGCGCCATGAACCCACACGACGATCTTCAATCGATCTGCGTAAGGTTTCAGCGCACGCCACATCGCATCATCAAGGAAGTGGACAAGCACCGAGCGATACCGCCCCGACTGCAGCAGTCTGTCCAGCACCTCCGCGCCGCCAGTCATCACATCAACGTTCTCGAACTCCTGGTATTCCACCGTTTGTTCTTCACGGAAGCGGAAGACATCGCAGCGCACGCCATGCGCGCGATACGCGCGTACCCGGCTATGCACGAACGCATTGCGATACAGGTCGTCGTAGGACGGATAGTGGTTTGTAAGTACGAGATGTTCGCCTTGAGAAAACACATCCGCAGGCAGGAGCGAGCGGTGACCGAGCAGCAAGGATTGCACGCGTGCGGAACCGCCGGCATAGACTCGCAAGCCAATCCTCAGATACTTGGTTCCCGCCGGCACCTCGACATCGTGATTGCGATTCGAAGCCTTCACGACATGGCCAATTCGCGTCTTTTCGCCATTGAGATACAGCACGACAACCTGGACGTTCAGACCGGGGGAAACTTCAAGGTGGAACTGAAGTTTCCCGTTATCGACCAATAGATCGGACGGAGAAAAGTCGCGAATGGCATACCAATATTCGTGCGAGCCATCCGGCAACGCCGAATCGATCTGCAGGCAGCCGCCGCGCTCGACCATCGACACGCGGCTGTTCGCGGGCGCCTTCGTCAGTAGCGATGCGAGATCGCTGCCGCGCAATTGCGGCAGGGCATTGCTATCAAGTTGCTCCGGTGCGACTGCTTCGGCTCGCTGCTGCATTTCATCAAGCGTCAGTCCGTAGTCGGACAGAACCACATCGTCGACGGTCGCACGCCCGGCGTCATCCAGCGCGACTCCACTTCTGCAGTAGTTGAATTCGTCGATGGCGAAGCACGATTCGTGCTCGAACCGCGCGGTATACAGTTCCCTCACCCAGTCGCGCAACGATACCTCAGGCAATGTGTCGAAACGCGCGATACCCGACCGTGCAGCAATCTCGGCGACAGACGTATATGCTGCATCATCCCGAAGCAGCGAAAGGCCGTTGCTGTTCGACCATACATACTGAGCAACCTTGCCGATCGCCCGCGCCTGCGAGTAACGCGTCGCAAGCGCGAGATCCATCAGATAGTGGGCGCCGTAATAATCGTCCGCAACCATCACGGCAAGCCAGGCAGCCGGTTCTGCCAGCGTCTGCAACATCACCGTATCCGATTCACGCGCAGACAACACACGCACGGCACCACTGTCCGGAACGCCGGCCGGGTCGAACTGCTCCGGCACGACGAGCACCAGCGTTTTCGCCTGATAGTGCTGTCGTTCGAACGCGCGCAGGAGGCAATCGGCTTGCGCCTGATCCTTGGCGTGTGCAATCACAATGATCTGCGGAAGCAGCGATGGCAACGTCTCCTCGCTGACCTTCGAGATGACGTAAGCAAGTCGATCCTGATACGTATGCTCGAACATCACCTTCCGAAGCGCGGCAAGGCGGAGCTTGCGCGCGCCTGCTTCGTCACCATTCAATGCGTCGAGACGTCGCCGAATCTCAGCACCACTATCGCTCGTCACGACCAGATCGCCGAACATGAGGCGGACGCCGCGCGAGAAGTTGCTGATGGTGATCGTATTGGACGCCAGCAGTTCATAGACGCGACGCGCGAACATCGACTGCGACTGCTTGATCGAGTTGAGGTTGATCGCGTATCGATAGCCTTTGTATGCCTTGTCGATCTCCGCGTATGGCAAATTGCCCACGACAAACGGTTGGTATTCGCCCGGAAACTGGTAGTTCGCGTCACTTTTCCCGTAATTTCTGTCGTAGATTTCCAGCGGTCGAAACTCGGGCAAATTGACAATGAAGTTCCCTAGGTCCCGCGTCCGCTCCGGATATCGGACGTAATAGGCGCCGGCAAAGCAGAAAGCGTCTTTCCGTTCGTACTTCTCGACGGGATTGTTGGCGAGCGGCTGAGCTGCAAACGGCAACAGATAGACCCGGTCGTGGCCGAGTGCAGCCTTGTAGCGATGAATGCAGTCGATATCCGTCGTAAAGACGAAATCGAACAACTTCGCGGTCGTCAGGAACGTCTCGAAATGCACCGGATCTTCCTTGTTCCAGAAGATCGTCGGAACCTGGTGATCGCGGCACCATTGAACAATATCGAGGACTTCCTGACTCAGGTGGCCAACCTTGCTGCCCCAGAGATCATCTTTTCCGCGCCACGCGGATTCGATGAACAGCATGTCGGGATTGAATGCATTCAATTCGATCTGCCAATGGGCGGGTGTCAGTTGCAGCAGGTTGCACTCCGGATCGTACGAACCGAACGTGAACTCGTCCATGATCGCCGCAACCTTCAGTTGCTTCATACGATGCGCAAGCTGCTGCCCGTCGGCATCGTGCAGACCCTGCAGCCGCGCACGCGTGGCGATCGCGACATGCTCGGCCGCTTCTCCACGCGGGGAAACTGACGTAGTTGGCAGCGTCGCACGGACGTTCGGGCTCTTCAGTACTTTGGCTTGCCTGTCGTCACGGCGTTGCTTCGACAAACGGTGAATCTCGAGCAACTTGCCCGGCAGCGCGAAGAACCCGCCCCACGACTTCGTGCCGAATATCAGCGCATGCCCAAGCTGAAACGACAGCGTGTTTTTTGTCCGAATCACCTGCTGATTTGCCGCGATCAATTGCTGACGCAACCGTTCAATCTGCGCGTTCGCCTCGGTGAGCGCCATCCTGTTGCGAACCGCATCGAGCTTGATTTTCTCGAGGTTCGCGGACAACGACTTGCTTTCCGAGCGCAGCACGGAGAGCATCGAGCCAATTTCCTGCCGCTCGATCGCGCGAGCATTGCGTTCGGACTCCAGATCCGCAATCTTCTGCTCGAGTGCCGCAACGCCAGTAGCACGCAATTGTTCCTGCTGTCGGGCAACATCCCTTGCCGCGTCGACCTCGCGCGTCAGCCTGCCGATCGTCTCGCCATGCCGAGAAAGTTCGGCCGTGAGCGCCTCGATTGTTACACCAGTGTCCGTCCGGTACTGCCGGAAAGTCTCCTCCTCCCGCTCACGCAACGCCTTCAACCCGTCGAATCGGTTCGTGAGATCGGTAATCGTCTCCTGATATCGGGTGACCGCGACGTTGCTAACGGCGTGCCGCGATGCCCGGCCGGCACCGACACTTGTCGTGGCGATCTGAGGCCCGCGCAATCGAGCGATTTCCGCCTCGAGCCGCGACACAAGCTCATCCTGCGCAGATCGTTCAGCCCGCAATGCCTCACTTAGCGCGGCATGCCGGTCGCGCTCCCGTCGCAAAGCGGCAACCTCGCCACGATCATCAAGCGCACCGACATCGACCTTCACGCTCATTCCAACTTCCCCGCCTTTTCAAATTCGTCTTTGCATTCCCGCCCCACGAACGGAGCACCGATACGAGCAATTCAACTCCAGATGCCCTTTGTATCGACGAGTCGCTGCGTGTCGCGCAGAGTCGGCTTGATTGACTTGAATCGAGTGTGATCAACCAGCATGACGAGAACGTCGGCGCGTGCCAGCGCTTCATCCACATCGATCAATCTCGCACCACTGAACTCGAGCTTCTCCGGAATCGCGTCGATATGCGGTTCTACGACGAGGACTTGCTCTGGATATGCGTCGGAAAGCTTGTGCGCGATATCGAGCGACGGGCTTTCCCGAAGATCATCGATATTCGGCTTGAACGCAAGACCGAAGCATGCAATTCGGATGTCGCGCCGGACCTTTCCGCCCTCACACAGCGCATCGACCGCGGCACGGACCTTGTCGATTACCCAGTGCGGCTTCGAATCGTTCACTTCCCGAGCCTGTCGGATCAGCTTCGCCTGGTCTGGCGTTTTGTTGACGATGAACCACGGATCGACGGCAATGCAGTGTCCACCGACGCCCGGCCCCGGCTGGAGGATATTGACGCGCGGATGGCAATTCGCGATGTTGACGAGTTCCCATACGTTGATGTCGAGCTTGTCGCAAATGAGGGAAAGCTCGTTGGCGAACGCAATATTGACGTCGCGAAATGCATTCTCGGTCAGCTTCGACATCTCGGCCGTACGAGCGTCCGTAACCAACAATTGACCGTTGACGAACGTGCGGTAGACTTCTTGGGCACGTACGGCGGAAAGCGGATTGACGCCACCGATCACACGATCGTTTTCGATCAGTTCGCGAATGACCTGACCGGGAAGAACACGCTCTGGACAATAAGCGACATAGACGTCGCATTCGCCCCCGCCCTTCACGGGAAATACCAGATCCGGACGGGCACGCGCCAGCCATTCCACCATCTGTTCGGTCGTACCTACCGGCGAGGTCGACTCGAGAATGACGATGTCCCCCTTCTTGAGCACCGGCGCGATCGATTCGCTGGCTGCCTTGACATATGACAGGTCCGGCTCGTAGTTACCGTCAAACGGTGTGGGCACCGCGATCATGAAGGCGTCCGTAGCTTCCGGCCGGGTCGTCGCGCGCAACCATCCTTCCTTCACGGCCGCATGCACGACGATATCCAGTTCCGGCTCGACGATATGAATTTCGCCCCGATTGATCGTATCGACGGCGCACGGGTCGATGTCGACACCGACCACCTTGATCTTGCGCGATGCGAGTACGGCCGCGGTCGGAAGGCCGATGTATCCGAGCCCGATGACAGATATGGATTGAATGGTATTGTTCACGGAACGTCCTTGAAGATGTGTGGAGGCGCGGCGGCTCGTCGGCATGCCACGCGAATCAGCGCTGATCGGTCACAGTCACCGCGCGGCATCAACCGGCGAATGCCCGGGCCGCATCGAGAGCTGCAGAGCACGACTCCGGATCGTTGCGGTCGCTTTCGCCGACAAGATGACGAACGATGCGCTCGCATGCACGGCCATCGCCATACGGGTTGTGCGCACGCGCCATTTCCCCATAGCGCTCCGAGTCATCGAGCAGTTCCCGGCAGGCTGTAACGATCCACCCCGTGTCGGATCCGACTAGCCGCACCGTTCCGGCAGCAACCGCTTCAGGCCGCTCCGTGGTGTCACGCATGACAAGCACGGGCTTGCCGAGTGATGGTGCCTCCTCCTGAATACCGCCCGAATCGGTCAGGATCAGCGTCGACCGTGACATCAGATAGACGAAAGGCAAGTAGTCCTGCGGACTCAGCAGATGGACGTTAGGCAGGCCCGACAGTATTTCCTCGGCCGGCTGCTTGACCTGCGGATTCAGATGAACCGGATAGACGAAATCGACGTCCGTGTAGTGCGCGGCCAGTTGACGGATTGCGTTGCAGATATTCCGGATCCCTTCCCCGAAGTTTTCTCGGCGATGAGCCGTAACGAGCACCATGCGGCGCCCGTCCCCGAGCGTCGGAAATGCATCGCGCATCTGGCGCTGCAGGACCTGATCGTGCTCGAGCCTGCGCGTAACCGTCAGCAGCGCATCGATCACGGTATTGCCCGTCACGATGATGTCCTCGTCGCGAACACGTTCGGCGACGAGGTTCTCGCGCGACGCCTCGGTCGGCGCGAAATGGATGTCGGCCAGCTGGCCTGTCAGCTTCCGATTGCCCTCTTCAGGCCACGGCGAGTACATGTCGCCGCTACGCAGTCCGGCTTCGACGTGGCCCACCTTGATCTTCAGATAGAACGCCGCCAGCGCGCTCGCGAACGTGGTCGTCGTATCGCCGTGCACGAGCATATAGTCGGGACGATACGAGGCGAGAACGGGCGTGATCTCGTTCACGATGTCGCACGTTATCGACTGAAGCGTCTGCCCCGCCTTCATCAGGTTCAGGTCGTAATCCGGCCTTATCTCAAAAAGATCGAGCACCTGGTCCAGCATTTGCCGGTGTTGTGCGGTGACGCATACGCGACAATCCACACCCGGCGTCCCCCTGAGCGCGTGTACCAGCGGCGCCATCTTGATCGCCTCCGGCCGCGTGCCAAACACGGTCAGAATTTTCATGATAATTATCGTTGCTATTATTTTACGAGCCCCCGAAGGAGCAATCTGCCGGTGCGCTCGTGCCAACGAGCGTCCGCGGCCCTCTCGGCGTCACGTGACGCGCTCTCTACGCGTCACGTGACGTGCTGCAATCATCACCAGAAGATCAGCTTCGCTGCCACCGCCATCTGATACAGGATCTGTGTAATCCCGCGCGTGATCTCGATACTCTTCGACTTCACCTTCGGTAACACCATGAGTTCATCGCCAGCCTCGACCTTCGTACCGCTGTCGGCCAGTTCGGCCTTGCCGTTCTGATGAATCACGATGATCTTGCTGTTGTCGGCTTTCTGCGTGTAGCCGCCGACGTGCCCGACATAGTCACTCGCCGTCATGCCCGATTGCCATTCGACCGCGTTCGGAAAGAGCACCTCGCCATGCACCATGACGACACTAGTTCTTTCGGGGATGTTGATGACGTCGCCATCCTCCAGAATCACGTTACCCATCGTCTGCTCGTTGAGTACGACCTGTCCCTTGAACTCGGTCTTGCTCGCGAGCGCAGCAAACTTCGTGATGTTCTCTGCTTCCTTCGAGCGCAGATTGGCCTCCTCGCTCGTAGCGGACGGTGCGGACAACGCCGCCTCCTGAAGCTTCTGCAGTTCGACACCCAGCATTTCCTTTTGCCGGTCCGCGACCGACTTGCGGAACAACTGGGCTTCGTCCACGCGCGACAGCGGATTGGTGCGGACCTGGTTCAGCACCTGCGCCATCGTCGAACCGTACGGGAGCACCAATGCGTGTTCTCCCGAATGCGCTCCCTCGACACGCACCTGAATCGTGCCGGCATAGCGATCCGAGGTGACCGTGAGCTGATCGCCGTCGTTGAGCCTGACGTTCGACGCATTCGAAATCGCGTAGTACTCGGTGGTCCGCTCGGTGCCTTGGCGGCGTACGATGCTGACATGCGTTGCGCCCGGTTTCGGACGCGCAACCGCAAGTGCCTGCTGAAGCGTAATGACCGGCGTGGCGAATTCGAAGTCGTATGCGTTGTAGACCTCACCCCGTACCGTGAAGACGTGTTCCCGCGGTCCGACGACAATCACGTCGCCATCGGCCAGTTGCAACTGGTCGATCTCGCCATTCAGCAAGAAGTCGTACAGGTTGAAGCGCTTGCGCACTACCGCGCCACGCTTGACCATCACGTCGACATAACTGCCTCGGTCGACGTCGACGCCACCGGCCTTGTCGAGGTAGGACAGGATGCTTTCCGACGCAATCCCGCCATACATGCCCGGTTGCTTGACATATCCGGTGACGAAAACCTTCACCGGCTGCGCGACGTCCAGGCTGGCATAGACGTTCACGTTCGCCTTGTAGACCTTGCGCACTTCATTCAGCACGCGCCCGTTCAAATCGGCATTCCGAACACCCGCGACCGTGACCGGCCCGACATTCGGCACGAAGATATTTCCTTGCGGATCGACGGTCAGCTGGCCGTCGAATGCAAACGCACCCCACATCCGCAGCGTCACCGTATCCCCGATGCTCACCTGATAGCTCGGATTGAATCCGGTCCCACGGCTGTTGTGGAATGTTCCGCCAAACAACTGCGAGCCAAACATGCTGTTCGGCGCCTGCGGGGCAACACTCACGTCGACCGGGCTCGGAGCCGCCCCCCCGGGTCCGGCTTGCTGGCGCGACATCCTGCCGCCTTGAAGCATCATCGCCCCAGCCGCTACGTCGTCGGGGTTGTATCCGAAACCCGTCGAGGCGACACCGCGCTGTCCACCGTCGGTAGCAGCTTTGGACGATGTCGAGCCACTGTCGCCATCGGTCCCCGAGAGTCCGAACAGCGTATCGCTGATCCCGGCCCAACTCGCCGTGCTCGCGACGCCCAGAACCAGGGCAACCAATGCCTTTCGGCCTCTTGATAGATTGATCATCTGAATATTTGCGTTCGTCGATGCCTGTTTGCATTCGCCACCCGGTCAATGGCAACGACGCTGTACAGCCGTTCAAGTTCGTGCGCACTGCCGACCCGATACGAAATCGCGGCAGCAACCTTATGCGTTACGTCCGGTGATCTTCGATAATCGCTTGTCCCAGCTTCGCGACACCGAACAGCAACAACAATCCGACAACGAGAGACATCATGATGTGAAGCTTGCGTGGGTACTCGGCCTCTTCCGGCAGGTTCGGCGCCACGATCACGGACAAGCTCTTCGCCTTGTGTCCCGATTCGATCCGTGCCTTTTCGAAAGTCGATAGCGATACCTTGTACAGGTCGGTCGCGAACTGGAGACGAGACTTCAGTTCCGCGTACTGCGCGGCTGTGCGGTTCATCTTGCCGTCGCCAGGCGCACTGAGCTTGGCTCTCTCGACAGCGATCTGCGCGACAAGCGCCGATAACGCGTTACGTTTCGCGACGACCGGAGGTGCGTCGTCGTTCATGTACGTCTGCAGGTTGCGCAACTCAGCTTCGAGTTCTGCCTGCTTCGACTGCATTTCAACCACCATGCGCCCGCCAGCTTCGGCACTCGCCGTCGGGTCCAGCATGCCGGTCTTGTTTTCGAAGGCGAGTACGGCATCACGGGCCGTCTTGACCTCGTCATACGAGCGGTCGATTTCCTCACGGGCAAAAAGCATGTCATTACGCGAAATGCGATGCGACAGTTCGTTCAGGAAAGCTTCGCTTTCGCTCAGCAACGTTCGATTGAACGTCTGCGCGAAGGCCGGCGACAGGCCTTGCGTCCGAATCGTCAGAAGCCCCGTCTTTTCGTCTACTTCAACGCTGACGCGCCGCAAGTAGTACTTCAGTGTTTCCTCTCGCGTGGCATGCGGTGAGAGCCGGTTGAGCAAGTCGAGCCCGACATGGCCGAACGCGTCCTTCAGGTGCAACCGAGCATCCACTTTCGCCAACATGTCGGGCGATTCGATGTACTGCCTGAGCACGACCGCGTCGTCCCGTGCCGACGCATCGCCACCGCCCCCAAGCAGCGCTTGAATATTCAGCCCCGTCCCTACGGAGCGCCCCGAATCCTTGACCAGCACCTGCGATTCACTGACGTAGCGATCCCGCGAAACCAGTCCGAGATACAACCCGCAAACGACAAGCGGTACCGCGACAAGCGACACCTGCAGCCGCTGCCTGCGCAGCTTCCCCAACCAATCAGACATTGTTCTCTTGCTTGTAAACTTCGATTGCCTCATTCACGTCGGGGTAGTACGTGACTTTCCCGTTGCCGATCAGCAATCCGACATCGCAGATCCGACGGACCTCGTCGAGACCATGCGACACAAAAATGAACTGGCTGACGGCGCGCCTGGCCATCATCAACGCCTCGCTTTTCTTTCTAAAGACGGCATCGCCAACCGCCGTCACCTCGTCAATCACGTAGTAGTCGAAGTCGAACGCCATCGACAGCCCAAATCCCAATCGGGCCCGCATACCAGTGGAGTAGCTGCGGATCGGCATGTCGAAGAATTTGCCGAGTTCGCAGAAGTCCGCGACAAACTGCACCTTCTCCGCCAGTTCGCCCTTGCTCGCGTACAGGCGCGCAACGAACTTGACGTTCTCGCGCCCCGTCATGCTGCTTTGAAATCCGTTCGCAAGACCAACCGGCCACGAAATGCGCCGGTTCGTCACGACCCGACCGCGATCGGGACGATCAATACCGCCGATGATGCTGAGCAGCGTGCTCTTGCCTGCGCCGTTTCGCCCGATCAGGCCAATACTTTTCCCTGACGGCACTTCGACATTGACGTCCTTGAACACGTAATGTCGCCCCGACGGCGTCTTATACGATTTCGTGAGATTCTCGAGTCGAATCATGATCGCAGCAGGGATGGTTCACGTGCCTTGTACAGGGCCATACCAGCGAACAGGACGACAAGCGCACAGAACGCCGGGTATACGAGGCCGACGTTTTCAACCGCATACGCCGGTACGATCGTATGCCGCAACAATTCGAGAATATGAACAAGAGGATTCCACAACACCCAGCCGCGGTATTCCGCCGGAATGGTCGTTAGCGGATACATGACCGCACTGGTGAAATAGAGGGGGCGCATGAACAATGGGATGACCTTCTCGCTGACCGGAAATTCGTGGCCTATAACCATGAAAATGATCCCGACACCCAGCCCTAGAAGCACAAGTACCGCCCAGATTCCGGCGAGTTCCGGAATATCGCCCAGTTGAACCGGCTGTCCGCCGAGACCGAGAACGATCAACAATACAACCAGGACAACCGCGCTGATAATGCATTCGAGACCAGCACGCGCAATCAATGTGTCGAGCGGATGCACCGGACGATAGCTCAGCAGCCCGAGATTCGCCTCAAGCGCGTTCAACGACCGCAGCGCGATGTTGATGAACATGAAGTACGGCACCAGGCCGCAGATGAGAAATACGGGAAACGAAATATCGGGCATCGTATGTTTTGCGATCAAACCAAGGATCGCGAACAAAACGAGCATGTGAACGATAGGCTCGAGAAACACCCAAAGATACCCGAGCCGATGCTTGCCGAACCGCGTTTTCAGTTCGCGCAAAAACAATGCATAAACGACTCTTCGCTGAATAGCAAACGCTTCGCCCAGCCTGGAATCCCCATTTGGCGGTTCTGCCATACCCAACCCCGATCCTACTTTTATCGTTTGCGCCCCGTGCACGGTGGACTTTTCCCCCGCGCCCCTGAATTTTCAAATCACCCCAGACTACCCAGGCGCCGCATTGTACCAGCTTACATACCTGAAAACTTCTTTGCTTTTAAACCTGTTATCACTTTTATACATGCTTTCGATTCGCACGATGAATTTGCGTAAAGCAGTAAAAAATACCTTTCCTTTGTCGCGCAATGCAGAGCCGGGAGCCATCACCGCTTCACCTTGTAAAAGACGGTAATAATCAGGCAAGAGTCCCTTTAAACTGCCAGATTCACGTCACCTTGGAGCCCCCATGCTGAACCTGGAATCCGCCCAGCAATTCCTGATGACCCGCGGCCTCGACTTTGGCCTGAATCTCCTCGCCGCGATCGTGTTGTGGTTCGTCGGTCGCTGGGCGATCCGCATCGCCACGCGCCTGCTCGGCAAGGTCGTGCGCCGCAGCGGCAAGGTCGACCCGACGCTCACCGACTACCTGACCTCCGTGGTCGGCGTGCTGCTGACGATCCTGCTGATCCTCGCGATCCTGCAGATCTTCGGCGTGCAGACCACGTCGTTCGCCGCGCTGCTCGCCGGCCTCGGCCTCGCGATCGGCACCGCCTGGGGCGGCCTGCTCGCCCACTTCGCCGCCGGCGTGTTCATGCAGGTGCTGCGTCCGTTCAAGATCGGCGACGTGATCAGCGCGGGCGGCGTCACCGGCACGGTGAAGGAACTCGGTCTGTTCGGCACGACGATCATCACCGCCGATAACATCGTGACGATCGTCGGCAACAACAAGATCTTCTCGGACAACATCGCGAACTACAGCGCGACGCCGCATCGCCGCGTCGACCTGACCGCCAAGATTGCGAACAGCGTGGACGCGGTCGATGCAATCAACCGCCTGAAGTCACGGATCCAGCAGATCCCGAACGTGCTGCCCGATCCGGCGCCGGACGTCGGCGTGCTGCAGTTCACGCCGGAAGGCCCGCTGCTGTTCGTGCGTCCGTCGACGCAGCCGGAGAACTACTGGCAGGTGTACTGCGATACCAATCGCGTGATCCTCGAGACGTTCCGCGACGCGCAATACCCGACGCCCGAAACACCGATCTTGCATCGCACGACCTGACGCAACGGTGTCGCCCATCGGTCCGCGGGATTCTGACTGAAGCAGCCGGCGTCGAGCAGCCGGATCGGCCGATACCGCAAATCGGCAATCGGTCGGGCCGCACGGACGAAAAAAAAGCGTGGCAGCCGCCACGCTTTTTTATTGCGCCGAAGCGAACACGCGCGGCTCAGTGACCGCCAGCCTTCGGCGCTCCGTCCGATCGCCGCCCGCGCACCAGCTTCCACAGCGCGCCCAGCGCAACCGGCACGATCGCCGCACCGATCCCCGCCAGCACGATCACGTTCAGATACTGGCGGATGAACGGAATGTTGCCGAAGAAGTAGCCGAGCAGCACCAGCAGCAGCACCCAGACCAGCGCGCCGATCACGTTGAACAGCTGGAAGCGCGTGACGCTCATCGACGACGCGCCGGCGACGAACGGCGCGAACGTGCGCACGACCGGGATGAAGCGCGCGAGCACGATCGTCTTGCCGCCGTGCTTGTCGTAGAACGTGTGGGTCTTCTGCAGCGCCGCGCGATCGAGGAAGCGCTCGAGCACCGGAATATGCGTATTGAACACCTTCGGCCCGATCCAGCGGCCGATCAGGTAGTTCACGGTATTGCCGGCAATCGCCGCGACCAGCAGCAGCACGATCAGCGCACCAAGGTTCATGTCGCCCGTCGCCGCGAACGCGCCGCCGATGAACAGCAGGGAATCGCCGGGCAGGAACGGCAGCACGACGAGCCCGGTCTCGCAGAACACGATCAGGAACAGCACCAGATACACCCACGCACCGTACTGCCGGATGAAGTCGCCGAGGAACGCGTCGATATGCAGGACCAGGTTGACGAAATGAAGCAGCGTATCCAAATGCGATTCCTCGAAGGCGAAAGGGCCGGAACGGCCGAAAAGGCGGAAGTGCCCGCCGGACAAGGCGGCACGCGGAACGGAGCCATCATACCGAAACTACCTTAAGGCTCCGTGAAAAAACGTAACCGGCACCGCCCCGGCACGCCACCGCCGCCTCGCTATAATTCGGCCATGTCCGAAATCACCGAAACGGCCGCGGGCGCCGCGCCCGCCCCTGCTCCGCGCCCGCTGCGCGCGATCCAGCCCCTGCCCGACCAGTTGATCAGTCAGATCGCTGCCGGCGAGGTCGTCGAACGCCCGGCGTCGGTCGTCAAGGAATTGCTCGAGAACGCGATGGACGCCGGTGCGACGACGCTGCGCATCGTGCTCGAGGAAGGCGGCGTCAAGCGCATCTCGATCACCGACGACGGCTGCGGAATCCCGCCCGCCGAACTGCCGCTCGCGCTGATGCGTCACGCGACGAGCAAGATCCGCTCGCTCGAGGAGCTGGAGGCGGTCGCGACGCTGGGTTTTCGCGGCGAAGCCCTCGCGTCGATCGCGTCGGTCGCCGAGATGTCGATCACGAGCCGCACGGCCGACGTCGCGCATGCGACGAAGATCGACGCGACCACGGGCGCGCTGTCGCCGGCCGCTGGCGCGGTCGGCACGACGATCGAGGTGCGCGAGCTGTACTTCAACACGCCCGCGCGCCGCAAGTTCCTGAAAAGCGAGCAGACCGAATTCGGCCACTGCCTCGAAATGATCCGCCGCGCGGCGCTCGCGCGGCCGGACGTCGCGATCTCGGTGCTGCACAATGGCAAGGCCGTCGAGCACTGGAACGCGACCGAGCCCGCGCAGCGTGTCGCGAAGATTCTCGGCGACGGCTTCGCCACCGCGCACCTGCCGCTCGACGAGCAGGCCGGGCCGCTCGCCGTCTACGGCTGCGCGGGCCTGCCGACCGCGAGCCGCGGCCGCGCCGACCAGCAATACTTCTTCGTCAACGGCCGCTTCGTGCGCGACAAGCTGCTCACGCATGCGGTGCGCGCGGCGTACGAGGACGTCCTCCACGGCGACCGCTACCCATCGTACGTGCTGTTCCTCGACCTGCCGCCGGAAGCGGTCGACGTGAACGTGCACCCATCGAAGATCGAGGTGCGGTTCCGCGATTCGCGTTCGATCCACCAGTACGTGTTCCACGCGGTGCAGCGCGCACTCGCGCGCCACGCGGGCGCGTCGCCGGAAACCACCGCGGGCGGCCATGCCGCGCAACTCTCTCCGGCGCCGAGCGGCCCCGCGTCGTTCCTGAATACGCCACTCGGCCAGGGCGCGGCCACCGGCAAGGGCGGCAGCGGCTTCTCGTCGCCGTCATCGTCGTCGTCGGGCAACACGTGGATGCGCCAGGCACGCATGACGCAGGGCACACTGCCGGTCGCGCAACCGCTCGCGCTCTACGACGCGCTGTTCGGCCGCAAGGACACGGGTGCGGGCACGCCGGATGGCACGACGATCATCGCGCGCGATTCGGCGGATGCGGTCGGTGCGCCAGCCGCGCCGCTGCCGGGCTTCGCCGCGTCGCCGCTTGCCGCCACCGTACACGGCGAGCAGCCGCTCGGCTTCGCACTCGGCCAGATTCACGGGATCTACGTGCTCGCGCAGAATGCGCACGGCCTCGTGATCGTCGACATGCACGCGGCGCACGAACGGATCCTCTACGAACAGTTCAAGAACGCGCTCGCCGACCGCACGGTCGCGGTGCAGTCACTGCTGCTGCCGATATCGATGACGGCGACGCCGGTCGAGATCGGCACGGTCGAGGAAGAACGCGACACGCTCGAATCGCTCGGCTTCGACCTCGCGGTGCTGTCGCCGACGACGCTTGCGGTCCGCGCGGTGCCCGCGCTGCTGAAGGACGCTGATTTGCAGTCGCTCGCGCGCGCGGTGCTCGCCGACCTGCATGCGTTCGGCGGTTCACGCGTGCTCACCGAGCGCCAGCACGAGCTGCTCGGCACGCTCGCGTGTCACCATGCGGTGCGCGCGAACCGGCGCCTGACGCTCGACGAGATGAACGCGCTGCTGCGCCAGATGGAGGCAACCGAACGCGCGGACCAGTGCAATCACGGCCGGCCGACGTGGTATCAGCTCACGCTGAACGATCTCGACCGTCTCTTCATGCGCGGCCAATGAGCGCTTCACCGCAGTCTCGTCCAACGACGATCGCCTGCCTGCTCGGCCCCACTGCTTCGGGCAAGACGGCCGCGGCGCTGGCGCTCGCCGCGCGCCGTCCGATCGAGATCGTCAGCGTCGATTCGGCGCTCGTCTACCGCGACATGGATATCGGCACCGCGAAACCGACGCGCGACGAGCGCGCGAGCGTGCCGCACCACCTGATCGACATCATCGACCCGGCCGACGCCTATTCGGCGGCCGAATTCCGCGCGGACGCGCTGCGCGTGATCGGCGAGATCGTCGCGCGCGGCCGCACGCCGCTGCTCGCGGGCGGCACGATGCTGTACTACAAGGCGCTGACGCAGGGCCTCAACGACCTGCCGACCGCCGATCCGGCCGTGCGCGCGGAGCTCGATGCCGACGCCGCGCGCGACGGCTGGCCGGCACTCCATGCGCGGCTCGCGCAGGTCGACCCCGCGACGGCCGCGCGGCTCGCCCCGAACGATTCGCAGCGGATCCAGCGCGCGCTTGAAGTGTTCCTGCTGAGCGGGCAGCCGATGTCGGCGCTGCTTGCCGCGCCGCGGCGAGCGGACGATGCGGCCACCGCGTACCGCTTCGTGCCGGTGGCGCTCGAGCCGTCGGACCGCGCGGTGCTGCACGCGCGCATCGAGCAACGCTTCGACGCGATGCTCGACGCGGGCTTCATCGACGAAGTCGAACGGCTGCGCCGCCGCGAGGATCTGCACCTCGGCCTGCCGTCGATGCGCTGCGTCGGCTACCGGCAGGCATGGGAGTTCCTCGACGGCGACACCGACTACCGGACCATGCGCGACAAAGGTATCTTCGCGACGCGCCAGCTGTGCAAACGGCAGATCACGTGGCTGCGCGCGATGCCCGAGCGGATCGTCGTCGACTGCATCGCGCCGGATTCGACCGACCGGGCGGTTGACGCGCTTGAACGCGTGCTGGACGGCCGTATCGAGGATCACTAACGGGGCCGGATCGGCGCGCGTCGCCCGCTGCGCACACGTAATGCCCCTGCCCCGCTCAGTGCGCGAGCATGACGAGATTCGCGTCCCGCGCGAGCTGCCATCGGCCATCCGACTTGCGGAAGATCGTCAGCGTATGGCCGGAGCGGCGCACGGCATCACCGCCCGGCGGCGTCACATCGATCTCGATGAAATTACGCATGTACGCCCAGTCGCCCATCACGCGCAGTTCGTCGATCCGGTAACGGCCGTCGACTTTCGGCCCATTGCCAGCCGCCGCATTTGCGTCGCGCGATGCGGCCGCGAACGCCGCCTTGTCGAACGGCGGCTTGCCGGCCACCATGAAAATCGCGTCGTCGGCGATCAGGTCGAGCACAGTGGCCAGATCGCCGCGCCGGCTCGACACGAACCAGGTTTCCACCAGATCGCGAATCGCGCGTTCGTCTTCGGTCATCGTCGTTGCTCCTTCGGCGGCCCGCCGATACGCCGGGCCACGCCAGAAAAAAAGCCGCCCGGATCGACTCCGGGCGGCTTTACTTGCTGCATCTTGCGTGCGGTGCGTCAGACCACGACCGTCTGCGCCTCGCCTTCGCGGCTCGCACGCACGGTGCCGATCTTCCACACCTGTTCGCCGGCGGCCGTCAGGTCGGCGATGGCCGCGTCGGCATCGGCCGCCGCGACGATCACGGCCATCCCGATCCCGCAGTTGAACACGCGGTGCATTTCGGCGTCGGCGACGCCGCCGTGCTCCTGCAGCCACTTGAACAGCGGCGGGAGCGGCCACGCGTTCTGGTCGAGCTCGGCCGTGAGGCCATCGCGCAGCACGCGCGGAATGTTCTCGACGAGGCCGCCACCCGTGATGTGGGCCATGCCCTTCACCGGCAGCTTCTGCATCAGCGCGAGCAGCGGCTTCACGTAGATGCGCGTGGGTGCCATCAGCGTGTCGGCCAGCGAGCGGCCGTGGAAATCGGCCGACAGGTCGGGGTTCGCGCGCTCGATGATCTTGCGCACGAGCGAGAAGCCGTTCGAGTGGATGCCGCTCGAAGCAAGGCCGAGCACCACGTCGCCTTCGGCGATCGTGCTGCCGTCGATGATCTTGCTCTTCTCGACCGCGCCGACCGCGAAACCGGCCAGGTCGTATTCGCCGTCCGGGTACATGCCCGGCATTTCGGCCGTCTCGCCGCCGATCAGCGCGCAGCCCGACAGTTCGCAGCCGTGCGCGATGCCCTTGACGACCGTTGCGGCCGTGTCGACGTCGAGCTTGCCGCACGCGAAGTAGTCGAGGAAGAACAGCGGCTCTGCACCCTGCACGAGGATGTCGTTCACGCTCATCGCCACCAGATCCTGGCCGACGGTGTCGTGTTTGTTCAGATGAAAGGCCAGCTTGAGCTTGGTGCCCACGCCGTCGGTGCCCGACACGAGCACGGGCTCCTTGTACTTCTTCGGCACTTCGAACAGCGCGCCGAACCCGCCGATGCCGCCGAGCACGCCGTCGCGCAGGGTTTTCTTCGCAAAAGGCTTGATCTTGTCGATGAGCGCGTCGCCTGCGTCGATGTCGACGCCTGCGTCGCGGTAGGACAGACCCTGAGCGTCGGGAGCGGATTTCGGAGGATTCATGGGGGAATGCGAGAAGGTCGGTAAAATGCGATTTTACCCGAAGCCGGCCCGTTGGCCGGAATTCCCAGCACCGAATCGTCAGGGATTGCATCTTGCTCGACACGTCCCCGTTTTCATCGCTACGCGAGCCGCGCCGAAACCCGCGCGCCGCCGTGCGTGCGGCCGCGTGTGCAGGCACCGGAGCAGCCCCCCGCGCGTGCCCGGCGTACGGCGCGCGTTTCATCAACCGACCCGCATTGTGACTGTTGTGTCCCGTCAACTGACGCTCGATCTCGGCACGCCGCCGCCCGCCACGTTCGACAACTTCATCATGAATGAGGAGAACGACGAGCTCATCTCGCGGCTCCAGAAGCTCGACCTCGCGCTCGCGGCGGGGCCCGTGCCGGACCGGTCGTTCTATATCTGGGGTGAGCCCGGCAGCGGCCGCACCCATCTGCTGCAGGCGCTCGTGAGCGACGCGTCGTACGGCAACGCGCGCTACCTGACGCCGCAAAGCCCGCTCGGCGCGTTCACGTTCGACGCGCGCATCGGCATCTACGCGATCGACGACTGCGACCGGATGAGCGACACGCAGCAGGTCGCGCTGTTCAACCTGTTCAACGAGGTCCGCGCGCACCCGTCGAGCGCGTTCGTCGCGGCAGGCCCGGCGGCGCCGCTCGCGCTCGACGTGCGCGAGGATCTGCGCACGCGCCTCGGCTGGGGGCTCGTGTTTCACCTGTCGCCGCCGTCCGATGCCGGCAAGATCGCCGTGCTGAAGCTAGCGGCGAAAGAGCGCGGGATCGCGCTCACCGACGACATCGCCGCCTACCTGCTGACCCATTTCCGCCGCGACATGCCGAGCCTGATGGCGCTGCTCGACGCGCTCGACCGCTTCTCGCTCGAGCAGAAGCGCGCCGTCACGCTGCCGCTGCTGCGCCGGATGCTGGCCCGCCCCGGCGACGACATCGCACCGCCGGGCACAGGCCCGAACCGCTTCGAGTAAAATGCGCATCCATGACTAATCTGGCACTCTTTGACCTCGATCACACGCTGATCCCGACCGATAGCGACCACGAATGGGGCCGCTTCATGGTGAAGCTCGGCATCGTCGACGCGGAAAGCTTCTCGCGTCAGAACGATCAGTTCTTCGCCGACTACAAGGCCGGCAAGCTCGACATCCATGCGTACCTGTGCGCGATGCTCACGCCGCTCGCGAAGTATTCGCGCGCGCAGCTCGCCGAATGGCACGAGCAGTACATGCACGAGGTGATCCGCCCCGCGATGACGCCCGCCGCGCTCGAACTCGTGCGCAAGCACCTCGATGCCGGCGACCTGTGCTGCGTCGTGACGGCCACCAACGAATTCATCACGCGTCCGATCGCGACCGCGTTCGGCGTCGACACGCTGATCGCGTGCGAGGTCGAAACGACCGACGGGCATCCCGACTCGCCGTACACGGGCCGGCCGACCGGCACGCCGAGCTATCGCGAAGGCAAGATCGTGCGCACCGAAGCATGGCTCGCGTCGCTCGGCAAGCACTGGAACGACTTCGAGCACAGCTACTTCTACAGCGACTCGCACAACGACATCCCGTTGCTCGAGAAAGTCACCGACCCGATCGCGACCAACCCCGACGACACGTTGCGTGCGCATGCAAGCGCGCGCGGCTGGCGCATCCTCGATCTCTTCTGAACGTCGTGATCAAAAAATTCATTCGCAAGCTGCTCGGCCAGGACGGCGCCGAACAAACGTCACCCGCCGAGGCGCCCGCCGCCGACACGGCCCCTGCCCAGCGCCCCGCGAAGGGTAGCCGCGGCGGCGCCGCCAGGAAGCCGCGCAGCAATCACGAACCGACCGTCGTGCCGGCCAGCGTGCACCAGATCGATCCGTCACTGATCTCGCGCAATGCCGTCCGCGTGACCGACACGCTGCAGCAGGCGGGCTTTCGCGCATTCATCGTCGGCGGCGCGGTGCGCGACCTGCTGCTCGGCATCGCGCCGAAGGACTTCGACGTCGCGACCGACGCGACGCCGACCGAAGTCCAGCGCCTGTTCCGCCGCGCGCGCCTGATCGGCCGCCGCTTCCAGATCGTCCACGTGCAGTTCGGCCAGGAACTGATCGAGGTGTCGACGTTCCGCGCACTGGTCGATGCGCCGCCCGAGGCTGCCGCGTCGGCCGAGCCGCCGAAGCGCCTGAAGCGCGACGAACTCGATCGCCGCACGCACGCGGTCGACGCCAGCGGCCGCGTGCTGCGCGACAACGTGTGGGGCGAACAGCACGAAGACGCCGCGCGCCGCGACTTCACGATCAACGCGATGTACTACGACCCGTCGACGCAGACGGTGCTCGACTACCACGACGGGATGGCCGACATGCGCGCCCGCCTGCTGCGGATGATCGGCGACCCGGCCACGCGCTTCCGCGAGGATCCGGTGCGGATGCTGCGCGTCGTGCGCTTTGCGGCAAAGCTCGGCTTCGAGATCGAGCCGCATACGCGCGAACCGATCAAGGCGCTCGCCGACCTGATCAACAACGTGCCGGCCGCGCGCCTGTTCGACGAAATGCTGAAGCTGCTGCTGTCGGGCCACGCGCTGGCGTGCCTGCAGCGGCTGCGCAAGGAGGGCCTGCACCACGGGCTGCTGCCGCTCCTCGACGTCGTGCTCGAACAACCGCAGGGCGAGAAGTTCATCACGCTCGCGCTGAACAACACCGACGCGCGCGTGCGCGCCGGCAAGACGGTATCGCCGGGCTTCCTGTTCGCGACGCTGCTGTGGCACGACATGCGCCAGCGCTTCGAGCAATACACGGCGGAAGGCGAATTCCCGGTGCCGGCGCTCCATCGCGCGATGGACGACGTGATCGACATGCAGACCGAGAAACTCGCGATCCACAAGCGCTACTCGGCCGACATGCGCGAGATCTGGGGCCTGCAGTTGCGCCTCGAAAAACGCTCGGGCCGCAGCGCGATGCGGCTGCTGGAACACCAAAGGTTTAGAGCGGGGTATGATTTCCTCCTGTTACGCTGCGAATCCGGCGAGCTCGATGCGGAAGTCGGACAGTGGTGGACGGATTTCATCGAAGGCGACGCGGCCGCGCGCGAGGCACTCCTCACGCAGGGCGGCTCGAAGGAAAAATCGCCCCGCAAGCGGCGCCGCCGCGGCGGTGCGCGAAACCGCAATCCGGGCGAAGGCGCCGCCGAGCAGGCGCCGGACACCGCGGGCGGTTCCGACGACTGACGCGCGCGCCGGCGAACGACGTAGGAAGTGATGCCATGACGGTTGCATATATCGGACTGGGGGCGAATCTCGGCGATGCGCGCCAGACCCTGAAGGACGCGGTGGTGTGCCTCGCGCAGCAGCGCACCATCTCGGTCCTCGGCAAATCGAGCCTGTATCGCACGGCGCCCTTCGAAGCGGGCGGCGACGATTACTACAACTGCGTCGTCAAGCTCGACACGACGCTGTCGGCCCGTGAGCTGCTCGCGCTCTGCCAGAAGATCGAACATCACTTCGGGCGCGAGCGCCCGTATCGCAACGCGCCGCGCACGCTCGACCTCGACATCCTGCTGTTCGGCTCCGATTCGATCGACGAACCCGACCTGATCGTCCCGCATCCGCGCCTCACCGATCGCGCATTCGCGCTCGTGCCGCTCGTCGAGATCGAGCCGGCGCTCGACATCCCCGCGCGCGGCCGCGCCGATGCATACCTCGCCTCTGTCGCGGATCAGCGCGTCGAGAAGGTACAGACCTGTCAATGCCTGATGCAGAAGGCCCTTGCCGCCGGCGCTGACGCCGACAAGAACCGCTGCCGATGAACATCACTCCGCTGACCGTCACCGCGCCAGACCTGCGCGCCCCGCATCGCTATCTGGTGATCGAAGGGCCGATCGGCGTCGGCAAGACGACGCTCGCGCGCCTCTTCGCCGAGCGCTGGTCGATGCAGACGCTGCTCGAGCGCCCGCAGGACAACCCGTTCCTCGAACGCTTCTATCGCGACACCGCGCGCTACGCGCTGCCCGCGCAGTTGTCGTTCGCGCTGCAGCGCGCGCAGCAGGCGCGCGAACTGATCGGCGCGCTCGAGACGGGCCGGCCCGTCGTCGCCGATTTCATGCCGCAGAAGAACGACATCTTCGCGCGGCTGAACCTGCCGGAAGACGAATGGCAGTTGTACCGCTCGATCGCGACGCACCTCGACGTCCCGCAAGCCCCCGCGCCCGATCTCGTCGTCTATCTGCAGGCGAGCCCCGAGGTGCTGTTCTCGCGCATCCAGAAGCGCGGGCTGCCAATGGAGCTGCAGATCAGCGACGCGTACCTGCGCTCGCTCGTCGATGCGTACAACGAATTCTTCTATCACTACGACCGAACGCCGGTACTCACGGTCGCAGCCGAACACCTGAACCCGCAAGACTCCCCCGAAGACCTCGCGCTGCTGATCGAGCGCATCGACACGATGCGCGGCCGCAAGGAATTCTTCGTCAAGGGCGAAACGACGCGCTGACGCGTCCTCGCCTGTCGTTCCTCCCCCATCGAACCGGATTTCCCCATGACCTATCTCCAGGAATCGAGCCGGCCTGCCGTCACTGTGCCCAAGCTGCAGGCAATGCGCGAGGCCGGCGAGAAGATCGCGATGCTCACCTGCTACGACGCGAGCTTTTCCGCGCTGCTCGATCGCGCCGGCACCGACGTGCTGCTGATCGGCGACTCGCTCGGCAACGTGCTGCAGGGCCACACCACCACGCTCCCCGTGTCGATCGACGACATCGCGTACCACACCGCATGCGTCGCGCGTGCGCAGCCGCGCGCGCTCATCGTCGCCGATCTGCCGTTCGGCACGTACGGCACACCGGCCGAGGCGTTCGCGAACGCGGTCACGCTGATGCGCGCCGGCGCGCAGATGGTCAAGCTCGAAGGCGGTGAATGGCTCGCCGACACGGTCCGCTTCCTCGTTGAACGCTCGGTGCCGGTGTGCGCGCACCTCGGCCTCACGCCGCAGTCGGTGCATGCGTTCGGCGGCTTCAAGGTGCAAGGCCGCACGGAAGCTGGCGCCGCGCAGCTGCTGCGCGATGCGCGCGCGATCGAGGACGCGGGCGCGCAGCTCGTGGTGCTCGAAGCGGTGCCGACGCTCGTCGCGTCCGAAGTCACGCACATGCTGAAAATCCCGACGATCGGCATCGGCGCGGGCCTCGAATGCTCGGGCCAGGTGCTGGTGCTGCACGACATGCTCGGCATTTTCCCCGGCAAGCGCCCGCGTTTCGTGAAGGATTTCATGCAGGGCCAGCCGAACATCCAGGCGGCCGTCGAGGCATATGTGAGCGCGGTGAAGGACTGCTCGTTCCCGGGCCCGGAACACTCGTTCTGACGCGCGGCCGGCGCCTGTTCGATACGAAAAAAAGCGCGGCACCCTTTGCAGGGCGCCGCGCTTTTTCCTTGGATGCGGTGTTGCCGAAGATCAGCGGTATCGGTTCGTCGGGCACGCGGCCCAGTCGTTCATCGCGTCATTTCAATACCGCATCGAGCGCGCCGCGCAGTGCATTGGTCAGCAGCAGCGCCTCGGCGCGCGCCAGATCGTCGAGCGTGACGATGCGCTCCTGGGCGCCGAATGTGCGGTCGTCGAGCAGCACGCCGCGCATCACGCCCGGCAGCACACCGCTCGACAGCGGCGGGGTCACCCACTGGCCATCGAGCTTCACGAACAGGTTCGAGCGCCCGCCTTCCGTCACTTCGCCGCGCTCGTTGACAAACAGCATGTCGAAGCCACCAAGCGCTTCCGCCACCTGCCATGCGCGATCGTATTCGGCACGGCGCGTCGTCTTGTGCAGCAGCAGCGCGTCGTCCGTGCGGGTCGGTGCGAACCCGTGCGCGGACGCAAGCATCACGCCGACCGGCCCAGCGGGAAGCGGTTTCATCGTCGCGGCCATGATGTCGATCGTGCCGTCCTTCGCGAGCGCGAGCTTCATCCGGTACGGGCCGTCGCCGTCGAGCGCCGCGCAGCGCGCGTCGATCTCGCGGCGCAACGCATCGGCGTCGAGGCGGAAGCCGAATGCATCCGCGCTGCGCCGCAGCCGCGCGAGATGGCGCTCGAGATGCCGGATGCCGTCCGCACGCGTCGCGGCGGTGGTTTCGAACAACTGAAAGCCGGGATCGGCGTCGGTCAGGAATCGCGCTTTCAATTCGCACTCCGCATATTCGTCGGCGGCGACGCTGTCGAGCACGATGCCCGCGCCGACCCCCATCGTGCCGCGTCGCCGGCCGCCAGCGGCCGCTGCCGCGTCACGCGTGTCGATCGTTGCGGCAGCATCGACATCGACCGCCTCGAGCGTCAGCGTCCGGATTGCGACCGACAGGCAGAAATCGCCGCAGCCGGTCGCATCGCCGGGCGACGCATCGCCTGCCGCTGCCCCTTCCTTCGGTGCGTCGAGCCAGCCGATCGCGCCCGTATAGAGCCCGCGCGGCGTCGACTCGATCGCGTCGATCAGTTCCATCGTCTTGTGCTTCGGCGCACCGGTGATCGATCCGCATGGAAACAGCGCGCGCAGCATCTGCGCGAACGTGGTGCCGTCGCGCCAGCCGGCCTCGACCGTCGACGTCATCTGCCATACCGACGCGTACGGCTCGACCGAGAACAGCGCCGGCACCCTGACCGTGCCCGTACGCGCGATCCGCGACACGTCGTTGCGGAGCAGGTCGACGATCATCACGTTTTCCGCGCGGTTCTTCGGATCGTTCGCGAGGAACGCGGCGGCCGCCGCGTCGTCGCGCGGATCGGCCGAGCGCGGCGCGGTGCCTTTCATCGGTCGCGCGCGCAGCATGTCGCCGTGCTTCTCGACGAACAGCTCCGGCGAGCACGACACGACCCACGCACTGTCGGGCAGCGCGATCAGCGCGCCATAACGCACGGGCTGACGCGCGCGCAGCCGCCGGTACAGCGCGAGCGGCGTGCCGAACATGTCGAAATTCAGCCGATACGTGTAGTTGATCTGGTACGAATCGCCCGCGCGCAGCGCGTCGTGCACCGCAGCGATCGCCGCGTCGAACGCGTCGCGCGACACGCTCTTCGCGACATGCGCGACGCCCGCGATCGACGGCGGGCCGCCGCCGTCCCGCTGCGCGAGCCACGCATCGACTTCGTCGCGCGACAGGCGCTCGCAGCGCGCATAGAGCAAAAAGCGCAGCGGGGCATGGCCCGGCTGCGCTCTTTCAAGATTGCGTCCGAATTCGTAATCGCCGACGACGACCGCATGCAGCCCGTCGCGCAGATCCTGCGCCACCGCCGCATCGAGCTCGTCGAGCCGTGCCGGATCCGTACACACGCGCTCCCGCACGAAACCGGAATACAAACGACTCGACCGCGTGGACGCGGTCGAGTCGCAATCGTCCAAGAGCGCGAACGACGCGCTCTCGTTGCCTTCAGTCATGCCGTCACTCGAAGAAGCTCTTCACCCGGTCGAACCAGCTCTTGCTCTGCGGACTGTGACGCGCACCGCCCTCGGCCAGCGACTTCTCGAACTGCTTGAGCAGATCACGCTGCTGGTCGGTCAGCTTCACGGGCGTCTCGACCTGCACGTGTACGTACAGATCGCCCGCGATGCTCGAACGCAGACCCTTGATCCCCTTGCCGCGCAGGCGGAACGTCTTGCCCGACTGGGTACCTTCCGGCACCGGGAACGACGCACGGCCGGCCAGCGTCGGCACCTCGATCTCGCCGCCGAGTGCGGCGGTCGTGAACGGGATCGGCATCTGGCAGTGGAGATCGTCGCCGTCGCGCTCGAACACCGAGTGCGGCTTGATGTGGATCTCGACGTACAGATCGCCCGGCGGCCCGCCGTTGATGCCAGGCTCGCCGTTGCCGGCCGAGCGGATCCGCATGCCGTCGTCGATGCCGGCCGGGATCTTCACTTCGAGCGTCTTGGTTTCCTTCACCTTGCCCGATCCGTGGCAATGCGCGCACGGTTCGGGGATGTAGGTGCCGGTGCCGTGACACTTCGGGCAGGTCTGCTGGATGCTGAAGAAGCCCTGCGACATGCGCACCGTGCCCTGGCCGTGGCAAGTCGGGCAGGTTTCCGGCTTCGTACCAGGCTTCGCGCCCGCCCCGTGACAGACTTCGCATGAGACCCAGCTCGGCACGCGGATCTGCGTGTCGTAGCCGTGCGCGGCCTGCTCAAGCGTGATTTCCATGCTGTAGCGCAGGTCGGCACCGCGATACACCTGCGGACCGCCGCGGCCGCCACGCGCGGCGCCGCCCGCGGCCTGACCGAAGATGTCGCCGAAGATGTCGCCGAACGCATCCGCGAAGCCGCCGAAACCCTGTCCGCCCGCACCGCCCATGTTCGGATCGACGCCCGCGTGGCCGTACTGATCGTACGCCGCGCGCTTCTGGTCGTCCGACAGCATTTCATAGGCTTCCTTCACTTCCTTGAAATGCTCTTCCGCATCCTTGCTGTCCGGATTGCGGTCAGGGTGATACTTCATCGCAAGCTTGCGATACGCCTTCTTGATTTCGTCGTCGCTCGCATTCTTCGCGACGCCCAGAACCTCGTAGTAATCCCGTTTCGCCATATCGATTCGCTGTGCCGTCGCGTGTCACGCACGCGGCGGCTCCTTTCGCCCGCAGTAAAGTCTCTCGACTCGTCTGGCGCTGCGCCGTCCGCGGACGGCTCGCGCAGCACCCGCCAAAAAACAAATGTGCCCGGAGGGCCGCGAAGCCCGCCAGGCGTGGAGTCGATCCGGCCATCCGGAAGGAAAGACAGACCGCTGTTCAGCCGCGCCGCGCGCGTGTCGCGCGCGGCGTGCGGTGCCATGGCAACCCGGCTCAGTCCTTCTTCACTTCCTTGAACTCGGCGTCGACGACGTCGTCCGCAGCCTGCTGCGCGCCGCCCGCGTGGGCCGCGCCTTCCGCTGCACCCGCCGCGCCGGCCGCACCGGCCTGCTGCGCCTGCATGTCGGCGTACATCTTTTCGCCGAGCTTCTGCGAAGCCTGACCGAGTTCCTCGACCTTCGCGTCGATCGCCGCCTTGTCGGCCGACGTATCCTTCAGCACGTCCTCGAGCGACTTCAGCGCCGCTTCGATCTTTTCCTTCTCGCCCGCTTCCAGCTTGTCGCCGTACTCGGTGAGCGCCTTCTTCGTGCTGTGGACCAGCGCGTCGCCCTGGTTGCGCGAATCGGCCAGCTCGCGCAGCTTGTGGTCTTCCGCTGCGTTCGCTTCCGCGTCCTTGATCATCTGGTCGATTTCAGCTTCGGACAGGCCCGAGTTCGCCTTGATCGTGATCTTGTTTTCCTTGCCGGTCGCCTTGTCCTTCGCGCCGACGTGCAGGATGCCGTTCGCGTCGATGTCGAAGGTCACTTCGATCTGCGGCACGCCGCGCGGCGACGGCGGGATGCCTTCGAGGTTGAACTCGCCGAGCAGCTTGTTGCCTGCCGCCATCTCGCGTTCGCCCTGGAACACCTTGATCGTCACGGCCGACTGGTTGTCGTCCGCCGTCGAGTACACCTGTGCGTGCTTCGTCGGGATCGTCGTGTTCTTGTTGATCATCTTCGTCATCACGCCGCCGAGCGTCTCGATGCCGAGCGACAGCGGGGTCACGTCGAGCAGCAGCACGTCCTTGCGGTCGCCCGACAGGACCTGGCCCTGGATCGCCGCGCCGACTGCGACGGCTTCGTCCGGGTTCACGTCACGGCGCGGGTCCTTGCCGAAGAACTCCTTCACCTTCTCCTGCACCTTCGGCATGCGGGTCTGGCCGCCGACCAGGATCACGTCGTCGATGTCCGACACCTTGACGCCTGCGTCCTTGATCGCGATGCGGCACGGTTCGATCGTGCGCTCGACCAGATCCTCGACCAGCGCTTCCAGCTTCGCGCGGGTAATCTTCAGGTTCAAGTGCTTCGGACCCGATGCGTCGGCCGTGATGTACGGCAGGTTGATTTCGGTCTGCTGGCTCGACGACAGCTCGATCTTCGCCTTTTCAGCGGCTTCCTTCAGGCGCTGCAGCGCGAGCACGTCCTTCGACAGGTCGACACCCTGCTCCTTCTTGAACTCGCCGATGATGTAATCGATGATGCGCTGGTCGAAGTCCTCGCCGCCGAGGAACGTGTCGCCGTTGGTCGACAGCACTTCGAACTGCATTTCGCCGTCGACGTCCGCGATCTCGATGATCGATACGTCGAACGTGCCGCCGCCGAGGTCATACACGGCGATCTTGCGGTCGCCCTTCTCGGCCTTGTCGAGGCCGAACGCGAGCGCAGCCGCGGTCGGCTCGTTGATGATCCGCTTGACTTCGAGGCCCGCGATGCGGCCGGCGTCCTTGGTTGCCTGACGCTGGCTGTCGTTGAAGTACGCCGGCACCGTGATCACGGCTTCCGTGACCGGCTCGCCGAGGTAGTCTTCGGCCGTCTTCTTCATCTTGCGCAGCACTTCCGCCGAAACCTGCGGCGGCGCCAGCTTCTCGCCGTGCGCTTCGACCCATGCGTCGCCGTTGTCGGCCTTGATGATCGTATACGGCATCAGGCCGATGTCCTTCTGGACTTCCTTCTCTTCGAAGCGGCGGCCGATCAGGCGCTTCACCGCGAACAGCGTGTTCTTCGGGTTGGTCACGGACTGACGCTTGGCCGGTGCGCCGACGAGCACTTCGTTATCGTCCATGTAGGCGATGATCGACGGCGTCGTGCGCGTGCCTTCCGAGTTCTCGATGACCTTGACCTGGTTGCCTTCCATGATGGCGACGCACGAGTTCGTGGTGCCGAGGTCGATACCGATGATCTTTCCCATTTTTGCTAATCTCCAGAAATGCCTGTTTGCTGCGCGAAACCCCGCGTTTTTGGGCGGTTTCGCGCGCCAGAATTCAACTCTGTTCCCGAAATGCGTCCGGCCGATCCGTTTTCAAGACCCGCCAAGCGATGCGGGTATTAAATTTTTTCAATCGATGCCGGTAGCCGGATCGTGCGGACCGACGTCGCGGTCCGACGGCGCGCCTGCCGCCGCGGCAACCTTCGCGCGCGCCGCCGACACCGCCGCCTGGAACTGCGCGAGGCCATGCCAGCCGGTCGCGCGGCCGAGCCGCTTGCCGCGATGGAAAAAGAACCATGTCGGCACACCGTGCAGGCCGAAGCGGCGCCCCAGCTCATGATGTTCATACACGTTGCAATGGAACCACTTCAGGTCCAGCGCGCGCATCGCGTCCGTCTGGGCGAGCATCGCCTTCTTCGCGATCTCGCAGTTGAAGCAGTCGACGCCCCAGAAGAACACCACGGCGAGTGCATCGCCGGCGCCGGCGATCGCGGCGTCGAACGTGTCGGCCGCCAGCGCCTGCATGTCGAACGCTTCGAACGCGGCCGGATCGACGCCGGCGGGAACCATCGCGGCAGCCTTACTTCGGCTGGGCGACCGTGACGAGCGCCGGCCGCAGCACGCGGTCCGCGATCGTGTAACCCTTTTGGAGGACGGTCACGACGGTATTCGGTTCCTGATCGGCCGGCACCATCGAAATCGCCTGGTGCTGGTGCGGATCGAACTTCTCGCCGACCGGGTTGATCGCGACGACGCGGCCCTTCTCGAGCGCGCTCGTCAGCTGGCGCAGCGTCAGCTCGACGCCTTCGCGCACCTTCGTGATGTCGCCGGACGTATCGCTGACGGCAGCCTCGAGGCTGTCCAGCACGGGCAGCAGGTGCTCCGCGAAGCCCTCGATCGCAAACTTGTGCGCCTTCGAGACGTCTTCCTGCGCACGGCGGCGGACGTTCTCGGTCTCGGCCTTCGCCCGGAGGAAGCTCTCCTGCAGCTCGGCGACCTTGGCTTGAGCCTCCGCGAGCGCAGCGTCGGCTGCTTCGGCGGCGGGAGCAGCGCCTTGCGCCGCCTGCTTCTCGCTGCCGATGTCTTCGGCCGATTGGGTAGCCGGGTTCTCTTGCGTGTTTTCCATGTCGCTGAAAGTCGATTAGAGGTTGAAGCCAAATCGGCAACCGCCGGACCGTATGCCGACGACACCGCACATTGTTGGTGCAAATAAGGGCGAAAACTGCGGTTTCAAGAGGGTTATTCGCCGGTATTCGCCAACACTGCGAAACAACCGCGCCGCACCCCGCCCGATTGCGCGCATTTGTCGCCAGATCGGACGAAACGGTCGGTAACAACGCTTACCAGGCGAGTACTAGCTGCGCACAGGGGGCTGCACTACACTCCACTCAAGCGTCGAGAAAGCGCGTTTACCCTAGCTTACCGCCGCCTGACATCCACCTGGCGCTGCATTCACCGTCCCATCGAGGCGAGTACCGTGAAACTGACCTTTGCCATATCGGTGGTCGCGCTGGTACTGATCGCCGGCACCACCACCATCTGCCTGTCCGGAGCCGTGACCGACCGCACGACCGAATACGGAAGCGCGCGGGCGACTTTCGACCAGATGTTCAGCTCCCACCAGAAAATCTGTCGATGATGCGCCGGTCGCGCTTGGTCGGCCGGCCGTGCAGATTCGCCGCCGGCTCACGATACGTGCGGCGCCGCTCCAGTTCAGCGAGCCGCGCGACGCGCCCCGCTTCCGTTTCCTCGTAAAGCGTCTGCGCGATGCTCGCGGGTCCGCGCACGTCGCAAATGCCCAGCACGGCAATGTGCCAGACGACACCGTCGATCGCAATCTCGACCTCGTCGCCGACGCGCACGTCCTTCGCCGGCTTGACTGCCGCGCCGCCGATCTTCACGTGGCCCTTGTCGACCGCGTCGGACGCGAGCGAGCGCGTCTTGAAGAAGCGCGCGGCCCACAGCCATTTGTCGATGCGCAGCTTCGCGCCGGGTTCCGTCGAAATCCTGTAGTTCATCGCGTTCAATTCACCGTTTCGGGCTGTGCGGCCTTCACCGGCCAGCCCTGCAAATTCTCGGCGACAATCTCGCCCACCGCGCCGATCCACGCGGACGCGCCGTTCAGACACGGAATCCGGTGGAAAGCCTGGCCGCCGCCCGCGATGAACTCGTCGCGCACCTCCATCCCGATCTCCTCGATCGTCTCCAGACAATCGGCCGTAAAACCGGGACAGAACACGTCGACCCGCCGCACGCCGGCCTCGCCGAGTTCGCGCAGCGTCGGCGCAGTGTACGGCTGCAGCCACTCGGCCTTGCCGAAGCGCGACTGGAACGTCACGCGGCACTCGAGCGTCGACAGCCCGAGCGCGGCCATCAGCAGCGCGCCCGTCTGCTGGCACTGGTCATGATAAGGGTCGCCCAGGTCGAGCGTGCGTTTCGGCACCCCGTGAAAACTCAGCACGAGCTTGTCGCCGGCCGCGAAGTCGGGCCGGCCGTGCTGCGCCCAGTACTGACGCACCTGCTCGGCAAGCGCGTGGATGTAGGCCGGATGGTCGGCATATTGCCGCACCGTGCGCACTTCCGGCTGGTTGCGCATCCGCGCGAGCGCGGCGAACGCGGCATCGAATGCGGTCGCGGTGGTGGACGCCGAGTATTGCGGATACATCGGCATCAGCAGCACACGCTCGACGCCCGCGCGCTTGAACTGCGCGAGTGCCTGCGCAATGCCTGGGCTGCCGTAGCGCATCGCGTAGTCGACCGTCACCTGGTAGCCGTTCGATGCGAGCAGGTGGCGCACGCCTTCGGTCTGGCGCTCGGTGTACACGCGCAGCGGCGAGCCCTCGGGCATCCACACTGCCGCGTATTTCTTCGCGGACGCGCGACCGCGCAGCGGCAGGATCAGCGTGCGCAGCAGTATCTGCCAGACGACCTGCGGGATTTCGACGACGCGGGGATCCGACAGGAATTCGGCCAGATAGCGCCGCACCGCGCGCGGTGTCGGAGCGTCGGGCGTGCCGAGATTGATCAGCAGCACGCCGATGCGATGGGCGGCCGCAATGCTCGAAGGCGGCTCAAGATCGAAACGCATGGGCAGGAACGTGCTCGAGGCACGCAGTCGGACGGCCCTCAATTATAGCGGGCCGGCTCGCTGGGGTTGGCTGGCCGTTCGGCCGACTGGCAGCGCACGCGGCGTCGCGGCACGATGGCGAAACGGGATCGGTTCAGGTTACTGCTGGCTCAGCGTGAGTGACAGCAGCCGCGCGGTGATGTCAACGATCGGGATCACGCGGTTGTACGCCATGCGGGTCGGGCCGATCACGCCGAGCGTGCCGACGATCTGGCCGTTCACCTCGTAGGGCGCGGTCACGACGCTCATTTCCTCGATCGGCACCAGCGTCGATTCGCCGCCGATGAAGATCTGCACGCCCTGGGCGTGGCTCGACACGTCGAGCAATTGCAGGAGGCCCGTCTTTTGGTCGAACACGTCGAACAGCTTGCGCAGCCGCGCCATGTCGGAGGAAAGATCCGCCACTTCGAGCAGGTTGCGCTCGCCGGAAATCAGCACGGTGTCCTCGGTGTCGGGCACCTCGGTGCTGGCCGTCACGGCCGCGTGCATCAGCGTGGTCATGTCGCCGCGCAACTGGTCGATCTCGTCGCGCAGGCGGCGGCGCACCTCGTCGAACGACAGGCCGGCGAAATGCGCGTTGATGTAATTGGATGCCTCGGTCAGTTGCGACGGCGAGTAGTCGCGCGGCGTGGCGAGCATACGGTTCTGCACGTCGCCCTCGGGCGTGACGATGATCAGCAGGATGCGCTTGTCCGACAGGCGCATGAACTCGATCTGCTTGAACACGTGGCTGCGCCGCGGCGTCAGCACGACACCCGCGAACTGCGACAGGTTCGACAGCACGCTCGCGGCGGCCGCCACCACCCGCTGCTGCGGCTCACCGGCCTGCAGCGTGTTCTGCACCTGCCGCGCGACGGCCTCGGCGTCGATCGGCGCCTCGACCGTCAGCATCGTGTCGACGAACAGCCGGTAGCCGCGCGGCGTCGGCACGCGGCCGGCCGACGTGTGCGGGCTCGACACGAGGCCGAGCTCCTCCAGGTCGGACATCACGTTGCGGATCGTCGCCGGGCTCAGCTCGAGCCCGGAGTAACGGGACAACGTGCGCGATCCGACTGGCTGACCGTCGGCGATATACCGTTCGATCAGGGTTTTCAGGAGGGTTCGTGCGCGAGGATCTAGCATGGTGGAAAATTTTAGCGCAACCACGCGACCGCGGCGAGTGGCGTCGGCCATTGTTGCGCGGGCCGGCCCGATCCGGCCCCGCCGGCGCACAGCCGGTTCTTTTCGTCAACGAGCTATGGTGTAATGCCGGCATGAAAACCGGTAATCAGTTCAACACTGTCGCGCTCGTCGGCCGGAGCAACACGCCCGGCATCGCCGAGCCGCTCGCCACCCTGGCTGCCAGCCTAGCGAAGCTGGGCTTCGAGGTCGTATTTGAAGGCGATACCGCGCGCGAGTTCGGCATCACCGGCTATCCGGCGCTCACCCCGGCCGAAATCGGGGCGCGTGCGGACGTGGCGGTCGTGCTGGGCGGCGACGGCACGATGCTCGGCATCGGCCGCCAGCTTGCGCCGTACCGGACACCGCTGATCGGGATCAACCACGGGCGGCTCGGCTTCATCACGGACATCGCGGCGGCCGACATGCACGCACGCATCCCCGTGATGCTGGCGGGCAAGTTCGAGCGCGAGGAGCGCTCGCTGCTCGAGGCCCGGATCGTGCGCGACGGCGAACCGATCTACCATGCGCTCGCGTTCAACGACGTCGTCGTGAACCGCAGCGGCTTCTCGGGGATGGTGGAGCTGCGCGCGTCGGTCGACGGCCGGTACATGTACAACCAGCGTTCGGACGGCCTGATCGTCGCCACGCCGACGGGCTCGACCGCGTACGCGCTGTCGTCGGCCGGCCCGATCCTCCATCCGCAGCTCCAGGGCATCGTGCTCGTGCCGATCGCGCCGCACGCGCTGTCGAACCGGCCGATCGTGCTGCCCGACGATTCGAAGATCGCGATCCAGATCGTCGGCGGGCGCGACGTCAACGTGAATTTCGACATGCAGTCGTTCACCGCGCTCGAACTGAACGACACGATCGAGGTGCGCCGCTCGAAGCACACGGTGCCGTTCCTGCACCCGGTCGGCTACAGCTATTTCTCGACGCTGCGCAAGAAGCTGCACTGGAACGAACACGCGTCGAACGAAGACGACAAGGCGTTCTGACGCCCCTGAGCCCGACACCATGCTCCGCCACCTCTCGATTCGCGACTTCGTCATCGTCGCCGCGCTCGATCTCGAATTCGACAGCGGCTTTACCGTCTTTTCCGGCGAAACCGGCGCCGGCAAATCGATCCTGATCGACGCCCTCGCCCTCGCGCTCGGCGAACGCGCCGACGCGAGCGTCGTGCGCGCCGGCTGCGGCCGCGCCGACATCACCGCAGAATTCACGCCGCACGACCGCGTCGCGCACTGGCTCGACGAACACGCGTTCGACACCGAGGACACCGTGATGCTGCGCCGCGTGATCGACGCGAACGGCCGCTCGCGCGCATTCATCAACGGCACCAGCGCGACGCTCGCGCAGCTGCGCGAACTCGGCGAGATGCTGGTCGACATCCACGGCCAGCACGCGCACCAGTTGCTGATGCGCCCCGATGCGCAGCGCGAGCTGTTCGACACGCACGCGGGGCTCGTCGCCGATGCCGCGAACGTCGCACGCGCGTGGCGCGTCTGGCGCGACGCGACGCAGGCGATCGACGCCGCGAAGGCGCACGAGCGCGAACTGCAGCTCGAACGCGAGAAGCTCGCATGGCAGCTCGCCGAGCTCGACAAGCTCGCACCGCAACCGGGCGAATGGGACGAAGTCGGCAGCGAGCACAAGCGCCTGTCGCATTCGGCGAATCTGATCGCCGGCGTGCAGGGTGCGCTCAACGCGCTGTCCGAGGCCGACGACGCGATGCTCCCGCAACTCGGCGCGATCGTGTCGAAACTGCGCAGCCTGGCCGACTACGACACGGGGCTCGGCGACGCGCTCGCATCGCTCGAACCGGCCGAGATCCAGTTGCAGGAAGCCGTCTATTCGCTGTCGCACTACGCGCAGCGCCTCGATCTCGACCCAGCCCGGCTCGCGCAGGTCGAAGCGCGCCTCGACGCGCTGCACTCGACCGCCCGCAAGTTCCGGCTGCCGCCCGACACGCTGCACGAGGAACATGCGGCACGCCGCGCGCAGCTCGCCGCGCTCGACGCAGCCGCCGATCTCGGCGCGCTCGAAGCCGCGCAGGCCAAGGCATGGGAAGCCTATCTCACTGACGCGAAACGCCTGTCGAAGGCGCGCGCGCAGGCCGCGAAGGCGCTCGGCACGGCCGTCACGGCCGGCATGCAGGAACTGTCGATGGCGGGCGGCAGCTTCGAAGTCGCGCTCGTGCCGCTCGCCGATGGTGGCGCGCACGGGCTCGAGCAGGTCGAATTCCGGGTCGCCGGACACCCCGGCGTGCCGCTGCGGCCGCTTGCGAAAGTCGCGTCGGGCGGCGAACTCGCACGGATCAGCCTTGCGCTCGCGGTGATCGCGAGTGCCGCCAGCCCGACGCCGACGCTGATCTTCGACGAAGTCGACACGGGCATCGGCGGCGGCGTCGCCGAGGTGGTCGGCCGCCTGCTGCATCAGCTCGGGCGTGACCGCCAGGTACTGTGCGTGACCCACCTGCCACAGGTCGCCGCGCGCGGCGACCATCACTTCCAGGTCGCGAAGGGTGCCGACGACCGCGGTGGCACCGTCTCGTCGGTCGTCCCGCTCGACAAGGCGAGCCGGGTCGAGGAAGTCGCCCGGATGCTCGGTGGGCTCGAGATCACCGCGACGACGCGCAAGCACGCGAAGGAAATGCTGGCGGCCTGACGCGGGCACCCGGCCCCCGAATGAAAAGAGACCGGCGCATGCGTCGGTCTCTTTTCATCGGCAGCAGCGGCCGCCCGATCGCGCCCGCCCTGCTCCGGTGATTCGAACGCTCGACTCCAACGCCCGAATCAAACACTCGTTTCAATCGCGCCGAACACCCGCTCCCACAGCGCCGTCACGGCCGCCCGCTCGTCGGCCACCAGCGCCGGATCGACCCGCGCCTTTTCCATCCCGTCGAGCCGCAGCTTGTGTTGCAGCTTCCGGTACTTGCGGTACGCGGCGCCGACGCGCTCGGCTTCGTCCTCGCCCATCAGCCCGAATCGGGCGACCTCGCGCAGCAGCGCGATGTTGCCGGTATTGCGTATCAGCTCGGCATCACTCGACGCATGCAGCAGCACCCAGTACTGGACGATGAACTCGATGTCGACCATCCCGCCGCGATCGTGCTTCAGGTCGAACAGCTCGGTCTGGTTCGGGTGGCCGGCGAACACCTTGCCGCGCATGTCGACGATCTCCTTCGCAAGCACCGCCCCGTCGCGCGGCGTCGTCAGCACCTGCTGGCGGATCGCCTCGAAGTCGGCGCCGATCTGCGTGTCGCCCGCGCTGTAGCGGGCACGCGTCAGCGCCTGGTGCTCCCACACCCACGCGGTGTTCGCCGCGTCGCCCTCGCGCAGCTGGTAGCGGCGGAACGCGTCGAGATCGGTCACGAGCAGTCCGGCCTCGCCGTTCGGCCGCAGCCGCAGGTCGATGTCGAACAGCGCGCCGGCGCCGGTCGCGGTCGTGAGCCACGTGATCAGCCGTCGCGTGAACGTCGTGTAGACGTCCGCCGAGTGCTCGTCGGGGTCGTCGTACAGGAAGATCAGGTCGAGATCCGATGCGTAGCCGAGCTCCTTGCCGCCGAGCTTGCCGTACGCGATCACCGCGAACTTCGGCACGTCACGGTGGCGCTTCGCGAGCTGCGACCAGACAACCTCGATCGTCACGTCGAGCACGGCGTCGGCGAGCTCCGAGAGGCGATCGCTCACGTGCTCGACCGACAGCTGGCCCGCCAGATCGATCAGCAGGATGCGGAACACCTCCGCGTGCTGCGCATGCCGCAGCAGGTCCATCTGCTGCTCGGGGCCGTCGGCGGCCGCGAGGCGCGCACGCAATGCGTCCTTGAACGCGGGCCAGTCGAACGGGCTCGCGATCGCTTCGTCGTCGAGCAGTTCGTCGAGCAGTTGTGGATGGCGGATCAGGTAGCCGCCGCCCCAGCGCGTCGCGCCGAGCACCGACAGCACGCGATCGAGCGCGGCGGGATACTCGGTCAGCAGCGCCAGATAGACGCCGCGCCGGCTGACCGTCTCGAGCAGGTCGAACAGCCGCACGATGGTGTCGTCGCGGCGCGCGGTGTCGATCCGCGGCGCAGCCTCGAGCGCGCGCTGCGCGACGCTGTCGAAGCGTTGCCGGCTCTTTTCCGGCAGGCCCGCGTAGCGCGACGACTGCCAGATCGCGCGCAGCCGAGCGAGCACGGTCGCCGGATCGGTGAAGCCCAGCCCGTCGAGGCGCGCGCGCAGCGCGTCGTCTTCGCCGTCGTCGGCGAGCGCCCCGCTCCAGATCCACGACGCGGTGGTGTCCTCGCCCGCCGCGCACGGGCCGCCGCTCACCTTGTCGGCAAAGATCTGGTCGAACTGCGCCTCGACGAAGGTGCGGTAGCCGTCGAGCACTGTCATCAGCGCCGCGTAGTCGGCAAAGCCGAGCGACGCGGCCAACGCCGCGCGCTCGGCCGGATCGACCGGCATCGCGTGCGTCTGCGCGTCGTCGCGGTACTGCAGCCGGTGCTCGAGCGTGCGCAGGAAGTTGTAGGCGTCGGTCAGGCGCTCGCGCACGTCCTCGCCGATCAGCCCGCGCGCCTGCGCATGGCGCAGCACCGCGAGCGTCGGCCGTACGCGGAATTCTGCATCCTGGCCGCCGCGGATCAACTGGAACACCTGCGCGCTGAATTCGATCTCGCGGATCCCGCCGCGCCCGAGCTTGATGTCGTCGGCCTTGTCGGGCCGCATCGACGCGCGGCGCGCGGCTTCCTGGCGAATCTGCTGGTGCAGCGAACGGATCGCACCGATCACGCCGAAATCGAGATAGCGGCGGTACACGAACGGCTTGACGATCGATTCGAGCTGCGACGCGAGCCGCTGCGCCGCGTCGCTGTCGCCTTCCGACACGAGCCGCCCCTTGATCCACGCGTAGCGCTCCCATTCGCGCCCCTGCACGTAGAAATACTCCTCGAGCATCCCGAGGCTGCACACGAGCGGCCCCGAATCGCCGTTCGGGCGCAGCCGCATGTCGACGCGAAACACGTAGCCGTCGGCCGTGACTTCGGACAGCACGCCGATCAGGCGCCGGCCGAGCCGCGTGAAGTATTCCTGGGTGGACAGCGGCGAGCGCGTGCCGCCCGCCGTCTCGCCGTCGTCCTCGTAGACGAAGATCAGGTCGATGTCGGACGACACGTTCAGCTCGCGGCCGCCGAGCTTGCCCATCCCGACCACGCCCAGCACGACGCGCTGGCCGTCGGCGCCGCGCGGCTCGCCGTACATCGCCTCGAGTTCGGCCGACAGCAGCGTGAGCGAGCGCTGCACGGCCACCTCGGCGAGATCGGTCATCGCGGACGTCACCTCGGCGACGTCCGCGACGCCGCGCAGGTCGCGCTCCGCAACCGCGCCGAACACCTCGACACGCAACTGCCGCAGCGCGCGCTTCAGTTGCTCGTCGCCCGGCGCGGTCGCGCCGGCCGGCGATGCGAGCAGTTCGGTCAGGCGCGCGTCGAGCTGCGCACGGGCGAGCGGTGCGGCGGCCCACGCGGCGATCTGGTCGGACAGCGCGGGACGCGCGGCGGCCGCGCGGGCGATATAGCGGGAGTAGGACTGGCTGATCAGGGCGGAAGCGTCGGTCATCGAAAAGCGGGCCTGGCGGTCGGGCCCGCCGCCGCGGGAGAACGCTTGCGCGCCCCGCTGCCGACAGGCCCCGTGGACTCGGCGCGGTGTCGCGACGCGGATGCGCCGCCGCGAAAACCGCGCGCCGGAAAGCCCGTGCCGCGCTGCCGCAACGGCCGCCGGCACGAACCCCTGTGATACATTTCAACGTCAGTCTGCAAAACTACCATATCGCCGCCCTTCCGCCGCATGTCCGACCGTCAGGAATCCGCCTTAGCTGAGCCCGAAGCGGGACCTCCGAAGCACGATCATCCAGTCCTGCGTCACGTGTTCAGGGTGACGCTGGCAGTCGGGATCGGCACGTACTTCGTCGCGGCCGGCGCGTTCCTCGGGCTGCGCTACGTGGTACTGCCGCGCATCGACGAATTTCGCCCGCGCATCGAGCGCGCGGTGTCCGACAAGCTCCACGCGCAGCTCTCGATCGGCAAACTGTCCCCCCACTGGTCCGGCATGCAGCCGGGTGTCGAAGTCGCCAACCTCACCATTCGCGGCCGTGACGGCCAGATCGCGCTGTCGGTCCCGCACGCGACGGCCGCGCTGTCGTGGTTGTCGCTGCTGCGGCTGTCGCCCGCGCTGTCGAGCCTGATCGTCGACCATCCGGACCTCGTCGTCGCGCGCGCGGCCGACGGCTCGCTGAGCATCGCGGGCGTCGGCGTCGCGACCACCCATGGCGGCAACGACACGTTCAGCACCTGGCTGCTGAAGCAGGAAGCGATCGTGCTGCGCAACGGCACGCTGCGCTGGCGCGACGCGCAGCACGATGCGCCGGAGCTCGCGCTGTCCGGCATCCGCCTCGCGGTGCTCAACGACGGCCGCGAGCACAAGGCCGCGCTTCAGGCGCCCGCGAACGGCACCCTGCTGCTCGGCCCGCTCGATTTCCGCGCGCGCTTCCGGCACAAGCCGCTCGCGCCGATCGGCAAGCCGACGAACTGGACCGGCGACGCGTATCTGTCGACCGGCCCCGTCGACCTGCAGACGCTCGGCCGCTATCTCGACATACCGCTCACGATCCACGCGGGCCGCATCGACAACGCAATCTGGGCGACCTTCCAGAACGGCCACCTGCGCTCCGCCGGCGGCGACCTGCAGGGCGCCGACGTCGTGCTGCGCGTGCGGCCGACCCAGCCGCGCCTCGACGTGCCGACGGTCGGCTTCGGCTGGGACATGGCGCTGGACACCGGCCGCGACTACACGCTGCACCTGACGCGCTTCAACGCGGAGCTCGGGCAGCCACCGCTGCCGGACGGCACGCCGCTCGCCCGCTCGCTCGCGCTGTCGACGCTGACCGCCCGCTACCGCGTGCCGGCCGCCGACCAGGGGCAGCTCCTGAGCGTCGTCGGCGACCGCGTCGATCTCGGCATCCTCAGCGAGTTCATCCGCGGGCTGCCGCTGCCGGCGCGGCTGCGCAACGAACTGATCAAGCTCGACCCGCGCGGGATGGTGTCGAATTACCACATCGAGGTCGAACGCGCGAAGCCGGCGCGTGCCGAGCTCGCCGACGAAGAGCGGCGCACCGGCGCCGCACCGATCGTGCGCTACCGCTTCCTCGGCGACCTGCAGGGCATCAGCTTCGCCGCGCAGGAGCCGCCTCCCGGCCTCTCGCCGCGTGGCCATCCGCGCGCCGGCTGGCCGGGCGTCGAGAACCTGTGGGGCCGCGTCGACGCGAACGAGACGGGCGGCGCCGCGCACTTCGACACGGTCAACGCCGCGGTCACGGTGCCCGGCGAATTCGACGAGCCGCGCCTGACCTTCGACCGGCTGCGCGGCAACGCGAAATGGGTGATCACGCCGGCGCCGGGCGAGAAGCACGCGCGCGTCGACGTGACGTTGCCGGACCTGTTCGTCGCGAACCCCGATGCGGAAATCGCGGTGTCGGGCTCGTACACGAACCCCGGCCACGGCCGCGGCTCGCTCGACCTGCGCGCGGAATTCGCGCGCGCGTCGGTGGCGCGCATTCCGCGCTACCTGCCGACGGGGATGTCCGAGCACCTGCGCGACTATCTCGGCCATGCGCTGCAGGACGGCCAGGTGTCCAAGGGCGCGTCGATCGTCGCCCGCGGCCCGCTCGAGAAATTCCCGTTCGAACACGAGCCGGATGCCGGCGTGTTCCATATCGTCGCGCCGTTCACCGGCGGCCGCTTCGAGCCGACGCCGTACCCGCCGCGCAAGCTCGCGAACGGCACGCCGAGCGTCTGGCCCGCACTCGACGGGATCGACGGCGTGTTCGAGCTCGCGCAGAACAAGCTGCGTTTCGACATCGCGCGCGCGCACTACAAGCGCGTCGCGCTGACGAAGGTCGCCGGCCGGATCGACGATCTCGGCAACCCGTCGACGTCGCCGCTCGTCATCGACGGCCATGCGCAAGGCCCGCTCGCGGACCTGATCGACTACGCGGACAACAGCTCGCTCGGCGCGATGAGCGGGCACATCGGCCAGCGGATCGATGCGCAGGGGCCGGCGGCGCTCGCGCTCAAGATCACGATTCCGCAGCACGTTCCGCATCCGCATACCCACGTCGAAGGCGCACTCGCGTTCGGCGGCAACACGCTGTCGACCGACGGCGTGCCGCCGCTGTCCGCGCTGCGCGGCAGCGTGCGCTTCTCCGAGACTGGCGCATCGCTGCACGACCTGTCGGGGCGCTTCCTCGGCGGCCCGGTGCGCGCGAACGGCAACTTCCAGTCGCACGGCCCGTACGCGGTGGACGTCGACGGCAAGCTCGCGCTCGACGCCGCGCGCGGGATGAACCTGCGCGGCACGGCTGCGGCGCTGCTCGAGCACGTGGTCGGCGACGCACCGTACCAGCTCGCCGTGCGCGGCGCGCCGGGCCGCCTGCCGGAAGTCACCGCGCGTTCCGACCTGACGGGCGTCGCGTTGAACTTCCCGGCGCCGTTCGCGAAACCGGCCGGCACGCCGATGCCGTTCCGCTTCACGCTGCAGCCGGCCGCCGAGGCGGGCGGCAAGCGCCTCGAGCACGCCGACCTGACCCTCGGCCCCGTGTCCGCGACCTACCTGCTCGACGCAACACCCGGCCAGCCGCTGCGCGCGATGCGTGGCGCGATGGGCATCCACCGGATGCCCGACCTGCCGCAGGACGGCGTGAGCGCCGCCGTCGACGTCGACGAACTCGACGCCGACGCCTGGCTCGCACTGGCCCGCACGCTGCAGCACGACGCGCCGCGCGCGCCGGAACCGCAAGCCGCGCCGCGCATCGACGTCGCGAGCTTCACGCCGAAACGCTTCGCGCTCCACTTCGGCACGCTGAAGCTGCTCAAGCGCAACTGGGAAAACGTGATCATCGGCGCGTCGCACATCGACGAGTTGTGGCAGGCGAACATCGCGTCGAACCAGGTCTCGGGCTACCTGTCGTGGGCGCCGGGCGGCGACAACGGCGCGGGCGTGCTGAACGCGCGGCTCGCGAAGCTCGTGATTCCGCAGAGTGCGCAGCACGACCTCGTCGGCCGCGCGATGAACCTGCCGACGCCGACCGACCGGCCGATGCCGTCGGTCGACCTGATCGTCGACCAGGTCGTTGCACGCGATCACGACATCGGCCGGCTCGTCGTCAATGCGCGCAACATCGAGGAAGACGGCGCGCCGGTGTGGCAGCTCGACAAGCTCGAGCTGGCGAACCCGGCCGCAAAGCTGACGGCAACCGGCAACTGGCGCACGTCGCGCCGCGCGCTGGCCCGCGGCGTCGACGAAAACGATGCACCGCGCCGCAGCGTGTTCGACTTCAAGCTCGACGTCGGCAACGCGGGCGCGCTGCTCGACCTCGTCGGCCTGCCGCGCACGCTGGCGGACGGCCACGGCACGGTGACCGGCAAGGTCGGCTGGCGCGGCGGCCCGACCGCGGTCGATCTGCCGTCGCTCGGCGGCCAGATCGCGCTCGACCTGGAGCACGGCCAGATCCTGAAGGTCGATCCGGGCGCCGCGAAACTGCTCGGCGTGCTGAGCCTGCAGAGTCTCGCGCGCTTCCTGACGCTGAATTTCCGCGACGTGATCGGCAAGGGACTGCCGTTCGACAAGATCACGGGCACCAGCCGGATCTCGAACGGGATCGCACGCACCGACGACTTTTCGATGACGACTGCGCCGGCGAACGTGACCGTGCGCGGCGCGGTCGACCTTGGCACCGAGACGCAGGACCTGCACGCGCACGTCGCGCCGAAGATCGGCGCCGGCACGGCCGCGATCGCGGCCGCGATCATCAATCCGCTGCTCGGCGTCGGCGTGCTGGCGGCGAACTACGCGCTGTCGGAGACGCTGTCGCACGCGTTCGCGCTCGACTACGCGATCACCGGCTCGTGGGCGCATCCGCACATCGAGCGGGTGCGAGGCGATCAGGGTAAGATGAATCACGGTCCGGCCGATGCGGCGAGCCACTGACGCGCGCAGGGTGCCGGGCCGCACCCCATTTATGACGCAACCGATCCAGCGATGACCGATCACGCCCGTTCCGCCACGCCCTTTCGGGTCGCCGCGCTGCAGATGGTGAGCACGCCGGACGTCGCACGCAATCTCGCCGAAGCCGGACGCCTGATCGCGGAAGCGGCCGGCGACGGCGCGCAGCTCGTGCTGCTGCCCGAGTATTTCTGCTTCATGGGCCATCGCGACACCGACAAGCTCGCGCTCGCCGAACCCTACCGCGACGGTCCGATTCAGCGCTTCCTCGCGGAGGCCGCGCATCGTCACGGCGTCTGGGTGATCGGCGGCACGCTGCCGCTGAAGGCGCCCGAACCCGATCGCGTGCTGAACACGACGCTCGTGTTCGACCCGAGCGGCAACGAAGCGGCCCGCTACGACAAGATCCACCTGTTCAACTTCGAGAAAGGCGACGAATCGTTCGACGAGGCGCGCACGATCCGCGCGGGCGACACGGTCGTCACGTTCGACGCGCCGTTCGGGCGGGTCGGCCTGTCGGTCTGTTACGATCTGCGCTTTCCGGAGCTGTACCGCAGGATGGGCGACTGCGCGCTGATCGTCGTGCCGTCGGCGTTTACGTATACGACGGGCCGCGCGCACTGGGAAATGCTGCTGCGCGCGCGGGCCGTCGAGAACCAGTGCTACGTGCTCGCGGCCGCGCAAGGCGGCAAGCACGAGAACGGCCGGCGCACCTGGGGCCACAGCATGCTGATCGACCCGTGGGGCGAAATCGTCGCGGTCCGCGACGAAGGCGCGAGCGTCGTGACCGGCGCGCTCGATCCGCAGCGCATCGCCGACGTGCGCCAGAGCCTGCCCGCGTGGCGGCATCGCGTGCTGGCCTGAACCGCTGATCCGCCCTGGCGCTTGAAACGCCGCCCGGCCAACCCATCTGCCCAGAACGCACCCGACAACTTTTTGAGAACCCTCGATACCCGCATGAACATCATCGAACCCGGCATCCGCAATCTTGCGCTGGCGAAGGACATCCTCCTCACGCCGTACGGCCTCGACGAGAGCCTGCTCACGCGCACGATCGCCGACATCTTCACGCATCGCGTCGACTACGCGGACCTGTACTTCCAGGCGACCCGCAGCGAAGCGTGGAGCCTCGAGGAAGGCATCGTGAAGTCGGGCAGCTTCAGCATCGACCAGGGCGTCGGCGTGCGCGCGGTCGCGGGCGACCGCACCGCGTTCGCCTACTCGGACGACCTGTCTCCGGAAGCCATCGCCCAGGCGGCCGCGGCGACCAAGGCGATCGCGGCGGCCGGCGGCGGCCGCCAGAAGATCAAGGCGGCGACGTCGCTGAAGGGCATCTCGGGCCGTGATCTGTATCTGCCGTCCGATCCGCTCGCGTCGCTCGACGCGACGGCCAAGGTCAAGCTGCTCGAGCGCATCGAGCAGATGGCGCGCGGTCGCGACCCGCGCGTCACGCAGGTGATGGCGGGGCTCGCCGGCGAATACGATGTCGTGCTGGTCGCGCGCAGCGACGGCGCGCTCGCTGCCGACATCCGGCCGCTCGTGCGCGTGTCGGTCACGGTGATCGCCGAACAGAACGGCCGCCGCGAAATCGGCTCCGGCGGCGGCGGCGGCCGCTTCGACTACGGCTACTTCACCGACGAAGTGCTGTCGCGCTACGTCGACGACGCCGTGCACGCGGCGCTCGTGAACCTCGACGCGCGCCCTGCCCCGGCCGGCGCGATGACGGTCGTGCTCGGGCCGGGCTGGCCGGGCGTGCTGCTGCACGAGGCGATCGGCCACGGCCTCGAGGGCGACTTCAACCGCAAGGGTTCGTCGGCGTTCGCCGGCCGGATCGGCGAGCAGGTCGCCGCGAAGGGCGTGACGGTGGTCGACGACGGCACGCTGCCGAATCGCCGCGGCTCGCTGAACATCGACGACGAAGGCAACCCGACGCAGTGCACGACGCTGATCGAGGACGGCATCCTGAAGGGCTACATCCAGGACACGCTGAACGCGCGCCTGATGAAAATGCCCGTCACCGGCAACGCGCGGCGCGAGTCGTATGCGGCATTGCCGATGCCGCGGATGACCAATACGTACATGCTGAACGGCGACAAGGATCCGCAGGAAATCATCGCATCGGTGAAGAACGGCCTGTACGCGGTGAACTTCGGCGGCGGCCAGGTCGACATCACGAACGGCAAGTTCGTGTTCTCGGCGTACGAGGCGTACATGATCGAGAACGGCAAGATCACCTACCCGGTGAAGGGCGCGACGCTGATCGGCAGCGGCCCGGAATCGCTGAAGTACGTGAGCATGATCGGCAACGACATGTCGCTCGACTCGGGCGTCGGCGTGTGCGGCAAGGAAGGCCAGAGCGTGCCGGTGGGCGTCGGCCAGCCGACCCTGCGGATCGACAAGATGACGGTCGGCGGTACGGCATAACCGCATCGCGACGCAGACAATCCGCGCATTTTGCCGCAAACACGCGGATTGTCCGCATTTTCGCGCATCCCCGGTTGCCAGCGGCCTGGCGCCGGGGTATAAATTCCGAATCAACTTTTTTGACGAACCGAATCTCCGTCATGTCCGCCAAGTTTTATTTTTACTTTTTTTGGCATCTCAGACCGCTGGCGGATCGAGAGGGTTGATGGCGCGTAAAGCGCAACCGAAATTCCCGAAAAAACCGCCGGCGAACCCGGCGGTTTTTTTTCGCCCTTCGCCACCCGGTCCCCGCCGCAGCGGATCCCGCGGTTCCGACCGGAATCACTGAATAGCTTGAATTGATGAATCTGCCGCACGCGCACTGACCGAACGGCGCCCGCAAAATTAGGAGAAACAGCATGCCCCCGCACAACACCGATGATGTCCGCATTCGCGAACTCAAGGAACTGACGCCGCCCGCCCACCTGATCCGCGAATTCGCGTGCTCCGAAGCCGCGTCCGAGCTGATCTACAACTCGCGCCAGTCGATGCACCGCATCCTGCACGGGATGGACGACCGGCTGATCGTCGTGATCGGGCCGTGTTCGATCCACGATACGAAGGCGGCGATCGAGTACGCGGGGCGGCTCGTGAAGGAGCGCGAGCGCTTCAAGGGCGAGCTGGAAATCGTGATGCGCGTGTACTTCGAGAAGCCGCGCACGACGGTCGGCTGGAAGGGGCTCATCAACGATCCGCACCTCGACAACAGCTTCAAGATCAACGAAGGGCTGCGCACCGCGCGCGAACTGCTGCTGCAGATCAACGAGATGGGGCTGCCGGCCGCGACCGAATACCTCGACATGATCAGCCCGCAGTACATCGCCGACCTGATCTCGTGGGGCGCGATCGGCGCGCGCACGACCGAGTCGCAGGTGCACCGCGAGCTCGCATCGGGGCTGTCGTGCCCGGTCGGTTTCAAGAACGGCACCGACGGCAACGTGAAGATCGCGGTCGACGCAATCAAGGCCGCATCGCAGCCGCACCATTTCCTGTCGGTGACCAAGGGCGGCCACTCGGCGATCGTGTCGACGGCCGGCAACGAGGACTGCCACGTGATCCTGCGCGGCGGCAAGACGCCGAACTACGACGCGGACAGCGTGAACGCCGCGTGCGCGGACATCGGCAAGGCGGGCCTCGCCGCGCGCCTGATGATCGACGCGAGCCACGCGAACAGCTCGAAGAAGCACGAGAACCAGATCCCCGTATGCGCGGATATCGGCCGCCAGGTTGCGGCCGGCGACGAGCGCATCGTCGGCGTGATGATCGAGTCGCACCTCGTCGAGGGGCGTCAGGACTTGAAGGAAGGTTGCCCGCTGACCTACGGCCAGAGCATCACCGACGCGTGCATCGCGTGGGACGACAGCGTGAAGGTGCTCGAAGGCCTCGCGGAATCGGTGAAGGCGCGGCGCGTCGCGCGCGGCAGCGGCAACTGATCGCCGGCAGGCCCGAGGCGGCGTGTGCCACCCGCGGCCTGCAGCCTGCGCCGCAAGAAGAAAGCCCGGCTCGCGCCGGGCTTTCTGGTTGGCAAGCAGCCGCCGTCAGGCGCTCACTCGAGCGCGCCCGAACCGAAGATCTCGGTATTGATGCGCTCCGGCGCGACGCCGAGCGCGACCAGCGCGTCGCGCTGCGCCTTCATGAACGCGATCGGGCCGCAGACGTAGTAGTCGGCATCCGGCACCAGCGCGTATTGCTTCACGCGTTCCGGCGTCAAGCGCCCCTCGAGGTCGTGATCGACGCCGACCCGGTCGTTCGGGCCGACCAGCTCGTACAGCACCGTGCGCTTCACGTTCGCGTGTTCGCGCACCGTATCGTTCAGCCAGTCGCGGAACGCATGCACCGCGCCCGACCGGCATGCGTGGACGAACCGCACCTCGCGCGTGCTGCCTTCGCCGACCAGCGTCGATGCCATCGACACCATCGGCGTCAGGCCGACGCCGCCGGAGATCAGCACGACCGGCGTATCGACGCCGCGCTTCAGCGAGAATTCACCCATCGGCGCGGTCACTTCGACGATCGCACCCTCCTCAACGCCGTCATGCATCAGCGTCGATACCTTGCCGGGCGGGATCGCTTCCGGCTGGCCGGCCTCGCGCTTCACCGAGATGCGCAGCCACTTGCCGTGCGGTGCGTCGGACAGGCTGTACTGGCGCGGCTGGTCGACGCCGAGGTCGCCGACGAAACGCTTCACCGTGACGTACTGGCCCGGCGCGAAGTTCGGCGCCTCACCGCCGTCGGCAGGCGTCAGGTAGAACGACGTGATCTCGTCGCTTTCACGCACCTTGCGGGCGACCTTGAACGGACGGAAGCCGCTCCACGCGGCGCCCGCGTACAGGTCGGCCTCGGCGCCGATCAGGATCTGCGCGAGCTGGCCGTACGCGACACGCCATGCCTCGAGCGTCTCCGCGTCGACCGCGTCGCCGAGCACTTCAACGATCGACGCGAGCAGGTTCTCGCCGACGATCGGGTAATGCTCGGGACGGATGTTCAGGCTCGCGTGCTTGTGCGCTATGTGCGACACCGCCCCGCCGAGCGCGCCGAGGTTGTCGATGTTCGCCGCATACGCATAGACCGCCTTCGCGAGCGTTTCCGGCTGGCTGCCGGTCTTCTGGTGCGTCTGGTTGAACAGGTTCTTCAGTTCCGGATGGCGCGCGAACATGCGCTGGTAGAAGTGCTTCGTGATCGTCGCACCGTGCACGGCGAGGACAGGGGCAGTGGCCTTCACACGAGCCATCTGGTCAGCGGTGATGTGGGTCATGTTCGATTTCTCCGTTAAACATGCACATACGATACATCTTTAAAAATCGACGCCCCTCGGGCAAATTGTCGCAGCGCGCAAAAACGCGACAGCGCGTCAGCGGACGCGCCCGCGCTCCCACAGCACGTCCGAGCCGCCACCCGCGCGGTTCAGCACGCGCGCCAGCACGAACAGCAGGTCCGACAGCCGGTTCACGTAACGCCGCGGCGCATCATTGAGCGTGTCGTTCCGCCCGAGCGCGACGATCGAGCGCTCCGCGCGGCGGCACACCGTCCGGCATACGTGCGCGAGCGACGCCGCGCGCGAGCCGGCCGGCAGGATGAATTCCTTCAGCGGCGGCAGCGTCGCGTTGTAGTCGGCGAGCCACCGGTCGAGGCGCGCGAGGTGCGTGTCGTCGAGTACCGCGTGGCCGGGAATGCACAGCTCGCCGCCGAGATCGAACAGGTCGTGCTGGATCGTGACGAGCGCGGTGCGCACGTCGTCCGGCAGCGGCTCGGCAAGCAACACGCCGAGGTTCGAGTTCAGTTCGTCGACGTCGCCGATCGCGGCGATCCGCGCGTCGTCCTTGCCGATGCGCCGTCCGTCGCCGAGACCCGTGGTGCCGTCGTCGCCCGTGCGCGTCGCGATCTTGCTCAAGCGGTTGCCCATGCGAATCTCCTCTCGTGCGCGGCCGCGATGCGGCCCGGTTGCCTAGGAACGCGATTATCGCAGCCCGCGGCGGCGGGCGCAGCGGGCGTTACAGCGTAGAATGAACCGAAAGTTTGACAAGCAGTCGTCAGGAGACATTCGTGAATCACCCTGCCCCGCCGGCCACCGCGCGCCGCCCGCTGCCCTCCGCCATGCTCGATGCGCTGCGCGCCGCCTTCGGCGAGCGTGTCTCGACCGCCGACGCCGTTCGCGCCCATCACGGTCGCGACGAATCGCCGTTCGATCCGCAACTGCCCGATGCCGTCGTATTCGCCCACAACGCCGATGAAGTTCGCGAAGTGGTCTCGCTGTGCGCGCTCTACGGCGTACCGCTGATCCCGTACGGCGCCGGCTCGTCGCTCGAAGGCCACCTCCTCGCCGTGCGCGGCGGCGTCTCGCTCGACCTGTCGGAAATGAACCGGGTGCTGTCGATCAACGCGGAAGACCTGACCGTCACGGTCGAGCCGGGCATCACGCGCAAGGCGCTCAACGAAGCGCTGCGCGACACCGGCCTGTTCTTCCCGATCGATCCGGGCGCCGACGCCAGCATCGGCGGCATGACCGCGACCCGCGCATCAGGCACCAACGCCGTGCGCTACGGAACCATGCGCGAGAACGTGCTCGGCCTGACCGCCGTGCTCGCCGACGGCCGTGTCGTGAAGACGGGCTCGCGCGCGCGCAAGTCGTCGGCCGGCTACGACCTCACGCGCCTGTTCGTCGGCTCCGAAGGCACGCTCGGCGTGATCACGGAGATCACGCTACGCCTGCATCCGCTGCCCGAAGCCGTGTCGGCCGCGATCTGCACGTTCCCGTCGATGGGCGACGCGGTGCGCACCGTGATCGAGACGATCCAGATCGGCGTGCCGATCGCGCGCGTCGAGTTCGTCGACGCGCTCGCGGTACGCTCGATCAACCGCCACTCGAACCTGACGCTCGCCGAAGCGCCGACGCTGTTCTTCGAATTTCACGGCACCGAAGCCGGCGTGAAGGAGCAGGCCGAGCTCGTGCAGACGCTTGCGGGCCAGAACAATGGCCAGGGCTTCGAATGGGCGACCCGCCCCGAGGATCGCACGCGGCTCTGGGCCGCGCGCCACAACGCGTATTTTGCGATGCTGCAGCTCAAACCCGGCTGCCGCGCGGTGACGACCGACGTGTGCGTGCCGATCTCGCAACTCGCCGCGTGCGTCGAGGAAACCGAAGTCGACCTGCGCGCATCGTCGCTGCCCTGCCCGATCGTCGGCCACGTCGGCGACGGCAATTTCCACGTCGCGATCCTGATCGATCCCGACAAGCCCGAGGAAATCGACGAAGCCGAACGCATCAACGACCGGATCGTCGAACGCGCGCTGCGCCTCGGCGGCACCTGCACCGGCGAGCACGGCGTCGGCCTGCACAAGATGCGCTTCCTGCCGAAGGAGCACGGCGACAACGCGATCGACGCGATGCGCGCGATCAAGCTCGCGCTCGATCCGCGCAACCTGATGAATCCCGGCAAGATCTTCACGTGCTGACACGGCGGCGCGCTGCCGCGCCGCCCGCTGGAGACCCCATGAACGCTTCCGTCGAACTGTCGAGCGCAACCCGCGCGCAACGCCAGCGCGAAGTCGTGCAGGCGCTGATGGCCGTGCTGCCGACGCATTGCCTGCTGTTCCGCGACGAAGATACGGCGCCGTACGAATGCGACGGCCTGTCCGCGTACCGCCGGCTGCCGCTCGCGGTCGCATTACCCGAAACCGAATCGCAGGTGCAGCGGATCGTGCAGATCTGCCGCCGCATGGAAGTGCCGATCGTGCCGCGCGGCGCGGGCACGAGCCTGTCCGGCGGCGCGCTGCCGATCGTCAACGGCGTCGTGCTGTCGCTCGCGCGCTTCACGCGCATCGTCGAGGTCGATCCGTACGCGCGCACCGCCACCGTGCAGCCCGGCGTGCGCAACCTCGCGATTTCGGAAGCGGCCGCGCCGTACGGGCTGTACTACGCACCCGATCCTTCGTCGCAGATCGCCTGCACGATCGGCGGCAACGTGGCGGAGAATTCCGGCGGCGTCCACTGCCTGAAATACGGGCTGACGGTGCACAACGTGATGCGCGTGCGCGCGGTCACGATCGACGGCGAGATCGTCGAATTCGGCTCGCTCGGCCTCGACACGCCGGGACTCGACCTGCTCGCGGTGATGATCGGCAGCGAAGGGATGTTCGCGATCGTCACCGAGGTCACGGTGAAGCTGATCCCGAAACCGCAGACCGCGCAGCTCGTGATGGCGAGCTTCGACGATGTCGTGAAGGGCGGCGAGGCGGTCGCCGCGATCATCGCGTCGGGCATCATCCCGGCCGGGCTGGAGATGATGGACAAGCCGGCCACGCAGGCCGTCGAGGCGTTCACGCACGCGGGTTACGACCTCGACGCGAAGGCGATCCTGCTTTGCGAATCGGACGGCACGCCCGAGGAAGTCGCGGAGGAAATCGTCCGCATGACGGCCGTGCTGCGCGAGCATGGCGCGACGCGAATCCAGGTGTCGCGCAACGAAAGCGAGCGGCTGCGTTTCTGGTCCGGCCGCAAGAACGCGTTTCCTGCCGCGGGACGCATTTCCGCCGACTATTACTGCATGGACGGCACCGTGCCGCGCCGCGCGATCGGCCCCTTGCTCGCGCGCATCGAGCAACTCGAAACACGCTACGGACTGCGCTGCATCAACGTGTTCCATGCCGGCGACGGCAACATGCATCCGCTGATCCTCTACAACGCGAACGATCCGGACGAGCTGCACCGCGCCGAGCAGTTCGGCGCGGAAATCCTCGAATGCTGCGTGGAATTCGGCGGCAGCGTGACGGGCGAGCACGGCGTCGGCATCGAAAAGCTCAATTCGATGTGCGTACAGTTCTCGCCGCAGGAGCGCGATGCGTTCTTCGCGGTCAAGCGCGCATTCGATCCGGCCGGGCTGCTCAACCCCGACAAGGGCATCCCGACCCGCGCGCGTTGCGCCGAGTACGGCCGCCAGCACGTCCGTGGGGGGCTGCTGCCGCACCCCGACCTGCCGCGCTTCTGAGCGCCGCGCAGTCACGCAGTCGCGCGGCCCGTGCCGGCCGTGCGCGTGGCGGCTGCATGCCTTCGTCATACGGGGCTTAGGGATAGTCGCGATGTGGATTCGCGCCACCCCGGTACAATCGACCGGACAACAACGAGGCAGCAACAGAACATGGAAGAGGACGACATCGTCGCCGGATGGGCCGAGCGCATCCGTGCCGCCAGTGCCGACGGCCGGCCGCTGCGGATTCGCGGCGGCGGCACCAAGGACTGGTACGGCCAGGCGCTGGACGGCGAAATACTCGACACGCGCTCGTTTCAGGGCATCGTGTCGTACGATCCGGCCGAGCTCGTCGTCACGGTCCGCGCGGGCACGCCGCTCGCGCAGCTTGAAACCGTCCTCGCCGAGTGCGGCCAGATGCTGCCGTTCGAGCCGCCGCATTTCGGCCGCGCGGCCACCGTCGGTGGCTGCATCGCGGCGGGCCTCGCGGGCCCGCGCCGCGCGACCTGCGGCGCGCCACGCGATTTCGTGCTCGGCGTCACGCTGATGAACGGGCGCGGCGAAGTGCTGCGCTTCGGCGGGCAGGTCGTGAAGAACGTCGCCGGCTACGACGTGTCGCGGCTGATGGCCGGCTCGCTCGGCACGCTCGGGCTGATGCTCGACCTGTCGATCAAGGTGCTGCCGGTGCCGGTCGCCGAAGTCACGCTGAAGTTCGAGGTGACCGCGACCGACGCGGTGCGCAAGCTCAACGAATGGGGCGGCCATCCGCTGCCGGTCAGCGCGAGCGCTTGGCGCAACGGCACGCTGGTGCTGCGGCTGTCGGGCGCCGAGGCCGCCGTGAAATCGGCGAAGACGCTGCTCGGCGGCGAAGTCGTCGACGCGGTCGAGGCCGAGCGATTCTGGGCCGGCCTGCGCGAGCACACCGATCCGTTCTTCAACGGCATTCCGCCCGGCTATGCGCTGTGGCGCCTCGCGCTGCCGTCGATCACCGAACCGATGCACCTGCCCGGCACCCAGTTGATGGAATGGGGCGGTGCGCAGCGCTGGTGGATCACCGATGCCGACGCGCAGACGGTGCGCATGAGCGCGAAGCAGGCCGGCGGCCATGCGACGCTGTTCCGCGCGGGCGATTCCTACGACCGCAGCGCGGGCGTGTTCACGCCGCTGCCCGCGCCGCTGATGAAGATTCACCGCGGGCTGAAGACGGCGTTCGATCCCGCGCGCATCTTCAACCGCGGCCGGCTCTACCCCGACCTCTGAGGGCTCGATGCAAACGAACCTCGCCGATTTCATCCGCAATACGCCCGACGGCGACGAGGCCGACGCGATCCTGCGCAAGTGCGTGCATTGCGGCTTCTGCACCGCGACTTGCCCGACCTATCAGCTGCTCGGCGACGAACTCGATGGCCCGCGCGGCCGTATCTACCTGATCAAGCAGATGGTCGAAGGCGCGCCCGTCACGCGCAGCACGCAGCAGCACCTCGACCGCTGCCTCACCTGCCGCAGCTGCGAGACGACCTGCCCGTCGGGTGTCCAGTACGGCCGGCTCGTCGAGATCGGCCGCAAGCACGTCGAAGCGCAAGTGCAGCGCCCCGTGCAGCAGCGGCTCGTGCGTCGCTTGCTCGCGAGTCTCGTGCCGAACGCGACGCTGTTCTCGCCGATCATGCGGCTCGGCCAGCACGTGCGGCCGCTCTTGCCGAAACGGCTGCGCGACAAGGTGCCGCCGCGCACGCGACTGCTCGAATGGCCGCAGCGCACGCATCCGCGCAAGATGCTGATGCTCGCCGGCTGCGTGCAGCCGTCGATGCTGCCGAACATCAACATCGCGACCGCGCGCGTGCTCGACGCGCTCGGTGTCGAGACGATCGTCGCGCCCGACGCGGGCTGCTGCGGCGCGATCCGCCTGCACCTGAACTATCACGACGAAGCGCTCGACGACGCGCGCCGCAACATCGACGCGTGGTGGCCATACGTCGCGCAAGGCGCAGAGGCGATCGTGATGAATGCATCGGGCTGCGGCGCGACGGTGCTCGAATACGCGCACCTGCTGCGCGACGATCCGGCCTATGCGGAGAAGGCGCAGCACATCGTCGCGCTGACGCGCGACATCTCCGACGTGCTGCTCGCGTTCGAGGCCGAGATCTCGACGCTCGCGCGACGCCGCGCGATCCATACCGTCGCGTATCACCCGCCGTGCACGTTGCAGCACGGCCAGCAGTCGCGCGGCAAGGTCGAGCGCCTGCTCGAGACGCTCGGCATCGACGTACGGCTGCCGGCCGACAGCCATCTGTGCTGCGGGTCGGCCGGCACCTATTCGCTGACGCAGCCGTCGCTGTCGTACCGGCTGCGCAAGCAGAAGCTGCAGAAGCTGCAGGCGCTCGAGCCGCAGATGATCGTGTCCGGCAACGTCGGCTGCATCGCGCACCTGCAAAGCGGCACGCAGATTCCCGTCGCGCACTGGATCCAGCTCGTCGAGCATCTGCTGTACGGCTAGCGCGGCGCCTGCGGCGGCGTCCGTATAATGGGTGATTCGAAGCGGCGCGTGCCGTGCCGCATTCGTCACCGTACTCGCTGCCGTACTCGTTCCCCGTGCCTGCTTCCGTGCCCGTCATGTCCGACTTCGCCGCCCGTCTCGACTCCGTTCACCGCCGCATCGCCGACGCCGCCCGCGCGGCCGGCCGCGACCCCGCCACCGTCTCGCTGCTCGCCGTGTCGAAGACTTTTCCCGCCGACGACGTCCGCACCGCACATGCGGCCGGACAACGCGCGTTCGGCGAGAACTACGTGCAGGAATCGATCGACAAGATCGACGCGCTCGCGGACCTGCGCGCGGACCTCGAATGGCATTTCATCGGGCCGCTGCAATCGAACAAGACGCGCCCGGTCGCCGAACGGTTCGACTGGGTCCATTCGGTCGACCGGCTGAAGATCGCGCAGCGCCTCGCCGAACAACGCCCCGCGCACCTGCCGCCGCTCAACGTGTGCGTGCAGGTGAACATCAGCGGCGAGGCGTCCAAGAGCGGCGTCGCGCCGGCCGACGTGGCCGAGCTCGCGCGCGCGATCGCCGCGCTGCCGGCGCTGCGGCTGCGCGGCCTGATGGCGATTCCCGAACCGGCTGGCGATATCGACGCGCAACGCGTGCCGCATCGCGCGCTGCGCGCGCTGTTCGACGCATTGCGCGCCGAGGGCCTGCCGCTCGACACGTTGTCGATGGGCATGTCCGCCGATCTCGAAGCCGCGGTGCTCGAAGGCGCGACGATCGTGCGCGTCGGCACCGCGATCTTCGGCGCGCGCGACTATTCGCACTGAGCGCTGCGCTTTTCCGCCTTTCCGTTCAATCACCTGCTCAATCTGACATCATGAAAATCGCATTCATCGGCGGCGGCAACATGGCCGCGGCCCTCATCGGCGGCCTGATCAAGCGCGGCGTCGCCGCTGACGGCCTGTATGCCATCGACGTCAACGAGGACGCCCGCGCGCGCGCGGCGCAGCAGTTCGGCGTCCGCACCGGCGCGGCCATCGACGCGACGCTCGCGGACTACGACGCGATCGTGCTCGCGGTGAAACCGCAGGCGCTGAAGGACGTCGCGCAAGCGCTCGCACCGCATTTGAAATCGCAGCTCGTGATCAGCATTGCGGCAGGCATCCGCGGCACCGACCTCGCCCGTTGGCTCGGCGACTACGCGCGCGTCGTGCGCACGATGCCGAACACGCCCGCGCTGGTCGGCATGGGCGTGACGGGTCTCGCCGCGCTGCCGGGCGTCGACGCGGCCGGTCGCGAGCTCGCGTCGAACGTGCTCGGCGCGGTCGGCGAGATCGTGTGGTTCGACGACGAAGCGCAGCTCGATGCGGTCACGGCAATCTCGGGCAGCGGCCCGGCCTACGTGTTCTACTTCATCGAAGCGCTGCAGGAAGCCGCGCGCCGCCTCGGCATGAACGACGAACAGGGCCGCGCGCTTGCGGTCGCGACGTTCGCGGGCGCCGCGCAACTCGCCGCGCAATCGGGCGAGCCGGCAAGCGTGCTGCGCGAGCGCGTGACGTCGAAGGGCGGCACGACGGCCGCCGCGCTCGCGTCGTTCGACGCGCAGGGCGTGAAGGAAGCGATCGTGCGCGGCGCGCTCGCAGCCGAGGCACGCGCGAAGGAAATGGGCGACGAGCTCGGCCGCGCGTAAGCGCGGCGACCGCCGCCGGGCTTCCGGCGCCGGCAACAAAAAAAGCGGCCTCGGCCGCTTTTTTTGCTGGCATCGCGCATCGGCGCGCGGCCCCTTCAGTTGCCGGCCGCACCCGCCAGCAGGTAATGCGCGGCGATTCCCGCGAACAGCACGCCGCCGAGCCAGTTGTTGTGCCGGAACGCCGCGAAGCACGGCATCCGCTCGCGCCCCTTGATCAGCGTGTAGTGATACAGCGCGCAGCCGACCGCCGCCGCCCAGCCCGCCCAGTATGCGAGGCCGAAGCCGAGCGTCACGCCGATCCATACGTAGATGCCGAGCGTCACCGCATAGCATGCCATCACGGCCGCGACGTCGAAACGGCCGAACGTCAGCGCGGACGTGCGAATCCCGATCTTGATGTCGTCGTCGCGATCGACCATCGCGTATTCGGTGTCGTACGCGACCGACCAGAAGATGTTCGCGATCAGCATCACCCACGCGAGCATCGGCACCGTGTCCTGCACGGCCGCGAAGGCCATCGGGATGCCAAAGCCGAAAGCGATGCCGAGATACGCCTGCGGAATCGCGAAGAATCGCTTCATGAACGGATACGAACCGGCGACGAACAATGCGACGACCGACAACTCCTTCGTCAGCGTGTTGAGCGGCAGGATCAGGAGAAACGCGATGAACGACAGCACCACCGCGATCGCGATGGCTTCCCATGCGCGGATCTTGCCCGACGTCAGCGGCCGATCGGCCGTGCGCTTCACATGACGGTCGAAATCGCGGTCGGCATAGTCGTTCATCGCGCAGCCGGCCGAGCGCATCAGCAGCGTGCCGAGTGCGAAGATCACGAGCAGCGGCCAGCGCGGATGGCCGTCCGATGCGATCCACAGTGCGTTGAGCGTCGGCCAGAGCAGCAGCAGGCTGCCGATCGGCTTGTCCATCCGGACGAGCCGCAGATACAGGGGAAAGCGGGCAAGCATGGCGAAGCACCGGGAAGATAATCCCGGCATTTTAGAGCGGAGGCACGGTTCGCGTCATGTCGGGATGGCCCGCGGCCGGGTGGCGCGGCCCGCGCGTCGGCCGCTCCGGCCCGCTGCAAGCGGCCGGGGCAGTCCCGCCGCCAATCCAGGGACAGATGTGCGGCGGACATGCACCGGCGGGCAGGCGGAATTCAATCCGATGCAGGCAACCTGGCCCGGTTTGAGGTCGGACTGCCCGCCGATACCGGCCGCATCGAACTTACGCGAGCAGCGACCGCAGCATCCACGCGGTCTTTTCATGCGTCTGCAGGCGCTGCGTCAGCAGGTCGGCGGTCGGCTCGTCGCTCGCCGCATCGGCGATCGGGAAGATTTCGCGCGCGGTGCGCACGACCGTCTCGTGCCCTTCTACGAGCTGACGGATCATCTCTTCCGCCCCCGGCACCCCGTTCGCTTCCGGCACCGACGACAGCTTCGCGAAATCCGCGAACGTGCCCGGCGCGACGACGCCGAGCGTGCGAATGCGCTCGGCGATCGAGTCGACCGCGAGCCACAGTTCGTTGTACTGCGCTTCGAACATCAGGTGCAGCGTATTGAACATCGGACCCGTGACGTTCCAGTGGAAATTGTGGGTCTTCAGGTACAGCGAAAACGTATCGGCAAGCAGGCGCGACAGGCCATCCGCGATTTTCCTGCGGTCCTTGTCGCTGATGCCGATGTTGATCTGCGTGGCGTTGCCTTTCCTGGCCATCTTCGGAACTCCTCATTCGAAATGTTGAACCGGAGAAAATGCGTCGAGCAATCCGCATGCCGCGTTGCACGGCACCCGTTCGGGACTCGCCGCGCTCAGCCGCCAGCGCTCGATACGAGCGGCGCGAGCGCGTGCAGCGCCTGCGCGGCCAGCTCGGCCGCACCGCCGACGACGATCGCGAAACCGACGATACGCCGCGCCCACTCGGCCGGCGTGAACGCGGTGCGCATGTTCAGCATCATTTGCGTCATGGTCGTCACTCCTTCGACAAGATCCTGGAAGAAAAAACGGCCGGTCGTGCGACCGGCCGTTTCACGTTACAGCGTGACTGCGTTACCGCATCGCGACATTCACGCGAGGTCGAAACGGTCGAGGTTCATCACCTTGTTCCAGGCCGCGACGAAATCGCGCACGAACTTCTCGTTCGCGTCCGCGCTGCCGTACACCTCGGCCAGCGCACGCAACTGCGAGTGCGAACCGAAGATCAGGTCGACGCGCGTACCCGTCCACTTGACCTGGCCCGTCGCCCGATCGCGCCCTTCGAACACGTCGTTAGCGGCCGACACCGGCTTCCACTCCGTGCCCATGTCGAGCAGGTTCACGAAGAAGTCGTTGGTCAGCGAGCCCGGACGATCGGTGAACACGCCGTGCCTTGCGTCACCGACGTTCGCGCCGAGCACACGCAGGCCGCCGACGAGCACCGTCAGCTCCGGCCCGCTCAGCGTCAGCAGCTGGGCCTTGTCGACCAGCAGCGCCTCCGCCGGCGTCTTGTACGCGCTCTTCAGGTAGTTGCGGAAACCGTCCGCAACCGGCTCGAGCACGGCCATCGCTTCGATATCGGTCTGCTCCTGCGACGCGTCCATCCGGCCCGGCGCGAACGGCACCGTCACGGCCACGCCCGCATTCTTCGCGGCCTGCTCGACGCCGGCTGCACCGGCCAGCACGATCAGGTCGGCGAGCGACACCTTCTTGCCGCCCGTCTGCGCATCGTTGAACGCCTTCTGCACGCCTTCGAGCGTTTCGAGCACCTTCGCAAGCTGCGCGGGCTGGTTGACTTCCCAGTCCTTCTGCGGCGCGAGGCGGATGCGCGCACCGTTCGCGCCGCCGCGCTTGTCCGAACCGCGGAACGTCGATGCGGACGCCCATGCGGTCGACACGAGCTGCGACACGCTCAGCCCCGTCGCGAGGATCTTCGCCTTCAGCGCGGCAACATCGGCAGCGTCGATCAAGGCGTGGTCGACGGCCGGAATCGGGTCCTGCCACAGCAGTTGCTCGGCCGGCACTTCCGGGCCGAGATAGCGCGCACGCGGGCCCATGTCGCGGTGCGTGAGCTTGAACCAGGCGCGCGCGAACGCGTCGGCGAACTCGGCCGGGTTCTCGTAGAAGCGGCGCGAGATCTTCTCGTAGGCGGGGTCGAAACGCAGCGACAGGTCGGTCGTCAGCATCGTCGGGCGATGCTTTTTCGCCGGATCGAACGCATCCGGAATCACCTCGTCGGCGCCCTTCGCGACCCACTGATGCGCGCCGGCCGGGCTCTTCGTCAATTCCCATTCGTAGCTGAACAGGTGCTTGAAGAAATCGTTGCTCCACTTCGTCGGCGTCGACGTCCACGTCACTTCGAGGCCGCTCGTGATCGCGTCACGGCCCTTGCCCGATGCGTACGTGCTCTTCCAGCCGAGACCCTGCTGCTCGATGCCGGCCGCTTCCGGTTCCGGACCGACGTTCGATGCGGGGCCCGCGCCGTGCGTCTTGCCGAACGTATGGCCGCCGGCGATCAGCGCGACCGTTTCTTCGTCGTTCATCGCCATCCGCGCGAACGTCTCGCGGATATCGCGTGCCGCCGCGACCGGGTCGGGGTTGCCGTCCGGGCCTTCCGGGTTCACGTAGATGAGGCCCATCTGCACGGCCGCGAGCGGATTCTCGAGGTCACGGTCGCCCGAGTAACGGCTGTTCGGGCCGCCGCTCAGTTCCAGCCAGATCTTTTCCGAACCCCAGTAGACGTCGTCCGGCTCCCACGTGTCGACGCGGCCGCCGGCGAAGCCGAAGGTCTTGAAGCCCATCGATTCGAGCGCGACGTTACCGGTCAGGATCATCAGGTCGGCCCACGAGATGTTGCGGCCGTATTTCTGCTTGATCGGCCACAGCAGCCGGCGCGCCTTGTCGAGGTTGCCGTTGTCCGGCCAGCTGTTCAGCGGGGCGAAGCGCTGTTGCCCGCCGCCCGCGCCGCCGCGGCCGTCGGCGGTCCGGTACGTGCCGGCGCTATGCCAGGCCATCCGGATGAACAGGCCGCCGTAGTGACCGAAGTCGGCCGGCCACCAGTCCTGCGAAGTCGTCATCAGCGCCTGCAGGTCGCGCTTCACCGCCGCGAGGTCGAGCTTCTTGAACGCTTCCGCGTAGTCGAAATCCTTGTCCATCGGATCGGACAGCGCCGAGTGCCGATGCAGGATGTTGAGATTGAGCTGGTTCGGCCACCAGTCCTTGTTCGACGTGCCGCCGGCCGCCGTATGGTTGAACGGACATTTCGATTCGGTCGACATGCTTTTTTCTCCTTTACTTGCTCGTAAGCCCCCACTTGCCGGGCGCGGTTCGTGGAGCATTGCAGGGGGATGAAACGGAACAGGTTGGTCCTGTCGTGCTACGGGGTGTCAGGCGGAGTTGCCTTCGATGCGGGCTGCGGGACTTCGGACATGCAATGCTCCCTCATGGCTGAATGGCGATGAGTCGGGGGAACACGGAACCAGGGTGCCGCGGCACTCATCCGCCATGCACACGGTCCGCCAGATACGCGAACGCTATCGGGCGCAGGCTTCGGGCCGCTGCCCTCGCGCGATTTACGACCACGTCGCGCGACGGGATGTTCCGCTGCGCGTGCTGCAATACCGACCGCATCATGACATACTCCTTTGACATCTGCATTCAGTGTGCAAATCGGACCGCAGATCCAGTGCAATCCATGGAAGTGATTCTATGAATTTCTATCATGAATTTGAATTTGATAAATTTCATCTATTCGATAGGCAAAAATAAACGGGGTCGCTAGACCCCGTCCCTGGCCTGCCTCAGATGCACCGCACCCTGCTCAATTCATCGTCGCCGGCATGTCGAGCTTCGCGACGCCTGGCAGGTCGCACGCCGCGATCGCGTCGCTGATCGCGTCGATCGCCGGCATCCGCGTGAAGCTCTTGCGCCACACCAGCACGACGCGACGATCCGGCACCGGTTCGTTGAACGGCACGTACGACAGCAACTCGGCGTCGGGGCCGTTCGCGCGCGGGCCGACTTCGGCGACCGACATCCGCGGCAGCACCGTGATGCCGACACCGCTCGCGACCATGTGGCGGATCGTCTCGAGCGACGAGCCTTCGAAGGTCTTCTGGATACCGTCGGCCGTCTGCGAAAAGCGCATCAGCTCCGGGCACACGCCGAGCACATGGTCGCGGAAGCAGTGACCGTTGCCGAGCAGCAGCATGGTTTCCTGCTTCAGGTCCTCGGCGTCGATCTCGTGGCGCTTCTCCCACGGATGGCCGGCCGGCAGCGCGACGACGAACGGTTCGTCGTACAGCGGCCGCACCATCAGGCCGGTTTCGGGGAACGGCAGCGCCATGATCGCGGCGTCGATCTCGCCCTGCTTCAGCAGTTCGAGCAGCTTCAGCGTGTAATTCTCCTGCAGCATCAGCGGCATCTGCGGCACGCGCTGGATCATCTGCTTGACGAGCGTCGGCAGCAGGTACGGCCCGATCGTGTAGATCACGCCCAGACGGAACGGGCCGACGAGCGGGTCCTTGCCCTGCTTCGCGATCTCCTTGATCGCGAAGGTCTGCTCGAGCACGCGCTGCGCCTGCGTGACGATCTGGTCGCCGATCGGGGTCACGCTCACTTCGCTCGCGCCGCGCTCGAAAATCTGCACGTTGAGCTCGTCTTCCAGCTTCTTGATCGCCACCGATAGCGTCGGCTGGCTCACGAAGCATGCTTCGGCCGCGCGACCGAAATGCCGTTCGCGCGCGACCGCGACGATGTACTTCAATTCAGTCAGGGTCATTGTGGGTCAATCAGGGTTATACAGGCGATAGGTTTAATTTATACACCCGTTGGCACCGGTTCGCCAAGTTTCTCTGCATCGCGATGCGCCGAATCACCGCCGAACGGCGGTTTTCTATCCGTCCCTGAATGCGCGAATCAGGCCTTCAGATACTGCTCCCGCCCGCCGAGCCAGCGTGCGAGGTGCTGCGTGACCACGTCGGGATACGCGGCGATCAGCCGCGCTGCCGCGTCGCGGGCCGGGTCGATCAGCCAGCCGTCGGTCTCGAGGTTCGCGAAGCGCAGCATCGCGGCGCCGGACTGGCGCGCGCCGAGAAATTCGCCGGGGCCGCGAATTTCGAGGTCGCGCCGCGCGATCTCGAAGCCGTCGGTCGTCTCGCGCATCGTCTTCAGCCGCTCACGGCCGGTCAGCGACAGCGGGCCCGTGTACAGCAGCACGCAGACCGACGCCGCGGTGCCGCGCCCGACGCGGCCGCGCAGCTGATGCAACTGCGCGAGGCCGAAGCGCTCCGCGTGCTCGATCACCATCAGGGACGCGTTCGGCACGTCGACGCCGACCTCGATCACGGTCGTCGCAACGAGCAACTGCACGTCGTTGCGCGTGAAGGCTTCCATCACGGCCGCCTTGTCGGCTGGCGACAGCCGCCCGTGCACGAGCCCGACCTTCAGTTCGGGCAGTGCCGCGGCCAGCGTCTCGTAGGTCTCCACGGCCGTCTGCAGCTGCAGCGTCTCGCTCTCCTCGATCAGCGGACACACCCAATAGACCTGGCGGCCGGTCAGCGCGGCCTCGCGCACGCGGGCAATCACCTCCTCGCGCCGCGCATCGCCGACGAGGCGCGTCAGCACCGGCGTGCGGCCCGGCGGCAATTCGTCGATCGTCGACACCTCGAGATCCGCGTAATACGTCATCGCGAGCGTGCGCGGAATCGGCGTGGCCGACATCATCAGCTGGTGCGGCTGGAAATCGCGTGCACCGTTGGCCGCGTTTGCGGCCTTCGCGCGCAGCGCGAGACGCTGCTCGACGCCGAAGCGGTGCTGCTCGTCGACGATCACGAGGCCGAGCCGCGCGAATTCGACGGTGTCCTGGATGATCGCGTGCGTGCCGATCACGAGCTGCGCGGTGCCGAGCGCCGCGGCCTCGATCGCCGCGCGCTTCTCCTTCGCCTTCAGGCTGCCCGCGAGCCAGGCGACCGATACGCCGAGCGGTTCGAGCCACGCGCGCAGCTTGCGCGCATGCTGCTCCGCGAGGATTTCGGTCGGCGCCATCAGCGCGGCCTGGTAGCCGGCGTCGATCGCCTGCGTGGCCGCCAGCGCCGCGACGACCGTCTTGCCGCTGCCGACGTCGCCCTGCAGCAGCCGCTGCATCGGATGCGCGAGCGTGAGGTCGTGCGCGATCTCGTCGACGACGCGCGACTGCGCGCCCGTCAGCGTGAACGGCAGCGCCGCGTAGAGACGCGTCGTCAGCGCGTCGGCATCGGTCGCGGTGCGGCGCGGCATCGCGGGCGCCGCGCGCGTGCGGCGCTCCTCGTGCGCACGCTTGAGCGACAGCTGCTGCGCGAGCAGTTCCTCGAACTTGATGCGGGTCCACGCCGGATGCGAGCCGTCCATCAGCGCGGCTTCATCGGAATCGACGCCCGGGTGGTGCAGGATGCGCACGGCCTGCGCGAGCGTCGGCACGCCGAGCGGCTTCAGGTAGTCGCGTTCGATCTCGGGCGGCAGCAGCTCGGGCAGCGGCGTGCGCTCGACCGCGTTCTCGATCGCCTTGCGCAGATAGGCTTGCGACACGCCGGCCGTGCTCGGATAGACGGGCGTGAGCACCTGCGGCAGCGGCGCATCGGCTTCGACGACGCGCACGGCCGGATGCACCATCTCCATCCCGAAGAAGCCGCCGCGCACGTCGCCGCGCACGCGCAGCCGCTGGCCGACCGCCATCTGCTTGACCTGCGAGCCGTAGAAATTGAGAAAGCGCAGCACGAGCTGCTCGCCGTCGTCGTCCTGGATCTTCACGACGAGTTGGCGCCGCGGCCGGTATGCGACTTCGTTGTCGAACACCACGCCCTCGGTCTGCGCGATGCCGCCCGGCAGCAGTTCGCCGATCGGCGTGAGCGTGGTTTCGTCCTCGTAGCGCATCGGCAAATGCAGCACGAGATCGATCGAGCGTGTGAGGCCGAGCTTCGCAAGCTTGTCGGCGGTCTTCACGGGCTTGTCGGCAGCCGGCTTCTTCTTGCGCTTCGCGCCGGGCGTACCGGCTGCCCCCGCGTCGTCGCTGCCCGCGCCCGGTTCGACGTCGGGCGCGGCGGCGGCCGGCTGCGCGAGGCGCCCGTCGGCGCCGCGCTTCGGGCCCGCGCGGCGCGGCGCGGCACCGCGCGGCTCGACACTTTGCGCGTGCAACGCGGCATCGTCCGCGTCGAACGGATCGGCGGAATCGGCAACAGCGGCGGAGGAACGGCGTGGTGACACAGGCATCGGATCGTCTGGGTGCTTCGCAAGGCAAGTACAATAGCGGCTTTCACGTCGTCCGAACGAACGACGCCGGCCAGGCCGCGCATCCCGCCATCATAGCGGCTTGCGCGCCCCATTCATGCGTTTCCGCCCTGTCGGCGGCGCCCGCCGGCCGTTTCGAACCAGCCCGCATGTTCACGCTTTCCGATTTCGATTTCAATCTGCCTCCCGAGCTGATTGCGCAAACCGCACTGCCCGACCGCACCGCGAGCCGCCTGCTCGAGGTCGATGGCACCGTCGAGCCCGCGCGCCTCGTCGACCGCCGCTTCGCCGAGCTGCCGTCGTGCATCACGCCCGGCGACCTGCTCGTGTTCAACGATACCAAGGTGCTGAAGGCGCGCTTCTTCGGCCAGAAGGCCAGTGGCGGCAAGATCGAGGTGCTGATCGAGCGCGTGACCGGCACGCACACCGCGCTCGCGCAGATCCGCGCGAGCAAGTCGCCGGGCGCCGGCACGACGCTGCGCCTCGCCGACGCGTTCGACGTGACGGTCGGCGAGCGCGTCGAGCCGTTCTTCACGCTGCATTTCCCGGAGCCGTGCCTCACGCTGATCGAGCAGCACGGCCGCCTGCCGCTGCCGCCGTACATCGAGCACGACGCCGACGCGAACGACGAGACGCGCTACCAGACCGTCTATGCGAGCAACCCGGGCGCGGTCGCGGCGCCCACGGCCGGGCTCCATTTCGACCAGCCGCTGCTCGACAAGCTCGACGCGATGGGCGTCGAGCGCGCGACGCTGACGCTGCACGTGGGCGCCGGAACGTTCCAGCCGGTGCGCGTCGAGAACATCGCCGAGCACCGGATGCACAGCGAGTGGTACGACCTGCCGCAATCACTCGTCGACAAGATCGCCGCGACCCGCGCGCGCGGCGGCAACGTGATCGCGGTCGGCACGACGTCGATGCGCGCGCTCGAAGCCGCGGCGCGCAGCGCCGACGAAGCGGGCCGCCCGCTCGCGGCGACGCAGGCCGAGACCGACATCTTCATCACGCCGGGCTACGGTTTCCGCGTCGTCGATCGGCTCGTGACGAACTTCCATCTGCCGAAGTCGACCCTGCTGATGCTGGTGTCCGCGTTCGCGGGCGTCGAGACGATCCGCGCCGCGTACCGGCACGCGATCGACGAACGCTACCGCTTCTTCAGCTACGGCGATGCGATGCTGCTCACGCGGCGCGACACGCCGGAGGCGCCGCGCGCGTAAGCGAGGCAGGTGCGAAGACGCACCGGCCCGCGACCGCGCAGCCGCCGTGGCTCCCGTTGTCCCGCTGCGCGCGCTCCGATGGCGCGCGCCCGCTTTTCCCAGCCGCCGGCTTGCCGGCGGCGTTTCCAACATGCGCCGGACTGTTCTCCGGTGGCAAGGAGAATGACGCGATGACCGAAGGTTCATCCCACGATACGCACGCTCCCGTGCAGGACCGCCCGGCCAACGGGCTCGAATTCGAACTGCTGACGACCGACGGCCATGCGCGCCGCGGCCGCGTGAAGCTCAACCACGGCGTGGTCGAGACGCCGATCTTCATGCCGGTCGGCACGTACGGCACCGTGAAGGCGATCCAGCCGCGCGAGTTGCACGAGATCAAGGCGCAGATCATTCTCGGCAACACGTTCCACCTGTGGCTGCGCCCCGGCCTCGAGACGATCGACGCGCACGGCGGCCTGCATGGCTTCATGGGCTGGAACAAGCCGATCCTGACCGACTCGGGCGGCTTCCAGGTGTTCTCGCTCGGCGACCTGCGCAAGATCACCGAGGACGGCGTGACGTTCGCATCGCCGATCAACGGCGACAAGCTGTTCCTGTCGCCGGAAGTGTCGATGCAGATCCAGAAGGTGCTGAACTCCGACATCGTGATGCAGTTCGACGAATGCACGCCGTACGCGACCAACGGCGTGCCGACCACGCACAAGGAAGCGGCCGACTCGATGCGCATGTCGCTGCGCTGGGCGAAACGCTCGCTCGACGAGTTCGACCGGCTCGGCAACCCGAACGCGCTGTTCGGGATCGTCCAGGGCGGGATGTTCGAGGACCTGCGCGACGAATCGCTCGCGGGCCTGTCGGAGCTCGGCTTCCACGGCCTCGCGATCGGCGGGCTGTCGGTCGGCGAGCCGAAGGAAGACATGATGCGCGTGCTGCGGCACGTCGGCCCGAAGCTGCCGGCCAACAAGCCGCACTACCTGATGGGCGTCGGCACGCCGGAGGATCTGGTCGAGGGCGTCGCGAACGGCGTCGACATGTTCGACTGCGTGATGCCGACCCGCAACGCACGCAACGGGTGGCTTTTCACGCGCTTCGGCGACGTGAAGATCCGCAACGCGACGCACAAGAATTCGCTGAAGCCGCTCGACGCGAGCTGCACGTGCTACACGTGCCAGAACTTCTCGCGCGGCTACCTGCACCACCTGCACCGCGTCGGCGAAATCCTCGGCGCGCAGCTCAACACGATCCACAACCTGCACTACTACCTGCAGCTGATGAACGAGATCCGCGACGCGATCGAGACCCATACGTTCGATGCGTTCCGCCAGCGCTTCGCGGAGGATCGCGCAAGAGGGGTCGACTGACCGGCCGGCGGGCCGCGTGGCTTCGAACCGCTGCCCGCACCGCGCCACGTCACATAGGATGTGTACTAAATATCGCGTCCCGACCGCCAGTCGTGGCCGCCGAATATTACAATTGCCTTTCCAAACGCGTCGCAACGGTGCCGTTTCATGCTTTAACAGCTTGATCCGAAAGCGCATTTGCTGCGCCGTTTGCACATGGGGCCGGTGGTAGAATAACCGGCTTAATTTTCGATCTTCCCCTACGGAGAGACCAACGTGCCGTTCATTTCCAATGCCTTCGCGCAAGGTGCCGGTGGCGCCGAATCGAGCCTGATGAGCTTCCTGCCGCTCATCCTGATGTTCGCGGTGCTGTACTTCATCATGATCCGTCCGCAGATGAAGCGCCAGAAGGAACACCGCAACATGCTCGCGGCCATGGCGAAGGGCGACGAAGTCGTCACGAGCGGCGGCCTCGTCGGCAAGGTGACGAAGGTCACCGAAGGCTACATCGGCGTCGAAATCGCCGAAGGCACCGAAATCACCGTGCAGAAGGCTGCGGTCACGACCATTCTGCCGAAGGGCACGATCAAGTCGCTGTAAGGCTTTCACCGAGCGTCCGGCTCCCCGCGTCGTGCCCGCCTGAGAGAGCGGGCCGCCGCGGCGCCGGACGCGACGCTTTCACGCCAACCACCCGTTCGGCCCCCTCATGAATCGTTATCCACTCTGGAAATATGTCGTGATGGTCGTGGCGCTCGCCATCGGCCTTCTGTACACATTGCCCAACTTCTTCGGCGAAGCGCCGGCGGTGCAGGTGTCGAGCGGCAAGGCCACGGTCAAGCTCGACTCGACCACGCTGACCCAGGTCGAATCCGCGCTCGCTTCCGCGCAGATCACGCCGGACGACGTCACCTTCGAGAACACGGCGTCCAACGCGAACATCCGCGTGCGCCTGAAGGACACCGATACGCAACTGCGCGTCAAGGACCTGCTGCAGAAGTCGCTGAACGCCGATCCGAACGATCCGCAGTACGTCGTCGCACTGAACCTGCAAAGCGCGTCGCCGCGCTGGCTGACCGCGCTGCACGCACTGCCGATGTATCTCGGCCTCGACCTGCGCGGCGGTGTCCACTTCCTGCTCCAGGTCGACATGACGGGCGCGCTCACGAAGAAGCTCGACTCCGACGCATCCGATGCGCGCACGCTGCTGCGCGACAAGAACATCCGCGACGGCGGCGTGAGCCGCGTCGACCAGTCCGTCGTCGTCAATTTCAGCGACGCGCAGACGGCGGAAGACGCCCGCAAGGTGCTCGCCGCGTCGGTCACCGAACTGCAATGGGCGACCCAGCCCGGCGGCGGCGGCACGCAAGTCGTCGGCACGTTCACGCCGGCCGTGCAGAAGGCCGTCGAGGACGCCGCGCTCAAGCAGAACCTGACGACGCTCCACAACCGCGTGAACGAACTCGGCGTGTCCGAGCCGATCCTGCAACAGCAAGGCAGCGACCGCATCGTCGTCGAACTGCCGGGGGTGCAGGACACCGCGAAGGCGAAGGACATCATCGGCCGCACCGCGACGCTCGAGGCGCGCCTCGCCGATCCGATCAACACGCACCCGAACCCGAACGACCCCGTGCCGCCGGGCGAGGAGCTGTTCACGCAGGGCAACCAGGCGCCCGTTCTCCTGAAGAAGGAAGTGATCTTCACCGGCGACCGCATCATCGATGCGTCGGCGGGCTTCGACGAACACCAGCGTCCGTCGGTCAACATCCGCCTCGACTCGGCGGGCGGCCGCTCGGTGCGCGCGGTGTCGCGCGAGAACATCGGCAAGCCGATGGCGATGGTGCTGTTCGAGAAGGGCAAGGGCGAGGTGCTGACGGTCGCGACGATCCAGTCCGAACTCGGCGACCGCTTCCAGATCACGGGCCAGCCGACGCCGCAGGCGGCGGCAGACCTAGCGCTGCTGCTGCGCGCCGGTTCGCTCGCCGCACCGATGGACATCATCGAGGAACGCACGATCGGCCCGAGCCTCGGCGCGGACAACATCAAGATGGGCGTCCACTCGGTGATCTGGGGCTTCTGCGCGATCGCCGTCTTCATGATCGCGTACTACATGCTGTTCGGCGTGATCTCGGTGATCGGCCTGTCCGTGAACCTGCTGCTGCTCGTCGCGGTGCTGTCGCTGATGCAGGCGACGCTGACGCTGCCGGGTATCGCGGCAATCGCGCTCGCGCTCGGCATGGCGATCGACTCGAACGTGCTGATCAACGAGCGCGTGCGTGAAGAACTGCGCGCCGGCCAGCCGCCGCAGATCGCGATCCAGGCCGGCTACGCGCACGCGTGGGCGACGATTCTCGACTCGAACGTCACGACGCTGATCGCCGGCCTCGCGCTGCTCGCATTCGGCTCGGGCCCGGTTCGCGCGTTCGCGATCGTGCACTGCCTCGGCATCCTGACGTCGATGTTCTCCGCGGTGTTCTTCTCGCGCGGGATCGTCAACCTCTGGTACGGCGGCCGCAAGAAGCTGAAGTCGCTCGCGATCGGCCAGGTGTGGAAGCCGGAAGGCGCCACGGCTGGCGCCTCGTTCGCCGCGGCTGACGAATCGACCGATACCGCACGCGCCGCGAAGCTCGCCGCACCCGCGAAGGGCAACGCACCGCGCGCCGGCAAGCCGCAGCTGCGCAACCGCGCGCAGCAAGGCGTGTCGACGAAGAAACCGGGCTCGACCCAATAAGGCCCCGGAGACGAAGCCATGGAATTTTTCCGCATCCGTAAAGACATTCCGTTCATGCGGCACGCGCTGGTGTTCAACGTGATCTCGCTGGTCACGTTCCTCGCCGCCGTGTTCTTCCTGTTCCACCGCGGGCTGCACCTGTCCGTCGAATTCACCGGCGGCACGGTGATCGAGGTGCAGTACCAGCAGGCCGCGCAGCTCGAGCCCGTGCGCGACACGCTCGGCAAGCTCGGCTACGCCGACGCGCAAGTGCAGAACTTCGGCACGTCGCGCAACGTGCTGATCCGCCTGCAGCTGAAGGAAGGCCTCACGTCCGCGCAGCAGAGCGACCAGGTGATGACCGCGCTGAAGGCGCAGAGCCCGGACGTGACGCTGCAGCGCGTCGAGTTCGTCGGCCCGCAGGTCGGACGCGAACTCGCGACCGACGGTCTCCTCGCGCTCGCGTGCGTGGTGATCGGCATCGTGATCTACCTGTCGATCCGCTTCGAATGGAAGTACGCGGTCGCCGGCATCATTGCGAACCTGCACGACGTCGTGATCATTCTCGGCTTCTTCGCGTTCTTCCAGTGGGAGTTCTCGCTGGCGGTGCTCGCGGCGATTCTCGCGGTGCTCGGCTACTCGGTCAACGAGTCGGTCGTCATCTTCGACCGGATCCGCGAAACGTTCCGCCGCGAACGCAAGATGAGCGTGTCGGAGGTGATCAACCACGCGATCACGACCACGATGTCGCGGACGATCATCACGCACACGTCGACGGAAATGATGGTGTTGTCGATGTTCTTCTTCGGCGGCCCGACACTGCACTACTTCGCGCTCGCGCTGACGGTCGGCATCATGTTCGGCATCTACTCGTCGGTGTTCGTCGCGGGCTCGCTCGCGATGTGGCTCGGCATCAAGCGCGAAGACCTGATCAAGGAAAAGAAGACGGCGCACGATCCGGACGATCCGAACGCGGGCGCGCAGGTTTAAGCGCCGCGTCGTTTCGGCGGATACCAGAAGGCCGGTCCTGTTGGACCGGCCTTTTTTCATGCGCGAGCCGCGCCCGCTTCCTCCGGCGCGACCGCACGGGCCGTCGGCTACAATCGCTTCACCATCCCGCCCCGCCACCCGTCGAAGCCGCGGTCCTCATGATGCCTGCCACGCGTGTCGTTCATCGCATCGTCGCCTGGAGTACCGGTGCCGCCGCCGCGGCCGCGTTCGTTGCATGCGCATCGGCCGCCCGCGCACAATCCGCGTCCGCCCCGCCCGCCGCTGCTGCTGCCGCGGCGTCACAACCGTCACCCTGCCCGCCCGACTGGGAACCGCAGCTCTGCGAACTGAAGGCCGCGGTCGAAGTGCTGAAGAAGCAGCACCTCACCGACGTCGACATCGGCGCGTTGCTCGACGCCACAGTGCACGACGGAATCAAGACGCTGCCGTATGCGCGCTTCTTCAACGCAAAGGAGGAACAGCAACGGCGCGACGACGAGCGCCGCGCACGCGACGGCACGCCGGGCATCGGCATCGTGTTCGAGACGCGGCCCGACGGCCTGCACATCATCGACGTGATCCCCGACGCGCCCGCCGAACAGGCCGGCGTTCGGCCCGACGATCTCGTCGTCGCGATGAACGACCGCAGCGTCGTCGGGATCGACAGCAGCGAGGTCGTGAATCTCGCGAAGGGCGACGCGGGCGTGCCGCTGAAGCTCACGGTCCGGCGTGGTCCAAACCATTCGACGCTGACCTTCGCGCCGGTCCGCGCAATCGTCCGGCCACACCCGGCGACCGCCAAGCGGCTCGCGGGCGACATCCTGTACACGCGACTGTCGAGCTTCCCGGAGCCCGCGGTCGGCAACTATATCGACGCGGTGCAGGCCGCGCGCCGCGCGGGGCCGCCAGTGAAAGGCGTGATCCTCGACCTGCGCATCAACGGCGGCGGCGCGCTGAATGCGGCGATCGGCATCACCGCGCTGTTCGCCGGGCGCGACCGCACCGCGATGGTGACGCTCGAGCGCGACGGCACGAAGCGTCGCCGCTTCACGACCAACTGGCCCGACTACGAACTGCCGGTCATGCACGGCCAGGATCCGCTCGCACCGCTGCAGGCAGACGACTGGTGGCGCAGCGTGCCGCTCGTCGTGCTCGTCGACGGACAGAGCGCGTCGGCCGCCGAAGCGACAGCGGCGGCACTGAAGGACCTCGGCCGCGCGCGGCTGCTCGGGATGCCGACCTACGGAAAGGGGCTCGCGCAGACCGGCGTCGACCTGATCGACGGCACACGCGTCAATTTCACGTTCGCGCGCAACCTGCGGCCGAACGGCTGCCCGATGGACGGTTACGGCGTCGTGCCGGACTGGCTCGTGCCGCCGCGCCACGACTCGGACGTCGACGGCGTGCTGCTGTGGTACCGCGAAGTCGATCTCGCCCGCGCGCCGTATGCGGACCGGCTGACGCCCGATCCGTTCGCGCAGGTACGCAAGGCACGGCAGAAACTGCGCGAAGCGCGCGTGCGCGAGAAAATCGATACGTCGAAGAGCGCGGCGCTGCCGCAGCGGGAATTCGGCACGGATGCCGACTGGCAGCTCCGGCAGGCGCTTGACGCACTCGCCGGCCGGCCGGTGCAGACCATCGCGGCGCCCGCGCAACTGATGCCGGCGCAGCCGGTATGCGAGCGCGGCAGCGACTGACGCGCCGCCGCGCACCCCGCGTCACCGGAACCCGAACCGCCGGCGCAGCACGATCAGCGCCGCGAAGCTCAGCACGGCCGCGAACATCAGGTAGAAGCTCGGCGCGGTCTTCATCCCGGTCGCGCGGATCAGCCACGCGATGATGAACGGCCCGAAGCCACCGAAGATCGTCACCGCGACGTTATACGCAAGCGACATCCCGGTCGTGCGCGTCTGCACCGGAAACACTTCGGAAAGCAGCCCGGGCAGCGCCGCGAAATAGCCGGTCATCAGGAACGCGAGCAGCACCTGCAGCGCGATCAGCGTGCCGAAGCCCGGATGCGCGACCAGGTACGCGAACGCCGGATAAATCAGCACGAGGATGCCGACGGCCGGCGCGAGCATCACGCGCACGCGTCCGTAACGATCCGACCAGTGGCCGACGAGCGGTGCGAACGCCATCTGGATCACGCCGACGACGAGGATCGCGGCAAACGCGGCCGACGGCGCAAGGCCGAGCTGCTTCACGCCGTAGGTCGGCATGAACAGCACGAGATAGGTCGCGACGGTGCCGAGCACCACCACGCCCATCGCGGCGACGAGCCGTGCCTTGTGCGACGCGAACGTGTCGCGCAGCGGGCTCGCGGTGCTTTCGGCGGCGAGGAATTCGGGCGTCTCGTCGACCTTCGAGCGGATGTAGTACGCGACGGGCCCGAGCAGCAGCCCGAAGAAGAACGGGATGCGCCATCCCCACACGGCCATCTGGTCGGCGGTGAGCTGCGCGTTCAGCACGGTGCCGAAGCCGGCGGCAAGCAGCGTCGTGAGCCCCTGGCTCGCGACCTGCCAGCTCGCGAAGAAGCCGCGCCGCCCCGGCACGTGCTCGGCCAGGAACGCGGTCGCGCTGCCGAATTCGCCGCCGGCGGAGAAACCCTGCATCAGCCGCGCGGCGACGAGGATCAGCGGCGCGGCAACGCCGATCGTCTGGTAGGTCGGCAGCACCGCGATCACCAGCGTGCCGGCCATCATCAGCAGGATCGACAGCGTGAGCGCGGCCTTGCGGCCCGCGCGGTCGGCATACGCGCCGAGCACGATCGCGCCGAGCGGGCGCATGAAGAACGACACGCCGAACGTGCCGAGCGTGAGCAACAGCGACACGGTATCGTTGCCGGCCGGAAAGAACAGCTTCGAGATCGTCACCGCGAAGAAGCCGTAGACGACGAGGTCGAACCACTCGAGCGCGTTACCGATCGACGCGGCGACCACCGCGCGCCACACGCGCGGCGACGAGGCAATGGAGCTGGACTGCGTGACGGCATGCATCGGCGATCTCCTTGTCGTTGTACGTTGTGTCGGGCGCGCCGATTCTCGCGCCGCGCGCTGCGCCGACGATTATAGGCGCGCAAAAAAAACCGCCGCGCCCCCTGAAAACGGGAGCGCGGCGGCTGGCTCGCGACGGGCCGGCGGCGTGACGCGGCGGCCAGCCCGGCCGCGCGCGTTACTGCTGCTTGACGGCTTCGGCCGTGATCAGCAGCTTCGTCTTCATCTTGAAGCCGTACTGCTTGCCGTAGTCGAGGCCGAAATCGTCGCGGCTGAATTCGCCGACGGCGTCAACGCCGCACACTTCGCGCTTGAGCATCGGATGCGGCATGCACTTGAACGAATCGATCTTCAGCGTGACCGGCTTCGTGACGCCGTGCAGCGTCAGGTTACCGACCACCGACACCGGCTTGTCGCCGTCGAACTTGATGGCGCCCTTGTAGTTCGCCTGCGGGAACTTGGAGACGTCGAAGAACTCGGCCGTCTGCAGGTGCTCGTCGAGCTTCGCGCTGCCCGTGTGGATCGACGCGATGTCGGTCGTCACGTCGACCGTACCGGTCTTCGCCGCGCGGTCGAGCGTCACGGTGCCGCTCGACTTGTCGAACTTGCCGCGCCAGACCGACAGGCCGCCGAAGTGGTCGGCCTCGAAGCTCGGGTACGTATGGCTCGGGTCGAACTGGTACGTCGCGCTGTCAGCGAATGCCGAGAACGACAGCGAAGCGGCCAGCGCGCCCGCGGCGATGATCAGATGCTTTTTCAAACGCTTTCTCCTTGGAACGGCGCCGCGCCCTCGCGCGGCATTCGGGGTGATGCGACAACCCGCCGCTTACTTCGTGGCGACGAGATGAAACTTGATCTGCACTTCGTCGGCGACGATCGACGTGTCCTTCCACTCGCCGGTGCCGACGTTGAACGCCGAACGCTTGATCGGCAGCACGCCGTCGAAGGTCTGCGTCGGGCCGCTCTGCGTGACCGTGACGGGCACCGTGATGGTTTCGGACTTGCCCTTGATCGTCAGCTTGCCGGTCACGTTGTACTTGTTGCCGCCCGCCGGCGCGATCGCCGACGACGCGAAGGTCGCCTGCGGATACGCCTTTGCGTCGAACCAGTCCTTGCCCGCGACCTGGTCGTTGTACATCTTGTCGCCGAGGTCGAAGCTCGCGATGTCGATCGTCATTTGCGCGCTGCCCTGCGCGGCCTTGGCCGGGTCGAACTTCACCTGCGCGGAGAACTTCCTGAATGCGCCTTCGGTCGGCACGTTCATCTGCTTCGACACGGCGGACACCTTGCTCTTCGCGAGATCGACGTCGGCGTGCGCCGCGGCCGACGCAACGAGTGACACCGCGGCGAACGCGGTCAGCATGGAGCGGGAGAAAGACACTTTCATGGGATCCTTCATTTGGCAGAGGGAAGCATCCGCGACAGCAGGCCGTCGCGGTCCAACAACTGGTGCTTGAGCGCCGCGAGCACATGCATGGCGACGAGCGAAAGCAGAATGTAATTCAAAGACACGTGCAGCGTCTTGAAGGTTTCCTTCAGCGCAGGATCGGGATCGATCAGGCGCGGCAGCGGCACGATGCCGAGATAGACGACCGGGATGTTCGACGCGGAGCTGTACAGGTAGCCCGTAACCGGAATCACGATCATCAGCACGTACAGCAGCATGTGCACGCCGTGCGACACCGCACGCTGCCACGCCGGTGTGTCGCCCGGCAGCGGCGGCGGCAGGTGGGTCGCGCGCCACAGCACGCGCACAACCGCGAGCGCGAACACCGTCACGCCGATCCACTTGTGCCACGAGAAGTACTTGAGCTTCGTCGGCGTGAAGCCGGGGATGTCGGTCATCACCCAGCCGAGTGCGAAGCCGCAGACGATCAGCAGCGCGATCAGCCAGTGCAGCGCGATCGCGGTGTGCGCGTAGCGTGCCGGCGAGGCCGGCGGCGATTTCGATGCCATCATGGATTCCTCAGTTGAGCGAACGGCTGCGCCGGTAAATTCGTCCGACGCTTGTCACGGGCGCCATGCTACCGCAACCTTTTGTCTCGCGCGGACTCCGAGGACAGGCGCGTCAGCCTGCTGCCAGGTTTGCGCCATGTTACCGGCCGGTCACCCGGCAACGGGGCGTTGACACGCCGAAAAAGCCGTTTTGGTAAGATTGGCGCGGGTTCCGGCCCTGTCGACGCGTTCCCCGCCCGTCGCACAACTGCCTTTTCCATGCAACGACACGACCTGATTGCCTGCCACGAATGCGACGCACTGTTGCATAAACCGCGCCTGAGCGGTCGCGAAATCGCGCGCTGCCCGCGCTGCGACGCACTGCTCTATCGCAACAGCACCACGCAGATCGAGCGCATCAGCGCGCTTGCGGTCGCGGCACTCGTCACGTTCGTCATCGCGCAGGCGTTCCCGATCCTCGAAATGGACCTGAACGGCACCCGCGTGCAGACGACACTGATCGGCGCGATCGACGCGCTGTGGCATCAGGACATGGAGATCGTCGGCGTGATGGTGTTCTGCTCGACCGTGCTGTTCCCGCTCGTCGAGATGGCCGCACTGCTGTACGTGCTGCTGCCGATCCGGCGTGGCGTCGTGCCGCCGGGCCTCAATTTCGTGCTGCGCACGATCCAGCTCGTGCGGCCGTGGGGGATGATCGAGGTGTTCATGCTCGGGATCGTCGTGACGATCGTGAAGATGGTGAGCCTCGCGCGCGTCGTGCCCGACGCGGCGCTGTTCGCGTTCGGCGCGCTCACGCTGATGACCGCCGTCGTGCTGATGTTCGATCCACGCACGCTGTGGGACATCGCCGACGACCTGCGCGCCGGGCGCACGCCCGCCACGCCCGACGGCACCGCTTCGCCGCCGCAAGCGCCCCGCCAATGACGATGCCGACCGCCGCCCGCGAGGGCTACGCCAGCTGCCACGCATGCGGGCTCGTGCAGACGATCGACCATCCGCACGCGCATTGCGCGCGCTGCGGCAGCACGCTTCACTTCCGCACGCCGAACAGCATCACGCGCACCTGGGCGCTGCTGATCGCGGCCGCGATCCTCTATATTCCGGCGAACCTGCTGCCGATCATGCGCACGTCGTCGATCGTCGGCTCGCAGGAGGACACGATCATGAGCGGCGTCATCTATTTCTGGACGTCCGGCGACTGGCCGCTCGCGGTCGTCGTATTCGTCGCCAGCATCCTCGTGCCGATGCTCAAGCTCGGCGTGCTGACGATCCTCGTCGGCACCGCGCAGCGGCGCACCGTGTGGCGGCCGCTGCAGCGCACGCGCCTGTACCGGATCGTCGAGCGGATCGGCCGCTGGTCGATGCTCGACATCTTCGTCGTGACGCTCACCGTCGCGCTCGTCCATTTCCGTTCGCTCGCCGTCATCACGGCCGGCCCCGGCGCGCTCGCGTTCGGCTCGGTCGTGATCCTGACGATGCTCGCGTCGATGCAGTTCGATCCCCGCCTGATCTGGGATCCAGTCGAAACCTCAGGGAAACACCATGAATAGTCCGCAAGGCCCGCAGCAAGACGCGTCCCGGCCGCCCGATCCGGCGATCTCGACGAAAAGCGGCTGGCTGCCGTCGCTCGTCTGGCTCGTGCCGCTGATCGCCGCGCTGATCGGTATCGGCCTCGTGATCAAGTCCGTGCGCGAACGCGGCCCGGAAATCTCGATCAGCTTCCACAGCGCGGAAGGGCTCGAGCCGGGCAAGACGCAGGTCAAGTACAAGGACGTCGAGATCGGCATGGTCAAGACGATCAAGCTGTCGAAGGACCTGTCGCGCGTGCTCGTCCAGGTGCAGCTGAAGAAGGAAGCCGAGGACTTCGCGGTCAAGGGTTCGCGCTTCTGGATCGTGCGTCCGCGCGTCGGCGCGACCGGCGTGTCGGGGCTCGGCACGCTGCTGTCGGGCGCGTACATCGGCGTCGATGCCGGCCACGGGCAGGACACGCAGACCGACTTCACCGGCCTCGAGACGCCGCCGGCCGTGACCGGCGACCAGAAGGGCACGCAATACGTGCTGCGCGGCGATTCCCTCGGCTCGGTCGACATCGGCTCGCCCGTCTACTACCGCCGCGTGCAGGTCGGCCAGGTGGTCGGCTTCTCGCTCGACAAGGACGGCACGGGCGTCACGTTCAACGTGTTCGTCAACGCGCCGTACGACCAGTACGTCGGCGTGAACTCGCGCTGGTGGCAGGCGAGCGGCGTCGACCTGCGGCTCGATTCGAGCGGCCTGAAGCTGAACACGCAGTCGCTGGCGACCGTGATCCTCGGCGGCATCGCGTTCCAGACGCCGCCGAACCAGGACAGCGGCGCGACGGCGCCGAACAACACGACCTTCCGCCTCGGCTCCGACGAGACGGACGCGATGCGCGATCCGGACGGCCAGCCGCTGCAGGTCGTGATGAACTTCAACCAGTCGCTGCGCGGGCTCGCAGTAGGCGCGCCGGTCGACTTCCGCGGCATCGTGCTCGGCGAAGTGACGAACATCGGCATCGACTTCGATCCGAAGACCAAGAACTTCCTGATGCCGGTGACGATGAACGTGTATCCGGAGCGGCTCGGCCCGCGCTTCCGCGAAACGATCGAGAGCAAGGGCGAACCGGCCCGCCGCGAGATCGTCACGCGCCTCGTCAGGCACGGGCTGCGCGGCCAGCTGCGCACCGGCAACCTGCTGACGAGCCAGCTTTATGTCGCGCTCGACTTCTTCCCGAAGGCACCGGTCGTGGAGATCGACGCGGCACGCCAGCCGCTCGAGCTGCCGACCGTGCCGAACACGCTCGACGAACTGCAGCTGCAGGTCGCCGACATCGCGAAGAAGCTCGACAAGGTGCCGTTCGACCAGATCGGCGCGAACCTGAACAGCGCGCTGTCGAACGCCGACAAGCTCTTCAAGCAGCTCGACACGCAGGTCGCTCCGGAAGCGCGCGACACGCTGTCGGCCGCGAAGCAGACCTTCTCGACCGCCGAGGCGACGCTGCAGCAGGATTCGCCGCTGCAGTCCGACGTGCGCGGCGCACTGAAGGAACTCACGCGCACGCTGCAATCGCTGAACGCGCTCGCCGACTATCTGGAGCGCCATCCCGAATCGCTGCTCAAGGGCAAGCCAGGAGATCAACAATGACGACGACACGCGCGAACATCGTCGCGAGCGGCGCGGCGGCAGTCTTCGCCGCGCTTGCGCTCGCCGCGTGCAGCTCGCCGCCCGCGCGGTTCTATACGCTGAGCCCGGCCGACGCGGCCGCGCCCGTGCGTACCGCGCCCGCCAACCCGTCGTTCCTGATCGAGGTGCCGTCCGTCGGCGTGCCCGAGCAGGTCGCGAAGAACCAGCTCGTCGTGCAGAAGAACGCCGCGCAGGTCGACGTGCTCGAACAGGAGCGCTGGGCCGCGCCGCCCGCCGACGAAATCCGCCGCGCGTTGTCCGACGACCTCGCCGCGCAGCTCGGCACGATCGACGTCGCGAATTCCGCGTATCCGGCCGGCGTGCCCGTCTATCGGATCAGCGTGAACGTGCAGCGCTTCGAGTCGTGGCCCGGCAAACGCGCGGCGATCGATGCGGTGTGGAGCGTGCGCGCGCTCGGCACGCAGGCCGTGATGACGTGTCGCACGAGCGTCGCGGAACCGGTCGCCGACGGCTACGACGCGCTCGTCGCGGGCCACCGGCGCGCGCTCGACGTGATCGCATCGCAGGCCGCGTCCGGCGTGCGCGCCATGGCCGCGCGGCGCGGAGCCGCGGCTGCGTCGGTCACCTCGACGACCGCGTCCGGCAAGGCAACGGCCGCCGCGCCCGCCGTGCCTTGCCCGGCCAGTCCGATGCCCGGCAACGATGCCGGCGCGACGGGCAAGTCCGGCGCGTAAGCGCGACGCGCGGGCCGGCGGCCGATGCATGCGCGCGGTACGGCTGCACTCGGCACACGCCGCCCGATAGTCGTCGTCGGCATCGATCCGCGTGCGCATGCAACCGCGCACGCGAACCTGCCGCCCTCGCCGCCACTGCCCGCGCCGCTCGGCATCCATCGGCCGGACGGCGGCTTTGCATTGTTTGTCAAAATCCGCCGGAACCGGCACCATGCAACGCGGTCGGCTTGCGTTTTCGCGCCCGATTGACGATCCTACGCACTTTCCGACTCGCGCCGCTCGTCGCGCGCGCACGCCGGCGGCGATCCGCCAGTGGTATCCGGTCCGATCGCCGCGTCTGTCGGGGCGCGCATGCGATCCGCGTGGTCCGCGCCGGGGCAGCCGCATCGCGGGTCGCCGCGCATCGTCCGCGCCCCCGACCAGCCTCACCGTTCTCCCCGGCGCCGCGCCCTGTTCCGGCCGGCATCCCGAACCCGCCCGTCCAGGGCTTTCGCTATTCCGTTTATGTTTCGTTCCCTGACGACCCTGATCAAGAAGTGGCGCGCGTCGCGCAATGCGGGCCACCAGCTCGATGCGCTGCTTGCGCATGCCGACGCGGAGGCGTCGTACGCCGAACGCAGCGAATGGCTGATCGAGCTCGCGCACTGGCTGCGCCGCAACGGCGCGATGCAGGTCGCGCACGACACGCCGGCCGAACGCGACGCCGACGCGCGCGCGTATCCGGCGCACGCGCGGCTGCGCTACCTGTTCCACGTGCTCGACCGCAATCCCGCATGGAAATCGCACGCCGCGCGCATCCTGCGCGGGATTCTGCGCGAATGCGACGGCATCTCGCTGCTGTGCGACGCGGGGATGCCCGTGCATTCCGGCTTCTTCGGCGCGCTGTTCGAGCGCATCGACGCGTCGCTGATCCCGCCCGCGCCGAACCGCCGCGAACTGACGGCGCTGTTCACGCTGATGTTCCCGGCACCCGGGGACGCCCAATGGATCGACGCGCTGCCCGATGACCTGCTCGCGCGCCTCGCCGAGCTGTTCTCGTTCGACGTCACCGACGAAGAGCGCCACGAGCCCGGCTCGTTCTCGCGCGACCTGCTGGCCGCGCTGCACAACCTGACCTGCCAGATCAGCTCGACCGGCCTGTCGCAGACGGTGCGCAGCCGCCTGTCCGACGACGACGCGCGCAAGCCGCTCGAAACGCAGCCGTTCTATCGGCTCACGCGCGCGATGCTCGCGGTCGAGACCGCGCACACGGCCGTGGAGGACGGCGGCGACCCGAGCAAGCTGCTTCATGAGGTGAACTACCTGCGCGTGCTGCTCGACGAATGCCGGATCGCCGTCGACGATGTGTTCGCGCACCTGTACCGCAACGGCGTATCGGTCGACATCGTGTTCCAGGTCGAACGGATGCGCATGCGCATCCTGCGCGCGGAAATGCTGCTCAACGCGTGGATGGCACGCGACGACCTGCGCGGGATGGCGCGCCTGACGGCCGAACTCGTCGACGCGAACCAGAACAGCCAGAGCGTGTCACACCTCATGCGCAGCAACTTCTCGCTGTTCGCGCGCAAGCTCGTCGAGACCAACGCGGACACCGGCGAGCACTACATCTCGCGCGGCCGCGCCGAGTACCTGAAGATGCTGCGGATGGCCGCGGGCGGCGGGCTCGTCACCGTCGTGACCGTGTGCGTGAAGTTCGCGATCACCGGCGCGCACCTGCAGTCGATGCTCGAAGGGTTGCTCGCGGGCGTCAACTACGCGGCGAGCTTCATGCTGATGCACTTCCTGCATTTCACGCTCGCGACCAAGCAGCCCGCGATGACCGCGCCGACGCTCGCGCGCGAGCTCGACGACACCGGCCACGAGGAAGGCGTGAAGGCGTTCGTCGCGTCGGTGATCGCGCTGATCCGCACGCAGGCCGCGGCGATTTCCGGCAACGTGCTCGTCGTGCTGCCCGTGTGCCTGCTCGTGCAGCTGTTCGCCGGCAACCTGCTGCACGCAAACCTGATCTCGCCGGAGAAGGCGCACGCGACGCTGCATTCGTTCTCGCTGCTGGGCCCGACGCCATTCTATGCGGCGCTCACGGGCGTGCTGCTGTGGGCGTCGAGCCTGCTCGCGGGCTGGGCCGACAACTGGTTCGTGCTGCATCGGGTCGGCGACGCGCTCACGTACAACCGGCGGCTGCGGCTCACGCTCGGCGCGTCGGGTGCCGCGAAACTCGCGCACTTCTGTCGCTCGAACGTCGCGGGCGTCGTCGCCAACGTGGGTCTCGGCCTGATGCTCGGCCTGATCCCGGCGATCGTCACCGTGTTCCTGTTCCCGTTCGAGGTGCGCCACGTGACGCTGTCGGCCGGGTCGATCGGGATCGCGCTCGGCGTGCTCGGCAAGGGCGCGCTCGGCACGCCCGAGCTGTGGTGGGCCTGCGCCGGCGTCCTGAGCATGGCGATCCTCAACGTGCTCGTGAGCTTCGCGCTCGCATTCACGATGGCCGTGCGCTCGCGCAGCCTGCGCCGCACCAAGGTGCGCGCGCTGGTCGGCGCGATCGTCCGCACGGTGCTGTCGAAGCCGTCCGCGCTGTTCTGGCCGGCCGGCGCACCGGCCGCGCGGGCCGGCCAGCCAGGCGCTCACTGACCGTCCGACGGCGGCGCGCAGCCCGAGGCGGGCGTCGCCGCGCGGGCCTGCCGGCTCGCCGTCGGGCCCGGCGCACCGGCACCGGCGCGCCGAATCGGATGCAACGCCGGCTCCGGCCGCCCGCGCCGCGTACAATAGTGGACTTTTGCACGTCCTCACCCGCCTTATGTCCTCGCCCACCCTGTACGAATTCTTCGCTCCCTGCCCGCGCGGCCTCGAAGCGGCGCTTGCCGCCGAGCTGGCCGAAATCGCCGGCCGACATCTGGACGGCGCGCCGTTCACCGCGGGCGCGCAGGTGCCGGGCGGCGTTCATTTCCGCGGCGGCTGGACCGCCGGCATGGCCGCAAACCTCCATTCGCGAATCGCGAGCCGGATCCTGCTGAAGATCGCGCACCGCCCGTACCGCAACGAACAGGACGTCTACGCGCTGGCGCTCGAGCAGCCATGGGAGCGCTGGTTCGCATCGACGCAGACGCTGCGCGTCGACATCACCGCGATCAAGTCGCCGCTGAAGAGCCTCGAATTCGCGACGCTGCGCGTGAAGGACGCGATCTGCGACCGGATGCGCGACAAGACCGGCGCACGCCCGAGCATCGACACCGGCGCGCCGGACGTACGCGTGTTCGCGTTCCTGACGGCCAACGAGTGCACGCTGTACCTCGATACGTCGGGCGAGCCGCTGTTCAAGCGCGGCTGGCGCCTCGACAAGGGCGCAGCGCCGCTGCGCGAGAACCTCGCGGCCGGCATCTTGCGCCTGACGGGCTGGACGCCCGGCACGCCGCTGTATGACCCGATGTGCGGCAGCGGCACCTTCCTCGCGGAAGCCGCGCAGATCGCGCTCGGCGTCGCACCGGGCGTCGAGCGCCGGTTCGGCTTCGAAAAGCTCAAGCAGTACGACATCACCGCATGGCAGGGCCTGAAGGTCGCGGCGCTCGACGCGAAGCGCGCGGCGCGCGGCAAGCGCGATTCGCTCGGCGTGTACGGCAGCGACATCTCGGGCGACATGCTCGAGAAGGCGCGCGCAAACCTCGAGCGTGCGGGCGTGCCGTCGGTGTGGCTCAAGCAGGTCGACGCGCGCGGGATGACGCCGCCGTGCGACGGCCCGGGCATCATTCTCGCGAACCCGCCGTACGGCGAGCGGATCGAGGTGCGCGGCCGCAGCGCGCGCGGCGAGGTGCGCGAGACGGGCCGCAACCGCGGCAACGACGACGCATTCCGCCGCACGCACACCGATGCACCGGACAGCGAATTCTTCAACGCGCTCGGCGATGCGCTCAAGCAGCGCTTCACGGGCTGGCAGGCGTTCCTGCTGACGTCGGACCGATCGCTGCCGGGGCTGCTGCGCCTGCGCGAATCGGCGAAGACGCCGCTGTTCAACGGCGCGCTCGAATGCCGGTTGTTCCGCTTCGACCTGATCGCCGGCAGCGTGAAGGCACGCCCCGCCGCGCCGGAAGGCGACGCCTGACACGCGAGACGGCCGCCGCGGCCGCCTGCTGACACCCAGACGACGCCCGGCCTGAGCCGGGCGTTTTTCTTTCCACCGCCCCCACGCGGGCGGTGCCCGCGTGCGGCGCCGCCACCCGCGCGCCGATGCGGTTCCCGCACCGCCCTTACCCGCCAAAGCCGTCAGGTCCCCCTTTTGTCAGCACCGCCACGACTACTGACAGCACGCTGTCAGCAGCACCCGATCACACTGCAATCCCGGCGCAATGCAAGGCTGGTTTCCATCAAGAACCCGAACAACAAGGAGCTCGTCATGACGTCCGCAACTGCAGCAGCAACCGAAACCGCAACCCTGGAACGCGCGATCGCGTGGTTCGACATCCCGTCCCTCGATTTCGACCGGGCGATCCGTTTCTACGAAACCGTGCTGCAGACGACGCTGCAACGCGAAGTCATCGGCGGCGTGCCGATGGCCGTGTTCGATCACGAAGCGTCGAGCACGGGCGGCAGCATCGTGTTCGATCCGCAGCAGATGAAGCCGAGCGCCAACGGCGTGCTCGTGTACCTGAACGCCGGCGAATCGGTCGTCGCGGCGCTCGAACGCGCGAAACGCGCGGGCGGCGTCGTACAGGGCTCGGTCGTCGAGTTGCCGAACAACTACGGCTACATCGGCTACCTGATCGATACCGAAGGCAACCGCGTCGGCCTGCACGCACCGAAATGCCACTGAGCGCGTCCACGATCCGGCCGGCGCGGCGCTATCATCGCGAAGTCCCCGTAGCCGTTGGAGTCGAGGTTCAGCCATGACGCGCCGTGCCGACCGCCTGTTCCAGATCGCCGAGCTGCTGCGCGGGCGTCGTCTCACGACCGCGCAGCAGCTCGCCGACTGGCTGTCGGTGTCGCCGCGCACGGTCTATCGCGACGTGCGCGACCTGCAACTGTCAGGGGTGCCGATCGAAGGCGAAGCCGGCATCGGCTACCGGCTGAACCGCAACGCGAGCCTGCCGCCGCTCACGTTCACCGCCGAGGAGCTCGCGGCACTCGCGGCCGGCGCGCGGATGCTCGAGACCTGGGGCGGCGCGCGCTTCGCGGGCGGCGCACGTTCGGCGCTCGCGAAGATCGCGTCGGCGATGCCGGCCGACAAGCGCACCGCGCTCGATCGCCTGCCGGTGTTCGCGCCCTCGTTCCACATCGACGAGACATTCTGCGCAAAGGTCGACGCGATCCACCAGGCGGTCGACACGCATCACATCGTCAGCTTCGACTACCGCGACCGGCTCGGCGCGCACACGAAGCGCCGCGTGTGGCCGCTCGGGCTCGTCTACTGGGGCGGACGCTGGACGATCGGCGCGTGGTGCGAGCTGCGCGACGACTTCCGCACCTTCGACATCGCGCGGATGGGCGACATCACCGTGCACGAGCAGTTTCCGGACATGGAAGGCCGGCGCATCGCCGACTACATGCGGATCGCGGAAGCGCCGATGCGCTGACGCGCGCCGCCGCCATTCGCATGCCGGGGCGGCCGCGCCCCGGCAACGCCCGTCATTCCCCGAACACGACTGACCGCTTCGGCCGCTCGTCGACGTGCAGCGAAAACACGTCGGGGCGCGCATAGTGTCCGACCACGTCGAAGTCGTAACGCGCACGCACGAGCTCGTCCGTATCGATGCGCGCGGTCACGAGCCCGGCCTCGCCGATCAGCGGCTCCGTCAGCAGGTCGCCGAGCGGCCCGACGATCACGCTGCCGCCGCGGATCAGCGGCCGCTCGGGATCCCAGCCCGGCACGTCGATGCCGAGCGCACGCGGCGACGGCTGCACCTGGCAGGCGCTCACGACGAAGCAGCGCCCTTCGTGTGCGATGTGCCGCATCGAGCTTTGCCACAGGTCACGCTCGTCGACGGTCGGCGCGCACCAGATCTGCACGCCTTTCGCATACATCGCGAAGCGCAGGAGCGGCATGTGGTTCTCCCAGCAGATCGCGGCGCCCGCACGGCCCGCGGCCGTGTCGACCACCGGCAGTGTCGAGCCATCGCCCTGCCCCCAGATCAGCCGCTCGGTGCCGGTCGGCATCAGCTTGCGGTGCTTCGCGACGAGCCCGTCGCGCGGATCGAAGAACAGCGCCGTGCAGTACAGCGTGCTGCCGCCGCGCTCGATCACGCCGATCACCAGGCTCGCGCCCGTGCGCTGCGACAGCGCGGCCAGTTCGTCGGTTTCGGGGCCCGGCACGTCGATCGCCTGCGCGGCATAGCGCGCATACGCGTCGCGGCCCTCGGGCAGCCGGTAGCCGAGCCGCGTGCCGAAGATCTCGCCCTTCGGATAGCCGCCGAGCACGGCCTCTGGCAGCACGACGAGCGACGCGCCGCTGTCGCGGATCGCGGCTTCGTAGCCGAGGATCGTGTCGAGCGTGGCGCGCGTGCCGGCGGGCGATGCGCCGATCTGCAGCGCGGCGATAACTGAGGTGGACATGAAAGCGTCTCCAGTGAGTGGGTGACGCCATCTTTATCGATATCATTTCATCGATCAAATCGATAAAACGATAACTGACATGAATACGGATGATATCGTCGGGCTCGACCTGAACCTGCTGAAGGTGTTCGAGGCGCTGTACGAGGAAGGCGGCGCGAGCCGCGCGGCGCTGCGGCTCGGCCTCACGCAATCGGCGGTAAGTGCGGCGCTCGCGCGGCTACGCGTGATCTACGCCGATCCGCTGTTCGTGCGCACCGGCCGCGGGCTCGCGCCGACGCCGCGCGCGGACGAACTGAAGCCGATCCTCTCCGATGCGCTCGACCGCTGCCGCGCAAGCCTCGCGATCGCGGCCGACGGCGGCGAACGGGTCGGCCGTACGATCTCGATCGGCCTGTCGGACGACTTCGAGATCGCGCTCGGCCGCGCGCTGATCGAGGCAGTCGCGCGCGAAGCCCCGGGCATCCGGCTGATCTTTCGGCAGACGCACAGCGGTATCGCGGGCGACGCGCTGCTGCGGCACGGCGTCGATCTCGCGATCGCGTCGGGCGGGTTCTCGGCGAACGGCCTGAGCCGGCGCGCGGTCGCGACGGGTGGCTACGCATGCCTCATCGATCCGGCCGGCCGCGCGCACGCGCCGCGCACGCTCGTGCTCGCCGATTTCGTGCAGCGCGATCACCTGCTCGTGTCGTCGGGCGGCGTGATCGGGATCGTCGACGAAGCCCTGGCCGCGCTCGGCCACAAACGGCGCGTCGCGGCGTCGACCACGCATTTCGCGGCGCTGCCGTACCTGCTCGCCGGCTCCGACGCGGTGGCCACGATACCGGCGCATGCGGCTCGCGCGATCGCGCAGTCGACGTCGCTGCGCGCGCTCGCGTGCCCGGTCGAGCTGCCGGGCTACCCGGTGGAAATCGGCTGGCGCACGAGCACGCAGCGCGACCCGGCGATCGTGCGCGTGCGGGATACGATCGCCGCCTGCGTCGCGACGATCGTCGCCCCGTGAAAAACGGGGCGCGATTCGACTCGTGACGATCGGACCTTCCGCCCCCGGCTGGCCGCCAGCCGAGGCGGGCGGCGCCGATGCGCGTCGCGGCAATCGGGAAGACCTGTTGCCGCCGCAAAGAACGACCGGGGTCGGATTCGTCTAACCAGACGGCCGGCAGCGTCCGGGCGCAACCGGTAAAATGCCGAACCATGAAACCCGAAATCTGGACCCCGCATGTGACCGTCGCGGCGCTCGTCGAGCGCGCCGGTCGCTTTCTCGTGATCGAGGAAGAAACCTCGACGGGCCTGCGCATCAACCAGCCGGCCGGCCACCTCGAAGCCGGCGAGACACTCGCCGACGCCGTGATCCGCGAAACGCTCGAGGAAACCGCGCATCCGTTCGTACCCGACGCGCTCGTCGGCGTCTATCTCGCGCACTACGACCGCCCCGGCAGCGCCGGCGCGACCTATCTGCGCTTCACGTTCTGCGGCACGGCCGGCGAGCCGCTGCCCGGCCACATGCTCGACGACGGCATCGTCCGTACGCTGTGGATGAGCGCCGACGAACTGCGCGCGTGCAGCGAGCGCCATCGCTCGCCGGCGGTGATGCGCTGCGTCGACGACTATCTCGCCGGGCGGCGCATTCCGCTCGATTTCGTGCACACGCATTCGGTCGCGCCGCGCCCGGAAGCATTCGACCGTCAGGCGGTAAACAAATGAGCAAGCGCCGTGTAGTAGTGGGCATGTCGGGCGGCGTCGATTCGTCGGTGACCGCGTGGCTGCTGAAGGAACAGGGGTACGACGTGGTCGGCCTGTTCATGAAGAACTGGGAAGACGACGACGACGGCGAATACTGCTCGACGCGCCAGGACTGGATCGACGTGGTGTCGGTGGCCGATCTGATCGGCATCGACGTGGAAGCCGTGAACTTCGCGGCCGAATACAAGGACCGCGTGTTCGCCGAATTCCTGCGCGAATACTCGGCCGGCCGCACGCCGAACCCGGACGTGCTGTGCAACGCAGAGATCAAGTTCAAGGCGTTCCTCGACCACGCGATGTCGCTCGACGCGGAAATGATCGCGACGGGCCACTACGCGCGCGTGCGCGAGCGCGACGGTCGCTTCGAACTGCTGAAGGCCTTCGATCACACGAAAGACCAGTCTTACTTCCTGCACCGGCTGAACCAGGCGCAGCTGTCGAAGACGATGTTCCCGCTCGGCGAGATCCCGAAGACGAAGGTGCGCGAGATCGCCGCGCAGATCGGCCTGCCGAACGCGAAGAAGAAGGACTCGACCGGCATCTGCTTCATCGGCGAACGGCCGTTCCGCGACTTCCTGAATCGCTATCTTCCGACGAAGCCCGGCCCGATGAAGACGCCCGACGGCAAGGTAGTCGGCGAGCACATCGGCCTCGCGTTCTACACGTTCGGCCAGCGCAAGGGCATCGGCCTCGGCGGCAGCAAGGACGGCAGCGGCGAACCGTGGTTCGTCGCGGCGAAGGACATCGCGTCGAACACGCTGTACGTCGTGCAGGGCCACGACCACCCGTGGCTGCTGTCGCGCGAGCTCGTCGCCGGCAACGTGAGCTGGGTCGCGGGCGAGCCGCCGGCCGAAGGCTTCTCGTGCGGGGCGAAGACGCGCTATCGTCAAGCCGATGCGGCCTGCAGGTTCGGCCGGGCCGCGTTCGGCGGGGCCGACGGCGAGCGCTTCTCGCTCGCGTTCGACGACGCGCAGTGGGCGGTGACGCCCGGCCAGTCGGCCGTGCTGTACGACGGCGAGATCTGCCTCGGCGGCGGCATCATCGAGTTCGCGGCCACCGGCCAGCCCGGCCAGGCCGTGCCGGCGGCAGCCCACGCGGGCGCGCTCGCCGAAGCACGCTGACATCCATTCGGTTTAGACTTGCGGCACGCCGCGCCCGGCGGAACACGATTCCGTCGCGGCCGGTGCGCCGCCGCGCAGCGTACGCATGGCGGCATTTCAAGATTCTTGCGGAGCCCCCCCCCATGCTTTCCAGACGCTACCTCGCAATGTGGTGCGCCGTGCTGCTGCTCGTTGCCGTGGCCGCACTCGCGTCGATTCACGTGCTTTCCTGGCTGTGGATCATCATCCCCGTCGCCCTCGTCGCCCTCGGCCTGTATGACCTGAACCAGGACCGTCACGCGATCCTGCGCAATTACCCGCTCTGGGGTCATTTCCGCTTCCTGTTCGAGTTCATCCGCCCCGAGATCCGCCAGTATTTCGTCGAGGACGACACCGACGAGAAGCCGTTCTCCCGCGCGCAGCGCAGCCTCGTCTATCAGCGCGCGAAGAACGTCGCCGACAATCGCCCGTACGGCACCGAGCTGAACGTGAAGGCCGTCGCGCACGAATGGATCAGCCACTCGCTCGCGCCGACGAAGCTGCCGAACCACGACTTCCGCATCCGGGTCGGCGCGAACCGCGCGCAGCCGTACGACATCTCGATCTTCAACATCTCGGCGATGAGCTTCGGCTCGCTGTCCGCGAACGCGATCCGCTCGCTGAACCTCGGCGCGAAGAAAGGCGGATTCGCGCACGACACCGGCGAAGGCTCGCTGTCGAAGTACCACCGCGAGCACGGCGGCGACATCATCTGGGAAATCGCATCCGGCTACTTCGGCTGCCGCAACGAAGACGGCACGTTCAACCCGGACAAGTTCGCGAAGCAGGCCGCCGATCCGCAGGTGAAGATGATCGAGATCAAGCTGTCGCAAGGCGCGAAGCCGGGCCACGGCGGCGTGCTGCCGGCCGCGAAGATCACGCCCGAGATCGCCGAGACGCGCGGCGTGCCGATGGGCAAGGACTGCATCTCGCCCGCGACGCACTCGGAATTCTCGACGCCGCGCGGTCTGCTCGAATTCGTCGAGCGGCTGCGCACGCTGTCGGGCGGCAAGCCGACCGGCTTCAAGCTGTGCATCGGCCATCCGTGGGAATTCTTCGGGATCGCGAAGGCGATGATCGAGACGGGCATCGTGCCGGACTTCATCGTCGTCGACGGCGCGGAAGGCGGCACCGGCGCCGCGCCGCTCGAATTTACCGACCATGTCGGCGTGCCGCTGCAGGAAGGGCTGCTGCTGGTACACAACACGCTCGTCGGGATCGGCGTGCGCGACCGCGTGAAGATCGGCGCAAGCGGCAAGATCATCACCGCGTTCGACATCGCGCGCACGCTCGCGATCGGCGCGGACTGGGTGAATTCGGCGCGTGGCTTCATGTTCGCGGTCGGCTGCATCCAGGCGCAGCACTGCCACACCGACCGCTGCCCGACCGGCGTCGCCACGCAGGACCCGGTGCGCCAGCGCGCCATCGTCGTGCCCGACAAGGCCGAGCGCGTGTACAACTTCCATCGCAATACGCTGCATGCACTGCAGGAACTCGTGCAGGCGGCCGGCCTGGGCCATCCGTCCGAGCTGCGCGCGCATCACATCGTGCAGCGCGTCGCGCCGCACGAGGTGCGGCTGATGTCGCAGTTGCTGAAATACCTGAAGCCCGGCGCGCTGCTCGACGGCCAGACCTGCGGCTATACGCTGTACGACAAGTGGTGGCCGATCGCGCGCAGCGATTCGTTCGTGCTCGGCGAAACCGTTTACACGTCGATCGAGTAACGCGCGATCGCCCGCCGCCGGAGGCGGCTCGCCAAAACGAAAGCGCCCCGCGGGGCGCTTTCGTTCGTCTGTCCGATTCGCCGCCGGCGGCCGGTCAGCCTTGCGGCAGCGTGTCGACGAACGTCTGCCGCTGCGACAGCTTCACGAAATGCTTGTCGAGGTTCGGATGGCGATCGCGCCAGTCGAGTTCGGGCATCCGGAAGTCGAGGTAGCCGAGCGCGCAGCCGAGTGCGATGTCGGCGAGCGTGTAATGATTACCGACGCACCACGTCTTGCCGCCGAGGCCCTGCGACATCGCGACGAGCGCGTCGTCGATCTTGCGCTGTTGGCGCGCGATCCAGCTCGCGCTGCGCTGCACTTCGTCTCGCAGCGTGTGTTCGAGACGAATTGCCACGGCCGCGTCGAGCACGCCGTCACCCAGCGCTTCCCAGCAACGCACTTCGACACGCTCACGCCCCGACGGCGGAATCAGCTTGCCGACCGGCGACAGCGTATCGACGTATTCGCAGATCACGCGGGAATCGAACACCGCGGCACCATCCTCCATCACGAGACACGGGACCTTGCCGAGCGGATTCGATGCATGAATGTCCGTCTCCGGCGCCCACACGTTCTCGAGCTCCAGCTTGTAGTCGATCTTCTTTTCAGCAAGCACGATTCGCGCCTTTCGGACGTACGGGCTGCTGAGCGAACCGATTAATTTCATCATCTGCCTTTTTAAGGGAACCGCCGAGAGTATACGTTGTCGCCGATCATAACCGGCCGGCGTGGCCGGGCAGAAAATCGCCCGTCCAGCCTGTGGATGGTTTGCAACAACCGTCGCCGAGCCCCGTCCGGCGCGGCTTGCCGCCGCGCCTCTCACACGCCGCGTCCGGCGGCGCTACAATCGCACGATGAATGCGCCCCTCGATACCGCCATCGCCGTCGACGTCTACCGCCAGCGCCGTGAACGCGTGCTTGCCGCACTGCGCGCAGCGGGCGGCGGCGTCGCCATCGTTCCCACCGCGCCGGAAATGCTGCGCAACCGCGATACGGCCTTCCCGTACCGACATGACAGCTACTTTTACTACCTGACGGGCTTCACCGAGCCGGATGCCATGCTCGTGCTGAACGCGGCCGGGTCGCACGGCGCACCGGAATCGGTCCTGTTCTGCCGCGCGAAGAATGCCGATCGCGAGATCTGGGAAGGTTTCCATTACGGGCCCGAGGCCGCGCGCGATGCATTCGGCTTCGACGCGGCCTACGCGGTCGACGTGATCGACACCGAAATGCCGCGCCTGCTCGCCGATGCGGGCACCGTGCACTACCGGTTCGGTGCCTCGGCCGAGTTCGACCGCCAGCTGGCCGGCTGGATCGATGCGGTGCGCGTGCAAGCGCGCACGGGTGTCGCCGCGCCGGACGCGCTGCTCGACCTCACGCCGCTCGTCGACGACATGCGGCTCGTGAAGGACGAACACGAACTCGCGATCATGATGCGTGCCGCGCACATCTCCGCGCTCGCGCACCGTCGCGCGATGCAGGTGTGCCGCCCGGGGATCCGCGAATACGAACTCGAGGCCGAGCTGCTGTACACGTTCCGCAAGCATGGCGCGCAGGCGCCCGCGTACGGCTCGATCGTCGCGGCCGGCGCGAACGCATGCGTGCTGCACTACCCGGCCGGCAACGCGACCGCGCGAGACGGCGATCTGATCCTGATCGATGCCGCGTGCGAACTCGACGGCTACGCGTCGGACATCACGCGCACGTTTCCGGCCAACGGGCGCTTCTCGCCCGCGCAGCGCACGCTGTACGACATCGTGCTCGGCGCGCAGCAGGCTGCGATCGATGCGACGCGCGCGGGTGTACCGTTCGAGGCACCGCACGACGCGGCCGTGCGCGTGCTGGCGCAAGGGCTGCTCGACACGGGCATCATCCCGAAGACGCGCTTCTCGAACGTCGACGACGTGATCGCCGAGCGCGCATACGCACGCTTCTACATGCACCGCACTGGCCACTGGATCGGCATGGACGTGCACGATTGCGGCGACTACCGCGAGCGGCTCGCCGCGCGCGACGCCGACGGCGCGTTGCCGTGGCGCACGCTGAAACCCGGCATGACGCTTACCGTCGAGCCGGGCCTGTACGTGCGGGCAGCCGACGACGTACCGTCCGAATACTGGAACATCGGCATCCGCATCGAGGATGACGCGATCGTGCGCGAGCACGGTTGCGAGCTGATCACACGCGACGTGCCGGTGGCGGCTGCCGAGATCGAGGCGCTGATGCGCGCGGGCGCGGCGCACGGCGCGTGAGCGTGCCGCAGGTTGCCATCGCCCCGCTGTCGAGCCACCGCTGACTCGCCGTTGACCCGCTGTTGACCCGCTGTTGACCGTTACCCCGTTTCACGAACACTGATGACGACCGCTTCCTCCCCGGCCACGCCGGACTACGATCTCGCCATCGTCGGCGCGGGCCCCGTCGGGCTCGCGCTCGCCGGCTGGCTCGGCCGACGCAGCGCGACGCAGCACGCGTCGATCGCGCTGATCGACGCTCGCGAGCCGGCAGCGAGCGCGAACGACCCGCGCGCGATCGCCGTATCGCACGGCAGCCGCGTGCTGCTCGACACGCTCGGATGGCCGGGCGACGCGACGCCGATCGAACACATCCACGTGTCGCAGCGCGGCCATTTCGGCCGCACGCTGATCGACCGCGACGAGCACGACCTCGCCGCGCTCGGTTATGTCGTGCGCTACGGCTCGATCGTGCAGGCGCTCGCGCAGGCCGTGCGCGGCACGCGCGTCGACTGGCTCACGTCGACCACCGCACGCACGCCGCGACAGGACGCCGACGGCGTCACGCTGACACTCGACGGCCCGCAAGGCGAGCGCACGCTGCGCGCGCGCATCGTCGTCAACGCCGAAGGCGGGCTGTTCCACGAACAGCAGGCCGATACCGGCAAGCATCGCCGCGACTACGGTCAGACCGCGATCGTCGGCACGGTCACGGTCTCGGCGCCGCGCCCGAACGTCGCATGGGAACGCTTCACGCACGAAGGCCCGCTCGCGCTGCTGCCGCTCGGCGGCCCGCGCCAGGCCGAGTATTCGCTCGTGTGGTGCTGCACGCCCGACGAAGCGGCCCGCCGCGCCGCTCTTCCCGACGACGCGTTCCTGCGCGAACTCGGCGCTGCCTTCGGCGAGCGGATGGGGCAGTTCGTCGCGATCGCGGGGCGCGCATCGTTCCCGCTCGGGCTGAACGCGGCACAAACGCTCGTCAACGGGCGCATCGCGATCGTCGGCAACGCCGCGCAAACGCTGCATCCGGTCGCCGGCCAGGGGCTCAACCTCGGGCTGCGCGACGCGCATACGCTCGTCGACGCGCTGTCCACGCAAGGCTTCGAAGCGACCGCGCTCGCAACCTTCAACGCGCGGCGTGCGCTCGACCGGCGCTTCACGATCGGCGCGACCGACACGCTCGCGCGGCTGTTCACGGTCGACAGCGGCCCCATTCCGCTGTTGCGCGGCGCGGCGCTCACCGCGCTCGAATTCGTACCGCCGCTCAAGAAGGCGATCGCGCGCCAGATGATGTTCGGCCAGCGCAACTGACGCGCGGCGGCGCGGCGCGCGTTGCGCGCCATCAGCGCCGTGCAAACCGGGTCAAATCGGCCGGGCATGGGAATACGGTAAAATGCGCGTTTTCCCTCCGCCCTTTTTTGCCCGCGACGCCTGGCGCTCGCGGGCGGTGCCATTGCGATGCCCGTTATCGGCCCTCACGTATTGCGTAACAACCTGTTCGTCGCCCCGATGGCCGGGGTGACGGATCGCCCGTTCCGCCAGCTGTGCAAGCGGCTGGGGGCCGGATACGCCGTGTCCGAGATGGTCGCGTCCAATGCGCAGCTGTGGAAGAGCGCGAAGACGATGCGGCGGGCGAACCACGAAGGCGAAGTCGAGCCGATCGCGGTGCAGATCGCCGGCGCCGATCCGGCGATGATGGCCGAAGCCGCCCGCTACAACGTCGACAACGGCGCGCAGATCATCGACATCAACATGGGCTGCCCGGCGAAGAAGGTCTGCAACGTCGCGGCCGGCTCCGCGCTGCTGCAGAATGAACCGCTCGTGCAGCGGATCGTCGAGGCCGTCGTCGCGGCGGTCGGCACGGGGCCGGATGCGGTGCCCGTCACGCTGAAGATCCGCACCGGCTGGGATCGCGAGCACAAGAACGCGATCACGGTCGCGCGCCTCGCCGAGGCGGCCGGCATCTCGATGCTGACCGTGCACGGCCGCACGCGCGCCGACCTCTACCGCGGCGACGCGGAGTACGACACCATCGCGGCCGTGAAGGCGGCCGTGCGCATCCCGGTCGTCGCGAACGGCGACATCACGTCGCCGGCGAAAGCGAAGGCCGTGCTCGACGCAACCGGCGCCGACGCACTGATGATCGGTCGTGCCGCGCAAGGCCGGCCATGGCTGTTCCGTGAAATCGATCATTTCCTGCAAACCGGCGAGTTGCTGCCCCCGCCGCGGATCGACGAGATCCAGCACGTGATGAACGAACACCTGGAAGACCACTACGCGTTCTATGGTGAATTCACGGGCGTCCGTACTGCGCGCAAGCACATCGGCTGGTACACTCGCGGCCTTTCCGGTGCCAACGGGTTCCGGCACAGGATGAACACGCTCGATTCCACCCGCGAGCAGCTCGCCGCCGTCAATGCATTCTTCGAGGCGCAAAAAGCGCTGTCGGACCACCTCGTCTACGTCGATGACGAAGAGGAAAACGGCCAGGGCGAGTCGGACGACCATAACCAGTTAGCAGCATGAGCAAGCACAACATCGAACAATGTGTCCGCGAGAGCCTGGACGTGTATTTCCGGGATCTAGACGGCTCCAATCCGCACGACGTCTATGAAATGGTGATGTCCTGCGTCGAAAAGCCGATGCTCGAGGTCGTGCTCGTACAGGCAGGCGGCAACCAGTCGCTCGCCGCGGAGTACCTCGGCATCAATCGCAATACGCTGCGCAAGAAGCTGCAGCAGCACGGCCTGCTGTAGGCGGCCGTCCCGTCCCCGTTTCCCTGGCTATTGGTGGTTCCATCATGATCAAGCAAGCGCTCATTTCCGTTTCCGACAAGACCGGCATCGTCGACTTCGCGAAGTCGCTGTCCGACCTCGGCGTCAAGCTGCTGTCGACCGGCGGCACCGCGAAACTGCTCGCCGACGCGGGCCTGCCCGTTACCGAAGTGGCTGATTACACGGGCTTCCCGGAAATGCTCGATGGGCGCGTGAAGACGCTCCACCCGAAGGTGCACGGCGGCATCCTGGCCCGCCGCGACCTGCCCGAGCACATGCAGGCGCTGGAACAGCACGGCATCCCGACGATCGACCTGCTCGTCGTGAACCTGTACCCGTTCGTCGCGACCATCGCGAAGGACGACTGCACGCTCGCCGACGCGATCGAGAACATCGACATCGGCGGCCCGACGATGCTGCGCTCCGCCGCGAAGAACCACCGCGACGTGACGGTCGTCGTCGATCCGGCCGATTACTCGGTCGTGCTCGACGAAATGAAGGCGAACGGCAACGCGGTCGGCTACGCGACCAACTTCCGCCTCGCGACGAAGGTGTTCGCGCACACCGCGCAATACGACGGCGCGATCACGAACTACCTGACGAGCCTGACCGACGAGCTGAAGCACGCATCGCGCAGCGCGTACCCGGCAACACTGAACATGGCGTTCAACAAGGTCCAGGACCTGCGCTACGGCGAGAACCCGCACCAGAGCGCGGCGTTCTACCGCGATCTCGCGACGCCGGCCGGCGCGCTCGCGAACTACCGCCAGCTGCAGGGCAAGGAACTCTCGTACAACAACATCGCGGATTCGGACGCTGCGTGGGAATGCGTGAAGACGTTCGACGCACCGGCCTGCGTGATCATCAAGCATGCGAACCCGTGCGGCGTCGCAGTCGGCAACGATTCGGCCGACGCATACGCGAAGGCATTCCAGACCGACCCGACCTCGGCCTTCGGCGGCATCATCGCGTTCAACCGCGAAGTCGACGAAGCGGCTGCCCAGGCTGTTGCGAAGCAGTTCGTCGAAGTGCTGATCGCACCGTCGTTCTCCGACGCCGCGAAGCAGGTGTTCGCCGCGAAGCAGAACGTGCGCCTGCTCGAAATCGCGCTCGGCGACGGTCATAACGCGTTCGACCTGAAACGCGTGGGCGGCGGCCTGCTCGTGCAGTCGCTCGATTCGAAGAACGTGCAGCCGAGCGAGCTGCGCGTCGTCACGAAGCGTCAACCGACCGCGAAGGAAATGGACGACCTGCTGTTCGCATGGCGCGTCGCGAAGTACGTGAAGTCGAACGCGATCGTGTTCTGCGGCAACGGCATGACGCTCGGCGTCGGCGCCGGCCAGATGAGCCGCGTCGATTCCGCGCGCATCGCGAGCATCAAGGCACAGAACGCGGGCCTTACGCTGGCCGGCTCGGCCGTCGCGTCGGATGCGTTCTTCCCGTTCCGCGACGGTCTCGACGTCGTCGTGGCGGCAGGCGCGACCTGCGTGATCCAGCCGGGCGGCTCGATGCGCGACGACGAAGTGATCGCGGCGGCCGACGAGCACGGCATTGCGATGATCCTGACGGGCGTGCGTCACTTCCGTCACTGATCGCATGCGGCCCGCGCGGCCGCTGCATGCAAACCCGGCGGCATCATACCCGCCGGGTTTTTTATTGCGCGGCGCCGACGTACACGACCGTGCGGCCGGCACCGCACACCATTCGTTGTAGTATCGCTGCATCAGGTTTTTCTCCTCACTCATGCGAATTCTCGGCATCGACCCTGGCCTGCGTGTCACCGGCTTCGGCATCATCGACGTCAGCGGCCACCGGCTCGCCTATGTCGCAAGCGGCGTGATCCGCACGCCAACGGCCGACCTGGCCACCCGACTCGGCACGATCTTCCAGGGCGTATCGACGCTCGTGCGCGAGCACACGCCCGACCAGGCCGCGATCGAACAGGTGTTCGTCAACGTGAACCCGCAGTCGACACTGCTGCTCGGCCAGGCACGCGGCGCCGCAATCTGCGGGCTCGTCGCCGGCGGCTTGCCGGTGGCCGAATACACCGCGCTGCAACTGAAGCAGGCCGTCGTCGGTTACGGCCGCGCGACCAAGTCGCAGATGCAGGAGATGGTCACGCGGCTGCTCAACCTCACGGGCCAGCCCGGCAGCGACGCGGCCGATGCGCTTGGGATGGCGATCTGCCATGCACACAGCGGTAATACGCTCGGCACGATCAGCGGCCTCGCGCCAGCGCTCGCGAAAAAGGGACTGCGGGTGCGGCGCGGACGGCTCGTCGGCTGACGCAACGACACGCACATCCAGGGCGCAATGCACGCGTTGCGCCTGCAACCGCTCTACCCGCCTGATCGCCTGATCGCCACCCCAACCTGACGGCCAACCCATCGGCATCGCGCCGCACCTGCGCTACACTCGCGCTTTCTTTCTCGCTTCCCGCCATCCATGATCGGTCGCATCGCCGGCATCCTGCTCGAAAAGAACCCGCCCCACCTGCTCGTCGACTGCAACGGCGTCGGCTACGAGATCGACGTGCCGATGAGCACCTTCTACAACCTGCCGCAAACGGGCGAGCGCGTCGTGCTGCTCACGCAGCAGATCGTGCGCGAGGACGCGCACCTGCTGTACGGCTTCCTGACGCCGCAGGAGCGCACGACCTTCCGCGAACTGCTGAAGATCACCGGTATCGGCGCACGCATGGCGCTGGCCGTGCTGTCCGGCATGAGCGTGCAAGAGCTCGCGCAGGCAGTGACGATGCAGGACGCCGCACGTCTCACGCGCCTGCCCGGCATCGGCAAGAAGACCGCCGAGCGCCTGCTGCTCGAGCTAAAGGGCAAGCTCGGCGCGGATCTCGGTGCGCTCGCCGGTGCCGCATCCCAGTCCGATCACGCGACCGACATCCTCAACGCGCTGCTCGCGCTCGGCTACTCGGAAAAGGAAGGCCTCGCCGCGATCAAGAACGTGCCGGCCGGCACCGGCGTGTCCGAGGGCATCAAGCTCGCGCTCAAGGCATTGTCGAAGGCGTAACACCCGCCCGAACCGGCTGTCGCAGCCAGTGTCGCGCCGCCATGCGGCGCGCGCCAGTCGGCCGTTCGGCCAGTTCGACCGCGTGACCGCGCGCGGTACAATGGCCGCATGATTGAAACCGACAAACTCGCCGCCGAGCGGATCATCGCCGCCACGCCCGCCTCGTCGCACGAGGAGGTGTTCGAACGCGCGCTGCGGCCGCGCCAGCTCGACGACTACGTCGGCCAGGAAAAGGTGCGCGGCCAGCTCGAGATCTTCATCGAGGCCGCGAAGCGCCGCTCCGAGCCGCTCGATCACGTGCTGCTGTTCGGGCCGCCAGGCCTCGGCAAGACCACCCTCGCGCACATCATCGCGCGCGAGATGGGCGTGAACCTGCGCCAGACGTCGGGCCCCGTGCTCGAGCGCGCGGGCGATCTCGCCGCGCTGCTGACCAACCTCGAAGCGAACGACGTCCTGTTCATCGACGAAATCCACCGGCTGTCGCCGGTCGTCGAGGAAATCCTGTATCCGGCACTCGAGGATTACCAGATCGACATCATGATCGGCGAAGGACCGGCCGCACGCAGCGTGAAGCTCGATCTGCAGCCGTTCACGCTGGTCGGCGCAACCACCCGCGCGGGAATGCTGACCAACCCGCTGCGCGATCGCTTCGGGATCGTTGCGCGCCTCGAGTTCTACAATGCCGAGCAACTGTCGCGCATCGTGCGGCGCTCGGCGTCGCTGCTGAACGCGCAGATCGATCCGAACGGCGCGCTGGAAATCGCGAAGCGCTCGCGCGGCACGCCGCGGATCGCGAACCGGCTGCTGCGCCGCGTGCGCGACTATGCGGAAGTGAAGGCCGACGGCCAGATCACCGCGGCCGTGGCCGACGCCGCGCTCGCGATGCTCGACGTCGATCCGGTCGGCTTCGACCTGATGGACCGCAAGCTGCTCGAGGCGATCCTGCACAAGTTCGACGGCGGCCCGGTCGGTATCGACAACCTCGCGGCGGCGATCGGCGAGGAGCGCGACACGATCGAGGACGTGCTCGAACCGTACCTGATCCAGCAGGGCTTCCTTCAGCGCACGCCGCGCGGGCGCGTCGCGACGCTGCTCACGTACCGCCACTTCGGGCTCTCCGCGCCCGATGCCGGCAAGACCGAACGCGGGATGTGGGATACCGCCGACGGGAAGTAACCCGCCGTCCGCGCCGCGCCTGCCATGACCACGCCGCCCAGCCCGCACCCCGCCACGCCGACGCCGGGCCCGCGTTGGATCGAACCGATCCGCAAGCGGCTCGTGGCCGGCGTCACGCACCTGACGACAGGTGGCGGCGGTCCGTCGATCGATCTGTCGTCGCCCCCCGGAGACCCGGGGCTGTTCGGCCCCGACGCCATCTGCTGGCGCGTGCATGCCGATTTCACGTCGATGATGACGGGCGGCATTGCCGCGCTGCTGCTGCAGGCGCTCCATCCGCTCGCGCTGGCGGGCGTCTGGGATCACTCGTCGTTTCGCACCGACATCCTCGGCCGCTTGCGGCGCACCGCCACGTTCATCACGGGCACGACGTTCGGCAGCGGCGCGGACGCACTCGCGCTGATCGAGCGCGTAAAAACGATCCACGCGCGCGTATCGGGTACCGCGCCCGACGGCAGGCCGTACCGAGCCGACGATCCGGCGTTGCTGACCTGGGTGCATGTCGCGGAAGTATCGAGCTTCCTCGCCGCACATTTGCGCTATGTGAATCCGTCGCTGTCGGGCGAACAGCAGGACGGCTACTACGCTGAGACGGCGTTGATCGCCGAGTTGCTCGGCGCCCGGGATGTTCCCCGTTCGCGTGCGGAAGTCGCGGCCTATTTCGCGCGCCTGCGGCCCGAACTCGAAGCGGGGCCACGCACCTTCGACGTCATGCACATCCTGCTGAATGTGCCGGTCTCTACGCCCGCGCTGCGGCCGGCTGCGTCACTGATCATGCATGCGGGCATAGACCTGCTGCCGAACTGGGCGCAGCGCATGCTCGGCGTGTCGACGTTCGCGCCGCTGCGACGCGCGGTGGTCCGGCCCGGTGTCAGGGCGGTCGCCCCCGTGCTGCGCTGGGCGCTCGTCAACGGCGCGTCGAAACGCGCACGCCGCCGCGCAACCGCGACACCGCCCGACGGTACCCCGCACGCCTGACGATCCGTTTCTTCGGATCATTTCAATTTGCCGGCAAATTCCCGTGACCGCCGCGCCGATGCGATCCATGGCGGGAAGAAGCACACGAAAGGGGAATTCGACACGCTGCGCCGGCCGGTCGCGCCGGCGTGGCCGGCATGACCGCATCAAAGTACCTTGCGATACCCGTCGTCGTCGCTCGCGGTATCCAGATGCGACACGTCGGCCCATTGCACGACTTGCGCACGGCCATCGACGTAATCGACGACGTTGATGCTGGTGTTGAGCAACTGATAGCTGCGCGGCGCCGACAGGTCGAGACCGTTTGCAAAGCGATACACGCAATCAAGCACGCCGCCGTGCGCGACGCATGCGATGCGCCCGCCCTGATGCGCGGCGACGATCGGCTCGAGCGCATGCAGCACGCGATGATAGAACGCGCGCTGCGACTCGCCGCCGTCGGGCGCGAAACCCGGGTCGCGCGTCTGCCACGCGGCGTAGGCATCCGGAAACAGCGTCTCGATCTCGGTGCTGTCATGCCCCTGGAACACGCCGTACGCGCGTTCGCGCAACCCTTCTTGCAACCGCAGCGGCAGCCCAAGCGCATCGGCAAAGGGTTGCGCGGTCTGCTGCGCGCGCATCAGGTCGCTCGAATAGATCGCGTCGATCCGCTGCCCTTCATGCGCTTCCCGCGCGAGCCGGACGGCCAGCCGCTGCGCCTGCGCAAGCCCCGTGTCGGCGAGCGGGATATCGATATGGCCCTGAATGCGCTTGATGCGGTTCCAGGCCGTCTCGCCATGGCGAATGAAGAGAATCTGCGTGGTGGTCATCGCGGCGCGTCTCGGGGAAGGAATCAGGGCCGCACTTGCAGCCAGAACGTCACGGGACCGTCGTTGACGAGCGACACCTGCATGTCGGCGCCGAATTCGCCCGTCTCGACGACCGGATGACGCTCGCGCGCGGCCGCGACGAAATAGTCGAACAGGCGCGCGCCTTCGTCGGGCGGCGCAGCCGGCGTGAAGCTCGGCCGCAGCCCGCTATTGGTATCGGCGGCGAGCGTGAACTGCGACACGAGCAGCAGGCCGCCGGCGCCGCCCGCGCCATCGATGTTCGACACCGGCAGGTTCATCTTGCCGGCCGCGTCGCTGAATACGCGATAGCCGAGCAGCTTCGCGAGCAGCTTGTCAGCGGCGGCCTCGGTGTCGCCGCGCTCCGCGCAGACGAGCGCGAGCAGCCCTGCGCCGATCTCGCCCGTTGTGCGGTCGCCGACGCGCACGTCGGCGCGCTTCACGCGCTGGATCAGCGCGATCATGCTGTCAGCGTGACGCGCGCGAAGCGGCGCTTGCCGACCTGGACGACGAACTCGCCGGCCTCGACCTTCAGGCCCTTGTCGGACACCGTCGCACCGTCGATCTTCACACCGCCTTGCTCGATGTTGCGCAGCGCTTCGCTCGTCGACGGCACGAGGCCCGCCTGCTTCAGCAGCTGACCGATCGCGAGCGGCGCGCCCGCGAGCGTGACCGACGGGATGTCGTCCGGCACACCGCCCTTCGCGCGGTGATTGAAATCTTCGAGCGCACGCTCGGCGTCGGCCTGCGAGTGGAAGCGCGCGACGATTTCCTGCGCGAGCAGCACCTTGAAGTCGCGCGGATTGCGGCCGCCTTCGGCGTCGCGCTTGAAACCGGCGATTTCGTCGAGGCTGCGGAACGACAGCAGTTCGAAGTAACGCCACATCAGCGTGTCCGAGATGCTCATCAGCTTGCCGAACATGTCGGTCGGCTTCTCGCTGATGCCGACGTAGTTGCCCTTCGACTTCGACATCTTCTCGACACCGTCGAGGCCTTCGAGCAGCGGCATCGTCAGGATGCACTGCTGTTCCTGGCCGTACTGCTTCTGCAGTTCGCGGCCGACGAGCAGGTTGAACTTCTGGTCGGTGCCGCCGAGCTCGAGGTCGGCGTTCAGCGCGACCGAGTCGTAACCCTGCATCAGCGGGTACAGGAATTCGTGGATCGAGATCGGCACGCCGCTCTGGAAGCGCTTCGTGAAGTCCTCGCGCTCGAGGATCCGCGCGACCGTGTAGCGCGACGCGAGCTTGATCATCCCGTCCGCGCCGAGCGGCATCGACCATTCGCTGTTGTAGCGAATTTCGGTCTTTTCGCGGTCGAGCACGAGCGCGGCCTGTTCGAAGTAGGTCTTCGCGTTCGACTCGATCTGTTCGCGCGTGAGCGGCGGACGCGTCGCATTGCGGCCCGACGGGTCGCCGATCAGCGACGTGAAATCACCGATCAGGAAGATCACGGTGTGGCCGAGATCCTGCAGCTGACGCATCTTGTTCAGCACGACCGTATGGCCGATGTGGATGTCGGGCGCGGTCGGATCAAGGCCGAGCTTGATGCGCAGCGGCGTGCCGGTAGCCGCGCTGCGCGCGAGCTTCTGCGCGAACTCTTCCTCGATCAGCAGTTCGTCGACGCCGCGCTTCGTGACGGCGAGCGCATGGCGGACTTCGTCGGTAATCGGGAAAACAGGCTTGGAACTGGGTTCGGTGCTCATCGGTGCCAGGAAGAATGTCGCAAAGACAGGGATTTTCCCATAACTTGCGCGTGCATCGCTTAACGATGCGTCAGGTTGCGCGGATAATCGGGCGCAAGGCGCGTGGCACAGGCCCGCGTCGCTCGATCCAGGAGAATCCAACGTGCCGCAACGACATCCGCAACCCGCCCATCCGGCCGACGGCATCTACTTCGGACTGATGTCGGGAACCAGCATGGACGGCGTCGACGGCGTCGCCGTGCGTTTCGAGACCGGCCGCGCGCCGGTCGTGCTCGCGGAAGCGTTCGTCGGCTTCGCGCAATCGCTGCGCGACGCGCTGTTCGCGCTGCAGCAGCCCGGCGACAACGAGATCGACCGCGAATCGGTCGCGGCGAACGCGCTCGTCGCGCGCTACGCGGTGTGCTGTCACGAGTTGCAGCGCACCGCCGGCCTGTCGCGCGACGAGATCCGCGCGATCGGCGTGCATGGCCAGACGGTCCGGCACCGTCCCGAGCGCGGCTACACGCGCCAGCTCAACAATCCGGCGCTGCTCGCGGAGCTTGCCCATATCGACGTGATCGCCGATTTCCGGAGCCGCGACGTCGCGGCCGGCGGCCACGGCGCGCCGCTCGCGCCTGCGTTCCATGCGACGATGTTCGGCGCGCCGGGCGAGACGCGGGTCGTCTGCAACCTCGGCGGCATCAGCAACATCACGATCCTGCCCGGTGATGGCGGCGACGTGCGCGGCTTCGACTGTGGGCCCGCGAACGCGCTGCTCGACGCATGGGCGACGCGCCACCTCGGCAAGCCGTACGACGACGGCGGCAAGTTCGCCGCGCGCGGCACCGTGCACGCACCGCTGCTCGACGCGCTGCTCGACGAGCCTTACTTCGCCGCGCTGCCGCCGAAAAGCACCGGCCGCGACCTGTTCAACCCCGCGTGGCTCGACGCGAAGCTCGCCGCGTTCGCGCAGGTTGCGCCGGAACACGTGCAGGCGACGCTGACGGCGCTCACCGCCGTCTCGGTCGCCCGCGAAGTCGCGCAGCATGCGACGGATTGCAGGGCCGTGTTCGTCTGCGGCGGCGGCGCCCGCAATCCGGTGCTGCTCGCCGCGCTCGCGGATGCACTGCGCGAGGCTGGCGTGCCGGCAACGGTGGATACGACTGCTGCGCTCGGCGTGCCGCCGCAACAGGTCGAAGCGCTCGCGTTCGCGTGGCTCGCGTATCGCTTCACCGCGCGCCAGCCCGGCAACCTCGCGAGCGTGACGGGTGCCGCGGACGCGCGCGTACTAGGCGCGCTTTATCCGCGCTGATGGAAGGCCCGGGATGCGATGACACGCAGGCCACTCGGTTTGGCGGTTCGCACCGCGCATGGGCACAAAAAACGGGGCATGAAGCCCCGTTTTTCATTCCGGCGATCCGGACAGGTTCCGTCGTGCGCTCAGACCGAGAACGACGAGCCGCACCCGCAGGTGGTCGTGGCGTTCGGGTTCTTGATCACGAACTGGGCGCCGTTGAGGTCGTCCTTGTAGTCGATCTCGGCGCCGACCAGGTACTGGTAGCTCATTGAGTCGATCAGGAGCTGGACGCCGTTCTTGTTCATCACGGTGTCGTCCTCGTTGACTTCCTCGTCGAACGTGAAGCCATACTGGAAGCCCGAGCAGCCGCCGCCCTGCACGAATACGCGCAGCTTCAGGTCGGGATTGCCCTCTTCGTCGATCAGTTGCTTGACCTTGTCGGCCGCGGCGTCAGTGAAGACGAACGGTACCGGCATTTCGGCGGTCGTTGCTGCGGATTCGGTAACAGCGTTCATGCGAACTCTCCAAAAAGCTTTAGCCGCTATTGTAGGGCCGATCAGAAGATCGTGCTGATGTCCATGAAATCAATAGGTTCTTGTTGATTTCCGTAAAGGAAACCGCCCGCGGGGCACCGCCGCGCGGGCATAAAAAAACCGCCAGCGCGAAAACTGGCGGTTTTTCCGGCGGACGCCGCCCGGAAGCGGCGCGGCCATGAAGCGGAATTAACGCTTCGAGAACTGCTTTGCGCGGCGTGCCTTGCGCAGACCAACCTTCTTACGCTCGACTTCACGTGCATCGCGCGTGACGAAGCCTGCGTTCGACAGCGACGGCTTCAGCGTCGCATCGTAGTCGATCAGCGCGCGGGTGATGCCGTGGCGCACTGCGCCTGCCTGACCCGTTTCGCCGCCGCCATTGACGTTCACCTTGATGTCGAACGTCTGGCCGTGGTTCGTGAGTTCCAGCGGTTGACGCACGATCATCAGCGACGTTTCGCGCGAGAAGTAGTCAGCGATGGGCTTGCCGTTGACGATGATGTCGCCCTTGCCAGCCTTGATGAAGACACGTGCGACTGCGCTCTTGCGGCGGCCCGTACCGTAGTTCCAGTTACCGATCATGTGGGCTCCCCTTAGATCTCGAGCGCTTTCGGCTGTTGAGCCGAGTGCGGATGCGTCGCTTCAGCGTAGACCTTCAGCTTCTTGATCATCGCGTAGCCGAGCGGGCCCTTCGGCAGCATGCCCTTGACCGCCTTCTCGAGCGCACGGCCCGGGAAGCGTTCTTGCATCTTGCCGAACGTCGTTTCATAGATACCGCCCGGGTAGCCCGAGTGACGGTAGTACTTCTTGTCCAGAGTCTTGTTGCCCGTGACCTTCAACTTGCTTGCGTTGATGATGATGATGAAATCACCAGTGTCGACGTGCGGGGTGAACTCAGGCTTGTGCTTGCCGCGCAGACGGCGTGCCACTTCGCTGGCAACACGGCCGAGAACCTTATCCGTCGCGTCAATCACGTACCATTCACGCGTCACCTCATGGGCTTTTGCGGAAAACGTCTTCATGATCGATCCAAAAAAAATGCTTTGCCCGATGTGTTCTTCCTGCTTGTCTGTGTGCGCTTCGAGGCGCGGTGCAGGCTCTCCCTGTTCTTTTTCCGTGGGCATGAATGCGGAAAAGCCCTGAATTATAAAGGAAATGCGGCAGCGCGGTCAAAAAGAATCCGCGTCCCGTGCCGGCGGCGCCCGAAATGGGCCAAAATCCGGTCGTGCCCCGATATACCAGGCGAACCGAGCGCCCGGGGAGGCACCCATCGACGCGCGGTACCTGGCCTTGCCGCGCCAGACCGGCCGACAACGGAAAAACAACAAACAAGCATGATGAAACAACGACTTACGCCCCTTCTCGCGGCCGCGCTGCTGGCCGCCGCCGCGCCCGCCGTCGCCGCCAGGGCCGGCTGCGAGGCCAAGCTCGACGCACTCGACGCCCGTATCGCCGACGCTCGCGGCGCCCATGCCGAAGATCGCATCGCCCGCCTGCGCGCGGTACGCGAACGCGTACGCCACTTCTGCGCGCGCGGTCATGGACACGCATCGGCCGCGCAGGTCCCGCCGACTGCCGCCGGTTCGACCGACACGCCAACCGGCGCGGCATCGCAGGCAGTCGCACGGCGGCCCGCGTAACGGTGTCAACGACAGGCATCGGAGCGCGCAAACTGCGCGCCGATGCTTGCACGGAACGAAAAAAAGCCCGAACGGCTGGTTCGGGCTTAATCCACCTTAGGAGGAGGGTGGAGGAGACATGCGGAGGTTGCCGCAGCGCGACAACCAATGAGGCTCATTATACGAACGCACCGCCGACATCACAAGAAAATTTGCATTACGAAATCTCACACCATGATGCGAAATATGGAGAATTTCACGGCACAGCGGATTTTCCCCTTTAAAATCAATAGATTGTGGAAAATAATGCAACCGGAAATCCGGCGCATCTAGAGTAATACCCCTAAAACCAGCCGGGAAATCGGCGTTTGGCGCCCCGCCAGGCGCCGCGTGCGGCGGCGCGACGTTGCGCGTCGTGCAGCGCATCAGCCGACTATTGCACCGCGGGCTACAATGCGTGATCGAATCCGAATCAGGCAACGCTGGAGTGCAAGCATGGAATGCAAAGTAAGCTGGATGGGTCAGGACGGCATGGCGTTTTCCGCCCAGACCGGAAGCGGGCACCTCGTCGCGATGGACGGCGCACCGGAAGGTGGCGGCCATAATCTCGCGCCGCGCCCGATGGAAATGGTGCTGCTCGGCACCGGCGGCTGCACCGCGTACGACGTCGTGCTGATCCTGAAGAAGAGCCGCCAGGAAGTCACCGGCTGCTCGGTCACGCTGAAGGCCGAGCGCGCGAGCGAAGATCCGAAGGTGTTCACGAAGGTCCACTTCCACTTCACCGTCACAGGCCGCAACCTGAACCCGGCGACGGTCGAGCGCGCGATCAACCTGTCACACGACAAGTACTGCTCCGCGTCGATCATGATCGCGAAGACGGCCGAGCTCACGCATTCGTTCGACATCGTCGCGGCCTGAACGCCCGGCAGCCACGCATGAAAAAAAGGGCCGGCGCTCCTGACGGAGCGCCGGCCCTTTCGCATTCGAGCGGCAAAGCAGGCCGATAAGCCGGATTCTGTGCACGCTGTACGCCGAAGCGCACAGCGCGTGGCAGCCATTCCTCTAGACGCGCCATTGCTGACGCGCTCAAGCTTCCTACCCGCAGACGAGACGGGGGCCCCGTCCTGCATCCGAAAATGCGCGCCTGCCTACTTGGAATTGCTCCGGGTGGAGGTTACCGTGCCGGCGGACGTCGCCGTCGCCGCGGTGCGCTCTTACCGCACCGTTTCACCCTTACCTGATCCCGGCTTGCGCCGGGCCATCGGCGGTTTGCTTTCTGTTGCCCTGTTCCGCGTGTCGCCACGGATGGCCGTTAGCCATCACCCTGCCCTGTGGAGTCCGGACTTTCCTCGCCCTCGCCTGCCCGAAGGCGGCGAGGCCGCGACTGCCTAGCCTGCTTTGCGACGCGCATTCTAGCACTGCGCGCCGCCGCCGGCAGCGTGCGAACGGCGGCCGCTGCGGAAAACCGCCGGGTCGTCGTAGAACGCGGGCGCGGCATTCGCGTGACACCAGCCCGGCACGCCGAGCACCGGGAGCGGCGCGAAGTCACGGCTCGTCAGGTCACGGGTCGCGAATTCACCGGCGATCCGCTCATCGACATGCGCGGCACGCTGCGCGTCGGGCCACGAGAAATAGTCGTCGCTCACTTCGACGATCCACGTGTGCGCGGTGCAGGACTTGTACGGCGTGACGAGCTTCTCGAGCAGCGCATGGCCGACGAGCCGCGCCTCGCAGCGCGTGCCCCACGCGTCGCGCGCCGCCACCAGCAGCAGTTGCCAGTTGAAGCCGCGCAGCGCGTCGGCGAGCGCACGGTCGGACGTCACGAACAGCGCGGCGTTCTCGTCGAACAGCGTGAGCGCATCGCGCAGCGTGCCGCGCACGGGGCCGACGCCGCCCGCGGCGTCGATCGCCGCGGCCTGGCGTGCGTTCAGCGCGGCCTTGGTGCGCGGATACGCGAACCAGACGAGCGCATTGAAGAAGTCATGAAGATTGTGACGGGTCGGGACGCCGCCCGTGTCGGCGATATGCGTTTCGTATGCGATGCCTGGCGGCAGCTCCGCCTGCGGCACGAAGCGCAGCGGCCGGCCGCGGCCGCTCGCCCGCGTACCACCGCAGAGCGCACCGTTCAACGCATCGAGCAGCGCGGTCTCGCCCGTGAGCGCAGCCGCCTGCAGCGCACGACCGGGCGCCGCGTAAGGCGCGAGCCACGGCGCTGACCAGTCGATCTGCGCGAATACCGCCGCCTCGCCGCCGGCCGTCAGGCCGGCCCCGCGCGGCGGCGTGCCGCTCACGCGAACTTCCAGCCGATCGTCTCGCCGGCGCGCAGCGGCACGACCGGCGTATCGCCCGCGAAGACCTCGCGCGGCAGTTCCCAGGTCTCGCGGCGCAGCGTGATCGTCTCGGTGCTGTGCGGCAGCCCGTAGAAATCGGCGCCGAAGCGGCTCGCGAAATTCTCCAGCTTGTCGAGCGCGCCGGCCTGGTCGAACGCTTCCGCATACAGCTCGAGCGCGTGCAGTGCCGTGTAGCAGCCCGCGCACCCGCATGCGGTTTCCTTCGCGTCGCGCGCGTGCGGCGCGCTGTCGGTGCCGAGGAAGAAGCGCGGGTTGCCCGACGTCGCGGCTTCGACGAGCGCGACGCGGTGCGTTTCGCGCTTCAGCACCGGCAGGCAGTAGTAATGCGGGCGAATCCCGCCGACGAACAGCGCGTTGCGGCTGTACAGCATGTGCTGCGGCGTGATCGTCGCGCCGAGCAGGCCCGGCGCAGCGTCGGCGTCGCGCACGTAGTCGGCCGCGTCCTTCGTCGTGATGTGCTCGAACACGACCTTCAGGCCAGGGAAATCGCGCCGCAGCGGCGTCATCACGCGGTCGATGAACACCTTCTCGCGATCGAACATGTCGATCGCCGGATCGGTCACCTCGCCGTGCACGAGCAGCGGCATGCCGGTTTCCTGCATGACCTCGAGCGTCTTCGCGCACTTCGCCAGATCGCTGACGCCATGGTCGGAGTTCGTCGTCGCGCCGGCCGGATACAGCTTCACGCCATGCACGAAGCCGCTGTCGCGCGCGCGGATGATTTCGTCGGGCGCCGTGTTGTCGGTCAGGTACAGCGTCATCAGCGGCTCGAACGCCATGCCCGCCGGCAGCGCGGCCAGGATTCGCTCGCGATACGCCTGCGCCTGCGCGGTGGTCGTGACGGGCGGCTTCAGGTTCGGCATGACGATCGCGCGGGCGAACTGGCGCGCCGTGTGCGGCAGCACCGCGGCCAGCATGTCGCCGTCGCGCAGGTGCAGGTGCAGGTCGTCGGGACGGGCGAGCGTGAGCGTCGCCGGAGAGGAAGCGTTCGAGGCAGTCATAGGAGGCGTTGTAGGAACGGGCTGGCGATCTGCGGGGCCGGAACGCGCGTGCGCGGGCCGACTGACGGCAAACCGCAACACGAGGCCTTCGGCTGGCGGAATCCGCTTTTTACCGCTCAAGGCTCGGTGATATGCTAGAAGCCACATTGTACCGGGGTTCACCCGGTTGGTTACCCAGCTTCCGCCCCCGCCCCAAGTAAAATGTGCCAACTCCTAGGAATGAACTGCGCCGCGCCGACGGACGTCACATTCTCCTTCACAGGTTTCGCGGCCCGGGGCGGCCTCACCGATCACCATGCCGACGGCTGGGGGATCGCGTTCTTCGAGGACAAGGCGTGTCGCCTGTTCATCGACCAGCAGGCGTCGGCCACGTCGCCGATCGCCGAAATGGTGAAGCGCTACCCGATCAAGTCCAAGAACACGATCGCGCACATCCGCAAGGCCACACAGGGTCACATCCTGCTCGAGAACAGCCACCCGTTCATGCGCGAGCTGTGGGGGCGGCACTGGATCTTCGCGCATAACGGCGATCTGCAGGACTACGAACCCGATCTCGACGGCAGCGTCTACCATCCGGTCGGCACGACCGACAGCGAGAAGGCGTTCTGCGTACTGATGCAGGGGCTGCGCGAAGCGTTCCCCGGCGCGCAGCCGCCGTTGCCGGAGCTGTTCGAGCGCGTCGGCGAGCTGACGCGCGACATCACCGATCACGGCGTGTTCAACTTCCTGATGTCGAACGGCCAGGCGCTCTTTGCGCACTGCTCGACGCGGCTGCACTACATCGTGCGGCGCTGGCCGTTCTCGACCGCGCATCTGGTCGACGAAGACCTGTCAATCGACTTTGCGAAATACACGACGCCCGAGGATCGCGTCGCGGTGATCGCCACGCAGCCGCTGACCGACAACGAAATCTGGACCTCGTTCGAACCGGGCGAGCTGATCATGTTCCAGTGCGGCGACGTCACCGCGCGGATGCAGATTCCGGTGCCCGAGCGCGTGCTCGAGAAGCTGCGCAACCCGGCGCTCGACGCATCGGCGTCCGCCCCGTGCGGCGGTGTGCAGCGCGAGGCGCTGGCGGCCGGCACCGCGGACGACGCCGACGACCCGATCGACTACTGAGCGCGCCGCGCCGTCGGGCGCCCGCCCTTCCCGCCTTCCGCTTGTGCGCGCGCGTCACGACCCGGCGATCACCGGCAGTGAAAGTCTCCGCCCGGCGACGTTTCGCATTTCATTCAGATCGCCATTGGATGCACACGATCATCGCCATACAACATCCGCTTTTATTTTATTAATTTTCGAGAGAAAATAATTAACCAACAAAAAAACAAGATAAAAGCGGCCTAAAACGGATAATCCGGAAGCCGCAGTTTAAAGCACGAACCCAACACTGATTGTGCGTTATCCCACCGACCTGGCGATTCCTCCCGGCCCATAGGAAGGCCCACCAAATCCTTCCCCACCAAGGCTTTCAGTTCGATTAATCACACAATCCAGAAATACCACCCCATACCGTTACCATCCCCACATATCTTGATTTTTTGAAAATCGACCATCCCGTCGATTAGTAGACTCGCTCCATCTTCGGTGTAACGAATCCTGATTGGCACTCGACGCAGCCACGGCTGCCGCACGTCCATTCGAAACACACATCACCGTGGAATGCGCATTCGCCGCATACGGCGAATACCACTTCAAAAGAAGAAAGAGGGGCTTGTCGTGAATCACTCATTTCGATCGATATGGAGCGAAGCCGCCGGCTGCTGGGTCGCGGTTGCGGAAACGGCCCGGGCGCGCGGCAAGCGTTCGGGTAGCCAATCGGCCGCAAGCCGCCGTGACGGCCGCACGGCGATCCGCCGCTCGCCGCTACGCGTCGCCGCGCTCGGTGCCGCGCTGGCCGCGCTGTCGGCCGGCTCCGCGTACGCATCGACCTGCGGTAACGGTTCGGCGGTCGCAAGCGGCGGCAGTTGCGCGCTCGGCAGCGTCAGCCCGACCGTCAACGACAACCTGGCCGGCGCCACGACCGTGTCGGGCGGCGACACGGTCGGCGTGACGGGTGCATGGACGGGTGCCGCCGGCGACCCCGGCTATACGCTCACGCCGATCGGCAATACGTCCATCGTGTCGGGCAACCCGAACCAGCCGCTGCTGTCGCTCGGCGGCAAGACGCAGAGCGTCAGCACGCCCGACACGATTACGGGCACCCATACGTCGATCGCCACGTACAACTCGTCCGCATTCGCCGCGTCGACGGCCGGCTCGACCGAGGTGCCCGTCTACCATGACGTGAACGGGAACCAGTACGTGAACCTGCGGATCGGCACCGTCGACAACACCGGCGGCACGTTGAACGTGTCGATCGGCAATCCCGCGAACGCGCCAGACGCGGCCGGCAACGCGATCTCGATCGCGCCGAAGCAGACCGACCTGACCTTCGCGGACGGCACCGGCACGGCAAAAAGCGTCGTCAACTGGAATTCGCGCAACCAGGTCTGGCTCGGCACCGGCGACTATCTCGCGAGCGGCGGTGCCGTTGGCAATCTCCAGGTCGACGTCCCGGCCTACGCGGGCACCTTCACCGCATTCGACGGCAGCACGTGGACCGTCACCGACGCCGCGTCGCTCGCCGCGTACAACGACTTTCTCGTGCGTTCGGTACAAAGCGGCGCGCTCGGCTCGCAGGCCGCCTACGACAGCGCGTTCGGCCAGGCCGTCACGTTCTCGCAGCAAACCTTCCAGTATCAGAACAACGTATCCTCGGGCGACAAGAACACGCTGCCGATCGATCACCTGTCGGCAATGCACGGCACCGGCGCGAATGCAACGCTGCAGATCGGCAAGGACGGCCAGATCGACTTCCGCGGCACCAACACGATCGCTTCGAGCTCGGCCGTCCTCGCGGAAAACGGCGCGCACTTCGTCAACGACGGCCGCCTGTCGGGCGACTTCACGCTGGTGCGCCTGCTGAGCGGCGCAAGCGGCGTCAACAACGGCACGATCTCGTCCGGCTACGCGTCCGGCGACAATTTCGACACGAGCAGCAGCGCGCCGCCCGACAACTTCGGCTTCCACGCGTACACCGAGGGCAACGGCGTGTACGCAAGCGGCACGGGCACCTCGTTCGTCAACAATGGCGTGATGAACGTCGGCGCATGGACGCTCGACGGCAACCGCCCCGACCTGCAGAACTACGCGGTGGCCGTGACGAACGGTGCGAACGCGTCGAACGCCGGCACGATCAACGTCGGCGTCAACGCGACGACGCTCGACAGCCAGGTGATCGGCGGCTTCGCGGCCGGCGGCGCCTTCACGAACGCGGCCGGCGGCACGATATATCTCGGCCGTGCGGCCCAATACGGACCGGGGGCAGCGGCGAACGACGTCGCGCTGTCCGCGCATTCCTACGGGATCCTGCTCGGCGCATCGGGCACCGCCAGCAACCTCGGCTCGATCGTGATCGGCTCGCAGACGCAAAACGGCGCCGGGATGGCGAGTATCGGTTCGTCGTCCGGCACGCTGCGCAACGCGGGCACGATCATCGTGAACGGTGCGGCACCCGGCACGCCGTTCGCCAACGTCGGCATGCTCGCGGCCAATACGGCCGCGACCGTGACCAACACGGGCACGATCACGCTGAACGGCGTGAACGGCATCGGCATCATGGTGGTCGGCACCGGTTCGACCGCGACGGCCGCGACGTCGACCGGCACGATCAACGTGGCCGGCGGGCTCGATCCGGCGTCGGACACGCGCAACTATGGCGTGTGGGCCGAAGGGCCGCGCGCGAAGGCCACGGTCGACGGCGCGCTCAACCTGACCGGCAACGGCGCGATCGGCGTCCACGCGCGCTCGGGCGCGACGATCAACGTCGACGCCAACGCCGTGCCCGCCTTCATGTCGGGCACGAACCAGATCGGTTTCTACGCATACGGCGCCGGCTCGAAGATCAACGTCGCCGCGCAGCACCTGAGCGTCGATACCGACGATTCGACGCTGTTCCGCATCGCGGGCGGCGCGGCCTATACGGGCGCGTCGGCGGCCGGCACGCTGACGACCGACGTGAACGGCCAGCGCGCGCGCGGCGTGCTTGCCACGGGTGCCGGCACGACGCTGTCCACGGGACACGCCACCTACAACGTCAACGGCGCGGACGGCATCGCGGTCGCAGTCGAAGGCGGCGCGACGGGCACGATCGACTCGGGCGCGACCATCGACCTGAATGCGGCCGGCGCGATCGCGGGGACCGTCGACGGCCAGGCACACGCCCTTACCGGAGCGAACGCCGGAACGCCAGTCGCGACGACGCTGACCAACAACGCCGCGGTCGCGTCGTCGACTGCCGGCGTGACCGGCTTCGTCGCGCAAAACCTCGGCACGCTCGAGAACCGCAATACGGTGCTGCTGACCGGCCCCGGCTCGACGGGGGTTGTCGTCGGCACGCTCGGCACGGTGAACAACGCGTCGGCGATCCGCGTATCGAACGGCACCGGCGCGCTCGTGCAGGGCGCGTCGGCAACGCTCGCCAACGCGGGCACGATCGAGGCGGACGACGGCATCGCCGGCGTTCACCTGACGGGTACCGGCGCGTCGGTCGCCCTGTCGGGCGCGGGCACCGTCGTCGCGAACGGCAGCGCCGACGGCGTGCTGATCGACTCGACCGTGTCGGGCGGCGGGATCGCAGCCGGCGCGACGTCGATCGCGGTGGGCGGCATGGGCAAGGGCATCGACAACCTCGGCTCGAACACGACGATCGCGCTGTCAGGCACGCAGATCGGCACGACCGACGCCGGCGCCGACGGACTGTCGTCGACGGGCGCCGGCGCGCGCATCGCGACCGATGCGGCGACCGTCGTGCGCACCGCCGGCGACGACGCGCGCGGCCTCTTCGTGACGGGCGCGGATTCGATGCTCGCGGCCGACGGCACGACCGTCACGACGACGGGTGCCGGCGCGCACGCGATCGTCGCGGGCAGCGGCGCGATCGCACTGCTGTCGGGCGCGAAGGTCTCCACGGCGGGCACGGCAGCCGACGGCCTCGTCGTACGGAACGGCGGCCGCATCGGCGACACGGGTTCGTCGATCGCGAGCGCGGCCGGCAACGGCGCGACGGTCGACGGCGGCGGCGTGCTCGCGCTGACCGGCACGACGCTCAAGGGCGCGACGGCCGGCGTGCTGAGCACCGACACGCTCGCGACCGGCGCGACGAGCGCAGTGCTCGTCGACGGCGGCAGCGTCGCGTCCGTCGCCGGGCCGGCGTTCGCGGCGCGCGGCGGCACGGTCGATATCGCGGTGCGCAACGGCACCGTCGTGACGGCCGGCAACGGCACACTGCTGGACCTCGCGAACGGGAGCACCGCGACCTTCAACGCATCGGCCGTGAATCTCGCCGGCGACATCGTGTCGGACGCGTCGAGCACCGGCAACGTGTTCCTGACGAACGGCACGACCCTCACCGGCAAGATCGATCCGGTCGCGCTCACCGTGGACGGCACGAGCACGTGGCACATGACCGGCAGCTCCGTGCTGAGCAGCCTGAACAACGCGGGTCTGGTTGCATTCGCCGCGCCGTCCGGCGCGCCGACGGCGGCAGGCAGCTACCGGACGCTGACGACCGGCAGTTACGTCGGCAACGGCGGCACGATCGCGCTGAACACCTATCTCGGCGCCGATGCCTCGCCGACCGACCGGCTGATCGTGAACGGCGGTGCCGCGACCGGCACGACGGGGCTGAAGATCGCGAACACGGCCGGCACCGGCGCGCAGACGACGGGCGAAGGGATTCCGGTGGTCGTCACGACCAACGGCGGCACGACCTCCGCATCGGCGTTCCATCTCGCGGGCCCGGTGCAGGCCGGCGCATACGAATACCGGCTCTACCGAGGCGGACAGAGCGATGCGAACGGCTGGTATCTGCGCTCGCAACTCGACCCGACGGACCCGACGGACCCGGGCGATCCGGTCGGCCCGAACGTCATCAAAGGCGGCGGCAATCTCGCGTACCGTCCGGGCGTCGCGGGCTATGCGATGACGCCGCTGCTGAACGCGGACTACGGCTTCTCGACGCTCGGCAAGCTGCACGAGCGCGTCGGCGACATCTACAACCTCGAGAAGCAGGCGTCGGGCAACCGCGACGGTGTGTGGGGCCGCATCGGCGGACAGAGCCTCGATGCGAACGCGGGACGCTTCGCGGCCGACGAGCGCACGTTCTTCGCGCAGTTCGGCAAGGACTGGACGCTCGACCAGGCGCCCGGCGGCGGCAGCACGCATGCGGGCGTGACGGCGAGCATCGGCGTCGCGAACGCGAGCTTCAGCGACATGGCACGCGCCGATGCAGCGGGCCTGTCGACGTCGACAGGCTCGGTCGAGATGCACGCGCAGAGCGTCGGCGGCTACTGGACGCGCTACCTGTCCGACGGCACCTACTTCGACAGCGTCGGCCAGGTCACGCACTACGGCAACCGCTATCGCGACAGCTACGGCAACGAGGCATCGCAGAACGGCTTCGGCATCGCACTGTCGCAGGAGGTCGGCAAGCCGTTCGGGATCGGCGGCACGCCGATCGCGGTCGAGCCGCAGGCGCAGCTGATGTACCAGTACCTGAAGCTGAACGGGTTCGACGACAATGTGTCGGCCGTGTCGGGCACGACGACCAATGCGTTGCGCGGACGCGTCGGCGTGCGCATCTTCCGGCCGAACCTCGACGCGAACGCGGGTGGCGGCGCCGCGACGCCGTACTTCACGGCCGACGTGCTGCACGACTTCCTGTCGCCGGGCCAGACCGTCGTCGGCGGCACGCCGTTCGCGACGCACCTGGGCCGCACGTGGTACGAGCTCGGCCTTGGCGTGACCGCGGGCTTCGGCAAGTCGGGCGAGTTGTACGCGAACGTGAAATATGCGCGCAACATCGGCGGCGATTACCGGCGCGGCGTCACCGGGCAGGTTGGCTACCGCTACAGCTGGTAACGCCGCGCGCCGGAATCCGTTCGTCGCCAGCGGCGGGCGACGGACGGCAGGCGAAAAAAAACCGCCCGGCGTTCGGCCGGGCGGTTTGCGCATTCCGCGCGCACGAGCGCTCAGTGCAGGATTTTCGCGAGGAAGTCCTTCGCGCGATCCGACTTCGGATTCGAGAAGAAATCGTCCTTGCGGTCGTCCTCGACGATCGCGCCCTTGTCCATGAAGATCACGCGATGGGCGACCTTCTTCGCGAAGCCCATCTCGTGCGTCACGACCATCATCGTCATCCCTTCCTGCGCGAGCTCGACCATCACGTCGAGCACCTCGTTGATCATCTCGGGATCGAGCGCGGACGTCGGCTCGTCGAACAGCATCGCGATCGGGTCCATCGACAGCGCGCGCGCGATCGCGACCCGCTGCTGCTGGCCACCCGACAGCTGGCCCGGAAACTTGTGCGCATGCGCCTTCAGGCCGACGCGATCGAGCAGCTTCATGCCCTTGTCGGTCGCTTCGTCCTTGCCGCGGCCGAGCACCTTGACCTGCGCAAGCGTCAGGTTCTCGGTGATCGACAGATGCGGGAACAGCTCGAAGTGCTGGAACACCATCCCGACCTTCGAGCGCAGCTTCGACAGGTTCGTCTTCTTGTCGCCGACCGACTGGCCGTTCACGAGGATCTCGCCCTGCTGGAACGGCTCGAGGCCGTTGACGGTCTTGATCAGCGTCGACTTGCCGGAGCCCGACGGGCCGCACACGACGACCACTTCGCCTTTCTTGACCTCGGTCGTGCAGTCGGTGAGAACCTGAAACTGGCCGTACCACTTGGAAACGTTCTTGATGGAAATCATCGTGTGACCTTTTTCTGGAGACCCTTGACGAGAACAGACGCCAACGAGCAAATCACGAAATAGCATGCGCCGGCGAACAGGACCATCTCGACGGTCGTGCCGTCGCGGTCGCCGATGTTGGCGGCCGTGCGGAAGAAGTCCGCGAGACTGATCACGTACACGAGCGACGTATCCTGGAACAGGACGATCGCCTGCGTGAGCAGCAGCGGCACCATCGCGCGGAACGCCTGCGGCAGGATCACGAGGCGCATGGCCTGCGCGTAGTTCATGCCGAGCGCGAACGCGGCGTTCACCTGCCCGCGCGGCACCGACTGGATGCCGGCGCGGATGATCTCGGAATAATACGCGGCTTCGAACAGCGAGAACGCGACCATCGCCGACGCGAGCCGGATGTCGATCGTCGGCGACAGCCCGAGCACGCCCTGCAGCACCTGCGGCACGATCAGGAAGAACCACAGCAGCACCATCACGAGCGGGATGGAGCGGAACACCGTCACGTATGCCTTTGCGAACCACTCGAGCGGCTTCACGCCGGACAGCCGCATCAGCGCCAGCAGCGTGCCCCAGACGATGCCGATGACGATCGCGATCAGCGTGATCTTGAACGTGACGATCGCCCCCGTCCACAGCGTCGGTATCGCGCCGGGAATACTACTCCAGTCGAACTGATGCATCACTTGCCTCCGATGTAGCCGGGCAGCCGCGTGCGGCCTTCGATCCAGCGCATGAACGCCATCACGACGAGGTTGATGAGCACATACGCAAGCGTCACCGCGATGAACGACTCGTAGGTCTGCGCGGTGTAGTCGACGAGCTGGCGGGCCTGCGCGGACAAGTCGAGCAGGCCGATCGTCGACGCGACCGCGGAGTTCTTGAAGATGTTCAGGAACTCGGACGTGAGCGGCGGCACGATGATCCGGTATGCAACCGGCAGCAGCACGTAGCGGTACGTCTGCCATTGCGTGAAGCCCATCGCGAGGCCGGCGGCGCGCTGGCCCTTCGGCAGCGCGTTGATCCCCGAGCGCACCTGTTCGCACACGCGCGCGCCCGTGAACAGGCCCAGACAGACGATCGACGCGGTGAAGAACTGCGTGCCGGGCGGCAACTGCTTGATCCAGGTGCCGATCGACGCGGGCAGCAATTCGGGCACGACGAGGTACCAGACGAAGAACTGCACGATCAGCGGGATGTTCCGGAAGATCGACACGTACACGGTGCCGATCGCGGACAGCCATTTGTTCGGCACCGTGCGCAGCACGCCGAACAGCGAACCGACGATCAGCGCGACGACCCAGGCGACGAGCGACACCTCGATCGTCACCCAGAATCCGGACATCAGCCATCCGAAGTAAGTCGTCGGCTCGCCGGTCGAGACGGGGCTCAGGAAGATGCCCCAGTTCCAGTGGTAAGACATGGGCAAGACTCCAGCAAAAAGAAACGGAAGAAGCGAGGCCTCTTCCGTTTCAGTAGCGTCATTTCTGCGTCAACGGCTGCGTGGTCAGTCGAGCGCCTTGTCGTTCGGGTTCGCGTACAGCTTCTTCATCGAATCGGACAGCGGGAAGTTCAGGTTCAGCCCCTTCGGCGGAATCGGGTTCTCGAACCACTTCGCGTAGATCTTCGCGGCTTCGCCCGACTTCTCGACTTGTGAGATCGCGTCGTCGACGACCTTCTTGAAGTCCGCATCGCCCTTGCGCATCATGCAGCCGTACGCCTCTTCCGACTGCGGCGTACCGACGATCACCCACTCGCCCGGCTGCTTCGCCTTCGCGCGTTCGCCCGCGAGCAGCGCGTCGTCCATCATGAACGCGACGGCGCGGCCCGACTCGAGCGTGTTGAACGAGTCGCCGTGGTCCTTCGCGCTGATGATGTTCATGCCCAGCTGCTTGTCGTTGTTCATCTTGCGCAGCAGGCGCTCGGACGTCGTGCCGGCGGTGGTCACGACCGTCTTGCCCTTCAGGTCCGCGAAGTCCTTCACGCCCGAATCCTTCTTCGTCATCAGGCGCGTGCCGATCACGAAGATCGTGTCGGAGAATGCGGCCTGCTGCTGACGCTCCGTGTTGTTGGTCGTCGAGCCGCACTCGATGTCCACCGTGCCGTTCTGCACGAGCGGGATGCGGTTCTGCGACGTCACCGGGATGTTCTTGACCTGCAGGTTCGGCAGGTTCAGCTTCTTCTTCACGGCGTCCACGACTTTCATCTGGAATTCGCGCGAATAACCGACGACCTGCTGGCTCTGGTCATAGTAGGAGAACGGAATCGACGATTCGCGGTGGCCCAGCGCGATCACGCCCGTGTCCTTGATCTTCTTCAGCGTGCCGGTCTCCTGTGCATGCGCGCCGCTCGCGAACGCGCACAGCGCCGCGACCATCAGGACTGCCTTCTGGTATTTCATTTTGGTCATCTCCTTGGCTGAAACCCGCGCCAGTGTATCAAAGTAATATTTTTGAAAGTACTGGTTGTTTACCGTACTACGAATCGTCCTGTACGAAGCCGTCCTCCCGGCTTCCGGCGCCCCTGGCGGCGCCTGAATGCACAACGCGGGCGATGCCGGATTCGGCACCGCCCGCGAGGGTTCATGCACACAATCGGGTGGATTGCGTCATGCTCGTGTCATAGTTGCCCGATCGAATCGGCGATGACCGATCAGGGATACAGGCCGCGCATTTCGCGCGCCATCAGGATGCGCTTGCACGCGACGATGAACGCCGCCGTACGCACCGACACCTTGTGCTCTTCCGCGACCGCCCACACGCCGGCGAACGCTTCGCGCATGACGCGCTCGAGACGGTGGTTGATCTCGTCTTCCGTCCAGAAGAAGCTCGAGAAGTCCTGCACCCACTCGAAGTACGACACGGTCACGCCGCCCGCATTCGCGATCACGTCGGGGATCACGAGCACGCCGTTCGCGCTCAGGATGTCGTCGGCCGCCGTCGTCGTCGGGCCGTTCGCGCCTTCGACGATGATCTTCGTGCGGATCTTCGATGCGTTCTTCTCGGTGATCTGGTTTTCCAGTGCCGCCGGGATCAGGATGTCGGTCTCGACCGTCCAGAACTCGTCGTTCGGCATCGGTTCGGCGCCTTCGAAGCCCGCGACGCCGCCCGTGCGTGCGACGTGGTCGAGCAGCTTGTTCGAATCGAGGCCGGCCGGCCGGTAGATCGTGCCGGTGTGATCCTGCACCGCGATCACCTTCGCGCCCGCTTCCTGGAACAGCTTCGCCGCGATGCCGCCGACGTTGCCGAAGCCCTGCACCGCGATGCGCGCGCCTTCGATCTCGAGGCCCTTCTTCTTCGCCGCCTCGCAACCGACGACGAACACGCCGCGGCCCGTCGCTTCCTTGCGGCCGAGCGAACCGCCGAGCGAGATCGGCTTGCCGGTCACGACGCCGGTCGACGTCTGGCCCTGGTTCATCGAGAACGTGTCCATCATCCACGCCATCACCTGTTCGTTGGTGTTGACGTCCGGTGCCGGAATATCGGTGTTCGGGCCGATGATGATGCCGATTTCGCTGGTGTAGCGACGCGTCACGCGTTCGAGCTCACCGCGCGACAGCTTGCGCGGGTCGACGCGGATGCCGCCCTTCGCACCGCCGTACGGCACGTTCACGGCCGCGTTCTTCACCGACATCCATGCCGACAGTGCCATCACTTCCGACAGCGTCACGTCCTGGTGGTAGCGCACGCCGCCCTTGCCCGGGCCGCGCGACACGTTGTGCTGCACGCGATAGCCTTCGAAGTGCGCGACGGTGCCGTTGTCGAGCTCGATGGGCACATCGACGATCAGGATGCGCTTCGGACGCTTCAGCGTTTCGAGCCAGCGCGACAGCGAACCGAGGTACGGCGCGACGCGATCGACCTGCTGAAGGTAGTTGCCCCACGGGCCGAGATCGTCGGCGTGAAGGTAGGACGGGATGGACTGCAGTTGCGAAGACATGGACGCTCCAACGTTCAACGGATTGCGCACATTGTCGAAAAACCCGTTTTTTTTATCCAATGCCGTTTGCTTATTCGATTATGCGTTTCTTGCATGATCGTGATTTTTTGCAAATCCGCGGTCGATTTGCGCAAGAACGCCCGCCGGACATCGGTCCGAAAGGCGCGGCAAGCGTGTCGGCGGCGGCGGCGCGCTCGACCGGCGCGGTTAACCGCTCACGGTTAATCTGCGGTTTCGCGCAGCTCGTCGCGCACGACTTCCCACAATGCGCGCACGAGCTTCTGGTGCGGGTCGTCGCCCTGCAGCGCGAGCTTGTCGCAGTACAGGCGGATCTCCATCGTCAGCGTGAACGGGTGCGTGCCGCCGCGCGCGGACCGGTCGAGCCGGATCAGGCGGCCGCTGGCCACCGCATCCTCGACGGCGCTGTGCGGCAGAAACGCGACGCCGTGGCCCGCGAGCGCCATTGCCTTCAGCCCTTCGGCCATGTCGGTTTCGTACACGCGATCGAGGAACAGCGGCGTCGGTGCGTTCGCAACGATGACTTCGGTCATCCGGCCGAGATACGCATTCGGCGTATAAGACAGGTACGGCACGCCCGCCTCGGCCGTGCCCGGCAACGTATAGCGCGGCCGGCCCGCGCGGCCCGGCGCCGAAAATGCGCTGATCGGCTCGCTGCCTAGGACCAGCATGTCGTAGCGGGCCGGATCGAGCGCGACGGGGTGGCTCGGGTGGTGGTAGCCCATCACGAGATCGCAGCCGCCCTCGACCAGCGACAGCACGGCGTCGTGCACGTTCAGCGCGCGCAACCGTGTGTGGACCTGCCCCATCTTCGCCTCGATCCGCTGCAGCCAGCGCGGAAAATACGTGAGCGACAGCGTATGCGGCACCGCGAACTCGATGGTCGGCACCGGCGCGCCGACATGGCCGCGCAGCAGCGTGCGCGCCTCGTGCGCCTGCGACAGCATCGTCAATGCCTGCTCGTAGAAGATCTGGCCGGCCTGCGTGAGCCGCGTCGGATAAACCGAACGATCGATCAGTTCGGTCGCGAGCCATGCCTCGAGCGCCTGGATGCGCCGCGAGAACGCGGGCTGCGACACGTGCCGCAGTTCGGCGGACCGGCTAAAGCTGCGCGTTTCCGCGAGCGAGACGAAGTCTTCGAGCCATTTCAGTTCCATGCAGGCGGGCGCGGCGGGCGGCGGTCGGGAAGAAGCCTGCATTCTACCGGCGGGCGGGCCCGCCCGGCGGCGCGGCGGGCAGCCCGGCGAGCCGGCCCGGGCGCCAGCCGGCGGACTGCTTGCGCGCCGCCCGGGCGCCGCATGCGTGCCGATCGCCCACGGCGGCGGCGACCTGACCGGTTCGGCCGGGATCGCCCCGCGCCAATGGTAAAATGCCGGATTCTCCTCCCCTCGTTCGCACCGGCCGCCAAGGCCACGCCCGATCATGTCCGACACTCGTCCCGATACGCTTTTCGCCCTCACCGCGCTCTCGCCCATCGACGGCCGCTACGCCAGCAAGACCGAAGCGCTGCGCGACTGGCTCTCCGAAGCCGCCTTCATGCGCCACCGCGTCACCGTCGAGGTGCACTGGCTGATCGCGCTGTCGCGCGCCGGCTTCGCGGAAGTCCCGCGCTTCTCGGACGCGTCCGAACAATTCCTGCTGCAACTCGCCGAGCGCTTCACCGCGCACGACGCCGCCCGCATCAAGGACATCGAGCGCGTGACGAACCACGACGTGAAGGCCGTCGAATACTGGCTGAAGGAATCGGTGAAGGGCCAGGCCGAACTCGAAAAGGCCAGCGAATTCATCCACTTCGCGTGTACGTCCGAAGACATCAACAACACGTCGCACGGGATGATGCTCGCCGGCGCGCGCGAGCACGTGATCGTGCCGGCGCTGCGCACGGTCCACCAGCGCCTCGTCGCGCTGTCGCACGCGCTTGCCGAGCAGCCGATGCTGTCGCGCACGCACGGCCAGCCGGCCAGCCCGACGACGCTCGGCAAGGAACTCGCGAACGTCGCGGCCCGCCTCGCGCGCGCGATCACGCGCATCGAGAAGGTCGAGATCCTCGGCAAGATGAACGGCGCGGTCGGCAACTTCAACGCGCACCTGTCGGCGTATCCGGAATTCGACTGGGAAGCGTTCTCGCGCGACGTGATCGAGAACCGCCTGAAGCTCACCTTCAACCCGTACACGATCCAGATCGAGCCGCACGACTACATGGCGGAGCTGTTCGATGCGGTCGCGCGCGCGAACACGATCCTGCTCGACCTCGACCGCGACGTGTGGGGCTACATCTCGGTCGGCTACTTCAAGCAGAAGACGAAGGCCGGCGAAATCGGCTCGTCGACGATGCCGCACAAGGTCAATCCGATCGACTTCGAGAACTCGGAAGGCAATCTCGGCCTCGCGAACGCGACGCTGCGCCACCTCGCCGACAAGCTGCCGGTGTCGCGCTGGCAGCGCGACCTGACCGACTCGACGGTGCTGCGCAACATGGGCGTCGCACTCGGCTACTCGCTGCTCGCGTACGACTCGCTGATCCGCGGCCTCGACAAGCTCGAAGTGAACCCGCAGCGCCTGAACGAAGACCTCGACAACTGCTGGGAAGTGCTCGCGGAGCCGGTGCAGACGGTGATGCGCCGCTACGGCATCGAGAACCCGTACGAGCAGCTGAAGGAACTGACGCGCGGCAAGGGCATCACGCGCGAAGCGCTGCAGGAATTCGTCGGCACGCTGGCGATCCCGCAAGATGCGAAGGACCGCCTGCTCGCGATGACGCCTGCGTCGTACATCGGCAAGGCCGTCGAACTCGCGAAGCGGATCGCGTAAGCACCGCCGTCTCCGCACGTAAAAAAGGCCCGATGCGAGCAATCGCATCGGGCTTTTTCATTGCCTGCGCGGCTGATCAGAACGAGATCATCCGCCCCGGGTTGAGTGCGCTCATCACGCTCATCGCTGCCTTCGCAGCGGGAATCGCAATCGGCGACAACTGGCGGCCGAGCGGAATCGCGCGGTGATCGATGCCGGTCAGCATCGAGAAATCGTCGTTGCGACCGACGAAATCGTCGCAGATCGCCTTGCCGATCCGCACCGTCTGCGCGACGCCATGACCGCTCCAGCCCTGCACCATGTACATCGGCACGCGGCCGTCGGTCTTGCGGCTGTCGGTCGCGCCGTTCAGCGTGAAGTCGCTGACGCCGCTCCAGCAGTAGTCCAGTGCGAACTGGCCATCGGCCTGCGGGAACACCGTGTTCAGCCGCGTCAGCAGATACGCGTTGACGTCGGGCTGTGCCCAGCACGTGCCGGTGCCCTGCCCGCCGAACAGCAGGCGGTTGCCGCGCACCGGCCGGTAGTAGTCGATCTGGAACTGCGTGTCGTACACCGGCATGCCGGCCGGCATCAGTGTCGCGACGTCGACGTCGAGCGGCGCCGTCACGCTGACGTACGTGAAGAACGGCACGGTGGTGGCGGTGCCGTCGTCCAGCAGACGGAACGTCGTGTTGTGCAGCGCGAGCACGACGCCACGGCGCGCGGTGATCGTGCCGCCCGGCGTCGTCGCGACGACGCCCGCCGGCGTTTCGTCGAGCTCCAGCACCTCGGTGCCCTCGTACAACGCACCACCGTTCAGCCGGAAGCCGTGCACGAGACCGCGCACCAGCGCGAGCGGATGAAGCTGGCCACCGGTCGCGTCGATCGCCGCGCCGTGATACAGCCCCGAGCGCACGTATTCGTCGTGCAGCTGATGGCGGCCGACGAGCGTCACGCCGGCGTCACCGAGATGGCGGCGTGCGTCGGCGCCGTCGAGCAGCGCGCTCATGTGGCCCGGGTGGACCGCCGCCGTGATGTGGCCGCGCTTGCGATCGAGGTCGAGTGTGTAACGCGCGCCGATCGCGTCGATCAGGTCCATCGATTCGGCCGACGCGAAGCGCCACAGCCGCTTCGCGTCGTCGTGCGACAGATGGTCGATCATGTCGGCTGCTTCCCAGCGCGCGAGGCCCGGCGTGAGCTGGCCGCCGTTGCGGCCCGACGCCGCGGAGCCGACGTGATGCTTGTCGACGAGAATCGTGTCGACGCCCGCTTCCGCGAGATGCAGCGCGGCCGATGCACCGAGCAGCCCCGCGCCGATCACCAGCACGTCGCACACCATGTCGTGCGCGAGCGGCGCACTGTTTTCATGGCGCGACAACGACGCCTCGTACCAGTTGGCCGGGCGCTCGCCGTCGTAACGGGACGGCGCGCACCAGTTCCAGTTGTCCTTTTCGATGTTCAGTTGCGTCTGGTCGAAACGCGATTCGCCCTGAATCAGGGGCTTGTGGTTGGAAGTCATGATTGCACTTGCATGGTCTTGGGCCGCCTGTCGAAGTGCCGTTCAGGCTTCGCGGGTGGGGCAGCCGGTTCCACTTGGGTGTCAACGAGATGAAGGCGCGATGGCCCGTGTTGACGGCAGGCACGCTCGTGCCTGCCAGGATCCCGGACCGTGCGAAAGCACGCATTGAAAGGTGCCGGGACACCCAATTTCTACACCGCAGAAATAATTCTACAGCGTAGAATATGCTTTCGTCAAGATTACAGCCGCAGCCATCCCGCTTCCATGAAAGACAAACCCGCCCAAGGCCCGCGCGGCCTCGACAAGGATGCGATCGTCGCGGCCGCGCTCGCGCTGCTCGAAGAGGTCGGCGAAGCCGCGTTCAGCGTGCGCAAGCTCGCGCAGTCAGTCGGCTGCGACCCGATGAGCGTGCTCTATCACTTCAAGTCGAAAGAGGGCCTGAGCCGTGCGATCGCGAACGCGCTGTCGCGCTCGCTCGCGCCGGTCGACCCGTCACTGCCGTGGCGCGAGCGGCTGCTCGATCTCGCCCGCCAGTACCGCGCGCTCGCGCTGCGCCACCCCGCCGCGTTCGCGCTGCTGCAGCGTCACATGAGCACCGGGCCGGCCGATCTCGCGCACATCGAGACCGTGCATCGCGCGCTGGCCGATGCCGGCATCCCGCGCAGCGCACTGCCGACCGTGTGCGTCGGCTGGTATGCGAGCGTGATCGGCCTCGCCGCCGCCGAGGCCGGCGGCCTCACGCGGCCCGCGAACGACGTCGAGCTCGCGGAAATGCATGCGCTGTCCGATACCGCGCATCCGCTCGTCAAATCGGCCGCCCCGCTCTATGCGCAACTCGATCCGGCCGCCGTGCACGACACGATGCTGGACGTGCTGCTCGACGGCATCGCGCAGCACGTCCGTGCGACCTGAGCGGCTCACGCACCGCCAACGAAAAAAGGCGCCCCGAGGGGCGCCTTTTTTCACTGCTGCATGACGATTGCCGCGAACCGCGCTCAATGTTGCTGCGCGATACCGATCTTCTGCATGACCTGATCGACGATCTGTTCGGGCGTCAGCTCGATGCTGACCACGATCGCTTCGTCCGGGCCCGGTTCCTCGAGCGTGTCGAGCTGGCTCTTCAGCAGCGACGGATCGAAGAAATGGCCGGTGCGGGTCTTCAGGCGCTCGTGCAACACCTCGAACGAACCCTTCAGATACACGAACCGCACGTCGGTATCGGAGCCGCGCAGCACGTCGCGGTACGACCGCTTCAGCGACGAGCAGGTGAACACGGCGGTCTCGCCGGCACGCTGCTTCTCCTCGATGGCCTCGCGGATCGTGCGCAGCCACGGCCAGCGGTCGTCGTCGGTCAGCGGAATGCCGTTGTGCATCTTTTCCTTGTTCGCCGCGCTGTGAAACGCGTCGCCGTCGGTATAGCTGCACGACAGGCGTTCTGCCAGCATTTCGCCGATTCGCGATTTGCCCGCGCCCGACACGCCCATTGCGATCAGAATCATTGACTACCCCTTGTTACAAAACCACGCTCAGCAGCAGCGTAAAGCTCAGACCCAGCACCGAGATGATGGTTTCAAGCAGCGACCAGGTCTTGAACGTCTGGCCGACCGTCATCCCGAAATATTCCTTGATCAGCCAGAAGCCGCCGTCGTTCACATGCGAGAAGATCAGCGAGCCCGAGCCCGTCGCGAGCACGAGCAGCTCCGGACGAACCGCCGCGCCCGACGCCGCCGCGATCGGCGCGACGATGCCGCAGGCCGTCGTCATCGCGACCGTCGCCGAACCCGTTGCCAGACGCATCAGCGCCGCGACGAACCAGCCGAGCAGCAGCGGCGACAGGTGCGCGTGCTTCGCGGTCTCGACGATCTGCTGCGAGATCCCGCTGTCGCGCAGGACGCCGCCAAAGCCGCCGCCCGCACCGACGATCAGCGTGATGCCGGCGATCGGCGCCAGGCACTCGCCGCAGAACTTCTGGATCTGGTCGCGGTTGAAGCCCTGCAGCTTGCCGAACGTGAAGAAGCTCACCAGCACGGCGATCAGCAGCGCGACGTCGGAGTTGCCGGCAAAGCGCAGCAGGTTGTTCGGCAGCGACTTCGGTGCGAACACCAGGTCGGCCCAGCTGCCGACGAGCATCAGCACGACGGGCAGCAGGATCGTGAACAGCGTGATGCCGAAACTCGGCAGCTCGCGCTTGCGACCGTCCGTGTGCGTATCGACGAACTGCGCTGCGAGCGGGTTGTTTTCCGGCAGCTTCACGAACTTCGAGATCATCAGCGCGAACAGCGGACCGGCGATGATCGCGGTCGGCACGCCGACGATCAGGCCGAACGCGATCGTCTTGCCGATATCGGCGCCGTATTGCTGAACGGCCAGCAGCGCGGCCGGGTGCGGCGGAATCAGCCCGTGCACGACGGATAGGCCGGCCACCATCGGCAGACCGACGACGAGCAGCGATTTGCCGGTGCGCTTCGCGACGTTGAACGCGATCGGGATCAGCAGCACGAAGCCGACTTCGAAGAACACCGGCAAGCCGACGATGATCGCGACGAACATCATCGCCCAGTGGATGTTCTTTTCACCGAACCAGTCGATCAGCGTGGTCGCGATCCGTTCGGCGCCGCCCGATTCGGCCATCATCTTGCCGAGCATCGTGCCGAGGCCGACGACGATCGCGATGTGGCCGAGCGTGCCGCCCGTGCCCGTTTCGAACGACTTGACGATCTTGTCCATCGGCATGCCGACGACGAGACCCAGGCCCAGCGAAACGATGATCAGCACCAGGAACGGGTAGATCTTGTAGCGCGCGATCATCAGGATCAGCGCGGCAATCGCGATCAGCGTGAATACGAGCAGCATGCTGCCTTGGACAGCCCCCATGTGGCACTCCTCCTTGAATTGTTCGAAACCGGGCGAGCTGTTGCGAGTATGCCCGGCTATGCAGGTCTCCGAAACACGGGGGGCACCCACCCCGTGAGGACGCTGAATTTTACTTATCTTTACGGTCCACGGATAGAACCGGTTCCATCAGCAAAAACCCTCGGTAAAACAAGCATTAAGCGCTTGTTTGCCGAGGGTCAAGGGCGTGACGTTCGCAAGCCCCGTTACTGGCGCGAACAGGCCCTTATCATTTCGTACAAGTATTAACGGTGAAGCTGGCTCGCGGCTTGCGCAAGACGCGTGACCTCGGCCCAGTCCTGCGCGGCGAGCGCGGCCTTCGGCGTGAGCCACGACCCGCCGACGCACACGACGTTCGGCAGCTTCAGGAAATTCGGCGCGGTATCGACCGTGATGCCGCCCGTCGGGCAGAACTTCAGCGCCGGGAACGGGCCGTGGAACGCCTGCAGCATCGGCACGCCGCCGGCCTGCTGCGCGGGGAAGAACTTGACGATCTCGTAGCCGAATTCGAGCGCCTGAATGATGTCGCTCGGCGTCATCACGCCCGGCAGCAGCGGCAGGCCGGCGTCGAGCGACGCGAGATGCAGGTCCTTCGTCAGGCCCGGCGACACGCCGAACTTCGCGCCGGCCTTCTTCGCCTGCGCGCAGTGCTCGGGCTTCGTGATCGTGCCGACGCCGACGACGATGTCGTCCGCGAGCTGGCTCGCGCGCTGGATCGCCTCCAGGCCCGCCGGCGTACGCAGCGTGATCTCGAGCACCTTGACGCCGCCCGCGTGCAACGCGCGCGACACGTGTTCGCCCTGCTCGACCGAGTCGAATGCGAGCACCGGAATCACCGGGCCCAGCTTCACGATTTCAGCAATCGTCTTCATCAAATTCGCTCCTTGAAATTCATGCAGAGACGCGGACGGCCGCTTCGCCGACCAGCGCCCCGAAAACCGATGCGCCCTGCTCGGCCGGCGCGGCCGCCGCGCGGAACACGCCGAACAGTTCGCGCCCGAAACCGACCTCGTTCTCGGCCTGGTGCAGCGGCTGCGCGACCGGGCGCGCCTGCCACTCGGCGTCGTCGACCTCGATGTCGAGAATGCCGGCTTCCGCGTCGATCACGAGCGTGTCGCCCGTCTTGACCTTGCCGAGCGGGCCGGCCAGCAGCGCTTCCGGCGACACGTGGATCACGGCCGGCACCTTGCCCGACGCACCGGACATGCGGCCGTCGGTCACGAGCGCGACGTGGAAGCCCTGATCCTGCAGCACGCCGAGCAGCGGCGTCAAACGGTGCAACTCGGGCATCCCGTTGGCGCGCGCGCCCTGGAAGCGCACGACCGCGACGAAATCGCGCTTCAGCTCGCCGCGATCGAAGGCCTCCTGCACGGCTTCCTGCGAATCGAATACGATCGCGGGCGCTCTCACCTTGCGGTGCTCGGGCGCGACCGCCGAAATCTTGATCACGCCGCGGCCGAGCCGGCCCTGCATCAGGCGCAGGCCGCCGTCCGGCTGGAACGGGTCGCGAATGCCGCGCAGCACCTTGGTGTCGTGGCTCTCGGCCGTGCCGTCGACCCACGTCAGCTTGCCGTCGATCAGCTTCGGCTCCTTCGTGTAATGCGACAGGCCCTTGCCTGCGACGGTCGTCACGTCTTCGTGCAGCAGCCCGCCTTCGAGCAGATTGCGCACCAGGAACGCGACGCCGCCCGCCGCGTGGAAATGGTTCACGTCGGCCTTGCCGTTCGGGTAGATCTTCGCAAGCAGCGGCACGACCGCCGACAACTCGTCGAAATCGTTCCAGTCGATCAGGATGCCGGCCGCGCGCGCGATCGCGACGAGGTGCAGCGTGTGGTTGGTCGAGCCGCCCGTCGCGAGCAGCGCGACGATCCCGTTGACGATCGCCTTCTCGTCGATCACATGGCCGATCGGCGTGTACTGGCCGCGTTCGACCGTCAGGTCGAGCACGCGGCGCGCGGCTTCGGCGGTCAGTGCGGTACGCAGCGGCGTGTGCGGATGAACGAACGCCGAACCCGGCAGGTGCAGGCCCATCAGTTCCATCAGCATCTGGTTGCTGTTCGCGGTGCCGTAGAACGTGCAGGTGCCGTGGCCGTGATACGCGGCCGATTCCGCTTCGAGCAGCGCGTCGCGGCCGACCTGGCCGGTCGCGAATTGCTGGCGGATCTTCGCCTTGTCGTCGTTCGACAGGCCGCTCGTCATCGGGCCGGCCGGCACGAAGATGGTCGGCAGGTGGCCGAACTGGAGCGCGCCGATCAGCAGGCCCGGCACGATCTTGTCGCAGATGCCGAGGCAGAGCGCCGCGTCGAACATGTTGTGCGTGAGCGCGATCGCCGTGCCCATCGCGATCGCCTCGCGCGAGAACAGCGACAGCTCCATCCCCGGATTGCCTTGCGTGACGCCGTCGCACATCGCGGGCACGCCGCCCGCGAACTGCGCGACGCCGCCGTTCTCGCGTGCGGCGACCTTGATGATGTCAGGGAAGTCCTTGTACGGCGCGTGCGCGGACAGCATCTCGTTATACGAGGACACGATGCCGATGTTCGGCTCGCGGATCGCCTTGATCTGGAACTTGTCGCTGCCTTCGAGACCCGCGAAGCCGTGCGCGAGGTTCGCGCACGACAGTGCGCCACGCGCCGGGAACTTGCCTTGCGCGCCGTCGATGCGCTGCAGATAGGCGGAACGGGTCGATTGGCTGCGGGCGATCACGCGTTCGGTGACTTTCGCCAGGGTGGGGTGCAGCGACGTCATGCTGGGCGCTCCTGTATGCCGGACGACACCGGCGGTTGGAATCGTGGGGACGGTCGAGTGCGTCGACCGAACGAAGCCAGTCTAGTAGAAAAACTACAAGCATGCAATGCGGATCGTCATATGCGCAACCCCCATTCCCGCCACCAGCAAGGCTTTACCTAGTGAAAACCCTAATCATGAGCATTTGTCGCCTAGGAAATCGCTGACGATGGAGCTAGCATTTTCATGTAGATTTTCTACAATTCGATTGCGATACACTCGCTCATCCGAACCCGATTCTCATTCGCCGCCCCATGCTGCCTCGCATCGAAGCGATCCGCGCCGACCTGCGCCCGTCCGAGCGCAAGCTCGCCGACTACATTCTCGCCGCGCCGCGCGAGGTGCTCGACCTCGCAATGACCGAGCTGTCGACCCGCGCGGGCGTCAGCCAGCCGACCATCGCGCGCTTCTGCCAGGCGCTCGGCTGCAGCGGCTTTCGCGAATTCAAGATCCGGCTCGCGCAGAGCGTCGCGCCGGGCGTGTCGTCGGTCTATCGTGACGTCGAGCCCGACGAGCCCGCGCCCGGCATCATCGGCAAGGTGTTCGACCGCACGATCGGCGCGCTGATCGAAGTGCGCAACAGCCTGTCGGCCGGCAGCGTCGCCGACGCGATCGCCCTGCTGTCGAACGCGTCGCGCATCGAGTTCTACGGCGCCGGCGGCTCGGGCATCGCCGCGCAGGACATCCAGCACAAGTTCTTTCGGCTCGGCGTGCCGAGCGTCGCGTATTCGGACCCGCACACGTTCTCGATGTCGTCGGCGCTGCTCGGGCCGCACGACGTCGTCGTCGCGATCTCGAATACCGGCCGCACGCGCGATATCGTCGATGCCGCGCGCTCCGCGCTCGCGTGCGGCGCGAAGGTCGTCGCGATCACGCAGAGCCACTCGCCGCTCGCGAAGCTCGCGACGGTGAGCCTCGCATCGAACGTGGCCGAGGAAACGGACGTGTTCTCGCCGATGACGTCGCGGATGTCGCATCTCGCGATCGGCGACATCCTCGCGGTCGGCGTTGCGCTGTCGCGCGGGCCCGCGCTCATGGAGCGCGTGGGCCGCGCGAAGGAAGCGATCACGCGCCGCCGGATCGACGACTCGACGAAGGAATGACGCATACGACGCGCAAATGAAAACGGCGCCCCGAGGGGCGCCGTTGCGCGTCGATCGACTGCCGGCATGCCGCCGCCGGAAAGTTCAGAACGGCTTGATCACGACCAGCGCGACCGCCGCGAGCATGCCGAGCACCGGCAGCTCGTTGAACACGCGATACCACTTGTCGGTGCGCTTGTTCTCACCGCGCTCGAACACCCGCAGCAGGTGTCCGCAATACGCGTGGTAGATGACGAGCAGCAGCACCACCGTCACCTTCGCGTGGATCCAGCCCTGCCCCTGGCCGATGCCGATCACGAGCCAGAGCCACAGCCCGCACGCGAGCGCCGGCACGGCGATCATCGTCATGAAGCGGAACAGCTTGCGCGCCATCAGCAGCAGGCGCCGCACCGCGGCCGGATCGGTCTCCATGGCCAGGTTCACATAGATGCGCGGCAAGTAGAACAACCCCGCGAACCACGCGGCGATCAGAACGATGTGGAACGTCTTGACCCAGAGCATTGCCATCGGTTGTGCGCCTCGCGTTACTGACGGCCTTCGCCGTGCCCGAGCACGACGTACTTCAGCGACGTGAGCCCTTCCAGGCCGACGGGGCCGCGTGCGTGCAGTTTGTCGTTCGAGATGCCGATTTCCGCGCCGAGGCCGAATTCGAAGCCGTCCGCGAAGCGCGTCGACGCATTGACCATCACGCTGGCCGAGTCGACTTCGCGCAGGAAGCGCATCGCGCGGTCGTGATCCTCGGTGACGATCGCATCGGTGTGGTGCGAGCCGTAATGGTTGATGTGCTCGATCGCGGCGTCGAGGCCGTCGACGACCTTGATCGCGAGCACCGGCGCGAGATATTCGGTGTGCCAGTCTTCGTCGGTGGCGTCGACGAGCGGCCCGATGCCCGCCTCGGCGAGTACCGCGTGCGCGGCCGCATCGACGCGCAGCTCGACCTGCTTGTCGCGATACAGCTTGCCGAGCGGCGGCAACAGCGTCGCCGCGATGCCGCTCGAAACGAGCAACGTTTCCATCGTGTTGCAGGTGCCGTAGCGGTGCGTCTTCGCGTTGTCGCACACCGTCAGCGCCTTGGCGAGATCGGCACGATCGTCGACGTACACGTGGCAGATACCATCGAGGTGCTTGATCATCGGCACACGTGCCTCGTTGATCAGGCGCTCGATCAGGCTCTTGCCGCCGCGCGGCACGATCACGTCGACGTATTCGGTCATCGTGATCAGCTTGCCGACCGCCGCGCGATCGGCTGTCGCGACGACCTGCACGGCATCCTGCGGCAGGCCGGCCGCCTCGAGCCCTTCGCCGATCAGCTTCGCGAGCGCCGCGTTCGATTCGAGCGCCTCGGAGCCGCCGCGCAGGATCGTCGCGTTACCCGACTTCAGGCACAGCGCGGCCGCGTCAATCGTCACGTTCGGGCGCGACTCGTAGATGATGCCGATCACGCCGAGCGGCACGCGCATCTGGCCGACCTGGATCCCGCTCGGGCGGTACTTGAGATTGCCGATCTCGCCGATCGGATCGGCCAGCGACGCAACCTGGCGCAGGCCTTCGACCATCGTCTTCAGCGCCTTGTCCGACAGCGTCAGGCGGTCGATGAACGCCGCATCGAGCCCCTTTTCACGGGCACGGACGACGTCGCGTGCATTCGCATCCTTCAGCGCCTGCGCGTCGCGCTCGATCGCGCGGGCCACGGCGTCGAGCGCCGCGTTCTTCGCGGCCGTGCTGGCGCGCGCCATCGCGCGCGAAGCGTGCCGGGCACGGCGGCCCAGGTCCGTCATGTACTGGTCGATATCCATCGTGTGACTCGAAAAGCGAGCCGCTTGGCGCGGCGTGAATTCGTGGGAAGCGTGGAGCGCGGCGGCAAGCGGGCCGCGCCAGCTATCGGAACATTGTAAGCGGGTTGCGATGCGTGCGCTGAAGGCCCGGACGGGGCTTAACGACGCACGCGACCCGCGGTCGGCGGTCGCTCGCCGCGCGCGCCCGCTACCGTCATCGCGAGCTGGAACAGGCCGTCCCACGGATCGGGCGGTGGATCGTCCTGCGTGCGGCGGCCCGGTGCGACGGCCGACAGCCCCTTCACCTGCCGGTCGAGCTTCGCGGCGAACGCGAGCGCCTTCTCGAGAACCGCTTCCGACACGCGATTCAGCGCAGGGCCGATCAGCCGTTCGCGCGGCCCCCATACGCGGTTCTCGCGCAGCAGCGTGGCGAGCGGCTTGCCGGCCGTCGCCCCGCGCTTGATCCGCAACAGCGTGCGCAATTCCTCTACGACGGCCCACATCACGAGCACGATCGCCTCGCCCTCGCCCTTCAACCCGTCGATCATCCGCGCGAGCCGTGCTGCGTCGCCCGCGAGCATCGCCTCATTCAGCTTGAAGACGTCGTAGCGCGCGACGTTCAACACCGCGTCGTGCACCTGCTCGAACGACAGCACGCCCTGCGGATAGAGCAGCCCAAGCTTCTGGATTTCCTGGTGCGCGGCGAGCAGGTTGCCCTCGACGCGCTCCGCGATGAACTGCAGCGCACGCCGGCCATCGTCGCCGGCCGCGACGCGCTGGCCCTGCATCGACAGACGCTGGCCGATCCAGTTCGGCAGTTGCGCGCGGTCGACCGGATCGATCTTCAGCGCGACGCCGCCGTTCTGCAGCGCGGTAAACCACGCGGATTTCTGCGTGGCCGCATCGAGACGCGGCAACGTGACGAGCATCAGCGCGTCGGGATTGGGCGTGGCCGCGAGCGTCTTCAGCGCGTCGGCGCCTTCCTTGCCGGGCTTGCCCGACGGAATGCGCAACTCGATCAGCTGACGCTCGCCGAACAGCGACATCGCCTGGGTCGCGCCGAGCAGCACGCTCCAGTCGAAGCCGCGCTCGACCGTGTGCACCGAACGTTCGGTGAAGCCGGCCGCGCGCGCAGCCGCACGAATGCGGTCGCACGCTTCCTGCGCGAGCAGCGGCTCGTCGCCGTAGACGGTGTAGAGTCCGGCCACCCCCTTCGCGAGGTGCGGCTCCAGCGCATCAAGTCGCAATTGCATCGGTGCGTGCGCCGTCGATCAGAGCGGCGGTGGCGGCAGGGGCGCGCCCGGCGCGACGCCCGGCACCACGTCCTCCGGCGCCGGCGTCAGCGAGTGGACGATCGCGAGACGCCGCATCAGCTGGTCGACCGCGTCGTTCTGCATGTCCGCGTACAGGATGTCGGCTTCCTGCGCCTTCGCGTTCGTGTACTGGTCGCTGTACGTCATCGCGCGGTTCAGCGCGATCGCGCTCGGCGGGATCAGCACGGTGCCGTCCTTGCTCGTCAGCGTGTAGTTCAGCGTATAGAACAGCGCGTATTCCTGCGCCGACCCATACTTGTTGAGCGTCAGCGTGTTCTGCCCGCGCGACTCCCACATGCGCAGCACGGCGTCGGCGTCGTCCGCCGACTTGACGATCTTCGTGTCGCTGCCGGCCTCGACGAGACGCGTCAGCCGCGCCTCGACGGGCGCGGGCGCGCCGGCCACCAGCAGGTGCTTGAACGCATAGTCCTGCTGGCCGCGCAGCTGGAAGCCGCATGCCGACAGCGCGACCGCGCTGCCGACGAGCATCAAAAACGATCTGCGGATCACCTTCGCTCCTTCTGGGTACGTCAGACGGCCGGCGGCCGTCAGACGACGATGTTCACGAGGCGGCCCGGCACGACGACGATCTTCTTCGCCGGCTTGCCGTCGCTGAACTTCGCGAACGCGTCGTCGGCCACCGCCGCTGCTTCGATCGCCTCGCGGCTCGCGTCCTTCGCGACCTTCAACGCGCCGCGCACCTTGCCGTTCACCTGCAGCACGAGTTCGATCTCGGCCTGCTCGAGCGCGGCCTCGTCGACCTTCGGCCACGGTGCATCGAGCAGCGGGCCGAATTCGTCCGCGTAGCCGAGCGCCTTCCACAGCTCGAACGTGACGTGCGGCACGACCGGATACAGCACGCGCAGCAGCACGCCGTACGTTTCGCGCAGCACGCCGGGCGTCGCGCCCTTCGCGCCGTCGATCGCGTTCAGCATCTTCATCGCGGCCGACACGACCGTGTTGTATTGCAGACGCTGGTAGTCGAAATCAGCCTGCTTCAGCACGCTGTAGATCTCGCGGCGCAGTGCCTTGTCGGCGTCGCCGAGCGCGGCCGCGTCGAAGCCCGCACGCGCGGCGAGCGCTTCACGATTCGTCGCGCCGAAGCTCCACACGCGGCGCAGGAAGCGGCTCGCGCCCTCGACGCCCGCGCCCGACCACTCGAGCTGCTGCTCGGGCGGTGCGGCGAACATCGTGAACAGGCGCGCGGTATCCGCGCCGTACTGGTCGATCAGCACCTGCGGATCGACGCCGTTGTTCTTCGACTTCGACATCTTCTCGATGCCGCCGAGCACGACCGGCTGGCCGTCGGTGTTCAGCGTCGCGCCGACCGGGCGGCCCTTGTCGTCGTGCGTGACCGTCACGTCGGCCGGGTTGTACCAGGTCTTCTTGCCCGCCGCGTCTTCGCGGTAGAACGTCTCGTTCAGCACCATGCCCTGCGTCAGCAGGTTCTTCGCCGGCTCGCCGAACTTCACGAGGCCGAGGTCGCGCATCACCTTGGTCCAGAAGCGCGAATACAGCAGGTGCAGGATCGCATGCTCGATGCCGCCGATGTACTGATCCATCGGCATCCAGTAATCGGTGCGCGCGTCGACCATCGTCTCGGCGTCCGGCGCCGTGTAGCGCGAGAAGTACCACGACGAATCGACGAACGTGTCCATCGTGTCGGTTTCGCGCTTCGCGGCCGCGCCGCACTTCGGGCACGTGCAGTTCAGGAACGCCTCCGACTTCGCGAGCGGGTTGCCCGAGCCGTCCGGCACGAGGTCTTCCGGCAGTACGACCGGCAGGTCCTGCTCCGGCACCGGCACGTCGCCGCACGACGGGCAATGGATGATCGGGATCGGCGTGCCCCAGTAGCGCTGGCGCGACACGCCCCAGTCGCGCAGGCGCCACGTGACCTGCTTGTCGCCGAAGCCGCCGGCCTTCAGGTCGGCCGCGATCGCATCGACCGCCGCGCCATATGCCAGGCCGTCGTACTTGCCGCTGTTGACGCAGACCGCGACTTCCTTGTCGCCGTACCACTCCTGCCAAGCGTCGAGCGAGTACGTCTGGCCTTCGGCCGCGATCACCTGCTTGATCGGCAGGTCGTATTTCTTCGCGAACGCGAAGTCGCGCTCGTCGTGTGCCGGCACGCCCATCACCGCGCCTTCGCCGTAGCTCATCAGCACGTAGTTGCCGATCCACACCTCGACGGGTTCGCCCGTCAGCGGATGCGTGACCGAGAAGCCCGTCGCGACGCCTTTCTTCTCCATCGTCGCGACGTCAGCCTCGGCGACGCCGCCGCGCTTGCATTCGTCGATGAACGCCTGCAGTTCCGGCTTGCCCTGCGCAAGGCGCGTGGCGAGCGGATGCTCGGCCGCGACCGCGCAGAACGTGACGCCCATGATCGTGTCGGCACGCGTCGTGAACACGCGCAGCAGCTTCTTCTCGCCGTCGAGTTCGTACGGGAAGCCGAAGTTCACGCCGAAGCTCTTGCCGATCCAGTTCTGCTGCATGATCTTCACGCGCTCGGGCCAGCCGAGGCCGTCGAGATCGTTCAGCAGCTCATCCGCGTACTGCGTGATCCGCAGGTAGTACATCGGAATCTCGCGCTTTTCGACGAGCGCGCCCGAGCGCCAGCCGCGGCCGTCGATCACCTGCTCGTTCGCGAGCACGGTCTGGTCGACCGGGTCCCAGTTCACGGTGCCCGTCTTCTTGTACGCGATGCCCTTCTCGAGCATCTTCAGGAACAGCCACTGGTTCCACTTGTAGTAGTCGGGCTTGCACGTCGCGATCTCGCGCGACCAGTCGATCGCGAGGCCCATCGACTGCATCTGGCCCTTCATGTAGTCGATGTTGTCGTAGGTCCACTTCGCGGGCGGCACGCCGTTCGCCATCGCGGCGTTCTCGGCCGGCATCCCGAACGCATCCCAGCCCATCGGCATCAGCGTGTTGTAGCCGTTCATCCGCAGATAGCGGTACATCACGTCGTTGATCGTGTAGTTGCGCACGTGACCCATGTGCAGCTTGCCGGACGGGTACGGCAGCATCGACACGCAGTAGAACTTCGGCTTCTGCGAGTCTTCCTTCGTCTTGTAGGCATCGGCTGCGCGCCAGTCGCCCTGGGCGGCGGCTTCGACGTCGGCGGGTACGTATCTCTCGTGCATGGTGTGGTTCGGACTAGGCTTTAAGCGGCGCGCCACGAGGCGGGCACGCGGAAGTGGACGAAATCGGGCAGCCCGGCGGCGGGAGCAGGCTCACGGTTCTCGGGCCTGCCTCATGGTTCCGGATATTCGCCGGGTAACCCGGAGGGTCTCCAGGTTACCCGGCGAAACCCTGCCAACCGGGCGGAAACGACGATTATACCGTCCGTGGCGGGCGGGACGGCCGGTCTCGCGGGCCGGCCATGCATTCTTGCCCGCCCCCGGCGCGCGGGCGGGCTGCGCGTCAGCGTGCCGCGCCCGTGGCCGCCGGTGCGGCGGCACCCGTCGGCGGCACGTCGGTGACGAAGCCGATCCGCGTGAGGCCCGCGGCCTGCGCGGCGCCCATCACCTGCGCGATCACCTCGTAGCGGGTCGCGCGCGATGCGCGCAGCCGCAACTCGGGCGGCGCGGCGCCCGCGGCGGCGGCCCGGAAGCGCGCCGGCAGCGCGTCGAGTGCGACGGGCGCGTCGTCCCAGTAGAGTTTGCCGGCGTCGTCGATCGACAGCGTGACCGATTGCGGCGTGTCGCGCGCGACGCTGGCCGCGACCTTCGGCAGGTCGAGCCGGATCGCGTGCGTCATCAGCGGCGCGGTGATGATGAAGATGACGAGCAGCACGAGCATCACGTCGATCAGCGGCGTCATGTTGATCTCCGCCATCGGCGCGGACGTCTTGTGGTGCTCCAGTCCGCCGAATGCCATGGTCGCTCCTCCGGAATGCGCGCGTCAGGCTTCCTGCGCGCACACGAACACGTGCAGGTCGCGCGCGAAGCCGTCGAGTTCCTCGGCGAGCTGGCGCACGAGCCGCCCGAGGATGTTGTAGGCGAGCACTGCGGGGATCGCGACGACCAGCCCGAACGCGGTCATGATCAGCGCCTCGCCGACCGGCCCCGCGACGTTCTCGATCTGCGCCTGCCCGCTCGCGGCGATGCTGCCGAGCGCGTGATAGATGCCCCATACGGTGCCGAGCAGGCCGACGAACGGCGCGGTGCTGCCGATCGACGCGAGCAGCACCTGACCGAACTCGAGACGGCGCTGCGAGCGCAGCATCGCGTGACGCAGCGCGCGCAGCACGCGTTCGCTGCGCTCGACACGCGCGGCGAGCGCGGCCGGATCATGTTCGTCGGCCGCATCGCGCGCCGCTTCGGCGAGCGGTACGAACACGCGCTCGCGATCGGCACCGGCGAGCGCGGCGATGCCCGCGTCGAGCGACGCCGCGCGCCAGAAAGAGGCGAGCGCCCGCGGCCCCTGGCGCTTCGCGCGGACCAGCAGCCAGGCTTTCATGAGGAGGAAGCACCAGCTGGCGACGGACATCGCCAGCAGCACGTAGGCGACGGCGTGCGTGATCGCATCGCCGCTTTCGAGGTAGTGGACAACGCCGGTGGGAATCGCCATCGGAGTTTCCCCGTGAGGGTCAGCGCAGGCCGAGCACGTCCTGCATGTCGAACAGGCCGGCGCCGCGCGCCGACAGGAAACGGACCGCACGCAGCGCGCCCTGCGCGTACGATACGCGGCTCGACGACTTGTGCGTGATCTCGATCCGTTCGCCGATCCCGGCGAACAGCACGGTGTGATCGCCGACGATGTCGCCGCCGCGCACGGCCGCAAAGCCGATCGTCGACGGATCGCGTTCGCCCGTCACGCCCTGGCGGCCGTACACCGCGCATTCGTCGAGCGAGCGCCCGAGCGCGCCGGCAACGGCCTCGCCCATCATCAGCGCGGTGCCCGACGGCGCGTCGACCTTGTGACGGTGGTGCGCCTCGATGATCTCGATGTCGTAGCCGTGCGAGAAATGCTTTGCCGCGAATTCGAGCAGCTTCAGCGTGACGTTCACGCCGACGCTCATGTTCGCCGCGAACACGATGCCGATCTTGCCTGCCGCGGCCTGCAGCTCGGCCTTCTGCTCGGCGGTGAAGCCGGTCGTGCCGATCACGAGCTTCACGTCGTGGCGCAGCGCGGCCGCGACGTGCGCGATCGTGCCTTCCGGCCGCGTGAAGTCGATCAGGTAGTCGGCCTGCGCGAATACGGCGTCGAGGTCGTCGGTCAGCTTGATCCCGGTTTCCTTGCCGAGGAACGCGCCCGCGTCCTGACCGAGGAACGGCGAATCGGCGCGGTCGAGCGCGCCGACGAGCTGCGCGTCGGAATCGTTGAGAACGGCTTCGATCAGCATACGGCCCATACGGCCCGATGCACCGGCAATCGCAATCTTCATGGCTTTCTACACGACAGGTCTAAAAGCGGGCGGCGCATGCCGCCCTGTTTCCGCTCGCCGGCCGCTTACTGCGACTGGGCCGGCGCGGTGAGCGGCTGGTTCTGCAGGTTGTCCGAACCCCGCGGGCCGACCGGCGGCGACGCCTCGTTCGACACGTTCGGCTGCGGCGGGCGATGGAACTGGAATTGCGGCTGGATCGCCGGCGCGGCGCCCGGCGGCTGGCCGCCCGGCACCGGCGCGCCGCCCGAAGCCTGCGCGGACGGCGTGAAGCGGCGGGCGGTCGTGCCCTGCCCCGACACCTGGTTGGTCGCGCGGTTCGCCGCGCGCGCCGCCTGGGCGTTGGCATCCTGGTCGACCGCCACGCCGGAAACCGGCTCGGCGGATGCGGTCGCGGCCGCCTGCGCGGCGCTCGCGGCAGCAGCGGCTTCGGACGCCTTCTTCGCCGCGGCCGCGGCCTTCGCCTTCTTGCCGCCGCGATCGCCGTCGATATCGGCCAGCAGGTCGAGTTCGGAAGGCAGGTTCTCGGCACCCGTCCAGCTCGCGAGGCGATCGCCCGAGAACGTCAGCACGAGGTCGCGCTGCTGGACGATCGACGTCGAGCCGCGCTTGAAGTAAAAGAGGTAATCCCAGCGGTCGGCATGAAACATGTCCGACAGCAGCGGCGTGCCGAGCAGCGCGCGGACCTGCTCGCGCGTCATTCCGGCCTGCAGCTGCGCGGCCTTCTCCTGCGACACGAAGTTGCCCTGCACGACAGTGATCCGATAGGGCGTGATGCTCTGCGCGATGCGCTGCGTCACGCTGTCGTACGACGAACAACCAGCCAGCGCGGCAACGGCGGCGGCAGCGATGATGGCACTCCGCATGCGACTCCTCTGAAGGTGCGAAAGAGATTCCGGGAACATTTCCGTCACCGTGCAGGCCCGCGTCGCGGGCCGCGCGTGTTTCTGGAACGGCGAAAAGCCGGTAACATTGAAGCCCTGCATTGTACTCTAGGGATGCCTAGCCATGACCAATCCGACGGATCTCAAGAATATCGGGCTAAAGGCCACCCTACCGCGCCTCAAGATTCTCGAGATCTTCCAGCAAAGCCCGGTGCGTCACCTGACGGCCGAAGACGTCTACCGGAATCTGCTCAACGAGCAGCTCGACATCGGGCTCGCCACCGTTTATCGCGTGCTGACGCAGTTCGAGCAGGCCGGCCTGCTCACGCGCAGCAACTTCGAATCCGGCAAGGCCGTGTTCGAACTGAACGAAGGCTCGCACCACGATCACCTCGTCTGCCTCGATTGCGGCCGCGTCGAGGAATTCTTCGACGCCGAGATCGAAGGTCGCCAGCAGGCGATCGCGAAGGAGCGCGGCTTCCGGCTCCAGGAACACTCGCTCGCGATGTACGGCTCCTGCACGACCGAGAACTGCCCGCACCGCAAGCACTGATCCGCACGCATCACGCCTGCGCCACGGCCCGGCCGGCATCTCGCCGCCCGGGCCGTGTTGTTTTCGGGATCGGAATGGAAAAGGCCCGCACGTTGCGTGCGGGCCGGTTCGGGAAAGTTTCCAATTGTGAGCGGCGAGCCATGCCGCCGCCGCACGGTGCGCGATGCTCGACGCCCGATGCCACCTTCGCCGCGCGTCAGGCCGCGCTCGCGCACGCCGGCGCGAACTCGAGCGCCCACGCGTCGTCGAGCGGAATCTCGTCGCAGTTCGGCTGCGGGCCGCCGCGGTCGACGATCACGAAGTCGCTGACCGCGTCGAGCGCAAGCAGCGGATGGTGCCAGACGCCCTTCGCGTAGTTCACGCCCTGCCAGCCTTCGGCGAGAAACGCGCGCATCGCGTCGGGCCGGAACTCGCCGGCCGGCGCGACGACGATCGCGTAGCGCGACACGGCCGCGAGCGGAATGAACGCCTGGCTGCCGTGAGGATGGCGCTCCATCAGCGTGATCGCGACCGGCAGCGCGCGCGGCTGCGCGCGAAACACGCTGACGAGCGGCCGGCCGCCATCCGCGCAGACGTCGATCGTCGCGAGATCGTGGAAGCGCTCGGTCGTGCCGCCGTTGATCGGGAAGTGCCGCGCGCCTTCGAGCGCGATCACGTCGCCGAACGGCGCGAACGCCTCGCGGGTCAAGCGCTCGACGCGCAGGATGTGTGGTCCGCTCATGCCGATGCCTCCTTCAAGCCGGCTCGCCCCACAGACGCAGGCGCGACACGCCGCCGTCCGGGAAGATGTTGAAACGCACGTGCGTGACGGGGCCGAGTGCCGCGAGCTGGTCGAACGTATGCACGTGGTCCATCTGCAGCTTCTGCTCGCCGAGCAGCTCGGCCCAGAACATCGACTGCGTGACGAGCGAATCGTCGGTGCCACCCACGACCCGCGCGGCCTGCAGCGAACAGCGGTCGGGGAAGTTGCCCTTGAAGAACGCCGTATCGACCTCGACGCGCCGGATGATGCCCGGCCGCGCCAGCGCGACGATCGCCCAGTCGTTGCCGGGCTCGCGGCGGCGCCGCGTTTCCCAGCCGTCGCCCATGTTCGCGCCGCGCCCCGGCATCAGCATCTGCGAGGCCGGACCGAAGTGCTGGTTGTTCGCGGCCACCAGGTAGCCGCCGTTCTCGATCGCCGCGAGATCGACGAGCTCGCCGGCCGGCACGTGGCGCCAGTCGCGCTGCGGCTGGCCGTACACGCGCAGCCGCGCGAGCCCGCCGTCCGGATACAGGTTCACACGCAGATGCGTGACCGGCTGCGCATCGTCAACGCTCACGTAGTGGTGCGAATTGCCCTGCAGCGTCGTCGCTGGGACGATCGTGCGCCATTCGGCGTCGTCCGGCGGCGTGTCCCCGTCCACCGCGCATGCCTCGATCGACGCGGCCGGCGGGAAGTTGCCGGTGAAGTGGCTCGTATCGAGATCGACGCCGTGAATCACGCCCGGCCGCGCGAGCCGGACCACGCAGAAGTCGTGGCCGGTGGTGCGCTTGCGGCGCGTTTCCCAGCCGTCCATCCACTTGCCGTGGTCGTCGTACTTGCCGGGAATGAAGACGGCCGGCTCGGGATTCAGCATGCGCTCCTTCGGCGCGAAGAATTCGTCGCTGGCGAAAAGCGCCTGCGCGCCCAGGCGCGGGTCGGCGAGGTTCATGTAGCGCCGCGTGAAGGCCGGCGCGTTCGGATCGAGGATGGGGGCTGCCATGTCGTCTCCATTATCTTGATGAGGGCCGGCGCATCGTCGCGTCGGCCGCAGGGAATTCGTTCGCGCGAAGCGGCCGGGGAAGCCGCTTCGCGCGAGGGCGCTCAGAGCGCGTGGGCCTGGTCGCCGGCGACCGGTGCGGCGCTCGCCTGTTCGTCGGCCACGTAGCGCAGTTCGCGGTTCAGCACGCGCGTCGCGCGGGCCCGGTCGATGTCGTTCTCCCACACGGCGACGACCACCGTCGCGACGCAGTTGCCGATCAGGTTGGTCAGCGCGCGGGCGATGCCGACGAACCAGTCGACCGGCAGGATCAGCACGAGGCCGAGCACCGGAATCGCAGGAATCGCCGACAGCGTCGCCGCGAGGATCACGATCGCCGAACCCGGAATCCCGTGCGCGCCCTTCGACGTGACGAGCGACACCAGCAGCACGACGATCAGGTCATGCGTGGACAGCGGCGTATTGGTGGCCTGCGCGATGAACAGCACGGCGAGCGTCAGGTAGATCGAGAAGCCGTCGAGGTTGAACGAATAGCCGGTCGGGATCACCAGGCCGACCGTCGAATCCTTGATGCCCATGTATTCGAGCTTGCTCATCACCTGCGGCAGCACCGCGTCCGACGACGCCGTGCCGAGCACGATCGACAGTTCCTCGCGCAGGTAGCGGATCAGCTTGAACACCGAGAAGCCCGCGATGCGCATCACGATGCCGAGCACGACCGTGACGAACACGATGCAGCTCAGGTAGAACACCGCGACGAGGTAGCCGAGCTGCTTGAGCGACGCGACGCCGTACTTGCCGGTCGTGAACGCGATCGCGCCCAGCACGCCGAGCGGAGCGAGCTTGATGATGAAGCCGATGATGCGGAAGAACACGTGCGACAGCTCCTCGATCAGGCTGTTCACGCGCTGCGCCTTGTCGCCGAGCAGCGACAGCGCCGAGCCGAACAGCACCGCGAACACGAGGATCTGCAGGATGTCGCCCTTCGCGAACGCGTCGATCGCGGTCTCGGGGATGATCTTCATCAGGTAGCCGGCCGTGTCCTTCAGGCTTTCGGCGTTCTTCGCGTACGACGAGAGCGAGGCCGCGTCGAGCGAGTGCAGGTCGATGTTCATCCCGACGCCCGGGCGCGTCAGCCACGCGAGGACGAGCCCGATGCCGAGCGCGATCGTCGTCATCACCTCGAAGTAGACGACCGCCTTCAGGCCGACCCGGCCGACCTTCTTCAGGTCGCCCGCATTGGCCATCCCGCTGACCACGACGCAGAACACGATCGGGCCGATGACCATCTTGATGAGCTTCAGGAAGCCGTCGCCGAGCGGTCGCAGCGACTCGGCGAAATGCGGGAAGAACGCGCCGAGCGCGACCCCCAGGATTAATGCGACGACTACCCGGCCAAACAGCGAATTGAGGAATTTCGACACGGCGCTCTCCCGATCCAACGGTTGCAGTTTCGTCTGTTCATACTGGTAAGACCAGTGATGTTATGGTGGATAGTAGGAAGCCGATATAGTCGCGTCAAGGGCGAACAAAATAGGGATTTCCCGCCCATGCAGGGGCGGATCGTGACTTTCCCGTAGGCCGGTCATGCACCGCGCGCAGGCGGATTACAATGCCGGTCAGACCGGCCATCGTTCACATCATGAAAAACGTTCCGCACACCGTGACCGACGCCGCCATCGCGACGATCCGCGACCGGATCGAGGCAGGCGTGTATCCGGTCGGCAGCCTGCTGCCGGCCCAGCGCCAGCTCTCCGAGGAGCTGGAGATCAGCCGCGCGTCGCTGCGCGAGGCGCTCTCCACGCTCGAGGCGCTCGGGATGCTGCGCATCCGCGCCGGCAAGGGCGTGTATGTCGAAAGCGCCCAGGCGACGGCCGCCCATCCGTGGCAATTCGCCGAGCAGTCGTCGCCGCCCGACACGTACCAGATGCGCTATGCGCTCGAAGGATTCGCCGCGCGGATGGCCGCGCACGTCGTCACCGACGACGACATCGCATGGTTCGAGGACAACCTCGCCGATCTGTACGTCGCGCTGACCGACAGCGCACTCGACGAAGCGTCGCGGCTCGACTTCGACTTCCACATGCGGATCATCCATCTCGCGGGCAACGCGGCGATCGAGTCGGTGCTGCGCAGCAGCGCGGACATCATGAAGGAAAGCCAGCGCATGCCGTTCTACCGGCGCGAGCTGCTACTGTCGACGTGGCACGAGCACCGCGCGATCGTCGACGCGCTGATCGCCCGCGATGCGGCCGCGGCCGGTACGGCGATCGAGACGCACATCGAGAACGCCGCGCAACGCGCGGGCATCTTCTTCCCGACGCCGGGCACCTGACGCGGCCGTCGGCCGGCGGTCCCGGCCGCCGCGGCAGCTCATTCTCCGGTCGTGCCCGGTCATCCCCGCCGAAGGATCGCGATACGCGAGCGCGCGCGTGACGCGCATGGACCTCGCCGAATTCGGTGAGCTGCACCGCGCGGCAAGTCACGCAGTCGCCCGCTTTCGCGCCGGCCAATGAAACAGGCGCGCTCCGCAAATCGCGGGCGTGCCTTTTCTGCATGCGCGCCGTCGCGCCATCAGCAGGCGATCATGCCCCCTCGTGCGTGAAATCGATCAGCACCTTCATCGCACGCTGCCGGTCACCGGCCAGCTCGAACGCGCGGTTCGCGTCGCGCATCGGGAACACGCCCGTCACGGCCGGGCGCAAGTCGACGCGCTGCGCATTGATCAGCTGCACCGCGAGCGCGAATTCCGCATGGAAGCGGAATGAACCGCATATCGACAGTTCCTTCGCGACCACGACGTTCTGCGGCAGGCTGACATCGCCGCCGAGCCCGAGTTGCACGACGACGCCGCGCGGCCGCATCACGTCGAGGCCGTCGCGCAATGCGCGCCCGTTGCCCGAACACTCGATCATCACGTCGAACGTCCCCTTGTCGGCACCGTAGCGCGCGACCCAGCCGGTGTCCGTCGACGCGTTGATCGCGTGATCCGCGCCGAGCGCGCGGGCAACCCGGAGCGGCGCATCGACCACGTCGGTCGCGACGATCTCCGCCGCGCCGTGCACGCGCGCCGCCGCGACCGCCAGCACGCCGATGGGCCCGCACCCGGACACGAGCACGCGGCGGCCGATCAGCGGGCCCGCGCGCGACACCGCATGAAGCCCGACCGCGAACGGCTCGGCGAGCGCCGCGAGCGACAGCGGCACATGGTCCGACACCTTCACGCACTGCGCGGCATCGCACACGAGCGCGTTGCGAAATGCGCCCTGCACGTGCGGCATGCGCATCGCGCTGCCATAGAAGCGCATGTCGAGACACTGGTTCGGAAGCCCTTCCAGGCAGTAGCGGCACGCGCCGCACGGGCGGCTCGGATTCACCGCGACGCGATCGCCGACCGTCACCGACGTCACGTCCGGCGCAACGGCCGCCACCGTGCCGGCCACTTCATGGCCGAGCACCATCGGCTGCTGCAGCCGGATCGCGCCGAAGCCGCCGTGCCGGAAGTAATGGAGGTCGGAGCCGCAGATGCCGCCCATTGCGACATCGACGCGCACCTGGCCCGGGCCGATCTCGCCCGCGTCCTGCTCTTCGAGCCGCAGGTCGTTCGGACCGTGAATCACGAGACACATGCAACGCATACGCATGACGTTCTCCTATACGGCGCTGGTCAGGCCGCCGTCGACGAACAGCGTCTGGCCGTTCACGAAATCGGATGCGGCCGATGCGAGGAAGATCGCGGCGCCGCACAGCTCGTCGACGCGTCCCCAGCGGCCGGCCGGCGTGCGCTTGCAGAGCCATTCGGAGAACGCCGCGTCGTCGACCAGCGCGCGGTTCAGCTCCGTCTCGAAATAGCCTGGCGCGAGGCCGTTCGCCTGGATGCCGTGACGCGCCCAGTCGGCGCACATCCCTTTCGTCAGCATCCGCACCGCGCCCTTCGTCGCCGCATACGGCGCGATCGTCGGCCGCGCAAGCTCGCTCTGCACCGAGCAGATGTTGATGATCTTGCCGCGGCCGCGCGCGATCATGTGGCGCGCCACCGCCTGCGCGACGTTGAACACGCCGTCGAGATTCACGCGCATCAGCGCGTGCCAGTCGTCCGGCTCGAATGCATCGAGCGGCGCGCGGCGCTGGATGCCCGCGTTGTTCACGAGGATGTCGATCGCGCCGACGCGCGCCTCGAAATCGTCGATCGCCGCACGCACCTGCGCATGCTCGGCGACGTCGAACACCGCGTAATCGGCCGCGAAACCTTCCTCGCGGAAATGGTGCGCGAGCGTCGCGGCCTTCTCCTCATTACGGTCGTTGATCACGATCGCCGCGCCGGCTTCCGCGAGCCCGCGGGCGAGTGTCAGCCCGATCCCGCGTCCGGAACCCGTGATCAGTGCGCGGCGGCCGTCCAGCCGGAACCGGTCAAGCGCGTTGCTCATGCATGTCTCCTCGTGCCATCGAGCCGACCGCCGGTCGCGGCCGGTCTCGCGATGAGCGTATCTTCGGCGCTCGGCCGGGGCCGCGCCAATGGTCTTTTTTGATCCGGTTATCATGAAATCCGATCACCGTCCGCTGCCGCCCGCCCACCATGGAACTCAAGCAATTGCGCGCCTTCGTCACGCTCGCTGAAGAGCTGCATTTCGGGCGCGCCGCGCAGCGCCTGTTCATCGTGCAGTCCGCGCTGAGCATGCAGATCAAGGCGCTCGAGGAAGATCTGGGCGCACGCCTGTTCGAGCGCGACCGCCACAAGGTCGAACTCAGCGATACCGGACGCGTGTTCCTGCCCGAGGCGCGGGCGACGCTGCAGCAAGCCGCGCGTGCGGAGCAGATGGCGCGGCTGTCGAGCCGCGGCGAGATCGGCACGCTGCGCATCGCGTTCGTGTCGTCCGTGCTGCCGGCGCTGCTGCCGGCCGTGCTGCGCACGATGCGCGAGCGCTATCCGCTGATCGCGCTCGAATTGAAGGATCTGCCGACGCCCGACCAGATCGCCGCGCTGCGCGACCGGCGCATCGATTTCGGAATGATCCGGCTGCCGGCCGCGTATGCGGGAATCGACACGCGCGTGGTGCTCGAGGAAGGCTCCGTCGTCGCGCTGCCGCTCGACCATCCGCTTGCCGCGCACGAGACGATCACGCCGGCCGCGTTGCGCGGACAGCCCGCGTTCGTGCTCGCGCGCCGCTACGCGCCTGGCTTTCACGACGACATGCTGCTCGCGCTGAACCGCGCGGGCACGACGCTCGAGATCGCGCAGGAGTTCGGGGAATTCACGACGATGCTCGCGCTCGTCGCGGCCGGGATGGGAATCGGGCTGATGCCGGCGGAAGCCGCGAGCGCGTTGCCGCCGAACGTGCTCGCGCGGCCGCTCGACCTGGCCGGGCACCGGACCGGCATCGGGCTCGCGTGGACCGACCTCGACAGCCCGCTGAAGCGCGCGTTCGTCGACGCGCTCGAACACGTGACGGCGAACGCCGGGCAATAAAAAAGCCCGGCCGGAAAAACAGGGCCGGGCTCGTTCGTCACGCCGGCCGCCTTGCGGCGGCCGCGCGACGTGCGGGATTACTTCGCGTTCGCGAACGCGACTGCCGTATCCAGCATGCGGTTCGAGAAACCCCACTCGTTGTCGTACCAGCTCGACACCTTGACGAGGCGGCCCGACACCTTGGTCAGCGTCGCGTCGAACGTCGACGAAGCCGGGTTGTGGTTGAAGTCGATCGACACCAGCGGCGCATCGTTGTAGCCGAGGATACCCTTCAGCGCGCCTTCCGATGCTTCCTTCATGATCGCGTTGACTTCCTCGACCGTCGTGTCACGCTTCGCGATGAACGACAGGTCGACGATCGACACGTTGATCGTCGGGACGCGGATCGCGTAGCCGTCGAGCTTGCCGTTCAGTTCCGGCAGCACGAGGCCGACGGCGGACGCAGCGCCCGTCTTCGTCGGGATCTGGCTGTGGGTGGCCGAACGCGCGCGGCGCAGGTCTTCGTGGTACACGTCCGTCAGCACCTGGTCGTTCGTGTACGCGTGGATCGTCGTCATCAGGCCGGTTTCGAGGCCGATCTTGTCGTTCAGCGGCTTGACGAGCGGCGCGAGGCAGTTCGTCGTGCACGATGCGTTCGAGATGACGGTGTGCTCGGCCTTCAGCACGTCGTGGTTCACGCCGTAGACGATCGTCGCGTCGACGTCCTTGCCGCCCGGCGCCGAGATGATCACCTTCTTCGCGCCGCCCTTCAGGTGCGCGCTCGCCTTTTCCTTCGTCGTGAAGAAGCCCGTGCATTCCATCACGACGTCGACGCCCAGCTCGCCCCACGGCAGTTCGGCCGGGTTGCGGTTCGCCAGCACGCGGATCTTGTCGCCGTTCACGACGAGGTAGTCGCCGTCGACCGACACTTCGCCCGGGAACTTGCCGTGCGCGGTGTCGTACTGGGTCAGGTGCGCGTTGGTCTTCGCATCGCCCAGGTCGTTGATCGCGACGATCTCGAGATCGTGCTTCTTGCCGTTTTCATAAAACGCGCGCAGCGTGTTGCGGCCGATACGGCCGTAGCCGTTGATTGCGACGCGAATCGTCATGGTCTATCTCCTGATGGCTGAAAAAATTCGTTTCGTGCAGCTTCACGGTGCGACGCGCGCGGGGGTAGCGCGCGTCGCGAATGGTTTTAGGCCAGCACGGCCTTCGCGGTCTCGACGACGTGCTCGACAGTGAAGCCGAAGTACTTGAACAGCACGCCGGCCGGGGCCGATTCGCCGAACGTGTCGATCCCGACGACGCCGCCTTCGAGGCCGACGTACTTGTGCCAGAACGCGGTCACGCCCGCTTCGATCGCGACGCGGCGCACGCCGTGCGGCAGCACGCGTTCGCGGTATTCGGCGTCCTGGCGGTCAAACACGTTGGTCGACGGCATCGACACGACGCGGGCTGCGATGCCCTGCTGCGCGAGCGGCTCGACGGCCTTCATCGCGAGTTCGACTTCCGAGCCCGTCGCGATCAGGATGATCTTGCGCGCGACGATCTCTTCGTCCCAGTCCTTCAGCACGTAGCCGCCCTTCTCGATGTTCGCGATCTGCGAATCCGTGCGCGGGTTGAACGCGAGGTTCTGGCGGCTGAAGATCAGGCTCGACGGACGGTCTGCGGCAACCGCGTGGGTCCATGCGACGGCCGTCTCGACCGTGTCGGCCGGACGCCATACGTCGTGGTTCGGGATCAGGCGCAGGCTCGACACGTGCTCGATCGACTGGTGCGTCGGGCCGTCTTCGCCGAGGCCGATCGAATCGTGCGTGAACACGAAGATCGACGGGACCTTCATCAGCGCGGCGACGCGCAGCGCGTTGCGGCTGTAGTCGGAGAACGTCAGGAACGTGCCGCCGAACGGCTTGTGGCCGCCGTGCAGCGCGAGGCCGTTGATCGCGGCGCTCATGCCGAATTCGCGCACGCCGTAGTTGATGTGGTTGCCCAGCACGACGCCCGCGCCTTCCGGATTCGCGCGGACCGCCTTCGACGCCTTCCAGTTGGTCAGGTTCGAGCCGGTCAGGTCGGCCGAGCCGCCGAGCAGTTCCGGCAGTGCGGCAGCCAGCCCTTCGATCGCCTGCTGCGATGCCTTGCGGGTCGCGACCGTCTCGGCGCGCTCGTTCGCGCCGGCGATGATCGCCGCGGCCTTCTCGGCCCAGTCGGCCGGCAGCTTGTTGGCCATCCGGCGCTCGAATTCGGCGGCTTCTGCCGGGAATTTCGCGCGATATTGCGCGAACGTCGCGTCCCAGTCGGACTCGGCACGCTTGCCGGCTTCCTTCGCGTCCCATGCCGCATAGACTTCCTGCGGAATCACGAACGGCTCCCACTTCCAGCCGAGCGCTTCGCGCGTCTTCGCGATTTCTTCCGCGCCGAGCGCAGCGCCATGCACGTCGTGGCCGCCGGCCTTGGTCGCCGCGCCCTTGCCGATCACCGTCTTGCAGCAGATCAGCGTCGGCTTGTCCGACAGCTTCGCCTTCGCGATCGCCGCGTCGACCGCGTCGACGTCATGGCCGTTCACGTTCGGGATCACGTTCCAGCCGTAGGCCTCGAAACGCTTCGGGGTGTCGTCGTGGAACCAGTTGACGACGTCGCCGTCGATCGAGATGCCGTTGTCGTCGTACAGCGCGATCAGCTTGTTCAGCTTCAGCGTGCCCGCGAGCGAGCAGGCTTCGTGCGAGATGCCTTCCATCAGGCAGCCGTCGCCGAGGAATACGTACGTGTGGTGATCGACGATCTTCGCGCCGTCACGGTTGAACTCGTCGGCCATCAGCGCTTCGCCGAGCGCCATGCCGACCGCGTTCGCGAGACCCTGGCCGAGCGGGCCGGTGGTCGTCTCGACGCCCGGGGTGATGCCGTATTCCGGATGGCCCGGCGTCTTCGAATGCAGCTGGCGGAAGTTCTTCAGTTCTTCCATCGGCAGGTCGTAGCCGGTCAGGTGCAGCAGCGCGTAAAGCAGCATCGAGCCATGGCCGTTCGACAGCACGAAGCGGTCGCGGTCTGCCCAGTGCGGGTTCGTCGGGTTGTGCTTCAGGTGGCGCGACCAGAGCGCAACGCCGATTTCGGCCATGCCCATCGGCATGCCGGGGTGGCCGGAGTTCGCTTGCTGGACGGCGTCCATCGCGAGCGCACGGATCGCGTTGGCCATCAGGGTGGTAGAGGCGGGAGACGAAGTCGTCATGTCGAGTCCGGAGAACGAGTCGAGGAAACGGGGGCACGGCGGCATCCGGAAGCTCGAGCGTCAATCGTTCCCGGCGCGCGGTGCGGCGCCTGACGGACGCGAAGCGGACGGAGCCTACGGACGGGGCTGCAAAGCTCGTCATTTTAACAGATGGGCTGACATTTCCCTTGTCGGCGCGCGCTGTTCCGGCACGCTTTTCCGCGGAACCGCACGCCTCCTATAATTCAGGCGTCGGAACTGCCCGCCCCGAGCGGCCCGCCCGTGAACACGACCCTTCTCTTCCATCCCACGCCCGACGCCGCGTACGGCTTCCCGAACGCACGCCGGCTCGCGCACGTCGCGTCGCCGCACCAGCGCATCGAAGTCTGGGACACCCCGCAGCTCGGCCGCCTCTTCACGCTGGACGGACGGCCGATGACGTCGGTCGGCGACGAATACGTGTACCACGAGTGCATGACGCATCCGGCCGCGCTCGCGCATCCGTGCCCGCGCAAGGCGCTCGTGCTCGGCGGCGGCGATGGCGGCGCGGCGCGTCAGCTGCTCAAGCACGCGTGCATCGAGCGGATCGTCGTCGCGGAACTCGACGACGAGGTGGTCGGCATGGCGCGCCGCTATCTCGACGACGTGCATCAGGGCGCGCTCGACGACCCGCGCGTCGAGGTCGTGATCGGCGACGCCGCGCGTTTCGTCACGTCGACCGTCGAGCATTTCGACCTCGTCGTGTTCGACCTCACGCCACCCGATTCGCCGGCGGCGGGCCTCTATACGCGCGAGTTCTACGCGCGACTCAAGCGGATCCTCACGCCGTGCGGCGCGATCTCGATGCATCTCGGCTCGCCGGTGTTTCACACGGCGCGCATCGCCGCGCTGCTCGCCGACCTGCGCGCGAGCTTCGCGGTCGTCGATCCGTTGTCCGCGCACGTGCCGCTATACGGATCCCAATGGCTGATGGCGATCGCGAGCGACACGCTCGATGCGGCCGCGCTGTTCGCGCACGACATCGACGAGCGTCTCGCCGCGCGCCGCGTGCAGGGACTGCGCTACTACGATGCGCGACTCCATGCAGCCCTCTTTGCCCTGCCGCGCGCGCTGCGCGATACACTGGGCGCTCGCCGCTGAGCTTCCGGGCGGACGCATCGTTCTGCGGGCTGGCCGCGCTTTCTCCCCCGCTCGACCCGCGACGAACGGGCCCGGAACGATGCACGCGGGCAGCCGGCGTATCCTCGGCACCGTACCGGGCGCCCGCGCGCCAATACCCGTTGGACTGCAAAACATGGGACCGGAGTAACCGCTCAAGCGCCAACACCGTTCGACAGGAGATTTCATGACCGATCCACGTCCGGCCGACGTGCCTTGGTTGACGCCTTACCTGGCCGTGCGCAATGCGCATGCGGCCATCGAGTTCTTCCAGGCCGCATTCGGCTTCGAGTTGCGCGACGTCCTCGACGAGGACGGCGCGATCATGCACGTGGAGATGACCTACCGCGGGCAACTGATCGTGATGTTCGCGCCCGAAGGCGCGTTCGGCTCCACCGCGCTCACGCCGAAGAGTGCGGGCGCAACCGCCCCGCAGTCGTTTTACCTGTATGTCGACGACGTCGACGCAACCTGGCAGCGCGCGCTCGATGCGGGCGCGAAATCGCTGACCGCACCACAAGACCAATTCTGGGGCGACCGCTTCGCGCAGATCGAGGATCTCGACGGCTATCGCTGGGCGCTCGCGCGCCGCCTGAGCGCATGAACGGAGCCGCGATACGCATGAGTGAAGCCACCACCACCGCGGCCGTGCCGCGCTTTTTCGTCGAGGCGGCGCTGCGCACCGACGCGACGCTCGCGTTGCCGGCCGACGTCGCGCGTCACGCGCAAGTGCTGCGGCTGCAGCCCGGCGACGCGCTGGCGCTGTTCGACGGCAGCGGCGGCCAGTACCGCGCGCGGCTCGTCGAGATCGACAAGCGCAGCGCGCTCGCGCAGATCGAAGCGTTCGACCCGTCCGAGGCCGAGCCGCCCTATCGCGTGACGCTCGCGCAAGGCATCGCCGGCGGCGACAAGATGGACTGGGTGATCGAGAAGGCCGTCGAGCTCGGCGTCGCGGCGGTCGTGCCGCTGTCGACCGCGCGCGGCGTCGTGAAACTGTCGGGGGAGCGCGCGGACAAGCGCGTTGCGCACTGGCGCGGCGTCGTGCGCGCGTCGTGCGAACAATGCGGGCGCAACCGCGTGCCCGACGTCGCGCCGGTACGCGGCTTCGGCGCCTGGCTCGACACGCTGCCGGCCGCGCCGTCCGACGGCGAACTGCGGCTGCTGCTGTCGCCGCGCGCGAGCATCCCGTTCGCGTCGCTGCCCGACGCGCCGCCCGCGGCGGCAGTCACGCTGCTGATAGGCCCCGAGGGCGGGCTGTCGCCGGACGAGGAAAATGCGGCACGCGCACACGGGTTCACCGCATTGTCGCTCGGCCCGCGCGTGCTGCGCACCGAGACGGCCGGCGCGGCTGTGCTCGCGGCGCTGGCCGCGCGCTGGGGCGGCTGGTGACGAACCCGACGTGCCGCGACCCGCGGCGCCCCGGCACGCGGGGTCGCCACTTGAATGCGGCGCGTTTCGATCTTGCGGCTTGCTGCGACTTGCCGCTCGACGAGCGGTGCGGCATCAGGTTGGACAATGCGTCGAGCACCGGCGTCAGCACGTGTTGCACGCGGCCGGTTGCCCAGTCGACATCGAGGCCGTCAAGATCGATCGTGCCCGTCATCGAGCGCGTCACCGGCGACGCATCCGGCACCTCCGTCCTGCCTGCGTCGCGCGGACGCAAAAAAGCCCGCGCGAGGCGGGCCTTTTGCCGGATCGGCCGCGTTCGGGCGGCCGACAGATTCGCGCTTTACGCGAACGAATAGAACACGCGGAACGCGACCTTGCGCTCGGCCCAGAATTCGGCGGCTTCGCGGAACACGTCGAGCAGCGTCTCGCGCCCTTCCTTGTCGAATTTCTGCGCGATCGGCAGCCCTTCCAGGACGATCACGAAACCGGGCTGCGCGCCGGCCTTCGCGACGAGGTCGGTCAGGCAGTCGTACAGCGCATCGTAGTTCTTCCCGAAATGCTTCGGAAACAGGAACGACGTCGCGATCGTCTCCATCACTTCCTGCTTCGACTGCGCGGCGCCGCAATATGCATACAGGAAATGCTGGCCGAGCCGGCTGGCTTCGTCGGCAAGATCCTGCACGCGGAACGCGCGGATCGACTGCACGAGATTGGGTCGCACGGTCGTGAAAAGGCTCATAGGCTCCTCGTTCGATGAAAGCCCGGGCTCGGCTTCCTGTTGCTCCGGGCCGCCGCCGGCCTGTGCCGCCGCGTGGAGTTGCATCACGCGCTGAAACAGATTGCCGTCGCCGGCCGCGAACAGTTCCGCCGCCGCCGTATCGTGCGCGTAGATGGAGTCGCTCATGCCGTTCATCCCGAAGTCATTCAACAATACGTTTAAAACTGTTGTAGTGGTCGTCCGTGTAATAACAGTTGTCGATCCGGCGCAATGGCCCGCCGCAGACGATCCGGCGCGCGCCGCGATTGCGTGCGCGCGGCGTCGGCACCGTGTACTCGTGGTAGTAGCCGCGCTTCGCCTTCGGCAGGATCCGCTCGCGGTTGCCGAAGACGACGCCGTCTTTCTCGTACGGATAGGGGCCACCGGCGCCGATCAGGCCAAGCGTGGTCACGGCCTCGCGCGGCAGACGGGCGGTCGGGATCGTATCGACCCCGCCGACGGCCAGGTCGGCCGAAACGGCCTGCCGTGCGTAAGCGGCGGAAACCAGACTGCCCGTCGGCGTACCGACGATACCCATCGCGAACATCGCGAAGACGGACGCGAGCGCGCCGTTGCGGAGCCACTTGCGTGCCATGAACCAGGGTTCCCGCTGTTAAATCAAGTAGTTGACGACCAACCAAAGGCGTTAGCGTAGCGCTATTGTCCGCGCGAATCAATGTTCGTTTGGGAATCGAAAGGCTGGCGCCGCCCGGAATCGTGCATTTTTTACCGAAACAAGACTACATATATCTTACATGAGATAAAATACCGGCGGCATCTCTCGTATGGCAAGACCCTGCCTCCTTGCCACGCTCGCTACCCGGAGTGGAGAGATGCTGCTGCTGCTTGCGGGAAGCGCGTTTGCGCCCTGCCCGACGGCGTGCCCTTTGCGGGCACGCCTCTTTTTGCTTTTGTTTACAATTTCGCCCGGCGCGCGGCACCGGTTCGACCGTTGCCGCGCGGTTCGTTCCGGCTCAGCGTGCGGCGTTCACGTCGGCGACCAGCAGCGCCGCCATGTTGACGATGCGGCGAACGGTCGCCGATTCGGTCAGCACGTGCACCGGCTGGGCTGCGCCCAGCAGGATCGGCCCGATCGCGATGTTGTTGCCGGCGGCCGTCTTCAGCAGGTTGTACGCGATGTTCGCGGCATCGATGTTCGGCAGGATCAGCAAGTTCGCATCGCCTTCCAGCGTCGATTCGGGCAGGATTTCCTTGCGCAGCGCCGCGTCGAGCGCGACGTCGCCGTGCATTTCGCCGTCGACCTTCAACTCCGGCGCACGTTCCTGCAGGATCGCGAGCGTATCGCGCATCTTCTGCGCCGAAGGCGCGTTGCTCGTGCCGAAATTCGAGTGCGACAGCAGCGCGACCTTCGGCTCGATGCCGAACCGGCGCACTTCTTCCGCGGCCATGATCGTGATCTCGGCAAGTTGCTCCGGGGTCGGATCGACGTTCACGTGCGTGTCGACGAGGAAGATCTGGCGGCCCGGCAGCACGAGGCCGTTCATCGCCGCGTACACGCTGCAGCCAGGGCGCTTGCCGATCACCTGGTCGATGAAGTGAAGGTGGCGGTGGGTGGTGCTGATCGTGCCGCAGATCATCCCGTCCGCTTCGCCCTTCTTCACCAGCATCGAGCCGATCAGCGTCGTGCGGCGGCGCATCTCGACACGGGCCAGCTGCTCGCTGATGCCCTTGCGCGCCATCATCTTGTAGTACGTCTGCCAGAAGTCGCGGTAGCGCTCGTCGTGTTCGGTGTTGACGACCGTGAAGTCGGTGCCCGGCGTGAGGCGCAGGCCGTAGCGCTGGATACGGTGCTCGATCACCGACGGACGGCCGATCAGGATCGGCGTCGCGAGCTTCTCGTCGACGATGATCTGGACGGCGCGCAGCACGCGCTCTTCCTCGCCTTCCGCGAACACGACGCGCTTCTTCTCCGCCGGCGCGCTGCGCGCGAGCTGGAAGATCGGCTTCATCGTCGTGCCGCTGTGGTACACGAATTGCTGGAGGTGAACGCGGTACGCCTCCATGTCCTCGATCGGGCGCGTCGCGACGCCACCGTCCATCGCGGCCTGCGCGACGGCCGGCGCGATCTTGACGATCAGGCGCGGATCGAACGGCTTCGGAATCAGGTATTCGGGCCCGAACGACAGGTCCTGGATCCCGTATGCGGTCGCGACGATGTCGCTCTGCTCGTGCTGCGCGAGTTCGGCGATCGCGTTGACGGCCGCGATCTCCATTTCACGCGTGATCGTCGTCGCACCGACGTCGAGCGCGCCGCGGAAGATGAACGGGAAGCACAGGACGTTGTTGACCTGGTTCGGATAGTCGGTGCGGCCGGTCGCGAGGATCGCGTCGGGGCGCACTTCGAGTGCCGCTTCCGGCAGGATTTCCGGCGTCGGGTTCGCGAGCGCGAGGATCAGCGGGCGCTCGGCCATGCCCTTCACCATCTCCGGCTTCAGCACGCCGGCGGCCGACAGGCCGAGGAAGATGTCCGCGCCGTCGATCACCTCGGCCAGCGTGCGGGCGTCGGTTTCGCGGGCGAAACGCTCCTTGTCCGGATCCATCAGCTCGGTGCGGCCCTTGTAGACCACGCCGGCCAGGTCGGTCACGGTGATGTTCTCGAGCGGCAGGCCGATGTCAACCAGCAGGTCCAGGCACGCGAGCGCGGCCGCACCCGCGCCGGACGCGACGAGCTTCACCTTCTTGATGTCCTTGCCGACGACCTTGAGGCCGTTCGTGACGGCCGCGGCCACGACGATCGCGGTGCCGTGCTGGTCGTCGTGGAACACCGGGATCTTCATCCGCTTGCGCGCTTCGCGCTCGACGATGAAGCAGTCCGGCGCCTTGATGTCTTCCAGGTTGATCCCGCCGAAAGTCGGCTCCAGCGCGGCGATCACGTCGACCAGCTTGTGCGGGTCCGACTCGTTCAGCTCGATGTCGAACACGTCGATGCCGGCGAACTTCTTGAACAGTACGGCCTTGCCTTCCATCACCGGCTTCGACGCGAGCGGGCCGATGTTGCCGAGCCCGAGCACCGCGGTGCCGTTCGTGACGACGCCGACCAGGTTGCTGCGCGCGGTGAAGCGCGCGGCGTTCAGCGGGTTCTCGACGATCTCCTCGCACGCGTAGGCGACACCCGGCGAATATGCGAGCGCGAGGTCGCGCTGGTTGATCATCTGCTTGGTCGGGGCGATCGCGATTTTCCCCGGCGTCGGGAATTCGTGATAGTCGAGTGCGGCTTCGCGGAGCTTGGCTTTGGAGGAGGCTTGGGTCGACATGTGTCTCTTGACGGGCGGATTAGAATAACTGTTCGACGGCATTGTAGCGCCAATCGAAGGCCCCCAGACCGGCGATTCGGGTGCGACAGCCGCGACAAAAATGTACTGAACGGTGCAGGAACGGCGCCGTTCGCTGCGTACAATGCCGTTCCCTTCACCGCTTCCGGGTCCGTCCGCCGTGCCAGCCGCCCTGTCCGAGTTTTCGCTGATCGATCGCTTCTTCGCGCGCCGCGCGGCCCGGGGGGCGCGTGCGTCGACGCTCGGCATTGGCGACGATTGCGCGCTGATCGCCCCTCGATCCGGCAAATTGCTGGCCATTTCGACGGACATGCTGGTCGAAGGCCGCCATTTCTTCCCCGATGTCGCGCCCGACGCGCTCGGCCACAAGACGCTCGCGGTCAACCTGTCGGATCTCGCGGCGATGGGTGCCGAGCCGCGCGCGTTCACGCTCGCGTGCGCACTGCCGCGCGCGGACGCGGCGTGGCTCGAGGCGTTCAGCAACGGGCTGTTCGCGCTCGCCGAGCGGTTCGGCTGCGAACTGATCGGCGGCGACACGACGAGCGGGCCGCTGAACCTGTGCGTGACCGTGTTCGGCGAAGTCTCGCCTGACGCGGCGTTGCGGCGCGATGCCGCGCGTGACGGCGACGACGTCTGGGTGTCCGGCACGCTCGGCGACGCCCGTGCTGGGCTCGGACTCGCGCGCGGCGAATGGACCGCCGGCGCGGACGAAGCCGCCGTGTTCCGGCAGGCGCTCGAGCGTCCCGAGCCGCGCATCGCGCTCGGGCTTGCGCTCGCGGGCGTCGCACATGCGGCGCTCGACATCTCGGACGGCCTCGCCGGCGACTTGCAGCACATCCTGACCCGCTCGAACGTGCGCGCCGAGATCGACGCCGACGCGGTGCCGCGCTCGGCCGCGCTCGCGACGCTGCCGCCCGACGTGCAGCGACGCTGCATGCTCGCCGGCGGCGACGACTACGAACTGTGCTTCACCGCGCCGGCCGCGGCCCGCGCGACGATCGAGGCAGCGGGCGCGAGCGCCGGCGTCCGGGTGACGCGAGTCGGTACAATACGCGCGTTGTCCTCGCCGTCGGAGCAGCCCGCGATCGCGTGGCGCGACGCCGCCGGCGCCCCCCTGACTCTCACGTTGCACGGTTTCGACCACTTCCATGCAGACTGACCCGACCGGGCAATCCGCGGCCGCGCCCGGCGCCGCCCGGAACGTGCCGCAGCGCGCCACGGCGCGATTCATGCTGTCGCACCCGGCGCACATCGTGTCGCTCGGCTTCGGCAGCGGGCTCGCGCCGTTCATGCCCGGCACGTTCGGCTCGCTGTTCGGCTGGCTCACGTTCGTGGTGCTCAATCGCTACCTGACGGTGCCCGAATGGTGGGCGCTGATCGCGGTCGGCTTCGCGGCGGGCACGTGGATCACCGGTTTCACCGCACGAAAGATGGGCACGTCCGATCCGGGCGCCGTCGTCTGGGACGAAATCGTCGCGATCTGGCTCGTGATGCTGTTCGTCACGCCCGCGACCTTCATCGGCCAGTTGTGGGCGTTCGTCGTGTTCCGCTTCTTCGACATGCTCAAGCCGCCGCCGATCCGCTATTTCGACCGTCGCGTGAAAGGCGGGCTCGGCATCATGGTCGACGACCTGATCGCCGCGTTCATGACGCTGCTCGTGATCGCCGCCTGGCGCTCCGTCGTCGGCTGACCGATTTCCCGACTCCCCGTTCCCGACGCGCATGCCAACCGATTCCGTCGTCCATCAGCTTGCGATCCGCGCAGGCAACAAGCTGCGTGACGAGCACCTGTCGCTCGCCACCGCCGAATCCTGCACGGGCGGCATGATCGCTGCCGCGATCACCGACATCTCCGGCAGCAGCCAGTGGTTCGAGCGCGGCTTCGTCACCTACTCGAACCAGGCGAAGATCGACATGATCGGCGTTCCACCCGACCTGATCGAGAAACACGGCGCCGTCAGCGAGCCGGTCGCACGCGCGATGGCCGAAGGTGCGCTGCGCAACAGCCGCGCGCAGGTCGCGCTGTCCGTCACCGGCATCGCCGGTCCCGCCGGCGGCAGCGAGAAGAAGCCGGTCGGCACCGTGTCGTTCGCATGGAGCAACCGGCTGCATACCGACGTCGAGACCCTCGTGTTCAAGGGCGACCGCGAGCAGATCCGCGCACAGGCGGCCGCGCATGCACTGCGCGGGCTGCTGAAGCTGCTCGACGAGCGCGAAGGCTGATTCGCCGGCGCAGCGGCAGGGGCGGCCGCCCCTGCCCGCCGACTGAATTGCGTCGGGCTTCACGACGATCCAGTTCTTGTCCGCCGTGACCGGCAGGCCGAGCGCCTTCTGCCGCGCGGGCATGCGGTGGGCAAGCGACGGGAAAGTTGTTCGCGTGCGCCAGGATGGCAGACACGCGAAGCAGGCGCGCGGCCCGCGGATGCGGGCTCGGCGGTGAAAGGCCGCCCGGGCGGGCGGCCTGCGTTTCAGCGCTATTTCAGCGATGCGCGTTGATCGTATCGCGCGTCTTCTGCGCGGCGAGCGCGGCGGCTTCGGCGAAGTCCTCGCCCTTGCTCGCGTACAGGATCGCGCGCGACGAGTTGATCATCATCCCGGTGCCGTCGGCGGTGCGGCCCGCGTTGACGGTCGCCTGCACGTCGCCGCCCTGTGCGCCGATGCCGGGGATCAGGAGCGGCATGTCGCCGACGATCCCGCGCACGATCTCGATTTCCTTCGGGAACGTCGCACCGACCACGAGGCCGAGCTGGCCGTTCTTCGCATTCCACTTGTTCGCCGCGAGGTCGGCCACGACCTGGTACAGCGGCCGGCCGTTGGTGTCGAGGAACTGCAGGTCCGACCCGCCCGGGTTGGACGTGCGGCACAGCACGATCACGCCCTTGCCTTCATGCTCGAAGTACGGCTCCACCGAGTCGTAGCCCATGTACGGGTTCACCGTGACCGCGTCCGCGCGATAACGCTCGAACGCCTCGCGCGCGTACTGCTCGGCCGTGCTGCCGATGTCGCCGCGCTTCGCGTCGAGGATCACGGGCAGCCCCGGATGCTGGAGGTGGATGTGCGCGATCAGGCGCTCGAGCTGATCTTCCGCGCGATGCGCGGCGAAGTACGCGATCTGCGGCTTGAACGCACTCGCGTATTGCGCGGTCGCGTCGACGATCTGCCGGCAGAATTCGAAGATCGCGTCGGGCTGGCCGTCGAACTGCACGGGAAAGCGCGACGGCTCGGGGTCGAGGCCGACGCACAGCAGCGAATTCGTGCGCTGCCACGCGGCGCGCAGCGATTCGATGAAAGTAAGCGGGGAAGACATGGCGGATACTCGCGGCAAACCGTTGGTAGACCGCGTATTTTACCCGCGTCGCCGGCGTCCTTCGCGCGCGGCGGCGTCGATGCGCGCATCGGACCGCTCGACGGTGAATGCGAAACGCCGCGTGAGCCGCTCGCCCGGCGCGAGCAGCGTCATCCCGTGCGCGGCCGCGCCGCCCGGCAGGTTCACCGCATTGATCGGATGATCGACCGGCTCGAAGCAGAAAAAATGCTCGCCGGGCGGCGTATAGAGCACGTACGCATCGGCGTCGGCCGCGATCGTCAACAACAGCCCGCGGCGCGGCCAGCTCACCGTCGCGTGGCCGCCCCAGCCGGTGAACGCATGATTGACGAGCGTCGCCGGCAACGGATACGCGACGCCGAACTGCCAGGCCGGCGGCACGCTCACGTGCCGCACCGGCAGGAAATCCGTACCCGACAGCCACAGGCCGCCCGCGGCCGCGGCCAGCTCGGTCGCGTCGTCGCGCACGAGGAACGGATGCATGCCGAGCCCGAACGGCAGCCGTGCACGCCCCGCGTTTTCGATCGTCAGCGCGATCGACAGCGTCGTATCGTCGAGCGCGAACGACTGGATCGCGCGAAACGCGTACGGCGCGCCGCTCGCGCGATCGAGCGACAGCTGCAGCGTCGTGTCGGTTGCGTCGTCCACCTGCCACGGCGCGAGCCAGCCGTCGCCGTGAATCGGCAATGGTTCGTCGCGGCGGTTGCGCGGCACCGCGACGCTGCGCCCGTCGCATTCGAAACGGCCGTTGCCGATCCGGTTCGAGTACGGCAGCAGCGGATAGCAGGCGAGCGCGTTCGGATCCGTCGCCGTTTCCGGGTGCTCGCAACGCCGGAACACCGGCACCAGCGCGCCGTGATCGCCGCGCCAGTCGAAGCGCGCGATGCCGCCGCCCAGATGCGGCAGCACGTCGAGCCGCAGCGCCGCATTCGACAGCGTGACGACCGCCGCATGCGCGGTGCCGACGCCCTGCGCGAACGCGGCGGTCTGCGGGCCGGCGCTGACGGGCTGCGCGGCGGCAGCCAGGCGCGCGCGGCGCGACTGGCTCGTGGACGACGATGCGCGCGAGGACGTGGCGGTCATGGTGAGCTCCTTTCCTTCGTCGATGAAGTGATACGGGTCGTCGCGCGATGCCGCGCGAATTCGAACATCGGCAATCAGGCCCAGCCGCCGTCGACCACCACGTCCTGCGCGGTGATCATCCGGCTGTCGTCGGCCGCGAGAAACAGCGCCATGCGCGCGAGATCGTCCGGCAGCAGCTCGGCGTCGATGCACTGGCCGGCCTTGATCGCCGCACGGCCCGCGTCGTCGAGCCAGAGCTTGCGCTGCTTGTCGGTCATCACCCAGCCGGGCACCAGCGAATTCACGCGGATTCCGAACGAGCCGAGATCGCGCGCGAGCCCACGCGTGAGGCCCTGCACGGCCGCCTTCGCCATCACGTAGACGGGGTAGCCGCCGTTCTTCAGCATCCAGCTGATCGAACCGAGATTGATGATCGCGCCGCCGCCGCGCTGCTTCATGTCGTCGATCACCGCCTGCGCGGCGAAGAACTGATGGCGCAGATTCACCGCGATGCCCGCGTCGAACGACTCGGGCGTCACGTCGCCGATCGCGTGGCGCGTATCGTTCGCCGCGTTGTTCACGAGCACGGCGATCGCGCCGATGCGCGCGCGGATCGCGTCGATCGCATGGCGCAGCGCGTCGATGTCGGTCAGGTCGCACGGGATGAACAGCGGCGCGTGGTGCACGTCCTGCGCCTGCGCGAGGGTTTCCGCGAGCGCCTGGCCCGCGTGCGCGTCGAGATCGACGAACGCCACGCGCGCGCCCTGCCGCGCGAAATGCTCGACGAACGCCGCGCCGATCCCGGTCGCGCCGCCGGTGATCAGCACCGCGCGATCCTCGAGGCTCGGGTAGCGCGCATAGCGTGCGTCGCTCGCGGCGCGCGAATCCTGCGCGGAAGTTTCGATGGTCATGCGAATCGTCTCCGTGGAATCGGTCAGTCGCGTACGCCGCGGTTCTTCAGCTGGTCGAGCAACACGGCCGCGAGCAGGATCGCGCCGCGCACCAGATACTGATAGAACGCGTCGATGTTCAGCAGGTTCATCACGTTCTCGACGGTGCCCATGATCAGCACGCCGATCACGACGCCCGAGATCGTCGCGCGGCCGCCCATCAGCGACACGCCGCCGAGCACGCACGCGGAGATCACGTTCAGCTCGAAGCCCTGCGCCGCGTTCGGCTGGCCCGACGTGATGCGCGATGCGAGGATCACGCCGGCGAGCGCCGTCACCGCGCCCTGGATCAGGAAGATGTAGACGCGCGTGCGTTCGACGTTGATCCCCGCGAGGCGCGACGCCTCGGGGTTGCCGCCGATCGCGAGCGTGTTGCGGCCGTACACGGTCTGGTTCAGCAGCACGCCGAACACGATGAAGCACATCAGCGTGACCCAGATCGGCAGCGATACGCCGAAGAGCGACAGCCCGCCGAGCGCGATGAACGTATCCGACGACACGCCGACCGCCTGCCCCTTCGACACGATGAAGCCGAGCCCGCGCACGATTTCCATCGTCGCGAGCGTCGTGATCAGCGCGTTGATGCGCAGGTACGCGATCACCGCGCCGTTCACGAAGCCGATCGCCGCCCCGGCCGCGACCGCCGCGACGATCGCGACGAACGTGTTGTCGGTCGCATTCAGCACCATCGCGCACAGCACGCCCGAGAACGCGACGGTCGAGCCGATCGACAGGTCGAAGTCGCGCGAGGCCAGACAGAACATCATCGTGCACGCGACCATCCCGATCTGCGAGATCGACAGCGCGAGGCCGAGCATGTTGTCGATCGAGAAGAAGTGATCGACCGTCAGCGACATCGTCACGAACATCACCGCGAAGATCGCGATCAGGCTGTATTCGGTGAGGTGCTGCCACCACTTCTGGCGGTCGCTCTGTTGTGGAACCAGCGCGTCGGCCGACGGCTTCACGGCTGCGCTGGCGAGGTTTTCCCTGACTTGCATGTTGTGTCTCCTGCTCCTGCGTCGCGCGGCCCGCGCCGCGCTTGATCGATTCGAATGTCGTGCGTCGCCCGAGGCGACCTGAAACCGCGTCAGGCCGCCTCGACGACGCTGGTCTGCGGCAGCGCGAGGCTCAGCACCGCATGCTCGTTCGCCTGCTCGCGCGGCAGCTCGCCCGCGATGCGGCCTTCGCGCATCACGACGATGCGGTCGGACACGCCGAGCACTTCCGGCAGTTCCGACGACACCATCACGATCGCGCAGCCGCGCTCCGCGAGCCGGTAGATCACGTCGTAGATCTCGTGCTTCGCGCCGACGTCGATGCCGCGCGTCGGCTCGTCGAGGATCACGACCTTCAGGTCGGGCTCCGCGAGCCAGCGCGACAGGATCGCCTTCTGCTGGTTGCCGCCCGACAGGAAGCGGATCTTCTGCCGCCGGTTCGGCGTCTTGATCTTCAGCCGCTGGATGAAGCGGTCGGCCGTTTCGTTTTCGGTCTTGCGGTCGATGAACAGGCCCGCGCGCAGCGAATGACGGCGGCAGCTGATGTTGATGTTCTCCGCGACCGACGCCATCGCAATGATCCCTTCCTCCTTGCGGTCTTCCGGGCACAGCACGATGCCGTGACGGATCGCGTCGCCGGTGCGCTTCACGTCGATGCGCTTGCCGTCGAGCGTCAGCGCGCCCGCGCGTCGGCGGTCCGCGCCGTACACGAGCCGCATCAGTTCGCTGCGCCCCGCGCCGACCAGCCCGAAGAAGCCGACGATCTCGCCCGCACGCACCGAGAAGCTCGCCGGTTCGCGCAACGCGGGGCCGTCGACGCCTTCGGCCGAAAACCGCACGTCGCCGAGCGCACGCGGCGCGTAGTGGTAAATGTCCGCGATCTCGCGCCCGACCATCTCGGCGACCAGCCGCTCGCGCGGCACGTCGGCGAGCGATTCGTGCGACGCGATCTTGCGCCCGTCGCGAAAGATCGTGCACGCATCGCACAGCCGGTAGATCTCGTCCATCCGGTGCGAGATGTAGATCAGCGCGCGGCCCTGCGCGCGCAGGTCGTCGACGAGCTTGAACAACACCTCGGTCTCGCGATGCGACAGCGAGCTCGTCGGTTCGTCGAGCGCGATCACGCGCGCGTTGCGCATCAGCGCCTTGCAGATCTCGACCATCTGCCGCTGCGCGATCGACAGCCGCCCGAGTTTCGCGTCGGGATCGAGATCGACGCCCATCGCCTCGAGCCGTTCGCGCACATGGCGCTTCGCCTCGCCCTTCCTCACCCAGCCGAGCGCGTTCGGCAGGCGGCCGAGCAACAGGTTCTCCGCGACCGTCAGGTCGGGCACGTACTGCAGTTCCTGGTGAATCACCGCAACGCCGGCCGCGATCGACGCGGCCGCACTCGAAAAATGCACGGGCTGGCCGTCGACCAGCACGCTGCCCGCATCGGGCTGGTATTCGCCGCCGAGAATCTTCAGCAGCGTCGACTTGCCCGCGCCGTTCTCGCCCATCAGGCCATGCACCTCGCCCGCGTGCACGTCGAACGAGATGCCGTCGAGTGCGCGCACGCCGGGAAATACCTTGCCGATATTGTCAAAACGCAGTGCCGCTGACACGTCGTCTCCCTACTTGCAGTTCCATCGATCGCCGGCCGCCGCATCGCCGCGGCAGCCGGCGGGCGGCTTACTTCGATGCGAGCCCCATCTCGTCGCGCACCTTCGACACGTTGTCGCGCGTCGCGAGCATGCCCGTCGTCAGCGTCAGCGCCGGCGGTGCCTTGCCCTGCGTGATCCACGCGTACATCAGGTCCGAGGTTTCCTCGCCATGGCGCTTCGGGCTGATGATCACGGTGCCGTAGAAGCCCGTCGGCTGCGGCTTCTTGAATTCGTTCAGCGCCGATTCGGAACCACCGATGCCGATGCCGATCATGTTGTCCGCCTTGAAGCCGCGCCCTTCGGCCGCGCGCACCGCGCCGAGCACGGCCTCGTCGTTCAGGCCGTACGCCACCCAGTGCTTGAACTGCGGGTTCTTGGTGAGCGCGATGTTCGCTGCGTTGAACGCGTTCTCGGTGTCGGTCTTCGCCTGCGGCGCCGCGATCACGTTCGCCTTCGGGAAGCCGGCCGCCACCAGCGCGTCGGTCGCGCCGCTCGTGCGGTCGTGCGCGGTCGGCAGCTGCTCGTAGGTGATGTCGATCGCGCCGACGTCCTTCATGTCCCAGCCGCGCTTCTTGATCTCGGCCGCGATGCCGTCGCCGACCTGCTTGCCGATGTTGTACGCGGAGATCCCCATGTGCGGCACCGCCTCGATCGGCTTGCCCGCGCCGTCGACGAGGCGGTCATCGACCGTCATCATCTTCAGGTTGTGCGACTTCGCCTTCGCGACGATGCCCGGCCCGAGCTTCACGTCGGGCGTGCAGATGATGAAGCCCTGCGCCTTCTGCGCGGACAGGTTGTCGATCGCGCTCATCACCTTCTCGCCCGACGGCGCGCCGATCTTCACGAGCGTGAAGCCCTTGTTCTTCGCCGCGATCTCGGCGAACTTCCACTCGTCCTGGAACCACGGCTCTTCCGGCTGCTTCACCAGGAAGCCGATCTTGACCGGGTCGGCCGCATGCGCGACCGGGCTTCCGATCACCACTGCCGCCGCGGCGGCCAGCGTTACGAAGGTTCTGCGTTTCATCTCCAGTGTCTCCTTGTCTTCATCGAACGGAATACAGCCGCTTGTTGGTTTCGACGCAGCGTGCGCGCGGCCGTCGCACGTGCGGTCTGTCGAATCGTTGCGTCAGTCGTGGTACAGCGCCGCGCGCCCGCCGTCGACGGTGATGCAAGCCGCATTGATGAACGGCGCCTCGTCGGAGGCGAGAAACACGGCCGTCATCGCGACTTCTTCCGGCTTGCCGATCCGCTTCATCGGCTGCAGCGCGAGCGTCTCGGCGCGCGCCGCGGCCGGGTCGGCCTGCGCGTCCCACCAGTCGCGCGTGAGCTGCGTCTCGATGTAACCGGGCGCGATCGCGTTCACGCGCACGTTGCGCGCCGCGTATTCGATGCCGAGCGCACGCGTGAGGCCCAGCACGCCGTGTTTCGCGACGGGGTACGGAAAGCAGCCCGGGATGATCCGGAACGCATGCGTCGACGCGATGTTCACGATGCTGCCGCGGCCGCGTTCGACCATCCCAGGCAGCGCCGCGCGGCAGCCGTGCCATACGCCGTCGAGGTCGACCGCGAAGCAGCGGCGCCAGTCTTCGTCCGTCATCGTCAGCGGATCGGCGAACACATTGATGCCCGCGTTGTTCACGAGCACGTCGAGCGGGCCGAATGCGGCTTCGGTCTGCGCGAGCGCGTCGCGCACCGAATCCTGCCGCGCGACATCCGCATGCAGCGGCAGCACGCGCGCGCCGTCGACGTCGTCGGCGATCGCCGCGGCCGTACGCTGCGCTTGCGGGAAATCGAGGTCGACGAGCGCGACGGCCGCGCCCTCGCGCGCGAACGCCTGCGCGATCGCGGCGCCGATCCCGCGGCCGGCGCCCGTCACCATCGCGACCTTGCCCGCGAGACGTCCCATCATGCGGCTCCGCCGCGCGCCACGCGCAGGCCGGCCTGGAACGCGCGCGCATTCGCCACGGTCGCCTCCGCCGACTGGCCGGGCCGGTACAGCGCCGAACCGAGCCCGAAGCCGTTGGCGCCGGCCGCGAGGAACGGCTGCATGTTGTCCGGAGAAATTCCGCCGACGGGAATCAGCGGCACCGCGCGGTCGATCACCGCACGCCACGCCTTCACGACGGGCACGCCGAGCTGCTCGGCCGGGAACATCTTCAGCACGTCGGCGCCGTTCGCGAGCGCGGCAAACGCCTCGGTCGGCGTCGCGACGCCCGGTGCGCTCGCGAGCCCGCGCTCGCGCGCACGGCGGATCACGGCCGCGTCGCTGTGCGGCATCACGATCAGCGTGCCGCCCGCGTCCTGCACGCGGTCGACATGCTCGGCGCGCAGCACGGTGCCAGCGCCGACGATCATGTCGTCGGGTAGCGCGCGGCGCAGCGCCGCGATGCTGCCGAACGGATCGGGCGAGTTGAGCGGCACCTCGACGATCCGGAAGCCAGCTTCGTGCAGCGCAAGCCCGTGGTCAGCCGCTTCGGCGAGCGTGATGCCGCGCATGATCGCGATCAGCGGGCACGCGTCGAACGCGCGCATCAGTGCGGCGTGCGGCGTGTATGGTGCGGGCAGCGTAAGGTCGGACGACATCGGCGGTTCCTCTTCAATCGATTCATTGGTCAGCGCAGACGGGCTCGCCATCCGCGCGCACGAGCCCGGCGCGCGACGCGATCCACCACAAGCCGCGCTCTGTCGCCTGAGCGACGACACGCGCATGCGTGCAGCCGAACACGCTCAACGCGTCGACGTAGCGCGCGCACAATCCGTCGTCGCCGATCAGCAGCAGCGGCTGGTTCGCGAGCGCGACACCGCGTTCCGCCAGCATCGCGTCAAGTGCGTTCAGCTCATGGCCGATCAGCAGGCCTGACAGGTAATCGCCCTGCGCATCGGGCGCGAGCCGGTCGGTCAGGCCGAGCGTGCGCGTGCTGAAGATCGTCGCGAGCAACCCCGCGCGCTGCGCACCGCGGGCCACCGCGACGCCGCGCGCGAATGCCGCGCGGTCGGGCGACGCGCTCGCGCGCATCGTGCGGCCGAGGATCGTGTGATCGCGCAGCGCCGCGAACAACTCGCCGGTCATGAAGGTCTGGAAGCGCTCGATGAGCCCGTCCTTCACCCATGCCCACTTCGCATGCGTGCCCGGCAATCCGATCAGTACGCCTGAACGATCTGCATCAAGCATGGGATCGTTCGCGAGTGCGCCGAATATCTGCGTTTCTTCGCCGCGCATCACGTCGGGCAACTCGCCCGTCGCGATCACGCCCGGCACGATCGACACCGTCGTGCCGCGCGACGTCGTCACCGTGACGAGCCCCGCGACGAGCGCGTCGGCACCGGCCGGCACCTGGACGTACGGCGCCTCGCGCCAGCCCTGTGCGCTGCCGACCATCCCGGCGGCCAGCACCGGCACGCCCGGCGCGCGGTCGAGCCAGTCGCCGCACGCTTCCTCGAACACGACGTCGAAGGCTCGCGCGCCGCCGGCCGGCACATGCATCACGCCCGCGGCGCGGCTGCGCGTGTCGAGCAGCGCACCGTGCGCGTCGAACAGATACGCGCGCAGCGACGTCGTGCCCCAGTCGAGCGCGATCAGCGACGGTGCGGCGCAGGAGGCGTCCGGAGCGGTCCGGGTCGAATTGGTCATCGTTTGATCCTGCGGGTACCCTGCGGCGGGCTCCAGCCCAGTTCCGCGGAAATGGCTCGCGCTTCGCGCTGCACGAGCGGAATCAGTTCGTCCATCCGGTCGTGCGGCATGTACGGAATCGTGCTCGCGACCGATACGGCCGCGACGATCGCGCCCGACGCGTCGCGGATCGGCGCGGCTACGCAACGGATCGACGCCTCGTTTTCCTCGAGGTCGAACGTGTAGCCGCCGGCCGCGTAATGCGCCATGCGCTGCAGGAACGCGCTCGTCTCGGGCCGGTTGTCCGGCTTGAAGTTGACGCCGGCCAGCGCGCGCCGCGCGGCTTCGAACAGCGAGCGCCACAGGTCCGGATCGAGGTCGAGCATCATCGCCTTGCCGATGCCGGTCGATGCGAGCGGCATCCGGTGGCCGACACGCGAGCGCATCTCGAGGCCGCGCGTGCCGGGGATCTTGTCGATGTACAGCACGTCATCGCCGTCGCGCACGCCGAGGTGGATCGTGTCGAGCGTCGCTTCGGCGAGCGCCTCGAGGTGCGGCCGCGCGACCGCCGTGAGCGGCATCTGTTCGAGCGCGATCGTGCCGAGCTCGATCAGCTTCGGGCCGAGCAGGTAGCCGCCCTGCACCTGGCGCAGGTAGCGCGCCTGCACGAGGCTGCTGACGAGACGGTGCGTCGTGCTGCGCGTCGTGCCGAGCGCGGCGCCGATCGCACGCATGTCGCGCGCGCCGTTCGCGATCGCTTCGAGGATCGCGAGACCGCGCAACAGCGTCTGCGTACCGGCCTGCTGCGCGGTGAGGTCGAGCGGCGTGCTGGTCGCGCCGATGGAGTCGGTGAGCGGCGCATCGCCCGGCGTCGCGCGCCGGGCGTCGAGAGCAAGGGAATCGGGCATCTTGGTCATGGAACGGGTTTCTTCAGCCGAATCGGTGAAGCCGCTGTCGCGACGCCGGAACGAGGCCGGACGTCGCGGCAACGCGGCGGTCGATGCACCGAGGAAAGCGCCCGGCGAACTTCATGGAATGTGTCTCCGTGTGCGTCGGGCGCCGCGCGATGCGTGGGTCCGAAGCTGTCGATGTGCTTCGGATTGTAGGAGCGCACGCACTCGTCTCCAATATTTGAATGCGTTGCCCAGATAATGAGATAAACCGACAAAGGTCGCGAAACGGTCGCGCCATGCGCACGGGGGCGGAACCCGACGCGTCGCGGGTCCCGCCCCCGTTGGTCATGCACGCCGCGCTTACTGCTGGTTCGTGCTGCGCGCCTGCATGTAGCGCTGCACGTCGGAGAACGACACGCGACCGTTACCGCTCGCGTCGATCTGCCGGAAGTGATTCGCGACATAGCCGAGGCCGGCCGCGCGCGCCTGCGCTTCGGTGATCGAACCGGTGTTCTGCGTATCGGCCGCGCCGAACTGCCGCGCGAGTTTGCGCACCACCTGCGCGTGCAGCGCGGCGCCCGTCGTCTGCGTGCCGGCGGTCGGCTTGCGCGCGGCCGGCGGCACGTACGGATCGCCGAGCTGCGCCTGGCGCGCGCGCGCCGGGGTGGCGGCGTCGCTCGCCTGCGCGAACGCGGACACCGATGCGGATGCTGCAACGCCGGCGCATGCGAGCGCGGCGGCAACGACGATGAAACGTTTCTTCATGTCAGGCTCCAGTCTGGAATGGGGTCGTCGACGGCCGGCGAACGGCGCCGCCACGGGCGCGCGTCGCCAGGCCCGCACATCGCATCAGTGCGCGGCCGCGTTGTAGAAGGTCACGAGGTCGGCCTTCTCCTGCGGACGCGACGTATCGTCGAGATAGACCATGTGTCCACCCTGATAGTCCTTGATCGTCAGGTTCGGTTGCGAGCCGAGCCGGGCGAGGTCGAGCTCGGTCTGGTAGAACGGCGTCGCGATGTCGTGATACCCGTTCAGCGACAGCACCTTCAGCGACGGATTCAGCGTCAGCGCAGCCGCAAGATCGGGAATCGTGTCGGGCATCGCGAGGCCGTCGTGCGTCCAGTCCCAGGTCTGGATCGCATTGCTGCTCAGCGAATACGCCGACTGCGCGCTGTACTTGAGCACGTTCGGCAGGTAGCTGCCGATCGTGTCGGTGAACGGCTTCGTGATGAACGTGCTCGACGGGTCGCCGTCCGCCGCGAGCGGGCTCGACGACGGCACGTTCACGCGCGCGTCGTAGCGGCCGATCAGCGTGCCCGGAATCAGCGACACCTGGAAGCTGTTGTCGAAGAAGGTCGGGACGACGTTGAAGTCCGCGTTCCACAGCGTCTGCTTCACGCCGGTCGAATTCACCATCGTCGTGACGAGCGTCGGCGGGGGCGGCGTGTGGCTCGCGAGATACGCGTTCACGGCGGGCACGTAGCTGCCGGCCGTCAGCTGACGCATCTGGTCCGCATATTGCGGCAGGCTCGACGGGTTCGGGTTGTCGAGTTGGTAGTACGCGCCGACCGTGCCGTAGGACGGCACGAAGCCCGCGCAACTCACGGGGCTCGCCCCGTTGTTCGAGTTGCCGACATAGTCGCTCGCCATGTCGCAGTTCGCGTTGTAGTTCAGGATCGACGACTGCAGCACGATGCCGTCGAGCTTCACGCCGGCCGTCTCGAGCAGGTTCGCGAGCACGTCGGTGCGCGGCGTGCCGTACGACTCGCCGAACAGGTACTTCGGCGAATCGTTGCGCTGGTTCACGGCGATGTAGCGCGTCACGAAGTCGCGGAACGCGCCGCCGTCCTGGTCGACGCCCCAGAACGTCTGGTTCGTGTTCGGCGCGATCGCCTCCGAGAAGCCGGTGCCGATCGCATCGACGAACACGAGGTCGGTCGTGTCGAGCAGGCTTTCCGCGTTGTCGACGAACGGGAACGTCGACGCGTTCGCGTTCGGGTCGCCCGTCTGGATCCGTTTCGGACCGAACGAGCCGAGATGCAGCCACACTGATGCGGAGCCGGGGCCGCCGTTATACAGGAACGTGACGGGCCGCTTCGCCGCGGGCTGGTTGTCGGCGGTGTACGCGACGTAGAAGAACGATGCTTCGGGCGCGCCCGTCTGCGGATTGCGTGCGACGAGGTGGCCGGCGGTCGCCGTGTAGCGAATCGTCTTGCCGTTCAGCGTGATCTGGTGATGGGTGACGGCGGCCTTTTCGACCGCGGCGGACGCGTCGAGCGACGCGGTCGCGCTCGACGAATAACTGTTGGGATCGTTGTACGGCTTGTCCACCTGAGCGGCGGGATCGGCTGAATTGTCGGTACCTGCTGCCGAGGACGACGTCACGTCGTCGTTGCAGGCCGTCAGAATCAGCGAAGAGAACACAACCCCCAACAACAGCTTCGCTTTGCTCGCTGGCATCGTCGCTTTCCTTCTCTCGAATGTTTTTTGTGTCGAGCAGCCGGGTGAGCCGCCCCCCGCCTCGATTGCGGCCGATAAGCCGAGGCGCTGGCCAATATACGTGAGCGGGTCGGCTTTGAAAAATTTGGAAATATTTGATCGACGCTCGGTGCGGCGCACACCTTTCAGGAATACTTCAATTCACGAACCGTTGTGTTTCAACAGTCTTTCAATTGCTTTCGCCTCTACCCGAAAACACTCAAACCGCGCGGATTTCGTGCCATATCGGCAAACAAATTCTCGCGCGGGCGGGCATTGCTCAGTAAAGCGAAATAGATGAATTCGTCTAATGGATGCGTCCCGAAATGCGGGCGACACGAATGCGCTGCAGCGCACCAATGGCGCGCCGGCGACGGAACGGACAATGTCACGGCGCGAGCGCGCCGCTCACTGCGATTGCGGAAGTTCGGCCGCGCCCATCCGGCGGGCAATCACGGCCGCGCGCTGCGCCTGGTAGGCCGAGCCGCGGTGCGCGTCGAACCAGCGCGGCTTCGGCAGCATCACCGCGAGACGCGCCGACTGCCACGCGCCGAGCCGGCTCGCGGGAATCCTGTAGTAATAGCGGGCGGCGGCCTCGGCACCGTACACGCCGCGGCCCCATTCGACGGAATTCAGGTAGATCTCGAAGATCCGCTCCTTGTCGAGCACCGTCTCGAGCATCCACGTGATGATCAGCTCCTGCCCCTTGCGGATGTAGCTCTTCTCGCGCGACAGGAACAGGTTGCGCGCGAGCTGCTGCGTGATCGTCGACCCGCCCGCGACGATCCGTCCGCGCGCCTTGTTCTTCTCCCACGCCTGCAGGATCGCGTCGACGTCGTAGCCGTTGTTGGTCGCGAAGGTCGAATCCTCCGACGCGATCAGCGCGCGCTTCAGGTTGCGCGAGATCTGGTCGTACGGCACCCACTGGTGCTGGATCCGCGCGGGCGGATTGTCGCGCGACAGCCACCATGCGTCGGTCCGCATGAACGCGGTGGAACCCGGATTGATGAACGACCACAGCGCGATCTGCACGAGATAGAACAGCTGCGTCGCGAGCCACGCGCCCGCGAACACCGAACCCGCATAGACGATCCAGCGGGTCGGGCTGATGGTCCGCGTGCGCTGCGTGCCGCTTACCGCCACCACCTGTCGCGCTCCGGTCAGGCCGCCGCGAGCGCCTGGCGCAGCGCGGCCAGCACCGGTGCACCGTCCGGCCGCACGCCGCGCCAGATGAAGAACGATTCGGCCGCCTGCTCGACCAGCATCCCGAGCCCGTCGGCCGTGCGCGCGCCGAGCGACGCCGCATGCTGCATGAACACGGTCGGCTGCGCGCCGTACATCATGTCGTACGCGAGCGTGCCCGGGCCGAACGCGGCCGCGTCGCACTCCGGCAGCGCCGCGTCGAGGCTGCCGGCCGTCGCGTTGACGATCACGTCGTACGGCTCCGCACGCACGGTGTCCGGGCCGCCGCCCGACAGCACGCAGCCCGCATCGTGCGCGGCCTGCGTGAACTGACCGACGAGCGCCTCGGCCTTGCTCGCGGTGCGGTTCACGATCGTGATCGACAGCGGCGCGCGCTCGAGCATCGGCAACACGACGCCACGCGCCGCGCCGCCTGCGCCGAGCAACAGGATGCGCGCACCCGCAAGCGACACGCCGAGGTTCGATTCGATGTCGCGCACGAGACCCACGCCGTCCGTGTTGTCACCGTAGATGCGGCCGTCGGCTTCGATGCGCAGCGTGTTCACCGCGCCCGCCGCCGCCGCGCGCGGCGACAGTGTATCGGCGAGCGCATGCGCGTCGAGCTTGAACGGCACCGTCACGTTCGCGCCGCGTCCGCCTTCGGCGACGAACGCGCGCACGGCGGCCCCGAAGCCGTCGACCGGCGCGAGCCGGTGCTCGTAGACGATCGCCTCGCCCGTCTGCGCGGCGAACTGCGCGTGGATGAACGGCGACTTGCTGTGCGCCACCGGATTGCCGAACACCACGTAGCGGTCGGCGCCGCTCGTCGACGCGGCTGCGTTCATGATGCGCGCCCCTCTTCGCTTTCCTGGCCGGTGCCGTTCGCGGCCTCGCCGTCTTCGACCGCCGCGCCGTCCGCTTCGGCGAGTGCCTCGGCCTCGGTTTCGGCCGACGCGTCTTCCGCATCGACCAGCGTGTCGTCGCCGCCTTCGGTCTCGTCTTCGTCTTCGGCCGCGTCGCCGCTCGTCACGGTCGGCGCGTCAAGCACGTTCAGCAGTCGCACCGACGCCTCGATCGTCAGCTCGTCGAGCGACATCACGTCGAGCAGCACGCGCGTGCCGCGCGCATGCACGCCGAGCCCCGGCACATGCAGCAGCAGCGGAATTTCCTCGAGGCGCACCAGGTCGCCCTTCACGACGCTCGCGACGACCTGCTTCTTCTGCTCCTGCGCGAGCCAGCGCAGGCACCAGAAGTACTCCATCCGGCGCTGGTAGTCGGCGTAAGCGGTATAGGTGTCGTCGAAGCCCTGCACGACCGCGTACAGGTCGGCGTCCTTCGGCTTGAACGGCGCGGCGAGCTTGGCCGTGACGCCGTGCTGCACGCATGCGAGCAACTGCCACTGGTTCACCAGGTCGACATAGCGGCGCAGCGGCGACGTGCTCCACGCGTACTGAGCGACACCGAGGCCTTCGTGCGGCGCGGCCGTCGTCTGCATCCGCGTGCGCTTCGGGCCCGGCGCGCCGAAGCCGCGCTGCGAGCGGTAGATGCCCGGCACCGTGTGATCGTGCAGGAACGCGCCCCACGTCGAGTTCGCGAGGATCGCGAGCTCCGACACGATCAGGTCGAGCGGCGACCCGCGGCGGCGCGGCGTGATCGTCACGTGCTCGCCTTCGACGTAGAAGTTGTAGTCGGTGTTGCGCTGCACTTCGCGCTTCAGGCCATAGCCCGCGCGCGCGACCTGGCGCTTCTCGAACAGCGCCTGCGCGAGCGGCCACAGCACGGCGATGTCGTCCTTGTGCGGGTAGTCGCCGGTGCCGGCCGCGAGCGTCTCTTCATTGACGAGCTCGTCGAGCGTGTTGTGGCGCAGGTTGTTCTTCACGAACACGAGTTCGGCACGCGTCTCGTTCGCGACGATCTCCTGCGTCTCGCGGTTGACGATGATGTACAGCGACAGCGCCGGACGGTAATCGCCTTCCTTCAGCGTGAACACGTCGACGACGTCGTCCGGCAGCATCGTGATCTTGTCGCCCGGCATGTAGACGGTCGACAGGCGTGCGCGCGCGATCGCGTCGACCGCGTCGCCGCGCACGATGCCGAGCGCCGGCGCCGCGATGTGCACGCCGATCCGCACGCGACCGTCGGACAGGTGTTCGACCGAGAACGCGTCGTCGATTTCGGTCGTCGTGATGTCGTCGATCGAGAACGCCTCGACGTCCGCGCGCGGCAGGTCGTCCGGCAGCGGGCCGACCGTGACGGCGGGGAAGCCCGTGCCGTGCGGGAAGAATTCCGCGAGGAAGCGCGCCTCGTGCAGCGCACGCGGCGACGCGATGCCGCCGCAGTCGAGCATCAACCGCGCCGGCGACACGCCGCGCGCCCCGGCCGCCGCTTCCATCGCCTTGTATTCGATCGCGTTCTTGTCCGGCCGCGTCAGCAGCCCGAGCACCTTGCCCGCGAACGCTTCCGGCAGCTTGCCGGCCTTCAGTTCCTCTTCATACTGCGCCTGGACGAGCGCCTGCTGACGCTTGCGCTCGAGCGACGCGAGCGCCATCTTGAGCTGATCTTCCGGCGCCCGCTGATACTGGCCGCGCCCCTTGCGGCGGAAGTAGACGGGCGAGCCGTGCAGCCGCAGCACCAGCGCCGCGCGCTCGACCGGGCCATAGGTCGCGCCGAAATATTCCGAGGCCAGCGCCGTATACGCGAACTCCTCGGCCGGCGCGCATTCCCACAGGAAATCCAGGTCGATCTGCTGCGCGGCCGTGTCGGCTTCCTGCATCAGCTCGCCGGCGGCCGGCTTCTCGAATTCGATCAGCACGTCCTTTGCACGCACCTTCGCGCGCCGCCCGCCGGGCAATTCGACCTGAAACGCGTCGCCCTGGCGCGACAGCACGCTGCCCGCCTTGAAACTGCCCGATTCCTCGAAGAAAACGTTCACTCAGTACTCTCGTTCAGACTGCCGGGCGCCGCATCGGCGGCGCCGCATGATGATGGGAATTCGATCGGCATGACGCCGGGTTCATGACGTTCTTTCGTCGCAAAAGGCGAGAACGTCGTCGATATAGTCGGCAAATTCACTGATTCCATGATCGCTGCCTTCGATCACGCGCGTTTTCGCGCCCGGGTAATGGGCGAGCATCTCGCGGTAGTCCAGCACTTCGTCGCCAGTCGCCGCGAACAGATAGTAGCGTTCGGGCCGCGAAATCGCCGGCACGCGCAGCGCATCGAGCTCGTGCAGGTGACGGCGTTCGACGACGATCGACCCGCCGCCGTGCCACAGCGGCTGTTCGCCCAGATACTGTTCGAGGTCGCGCTGCGGCACGATCGCCGGATTCAGCACCACCGCCTTCCAGCCGTGCTTTTCGGCGAGCCAGGTTGCGTAGTAGCCGCCGAGCGAGCTGCCGATCACCGTCACGTCGCGCGCACCGGCCACCTCGGCTTCCGCGACGGCGATCGCCTCGAGCGGCGATACCGACAGCGACGGGCAGCGCCACTCGTGCGTGCGACCGAGTTCGGCCATGCGCGCGGCGAGGAGCCGCGACTTCTGCGACTCCGGCGACGACCGGAATCCGTGCAGGTACAGGATCACGCGCGGCTCCCGAGCGCGTCGAGCAGCTTCTGGTGCACGCCGCCGAAGCCGCCATTGCTCATCACGAGCACGTGGTCGCCCGGGCGCGCGGCCTCGACGACCGATTTCACCAACAGGTGGAGATCGTCGAACGCGCGGGCCTTGTCGCCGAGCGGCGCGAGCGCGTCACCGAGGTTCCAGCCGAGCGCGTCGCGCCCGGTCGGGGCACCGTAGCCGAACACCAGGTCGGCGTCGGCGAGGCTTGCCGGCAATTGCGCCTTCATCACACCGAGCTTCATCGTGTTCGAACGCGGCTCGAGCACGGCGAGAATGCGGGAATTTTGGCGGCCGATGCGTGCACGAAGGCCGGCGATCGTCGTTTCGATCGCGGTCGGATGGTGCGCGAAGTCGTCGTAGACGGTCACGCCGTCCACGCTGCCGCGCACTTCCATGCGCCGCTTCACGTTGCGGAACGATGCGAGGGATTCGGCGGCCTGCGCGGGCGGCACGCCGACGTGGCGCGCGGCGGCGATCGCCGCGAGCGCGTTCATCCGGTTGTGGTCGCCCTGCACCTGCCACGCGACTTCACCGACGCGCTCGGCCTGCGCGTACACCGCGAAACGCTCGTCGACCGGCACGCCGTCTTCGGCCGGGAGCGCCTGCCAGCCGCCGTCGACGCCGAAGCGCTCGACCTCGCTCCAGCAGCCGCGCGCGAGCACGCGCTCCAGCGCGTCCGAGCGGCCGTTGGTCACGATCCGGCCGACGCCCGGCACGGTGCGCACGAGGTGATGGAATTGCGTCTCGATCGCGGCGAGATCCGGGAAGATGTCGGCGTGATCGAATTCGAGATTGTTGAGCACCGCGGTGCGCGGCCGGTAGTGGACGAACTTCGAGCGCTTGTCGAAGAACGCAGTATCGTATTCGTCGGCCTCGATCACGAAGAAACTCGAATCGGTCAGCCGCGCCGACACACCGAAGTTCAGCGGCACACCGCCGATCAGGAAGCCCGGGTTCAGGCCGGCATCTTCCAGCAACCACGCGAGCATCGACGACGTGGTCGTCTTGCCGTGCGTGCCCGCGACCGCCAGCACCCATTTACCGGCCAGCACGTGCTCGCCGAGCCATTGCGGGCCCGATACATACGGCAGGCCGCGATCGAGGATCGCCTCCATCAGCGGGTTGCCGCGCGTGACGACGTTGCCGATCACGAACAGGTCGGGCTTCAGCTCGATCTGCTCGGCGCCGTAGCCCTCGATCAGCGTGATGCCCTGCGCCTCGAGCTGCGTGCTCATCGGCGGATAGACGCCCGTGTCGCAACCCGTCACCGTGTGGCCCGCCTCGCGCGCGAGCACGGCGAGACCGCCCATGAAGGTGCCGCAGATGCCAAGAATGTGGATGTGCATAGATGAATGCTTTCGCGCCGCCGGGCGCCGTCGATTCGGAAAGGAAGGTCTGCGGCACGCCGGACAGGCCGCCCGGCCAACGACTTTCGCCGCGACACAAAGACCGTCATTGTAACTGACGGCCCGCCCTGCCCGGCGGCCCGAACGATGGATCCGAACGCCGCGCGGCGCGGCGGGCGGCACCCGGCCGCACCGCGTTCGGCCGTGGCGGCGATCGAGTATGATTGCCGGATCATGTCTCGCAAACCTCTTGTCGACCCGCGGCGCGCCCGCGAGGAAATTGCCCAGTCCGCCGCCCGCCTGATCGCGGAGGACGGCCTCGATTACGCCAGCGCGAAACGCAAGGCCGCGCGCCAGTTGTTCGGCGATACGCGCGTTGCCGGCGAATGGCTGCCTGATAACGATCTGATCGAGGAAGAACTGCGCGAGTACCTCGCCCTGTTCCAGAGCGACACGCAGCCGGACGAGCTGCGCCGCCTGCGCGAGATCGCGCTCGACTGGATGCGCCGGCTCGCCGAGTTCAATCCGTACGTGACGGGCGCGGTGCTGAACGGCACCGCGAACGCGCATTCGGACATCCATTTGCAGATATTCACCGACAACCCGAAGGACGTCGCGATCTATCTGCTGAACCAGAACGTTCAGTACGACGTGTCCGAAACGCGGCATTTCGCCGGTCGCGCCGACGTCGAGACGCTCAGCTTCCTGTGGCGCCCGCGGCGCGACGTGGACGCGATCGGCATTCACGTCGCGCTCTACGCGAGCGACGACCTGCGCGGCGCGGTCAAGGCCGACGCCCGCGGCCGGGTCGCCCGGGCCGACGCCACCGCGTTGCGCGCGCTGCTCGAGGCCAGCAACGCCCCTTCCGAACCGGAATGATTCAACGATGATGATGAAACGCATGTTGGCGCTCGCGGTGGTCGCGGCCGCCGCCGTCGCCGGCGGAATCGCCGCCGGCCATTGGTTCCGCGGCGGCAGCGCCGATGACGGCGTCGCCGTCGCCGCACCCGCCGCGAACGGCAGCCCGGTCGACCAGCTCTGGGCCGCGTCGCTGACCGGTGTCGACGGCAAGCCGGCGTCGCTCGCTTCCTTCAAGGGCCAGAAGGTCGTGGTCAATTTCTGGGCGTCATGGTGCGGTCCGTGCGTCGAAGAGATGCCGGAGCTCGTCGCGCTGTCGCACCAATACAAGCAGAAGGGGATCCGTTTCATCGGGATCGGCGTCGATTCCGACCAGAACGTGAAGAACTTTCTGCAGAAGGTGAAGGTCGACTATCCGGTTTTCGTCAGCGGTTATGCGGGCGCCGATCTGGCCCGTAATTTTGGAAATACCGCCGGCGCGCTGCCGTTTACGGTCGTCATCGACGAAACCGGCAAGATTCGCGAGACAAAATTGGGACAAATCCAACCGGCCGAGCTGAAAAAGACCCTCGACGCGTTGTGATCGCCCTGAACGGCTGCCTGCGCGTTGGCGGCGATTTGTGCGTCGATCGCCGCAATTTCACGTGAATTCGCTGATACTTTGCGGCCGCACCGGTAATTCTTGCAGGTCCGGCGCGCCCGGCCGTTCGGCAAAACTAGACAAATTTCTCTAAATAGCGCTAAAGTTCGCGCAATTCCGCAGAAATAGAAGCGACCATGACACGATTGCTGGTGCTGCACGGCCCCAACCTGAACCTTCTCGGCACCCGGGAACCGGAGGTGTACGGCCGCGTCACGCTCGCGCAGATCGATCAAGCGCTTGCCGCGCGGGCGCAGGAGGCCGGCGCCGAACTGTCGTCGTTCCAGAGCAACCATGAAGGCGCGCTCGTCGACCGCATCCAGGCCGCGCGGGAGGAACAGACCGATTTCATCCTGATCAATCCCGCCGCGTATACGCACACGAGCGTCGCGATCCGGGACGCGATCGCCGGCGTTGGCATCCCGTTCGTCGAGGTTCATCTGTCGAACGTGCACCGCCGCGAAGCCTTCAGGCATCACTCCTACTTTTCCGACCAGGCCGAAGGCGTGATCTGCGGGCTCGGCTGGAAAGGTTATCTGTACGCGCTCGAGTACGCGCTCGACAAGCTGCAAGGCGCGTCGCGCGGCTGATTTCGCGATCTAGATTCAGCGCCGGTCCCACCGGCGCTTTCACGTATTGAAAGGGGAATTCCCGATGGATCTTCGTAAGCTGAAAACTCTGATCGACCTCGTCTCCGAATCCGGCATCTCCGAGCTGGAAGTGACGGAAGGCGAAGGCAAGGTGCGTATCGTCAAGAACGCGCCGCCGGTCTATGTCCAGCCGACGGGCGGATTTGCCCCGCAGGTCAGCGCGCCGGCCCCGGCGGTCGCGCTGCCGGCCGAAGGCGCGGCTGCCGCGCCGGCCGCGGGCGCCGCTGCTGCGCCCGCCGTGCCGCAAGGCCACGTCGTGACGTCGCCGATGGTCGGCACGTTCTATCGCGCGCCGTCGCCGGGCGCGGACCCGTTCGTCCAGGTGGGCGACACGGTCAAGGAAGGCCAGACGATCTGCATCATCGAAGCAATGAAGCTGCTCAACGAGATCGAATCGGACAAGGCCGGCGTGATCAAGGAAATCCTCGTCGAGAACGGCCAGGCCGTCGAATACGGCCAGCCGCTTTTCGTGATCGGCTAAGTCCGCCGCGCGGCCTGCGGGCCGCGCGCCGCCGATGCTCGCCAGGCGCCGTTCGCGCGCCCCTCGAAGAGACGAATACTCGCTATGTTTGAAAAAATCCTCATTGCCAACCGCGGTGAAATCGCGCTGCGCATCCAGCGCGCGTGCCGCGAACTCGGCGTCAAGACGGTGGTCGTCTACTCGGAAGCCGACAAGGAAGCCAAGTACGTGCGCCTCGCGGACGAAGCCGTCTGTATCGGCCCGGCCCCGTCGAACCTGAGCTACCTGAACATGCCGGCGCTGATCAGCGCCGCGGAAGTCACCGATGCCGAGGCGATCCACCCCGGCTACGGCTTCCTGTCGGAGAACGCCGACTTCGCGGAACGCGTCGAGCAGTCGGGCTTCACGTTCATCGGCCCGCGCCCGGAAACGATCCGCATGATGGGTGACAAGGTCACCGCGAAGCAGACGATGATCAAGACCGGCGTGCCGTGCGTGCCGGGCTCGGAAGGCGCGTTGCCGGACGATCCGAAGGAGATCGTGAAGATTGCGCGCGCGATCGGCTATCCGGTCATCATCAAGGCGGCGGGCGGCGGCGGCGGGCGCGGGATGCGCGTCGTGCACACCGAGGCCGCGCTCGTCAACGCGGTCAACATGACCCGCGAGGAAGCCGGCCGTGCGTTCGGCAACCCGCAGGTGTACATGGAGAAGTTCCTCGAGAACCCGCGCCACATCGAGATCCAGGTACTGTCGGACGCGCACAAGAACGCGATCTGGCTCGGCGAGCGCGACTGCTCGATGCAGCGCCGTCACCAGAAGGTGATCGAGGAAGCGCCGGCGCCCGGCATTCCGCGCCGCCTGATCGAGCGCATCGGCGACCGCTGCGCGGACGCGTGCAAGAAGATGGGCTATCTCGGCGCGGGCACGTTCGAATTCCTGTACGAGAACAACGAGTTCTACTTCATCGAGATGAACACGCGCGTGCAGGTCGAGCATCCGGTGTCGGAGCTGATCACGGGCGTCGACATCGTCCAGGAACAGATCCGCATCGCGGCCGGCGAGAAGCTCGCGCTGCGCCAGCGCGACATCCAGTTCCGTGGACATGCGATCGAATGCCGGATCAACGCCGAAGATCCGTTCAAGTTCACGCCGTCGCCGGGCCGGATCACGTCGTGGCATACGCCGGGCGGTCCCGGCGTGCGCGTCGATTCGCATGCGTACAATGGCTATTTCGTGCCGCCGAACTATGATTCGATGATCGGCAAGCTGATCACCTACGGCGCGACGCGCGACCAGGCGATCCGCCGGATGCGCATCGCGCTGTCGGAGATGGTCGTCGAAGGCATCCAGACCAACATCCCGCTGCACCGCGAGCTGATGATCGACTCGAAGTTCGTCGAAGGCGGCACCAGCATCCATTACCTCGAAAACCGGCTCGCGCAGAAGCAGCAGGTCGCACCGGAAGAAGCGTAAGCATGAGTTATCGCGAACTCGTCGTCGAACTGGCCCGTGAGCATGCGGAGGCGCTGTCCGACGCACTGCTCGACCTCGGCGCGCTGTCGGTGTCCGTCGAGGACGCCGACGCCGACACGCCCGACGAACAGCCGCTCTTCGGCGAGCCGGGCCTCGTGCCCGAACGCACCGCGTGGCAGCACTCGCGCGTGATCGCGCTGCTGTCGCCCGATCACGAGCCGGCCGTGCTGCTCGCGGCGGCCGCGAACGAGATCGGCATCGCCGATACGCCGAAGTTCGACGTGCGCGAAGTCGAGGAGCAGGACTGGGTGCGGCTCACGCAGTCGCAGTTCGAGCCGATTCCGATCGGCGAGCGGATCTGGGTCGTGCCGTCGTGGCACGACGCACCCGACCCCGACGCACTGATCCTCGAACTCGACCCCGGTCTCGCATTCGGCACGGGCAGCCACCCGACCACGCGCCTGTGCATGGAATGGCTCGAACAGTCGGTCAAGCCCGGCCAGTCCGTGCTCGACTACGGCTGCGGCTCGGGCATCCTCGCGATCCTCGCGAAGAAATGCGGGGCGAACCCCGTGGTCGGCATCGACATCGATCCGCAAGCGGTCGAATCGGCGCGACAGAACAGCGAACGCAACCATGCAGAAGTGACGTACGGGCTGCCCGACGCGTGCCCGGGCGGAGAATTCGACATCGTCGTCGCCAACATCCTGTCGAACCCGCTGAAGCTGATGGCGTCGATGCTCGCATCGAAGGTGAAACCGGGCGGGCGCATCGCGCTGTCGGGCGTGCTCGCGCGCCAGGCGGACGAAGTCGCGGCCGTCTATGCGCGCTATGTCGACATCTCGGTCTGGCGCGAACACGAAGGTTGGGTATGCCTCGCCGGAACGCGGCGGGAAAGCCATTAGAATAGCGCTGTCCTTCACTTTGGCCAGCAGGCCGCCCGGCTCGACATGCTTCTTGCGACGCGCTGCCCTCATTGCGAAACCGTCTTCCGGCTGCAGCAGGAACAGCTCTCGCTGCATGACGGGCTCGTGCGCTGCGGACACTGCCATCAGGTCTTCAACGCGTCGCAGTCGCTCGTTCCCGAACCGGCACGGCAGCCCGAGCCGGCGCTGACCGAAGCGGCACCGGCCGGGCCGGCCGCCGCCGAACCGCAACACGAAGCCGCGCCCGTGCGGCTCTTCACCACCGACGCACCGGTCGAGCCGGCGCCCGGTTCCGACTACAAGCCCGAAGGCTGGGACATGTGGGCGCCGTGGCTCGATGCCGGCGTCGACCCATCCCTGCAGCACAACGTACAGACCGTGCGCACCGAGCCGCTGGTGCCGCTCGCGCTGCCGGCCATGGACGCCGGTGTCGTCCACCTCTCCGGCACGCCCGCCCCGATCGCATCGGCCCCCGCCGAACTGCACGCTGTCGCGTCGGCCGAGCCGGACTTGGCGGGGCACGAAACCGATTCATCCGGCACGTCGCGGGCCACGGCATCCGCCGAACCCGACCTGCGCGAACCGCGCTTCGTCGCGCACACGCCGTCGGCCACCGACGCGGACGAACCCATCGGCAACGCGCACTTCTCCGTACCCGACGACGAACACGCACCGCGCGAACCGCGCTTCGCATTCACGCCGGCGCAAGCCGTCCCTGAATACGATGCCAACGCCGACGCGCGCGCCGCCGGACCGGCCGCGGCCGCCAGCGAAACGGCTGCCCAACCGGCCGCCAGATCGGCCGCGCCCTTCCCCGCCACACTGGCCGACGACGATCGCCCGCACTTCGCCGTGACCCGCGAGACGCGCGCGCCCGAGCGACGCGGGATGCTCGGCGGCTTTTTCGGCGGACTCGTCGCTGCCGCGCTCGCGGTGCTGCTCGTCGCGCAACTCGCGTGGTGGCAGCGCGAAACCGTGATGATCTACTGGCCGGTCACGCAGGGCTGGTTCCGGCAGGCGTGCGCGCCGCTCGGCTGCACGGTCACGCCGCCGCGCGCGATCGACGGCCTGCGGCTCGACGCGGCCGACCTGCGCCAGCTCGACGGCCCGCGCGTGCTGGAGTTGAAGGTACCGCTGACGAACCGCTACCGCGTCGCACTCGCCTATCCGTCTCTCGAGCTGACGCTGCTCGACGACACGAATCACGTGACCGTGCGCCGCGTGCTTGCGCCGCGCGACTACGTCCGCCCGGGCACGCCGATCGACGCCGGGCTGCCGCCCGGCACGACGCGGACGATGGTCGTCCGTCTCGACACGAACGGCGCGCCCGCCTCGAATTTCCGCGTCCAGATCTTCTATCCGTGACGCCCCGCGGCGCGTGCATGCGCGCCGTCTCAACCCGCGCGCCGCAGCGGCGCGCTATTTCGGAGCACGAACATGAGCAAAGTTACGCTGGGTGGCAACCCGATCGATCTCGCCGGCACGTTCCCGGCCGTCGGCTCGCAAGCCCCCGACTTCAAGCTGGTCGGCAAGGACCTCGCCGATCTGTCGCTCGCCAGCTTCGCCGGCAAGCGCAAGGTGCTGAACATCGTCCCGAGCCTCGACACGCCGACCTGCGCGACGTCGACCCGCAAGTTCAACGAAGCCGCGTCGTCGCTCGACAACACCGTCGTGATCGTCGTATCCGGCGACCTGCCGTTCGCCGCCACGCGCTTCTGCACGACGGAAGGCCTCGCGAACGTCGTGACGGCTTCGACGTTCCGCGGCGCCCGCGCGTTCGCGAACGCGTACGGCGTCGACGTGACGAGCGGCCCGCTGAATGGCCTGACGGCCCGCGCGGTCGTCGTGCTCGACGCGCAGGACAAGGTGATCCACGCGGAACTCGTCGGCGAGATCAAGGACGAGCCGAATTACGACGCAGCGCTCGCCGCACTGAAGTAACCCGCTGCCACCCGGCCCTGCCGCGCGAGGCCCGACGGCCTCGGCGCACCGGCCGGGCGGCCGCTTCCTTTTGCTCTCTACAGGAACGCACGCCTTGACTACGCTGATTTGCGGCTCGCTCGCCTACGACAACATCATGACCTTCGAAGGCCGGTTTCGCGAGCACATCCTGCCCGACCAGGTTCACCTGCTGAACGTGAGCTTCCTCGTGCCGACGATGCGTCGCGAATTCGGCGGTTGCGCGGGGAACATCGCTTACGCGCTGCACATGCTCGGCGGCGACGCGCGCATCATGGCGACGGTCGGCGCGAACGACGCCGATCGCTATCTCGAGCGTCTCGACAGCCTCGGCCTGTCCAAGGCCAGCGTGCGCGTGGTGCCCGAAACGCATACCGCGCAGGCGATGATCACGACCGATCTCGAGAACAACCAGATCACCGCATTCCACCCGGGCGCGATGATGCAGTCGCACCTGAACCGCGCGGACGAAGTGTCGGGCGTGAAGCTCGGCATCGTCGCGCCGGACGGCTTCGACGGGATGGTCCAGCACGCCGAGCAATTCGCGAAGGCCGGCATCCCGTTCATCTTCGATCCGGGCCAGGGTCTGCCGCTGTTCGATGGTGCGACGCTGCGCCGCATCATTGAACTCGCGACCTTCGTCGCGGTCAACGACTACGAAGGCAAGCTCGTCAGCGACAAGACGGGCTGGTCCGAACAGGAAATCGCCAGCCGGGTTCATGCGTTGATCATCACGCGCGGCGAGCACGGCGCCACCATTCTTCACAAAAACGGCGAAGAACAGATTCCGGTTGTGCAAGCCGAGCGTGTCGTCGATCCGACCGGCTGCGGCGACGCCTTCCGGGGCGGCCTGCTGTACGGCATCGAGAATGGCCTCGACTGGGCAACGACGGGCCGCCTCGCGAGCCTGATGGGCTCGATCAAGATCGCCCACCAGGGGCCTCAAACTTACGCACTGACGCGCGCCGAAATCGACGCGCGTTTCGAGGCTGCCTTCGGGTACAGTCTCAAATGAATATTGTGGGAGAGTAAAAATGTTGACCAAGAAAACCCTCACGCTCACCGCCATGCTGACGGCCACGCTCACGCTCGCGGGCTGCTTCACGGCGCCGGGCTCCGCAGATGTCTATAGCGTCGGCCAGGCGCAGCGCGAACAAACCGTTCGCATGGGCACCGTCGAGAGCGTCCGTGCCGTGCGCATCCAGTCCGACGGCGGCGGCAGCGCGATCGGCACGCTCGGTGGCGGTGCGCTCGGCGCGGTCGCGGGCAGCGCGATCGGCGGCGGCAAGGGGTCGATCCTGACGGCCATCGCGGGCGGTCTCGTCGGCGCGGTCGCGGGCAACGCGGTCGGCGAAAACCTCAGCACGGCGAACGGTGTCGAAATCACCGTGCGCCTCGACAACGGCGACCTGCGCTCGATCACGCAGGCGGCGAGCGGCGAAATGTTCCGCGCCGGCGAGCGTGTGCGACTGCTGTCGAGCGGCGGCGTCACGCGCGTCACGCACTAACGAGCATCCTCAGCACGCGGCGCAAGCCGCGGTCGAACGCATGTGCGAAGCTGCACATGCGTTTTTTTTCGTTCGTGCCCGGCAACCGGTCGACACATCGATGAATACGGACGAAAAAAATCCCGCCACCTGAGCCAGATGGCGGGACCGATTGAGTAGCGCTACTCAACCCGCGGACACCACGTGAGTGTCCGGGTGGTACTGGTCAGCCGCGATTACGGACGGCTGCCGGTCGGGAACGGCCATGCCGCTGCCGGGTTGAGCGCGGTCTTCACGCCCGATGCCGGCGCGACCGATGCGGTCGACGCGGTGGTTGCCGGTGCAGCCTTCTTCACGACGGCCTTCTTCGGAGCAGCAGCCTTCTTCGCAGGGGCGGCGGCCTTCGGTGCGGCAGCAGCCTTCGGTGCGGCGGCAGCCTTCTTGGCAGGCGCAGCCTTCTTCGCAGGGGCAGCCTTCTTCGCAGCAGCCTTCTTCGCAGGCGCAGCCTTCTTGGCGGCAGCCTTCTTCGCCGGTGCTGCCTTCTTCGCAGCAGCCTTCTTAGCCGGTGCTGCCTTCTTCGCAGCAACCTTCTTCACTGCGACCTTCTTCGCAGCAACCTTCTTCGCTGCGGCCTTCTTCGCCGGTGCTGCCTTCTTCGCGGCAACCTTCTTCACCGCGACTTTCTTCGCAGCGACCTTCTTGGCTGCAACCTTCTTCGTTGCGACCTTCTTTGCCGCGACCTTCTTCGCAGCGGCCTTCTTCGCCGGTGCTGCCTTCTTCGCGGCAACCTTCTTCACCGCGACCTTCTTCGCAGCAACCTTCTTCACTGCAGCGGCCTTCTTCGCCGGAGCAGCAGCCTTCTTCGCAACGGTCTTCTTGGCAGCGACCTTCTTAGCAGCCGGTTTCTTCTTGGCAGTAGCCATGTTGTTCTCCTTCAGGTTCAGATGAGAGTCAGTTCAAACTACACCCTTCGTCAAAACCCGCTTCCCGCGGACGCTGTTCAGGACGTGCGCTTCGAAGCGGGCTATTCATCGGCGTACGCGGATACCACGCGCTTACGCTAATGAATACGGTATGGCGCGCGTGACCCCATGGCCTCGCGCGCCAAATCAAGTCGGTAGCCGGCGCACCTCGCGCCGCTACCCCTAATCGCTTGATCAAGCGGACCGCCACACGGCTGCCCGCTTTTTCCGGAGGGAAGTTTGCCCATCCCACTGAAGGGTTCGCAAAGTGCCGATCATGTCGTTGGGCCGTTAAGGCACCGGGCATGCTTTGCATCAGGCGTTCTTGCTCCTAAACCTTGGGCCGGGGCCGAGAGGCCGCCGGCTGCTCCATCATGTGACGGGTTCGCTGCTGCGGGTTATTCCCAGGACAGCGCACCGCCCGTCTGATACTCGATCACACGCGTCTCGAAGAAGTTGCGTTCCTTCTTCAGGTCGATCATCTCGCTCATCCACGGGAACGGGTTTTCCTCGTTCGGGAACAGCGGATCGAGGCCGATCTGCTGGCAACGACGGTTGCTGATGAAGCGCAAATAGCTCTTGAACATCGACGCGTTCAGACCCAGCACGCCGCGCGGCATCGTGTCCTCGGCGTAGCGGTATTCGAGTTCGACAGCCTGCTTGAACAGCTCGCGGATCTCGGCACGGAATTCCGCGGTCCAGAGATGCGGGTTCTCGAGCTTGATCTGGTTGATCAGGTCAATGCCGAAATTGCAGTGCATCGACTCGTCACGCAGGATGTACTGATATTGCTCTGCAGCACCCGTCATCTTGTTCTGGCGGCCGAGTGCGAGGATCTGCGTGAAGCCGACATAGAAGAACAGGCCTTCCATGATGCAGGCGAACACGATCAGCGACTTCAGCAGCTTCTGATCCGCTTCGAGCGTGCCGGTCTTGAAGGCCGGATCCGTCAGCGTGTGGATGAACGGGATCAGGAATTCGTCCTTCGCGCGGATCGACGTGACCTCGTGGTACGCGTTGAAGATCTCGCCTTCGTCGAGACCGAGCGATTCGACAATGTATTGATACGCGTGCGTGTGGATCGCTTCCTCGAACGCCTGGCGCAGCAGAAACTGCCGGCATTCGGGCGCCGTGATGTGGCGGTACGTGCCGAGCACGATGTTGTTCGCGGCGAGCGAATCGGCCGTCACGAAGAAACCGAGGTTGCGCTTGACGATGCGGCGCTCGTCCTCGGTCAGACCGTTCGGGTCCTTCCACAGTGCGATGTCGCGGGACATGTTGATTTCCTGCGGCATCCAGTGGTTCGCGCAACCCGCCAGATACTTTTCCCACGCCCACTTGTACTTGAACGGCACCAGCTGATTGACGTCAGTCTGGCCGTTGATGATGCGCTTGTCGGCGACATTGACCCGCGCTTCCGAACCGCCAGCGGGAACAGCCGATGCTTGCGGCGGCACCGCAAGATCGCCTTCGAAAATGTCGCGGACCTGATGGGCGGCAGGCGTTGCAGCCTGCAGTCCGACAGCCATCCCTGCGGAGGTGCGCATCGCGTTTTGCTGCGCTCCGCTCGCGGGGGTTACGGCAGTCTTCTCGTCATCCCAGTTGAGCATAAATTCTCACCATCAATTTAGAACGGTTTGTACCATCTTTTCCTGAGCGATAAAAGGGTTCGCTCACGAAAAATCCTTTTTTCGATTCGCGTTGCGACCTCGATACAACACTTTGAGCAACGCATCGTCGTTCATGCAGAGCGCGACGCGTGTCACGCATGTATCGCGAGGTGCGCTCGACGCATCGAACGCTGATCGAAACGCGACGTCGTCGGGGATGTTTCGATCGCTTGTCACTGCCTGCAACGCAAGTGTCGCGTTACAGATTCCTTATCATTTTTTTAGTTGAGAGCGGCGCACACTTCAACCTCGATCGGTTGCCGTGCGCGCCGCCCGAACCTTCTTCAGGTCATGCGCGCCAGTGTTACTGGCAGGCTTCGCACTCGTCGAAGCCCGGATCGCCCGGACGCATCGTGCACACCGGACCATCTGCTTCGACAGGCGCCAGCGCCGGTGCCGCATTGACCGCGCCCGACGATGCATCGCCGCCCGCCGCACCGAAGCCGCCTGCCGCGCCTTGCGCGCCGCCGCTGCTCGAGCCGCCGCTCGTCGGCACTGCGTTCAGCGCGCCGTGTGCGACCGTCGACTTCTCGACGTGCGTCGCCGCCATCGTGCGGAGGTAGTAGGTCGTCTTCAGGCCGCGCAGCCATGCGAGCTTGTAGACCTCGTCGAGCTTCTTGCCCGACGCGCCGCCCATGTAGATGTTCAGCGACTGCGCCTGGTCGATCCACTTCTGGCGACGCGACGCCGCTTCGACCAGCCACGTCGGGTCGACTTCGAACGCGGTCGCGTAGATCGCGCGCAGGTCGGCCGGGATGCGGTCGATGCGCGACAGCATGCCGTCGAAGTACTTCAGGTCGGCGACCATCACTTCGTCCCACAGGCCGCGTTCCTTCAGGTCGCGAACGAGGTACTCGTTTACCACCGTGAATTCGCCCGACAGGTTCGACTTCACGTACAGGTTCTGGAAGGTCGGCTCGATACAGGCCGACACGCCGATGATGTTCGAGATCGTCGCCGTCGGGGCGATCGCGACGCAGTTCGAGTTGCGCATGCCGTGGGCGGCGATCCGCGAACGCAGCGTCGTCCAGTCGAGCGACTCGGACGTGTCGACCTCGACGTAGCCGCCGCGCGCTTCGGCCAGCAGCTTCAGCGTGTCCTGCGGGAGGATGCCGCGATCCCACAGCGAGCCGCGGTAGCTCGAGTAGCGGCCGCGTTCCTCGGCCAGTTCGGTTGACGCGTGGTACGCGTAGTAGCAGACGGCTTCCATCGAACGGTCGGCGAACTCGACCGCCGCTTCCGACGCGTACGGCGTGCGCAGCAGGTGCAGGCAGTCCTGGAAGCCCATGATGCCCATGCCGACCGGGCGGTGCTTCAGGTTCGAGTTACGCGCCTTCGGCACCGCGTAGTAGTTGATGTCGATCACATTGTCGAGCATACGCATCGCGACGCTGATCGTGCGCTTCAGCTTGTCGTGGTCGAGCGCGTAGCTGCCGTCTGCCTGCTTCACCAGGTGAGCGACCAGGTTCACCGAGCCGAGGTTGCACACCGCGATTTCGGTGTCGCTCGTGTTCAGCGTGATTTCCGTGCACAGGTTCGACGAGTGGACGACGCCGACGTGCTGCTGCGGCGAGCGCACGTTGCACGGATCCTTGAACGTGATCCACGGGTGGCCCGTCTCGAACAGCATGCCGAGCATCTTGCGCCAGAGCTGCGCCGCCGGGATCTTCTTGAACAGCTTGATCTCGCCGCGCGCGACCTTCTCTTCGTAAGCCGTGTAAGCCTTCTCGAAATCGGCGCCGAACTTGTCGTGCAGGTCCGGGCAGGTCGACGGCGAGAACAACGTCCAGTCGGCGCCTTCCATCACGCGCTTCATGAACAGGTCGGGAATCCAGTTCGCCGTGTTCATGTCATGCGTACGGCGGCGATCGTCGCCCGTGTTCTTGCGCAGCTCGAGGAACTCCTCGATGTCGAGGTGCCAGGATTCGAGGTACGCGCAGACCGCGCCCTTGCGCTTGCCGCCCTGGTTGACCGCGACGGCCGTGTCGTTCACGACCTTCAGGAACGGGACCACGCCTTGCGACTTGCCGTTCGTACCCTTGATATGCGAGCCGAGTGCGCGCACGCGCGTCCAGTCGTTGCCGAGACCGCCGGCGAACTTCGACAGCAGCGCGTTTTCCTTCAGCGCTTCATAGATGCCGTCGAGATCGTCCGCGACCGTCGTCAGGTAGCACGACGACAGTTGCGAGCGGTGGGTGCCCGAGTTGAACAGCGTCGGCGTCGAGCTCATGAAGTCGAAGCTCGACAGCACGTTGTAGAACTCGATCGCGCGCGTTTCGCGGTCGATCTCGTTCAGCGACAGGCCCATCGCAACGCGCATGAAGAAAGCCTGCGGCATTTCGATGCGGGTGCCTTCGACGTGCAGGAAGTAGCGGTCGTACAGCGTCTGCAGGCCGAGGTAGCCGAATTGCAGATCGCGGTTCGCGTCGAGCGCTTCGCCCAGACGCTTCAGGTCGAACTGCAGCAGCTTGTCGTCGAGCAGGCCGGCGTCGACGCCGCGCTTCAGGAACTGCGGGAAGTATTCGGCGTAGCGGGTCGACATCTCGGCCTGGAGCACTTCCTCGCCGAGGATCTCGCGACGGATCGTGTGCAGCAGGATGCGGGCCGTGACCTGGCTGTATGCCGGATCCTTTTCGATCATCGTGCGCGCAGCGAGGATCGCCGAGTCGTAGACCTGGCTCATCGGCACGCCGTCGTACAGGTTCTTCACCGTTTCGGCGACGATCGGGTCAGGGTTAACCGCAGCGCCGAGGCCGTCGCACGACGACACGATCAGCGCACGCAGCGCGTTCAGGTCGAGCGGACGCGTGACGCCGTTGTCGACGACGTTGATACCGGTGCTCGACTCGCCGCCCGCGGCTGCTGCTTCCTCGCCCGCATGCTGACGCTCCAGGTGACGCTTCTCGCGATACAGCACGTACGCACGCGCGACGTTGTGCTCACCGCCGCGCATCAGCGCGAGCTCGACCTGGTCCTGGATGTCTTCGATATGGAACGTACCGCCGTTCGGACGGCTGCGCACGAGCGCGCGCACGACGTTGTGCGTCAGTTGCTCGACGAGTTCGCGTACGCGCGCCGATGCCGCGCCCTGCCCGCCGTTGACGGCCAGGAAAGCCTTGGTCACCGCAATCGCGATCTTCGAAGGCTCGAACGACACCACGCTGCCGTTGCGGCGGATCACCTTGTAGTCGGCGAACGTGGCCTGCGGCGCGAGCGCCTGCGCGCCCTGTTCGGTCCCGCCGAGCGGACGGCTCGAGGCGCTCTCGTACTGGGACGTCGCGTTGTCGGTGGTTTGCATGTGCAAAGCTCCTGGTGTTGGATGGTGCGGAGAGAACCGCGGATTAAAACGAACGCTGCGCAATGGCGTGCGCGAGCGGTAAGAGGCGAGCGATGCGTCGGGGAAGCCGGTTCGGTCGATGCGCGACAACCGTTCCGGTCGTGTGCTTCGTCATGTGTACCCTGCCCCGTCGAAGTTCGCTGCGCTTGATCGCGACGCCCGGACCGCCCGGCCTGGCGCGCCGCCCTGAGAACCCTGTCCGCCGGCGTTGCCCGCCGGCCGGTGCCGCTCGGGTTTCCCCTGCGACACACACTATATCTAGTACAGAACCGCTCAACTGGCACCAAGTATAGTGGACATTCGGACGAGGTCAAAACGGATAATTTGCGATGGAGGTCTTGACATCGCTCGCGCGCAGACACGACAAGGCATTGGTCGGAGAAAAAACTTTCCCCGGTCAAAAAACCCTGCGCTCAGTGCTGACGGAAAGGAAAGTATTCGGCGGAAAAGCCGGCATCGCCCGCGAAGCGTTGCCAATCGAAGTGCGGACCCGGGTCGGTCTTGCGGCCCGGCGCGACGTCGGAATGCCCGGCCACTGCATCGATCGGGTAGCGCGCGGCGAGCGTGCGCGCGAGCACGCCGAGCGTCGCGTACTGCGCCGCGTCGAACGGCACGTCGTCCGCGCCTTCGAGCTCGATGCCGATCGAGAAGTCGTTGCAGCGCGGCCGGCCGAAGAACTCGGACGCGCCCGCATGCCAAGCGCGCTCGTCGCACGACACGAACTGCACGAGCTCACCGTCGCGACGAATCAGGAAGTGCGCGGACACGCGCACGCCGCGCAGATGGCTCTGGTAATAGGGGTGCGCATCGCAATCGAGGCGATTCAGGAACAGCGCCTCGATCGCGTCGCCGCCGAACTCGCCGGGCGGCAGGCTGATGTTGTGGACGACGACGAGCGTCGGCACCGCGCCTGCGGGCCGCGCCTCGAAATTCGGCGACGGCGCGTGGCGCGCTTCGCGCACCCAGCCGTGCGCGTCGACCGACAGCAGCGCTGCGTCGCTCATCGGGCGTCGCGGCCGCTCGCGTGTGCGCCGTGGCGCTGCGCGTGCTCGGTGCTGCAGAAATATTCGCCACCCGCGGCGACGGCATCGCCCTTCGGCGTATGCACGCCGCATTCGGCGCAGCGCACCATCGGTTCGGGCAGCGAGCGCGCATCGCCGTTCGGGCGTGCCGTCCCGGCGCCGCCGGAACCGGGTGCGCCATCAAAGCCGCCGCCGCGGCCGGTGCGCGCCTGTGCGTGCTCCTGGGCCTGGCGCAGCTTGCGCGTGAGCCACGAACCCGCGAAGAAGAGAAGAATCAGGAGAAGAATCTGTCGCATCGGAGACCTGCGTTCAAACCACGGAGCGGTGCAGCAGCACCTCGAAAACGAACCGGCTGCCGACATACGCGAGCAGCAGCGCGGCAAACGACACGAGCACCCAGCGCGCGGCGCCGCGTCCACGCCAGCCCGACGTCTTGTGGGCGACCAGCAGGCCGCCGAACATCAGCCACGACAGCACCGCGAACACGGTCTTGTGATCGAGCCGCAGCGCGCGCGCATCGATCTGCTCGCTGAACAGGATCCCCGACGCGAGCGTCAGCGTGAGCAGCACGAAGCCGGCGCCGATCAGGCGGAACAGCAGTTTCTCGAGCGTGAGCAGCGGCGGCAGTGTCTCGAGCCAGCTCGCGATCCAGCCGGTCGAGCCGTCGCGCCCGCCGCTCCTCAGCGACTGCAGGCGCCGCTCGACCATCAGCATCAGGACCGCGTGCAGCGCGGCGATCGCGAAAAGGCCGTACGCGATGTTCGCGATCAGGAAGTGCATCTTGAACAGCGGCGCTGCGGCATAAGGCAGCACCCGCACGCCGCCGAACACGAGCGGCAGCAGCGACGCGCCGCACGCGAGCGGCAGCACCAGCAGGCGCAGGCTGTCGAGCGGGAAGAAGAAGCTCTCGATCCAGTAGATGCCGGCGCCGAGCCAGAACATCGCGGACAGCGCGAACGCGAAGCCGAAGATCATCGCGTCGTTCGGAAAAATGGTCATGTGCAGCAGCACGCCGTGCGCGACGAGCGCCGCGAACAGCAGCGCGCGGCCGGCCCCGCTCATCCCCGACGCGGCGAACGCCGGAACCGGCACGGCCGGCACGCTCGCGACGAGCGAGGTCGCGCCCTGGCGGTGGGTGCGCCAGCCTGCGACGGCGAGGCCGCCGTACAGGAATGCGGTGAGGGCATACAGTACAATATCCATGTTCGAAGTTTACACTAGGCCCCCTTCCCGCGACGGCTCCCTTTGTTCGGTTCCGTTGCGCCTTCGGGCCCCACTGTCCATCGCTCCCCATGCTCGACAATCTCACTCAACGGATGGCGCGCGTCGTCAAGACGCTGCGCGGCGAGGCCCGGCTCACCGAGGCGAACACCCAGGAGATGCTCCGCGAGGTGCGTCTCGCGCTGCTGGAAGCCGACGTCGCGCTGCCCGTCGTCCGCGAATTCATTGCCAAGGTCAAGGAAAAGGCGCTCGGCGAGGAAGTGATCAGCAGCCTGTCGCCAGGTCAGGCGCTCGTCGGCGTGGTCCAGAAGGAACTGACCGCCGTGATCGGCGGCGACTACGAAGGCAAGGCCGCCGAGCTGAACCTTGCGGTCACGCCGCCCGCGGTGATCCTGATGGCCGGCCTGCAGGGCGCCGGCAAGACGACGACCGCCGGCAAGCTCGCGAAGCTGCTGCGCGAGAAATACAAGAAGAAAGTGCTGACCGTGTCGTGCGACGTGTATCGCCCGGCCGCCATCATGCAGCTGAAAACGGTGAGCGAACAGGTCGGCGCCGACTTCTTCCCGTCGACCCCGGACCAGAAGCCCGTCGACATCGCACTCGCGGCCGTCGACTGGGCGAAGCGCCACTACCATGACGTGCTGATCGTCGACACGGCCGGCCGCCTCGGTATCGACGAGGCGATGATGCAGGAAATCGCCGCGCTGCACGGCACGCTGAAGCCGGCCGAAACGCTGTTCGTCGTCGACGCGATGCTCGGCCAGGACGCGGTCAACACCGCGAAGGCGTTCAACGACACGCTGCCGCTCACCGGCGTCGTGCTGACCAAGCTCGACGGCGATTCGCGCGGCGGTGCCGCGCTGTCGGTGCGCCACATCACGGGCAAGCCGATCAAGTTCGTCGGCGTCGCCGAGAAGCTCGACGGCCTCGAGGTGTTCTACCCGGACCGGATGGCGAACCGGATCCTCGGCATGGGCGACATCCTCGCGCTCGTCGAGGAGGCGCAGCGCGGCGTCGACGTGCAGGCCGCGCAGAAGCTCGCCGACAAGGTCAAGAAAGGCGGCGACTTCGACCTGAACGATTTCCGCGCGCAGATCTCGCAGATGAAGAACATGGGCGGGCTGTCCTCGCTGATGGACAAGCTGCCCGCGCAATTCCAGCAGGCGGCGGCCGGCGCCGACATGGGCCAGGCCGAGAAGTCGATCCGCCGGATGGAAGGCATCATCAGCTCGATGACGCCGGCCGAGCGCGCAAAACCCGAAATCATCAAGGCGACGCGCAAGCGCCGTATTGCAGCCGGCGCGGGCGTGCCGGTGCAGGAAGTCAACCGGATGCTGAATCAGTACGACCAGATGCGTACGATGATGAAGAAGCTGAAGGGCGGCAACATGCAGAAGATGATGCGCGGCCTGAAGGGCATGATGCCCGGCATGCGCTGATTCCGCCCGCCGGTCGGCGCGCGGGTTTTTGCCGTAGCGCGCGCCGGCCGTTCTGCTTCATCCTTATTTGTATACCGACTGCCCGCCAGAACACATGAACCGCGAAGAAGCCCTCCACATTTTCGACCACTCCGAAGAGATCGTCTCGGCCGATGCCGTCAACGCATCGATCGCCCGGATGGCCGACGCGATCCGCGCCGACATCGGCGACGCGTTTCCCCTCGTGCTCTCGGTGATGGGTGGCGCCGCGGTGTTTACCGGGATGCTGCTGCCGCATCTCGATTTCCCGCTGGAGTTCGACTACATCCACCTGACCCGCTACCGCAACACCACGCAGGGCAGCCCGGAGATGCACTGGCGCGTCGCGCCGCGCGAATCGGTGAAGGACCGGATCGTGCTCGTGCTCGACGACATCCTCGACGAAGGCGAGACGATGGCCGCGATCCGCGACCGCATCCTCGACATGGGTGCAAAACGCTTCATGTCCGCCGTGCTGTGCGAGAAGACGCTCGCGAAGGCGAAACCGCTGCATCCCGACTTCTGCGGCTTCTCGGTGCCGGACCGCTACGTGTTCGGCTGCGGGATGGACGCAAAGGGCTACTGGCGCAATCTGCCGACGATCCGCGCACTGACCGCGAACGTCTGACCGCCCTGCCCGCTACAAAGAAAAGCGGCGCCCCGGTTTCCCGGAGCGCCGCTTTTTTTTCGTCGGCACGCGCCGCGCCGCCCGCGCTACAACTGGTGCACGAACGCCCGGATGCCGGCCAGCAGCATCTCGACCGAGATCGCGACGAGCACCAAACCCATCAGCCGCTCGAACGCCGCGACGGTCCGCTCGCCGAGCCACTGCTGGATCCGTTCGGCCAGCACCAGCGTGATCGCGCAGACGATCATCGTGACCGTCAGCGCGCCGACCCACTCGAACATCTTGCCCGGCGCCTGCGACGTCAGCAGCATCACCGTCGCGAGCGCGGACGGCCCGGCAAGCGCCGGAATCGCGAGCGGCACGATGAACGGCTCGCCCCCGGCGCGCGGATCGCTGCCGAGCGCGCCGTCCGGATGCGGGAAGATCATCCGCAGCGCGATCAGGAACAGCACGATCCCGCCGCCGAGCCGCAGCGACAGGTCGGTCAAGCTCATCATCCGCAGGAAGCGGTCGCCGACCACCATGAAGAACAGCAGGATCACGAACGCGATCCCCACTTCACGCAGGATCAGCTTCACGCGCCGCTCGCGCGGCACGTCCCGCATCGCCGTGATGAACAGCGGGATGTTGCCGAGCGGATCCGTGATCAGCACGAGGAGCACGGTGGCCGACAGGAAGGTGTATTCCACCGTGTTCCCCTGTTGTAGCGCTTAGCGCGCGAGCGCAGCGCGGATCTTCTCCGTCACCGTCGCCGCGGCGGCGTCGGCCGGCAGCAGCGTCGCTTCGGCGTCGCGGCGGCCCTGGTACTCGATCTTGCCTTCCTTCAAGCCGCGCTCGCCGATCACCAGGCGATGCGGCACGCCGATCAGTTCCCAGTCGGCGAACATCACGCCCGGGCGCTCGCCGCGATCGTCGAGGATCACGTCGATGCCGGCGGCGGTCAGTTCCGCGTACAGCTTGTCGGCCGCCTCGCGAACCATGTCGCTGCGATCGTAGCCCATCGGGCACAGCACGACCTCGAAGGGGGCGATCGACTCGGGCCAGATGATTCCGCGATCGTCGAAGTTCTGTTCGATCGCCGCGCCGAGAATACGCGTGACGCCGACGCCGTAGCAGCCCATCAGCATCGGCTGCGGCTTGCCCGATTCGTCGAGGAACGTCGCGCCCATCGCTTCCGAGTACTTGGTGCCGAGCTGGAACACGTGGCCGACTTCAATGCCGCGGCAGATGTCGATCACGCCCTTGCCGTCCGGCGACGGATCGCCCTTCTGCACGTTGCGCACGTCGGCAACGTCAGGCTCGGGCAGGTCGCGGCCCCAGTTCACGCCAGCGATGTGATAGTCCACCTCGTTTGCGCCGACGACGAAGTCGCTCATGTTCGCGACCGTGCGGTCCGCGATCACCTTCACGGGCTTCTTCGTGCCGACCGGGCCGAGATAGCCCGGCGGCGTGCCGAACCACTCGACGATTTCCTGCTCGGTCGCGAAGCGGTGGCTCTTCAGCCCCGGCAGCTTCGACACCTTGATCTCGTTCAGGTCGTGATCGCCACGCAGCATCACGAGCCAGATGGTCGGCTCGGCGCCTTCGTTGTCGGTCGCGAGCACGATCGATTTGATCGTGCGCTCGAGCGGGATCGCCAGCAGTTCGGCGACGGCTTCGCACTTCGCCTTGCCCGGCGTCGCGACCTTCTCCATCGCTTCGGCCGGCGCCGCGCGCTCGGCAATCAGCGGCAACGCTTCGGCCGCCTCGATGTTCGCCGCGAAGTCGGACGTCGGGCAGTAGGCGATCGCGTCCTCGCCGGTGTCGGCGATCACGTGGAACTCGTGGGAGAAGTTGCCGCCGATCGAGCCGCTGTCGGCAGCGACCGCGCGGAACTCGAGGCCGAGGCGCGTGAAGATGCGCACATATGCGTCATACATCTTGCGATACGACTCGTTCAGACCGGCCGCGTCCTTGTCGAACGAATACGCGTCCTTCATGATGAATTCGCGGCCGCGCATCACACCGAAGCGCGGACGAATCTCATCGCGGAACTTCGTCTGGATCTGGTAGAAGTTCACCGGCATCTGCCGGTAGCTCTTGATCTGGTTGCGCGCGATGTCGGTGATGACTTCCTCGTGCGTCGGCCCGATCACGAAGTCGTTGTCCTTGCGGTCCTTGAAGCGCAGCAGCTCGGGGCCGTACTGTTCCCAGCGCCCCGATTCCTGCCACAGCTCGGCCGGTTGCACGGCCGGCATCAGCAGCTCGATGGCGCCTGCCCGGTTCATTTCCTCGCGCACGATCGCCTCGACCTTGCGAATCGAACGCAGGCCGACCGGCAGGTAGTTGTAGATGCCGCCGGCGACGCGACGGATCATGCCGGCGCGCACCATCAGCTTGTGGCTGACGATCTCTGCGTCGGCCGGTGCTTCTTTGAGGGTGCCGATAAAGAAACGGGAAGCTTTCATGCGGACGGTTCCAAATACGGCGCCCCAAGGCGGGGCGCCCGAAAAAGTTTCAAGGTGAAAAAGCTGCGCGCGGCGAACAACGAGGGACGACGATGGCGCAGATGACGTAGCAGACTAATCAGGGACAATTCAGCCGGTGCACCCCGCGCGGATTCGCTCCGTCACGGTGCGCAGCGCCCGTTATCTGTTTATAATCAAAGCAATTTTAAAGGATTCGAAGGTGGTTGTATGCTGGATCGTGAAGGCTTTCGCCCGAACGTCGGCATCATCCTCTTGAACGCGCGCAACGAGGTGTTTTGGGGCAAGCGGCTCCGCGAGCATTCCTGGCAGTTTCCTCAAGGTGGGATCAAGTACGGCGAGACCCCCATGCAGGCGATGTACCGGGAACTGCACGAAGAGACCGGCCTGCACCCGGAACACGTCAAGATAATCGGCCGCACCCGCGACTGGTTGCGTTACGAGGTGCCTGACAAGTTCATCAAACGCGAAGTACGCGGCCATTACCGCGGCCAGAAGCAGATCTGGTTCCTGCTGCGGATGGTCGGACGCGATTGCGACATTTGCTTGCGCGCGACCGATCACCCGGAGTTCGATGCGTGGCGCTGGAACGAGTACTGGGTGCCGCTCGATGCGGTGATCGAGTTCAAGCGGGATGTCTATCAGTTGGCGCTGACGGAACTGTCGCGCTTCCTGCGCCGCCCGGCGCAGCGAGCCGAAAAGCCGCGTGGGCCGCGTCCGTCGCGCTATCCGCGCGTCATCGGTGCGCAGGTCCAGCAGACGCTGACGATTGTCGACACATCGTTAGTCTGTTCGGAGATCGAAGTGGAGGCGAGCACGCTCGACGAGATGCCGCCCCGCGAGATCGTCGGCAAATGACGAGTCGGACTGCATGACCGGGCGCGACCTTGTGTCGCGCCCTTTTTTTACGAGGAATGCATATTGAAAGCGATTGCTCTCGCGCTCGCATCGATTGTCGCGGCGGCCACGCTGGCCGGTTGCGCAAATTCGAAGACGCCGACCAACAAGGATGACAGCGAGTTCGTGTACCTGCTGGACCGCCAGGGCAACTGGAAGGAAAACCCGGTCGACACGCTGCCGCCGCTTCCGCAAGCGGGCGACCTGCTACCGTTCAACGTATCGCAGAACACGCCGCTCAAGTTCTCCGTCGATGCGAAGTCGCTCGCGGTCGGCACCGACGGCGTCGTGCGCTATGCGGTCGTCATCACGAGCCCGGCCGGCGCACGCAACGTGAACTACGAAGGCATCCGCTGCGACACCTACGAATGGCGTCAGTATGCCGGCCTGAATTCGGATCACGACGGCTGGGACCGCACGGTCGAGAACGACTGGCGTCGCATCGAGAACGGCGAGTTGAACGCGTACCACTCGGCGCTGTACCAGGACTACTTCTGCTCGAACAAGATGCCACAGGGCACGACCCAGCAGATTCTCGAGAACATCCGGTTCCACCGCACCGCGATGAGCCAGCTGCGCTGACTGCGCGACGCAGGCCACCGGCCCTGCCCCGCCAATCCCAACAAAAAGCCCGCACAACGCGGGCTTTTTTAGTATCTCGGGACGTCTGGCCGAATGGTTACACGAGCACGAGGTTGTCGCGGTGAATCAGCTCCGGTTCCAGCATGTAGCCAAGCACCGTCTCGATCTCGCCGCTCGGCTTGCGGTGAATCAGCTTCGTTTCCGCACTGCTGTAGTTCGTGAGACCGCGCGCCACTTCGCGTCCGTCGGGGCCGACACATGCGATCACCTCGCCGCGCGCGAACGCTCCCTGCACGCCAATCACGCCGATCGGCAGCAGGCTCTTGCCGCCGGCCGTCAGCTTCTCGACCGCACCGGCATCGATCACGACGTGCCCGCGTACCTGCAGATGGTCGGCCATCCATTGCTTGCGCGCGGCCATCCGCGCGGTGCGCGCGATCAGCTGCGTGCCGATCGCCTCGCCCGCCGCCAGCCGCACCAGCACGTCGGCTTCGCGGCCGCTCGCGATCACGGTGTTCGCGCCGCTGTGCGCTGCGCGCTTCGCCGCGAGGATCTTCGTCAGCATTCCGCCGCGGCCGAGGCTCGAGCCGGCCCCGCCCGCCATCGCCTCGAGTTCCGGTGCGCCCGCGCTGGCTTCCGCGACCAGCGTCGCGTTCGGATCCTTACGCGGATCGGCGGTGAACAGCCCCGACTGATCGGTCAGGATGATGAGCGCATCGCCTTCGATCAGGTTCGCGACCAGCGCGCCGAGCGTGTCGTTGTCGCCGAACTTGATTTCGTCGGTGACGACCGTGTCGTTCTCGTTGATGATCGGCACGACGCCGAGCCGCAGCAGCGTGAGCAGCGTCGAGCGCGCATTCAGGTAGCGCTCGCGATCGGCAAGGTCGGCATGCGTCAGCAGGATCTGCGCGGTGCGGATATCGTGCTCGGTGAAGCGGCTTTCATAGACTTGCGCGAGCCCCATCTGGCCAACCGCGGCGGCAGCCTGCAACTCGTCGATCTCGCGCGGACGCTTGCTCCAGCCGAGCCGCTGCATCCCTTCAGCGATCGCGCCCGAACTGACGAGCACCACTTCCTTGCCCTGCGCGCGCAGCGCGGCGATCTGGGCCGCCCAGCGGCCGATCGCAGCATGATCGAGCCCCTTGCCGTCGTTGGTTACGAGGCTCGAGCCCACCTTCACCACCAATCGCTTCGAATCCGCGATGATCGAACGCATCGTGCGCCGTCTCCTGTATCTGATGCCTGCCCGACCGGGCGCGCTTAAATTCCGGCACCGGGCGCGACGCCCGGTGCGTTCCGGCCACGCTCAGGCGTCGTCGCCGGGCGTCGCGCCGCCAGCGGCGGGCGGCGCATCGCGGAATCGCACGTCCGCGGCCAGATCTTCCTCTTCCGCCGCGCGATGCGCGTCCGAATGCTGGGCGAGGTAGTCGTAGATCGCGTAGCACAGCGCTTCGCAGCCCTGGCCCGTGAGCGCCGAAATCTCGAACACCGGGCCGTCCCAGCCGAAACGGTCGAGGAAATCGGCGACGCGCGCCTCGCGCTCGTCTTCCGGCACCATGTCGAGCTTGTTGAGGACGAGCCAGCGCGGCTTCTCATAGAGCGCCTCGTCGTACTTGCGCAGTTCGCCAACGATCGCGGTTGCTTCCGCGACCGGATCGACGCTTTCGTCAAACGGAGCCAAATCGACGAGATGCAACAGCACGCCGGTGCGCTGCAGGTGTCGCAGGAACTGGTGGCCGAGGCCCGCACCTTCAGCTGCGCCCTCGATCAGCCCCGGGATGTCGGCGATCACGAAGCTCTTGCTCGGGCCGACCCGCACGACGCCGAGGTTCGGCGCGAGCGTTGTGAACGGATAGTCGGCGATCTTCGGCTTCGCGTTCGACACCGACGAGATGAAGGTCGACTTGCCAGCGTTCGGCATGCCGAGCAGACCGACGTCGGCGAGCACCTTCAGTTCGAGCCTCAGCATGCGCCGTTCGCCCGGCTTGCCGTCGGTCTTCTGGCGCGGCGCGCGGTTCGTGCTCGACTTGAAATGCAGGTTGCCGAGACCGCCTGCGCCACCCTTCGCGAGCATCACCTGCTGATCGTGTTCGGTCAGGTCGGCGATCAGTTCGCCCGTGTCCATGTCGGTCACGACCGTGCCGACCGGCATGCGCAGCGTGACGTCGTCACCGCCCTTGCCATAGCAATCCGATCCGCGACCGTTTTCGCCGTTGCGCGCCAGGTGCTTCTTCGCGTAGCGATAGTCGATCAGCGTGTTGATGTTACGGTCAGCGATCGCGTAGACGTTCCCGCCCCGGCCGCCGTCGCCGCCGTCCGGCCCGCCGAACGGAACGAATTTCTCGCGGCGCATCGACGCGCTGCCATCGCCTCCGTCGCCGGCGATGACTTCGATTCGTGCTTCGTCAATGAACTTCATTCGTCACTCCGACCAGTATTTCCGCTATTGTGCCGCGCGCCGGCGCGCTTGAACAATCTGCCGTTCGGCCAATTGCCCGCCGTTTCGCGACAGCCGCCGGTGCGCACATGCGCCCGGCGGCCAAATAAAAAAAGGCCCCGCGAAGACTGCGGGGCCTTTCGGCTACGAAGCCCGTGGGTGCCTAAAATTAGGCAGCCGCCGGGACAACGATGACCAGATGCTTCTTGTCCGCGCCCTTGGTCGCGAACTTGACGTGACCGTCGACCAGCGCGAACAGGGTGTGATCCTTGCCCATGCCGACGTTCTCGCCAGCGTGCATGCGCGTACCGCGCTGACGCACGATGATGCCGCCGGCATTGATTGCCTGGCCGCCATACACTTTCACGCCGAGACGTTTCGACTCGGAGTCGCGGCCGTTCCGGGAAGAGCCGCCTGCCTTTTTGTGTGCCATCTGATTGCTCCTTTACCGAGGCGCTTACGCGTTGATCGCGTCGATGCGCAGCTCAGTGTAGTTCTGGCGGTGGCCGCCGTGCTTTTGGTAGTGCTTCCGGCGACGCATCTTGAAGATGGTGACCTTGGCATGACGACCGTGCGACACAACGGTGGCCTTGACGGAAGCCCCACTGACCAGCGGCGTACCGAACTTAATCGATTCGCCTTCGCCCACTGCGAGAACCTGGTCGAGCGTGATTTCAGCGTCAATGTCAGCCGGTATCTGTTCTACTTTGAGTTTTTCGCCAACGGCAACCTTGTACTGCTTGCCGCCGGTTTTTATGACCGCGTACATTGAGAACCTCACTCTGGATCCAAATTTTCCGCACACCACGCGCGGAAAACACGTGATTATACATGGGGTTAGCACCCAAGTCAAAGCCGATCCGCGATTGCCGCGCGCAAGACCTGGCCGGACGGCCAAAATCACGGTGCCGGCACGTCCGACAGACCGGGATATCGTGGATTCGACTTATAATCCGCGGCATCACCCATTTCGATCATCATGTCGTCGTCCACCGCCTCCCCCACCCTCAGCGCCGCCCACCTGCTCGCCCCGATCGCCAGCGACATGGAGCAGGTGAATCGCGTTATCCGGCAGAGCCTCGCGTCCGACGTGCTGCTGATCAACCAGATCGCCGAGTACATCATCGGCGCGGGCGGCAAGCGGCTGCGTCCGGCCCTGCTGTTGCTCGTCGCCGGTGCGCTCGGCGAGACGTCGCACCAGCGGCACGTGCTGGCTGCCGTCGTCGAGTTCATCCACACCGCCACGCTGCTGCATGACGACGTCGTCGACGAATCCGAACTGCGGCGCGGCCGCCAGACGGCCAACGCGCTGTTCGGCAATGCGGCGAGCGTGCTGGTCGGCGACTACCTCTATTCGCGCTCGTTCGAGATGATGGTCGGCGTCGGCAAGATGCGCGTGATGGAAATCCTGTCGGAAGCGACGACGATCATCTCCGAAGGCGAAGTGCTGCAGCTTCTGAACATGCACGACGCGGACGTCGACGAGTCGCGCTACATGCAGGTGATCCGCTACAAGACGGCGAAGCTGTTCGAGGCATCGGCCCGCCTGGGCGCGGTGCTCGCCGGCGCCGATGCGCCGACCGAAGCCGCCGCTGCCGAATACGGCCGGCGGATCGGCACCGCATTCCAGATCATGGACGACTGGCTCGACTACGCTGGCACGGCCGAAGCGATGGGCAAGAATGCCGGCGACGATCTGCGCGAAGGCAAACCGACGCTCCCGCTCATCTACCTGATCGAACGCGGCACGCCAGAACAGTCGGCGCTCGCGCGCGAGGTGATCGAACAAGGCGGCACCGATCGCTTCGATACGATTTTCGATGCAATCACCCGCTCGGGCGCGCTCGACCATACGCTCGAATGCGCGCGCAAGGAAGCACAGGCCGCTGCGGCCGCGATCGCCGCGTTCCCGGATTCGATCTACAAGGAAAGCCTGCTCGCGCTGTGCTCGTACTCGACGTCGCGACAGTCGTAAACGCGCCGCGAAGGGGACGCGATACCTTGTCTCGAAAAATTTCTTCAACAAGGTATTCCCTTTTAGAAAAAACATCGTTATAGTTACGTTCTTGCTTGAGACGACGCAGCGATCTTCACGAAGACGCTAGAGTCGGAAGAGCAAAAAATCGGGGTGTAGCTTAGCCTGGTAGAGCGCTACGTTCGGGACGTAGAGGCCGGAGGTTCGAATCCTCTCACCCCGACCAGATTTGAAAAAACCGTGCACCATGTGCACGGTTTTTTTTTGCCTTCCTTTTGCCCGGTCACGCGAGCCCGATGCCGCGTGCGATACATCCCGGCCGCCGGCCTCTGCTATATTCCCTCCATCCCTGTCCTTCACTGCCCTTCTGACGCGTGGACCAAATTCCCTTATGGGCGCAAATCGGCGCCGTCTTCCTGCTTCTCCTCTGCTCCAGCTTCTTTTCCATTTCCGAGACCGCGATGATGGCGCTCAACCGCCATCGGCTGAAGCATCTCGCCGGTCAGGGCGTGCTCGGCGCGAAAACCACGCAGGGTCTTCTCACACGCACCGACCTGCTGCTCAGCGTGATCCTGATCGGCAATAATCTGTTCAACACGATCATCCCGGTTCTGACGACCTCGCTCGCGCTACACACGTTCGGCCGCAACAACCTCGCGCTGTCGATCGCGACCGGCATCGTCGCGTTCCTGATCATCGTGTTCGCGGAAATCGCGCCGAAGATCGTCGGCGCGACCTTCCCCGAGCGCATCGCGCTGCCCGCCAGTCTCGTGATCGCGCCGCTGATGCGCGTGTTCAAGCCGATCGTGTGGTTCGTCAACGCGCTCGCGAACGGCGTGCTCTGGGTGCTGCGCATCAACACGAAGAAGGGCCGCGACCAGCGGATGTCGGCCGACGAGCTGCGCGCGATCGTGCTCGAATCGAGCAGCTTCATGCCGACCAAGCACCGCAGCATCCTGCTCAACCTGTTCGACCTCGAGAACATCACCGTCGACGACGTGATGGTGCCGCGCCGGCAAATCGAATCGCTCAACTTCCACGCGCCGCTCGACGACATCCTGCATCAGCTCGAGACCTGCTATCACAACCGCCTGGTCGTCTACGAAGGCGACATCGACAAGGTGCTCGGCGTGTTGCACGTCCGGAAGACACTCACGGCACTGCACAACCAGGATTTCGACCGCGAAACGTTAAGCACGCTGCTCGCCGAGCCGTACTACGTGCCGTCGGGCACGCCAGTCGTCCAGCAGCTCCAGTATTTCCAGGAAAGCCGCCAGCGAACCGCGCTTGTCGTCAACGAGTACGGCGAACTCGAGGGGCTCGTCACGCCCGAGGACATCATCGAGGAACTGATCGGCGAATTCACGACGTCGATGCCGCGCGGCGAACGCGCGGGCGGCTGGAATCAGAACGGCGAATGCATCGTCGCCGCCAGCATGCCGCTGCGCGAACTGAACCGCTGGCTGCACCTGCAACTGCCAACCGACGGACCAAAAACGTTGAACGGCCTGATCCTCGAAATCCTCGAGGAAATTCCCGAAGGCGACGTGTGCCTGAAAATCCGTGACGTGATGCTCGAGGTCATGCGCAGCGACGACCAGGCCGTTCGCACCGTCAAGCTCTTCAAGCCGCGCAGCACGCGCGCACGCGCCACGCGCTAGCCGAACGGCCGACTGTCAGCACCGCTCGCGATACGCGACCATTTGCAGGTCACGATCAACAGGCGGCCGAGCGCCGGCTCACATGCACCTCCCACCTCCTGGGGCGCCGCTGCACACGCAGCGGCCGCCTGCCTCCATCGACGCATCGCCCGCTGAAACGCCCCGGTCGCTCGATGCGGCGCAGCTCGACGATTCGCCCGCCGTGCGGCTGCTGACCGACACGCTGCACGCCGCCCGCGTGCGCGACGCGTCCGACGTCCACGTCGAACCGTTCGAAGCAGGCTGGCGCATCCGCCTGCGCATCGACGGCGTCCTGCACGAACACGCGCGGCCGCCTGCTCATCTGCGCGACGCACTCGTCACACGGATCAAGGTGCTCTCCCGCATGGACATCGCCGAGCGCCGGCTTCCGCAGGACGGCCGGCTGCGCATCGCGGTCGACGGCGGCATGCGAGGCGACTACCGGGTCAGCTCGCTGCCCACGCTGTTCGGCGAGAAACTCGTGTTGCGTCGCCTCGAAACATTACCGCCCGACCTCACGCTTGCGCGCCTCGGCTTCGACGCGCGGCAGGCGGCGGCGATGGAGGCCGCGATTCGCGCGCCACACGGCCTCGTGCTCGTCACCGGGCCGACCGGAAGCGGCAAGACGCTGTCGCTCTACTGCGCGCTGCAGATGCTCGACCGCGATGCCCACAACGTGTGCACGGTCGAGGATCCGGCCGAGATTCAGCTCGACGGCATCAACCAGGTCGGCGTGGCGGAAAAAGCCGGGCTCACTTTCGCCACTGCGCTGCGCGCGCTGCTGCGGCAGGACCCGGATGTCATCATGGTCGGCGAGATTCGCGATGCGGAGACGGCCGACGTCGCGATCAAGGCCGCGCAGACCGGGCACCTCGTGCTGTCGACGCTGCACACGAACGACGCGCCGACAGCCGTCGCGCGACTGCTCGACATCGGCGTCGCGCCGTACAACCTGGCGGCCGCATTGCGCCTCGTCACCGCGCAACGCCTCGTTCGGCGCCTGTGCACCATCTGCCGCGTGCGTTCGGACGCATCGGCACGCGCGCTGCGCGAAGCTGGCTGCGATTCGGCAGCGCTGGAATCCGGATGGCGTCCGTTCGTCGCGCGCGGCTGTGCCGCCTGTCACGGCATCGGTTATCGCGGCCGGATCGGCCTGCATCAGACAATGCCGGTTTCACCGGCAATGGCGGAGCGCATCGTCGCGCGCGCTAGCGTCGGCACGCTCGCACAATGCGCGGCGTCCGAGGGCGTATGCAGTCTGCGCGACGCGGCACTTGCGCACGTCCGCGACGGCACGACGAGCATCGCGGAAGCGCTGGCCGCGACGCCTGACGCGTGACCGCCATGCGTGCACCGCCAAACGAAACCTGCTTCGCGTGGCGCGGCCGTCGTCGCGACGGCACGCCATGCCGCGGGAACGTCATCGCCTTCGATGCCGCCGCCGCACGAGCAGCGCTCGCGCGCGACGGCGTCGCGGTGCTGTCGCTCGACGTCCGCGGCGCGGCCCGACCACCAGCGGCCGGCGCAAGGGAGGTCACGCGCTTCACGCGTCAGCTCGCGAGCCTGCTGCAAGCCGGACTACCACTCGCACCGTCGATCGAGATGCTCGCCCGCACCCGCACGCGCGACGGGCTGCCGCGCATCGCCGCCGGTCTCGCGCGCGAGATCGTCGGCGGGCAACGCTTCGCCGCCGCGCTCGCACGCTATCCGTCCCAGTTCGGCATGCTGTATCGCCAGTTGATCGAGGTGGGCGAGGCATCGGGTGCGCTCGGTACCGTACTGACCCGCGTCGCGGAGCACCGGGAACGCGCCGACGCGCAATGGCGCAAGCTGCGTGCCGCACTTGCGTACCCGGTCGCCGTCATCGTGTTCGCGCTCGCTATCTCGGCCGCGCTGATGGTGTGGGTCGTGCCGACGTTCCGACAGATCTTCGACGGTTTCGGCGCGGCACTGCCTGCACCGACCCGCGCCCTGCTCGCCCTCTCGTCCGCGACATCGGCCTGGGGTGGCACGTTGGTTGCCGGCGCAGCCGTCGCAGTATTCACCGCGCGCCACGCGCTGCGGCGCTCGCCTTCGCTGCGCTATACGGTGGCACGGCATCTGCTGAATCTGCCGTTCGTCGGCAGCGCGCTCACGCGCTTCGCGACCGCGCGCTGGTGCCGCTCGCTTGCAACGCTGCTCGGTGCCGGCGTCCCGCTCGCCGATGCGTTCGCCACGCTCCAGCGCACCGCCGGCCATCCTGTGTTCGAACAGGCCACCGCACAGATTGCGACGCGCGTGCTGCGCGGCGCGCGTCTGGCCGATGCGATGCACGCGACGGGATGCTTTCCGGACGACGTCGTGCAGCCGATCGCCGTCGCCGAGGAAACCGGCGCGCTCGACACGATGCTCACCGATATCGCCGCGCTATGCGAGCGCCAGCTCGACGCGCGTCTCGATGCGCTCGCCGCGCTCGGCGAGCCGCTGATCGTGATCGTGCTGGGCGCACTCGTCGGCGGCCTCGTGATCGCGATGTATCTGCCCATCCTTCAGCTGGGCAACGTGGTGTAGCATCGCAACCGATTCTGTCGCCTTTCATGCCCGAACCCGAGCCCCATGACGCCCGCGCCCCTGATCACCGTTTTCGACTCGCCCGACAGCATGTTGCTCGCGCTGGCGATGCTGCCGCATGCGGTGCAGTATGCGTTCGCCGTCGTGCTCGGCCTGTGCGTCGGCAGCTTCGTGAACGTCGTCGTGCACCGGGTCCCGGTGATGATGCAGCGCGCCTGGCAGGCCGAGATCGCCGAAGCGACCGGCAGCGCAAGCACGCCGCCGGACGACGGTTATCCGCAGCATTACGATCTGTGGCGCCCGCGCAGCGCCTGTCCACATTGCGGTCACGTGCTGCGTGCGTGGGAGAACATCCCGCTCGTGAGCTACTTGCTGTTGCTCGGGCGCTGCCGTCAGTGCGGCCATGCGATCGGCGTGCGCTATCCGCTCGTCGAGCTCGCCGGTGCGCTGCTCGCCGCCGGTTCGCTCGCCGCGTTCGGCCCCACCGTCGCCGCGCTCGCCGCGTTCGGACTGTGCGCGGCACTGCTGGCAATGAGCGCGATCGATATCCAGACCGGGTACCTGCCCGATTCGATGACGCTGCCGTTGCTGTGGGCCGGGCTCGCACTGAACCTCGGCGGCACGTTCACGTCGCTGCGTTCGGCCGTGGTCGGCGCGATGGCCGGCTACCTGTTCCTATGGTCGGTCTACTGGCTGTTCAAATGGTTGCGCGGCATCGAGGGCATCGGCTTCGGCGACCTCAAGCTGCTCGCCGCGCTCGGCGCATGGATGGGCTGGGCCGCGCTGCCGCAGGTCGTGCTGTTCGCCGCGGTGACGGGCGCGCTCGTCGGGCTCGTCGCGACCTGGCGCGGACGCATGCGCTTCGAGGAGCCGATTCCGTTCGGCCCGTTTCTCGCGGCAGGCGGCGTCGCGACGCTGTTTTTCGGCACCCCTTTCTACTCGGCACTCGGCGGCTGACATGACGCACCGCCTGCGGCCGCCATGTTCGCTGCGTCGCGGGGAGGCGCTTCGCTGCCTCGCGACGGCCCGGCGGAGGCTCACATGTTTTCAATAGGACTCACCGGCGGCATCGGCAGCGGCAAGACGACCGTCGCCGACATGTTCGCCGCACGCGGTGCATCGCTCGTCGATACCGACCTGATCGCGCACCGCATCACCGCACCGGCCGGCCTCGCGATGCCAGCGATCGAACAGGCATTCGGACCGGATTTCGTCGCAGCCGACGGCTCGCTCGACCGCGCGAAGATGCGCGCACTCATTTTCAGCGACGACGACGCACGTCGGCGCCTCGAAGCTATCACGCATCCGCTGATCCGCGCCGAGACCGAGCGCGAGGCCCGCGAAGCGCAGGGCCCATACGTGATCTTCGTCGTGCCGCTGCTCGTGGAGTCAGGTAACTGGAAGGCGCGCAGCGATCGCGTGCTGGTCGTCGACTGTCCGGTCGAAACGCAGATCGCACGTGTAATGCGGCGCAATGATTTCACGCGCGAACAAGTCGAAGCGATCATCGCAAGACAAGCGACGCGCGAAGCGCGTCTCGCCGCGGCCGACGACGTGATCGTCAACGACGCGACGACACCCGCTGCTCTCGCCGCACAGGTCGATGCACTGCACCAACGCTATCTTGCATTCGCGGCTGCCGCACACTGACCGCCGCGCGCGATCGTGATGGTGTACGAAATTGGTGCGTTGCTAGGGTAGACAGTGAGCATTAGAATGTCCTGCATTGTTTCAATCCCTACCCTAGAGGCGAGCGCGCTTGATTCTTTACGAGTATCCGTTCAACGAGCGAATTCGCACGCTATTGCGCCTCGAAGACCTGTTCGAGCGCTTCGCGTTCTTTTTGGCTCAGGAGGACCCGCGTGAACATCACGTCGCGCTGACGACGCTGTTCGAAATCGCTGAGGTCACAGGCCGCGCGGACCTGAAATCGGATCTGATGAAGGAGCTCGAACGTCAACGCCAGACGCTCGCCCCCTTTCGCGGCAATCCGGGCATCGAACAGAATGCGCTCGAGGCCGTGCTCGGTGAAATCGAGCAGACGCTCGCCAATCTTGCGCAGATGCAGGGCAAGACCGGGCAGCATCTGGTCGACAACGAGTGGCTCGCCAGCATCCGCAGCCGCGCGGTGATTCCCGGCGGCACGTGCAAGTTCGACCTGCCGTCGTACTATGCGTGGCAGCAATGGCCCGCGGAACAGCGGCGCCAGGACATCGCGAAATGGATCCTGCCGCTGCTGCCGCTGCGCGATGCCGCTGCGATCGTGCTGCGGCTCGCACGTGAATCGGGGCAGGCTTCGAAAGTGATGGCGATGCAGGGCAGCTACCAGCAGATGCTGTCGGGGCGCTCCTACCAGCTGATGCAGGTCCGCGTGCCCCCGGAGCTGCGCGTGATTCCCGAAGCGAGCGCCAACAAATACATGCTGTGGGTACGGTTCACCATGCAGGACGGCGACGTGCGGCCGCGCGCGGTGGACATCGACGTGCCGTTCCATCTGACACTGTGCAATCTGTAACGGCCGCGTGCCGGTTCGACGCTTTCGTATGACTACCGTTGTGAAATGTCCTTCGTGCGGCGCAGAAGTGCGCTGGACGCCTGAAAACAAATTCCGTCCCTTCTGTTCGGCCCGCTGCAAGCAGCTCGACCTCGGCGCGTGGGCCGCAGAAAAGTACCGGATCGGCGGCGCCGCCGACGAGGGTCCGTCGTCGGAGGAAGATGGCGCCGACGGCCGCCGCGACAGCTGAGCGGCGCGCGACACCGCCCGCCCTGCGGGATATGGCCCGCCTTTCAGGCGAGCCGCCACGGCGTCATTGCGACGCCGCCTCCTTCTCGAGCAGCTCCAGCACCGGCAGCGCCGCCGGCAACAGCGGCGCGACCTCGACCGGCAGTTGCTGCCACACGAACGCCTGCCCTTCCTTGCTGTGCGGCTCGCCCGTCCAGCCCGTCACCTTGCAGAAATAGAGCCGCACGTACGCGTGCGGATAATCGTGCTCGAGCGTATGCCAGCGGTGGCTGGCTGTGACTTCGATGCCGAGTTCCTCGTGCAATTCGCGCGCCAGCGCGTCCTCCACGCTCTCCCCGGCCTCCAGCTTGCCGCCGGGAAACTCCCAGTAGCCCTCGTACGGCTTGCCCTGCAGCCGCTGCGCGAGCAGGTAACGACCGTCCGCCTGCACCATCACGCCGACCGCGACCTCTGTCACCTTGCGTCCATCGGGCGCGCGCACGCTGCCCGCTGCGAAATCCGTACTCATGCCTGCTCCTTGCGACCCGACCAGTCGCGCGCGAACTGCCATGCGACGCGCCCCGAACGCGAACCGCGCTCGAGCGCCCAGACGAGCGCGTCGCCGCGCGCCGTCTCGATCTCCGCGTCCGCGCAGCCGAAATGGCGCAGCCAGTGCGCGACGATGTCGAGGTAGTCGTCCTGCTTGAACGGGTAGAAGCTGACCCACAGGCCGAAGCGCTCCGACAGCGAGATCTTTTCCTCGACGACTTCACCGGGGTGGATCTCGCCGTCCGGCAGATGCTTGTACGACTCGTTGTCGCTCATGTACTCGGGCAGCAGATGGCGGCGGTTCGACGTCGCGTAGATCAGCACGTTGTCGGACTGCGCGGCGATCGAGCCGTCGAGTGCGACCTTCAGCGCCTTGTAGCCCGATTCGCCCTCCTCGAACGACAGGTCGTCGCAGAACACGATGAAACGCTCCGGACGCTCAGAGATCAGATCCACGATGTCGCCGAGATCGTGCAGGTCGTCCTTGTCGACTTCGATCAGGCGCAGCCCGTCCTTCGCATACGCGTTCAGGCAGGCCTTGATCAGGGACGACTTGCCAGTGCCGCGCGCACCTGTCAGCAGCACGTTGTTCGCCGGCTTGCGCTGGACGAACTGTCGCGTGTTCTGCTCGATCAGCCCTTTCTGTCGATCGATGTTGTGCAGGTCGCCCAGCGTGATCGACGACGCTGCCGGCACCGGCTGCAAATAGCCGCGCCCCTGGCGCTTGCGCCAACGGAACGCGGTGGCGGCGTTCCAGTCGATGGCCGCCGGCGCGGGCGGCAGCATCCCCTCGAGGCGGCCGAGCAGCGCTTCCGCGCGCGTCAGAAACTGTTCGAGCTTGTCCATGTCGTTCGAGCGCTCCGGATCAGGAGCGATAATCCGCGTTGATGCTCACGTAATCGTGCGAAAGATCGCACGTCCAGATCGTTGCCTGCGCGTCACCGCGGCCGAGCAGCACGCGGATCGTGATTTCGCTCTGCTTCATCACGCGCTGGCCGTCCTCCTCCTGGTAAGCCGGGTTGCGGCCACCGGCCTTCGCGACGAGCACGTCGTCGAGATAGAGATCGATCTTGCCGACGTCGAGATCCGTGACGCCCGCGTAGCCGATCGCCGCGAGGATCCGGCCCAGGTTGGGGTCGGATGCGTAGAAGGCCGTCTTCACGAGCGGCGAGTGCCCGATCGCATAAGCGATCTGGCGGCACTCGGCGACGCTCTTGCCGCCTTCGACCTGCACCGTCATGAATTTCGTCGCGCCTTCGCCATCGCGCACGATCAGCTGCGACAGCACCTGAGCGACCTGCGTGACCGCATCGCGCAGCGCTGCATAGGCCGGTGAATCGGTCGACGTGATCGCGGGCAGCGTGCTCTTGCCGGACGCGATCAGGATGAACGAGTCGTTCGTCGACGTGTCGCCGTCGATCGTGATGCAGTTGAACGAGCGGTCGGCCACTTCCTTCACGAGCGTGTCGAGGACCGGCTGCGCCACGGTCGCATCGAACGCGAGGAAGCCGAGCATCGTCGCCATGTTCGGCTTGATCATGCCCGCACCCTTGCTGATGCCTGTCAGCGTGACCGTGTGGCCGTCGATCGTCACCTGGCGAGACGTGGCCTTCGGCAGCGTGTCGGTCGTCATGATCGCCTGCGCGGCGTCATACCAGTTCGCGGCCTTGCGGTTTGCGAGCGCGGCCGGCAGCCCGGCCTTCAGGCGGTCGATCGGCAGCGGCTCGAGGATCACGCCGGTCGAGAACGGCAACACCTGCGCGGCGTCGATGCCCGCGAGGCGCGCGAGTTCCGAGCAGGTCTCGCGCGTGTTCACGAGGCCCGGCTCGCCGGTGCCCGCATTCGCATTGCCCGTGTTCACGACGAGCGCGCGGATGCCCGCGCCGCCGGCACGCACCGTTGCCAGGTGCTCGCGACACACCGTCACCGGCGCGGCGCAGAAGCGGTTCTCGGTGAATACGCCGGCGACCGTCGCCCCTTCGTCGACGGAAATGACCAGCACGTCCTTGCGATTCGGCTTGCGGATGTTCGCTTCCGCCCAGCCGAGCGTGACGCCGGCGACGGGATGGAGTTGGGCGGGATCGATCGACGGAAAATTGACAGCCATGGGGCACACCTGCCGGATGGAAAATGCCGGCATCCGCCGGCATCGATTGGAAGAACCGGCGGGCCGCACGCGGGCCGCCGCAACTCACATCACTGACTCGAAGCTGCAAACGAAGCGGCACGCGGATGCGCGCCGCCGTCGATCATGACAGCTTCCCGTGACATTGCTTGTACTTCTTGCCGCTGCCGCACGGGCACGGGTCATTGCGGCCGACCTTCGGCATCTCGCCGCCGGGGCCGCTGTGGGTCATCGCGCTGCCGACCATGTCGGCCGTCGCGGTCGCCGCGGTGGCGGCCGCGACGTTCGCGACCGGGGCACCGGATTCCGCGTAGTCGGCATGCTGATACTCGACGTTTTCGAGCTGACCGCCGCGCTCCTCGATCTGCTCGGCGGCTTCCTCGAGCTGCTCCGGCGACTGGATCTGCACGTTCATCACGATGCGCGTGACTTCCTGCTTGATCGCCTCGAGCATCGCGGCGAACAGTTCGAACGCCTCGCGCTTGTACTCCTGCTTCGGGTTCTTCTGCGCATAGCCGCGCAGGTGGATGCCCTGGCGCAGGTGGTCGAGCGCCGCGAGGTGCTCGCGCCACAGGCGATCGACCGTCTGCAGCATCACCGAGCGCTCGAACGCGCTGAACGATTCGCGGCCGACCATCGCGACCTTCGCCTCGTACTGCTCGTCGGCGGCGGTCGTCACCGCTTCGAGAATCTCCTCGGCGGTGATCGACGACGACTCGTTCACCATTTCCTGGATCGCGAGGTCGAGCTGCCAGTCGTTGCGCAGCGCTTCCTCGAGCTCGGGCACGTCCCACTGTTCCTCGATGCTGCCTTGCGGCACGAACTGGTGGACGACTTCGGCGATCACGCCATGACGCATTGCCGAGATCGTCTCGGTGATGTCGTGGGCTTCGAGCAGTTCATTGCGCTGCTGGTAGATCACCTTGCGCTGGTCGTTCGACACGTCGTCGTATTCGAGCAGCTGCTTGCGGATGTCGAAGTTGCGCGCTTCGACCTTGCGCTGCGCCGATTCGATCGAGCGCGTAACGATGCCGGCCTCGATCGCCTCACCTTCCGGCATCTTCAGTCGATCCATGATCGAGCGCACGCGGTCGCCCGCGAAGATGCGCAGCAGCGGATCGTCGAGCGACAGGTAGAAGCGCGACGAGCCCGGGTCGCCCTGGCGGCCCGCACGGCCGCGCAGCTGGTTGTCGATCCGGCGCGATTCGTGGCGCTCGGTGCCGATGATGTGCAGGCCGCCCGCGGCCTTCACCTGCTCGTGCAGCGTTTCCCACTCGTCGTGCAGCTGCTTGATGCGGCGCGCTTTTTCGTCGGCCGGGATCGCGTCGTCGGCGTCGATGAACGCGGCCTGCTTCTCGGCGTTGCCGCCGAGCACGATGTCGGTACCGCGGCCCGCCATGTTGGTCGCGATCGTGATGCGGTTCGGACGGCCGGCTTCCGCGACGATCGCGGCTTCACGCTCGTGCTGCTTCGCGTTCAGCACCTCGTGCGGCAGGCCGGCCTGCTTCAGCAGGTGCGACAGCAGTTCCGAGTTCTCGATCGACGTCGTGCCGACCAGCACCGGCTGGCCGCGCTCGTAGCAGTCGCGAATGTCGCGGATCACCGCGTCGTAACGCTCCTTGGCCGTCTTGTAGATCTGGTCCTGCTTGTCGATCCGCTTCGGCGGGCGGTTGGTCGGGATCACGACCGTCTCGAGGCCGTAGATCTCGTTGAATTCGTACGCTTCGGTGTCGGCCGTACCGGTCATGCCCGCGAGCTTCGCGTACATGCGGAAGTAGTTCTGGAACGTGATCGAGGCGAGCGTCTGGTTCTCGCTCTGGATCTTCACGTGTTCCTTCGCCTCGACCGCCTGGTGCAGGCCGTCGGACCAGCGGCGGCCCGCCATCAGGCGGCCCGTGAATTCGTCGACGATCACCACTTCGCCGTTCTGCACGACGTAGTGCTGGTCCTTGTGGAACAGCGTGTGCGCGCGCAGCGCCGCGTACACGTGGTGCATCAGCGTGATGTTCTGCGGCGCGTACAGGCTCTCGCCCTCGCCGATCAGGCCCCACTCGGCGAGCAGCCGCTCGGCCTTCTCGTGGCCCGACTCCGTCAGGAACACCTGGCGCGCCTTCTCGTCGAGCGTGTAGTCGCCCGGTTTCTCGACGCCCGTGCCGTCGGCCTTCTCCTCGCCGATCTGCCGCTCGAGCAGCGGCGGCAGCGCGTTCATCCGGACGTACAGTTCGGTGTGATCTTCCGCCTGGCCCGAGATGATCAGCGGCGTACGCGCCTCGTCGATCAGGATCGAGTCCACTTCGTCGACGACCGCGAAGTTGAGTGCCCGCTGCACGCGCGCGTCGGTCTCGTAGACCATGTTGTCGCGCAAGTAGTCGAAGCCGAACTCGTTGTTCGTGCCGTAGGTGATGTCCGCCGCGTAGGCCTGCTGCTTCTGGTCGTGCTCCATGCCGGACAGGTTGATGCCGACCGACAGACCAAGGAAGTTGTAGAGGCGCGCCATCCATTCGGCGTCGCGCTGCGCGAGGTAGTCGTTGACCGTCACGACGTGCACGCCACGGCCGGCCAGCGCATTCAGGTAGACGGGCAGCGTCGCGACGAGCGTCTTGCCCTCGCCGGTGCGCATTTCCGCGATCTTGCCGTAGTGGAGCACCATGCCGCCGATCATCTGCACGTCGAAGTGGCGCATCTTCAGCACGCGGCGGCTCGCCTCCCGGCAGACCGCGAACGCCTCGGGCAGCAGCTTGTCGAGCGACTCGCCGCCCGCGATCCGCTGGCGGAACTCATCCGTCTTGCCGCGCAACTGGTCGTCCGTCAGCTTCTCGATCTGCGTTTCGAGCGCATTGATCGTCGCGACGGTCTTTTGGTATTGCTTGACGAGCCGTTGGTTGCGGCTGCCAAAAATTTTCTGGAGAAAACCGGTTGTCATCGGATCGGATCCTGCGTCGCAGCACCGGCGCCCGGCGCGCGTTGCGCGCCCCGACGCCCGAGCCTCGGCGGCTTAGCGAATTAGTGGAATCAAACGAGGAATTTTAGCACGCGAGGAAGCATGCGCCGGTGTCCCGGCTGGACTCACGCTGCACGCCAAACCCGCGCGGGCCACCGGCCACGTGGCCCGAAAGCCGCCCGTGCGCGAGCCGGCGCGGGTACAATCGGCGTCAACGTCCGCGCCCGTGCGCGCCCGAAGAATGCCTCGATGAACCGATTTTCCAAGCGTTTCGGCCCGTTCGCCGCGTATCGCCCGCAACCCGTGTCCGAAGTGCTCAACCGCACCGACGCGTTCGCGGCGCTGCGCGCCGGCGTCGAACAAGTCGCGTCGCTGCAGCGCGACCTCGCCGCGCTCCTGCCCGACTATCTTGCGAATCACGTCGAACCGGGCTCCATCAAGGACGGCACCCTGACCCTCTTTGCCGCGCACAATGCGCTCGCCGCCCGGCTGCGGCAGGTCGAGCCGCGCCTGCTCGCCGATCTCCAGAAGCGCGGCTGGCCGGTCTCGGCGCTGCGCGTGCGCGTGCGTCCGAAGGACGCGCCGGAACCACCGCACGTGAAGCAGGCGCGTATGACGACCGTCGGCGCCACCGCGTTGCGCGACCTCGCCGATCACCTCGAGCCGTCGCCGCTGCAGGCTGCACTCGCGCGGATGGCCGCGCGCCACGGTGCGAAGTCTTCGCGCTGAACCCGCGCCGACCGCGCAGGCGGCCGCCCAACGAAAAAGCGACCCGAAGGTCGCTTTTTTTATCGCGGGTGCCGAACGCCGATCAGGCGAAGGCCGTCTGCGTGTCGAACGCGAAGCCGCTCGGCGCGGCTTGAGGATCGTCGAACGTGACGATCTCGTATGCGTCCTCGTGCGCGAGCAGTTCGCGCAGCAGCGCGTTGTTCAGCCCGTGACCCGACTTGTATGCGGTGTACGACGCCAGCAGCGGATGGCCGACCACGTACAGGTCGCCGATCGCGTCGAGCATCTTGTGCTTCACGAACTCGTCGTCGTAGCGCAGCCCGTCGTTGTTCAGGATCCGGTATTCGTCGAGCACGATCGCGTTGTCCATGCTGCCGCCGCGTGCGAGACCCAGCTCGCGCATCATTTCGACTTCATGGGCAAAACCGAACGTGCGCGCACGCGCGATCTCGCGTACGTACGACGTGTTCGCGAAGTCGACCTCGAGTTCCTGGCCGGTCTTGTCGACGGCCGGGTGACGGAAGTCGATCGTGAACTTCAGCTTGAAGCCGAAATACGGATCGAGACGCGCAAACTTGTCGCCGTCACGGATTTCGACCGGCTTCTTCACCTTGATGAAGCGCTTCGGCGCGTTCTGCTCCTCGATGCCCGCGGACTGGATCAGGAACACGAAGGACGCGGCGCTGCCGTCCATGATCGGGATTTCCTCGGCCGTCACGTCCACATAGAGGTTGTCGATGCCGAGGCCGGCACACGCCGACATCAGGTGCTCGACGGTCGACACGCGCGCACCATCCTTCTGCAGCACCGACGCGAGCCGCGTGTCGCCGATCGACATCGCGGATGCCGGGATGTCGACAGGCGTGGGCAGGTCGACGCGCGAGAAAACGATCCCCGTGCCCGGCGCCGCCGGGCGAAGCGTCAGTTCGACCTTGCGGCCCGAGTGGAGACCGATGCCCACGGTCTTCACGATCGATTTGATGGTGCGCTGCTTCAGCATGATGTTCTTCATCTTGATTGAGATTATCAATCAGGAGTTATATTCGATAGGTGGGATTATAGCGTAATTCCCTATTCAACGCTGTTTGAAACTGCGTATCAATCTGTTTCGACTGTTTACCCGCGCCGATACGGGACGGGCCGATGCCCGGAACGGAGGCGTTTCCGGTCATCGGCCCGTGTTACAACTGCCCTGAGGCCGGTGCGCAGCGTTGCCCGCAGGCAACGGCGCACCGCACGATCAGGACATCAACGTCGCGAGCACGCTCGCCGCATCGCTCACTTCGAACTTGCCCGGCGCTTCGACGGCCAGCGTCTTGACCACACCGTCGTCGACCACCATCGCGTAGCGCAGGGAACGGATTCCCATGCCACGCGCGGACAAATCCTGCGTCAGCCCCAGCGCATGAGTGAAAGCAGCGCTGCCGTCCGCCATCATGCGCACCTTGCCCGCGGTGTGCAGATCACGTCCCCATGCGCCCATCACGAATGCGTCGTTGACGGACACGCACCAGAGCTCGTCGATGCCCGCCGAGCGCAGTTGCTCGGCGTGCTCGACATAGCCCGGCACATGCTGCGCCGAACAGGTCGGCGTGAACGCGCCCGGCAATCCGAAGATCACCACCCGCTTTCCCGCAACCTGATCGCGCACGCTGAAGGCATTCGGCCCCAGCGTGCAGCCTTCGCGCGCGTCGTCGATGAATTCGAACAGTTGCGCGTCGGGCAGCGCGTCGCCCACTTGAATCATGGCTGGTCCCTCATAGCGATACGGTTTTTCGGCGTATTGCGGACAGCACGTCCCATCCCGCTCCGCTCATGCGAAGAGGGCACGTTTCCCGGCCCGGCGTCGCATCCGACGCGGCCTGTCGTGGTCCGTGGCATCCGTCACGCCGGCGTTACCGCGGCAATCTCATCGATTGCGCCGCGGCTTCGCCTGTGTGTGCTTCGTCAGTCAGCCTGCTTGCGCAGGAAAGCCGGGATGTCGTACGTGTCGACACCCTTCTCCTGCAGCGCCTGCACGTGCGATGCCGCGGTTTCGCGCGAGTTGCGCCACACCGCCGGCGTATCGAGCGCGCCGTAGTCGGCCGTGCTGACGTGTTGCGGCTGCGCATAGCCGTGCGAGATCGCGCTGACCGGCTGGTTGTCGGTACCCGTGCGCAGCAGCGTCATCGGAGCCGATTGCTGCTTCTTCGCCGCACGGCCCAGACCCGTCGCCACGACCGTCACGCGCAGTGCATCGCCCATTGCGTCGTCGTACACCGCACCGAAGATCACCGTGGCGTCTTCCGCCGCGTAGCTCTTGATCGTGTTCATCACTTCGCGCGTTTCCGACAGGCGCAGCGAACGGCTCGACGTGATGTTGACCAGCACGCCGCGCGCGCCCGACAGATCGACGCCTTCGAGCAGCGGGCTCGCCACGGCCTGTTCCGCCGCGAGGCGTGCGCGATCGACGCCGGCGACCGTCGCCGTGCCCATCATCGCCTTGCCCTGCTCGCCCATCACCGTCTTCACGTCTTCGAAGTCGACGTTCACGAGGCCATCGACATTGATGATTTCAGCGATGCCTGCGACCGCGTTGTTCAACACGTCGTCCGCGCACTGGAAGCACTTGTCCATCTCGGCGTCATCGCCCATCACGTCGAACAGCTTGTCGTTCAGGACGACGATCAGCGAGTCGACGTGATCCTCCAGTTGCTGCGAGCCTGCTTCGGCGACGCGCATGCGCTTGCCGCCCTCGAATTCGAACGGCTTGCTGACGACACCCACCGTCAGGATGCCCATCTCCTTCGCGATCTGCGCGACCACCGGCGCCGCGCCCGTGCCCGTACCGCCACCCATGCCGGCCGTGATGAACACCATGTGCGCGCCACGCAGCGCGTCGGCGATGCGCTCACGCGCCTCTTCCGCTGCCGCCTTGCCCATTTCCGGCTTCGCGCCGGCGCCGAGGCCGGTGTTGCCGAGCTGGATCACGGACGGTGCGCGCGCGCGCGACAGCGCCTGTGCGTCGGTGTTCATCACGATGAAGTCGACGCCCTGCACGCCACGGTTGATCATGTGCTGAACGGCATTGCCGCCAGCGCCGCCAACGCCGACCACCTTGATGATGGTGCCGTTGGTTTCGGTTTCCAGCATTTCGAATTCCATTGTTGCCTCCGTCAAGAGAATAAAACTACTCGGCCGTTATTCGGCAGGAGATCGGGCAACCCCCTGTCGCGCGCCAGCCGCCGGCACCGGCGCGAATTTCGATTCGGTTCGTCCCCAAGAAAACGCCGGGCCACCCCGGGTTTTCTTGGCCCCCTCGGGGGGGCAGGCTCGGCATGCCGAGCCGTGGGGGTACTCAAAAATTGCTCAGGAACCATTCCTTCATCCGCGAGAAGATCTGCCCCGCGTTGCCGGACTGCACGGCGACCTTGCGACCGCGCATGCGCTGTGCGCTGCCTTCGACGAGCAGGCCCATCGCCGTCGAGTAGCGCGGATTGCGCACCACATCGGCGAGGCCGCCTGCGTATTCCGGCGCGCCGATGCGCACCGGTTTCAGGAAAATGTCTTCGCCGAGCTCGACCATGCCCGGCATCATCGAAGCCCCGCCGGTAATGACCACGCCGGAGCTCAGCAGTTCTTCGTAACCCGACTCGCGCACGACCTGCTGCACGAGCGAGAACAGTTCCTCGACGCGCGGCTCGATCACGGCCGCGAGCGCCTGGCGCGACAGCGTGCGCGGGCCGCGTTCGCCGAGGCCCGGCACTTCGACCATCTCGTCCGGATCGGCGAGCGCCTGCTTCGCGATCCCGTAGCCGACCTTGATGTCTTCCGCGTCCGGCGTCGGCGTGCGCAGCGCCATCGCGATGTCGCTCGTGATCTGGTCGCCGGCGATCGGAATCACCGCGGTATGGCGGATCGCGCCTTCGGCGAAGATCGCGATGTCGGTCGTGCCGCCGCCGATGTCGACCAGCACCACGCCGAGATCCTTCTCGTCTTCCGTCAGCACGGCCAGCGACGACGCGAGCGGCTGCAGGATCAGGTCGTTCACTTCCAGCCCGCAGCGGCGCACGCACTTGACGATGTTCTGCGCGGCACTGACCGCGCCCGTCACGATGTGCACCTTCACCTCGAGGCGGATGCCGCTCATCCCGATCGGCTCGCGCACGTCTTCCTGCCCGTCGATGATGAATTCCTGCGTGAGGATGTGCAGCACCTGCTGGTCGGTCGGGATGTTGATCGCCTTCGCGGTCTCGATCACGCGCGCGACGTCGGTCTGCGTGACTTCCTTGTCCTTGATCGCGACCATCCCGCTCGAGTTGAAGCTGCGGATGTGGCTGCCGGCAATCCCCGTGAACACGTTGGTGATCTTGCAATCGGCCATCAGCTCGGCTTCCTCGAGCGCGCGCTGGATCGACTGCACGGTGGCCTCGATATTGACCACCACGCCCTTCTTCAGACCCTTCGATTCGCTCTGGCCGAGGCCGATCACCTCGTAATGGCCTTCGCCCTTCAGCTCGGCGACGATGGCCACCACCTTCGACGTGCCGATGTCGAGGGAAACCAGCAGATCCTTGTAGTCTTTGCTCATAAAGTGCTCTTGCGTGTGATCTCTCGTTACTTCTTGCGCTTGTCGGTATCGGTCAGGAACCGCATGCCTGCCGCACGAATCGCGAATCCGTTCGGATAACGCAGGTCCGCATACTCGATGTCGTTGCCCCAACGCTCCGTGACGGCCGGCCACGCGGCGACGAGGCGCTGGCTCCGGTCATGCAGGGTCTCGCTGGTGCGCTCCTTGCCCAGTTCGACCTGCATGCCGTTCGACAGCTTCACCGTCCACGCGTAGCGCGCCGACAGCGTCACTTCTTCCGGCGCCGCCTTCAGCGGCGCAAACCAGTTCGTGAAGTCGCGATACCGCGTGACGACTTCCTTCGCACTACCCTCCGGGCCGTCGAACGCCGGCAGTTCCTGATCCAGTTCGCCCTGGTTCGCGGTGAACAGCTCGCCGTCGACGCTCACGAGCTGCGCGCTGCCCCAGGTCCCGAGCGGTTTGTACTCCTCGAGCGTGACAGCCAGCGCATTCGGCCACACCCGGCGCACGCTCGCGTGGCGCACCCACGGCATCTGCTCGAACGCGGCACGCGCCGTATCGAGATCGACCGTGAAGAAATTGCCCTTCAGCCGGCCGACCACGCCCGCACGCACCGTCGGCGTGTTGATGTGCTCGGTGTCGCCGTCGATCCGGATTTCGCGCAGCGCGAACGTCGGACGCTGGATCAGCCAGTAGCAGCCGGCCGCCGCCAACACGAGCAGCAACAGCGCGTACAGCGCGCTGGCGGCAAGGTTGAGTTGGCGAACGTTGTTCCACATACGTCGTTCCGTTCCTGCGTCAGTCGTTGAGCGTAAGCGACAGCACCTTCACGACCAGCTCCGAATAGCTGATGCCGATCGACCGCGCGGCCTTCGGCGGCAGCGAGTGGTCGGTCATTCCGGGGGCCGTGTTCACTTCCAGGAAATACGCGTTGCCGGCGGCATCGAGCATGAAGTCCGCCCGCCCCCAGTCGGTGCAGCCGAGCACGTCGAATGCGCGGCGCGCGATGCGCTTCAGTTCCGCTTCCTGTTCCGCCGGCAGCCCGCACGGAATCAGGTACTGCGTATCGTCGGCGACATACTTCGCGTGGTAGTCGTAGAACTCGCCGGCCGGCACGATCTTGATCAGCGGCAAGTCGAGATCGCCGGCGATGCACGCGGTGTATTCACCGCCGCCTTCGATGCTCTTCTCGACGATCACGATCTTGTCGTGCGCCGCGGCTTCCGACAGTGCGGCGGGCAACGCGTCGGCCGTCTTCACCTTCAGCACCGCGACGCTCGAGCCTTCGCTCGCCGGCTTCACGAACAGCGGCAGGCCGAGCTTCGCGACGATGTCCGCCGCACGGGCCGCGTAATCGTCGCCGCGCATCACCGTCTCGAACGGCGGCGTCGGCACGCCCGTCTGTTGCCACACGAGCTTCGTGCGGAACTTGTCGAGGCCGAGCGCCGAGCCGAGCACGCCGCTGCCCGTGTAGCGGATACCGTAGAAATCGAGCGCGCCCTGGATCTGGCCGTTCTCGCCGTAGCCACCATGCAGCGCGTTGAACGCGCGCACGAAGCCTTCGTCCTTCAGCGCCGACAGCGGCCGCTCGGCCGGGTCGAACGGATGCGCGTCGACGCCCGCGTCACGCAGGCCCTGCAGCACGAGACGGCCCGAGGTGAGCGACACCTCGCGCTCGGCGGATTCGCCACCGAACAACACCGCCACCTTGCCGAAACGTTTCGGATCGATCCCGCTCATGTCATGCCTTCTGTTGTGTGTGTTGCACGAGCTTCGCCGGCACGCCGCCGATCGAACCCGCGCCCATCGTGATCACCACGTCGCCGTTCTGCGCGACCCTGGCCAGTGCGTCCGGCACGTCGTCGACCGTCGCGACGAACACCGGGTCAACCTTGCCCACCGCGCGCAGCGCACGCGACAGCGCGTCGCCGTTGGCCGTCGCGATCGCCGCTTCGCCCGCGGCATAGACTTCCGTCAGCACCAGCGCGTCGACCGTCGACAGCACATTGACGAAGTCGTCGAAACAGTCGCGCGTGCGCGTGTAGCGGTGCGGCTGGAACGCCAGCACGAGGCGGCGGCCCGGGAACGCGCCGCGCGCGGCCGCGATCGTCGCGGCCATCTCGACGGGGTGGTGGCCGTAGTCGTCGATCAGCGTGTAATGGCCGCCGTCCGCGCTCGGCACCTCGCCGTAGCGCTGGAAGCGTCGGCCGACGCCGTTGAATTCCTCCAGCGCCAGCTGGATCGCGTCGTCCGCCACGCCGAGATCGGTCGCGATCGCGATCGCCGCGAGCGCGTTCTGCACGTTGTGCAGGCCCGGCATGTTCAGCACCACCGCGAGCGGCGCGCGCCCTTCGCGAATCACCGTGAAATGCATCCGGCCGTCGCGCGCATCGATGTCTTCCGCGCGCACCTGCGCGTCGGGCGACAGCCCGTAGCGCACGACCGGCTTCGAGATGAACGGGATGATCTGCCGCACGTTCGGATCGTCGACGCACACCACCGCGCTGCCGTAGAACGGCAGGCGTTGCGTGAATTCGATGAACGCCTGCTTGAGCCGCGCGAAATCGTGGCCGTAGGTGTCCATGTGATCGGCGTCGATGTTCGTGATGACTTCGATCACCGGATACAGGTTCAGGAACGACGCGTCCGACTCGTCAGCCTCGGCGACGATGAAGTCGCCCGTGCCGAGCCGCGCGTTCGCGCCGGCGCTGATCAGCCGGCCGCCGATCACGAAAGTCGGGTCCAGCCCGCCCGCCGCGAGTACGCTCGCGACGAGGCTCGTCGTCGTGGTCTTGCCGTGCGTGCCGGCGATCGCGATCCCCTGCTTCAGGCGCATGAGTTCCGCGAGCATCACCGCGCGCTGCACGATCGGCACGCCCTGGTGGCGCGCGGCCAGCACTTCGGGGTTGTCCGAGCGCACGGCCGTCGACACGACGACCGCGTTCGCGCCCTCGATGTTCGCCGCGTCGTGCCCGATCGCGATCCGCGCGCCGAGCGCCGCGAGACGGTCGGTCACCGCGTTGCGCGACAGGTCGGAGCCGCTGACCTCGTAGCCGAGGTTGACGAGCACTTCGGCGATGCCGCTCATGCCCGCGCCGCCGATCCCGACGAAATGAATGTGTTTGACGATGTGTTTCATTGCAATTGTTCCAGGTTCGCGCCGGCCACCTTCGCGCAGACGCGCGCGACTTCGTCGGTGGCCTCGGGCTTCGCCAGCGAGCGCGAACGCTCCGCCATGTCCGCGAGCGACGCCCGCGACTGGCCGCGCAGCCAGTCGGCAAGCAGTTCCGCCGACAGGTCGCGTTGTTGCACCAGCACCGCCGCGCCCGCATCGGCGAGGAACGCGGCGTTGGTCGTCTGGTGGTCGTCGACCGCGTACGGGAACGGCACGAACAGCGCCGCCACGCCCACCGCCGCGATTTCCGATACCGTCATCGCGCCGGAGCGGCAGATCACGAGATCCGCCGCCGCGTACGCGGTCGCCATGTCGTCGATGAACGGCACGAGCCGCACGTCGTCGCCGCCGGCAAATCCGGCCGCTTCGTAATTCGCCTTCAGCGCCTCGATGTGCTTCGCGCCGGCCTGGTGCACGATGCGCGGGCGCTCGCCCGGCGCCAGCAGCGCCAGCGCGCGCGGCACGACTTCGTTCAGTGCGGCGGCGCCGAGACTGCCGCCGACGACCAGCACGTTCAGCGGACCGCTGCGCGACGCATAGCGTGCTTTGGGCGTTTCCGTGCGCGCAAGTTCCGCGCGAATCGGGTTGCCGGTCCATTCCGCGTGCGGCAGTGCGCCGGGGAACGCGACGAGCACGCGTTTCGCGAATTTCGCGAGCACCTTGTTCGCCAGACCGGCGATCGAATTCTGTTCGTGCAGCACGAGCGGGCGGCCCGACAGCGCGGTCATCACGCCCGCCGGGAACGTGATGTAGCCGCCCATCCCGAGCACGACGTCCGGCCGCACGCGGCGCAGCGCGCCGAGACTCTGCCAGCATGCGCGCAGCAGGTTGAACGGCAGCGTCAGCTTGGTCTTCAGGCCCTTGCCGCGCAGTCCGCCGAAGCGCACGTATTCCATCGGAATGCCGTGCTTCGGCACGAGCGTCGCTTCCATCCCGGCCGGATTGCCGAGCCATACGACGCGCCAGCCCGCCGCTTCCATCCGGTGCGCGACGGCGAGCCCCGGGAACACGTGGCCCCCGGTGCCGCCTGCCATCACCATCAGCGTGCGTCGCGACGCGGTCATACCTTCCCTCCCCGCATCAGTACGCGATTTTCATAGTCGACCCGCAACAGCACCGCAAGCGCGACACAATTCAGCAGGATGCCCGAGCCGCCGTAGCTCACGAGCGGCAGCGTCAGGCCCTTGGTCGGCAGCAGGCCGAGGTTCACGCCCATGTTGATGAACGTCTGCGCGCCGAACCAGATGCCGATGCCCTTCGCCATCAGGCCCGCGAACGTGCGGTCGAGCGCGAGCGCCTGACGGCCGATCTCGAACGCGCGGCGCACGATCCAGTAGAACAGCAGGATCACGACCAGCACGCCAACGAAGCCGAGTTCCTCGCCGATCACCGCGAGGATGAAGTCGGTATGCGCTTCGGGCAGGTAGTTCAGCTTCTCGACGCTGCCGCCGAGGCCGACGCCGAACCACTCGCCGCGGCCGAATGCGATCAGCGAGTGCGTGAGCTGGTATGCCTTGCCCTGCGCATAGCGCTCGTCCCACGGATCGAGGTAGGCGAAGATCCGCTCGCGACGCCACGGTGACAGCCATACGAGCATCGTGAAGGTGCCGACCGCCGTCGCTACCAGGCCGCCGAACAGCTTGCCGTTCACGCCGCCGAGAAACAGCACGCCCATCGCGATCGCGGCGACCACCATGAACGCGCCCATGTCCGGCTCGAGCAGCAGCAGCGCGCCGACGAGACCGACCGCGAACGCCATCGGCAGGAAGCCCTTCGCGAAGCTCTGCATGTACTCCTGCTTGCGCACCGTGTAGTTCGCCGCGTAGATCGTCACCGCGAGCTTCATGATTTCCGATGGCTGCATGTTCGTGATGCCGAGCGGAATCCAGCGGCGCGCACCGTTCACACCCTTGCCTACGTGCGGGATCAGCACGATCACGAGGCCGACCAGTGCGATCAGGAAGAGATGCGGCGCGTATTTGTCCCAGGTCGACACGGGCACGCGGAACGCGATCACCGCCGCGATGAACGCGACGACGAGCGACACGCAGTGGCGCATCAGGAACGCGTAGTCGTGATACGACGCGTATTTCGGCGAATCGGGCATCGCGATCGACGCCGAATACACCATCACGACGCCGAGCCCGAGCAGCGCGATCGCGACCCACAGCAGCGAGTAGTCGAAGTCGAGCATGCGCGAGCGGCTCGGCCGAACGCCGTTCACGACGCTCGCGAGGCCGCCGGTCGCGGCGCGCGTGGCCGACGCGACGCGGCCGCCGGCGGCATTGCCGCCGGCGTCGCGCCGGTCGTTGAAACGGGACACGAGGCGATCGGACCAGCTCATGGCGTCGCTCCTTTGTCGATGGCGATTTCATCCACCGCCGCGCGGAACACGTCCGCGCGATGGGCGTAGTTCCTGAACATGTCGAGGCTCGCGCACGCGGGCGACAGCAGCACCGCATCGCCCGGCTCGGCAAGATCGGCGGCGGCACGCACCGCGCCTTCGAGCGTCGCGTGGTCGGCGAGCGGCACACCGGTTTCGGCGAGCGTGTCGCGAATCGCCGGCGCGTCGCGGCCGATCAGCATCACGGCACGGCACCAGCGCGCGACCGGCGCAACCAGCGGCGCGAAATCCTGGCCCTTGCCGTCGCCACCGGCGATCAGCACGATCTTCTGCGCGAGCCCGTCGAGCGCGGCCACCGTCGCGCCGACGTTCGTTCCCTTGCTGTCGTCGACGTAGTCCACGTCGTCGATCGTCGCGATCACTTCGACGCGATGCGCCTCGCCGCGATACTCGCGCAGCGCGTGCAGCAGCGGCGCGGCCGGCAGGTCGATCGCGCGTGCAAGCGCGAACGCGGCCAGCGCGTTCGCCGCGTTGTGCAGCCCGCGGATGCGCAGCGCGTCAGCCGGCATCAAGCGCTTCTGCGCGATGTCGGGCGTATGCGCGGCGTCGCGCTTGCGGCGACGGCTCGTCGTCTCGTCCGGCGCGTCGCGGTCGACCGCTTCGACCAGCCACGCAATGCCGTTGTCGCGCGACAGGCCGTAGTCGCCGTCCTGCGTCGGTTCGTTCAGGCCGAACGTGACCGTGCGCGCCGCATCGGCCGCGCCGGGGGCCGGTGCGAACTTCATCACGGCCGCATCGTCGCGATTGAGCACGCGCGTGGTCGTCGCGCCGAAGATCCGGCCCTTCGCGGCCGCATAGGCGTCGAAGCTGCCGTGCCAGTCGAGGTGATCCTGCGTGATGTTGAGGATCGCGGCCGCATCCGGCGCGAACGTGCGGGCCGTCTCGAGTTGGAAGCTCGACAGTTCGAGCACCCAGACGTCGGGCAGCGCCGTATCGTCGATCGCACCCGCGAGCCGGTCGAGCATCGCCGGGCTGATGTTGCCGGCGACGGCGACCTTCTTGCCCGAACGCTGGCACAGCAGGCCCGTGAGGCTCGTCGTCGTGGTCTTGCCGTTGGTGCCGGTGATCGCGAGCACCTTCGGCTGATAGCCGCTCGTGCCGAGCGCGCGCAGCGCCTGCGCGAAGAATTCGAGTTCGCCCCACACCGCGATCGCGCGCTCGTTCGCGGCCGCGATCAGCGCCGCCAGTGCCGGTTCGAGCGGCGACAGGCCGGGGCTCAGCCCGACGATCTCGACGCCGCCGTCGAGCAGCGCAGGCGTGAACGGGCCGCCGACGAACTCCGCATCGATGCCTTCGGCCTGCAGCGCGGCAAGGTTCGGCGGCGCCTCGCGGGTATCGGCAATACGCAGCCGGCACCCGTGCCTCGCGCACCATCGCGCGATCGCGAGACCCGATTCCCCGAGCCCCAGTACGAGCACCATCGGCCGCTGCCGATCTCCAAACATCTCGCCAGACATCCTTGTTACCTTTCCTTTACCGCAGCTTGAGGGTGGACAGACCGAACAGGCACAGCATCAGCGTGATGATCCAGAAACGCACCACCACCTGCGTTTCCTTCCAGCCGGACAATTCGAAATGGTGATGCAGCGGTGCCATCTTCAGCAGGCGCCGCCCTTCGCCGTAACGCTTCTTCGTGTACTTGAACCACGACACCTGCAGCATCACCGACAGTGTTTCCGCGACGAAGATGCCACCCATGATGAACAGCACGATTTCCTGGCGCACGATCACCGCGACCGTGCCGAGCGCGCCGCCGAGCGCCAGCGCGCCGACGTCGCCCATGAACACCTGCGCGGGGTGCGTGTTGTACCAGAGGAACGCGAGCCCTGCCCCGCCCATCGCGGAACAGAAGATCAGCAATTCACCGGCGCCCGGGATGTGCGGGAACAGCAGATATTTCGAATAGACCGAGCTGCCCATCACGTACGCGAACACACCGAGCGACGCGCCGACCAGCACGACCGGCATGATCACGAGACCGTCGAGGCCGTCGGTCAGGTTCACCGCATTGCTCGCGCCGACGATCACGAAGTAGGTCAGCACGATGAAGCCCCACACGCCCAGCGGGTAGCTGATCGACTTCAGGAACGGCAGCATCAGGTCGGCGCGCGCCGGCAGCCCCATCGACAGGCCGCTCCTCACCCATGCCATGAACAGGTCGAACACGCGGACGTTGTTCGCTTCGGACACGCTGAAGGCGAGGTAGACGGCTGCGAACAGCCCGATCACCGACTGCCAGAAATACTTCTCGCGCGACGACATCCCGCGCGGGTCCTTGTGGACGACCTTGCGGTAATCGTCGACCCAGCCGATCACGCCGAAACCGAACGTGACGAGCATCACGATCCAGATGAAACGGTTCGTCAGGTCGCCCCACAGCAGCGTCGCGACCGCGATGCCGATCAGGATCAGCACGCCGCCCATCGTCGGCGTGCCGGACTTGACCAGGTGCGTCTGCGGGCCGTCCTTGCGCACGGCCTGACCAACCTTCATTTGCGTCAGCTTGCGGATCACCCACGGTCCGCACACGAGCCCGATCCCCAGCGCGGTGATGGTGGCCATCACCGCACGGAACGTGAGGTACGTGAACAAGCGCAAAAAGCTTGCGTCTCCTTGCAGCCATTGCGCCAGCGCCAGCAGCATGCTTCCTTCCTTCTACTCAGTGTGCAGCGGGCACCGTGCCCGCCGCGGGTTGTTTCGTCAGCGCGTCGACCACGCGCTCCATCTTCATGTACCGCGAGCCCTTCACGAGCACCGTCGCCTGCGCGCCGTAGCCCGCAGCGAGCAGTGCCGTCACCAGCGCGCCGACGTCATCGAAATGGCGGGCCGTGTCGCCGTACGCGGTACAAGCATCGCGCGACGCGTCGCCGTGTGCGAACAGCGCATCGATGCCGCGCTCGCGCGCATACGCGCCGATCTCCCGGTGAAATGCCGGGCCTTCGTCGCCCACCTCGCCCATGTCGCCGATCACCAGCACGCGCGGCTCAGGTTGCGCGGCCAGCACGTCGATCGCCGCGCGCATCGAATCGGGGTTCGCGTTGTAGGTGTCGTCGACGACCGTCGCGCCCGCGAGGCTGCCGACGACCGCTCGCCGGACCTGCAAGCGGCCCTTGACCGGCTCGAACGATTCGAGCCCCTGCTTGATCGCGGCCAGCTCGATACCGGCCGCGAGTGCCGCGGCCGTTGCCGCCAATGCGTTGCGTGCGTTGTGCTCGCCGAGCGCGCGCAGCCGCACCGTCACCGGGCCGGACGGCGTGTCGATTGCAAGCTCGCCGCCGTGCAAACGGCCCGTGACCTGCGCTTCGACCTGTCGTTCGGCGTCGTGCAGCGCGAAATCGAGAATCCGGTTGCCGGTCGCCGCGACACGCCAGATACCGGCGTACGCATCGTCGGCCGGAAACACCGCGACGCCGTCCGGCGTCAGCGCGTGGATCACGGCCGCGTGTTCGAGCGCGACCGCCTCGACCGTCGCCATGAATTCCTGGTGTTCGCGCTGCGCATTGTTGACGAGCGCAACGGTCGGCGCCGCGAGGCGCGCGAGAACTTCGGTCTCGCCCGGGTGATTCATCCCGAGCTCGATCACCGCGACGCGATGTGCGCCCGACAGGCGCAGCAGCGTCAGCGGCACGCCGATGTCGTTGTTCAGGTTGCCGGCCGTCGCCAGCCGCGCGTCGGCGCCGACTGCAGCCGCAAAGATCGACGCGATCATTTCCTTGACGGTCGTCTTGCCGTTGCTGCCCGTCACCGCGACGAGCGGCACCGCGAAGCGCTTGCGCCAGCCGTGCGCGAGTGCGCCGAGCGCGGCACGCGTTTCACCGCCCTCGATGACCGGCATCGCGAGGCCCGCGGGCGCGTGCGCGACGAGCGCCGCGGCTGCGCCGCGCGCGGCCACGTCGCCGAGGAAGTCGTGCGCGTCGAAGCGCTCGCCCTTCAACGCGACGAACAGGTCGCCCGGACCGACCGTGCGGCTGTCCGTCGACACGCGCTCGAACGTGGTATCCGAATCGCCGCGGACGGTGGCGCCGGGAATCAGGCGCGCGGCTTCGCCGAGACTGAGCATCGTCATTCGCCGCCTCCCTTGCCGTGCGTCGCGCGTGCCGCGAGCGCGAGTCGCGCGTGATCCTGATCGGAGAACGTGCGCTTCTTGCCCATGATTTCCTGCGTTGCCTCGTGCCCCTTGCCGGCCAGCACGACGACATCCTCGCGGGCCGCGCCGCGCACGGCCTGCAGGATCGCGCTCGCGCGATCCTCGATGCGGCGAGCGCGATCGGGCGCGGTCATCCCCGCGATGACCTGATCGATGATGCGCTGCGGATCCTCGCTGCGCGGATTGTCGCTCGTGACGACGACTTCGTCGGCGAGCCGCTCGGCGATCGCGCCCATCAGCGGGCGCTTCGTCGCATCCCGATCGCCGCCGCAGCCGAACATGCAGACGAGCCGCCCACCGCGCGCCGCCGCGATCGGGCGCAACGCGTCGAGCGTCTTGTCGAGCGCATCGGGCGTATGCGCGTAGTCGATCACGACCAGCGGTTCGTCGTTCTGCAGCCGGCCGCCAAGGCGCTGCATGCGCCCGTTGACGGACTCGAGCCGCGCAATCTCCGCGACGGCCGCGTCGAACGGCACGTCGGCCGCAAGCAGCGAGCCGAGCACCGCGAGCAGGTTGCTGACGTTGAACGTGCCGAGCGTGCCGACCTCGACGTCCGCGTCGCCCCACGACGAGCGCAGACGGAAGGCCGTGCCCGTCGTGGTCGCGCGCACGTCGCGCGCGACCAGTTCGCGATCGGCGTCGGCCGCCTGCGCGTCGCCGATCCCGTATGCGATCGTGCGCACGCGGCCGGCCAGCTTGTCGAGCAGGCGGCGGCCAGCTTCGTCGTCGCGATTGACGACCGCTGCGCGCAGACCGCGCCACGCGAACAGCTTCGACTTCGCGGCTTCGTACGCGTCGAACGTGACGTGATAGTCGAGGTGATCCTGCGTGAGGTTCGTGAAGACGGCGATGTCGAATGCCGTGCCGTTCACGCGCCCCTGATGCAATGCGTGCGACGAGACTTCCATCGCGACGGCTTTCGCGCCCGCGTCGTGCAGTTGCGCGAGGCTCCGCTGCAGCTGCGGCGCGTCCGGTGTCGTGAAGCCCGTCGGCACCAGTTGCCCCGGCATGCCGCTGCCGAGCGTGCCGATCAGCGCGCACGGCTGGTGCAGCGCCGTCAGCGCGGCCGCGATCCATTGGGTGCAGGACGTCTTGCCGTTGGTGCCGGTCACGCCGATGGCGAGCAGGCTGTCGCTCGGGTCGCCGTACCAGCCGCTGGCGATCTCGCCGGCCAGCTGGTCGAGCGCCGGCACCGCGAGTGCGACGGGTACGGCCGGTGCGGCTTCGAGACCTTCCGGCTGATACAGCACGGCGGCCGCGCCGCGCGCGACGGCATCGGAAATGAAGGCGCGATTGTCCGCCCCGTCGACCGCATAGCCGAGGAACACGTCGCCAGCCTGCAGGCTGCGCGTGTCGGCATGCAGTTGCGCCGCGGGGGCCACATGCTGGCGCAGCCACGCAAGCGCGGCCGCGATCTGCTGATGCGCCGGATGGGAACTGCGAGCGGCGCTCATCGAACAACTCCTGGTGAATTACGTGTCGTGCTGGATACGATCATATGCTTCGCACCGGCGCCCGCGGCGAGCTTTTGCGGGCCCGTCGCGGCGGGCGCGCCGGGCGCGTCGTCGGACACGACGAGCTGCTTGATCGGCATGTTCGGCGGCACGTTCAGCGCGCGCATCGTATCGCCTGCGATCGCCGAGAATACGGGGCCGGACACCTGGCCGCCGAAGTGGCTGCCGGCGGTCGGTTCGTCGACCGACACGGCGACGACGATGCGCGGGTTCGGCATCGGCGCCATGCCGACGAACGACGCGCGGTACTTGCGCGTGTAGCCGTGGCCTTCGTGCTTGTAAGCGGTACCGCTCTTGCCGCCGACGCGATAACCCGGCACGGCCGCATCGGGCGACGTGCCGCCCGGCGCCACCACCGTTTCGAGCATCGCACGCACCTCGCGCGCGGTGGTCGGGTTGAACACCTGCGTACCCACGACCGGCTGGTTGGGGTCGGCCTTGAAAATGGTTACGGGCATCAGCTCGCCGTCATGCGCGATCGCCGTGTATGCGCGCGCGAGCTGGAACAGCGACACCGACAGGCCGTAGCCGTACGACATCGTCGCCTGCTCGATGCGACGCCAGCTCTTCCACGGACGCAGGCGGCCAGCCACCGCGCCCGGGAACCCGACCTTCGGCGCCTGGCCGAGGCCGATGCTCGTATACATATTCCACATTTCCTCGGGCCGCATCGTCATCGCGATCTTCGTCGCGCCGATGTTGCTCGACTTCTGGATCACGCCGCCGACCGTCAGCGTGCCGAAACCCGCGTCGTCGGTGATCGGTGCGCCGTCGAGCACGAAATGCCCGTTGCCCGTCTCGACGAGCGTATTCGGCGTCACGCGGTGCAGGTCGAGCGCGAGCGACACCGTAAACGGCTTCATGATCGACCCCGGCTCGAACACGTCGGTCATGATCCGGTTGCGCAACTGCTCGCCCGTCATGCGCGAGCGGTCGTTCGGGTTGTACGTCGGGTAGTTGACGAGCGCCAGCACCTCGCCGGTGCGCACGTCGACGACCATCGCAGCGCCGGCCTTCGCCTTGAACTTCTCGACGGCGGCCTTCAGGTTCGCATACGCGATGTACTGGATCTTGCTGTCGATCGACAGGTCGACGTCCGTCCCGTTGTGCGGCGGAATCTGTTCGGCGACGTCCTCGACGATGTGCCCCATCCGGTCCTTGATCACGCGGCGCACACCGGACGTGCCGGACAGCATCTTCTGGTCGCCGAGTTCGACGCCCTCCTGCCCTTCGTCCTCGACGTTCGTGAAGCCGATCAGGTGAGCGGTAATCTCGCCTTCCGGATAGAAGCGCTTGTATTCATTGCGCTGATAGATACCGGGAATGTCGAGCGCGGCGACCTTGTCCGCGACGTCGATCGGCACCTGGCGCTTTACGTAGACGAAACCCTTGTCTTGCGACAGCTTCACGCGCAGTTCCTTCGGCGTCATGCCGAGGAGCTTGCCGAGCTGGTTGACCTTGCCGGCGTCGAGATCGTCCGGCACGGCGTCCGGAATCGCCCAGATCGCGCGCACGGGCAGGCTCGTCGCGAGCACGAGCCCGTTACGGTCGAGGATCTTGCCGCGCGTTGCCGGCAGCTCGATCGTGCGCTGGTAGCGGCTCTCGCCCTGCTTCTGGTAGAACGCGTTGCCGGGCCCCTGGATCCAGAACGCCCGCGCAGCGAGCGCGACGAACGCCATGAACAGCAGGAACACGACGAGTTTCGAGCGCCACATCGGCAGGTGCACGCCGAGCACGGGGCTCGACGAGAACTTCACGTCCTGGCGCTTTTGCGACGGTTTCATCGCGCGCCTCCGTTGCCCTTGCTGGCCGTATCGGCCGACGCGGGAATCGGCGCGTCGATCGCCTTCGCGGCGCCCGGCGGCAGCGTCAGGTACTGGGTGCGGCCCGTCGTGATCGGCTGCATCTTCAGCGAATCGTTCGCGAGCTGCTCGATGCGGGACGTCTTGGACAGCGCGCTCTGCTGATATTGAAGCTGCGCGTAGTCCTGCTGGAGCTGACGCTCCTGCGACTGCGCGCGCTGCAGCTGGATGAAGATCTGGCGCTGCTGGTTCGTCGAGTTGACGACCGACAGCGCGCAGCCCATCACGATGATCAGCAGGAAGATGTTGAAGCGGCTCATGGCGTGACGCGCTCCGCGATGCGCATCACGGCCGACCGGGCGCGCGGATTCGCGGCGACTTCCGCCTCGCTCGGGAATTGACGGCTGATGATCTTGAGCGGCGGGCTCGGGAGGTCGACGGCACGGATCGGCAGGCGACGATCGACGGCAGGCGCACTCGCGTGCGCCTGCATGAATCGCTTGACGATCCGGTCCTCGAGTGAATGAAAGCTGATGACCACCAGCCGCCCCCCTTGCTCCAGCAAAGACAATGCCGCGTCTAGTACGACTTGCAGGTCCGCAAGCTCTTGATTGACGTGAATCCGTATAGCCTGAAAGGTGCGGGTTGCCGGATCCTTGCCCTTCTCACGGGTTTTGACGACGTTACCCACGATTTGGGCAAGCTCGCCCGTGGTGTCGAGAGGCCCAAGACGGTCGGACTCTGCCCGGCGAGCAACAAGCGCCTTTGCAATCTGAAAAGCAAACCGTTCTTCCCCATAATCCCGTATCACCTCCGTCAATTCCTGCACCGAAGCGCGCGCGAGCCATTCGGCCGCCGACTCGCCGCGCGTCGGATCCATTCGCATGTCCAGCGGGCCATCCGCGCGAAAGCTGAAGCCGCGCGCCGGATCGTCCACCTGCGGCGAGGACACGCCCAGGTCCAGCAACACACCCGACACCTTCTCGACACCGCGCGCCGCAAGCGCGTCGCGCATCGATGCAAAGCTGTCGTGCACGATCGAGAAGCGCCCATCCTCGATGCGCTGCGCCGTCTCGATCGCCCTCGGATCCTTGTCGAACGCGATCAGCCGGCCGGCCGGCGCCAGCCGCGCGAGCACCGCGCGGCTATGACCGCCGCGCCCGAACGTGCCGTCGACATAAATGCCGTCTGGCCGCGTCACGAGCGAGTCGACCGCTTCGTCCAACAGTACGGTCCGATGCTGCAATTCGTTTCCCATCGCGGGCGTCTCCGTCACCGCAATCAGAACGTGAAGTTCTTCAGCGCGTCGGGCATGCCCTGCGCCATCGCTGCCTGCTCCTTCGCGATGTAGGTCTGCGAATCCCACAGCTCGAAGTGACTACCCATTCCCAACAACATGACTTCCTTTTCCAGTCCGGCCGCCATCCGCAGCTCGGGCGATACGAGAATCCGGCCTGCGCTGTCGAGATCGACATCCATCGCATTGCCGAGAAAAATTCGCCGCCACCAATGAGCGTCCATCGGCAGCGCGGCGATCTTGGCGCGGAACACTTCCCATTCGGGGCGCGGAAACAGCAACAGGCAGCCGTCCGGGTGCTTGGTCACAGTCACCCGTCCTTCTGCCTGTCCTTGCAGCGCTTCGCGATAGCGAGCCGGCACCGACATCCGCCCTTTCGCATCGAGCGTCAGCGCCGACGCCCCTTGGAACACTTTCCGCTCTCCCGTTCAGGGCACCGAAGCACCCGCTCAATGCTCAAGAATTTAGCCGGAATAGCCCGCCAAATCACACAAAAATACACTTTCTCACACTGTCTCCCACTTTAGTGGAAGGGTTTTGCACGGTCAAGGGAGCGGCCCGGTTTTTTGACGAATTTTGTTAGTTAGAACAAGGACTTACGCGCGCATGCTCATGCGGCCTTTCATGCTAAAAATCGTTATAAATGAATGAGCTAGTGCAACTTGTGAAGGTGATACGTGAGAAAGGCGGGCCAGACTGGCGTGCGGACGGGGCTTTCGGGGGCGGGAAAACGCGGAAAAAACGGGCGGTATCGGGAACGGCGGACCAGGGCGACGTCACACGCCGCCCCGGCCCGAATGTCAGAGATAGTATGCAGTGCTCGTCATGACTTTCGATGCGGCGCGCATCAGCATCCGCGCGGGCAGCGGCAGCTCGATCCCGCCGGCATCGGTCGCGGCCTTGCCGTGCTTCACCTCGTCGAGCCGCATCTGCTCGACGATCGCACGCGACGCCGTGTCGGTCGCCGGCAGCTCGGACAGGTGCCCGTCGAGATGGCTCTCGACCTGGCGCTCCGTCTCCGCCATGAAGCCGAGGCTGACCTTGTCGCCCAGCGTTCCGGCGACGACGCCGATCGCGAGCGCGCCAGCGTACCACAGCGGGTTGAGCAGGCTCGGACGCGAATCGAGTTCCTTCAGCCGATGCGCGGTCCACGCGAGATGATCCTCCTCCTCGCGCGCGGCTTCCTCGAACATCGCCTTCGACGACGACGAGCGCGCGGTCAGCTTCTGCGCCTGATAAAGCGCCTGCGCGCAGACCTCGCCGACGTGGTTCACGCGCATCAGCCCGGCGGCATGCGTACGCTCCGCGGGCGTCAGTTCGCCGGCCGGCGGCTCTGCCGGCGCAGGCACCGGGCGGCTCATCCGGCTAATGCCGGTCAGCGATCGCAGGCCGCGATCGAATTCGCTGATCAGTTCATCCAACACCATCCTGTTCTCTTGGCTGCGTGTGCTGCCGCGGGCGGCAAAGGCACGTGCTCCGCTGCGTAACCGACTTGATTATTCAGCGGAAATTGCGGTTAACCCGTGATTTTAACCATTGTTGCATAAAGGAAACATGGCAGCCTTGCGCCAAGGCATTTCGCTTTGTCGGAAAAATCGGCTTTGCTACATTACGTGCGACTTCTTGCGAAGTTGATGGGGCCTGTCAACACAACATAACTATCCGCCCCGCCAAAAAAATTCAGTGATTCTTGGAGATCCGTTAATGAAAAAGTCGCTTCTCGCGCTCGTCGCGCTGGGCGCGTTTGCTGGCGCAGCTCATGCGCAAAGCAGCGTGACGCTCTACGGCATCATCGATGAAGGCTTCATCTTCAACAACAACGCCAAGGGCGGCCACCTGTACGGTCTGGCAAGCGGCGTGATGCAAGGCAGCCGCTTCGGCCTGCGCGGCACCGAAGATCTGGGCAGCGGCCTGAAGGCGATCTTCGTGCTCGAAAACGGTTTTGACGTCAACTCCGGCAAGCTGGGCCAGGGCGGCCTGATGTTCGGCCGCCAGGCTTACGTCGGCCTGTCGAGCCAGTACGGTACGGTCACGCTGGGTCGCCAGTACGACTCCGTCGTCGACTTCGTCGGCCCGCTCGAGGCAGGCGACCAGTGGGGCGGCTACATCGCTGCTCACCCGGGCGACCTCGACAACTTCAACAACGCATACCGTGTGAACAACGCGGTCAAGTACACGAGCCCGACCTACGGCGGCTTCTCGTTCGGCGGCCTGTACAGCTTCGGCGGTCAAGCCGGCCAGTTCTCGAAGAACCAGGTCTGGTCGCTCGGCGCCGGTTACAACAACGGCCCGCTGGTGTTGGGTGTCGGCTACTTGAACGCACGCACGCCGGCGAACTTCGGCGGCATGTTCAACACCGGCGCGTCGGCTGCGGCGACGGCCGTGTCGTCGCCGGTCTACGGCGCATATGCGAACAGCGCGAACACGTACCAGGTCATCGGTGCGGGCGGTGCGTACACGTTCGGCGCAGCGACGATCGGCGCGACGTACTCGAACACGAAGTTCAAGGGCTTCTCGGTCGGTCCGTTCGTGAACCAGACCGCGACGTTCAACAACGGCGAAATCAACTTCAAGTATCAGCTGACCCCGGCGCTGATCGTCGGCGCGGCGTATGACTACACGCAAGGCAGCAAGATCGACGGCAACTCGGCAGCCAAGTACCACCAAGGCTCGCTGGGCGTCGACTACTTCCTGTCCAAGCGCACGGACGTCTACGTGATCGGTGTGTACCAGCATGCGTCGGGCAACACGCTCGATTCGGCAGGCAACGTCGTTCAGGCACATGCGTCGATCAACGGTCTCGACCCGTCGAGCACCAGCAACCAGGTCGCAGCGCGCGTCGGCATCCGTCACAAGTTCTAATCAGCTTGCCTGACAAGCCGCAGCATATTGAAGGCGCCTTCGGGCGCCTTTTCTTTTGCGGCTGCGAAGCGGTGAGCGGAGAACAGGACGATCGCCGGGCGGCCCGTTCACGGCGGCGAACCGTTCCCAACGCCTCATCGACGTGAATGCCACCGCTGTCGGCGGGCAGCATGCGTCGTGGTATCGCGCCATCCGAATCGCGGATCGCGGCCGCCGGCGGCGCCCCGGTCGAGCCGCTCCGTCAGCCACGGCGCATCTCGGTAGAACGCGTGCGGTTCCTGCGACCGTCGAACCACGGCGCGGCAACCTCGGTGCCGACACCACGAATAAAAAAGCCCGGCATCGGCCGGGCTCGTTCGTTCGACTTCGGTGTTATGCGCGTCCGTCGCGCAGTTCGCGCCGCAGGATCTTGCCGACATTCGTCTTCGGCAGTTCCGTGCGGAACTCGACGAGTTTCGGCCGCTTGTAGCCAGTAAGCCGCTCCTTGCAGTACGCGAGGATGTCCTTGTCGGTAAGCGCCGGGTCCTTCTTCACGACGAACAGCTTCACGGCTTCGCCCGAGTGCTCGTCCGGCACGCCGACCGCCGCCACCTCGAACACGCCCGGGTGCGACGCCACCACGTCCTCGACCTCGTTCGGATACACGTTAAAACCGGATACCAGGATCATGTCCTTCTTCCGGTCGACGATCTTCACGTAACCGCGCGCGTCCATCACGCCGACGTCGCCGGTCTTGAAGAAACCGTCCGGGAACATGACCTTCGCGGTTTCGTCCGGACGGTTCCAGTAGCCGGCCATGACCTGCGGCCCGCGGATGCAGATCTCGCCCGGCTCGCCGAGCGCGACGTCGTTGCCTGCGTCATCGCGGATGGCCACTTCTGTCGACGGCAGCGGCAGGCCGATCGTCCCGCTATATTCGGTCGCGGTTACCGGGTTGCAGGTCGCGACCGGCGAGGTCTCCGACAGGCCGTAGCCCTCGACGATCGCCGTATGGGTCTTCTCATACCAGCGCTTCGCGACGCCTTCCTGGATCGCCATGCCGCCGCCGTTGGCGATCACGAGCTTCGACAGGTCAAGCTGGTTGAATTCGGGATGGTTCAGCAGCGCGTTGTACAACGTGTTGACGGCCGGAATCGTCGAGATCTGGTAACCCTTCAACTCCTTGATCATCCCGCCGATGTCGCGCGGATTCGGGATCAGGATGCCCATGCCGCCCGTGCGCATCGTCAGAAAGCCGCAGACCGTCAGCGCGAACACGTGATAGAGCGGCAGCGCGACGACCGTCACGAACTGCTTCACCTCGGGGTACTTCTCGTGCGCGGGATGGTGCCATGCGCCGGCCTGCAGCACGTTCGACACGATGTTCCGGTGCAACAGCGTCGCACCCTTCGCGACACCCGTCGTACCGCCCGTGTACTGGAGGAACGCGACGTCGTCGGGGCCGAGCTTCTGCGGCTTGAAGGTTTGCCGCGCACCTTCGGACAGCGCGGCCTTGAAGCGCGTGTACGACGGAAGCTGCCAGGCCGGTACCATCTTCTTCACGCTGCGCACGACGTAATTGACGAGCCAGCCCTTGATGCCCAGCAGATCGCCCATCGACGCGACCACGACATGCTTGACCGCGGTGTTGGCGATGACGGCCTGCAGCGTCGACGCGAAATTCTCGAGGATGACGATCGCCTCCGCCCCGCTGTCCTTCAGCTGATGTTCGAGCTCGCGCGGCGTATAGAGCGGGTTGACGTTGACGACGGTGAAGCCCGCGCGGAGCACCGCGACGATCGCTACCGGGTACTGCAGTACGTTCGGCATCATGAGCGCAACGCGCGCGCCGCGCTTCAGGCCGCGCGACTGCAGCCACGCGCCGAACTGGCGCGACAGCGCATCGAGCTCGCCGTACGTGATGCTCTTGCCCATGCAGACGAACGCCTTGCGGTCACGATACTGCTTGAAGCTTTCGTCGAGGAGATCCGGGATGGATGGATACGGGGACGCGTCAATTTCGGCTGGAACGCCGGGTGGGTACGATTTCAGCCAAATTTTGTTCATACTGCGCGTCTCCTCACAGATTTTCGAATGGTCGTGCTAAAACGCATCGTAGCGGCTCGTCCTTGCCGAGACAACCGGGTTAGATGCCCACTTCGAACTTTCGAATATATTTGTCTGATCATATCAAGAAGTTCGGTCAAATCCGCTCAACTTCCACCAGACAATCGTAAAACGTCGCCGAGTTGCCGAGATCGGTCAGCGCCTGGCTCGTCACCTCGTTCGCGTTCCGTCCATCCGCCGACAATTTCTTCCACCAGATCGACAGTCCGACGACGAGCCCTGCCCGCGCACGATCGGTCACTCTCGCGACCGCCTGCATCGATCCGCGGTCGTTGAAGATACGCACGATGTCGCCCTCCCCGATGCCGCGCGCGTCGGCGTCGGCCGGGTGTATATCGAGGTGCGGCTGGCCTTCCGTACTGCGCAGGCTGTCCACGTTCACGAACGTGCTGTTCAGGAAGTGGCGGGCCGGCGGGGAAATCATCGCCAGTGGATAACGAGCGGCGAGTTCAGGGGCGGCCTCCGCCGATTCGAACGGCGGCAGATAATCGGGCACCGGGTCCATGCCCATCTGCTCGAGTCGCGCACTGTAGAACTCGCATTTGCCGGACGGTGTGCGGAAGCCGCCATTCGCGAAAGGCGCGTCCGCCACCTTGAGCTTCAGCCAGCCGGCCCGCTTCAACGTCTCCCAATCGCTGTCGAGCGTCGAATCGTCCCAACGGAGCGCCGTCTGCGCGACCTCTTCGTCGCTGTGATAAAGCGCGGGCTCGTCGAGCCCCATACTGCGTGCGATGCCGCGAAAGATTTCCGTGTTCGGCCGTGCGTCGCCGACTGGCGGAATCGCCGGTAGATTCGCCATCACATAGGTGTGGCCGTATGACTTGTGGACGTCGAGATGCTCGAGTTGCGTCGTGGCAGGCAACACAATGTCGGCAAAATCGACCGTATCTGTCTTGAAGTGCTCGAGAACGACCGTGAATAGATCTTCGCGCGCGAACCCGGCGGCGACTTTCGACGAGTCGGGCGCGACCGCGACCGGATTCGAATTGTAGACAATCACCGCTTCGACCTTCGGCCCGAAGGTGGCGTCGCCCGGATGCAGCAGTGCATCGCCGATCGCATTCATGTTGATGATGCGCGGCAGTTTGTGTGGCCAGCCTGGCATCAGATCCGGACGCAGCAGCGCCGACTGATTGACCGGAGCGAATTCCGACGACGACAGCAGCAGCCCACCGGCCCGGTCGCGCCACGCGCCTGTCAGCGCAGGCAAACTCGCAATCGCACGCACGGCATTGCCGCCACCGCGCACACGCTGCATGCCGTAATTGAGGCGAATCGACGCCTTGCGGGTCGCGCCGTAACGACGTGCGAGTTCGATCAGTTCCGACACTTCGATGCCGCAGATCTGGGCGACACGCTCCGGCGGATAGGACAGGGCTCGCGCCTTGAGCGCATCGAAGCCGAGCGTATGACGCGCGATGTAGTCGTGATCGAGCAGGTCTTCGGTAATCAGCACATGCATCATGCCGAGCGCGAACGCGCCGTCGGTGCCCGGCTTCAGCGCGAAGTGCTGATGGCATTTCTCCGCCGTCAGCGAACGGTAGGGATCGATTGCGACCAGACGGGCGCCTCGACGCTTGGCTTCCTGCGCTCGGGTCCAGAAATGCAGGCTGGATGCGATCGGGTTGGCGCCCCAAATCAGGATCAGCTCGCTTTCCTCGAAATGCTCGAGATGCATACCGATGCTTCCGCCATACGTATAGCGCAGCCCTGCTGCACCGGCCGCGGCGCAGATGGTCCGCTCAAGCCGGGACGCACCGAGTTTATGGAAGAACCGCTGCGCGATGCCTTCGCCCTGCACGAGTCCCATCGTTCCCGCGTAGCTGTACGGCATAATCGCCTCCGGCGCACGCGCAGCTATTTCCCCGAGACGACGACCGATCTCGTCAAGTGCTTCGCTCCAGCTGATCGGCACGAAGCGCCCTTCCCCCTTCGCGCCGATGCGCTTGAGGGGCACGGTGAGCCGGTCGGGATGATGGACGCGGTCGGCATATCGGCTGACTTTCGTACACAACACGCCCTGCGTGGGCGGATGGTCGGGATCACCCGTGACCTTGATCGCACGGCCGTTTTCGACGGTCACGCGCATCGCGCATGTGTCCGGACAATCGTGCGGGCAAACGGCCCGAGCTATCTGAGTGGCGACGTTCATCATTCTGGATGCGACTGGGGTGGAGGTTCGCAAATTTTACGAGGATGGACCGACTAAGACCTCATTTCGCACGAATTTCCCGCCTGTTCAGCGAAAAGACTGGAATAACGGATGAAAAATGTCGACGCTGGACCGGCTCCGAACTGCCGATGCGACGATACGGACGTGGGGGCGGGTGTGAAAAGTGCCTTGACGGCGGCTTCGCCGAGCGGACACGAGTCACCTCCCTGGCCGGAGATTGCAGCGAATAAGCGGGTGATTGGTCCGGGATGATGGAGAGCGGCGGGGTCGGGTTACGCGCTTGAGCAACAACCGGAGAGGCTCGATTGCCTGCACTCGCGCTTTCCGCCGCTCAAATGCAAAAACCCCCGCCTTGTCGGGCGGGGGTTTCTGGCTTAGGGAGCCTGACGATTACCTACTTTCACACGGGAATCCGCACTATCATCGGCGTAGAGTCGTTTCACGGTCCTGTTCGGGATGGGAAGGGGTGGGACCGACTCGCTATGGTCATCAGGCAAAGAGGGTTGTTCTGCTGGCGTGGCCAACAGAACCAATCTTGGAAGAAGCAGTAATTTAGGTTGTGTGTATCACACACGAGAATCAACCAGTCCGACGCGCTCTGTAGCGCGAGACAGACTTGTTATAGGATCAAGCCTTACGGGCAATTAGTATCAGTTAGCTGAACGCATTACTGCGCTTACACACCTGACCTATCAACGTCCTGGTCTCGAACGACCCTTCAAGGGGATC